>NZ_JAAVUQ010000022.1 GCF_018449515.1 Caballeronia sp. dw_19 | reverse complement strand
CTACCGCGGCAGCGCCCCGAATCCGGACCGTACCACCGTCCGGTTGGATTGCTGTAACACCAGCTCGTGCCGCTGCAGATAGGGATTCGATGGTCGGTATGCTCATGATCCGCTGATCTTTTCCGTGGTCAGTGGTTACGCCGCGATGGCAGGTACTTTCGCTCAACGGCGCGTTCCAAAAGGATGCCGCCGACCACAACCGCGATAGCGGCCGGCACACCAATCCACCAAGACAAGCCCGAGTCTCGGCACGCCCACAGGATCACCAGACCGGCGAAGCACCCGACCAGCGGCAGCAGCACCGTCCATCCGGACAGGAAGCCTGGGGTTTTATGTTGGCTCATGTTTTCCGTGGCTAGAAAGCTTCGCGCTTTCTGCGACGCCCCAATAGATTTCCGATGAGGCCAACGAAGCCTAACCCCATTGTAATAACGCTCCCAATCGACGGATTCTGCGATGCGGGGACGGCGGTTGCGATTGCGCTCCCACCCAGCACTAGAGCCGCGAGTGAGCAAAGCAGGTAGATGTTCTGTTTCATTTGTCGATTTCCTTAATCTGGCCACCGGGCCGTGCGGGGCACACTTCGCGCCTATCGTTTTCCTTGGTCAATCGGGAGAGCCGGCAATAAGTCGCGCAGCCAACTTGCGTGCGACTTCGAAGTAGCGATGCCGATTGCCGAACAATTCTTCATCGCTGCGCGAAAGTGCGCGTCGCATAAGAGAGAGTCGAAACGCTTCGTCGCTCATTGTGTTTCCCTCGCCTCACGCGGTTGTGTCGCCAGCAATGAGCCGAGCCGCCAACACTCGCGCCCGATCCTCATATACCGCCCGAAACCCACGTAATTCCAGATCATCACGCAGCAACGCGCGGCGCATTAAAGCCAAACAAAAAGCATCGTCACTCATAAAGGTTCCAAGCGGTTATTTCACACTCTTATTATGGTACGCAATGCGTACTATGTCAATTAATCACCTGAACTTTCTTTTTGGGCTTCACAACGAGGCGATCGATGGCCGCACGGGCAAGAGCAGGTAGCTGCCGATAGTCTTGCGAGGTGTCCGGCATCCGATAGGTTTTGAGTGCACGCGGATTGATGCCGGACAGCTTGGCAAGTTCGTCCCAGGTCACGCCGAGCGCGTCCTTTGCTGACTTTAAATATTCTTGCTGGGTAGTATTCGACATAGCCTTTTTTGGTAATACGCATTGCGTACCATGATAACGCCCGCTGGCCGCTATGGATATAACGGCATATTTCCAGGCTTCTTGAGATCGGAACGGGTTGGCCAACCACGTTTCCTGCGCATCAAACGATTCCAGCGACGATTGCCCCAGGTTTCACCGGATCGCGATCAACGAGGAGCTTTGTCGCGCTCAACGTTGCATGACCTAAATCGAATTGCACGCTCAAATGGCGCTGATCGACCGAGCACAGCTCGCAACATCGGAAAGTGGCGGACAACAGCAGCGCGGTTTTTACATCGGAAGCGTCTCGCCTTCCGACATCTAGGTGAATTAAAATCCCCAACAGTGCGCCGCAAAGGCGTCAACTCGGCTATTTGCCATACCGAAAGACCGCAGTCGGCCCTCAAGATGTCTGCCAATGGCCGCCGCGCTTTCGCCTTCGACGGGATGCAGTTGGGAGCATAGCTATGGTGGCGGTTAAATACGACGATCTAATTTCGGCGTTCGAGTTCGTTGGCGCGGCCGCCCCGACAGAGCACAGCGCGTACATATCCCTCGATACTGGCACGATCTATTGGACATCCGAGTTTGCCGACAGGCTTGATGACGATGTTCCCGAAGACCTTGAAGTCTCAGACCGTTACGTCGCCATACCGCACAAGACCGATCTGGATCTTGGACGTAATCTCGCCTTGCGCTTTGTCGCACAGCAACTGCCTGACCGGTACACGCAGGTCAACGGCTTTTTCCGGCGGCAAGGCGCGTACTCGCGGTTCAAGGATCTGCTCGAATCGTGTGGTGTACTCGATGAGTGGTATGGATTTGAAGCTGACGCTCCCGAACAAGCGCTGCGCCGGTGGTGTGCCGAAACCGGTATCGAGCCTCAGAACACGTGAATAGCTTGGCCTTCAGATGATAAAGACCTTGTCCTGAAGCTACCTTGGCAATCCGCGCTCGCCGCAATACGGAATAGCTCGTCGATTGCGTTCAGCGACGCTTTCCGAGGTTCAAGGTGGCCTCGGAAAATACCCGCGAACAGAATCGAGGCGTGTTCGCTCGACGAAAAAAATCCCCGAGGAGTGAGCCCGGGGGATTGTCGAAAGGTTTCTGTACAGCGATCGCTACGCCGTTTCTGCGAACAGGTCAGCCTGCGCGCTGTTGCGCACAATCAAGTCATCGTGTTCGCCGTCGCCGACGCTACTGCGAATTAGATACGCGTCGAGCTCATCTGGCGTCAGATTATGACGTAGCGCGAGGCGGCTGAAATACTGCCCGCGCTTTGCCATGTCCTGATACCGCTGAGCCATTCCGCGGGGCAACCTCACGATGCCCTCGTTCAGCCAAAACCGCGCTGACTCGATCGCATCCCTCGCCTGCGTTTCCAGCATGAACCGTGTGTCGTATGTGCAAGTTACAAACAGACAAGCAGCTTGCGCATCGACTTCAAACTGCGAGGCCTCCTCGAAATACGCTGTCTGCTCGCCACCGGTCGTTCTTGCGTATCGACTCGCACGACCAGGATGCAAGTATCGATTCCACTGCTCGGCGCTGTAGTCGCGCAGGCCGTCCGCCGGCGCTTCTAAATCGTAGTGCCCGACCCGATACCAACCATGAAGCTTCACATCGACCTTCGGAAATGGATCGACATTTGGTACCGGATATCGTCTGCCGAGCACGTTCACGTCGTGCCACACAGCAAGAGCAGGGAAGGCATGAGGCGCGTAATGATGCATCGAGAGGAAGAAATCAATCGCTACAAGTTGCTGCGGCGTCACGAACTCGAACTGAACGTCGCAGAGCGACCTGTTGCCTTCAGTATCTTCAATACGCCCGGATGCGAGATTGGCTTCGTGCTCCTCTGCCCGATCACGCTCCATCGCGTCGATCGTGCAGAGCATTCGAAGCATCGAGATCCGCTCGTGCCAGCCGTATGTGTCTGCCTGAATCCGCGTGTATCCAGCTTCGCTGATCGTGCGGCCTACCAAGTCGCGGCGAGAAAGATCCCACTGGATTGCAAGCAAGTAATTGCGGAAGTCATTGAGCGGCTGCAGGTGCTTGTGCTCCGTCTCCTGCACCATAAACTCCATCGACTTGTCGCGGTCCCCGGACACGCAGCACAATGCACAACCGAACCGTGAACCGCATGCAGCCCGCGCCCCGCTTTCACCAAGAACGACGCCACAGGTGCCGCCATTGCCAGCCCGGTATACATCGGATAAGCGTGCAATTGTCGCGGGCGCGAGTGGACTCGGAAACGGAAGGCAATCTGGCTCCATGAGAGCGCCCAGCATGCTCCAGATCTCGTCAGTGCTCCAGTCGGCCAACGGAGAAAGTGTAAGCGCACCTGAATCGTGACGAATGACGGAGTCGGCTGATTCACCGCGAAGTGCCATTGCGGTGTCGCGCGATGCGCTTTCTGACCTCCTCATTCCCAGGATGGTTAAAATCTCTCGAGCACCCTTGTTAGACGCCTCGCGCGCGAGCAGAGTCCGGAGGCGCCCTTGCGGGCGTACCTTCCAATCGTCGGAGCACGCACGTATGCGCTTGCCGTCTTTGACTCCATTTTCCGGCGTCCTCACGAGCGTTCCCCGACCTATCGTCGATACAACGAATTGCGATGCGAGCGATGGTTTCGTGACGTGGACTTCCACCGGTAAGCCGGCACTCTCGGCGTAGAACTGAACTTCTTCGAGTACCGCATGAAGATGATTTGCGACGGCCGGGTTTTCGATCGTGGTATCAGCGGAAAGTATGTAGTGCGAGCCGCGATGATGTCGGGCGCTACGGCGAATCGCCTCTAGCATCAGGACCATCACACAGCTTGAATCTTTGCCGCCGGACATGGCACAGCTTAAGACATAGTCCTTTGCGATATATGACTGCATGACGCTGATCGCCACCTCCATCTTTACAAGTATTCCAGCATCCATAAAACGCTCCGCGAAAAAGAATGAGAGCGCCCCTTTCGGGAACGCTCCCGAAAGGGTTGAATTGATATTTCTATAAATTGAGATCAGCCGTTGCTAGCTGCGCTTCTTCAAGTGACCCGCCGGCGGCCGCAAACAAATCCGCCTGTCGCGTCGCCCGATCAAGCCGGGGTAGTGCTTCGGCGTATCGGCTAACGCCCGAGCCGTCAAAGCTGTTGGCACCAGCAGCGGCGCAGATGCGTATTCGACGGGCAGAATTGACCCGTCCAACATGCAAGTGGCAATTCCGGCGCCGAGCGAGAGAACCCCAGGCTTGCGCCGTGGCTTCTTTCCACTCCGTCGTGCCGCCGATGAAAATTCCGACTGCTGGGCAAAGCAGGTTGGCAACATCTGAGATCTGCATGCCGTCCTGTACAGCAATCAGCAATTTGGTCGGCATGCCGCGAAGGCGCTCCTTCCATCTCAGCGAGTAGTCGAGCGACGCGAGGCCGCCTTCCACAATGTCGGGCAGGACGATCCAGTCTGCGTCGAGGCCAAGCTTCTCGACAGCGATCAGGTACGCCTTTTCGTCGAAAGGCTGCTGTTGTTGAAATGCGGTCCACGCGCCGTTATCGAGCGCGTAACGCATGCCTTCGGTTCTGAGTTGCCCCTTGGCCGATACGAGCAACCGCCAGTCGGCATCATCGAGCGCGGCCAGGTTGCGACGGGTTCCGGTCCGGCTCGCGTACCCAACGAGGGGTGCGCGGTGCATGACCAGCCTCTCCTCGAACTCCGGATCATCGTCGGCCGAGCCGTCGACGCCGTAGTACTCAGCGTAGGCCATCACCGATTGCGCCCAGCCGAGCTTTTGGCCGCTTGCGTACGAGCCAAGCCAACTAGGTGCTGAGACAGCGGGCGTCATGACTGGCGCTCCCGCGGTTGCAGCGCTCTGCCACTGACGATGAGGAATCCCCAGCGGACACCCGGGCCGTTGAGATCCCGGACCCACGGACGCACACCGATGATCGGCGTGTCCGAAATGTATGCTTTGGCGGCCTCAACGGTCGGGAATTTTTCAGGATACTGCCCATCGATCGCTGCTTCGAACATTGAAACTCCACAAGAAAAAAATGCGGAGCGACCCCGACGGGGATCGCTACCCGCGGGGTCAAAGAAGATTGATTACGTTTTACGACGTCGTTCCTTCAGCAATCTCGGAAACGAATGTCCACCAACGCTCGCCGGAAGGGAGCGCACACACGAAGCCGAGAGCTGTCGCTTCGGCGGGATACAGTTCGATGTGCGTGCCTTTGGCAATTGCGCTTTGCAGATACATGAGTTGGGCCAGTACAGCCGGGCCATGCTGTTCCGCAATCGCACTCAGAGATTCGACCGATGCGAGCAACTCCTCGAAGAAGAGTTGTGCACCGGCAGCCCCCGAGGCGCTCGCAGCTTTGCCTGCGACTTCGGTTATGGCCGTGATCGCCAAATTCGCCTGCGATTCTGGGTCGTTCTCCTCGACCTCTTCCGGTCGAATCAATCCCAGGCCGGTGAGCTTGTTGAGCACATCGTCGGTGAAGTCGCTGCATGAGTAAGACATTTTTACTGCTCCTTGGAATGAACGCGGAGCAGCCCATACGGGCCGCTTGCCCGCATGGGTAAAAGTAAGTTTTACGCGGTCAATTGCGCGCGTGCCGCTTCGACGGCTTCGGCTATTCCGACATGTACGTTTTCCGGCACGTTGCGGATGAACCGCAATCCGGCTACGTCATGGTCGTCGATGAAGTCTTCGATTGCCTGTACGACCTCGCGCGACGCCACGTCGCAAACGCCGATCCAGAAACAGAAAATAGAACCGTGAATCGTCCCGATTCCCTCGCTGACTGGTAAAAAGCCCGCCATATATGTCGGCGGTTGATTTTTCCATCCATCGGCGTGCGTTTCGACAAGCGATAGTTGTCGCTTCGTGGTGCCCCGAGTCACAAACATTTTCTTGCTCCGTTTAGCGGAACAGCCCTAGCGGGCTGCTTGCCCGCATGGGTTAAAAGTGATTACCGATCGATCGTCA
The DNA here is from genome assembly GCF_018449515.1 of Caballeronia sp. dw_19. GTDB lineage: Bacteria > Pseudomonadota > Gammaproteobacteria > Burkholderiales > Burkholderiaceae > Caballeronia. The sequence goes on along the minus strand of NZ_JAAVUQ010000022.1, from coordinate 135,147 downwards.
TGCGATGAATTCGGTTCTAGGGCGCAACGTACGGCTCGCCGAGCGCCGTGACTTCTTCCCAATTTTGCAGATAGGCCCGCGCAATGTCCGGACGCGCCCACAGCACCAGGACGTTTTCGGAATTAAATCGAGCCGCTTGCTGGCTGTAGTTGTACGAGCCCGTTTCTACCGTCTCGCCGTCGACCACTATGTATTTGCTGTGAGCAATAGAAAAAGCACGAACCACGCGAACTGGAATACCCGCGTTTGCAAGCGTTCCGAGCGCAGCGCGTGCCTTGCCGCTGCGATCTTCCGCCACGTTGCTCCGGTAATCGACTGTCACTGCGACGTCGACCCCTCGCCGCTTGGCATCGAGCAATGCCCGCACCACTGGCGCGGCGGTGAACGAGTACGCCATGAGGCGAATCGATCGCCGTGCGCTGTCGACGGTGTTCAGGACCAGCGCTTGCGCGCCCCCATAGGGCGAGAAAGCCACCTGCACTTCATCGTGCGCAGCGGCGAACGCGGGTGCGGCCAGCGCCAACGAGGCCGCAAAGAGAACCGTTGCGGTGAAGCGCTGAAGATTGAGATTTCTCATAGAAACTCCGAAAGGGTATACGGCGAAATCCCCGCGTCCTCAAAAGAGGCGGGGGATTTAAACATGGTCAGATATGTCGAATAGGACGAGTTTCCGACCGCTTCGGGATATTTCGCGGCACCGCCTCGCGTTGGTGCCGAGCTGCCGGCGGACGAACCGCCTTCGCGGAATCGGATTGCACTACGGGACCGGGCATGACCGAGCCGCCAGCAGTGGCCAGCAGAATGACGAAAATGTTGTACATGGCAGAGGAAATGAAAACGCGCCCTGAGGAGCGCGAGTTAAGAAAAAACGGAGACCGCCCCCATGGGGAGCGATCCCCACGGGGGTGAAACTGAATCAGTCAGGCCGCCAGCGCCTGCACATCGATGATTGCGTCAGCTTCTGCAACAAGATCAGGTGTTTGCGAAATAAAAAACTCACGCTGATACCCGCCTTGGCGCAGCACCTCACGTTTCATCCGCATGAACTGGAGCTTGCGCTCTGGATCGAGCGGGCCATCCGATTCGTCGCTGAACAGGGTCTGGTACGACTGACCCGCGTTCTGCCCAAGGTACAACGCGATGCCCCGCGTCAAACACTCGTTGATCCAGACCTTTTGACCACCCGACATCACCGTTACTGACTTGGTGCTGTCGTTGTCAGCGTCGTGCACGAGGATCTCGAATCCCTCGCGCAGTTCGCCAGTGGCCAGCGCTCGCTGAGTGCGAATCTCGACGGTGAAACGCCGTCCATAACAAGCCAACAGCAGCTCGTTCACGGTATGCGTCAACGCCGGCCCCGCATCATCGATCGTCAGAGCAACAACGCCGTCATTGCCCAGCCCCTTGGCCAACAGCTTCCAGCGCGAGATTTCGTCCGACAGCCGATCTGCGCGCAACTGCGTCGCAGAAAAGCCGTCCAACTCCGTCTTCAGCCGGCCGCATTCAGCCTGCAATGTCGTTTGCGAGCGGATCAACCCTTCGATCCGAGTATCCAACGTCACAAGCGCCTCGCGGTTGGCCACGATCTGGCGATCGATGTCGGCAATGGCTGCCGTTACATCGACCGCGCCGAGCCGGGCAACTTCTTCCGCGATTTCGGTCAACTGCGCAATGAACCGCGCCTTGTCAGCATCGACACGAATTCGCCTTGCGCCTTCCTCATCGGCCAAAGCCTTGAGTTCAGACAGCGCGGTCTCGAGCCCCGCGGTTGCGGCGTCCAGCAATGGCTTTTTCGCAGCCAACTCCGTCGCCTTCTGCAAGTTCTGGCGCGCCGCAGAAATCACGTCGCTCACTGACTTGAGTTCCGCACGCTTCGTAGCAAGCTGCTCGATCATTGGCGCGATTTCGGCCGCCAACTTTCTCGTGCTTGCGTAGGTCGTGCGAAGTTCCGCCACGGAAATGCGCTGAACCTCGGCTTGCGCCTTGGCTTCACGCGCCTGTGACAGCAACGGACACGTTGAATGCATCTCGTGTCCAACGCAGGGAACGGACTCCACGACGGCCGCTTGCTTCGACAGGGATTCATAGTGGGCGGCTTTCGTCGGCCCTTCTGTTTCCAGCCCGCGTAACTTGCCCTGCAGCTCGGCGTGCTGAACCTGCTTCACTTCCAGGAGCGCAATTGCCTTCTGCAGCGGTTCGACACGGTTTGCCTCACGACCGATCAGAAGCTGAGCCTCATCACGCTGCGCTGCCGCACCGAGAATTGCTTCTCGTTGGGTCAGCGTCGCCTGATGACTGGCCACGGTTTTGTTCAGCCCCGACGTGCGTTGCTGTACGCGCGTCGTCGTTGCCGTGTCGTCATCGGACAGCGTCTTGGAAGCTTTCGTCAGTTCGTCACGCCGTACGCCGAGTTGGCGCAAGCGTGCTTCGATGGCGGCAGACGCCCCTTGCTTGACTGCGAGCGTCGCGCGCTGCTGGGCCAAGTTGGTGCCCGTAGTGACGGCCGCATCGCGCTCTGTACGAGCCGCACGAAGCGCATCAAAGTCCACGTTGATCAGTCGCTCGACTTCCGTCACGCGTTCACGCTTGCGTGACAATGCGACGATCTCGGCCTGAATCCCATCCAGCGAGCGAACAAGCAGCTTCGCGACATCGCCGGCTTTCGCCGACAACGCTTTCAGGTGTTCGATGCCGAGCAGCTCCGCCAACAACGTCTTGATTTCCCCAACGCCGTATGCCGCAAGCGGCCTGCGGTTTTGAGCCGAAAAAACGCTGGTGAAGAACGTCTCGAGCGTGCCGTTGATCGCGTCGACGCAGCGGTTATATGTCTCCGCTTTGCCATCCGACACTGTGCCGTCCGGTAGCGACACCGGACGCCACTCACCATCCATCGACCGGTAGGCAAGGTAGTACTCCGCCTTGCCTGTCTTGCCCGGCTTTCTGAAGGTGAAAGAAGATCGATAACGGATACCGTCGTGCTCCCATTCGAGTTCCTTCAGCGCGTTAGGCGCACAGATGTGATCCCAATACGAAAAGGCGTCAACGGACAGCTTCGACGCACGCGAAGGCATGATCGGATACGGATGCAAGTTGTCCATGATCGTGGTCTTTCCGGCCCCATTCGGACCGGTCAACGCGATCAGGCCTTCCGGCATGTTTTCCAGATCCAGCGTGAGACTGTCGCGGTGCATGCCATCGCGAACGCCATAGAACCCTTCCAGCGTCAGTTTCAGAGGACGCATGACGGCATCTCCATCGGCTGCTGCGAAAGCTCAGCCATTTGCGCATAGAACGCGTCGTTGTCGTCATCAGGAAAAGACTCGTGAACGGTTGACTCGGGCGCTGGCGGCGCTTCGAGCGTTCCGTTCACCGCTTTCTGCACGGCTTCGCAAGCAGCCGCGAATTCGTGTCGAACGCCAGTAAGCAATTCTTCCCATCCCGAATAACCGGTCAACGCTCGGATCTCGACTGCCGACCATTGCGTTGAAAATCCCTTCTCGAACGACCAGAGGAGATTTTGCAGCTCGACGTTGGGTGCGACCGCAATTTGGGTTGCATTGCCATGCGAGGTAGACAGAACCAGGATCTTGCCGAGTTGCGCGGCGACTGCCCCACGTTGCTCGCCAAATGGTTGATGAAAGATGCCCGCGATGAACTGCGCGTGGTCAACGAGTGACTTCTGAATATCGCGCGCGGAGAATTTCTCCGTGGCGAATGTGCGAACCCAAGCGGCTCCGGCAGGATACAAACCAAACATATTCACACTCCGTTCAAAAAATGAGGCGGAGTGATCCCGGTAGGGATTGCTCCCCGCCAGGGTAAAGGAAATAGACTGCTTAAAAAGGACCTGCTATTGCTACGTCGATGCGTCCAGGACGCGGTGAAACCTTTGTTTCGATAACCTGGTGGGCTATCGGAACACGGCTGTGTTCACGGCGAGAGAGCCGGACTGGCCTCTCTCGCTGGGTTGGCAACTCACGCTGCGAAAAGATCATCCTCGAGCCACGACGCCGGCGACGAGTTGACGGTTTGAACAGATGCATCCAGGACCGGTAACTCATCGTCGACGGCCGCGCTATGCACCGCCACCTCAGACGCCGGGGCTTCGTTGCTTGCCGGCAGCGCCAAGGTATCAATGCGACCAAGAATCTCGGCCGCAATCGATTCGGCATCGTTGGCTTCGAGCAAATGAAACCGCTCGAGCAACGGCGCCGGGACCACTTCAGTCAGTTCGCACCAACGTTCGAGCTTGCGCTCAACCGTTGCTTCGAGGCTGATACCCTGCGCACGACTACGAGTGACCGGAAGAATGCGCGCCTCGACCTTGAGTTCCGACGCGCCCAAGAAAAGCGCGGCAATCGCCTCGCGATCCACCGACTGACGATGCTCTTCATCAACCTGCCAACGAACGCGCACGAATTTGTCCGTTGAACTGGCAGCGATCTCGGCGAGCCGCGCCATGTCGGGCGGCCCGTCAAAGTCGATACACACGGTCTCGCGCGCCGGCGTCGCCACCAACTGCGCGCTCGCGTCGCCGGCGGACACATCCCACAGGAGGTAGCCCTTGTCCCCCTCCTCGCCGTAGTGAAAGCGTCCGATCGAACCCGGATAGGCGACCAGCCGGCCAGCACGCTCCCACTGCTGGTGCTTGTGGATATGACCAAGCATGAAGGCGTCGCATTCGGCGTCGAACAGCGCGCTGATCGAGAACTCGTGATCGAAACCCGCCATCGTGACGCCGTGCTCGGTCGTGCAACCGTTGACCGTGCCGTGCGAGACACCGACCGTCCGAATTCCGGCCGCCCGAAGTTGGCTATTCACCCGGCCGGCCGCCGCAAGATAGTCGCTGAGCACGTCGCCCAACGCGGTCGCCGCATCCTTCGCGCCAACCGCGGCCGCCAGTTGGCCCTTGTTGATCGTGGGCAAACAGGTGAAGACGATATCAGCGCCGATCGTCAGCACGCTCTTGAGCTCTTCCGGACTGAACAGCGGCCCGTCGGAAGCAAAGAACTGACCCTCGAACCAACTCACCTGTTGCACCCGCTCGGCGACGAACACCGGATGTTCGGTGCCCATCAAAGCAAAGTTCTTCAAGGTGCCCGGCGGCTCGTGCGAAAACGTGCCCTGCAGCATCAGCACCGGCATTGAACGCGCAAGCCGGTGAATCTGCGTGGCCAACCGGTTCAGCGAAGGCGAGTGAGCGTCCAACCGATGGTCAGTTGCATCGCCGGAAATCACAGCAAAATCCGTCCCGAGCGTGATCGCATTCCCCACCGCGAACCCGAAGCATCGGTCCGCCTCCTCGAGGTTGCCCGGCGCGTAATGCAAGTCAGAAAAATGAGCGATTTTCAATGTCGCCTCCTCAAATGAAAAAGCTGCCAAGGGAGCATTCCCAAGACAGCCCCATGGATAAGACGCCGCAATGGAGGCGTCGCAAAAAAATTTGTGTTTCTTCAGAAGACCGTGAGACGTCCGTCGCCGTCACCCCACTCGATTTGCAGCTTCGAGGGCTCGGGTTCTATAAAGGACGTGCTCTTGCATGCCTGGCATTGGGCAACAATGCGCGCGGTCTTGTCGGCCGTGAAAAGTGTGAAGACTTTTCCACCACACCCTCCGAAGCCCATCTGTTGTTGGCCAAGCAGAATTGATTGTGATTCCGGCATCGCAAGATGCTCCGTATAGAAAGATGGAATGGCCGCCGAAGCGGACGAATTCGATGCGTGAACACGCGGTCGAAAGCTCTTTAGCAAAACGGGCTTGCTGAAGCACTCTCGGTCTCGGACATCGAATCGAACAAGAAGGTGAACCAGCCCCGAAGGGCTGGCGTGTGAGTCGTCTCCTGAACTACTGGATACGCTTCACAATGAGATGATTACCGTCGAGTTCAGCCAACTCTCCAACTGCGAGAGCGTTGATACGCGAAGGTCGTCGGCGTCGTAGCCGTTGTCTGAATTAAAGTGCTTTTCAGACAGCATGCGTGTGCCGGGATTGACGTAGGTCTCGTCCCACGTCGCTTCGTAGATACGCGCCATCGTTTCTCCTCACGCAGGAGAGACGGCTTGCAACGCCTTTCCAATCTCAGCCTCAAGATCGTCGGGCTTCGCCAGCGCGGCCACGAGACATGCGTTCATCTGGTCGATGTCGGTTGCCCGTTCCGACCACCCTTTTCCGTAGGTGACGTGCGCATAAATGCGAAAGTCTTGTTGCCGGTCTGGATGGTTCAATCCGAGGCGTTGCAGCAGGTCCGACATACGATGCCGCTTTTCCTCGATCGTTTCATCAGGATCGACGTCCGGTGCATCACCGCGTCCCACGTTGCCGTCCCCTTCTGATGAAGTGCTTGACTGTGAACCGTCGAGGTCAATCGTCCGTTCGTCCACCGCACGAGCAGCGGCATCGGGTTCGATCAGCGCGACGACGCGATTTGCAGCCTCGAGAGCCGGTACCGTGCCTTCCGCCGCATCAAGCAACGCCCCAAGATCGATATCTGCATCGAGGACCGTCAACATCTGCTTCTGCCTGACGGCCTGACCGTTTTCATCAATGCGCGTGATGTCGAATTCCCGCTTCGAGAGCCAAAATCGCGTTCCGGTGAGTCTGCCCCGCGCGAGCGAGACGGTCTGCATTGCGGAATACGCCTTTTGCAGCACGTAGATGGAGTTCGTCGGCAATTCGATCAGGCCGAGTCCCTTGATTTCCGGGATCACGAACAAGAACGTCGCCGACAGGTTGCATTTGCGCGCCTGATACTGTGGGCAGACCTGCGGGTCGCAAACGCCGTCCGGTATGTCGTCGTCCTGCCGGTAAATGATCAGTCTGCCGCCAAAGGACCGCTTCGCACGCTGCGCCCGCGCATCCCGTTCAACCGGGGCGTACGTTTTGCAGTAGCGTTTCCCGTCGCTCCCATACTGCGAGAAGAAAAGCCGGCTGGTCGTGTTGTAGACCGCCATCTCGTTGGGAACGTTTCGAAGCCAGTCATCGAAGGCGAACATGACCGGGAAACGATACAGCCGCAGTCCGTCGCCTCGATCCTCACCGTAGAGCTTCAGAATCTCGTCGGCCGTTGCTGGGTTGGAAAAATCCGAGCGGCGGCAGACGAAGTAAGGGACGTTTTTCGGGACGAGCGCGTTACTTAGTTTCAGTTTCGATTCGATGACCTTGCCGATCGTCTCGTACGAGTCGCCGGCCGCGACCATCGTTTTATACAGATCAACGGCTTTCTGATTCTCCTGTGCTTTACGTGTCAGCACTTTGATACCCGGGCGAATCTTGCCAATCGTGGGCGGCCGGATGGCCCGCTCTTCGACGAGACTGCGCGGTGTCAGATCCAACATCGATACGACTGCATTCATGATGTTTTGCTCGCAAGAAAAAAGATCGCCGCCGTGCGAAGTTTTGCTGCCCCAGACTGGATCTCGTGGGCAGCATCGCTACCGCGCTTCTCGGTGACATGGTGGATAAAAGTGGTTCGCTCGGCATCGCCATACATCGCGACTTGAGCCACCTCGCAACGCTGCCGCCATGAGGCGGTGCTTGTATCAGCTTCCTGGCGCTCCAGTTCGATCGATTGCTTGATCGTTTCCGCGATGCGCTGGTTTAGACGGTTCTGCAACAACATAGGCAACCCCCGTTAGAAAAGGCCCGTGAAAGCACGGACGAAAAAAAAGCCCGCACCGGTTAAGGAGCGAGCTTCGCAAATAGGTAATAGGACTACACGAGACCTACACGCCACGTCCCTTCTGGGGACGTGGCGCACAGGGAGCCAGTGAAGGCTCTGTCAGAGGACGTAAAGTCGTCCTCGCGCAGCATGGTCACGCTACGCAACAACCCTTTTTCGGAAAATACATTCCGCCGCAGGATCACGGATCAGCCAACTTCGATCGTTCTACCCAGAACAGGCTCTGGAGAGAGAACACCCGATATCCAGGTTCGAACGATGTACCGGCGCAAATGAATGCGGACCAGGTACGAGTATCACGGCTGAAAATTGGGGAGTGGGTGGCGAGTCACTCAGCACAAGAAATTATCCACACCAGTAGCCAACCGGTCGGAGCATGCTCAAGAGCACGGCTTGCAGAGAAAAGATGGACTCCGGGCTTGCGAGTCGAGGGTCGATGCGTCAGAGACGCGGGGAATAGAGTGAGTATTGCGGATTGGCGCCGCTGCATTGGGGCAAAAGCTCACAAATATCGCATAGCTTTCAATCTCTTCAGACGAATACGTTCAACGACAATCTGACACTGAGAGAGACCACCCGAAAAGATGCCATGGCCGCTGTTCTTGAAGAATTGCCTGAAGATCCGCAGAAAGACCCGCCAAATGTGGCCGAGTCGCAGTCCGGGCTCAAACCGATCCAGCGCCTGACAAGCGATGATCGGCTCGCACGGATCACCCCATCGACGCTCGCGCGAACCGAGTTCATGTATTACTCGCGTTATGTACGCGATTTCGTGCGCTCGGACTACAACTTCGCCGCTGCGAAGATGGCTGTTGCCCGCAACGGAAAACTGCGCGCAATTGAAAATGAGTTCCGCGTCGCGGACGCCTGGCTGAGCAAAACGGTTGCGGCGATATCGAGAAGACACCAGCGTGTCATGCCGGTGAAGGCCGAAAAAATAGAGTTGGAAATCAAACACGCCCTCTCCGGGACTCTCGTGCGCTTGCTGGTGCAATACGACCGACTCTTCATCGGCACGATGCGCTGCCAGATGGCGCTCACCGTCTCCGCGAGAGAACGGCAAAGCATTCTCGACGCTGCCGAAGCGCGAATTAACCAAATCCCCTTCCTGTGTATCCCGGACGCTGACCAGTTCGCGTCAGACGGCACACACGTTCCCGGATCGGGCATCGAGTCTTAAAGACTTCGCATGTCGATTTCGCGCCGCTTGACTTCAACGCGGCGTGGGTAAGCTCGACCTATCAACCAGAGGCGCTCATATGGACTTACGTGACATCCAGAGACTGCACGCGCAGTTTTCCACCGAACCTTTCACGATCGACCTGCCGGCGAGAATCGCGGCGCTCCCGGCACCGGAGAAGATCGCACGCGAAGCTCCGGACACAGGGCGTAGTAGGTGGTCGAGCCTTAAGCCGGGATTCAAGCGCTCATGCATCGCGCTCGCCACGGCGGCATTGGTCGCAACGGCCGGCGTTGGATCGGCTTCTTTGTACAAGTCCTGGCATGCCGACAAGCCCGCACCGGCCGCGCCCACCGCCTCTGCACCGACGTCGTCTGGCACGGATGCGGGGCTGGCCACCGCATCGGTGCCAACCGATGCGCAGCCGGCCGCAGCGATTCGCGAAATCGACGCCAGTCCGTCGCGGCCAGTGGCTATGACACCACCGATGGACGCCGCGAATCGAGGCGCGCCGGAAGGATTGACCGCCGAGCAGTTCCGTCAAGCGGTCGCCTCGCGCCCGCTCGAAACGACGCGCAGCGCAGTTCCGACCATGTCAAGCGACGAACAGCGCGCCATCAATTCGCCAATTCGACGTGCCACGACAGCCCGAGCGGCAGAAGTGAAACCGGTTCAGGGTGCAGCTCCCGACGACGCCGAGCGCGCACATACTCCGCAGCCCGTCGCGCCGCAATCCACGCCCGTCGCACCCGTAGCTGTCAATCCGGTCGCAAGCAGCAGCATTGCGACGGCTTCGCTCGCTGCAACGGTTCCCAGCACGCCCCAACCGACAGCGAGGCCGGCCGACGCACCAGAGGCCACCGTGAAACCTGTTCGCCAGCCAACGCAACGCGCGCTCAAGCCTCGTGCAGCACTGAGCGAGCCGTCGTCACCGGCACCTGAAAAGAGTCCCTCACCGCCTGTGCGCGCCGGGTCCAACGAAGTGCAAATGTTTTGAGCGAGTCGCGCGATGCGGCGCATCACCCTTCATAGGCAAGGTGCGACACATCGGCCCGGAGAAATTGGGAAACCACGCACCGCCCTGTGCAGCGCGCTAACCAATCCGCTCCTGCTACCTAAACCAAAGAGGTAACCATTGAAATCCAATCTCAACATTACGCTTGTCGCCGCAGGCGCGGCGCTTAACGGCGACCTTATCCTTGATCACGGCGTAAGCTGCTTCGGCTTGGTCGACGGGAGTATCGTTTCGACCAAGGGTCTGCTGCATGTGGGTGAAGGTGGCCTGATAAAAGGTACAGCACAAGGCGAGCATGTACAGATCGATGGCAAAGTCGAAGGCGACGTGCATGCGCGCGAATCGCTCGAAATCAACGGCCAGGTATCCGGAAATATCTTTTATTGCGGCACGATTCGGCTCGGGCCGAGTGCATCGCTGAACGGTGCACTCAAGCGCATATCGAAGGAACTGACTATCGAGAACGAATCCAATGTGAAAGAGATCACACGCGCCGTTGCAAACCAGTAGCGCAGCGCGATCACTAGAATCAACAAAGCCCGCAACGCGGGCTTTTCATTTTGCTGGGCGTCATGGCTGCCGTTTTCGCTGGACCTCTTCATATGCCTGCATGTACGCGCGCTGTTCGCCGAACGTTTCAAAATTATGCTCGAGTGCAGGCCTGCCAGCCTCGGCATCGGCTTTGCCATGCAAGTTGGCCAGCACGCGGCGATGTTCCAACAGGCTCCGCCTGTAGGCGAGTTGCTCGGATATTGTCGTATAGAGGTTCGCACGCGGGGACATGCCGGCTTCAGCATCGGCTCGGCCCCGCGATCGGATCGCAGCCATGTCGGAGGCATCCTCGACTTCCAGCCCATCCGGCGAGCGTTCGTCCGGCAACAGCAAGGACAGAAAAAACAATGGTCAGACCACGAGAAACAGGGCATCCCACCAATCGAGTTGGTTTCCCATGTAGCCGGCAACTGCCCGGAGAAGGCCAGTCAGCGCAATGGTGAACGCCAGGCATAAGACCGTGAGAAAGATTTCGAGCGCGAAGACCGGCGGATCATACAGCGGGACAGCGCGGGTAACGCGGCGCAAGACGAACAGCAGCGCGAGGGATGCCAGAACATGCTGGCCAGTAGACAACAACGAAATCGTCGCAGGCATGGAATGTTCCTGTGCTATGCGGCACCGACGCGAAGCATCTCGCCGCCGTCCACCGTCGTCAGTTCCGCCTCAACGACAAAGCGAGACGTGTAGTTTTTCTTGATCGCCGAAATCATCAACGATTCGCGCGCGGGGGTCATGGCCACATAGAACAGGCGCCGCTCTTCGGGCTCGGTACTCTTTTCGTCAGGAACGATCGTCTCCTCGGCCCGAGCAATCCAGACGTGATCCCACTCCAGTCCCTTCGAGCTATGCATGGTCGTGAGAATGAGAGCGTCCGGCGCCGGCTGATTATTGTCCTGCTGAAGGAAGTCGATACGGTCCTGAAACGAGCCGGTAAGGCGTGAGAGTACCTCGTAGGTCGCCTGAATTGCCCGCGTCGCGGACTCCTTCTTGGCATATTTCATCATCCATTCCGAGACGCCCGAAAGCGTCAACGAATGAAAGCCACGGTCGCTCAACCCCTGCCATTCAGTTAGCCGCTTCATGAACTCGCGGTAGTTGGTCGCCACTTCTTCGGGCAGACCAAGGTTCACGAGCTCGGCACGCCCCTTCATTTTTAGCTCCGTCCCCATGCTTTGATGCAGCGAGCGCAATTGCTCATTGCGCATGCCCGAGTGAGCCAGGATCGAATCCAGACCGGTTACCTTCACCCGCTCGACGATCTCCAGCAGGTCGCACATCAGCGCCCCCTCAGGAAGCTTCAGGACCGATTTCCCCGACGCACGGTAGTACTTGACCCCATGAGAGCGGCACACGGCCTCCAGCGGGTCCAGGATGCGGTTGGTGCGCGCCAGGATGGCGCAGGACTTGCCGCGCGCCAGATGCGAGCCCAGCGTGTCGATGGCGGCCACCGCTTCGGCGTATTCGTCGTTGTGCCGCGAGGATTCCACGCGACCGCCCGCGCCTTTTTCCGCACGAAGCACCTTTGGGATACGGTCAACGTTTTTGCGGATGAGACGGTCGGCCGCCGCGAGGATCTCCGAGCGGCACCGATAGTTGCTGCCGAGCACGACGGGCTTCGCCTCGAACTGCTTGATGAACGTCTCCATGCCGCGGTATCCCAACGCGGCCCGAAACGCATAGATGCTTTGATCGTCATCGCCCACGACCGTCACGATCGCGCCGGCGATCGCGTGCAGCTCAATCCACCGATATTGAAGCGGGTCCGTATCCTGAAACTCGTCGACGAGCAGGTGCTTGAACGGGTACGGCAGGATCGTGCCGGCTTCCATGCCGGCGACAGCGAGGCGCAACATATCCTGGAAATCAATCTTTCCATTGCGCGCCAGCGCGTCCTGATACGCCTGATAGAACCTGCCGTCTTCTGACGCGGGATCGACACGGCCGAAATTCGTCTTGATCTTCTCGATCGTGGGAATGACATCTTCCGCCTTTCCCTCCATGCCCAGATCCTGCATCACGCGGATCACCAAGCCCATTCGATCGCCGTCCGACGCGATATCGGGCGCCCTCGCTCCGGGCCGGGCAAGCTGCTTGAAGGCGAGCGAATGGAAGGTGCCTGCGATCAAGCGTTTCTTGGCCGAACTGCTGGCGCCAACGAGGATGCGCGTGCGCAGCTCGAGCGCGGCGTCCTTCGAAAACGTCACCGCACCGATGATGCCCTGATCCTCCTGCAACAGCAGCGCGGCTTTCGTGGCGATCGTCTTCGTTTTGCCCGCGCCCGGACAGGCTATCGCCACGCAATGGCGGCGAAGCTCTGTCACCTCGCGCTGCTGCGGGTTCAGGTCGTCGAGCATGCCGTGTCTCCGTTAGCCACCGCGCACCGTTGTCATCAGCCGCAGATGGGTCAGGTAGCCGCGCACGCCGAGCGGATTGACCTTCTTCAGGAAACGCACCACTTCGCTATCGACGTCGGACTGGTCGCGGATGCCGTTCCAGACCATGAAATCGAACTGATCCATCGCCCGGTCGAACTTCGTCATCGCCGTGAGCACGCGCATGGAGAAACGCGAATAGGCCTCGACGTCGATCGCCAGTGCGGGCATGGGGATGCTCGGTTCGAAGACGTAATCGCCGCGCTCGCGCAAATCCGCCTCGCTTTTCTTGCGAAAGCCATCCGCCACACGCAACTGTTCGTCCACGTACTCCTCGATCGCGTCGAGTTGCTTTTCGAACCAGGAATCGACCATTTGCTTATCGTCGGCACCAAAGGTCGATTGCCCAAAACGCTGCATGTTGATGCTCATGCGGTTCAGGTACGGCCACCACTGCTCGAACAACGGCTTCAGGCGAGTGTGGTTCAGACGCACTGCCACCTGCACGACGGCCGCGCCCGACAATTGGCGCTCGAGCAACTGACGACCGATCTCGCGCCGGCGTCGGATGATTGCCGCACGATCCTCTGCGGGCAGGTCACGGAAGAGGCGCCGGGTCTTCGCGACTTCAGCCTTTTTCATGATGGCATCGTCGGTCGAGATCACCCCCTCTTGATGCAGACGATCCGCGTCAGACTCCATCTGGCTCAACTCAAGCTCAAGGCTGCCGTCGTCTGCGCCGTCTGTCTTGACGATACCTGCGTCGCCCGCCGCCGGCACAAGCGGTGCCTCGCCAATCTGTACGGACCCGTCAGCCGCCAGTTCCTCGTTTACCTGATCCTTGTTCGCTACTTTGCTCATGCGTATTCTCCCTTGCCCGGACACGTCCGGATTCGCCGTTGGATAGGGGCCGTACGATGTGCGGCCGTCATGACATTGTTGCGTTCGCGCGGCTGCGCTTGGCTTCAAAACACACGCTATTTCGAGTGGCTTTCGTACGTGAGCCCCACAGATCGCTACTTCATCGCCACCGCAAAAAAAATAGCCTCCAACATGTTGGAGGCTATTTCGAAGAAAGCTCAGCAAGACCGTGTAGCTTTCGCTATCCCGCCGATTGAAACGACTCTGCCGCTTTCCAGAGCAGCAGGCCAAGCACAGCGCCCACAGCAAGCCAGTAGTAGCCTAGAACAGGCAGCGGGACGACGAGCACACCGAACAGCGTGCCCCCGACTAGCAGCAACCCATGCCCAGCCAGGTGAAATGACAACGGGCTCGCATAGCCAGCAGCAGACGCCTTGATCTTGCGGCGCATGGTGCCGTCGACGAACATCGCCGCCGCAAAGCAGGCGGTGCCGATCAGCCAGACCTTCATGACCATCGCCCGATAGATCATCCGATAAATCAGCAACCAGAAATTGCGCGTCCAGGTATAGGCGAAGGTCGACGCGCCCCCATCCGAGATCCCGCTTGAGTCTTGCGTTGCCACCATCGTGCGGTGCAGAACGCCGTTGTTGACGAAAGCATGGCGAAACACCTCGTTCGCTGCTCGGGTGACCTCGTCCGCGCGCTCGGTACCGAGCGAATCGATCAGCGACTGCGTCTCGGCGGCCGGAATCTGAAACAATGTCCGATCCGGAATCGCTGGCATCACAACGATCGCGAGCAAGGGCACGAAGAAGAACCACACCTTCAGGTGCGAACCGAACCGACTAGCCATCAGTGAAAGAGTCTCATGAGGAGGAAAAACGGAATGGCGATAGCCGCGACCATCCCGGTCCAAAGCAGTCCAGGGCGGTACCGTGCGATGACGGCGAACGCGTAGCAGCGGGCACCGGCTCCGCGCTGAAACTCAGCAGGAGGCTTCGCATTCGGGTCATCTAGCGCGCTCGCGGTATCCAGGGCGCGACGCGCAAGCGCCACGTCAGTCAGTGACAATTTCGCTATGATCGAAGCGGTGAGCGACATCGTATTCCTCGAAGTACATGCGAAAGGCCTCGCCATGAAGCACGCGGGCAGCGAGTTGGAAAGCGGCCGTGCGCTCGGTAATGTGGTCGGGGCATGGTTCGTCAAAATTTTCAACTTTCAGTGCGCTGTAACGCGCTTCGAACGCCGTGATCGCTTCGATCATTGGGCACCACACGTGGATCTTGTCGCCGTCGCGAGCGATATACCGACGCGCGTAAAGATGCTTGGCGGGTTCAAACAATCCCTGCATGAATGCGATATGCGCGTTACCCGCTTTTTTTGCACGCTTGTAGCCGCTCAGCGCAGACTCGAACATTTCCTTGGCGAGCGGACCTGACTGGCCAACGAAATTCTCGCCGACGAAATCAGCAAGCCGGGAGCAGGCATAGTCCAGTTCAGGCGCGACGATAAACACGCGGTTGAGTTTCGTGGACAGCTTGTGGTCTCGAATGATGTTTTTAAATACGGCGGACATGATTGTTTTAGCCTTCGATTATTGGTATGCGTCCCTGGTACACAGCGCCCCCGGATATCCGCATGAAGTACTGCAGGTTCGGCAAGCTGTGAATCAGTCGGATTGGTATAAGCGGAGCCTTTTCCAGTTGCAAGGTACGCGACTGCGAACCGTTGAATTCCATCGCATGAGACTCGCTACCGGTGCTCGTGCTATTCGAGACATTGACGATCCGAATGGCCGTTTCCCCCACCTTGTCGCTGAACCACTGTGCGGTGTCGCTGTCTTCCAATCGTAAGATGATCTGGTTATTCAAGTTCCCCAAAACCTGTAGCATTTTTGCTGCGTTTCCGAGCTTCGCTTCCAGATCGGCTCGAGCCTGGAACGCGACGAACGCTTTGAAGCCGGCGCCGCGGCCCTTATTCAGGATCTGGATGACCTGCTCGTTGATCGCCTCGGCGATTTCATCGATGATCAAAACGACATCTGGAGGCTTCGCGTAGAAGTTATAGATCGCGCCGCATACGGCCGCCACGTCCGAGAGCACCATCGACGCGATCGCCTTCTGCACGATGTTGTTCGATAGCGAGTCCAAGCCCATGTACAACACGGCCTTTTGCTTGATGACCTTGTCGATGTCCCAGATTTCGCGCTCATCGTCAAAATCATCTGCCTTCGGCGCGAGCAGCAAACCGGTTTCGCCGGTGGCGAGCATCTGCAGCAATGGCAGCGCCGACGCGATGATTCGCATGTAGTGCTCGCGGTCATGCGTGTGCGTGGCTACCAGACCGTCGATGGTTTCGTGCCCGCGGTCGTGTAGAACGAATCTGTCGACGTACAGACGCACCATCAGGTCGAGCCGAGTGACGTCATTCTTGCCCTGCGAGTTACGCTGAGCATCAACCGCGACTTCCTGTTCCCAGTCTGGCAGGCCATTCTCTGGGAAGAACCGGCGCAGGCAGCGCTCGAGCACGGTAGCGATCCCAGACTGCGCGTATTTGAGGATTGACCGCAGATTGGGTTTGTCGCCAACGTACAACTCGCCTTTCACTGCGCGGTCGATGAACAGAAACGCAAAGTCCCGGAACGGCCCCTCTTCCATCAGCTGAGCGATACGCGATGGAATTTCGGAAGGCTGCGACCAGTTCTCGATCGGGTTCAGGCGAATCGATTCCGCCGGCTTCGCCTGATTGAAATAGAGGAACTTGCGTCCAGAGCGTTTGCATTCCTTCTCGACCCGCTTCTTCCAGTCGGCATCGTTTTTGGGGTCAACGATGATCAGTACATCGTCCGGCGTGTGGATCACCTGGGTGGAGATCACTTCGTACGTTCGCGTTTTGCCGGAGCCCGTCGTGCCGCCGACCAGTGTGTGACCGCCCATTGCCTTGTAGTGAAACGGCACGCGGACCTTCTTCGGCTCCATGCCGTGGATCCAGGATGACCCTTGCGGCATCCGATCCCGAATACTGTCCGCCGGCGCGAAGAGCAGCTCGATCCTTCTCTCTACGTCCCGGCCGATCGCGGTTTTCGAGAGCCACTTGGGCAGTCCTGGAATGTCCGTCGTCGGCATGCGCAGGATGTCGTGCGCGATCTGACAGTGCTTTTGCGTCCACTCGTAGCCGGTGCCGAGGTACATCGATTCCTGACGTGCGCGCATCGTCTGCTGGGTGGCGAGCAACTTCTTGATGTGGATCTTGCTTAGCCACTTGGTCGAGATCGCCATCCGGAAGCTGAGCGCGCGCCAGGTCTGAAGCGCGCGTAGGGCGAGGACCGCGAGCCCGAACAGTGCAAAAACCCATCCATAGGGCATGCCCGACGAAGCGATACCAACGATGGAGACGGTCCAGACAGCAGCAGATCGCGCTTCGTACACCGGCCGAAAGTGGTTGATGTAGTTCATGCGACTGGCCGCTCCTGAATGAGCCGGCCCGCTTTCTCAAGGATGCAGATCTCGTTGCCGGCCGCCCGCAGCAACAGGCTGCGCTTTCGCATCTCTTCGATCAGCGTGTTACTCGTGACTCCGTAGGCGCCCACCAGCCGCTTTTGCAACACGAGCCCTTTGTCTTCCCACTGAACGCTCGCTTTGCCATTCGCGACGTCTTGCGCAAGCGCGCGGAAAAATTCGAGGATCATCACGGAGTCGTTCCCGAGGACCGCTTTTAGCTCTTCGTTCGTTGGACTTCCTGGTCTCGCTGCGGCCACATCCTTGGTAGGAGCGCTGAAAAGGGTCGCGGGATCAATCGGCCGCGGTGTGCTGGTGGTGTCCGCAGGGTTGGCGGGCTCGGCAGACGCCGTGGGTATCGCCTCGCTGCGCTCGATCGCATCCAGCAAGGATCGTGAGAGTGCTGGAGGTTGCGCCGCTTTACCCCCCTCAGCAGGCGGAGCCTGAGGTGCACTTGCGGGCGGCTGCGGTGCCGGCGTCGTTGCGGCGCTCGCGACTGCAGCGGCCGGCGCAAGAACCTCTCCAGTATCGAGATCGACTATCGTCCCCTTCGGCATCACGGGCTGCGCCTGCAACTCGAGCGCTACATGCACCGCTGAAGGCACGTCGAACTTCACCGGTGCAAAGACGCCCTGCTGAGCCTTGCGTTCGAACCCCACCGAAACGTCGATGGCCTTACGCACGACCTGATGCAACAGGGTTTCCAGCCCTTGCGGCACCTTGTCGGGATTGATAGCACCAAACATGTCGGCGAGCACAGGAGGATCCAGCCCTTCGAGGAGATCCCGACCAACGATCATCTGCGCGTACGTCGCGGTGCGCATGCGCTCCGGTTTCATTGCCTCGGGCCTGCGCTGCACCGTGTACTCAACGTTGCCGAGCCAAGGGCCCAATGGCCCGTGGCCGGCTGGATGCCAGTCCGCGTGATCGGAAACCCTCGTGATCACAAAATGGCGGCACGGCTCATCCAGCGCCGAGCACACGGCGGAGAGAAAAACGCCGTAGTTGTACTGCGGCTCGAGCCTGCGCCGCTTTTCTGACGTGAGGTCGGCGGCGAACTTTTGGCCGCCTGCGAGCCGCAACGCATAAAACGCTGTCTCGATCGTCGCCCGAAACGCTCCACCGGGTTCGCGGTGAAGCTCGGGCGTGAGCGGCACGGTCGAAAACCATTGGGCGCAACGGTATAGGACGGAGAACCACTTCCGTTGAAATTCGGTCTCGCTGCTTTCGTTGGCGCACTGGCGGATCAGTTCGATCCGCTTGCGATGAACGCTCAATAGTTCATCTGCGGAGCTCGGCACGTAGTTGATCGTCATACCAGCTTCGCCAGTTTGGCCGCCATCTTGGCGCCCCCAGCGCCGTTGACGCTTGCACCGCCACCGAAAATCCCTGCCATTTTCGGAATCTCGAAGGAGATCAGAAAAACGAAGATCGAGAGGTCCAGAACGTACACCGCCCCTTCCACTGTCGAACCGCCAATCGATGCCACGCTGCCAATTGCCGTGGTGATCGATTGACCAATGAGCCGCGTCAGGCAGGCAACCACCACCACGTACATGCCCGAGCTGATCATCCAGTCTAGCCATTTGGCGAAAAAGCCCCGTGTGTAGCTTGAGAACCCCAGTGCGATCGCGATCTGCCCGACGATAATGCCGAAAGCGGCCTGTATCTGTCCCAGCACCAGGAAGTAGAAAAACACAATCGATGCCAAGGTCGCAACGATAAACGCCAGGAGCAGGGGTATCAAAGACGGAATAATCTGGATCACACCTGTCCAGCCCGCTGCGCTGATATGGGCCATACATGCGTCGTAAATCGTTCCCGCGAGGCTGCCCAGTGCAATCGCAGGATTGACGTCTGAGCCATTTATGAGTTGGCCAAGCTTCACAAACCAGGTCCAAAACCCGGGGGCCACGGTGTCGTACCCCAGATAGAGCGCGACGAAAATTCCGAGGATGGTTATCTCCTCAATAGCGTCGGTCCACGCCGCAATTGCATTTTGAGTGCTCGCGAATCTCACCCCAGCCAACACCAGCGTAATCACCCCGAGCCCGAACGCGAACTTGTCAGCTTCAGCCCTGACCGAATGGCTGATCGTCACTGCATTGGTGACCGAGTCGCTGATAAGATGGCCCATCTGGTCAATAAATTTGCTTCCGCCCAGGGAGTACTCGCCACTCTTCGCGACTGCGCTGGGCTTGATGGCTGTGCCGGCGCCCCCACCGGCATTCTGTGAGGGCATGTCGGACGGAAAAACGTCATTCGTCCCGTTGGACTGCGCGCGAGCGACACCCGCACCAAGCATCGAAGCAAATGAGAGTGCGAGACAGACCATCACCATGCGCCAACCTTTCTTGAACCGGTTCGAGATATGCATGCTCAGTGCCCAAGTTTCGTCGCACTGAACACGTGATTCTCAAGGGCAGCACGCTCCTGATCCTGTTTGTCGCTCAAAGTCTTCTGCGCCTCGGTCCGGGCCGCGTCGGTCGCTGCTTGGGCTTGCATCGCGGTAGCGTCCTTTTGCTGCTTGGATGCCATCATCTGCAGCATGTCGGAGTTCTGGCTCGCGACGATATCGAGCATGTGGGTTGTCAACTCAGCGGTTGCCTGCTGCGTCGGTGCCAACGAGAGTTGGTTCTGAATGTCCTGCCTGCGCGTCGCCAGCGTCTGGACATGTGCTTGGACATCCGCCCCTTGTTGAAACAGCGCTTTCGCTGTCTTGTCATTGTTTTGGACAAGCGTGCTTTGATCGTTGAACCACTGGTCCGGGGTCTTGCCCGACTGCGTCACGAGCGACTGGACCTTGGTCAGATACTGTGCGTTGTCCTGCAAGCCACCGTAAAGCGACTTGAGGGTATCGGCGTATCTCGAGTAACTATTGATATCCGATGTGATCGTGTTGAACTGCGACATCATCGCGGCCGGATTCAGGTTGGTCGCCTGCTTTAGCTGATTGAGCATCATCTGGTACTGGTAGACGATGTTCGTGTTTTGGTACACCTCGGATTTAACCTGTTGCGCCGCCGTGATGGTGTTCTTGAGCAAGTTTGCAGGATCGATCACGGTCAGTTGGGCATGAGACACCTGGACCAAGCCAAGCGTCAGCACGCCAATGGATGCGACGGTGAGAATCATTCTGCGGAGCATTTTTTCGTCCCTCTCTTCATAAATTGGCATGTCGTGCAGTTATCCGTTGGCAACCGCATCGCGGATGTAGGCCTCCTGCCAATCCGCTGCACCCGACGCGTAGTGCTTGTCGAACATCGCCTGCGCTCGCCCGTCCGAGCGAAGCATGGCAAGTGACTCTTTCGAAAAAGACACCTCGAGCATGCGGGTCTGGCTCGCGGTGACCCACAAGTAGTCGCGGTTCGGCACCGCGTCGGAAATCATCTGGATCTGATGGTCGGTCAGCCCGAACACGTCGTGATAGAGCTTCTTGTTGTTGATCGCGTCCGGATTCGGCAGGTAAATAATGTTCGGGATGTTCTCTTTGAGAATCTCGAAGTTGGGCACACGTGCGACCTGTGAGAGTGACTGCGTGGCCAGCATCAACAGACCGTTCAACTTCCGGATGGTCACGGTCCAGACCTCCAAGCGCGCGTAGAACTTGGGGTAGGTAAAGAAGAAGCCGCACTCTTCGATCTCGATGACCGTATAGCGCTTGCCGTCGAGCCACTGCGTGATGCGGTAGAAGAAGTAGTCGAGGAACAGGGCGGCCGCCACCGGCGAGTTTTGGAAGAGATCGCCCATCTCGATCGAGATATCGTCGGCAAGCTGGAAGCCGTCTTCGACGTGGTCGAAGAAATGTCCGTTCTTTTGCCCCTCGGTCCAGACCGCCAACCGTTCCCGCAGATCGATCGGCAGCAACGTGATGAAAAACGACAGACGCCAGAATTCCCTTGGGAATCCCTTGGCAAGCGTGCGCACCGCGTCATAAATCTCCGCCTCCTGCCGCGGTTCGCAACTGAAATTGTCATCTTCGATCGCCAACTGGATCCAGTCCGCGATGTAACTCCAGTGCTTATCGGAATCGAGCATCGACAGCGGGTTGACGTTTGTCGCCGCTTCGAACCGTCCGGTGACATCGATGAATTTCCCGCCACCCAGCACTGTCGTGATCCGCGTCGAACGGTCCTTGTCGCAACGTATTCGCCGCGCGTCATGTCGGCCGGTCTGCGACATCAGGAAATTCAGAACGACGGATTTACCCGCGCCGATCGGCCCGATGACAAGCAAGTGGCCCTTGCCGCCCGGATGGTGCAAATCAACCCGTTGAAGCGTGCGATGCCGGGTCGGCAGGCACGTAAGCGGCCCGGTTGGCTTGCCTGACTGCGCAGTCAGCCATTCGTTGACCGTCCCGCCTTCACCGACGCTGCGCAAAGGCGCGATGTCAGAGACTGCGGGCGTCTCGACGAACTGCAGCCGTTTTTGCTGATCCCAACGACCCGGAAGCGTCGTCGCCCACGAGGCAAACAGGTTCGTTTTCTCGAGGATCACGCCGAACCCGGCATTGCCGATCGCGCCGACAACCTCTCGCGTCGCGTCGTCGCATTCCTCGGAGGTGTCGCCGTAGACCACCACCGAAATGTTGGCAAACCCGTATTGTTGGCCCTCGGCCTGCAGCTTGGCGAGTGCCGTGCCCGCCTCCTTGGCCAACTGTTCCCGGCCTTCGTCGTTCTTCTGCTCTTCTTTCGTGGCAAACTGCTTGATGATCGCGATCGGATTGAACGCAGCCATCTTGTAGAAGCCGCGAATCTTCTTGATGTAGGCCGACGCGCGCGACGTGTCGAGAAATCGATACATCACGCAGACGTCGAGTTCTGCGTCTACCTGGGTCAACACATCGAGCGCCGCTTCCTGAAACCCCATCCACTCCTTGACGCTCACGATCCGGGCAAATCGCTTGCCGTGCGCGGACTCAAACATCAGTTCCTGGGCACCAATCGTTACGAACGTCTCGGTCAGGTGACTGTCGAGGAGCGTGACGGGAAACCTAACTCGCCGCTTCGGCGTGCTGGGATTCGCACGTTGGTGCAAAAACGAAAGTGCGTTCTGAAGCTGAAGCCGCTTCATCTTGAGCCGCGTGACGCCGCCGGTGAACGCGTCGAGGATTGATTCGAACCGCTTGATCTCGCTTTGGACTTTAGTTAGATCGAATGCGAACGCGCTGCGGGCGAACACCATGTCCTTGATGGCTTCAAACAACGCGATGGGTAGCGCTTTGCCGCCCACCGTCATGTGATAGCCGATCTTGTCGAAAATCCGCGATATGCCTGTCTCGGGCGTGTACGCGAGCGCGAGCGAGTGCGAATTGCGGAAGTACTTGCCGCTGCCGATGTTGGCCTGATTGATTGCGTCAAGACGCGCATCGATTGGGGAGGCGAACTCGCCTTCGATACCACCTCGAATGCGCCGATGCGACACCCGCCACCAGGCAGTGACTCGATGGTCGAAATTGCGGCACGCGTGGTCCAGATTGTCGCGAGCGGCCGACGCTTCGTTCGCGTTCGGGCTATCAGCATCGACCCCTTCGAACTCGAAGACGGTCAAAAGAGACCCGTCTTTGTCGAGCACGATGTCCGGCGTAACCAGTGTCATCCATGGCGCGATCTCCTGCACGGGGCGTCGCGTAAAACCCTTTTTCAGCATGGCAGGTCCTGATCAAAGCCGTATGGACGCTTGAAGCGGACGTTGAACTTGGAAGATGGGCCCGGCTCATACACATCGGGATACCGGTTGTAGACCAGCATGACAAGCCGCCACCAAGGATCCGTCGATGTCTTCCAGCGCAAGAAAAAATGGCAAAGGACACCCAGCGCGAGGAACATCGGGCTCATGCTCGTGTAGCAGAGCAAGGCCGTCATCATTCCGTTGAAAATCGCAAGGCCACGATCAGCCCCGCCCATCTCGCGCGGCAACGAGAGACCACGGCTTACCTTGTGTGAACGCATGGGTTCTCCGACCTAGCAGGCGACCGTGATCTTCATGTGATCGCGCATGATCGGAATGGCAGCGGCTGCGATGCCGATACCCATCAGCACGATCGAAAAGAACTTGGCCAGCGTGCCTTCAGAGTTGGCAATCGCGATCGCGCCCACGACGATCAGGATGATGCCGATGCCGTAAAGATACGGGCCGCTGATCAGGTTGCTGATCGTGCAGATGATGTCGGTGACACTCGTTAAGCTCGAGTAATCGCCAGCAACTGCGAATGCTGCGGTCGACATGCCGCTCAGCAGCGCCCCGATGAGCATCGGCATACCAGGGCGCAAGCGACGCGCCACTCGGTTGGCCCGATTAATTCCTTTCTTCATTTCCAGCTCCATTTAAAAAACACGCTTGAGGATGTATTCGCCGTTGGTGACTCCGCGGATCTCCAGGATCTCGGAGATATGCCGCAGCGCGCCGGACCGGCGCATGTGGATGACGTAGTGAAAGCAGTCGGCAATCATCTTGCGAAGGATGTCAAAGCTCCACTGGGAGCCTTCTGGGACTCCCAACATCGCGAGACTTTCCAGACGGCTGAGAGCGGTCCTGCCGTTATTCGAGTGAATCGAGGCGAAGCCACCGTCGTGGCCGGTGTTCAGCGCTTGCAGCAGGTCGTAGGCCTCGCCACCGCGCACTTCGCCGATGACGACGCGGTCGGGGCGCATGCGAAGACACAGCGCGACCAGCAGCTTCATCGTGACGTTCTTGTCAGGGTTTGAGAGCAACCTGACGCGATTGGGCACGCGCACCTTTAGCTCCATCGTGTCTTCGATGGTGATCGTGCGTTCGGAGTGGGGGATTCTGCTCAGCATCGCGTTGAGTAACGTTGTCTTACCCGCGGACGTACCGCCTGCGATGAGTACGTTCTTTCGGGTCTCGACAACCGCGATAATCGCCCGCATGAGCGCTTCGTTTTCGATGCCCTCCTCGAACGGCACCACGTCTGCGACTTCCGGGCGCGCGTTCGCGGCGGAAAAGGCGCCCATCGCACAGTAATCTTCGAGTTCGAGCTTCGAATCACTGTGCTTGCGGATGCTGAGTGCGTGACCGTCTATCGCGGTCGGGCTCATCACTGCTGCGATACGCAGGTTATTGTGGCCCGCGTTGATGATGCCCTGGCTCGTACCGGCAGACGCGCTCTTCTCCACTGACGATGCGAGCGACCTGATGGCACCCTCGAGCGTGGCGGGGTTCAGTTCAAGATCCAGCCGCTCCATCTTTCCGCGATGTTCAACGAAGATGTCCTTGTAGTTGTTCACCATGATTTCTGCGGTGTCGGGCGCGTCGAGCTGCGTCTTCAGTACCGAGAGAGACTGAAAAAACATCTTCACGGCGTTCGCCTCGAGCGGACGCAGTTTGAGGATCGAATTCTCAGCGGTCATGGGGCCCATCGGCGGTCTCTAACATGGAGCTATTGTTAGGGTTTCGCTTCAGGGTCAGCGCTCTGAAAGACCCGCTAAATCGCGCATCTTTCAAAATAGCGGATGCCGTGCGACCGGATCGTTTTGCACCGCAACTCACCGGCGCATTCGCCAGGCTCCAACATGTTGGAGGGCAAAACCCGGAAAGCTCGCGAAAAACGTATAGCTTTCGGCGCTCACGCGGGCGGGCGACGTGGCAGGGTTTCATAGAGCGAACGCGCGTAAACGACCAAACCCGGCACGAGGCCGGGTTTGGATTCAAGGGATGGGAAGACGCCCAATGCGTTCCCCGACTAGCAAATCACTTCGACACACTCCCCGAAAGGGGCTTTCTTCGCCCGCGCAAGCGGCGTTGTAGACGCCCACAGCACTGGGTAATGCGGTATCGCCGCCGGGAACTTCCCGTTCATGTCTGTCAGATAGACCAGAAAGGCTGGATCGATCCCGTCAGCGATGACCCGCTCAAACGGCGCTGCAAACGCCGTCCCGCCACCACCGCGCACTGGGAGCAACTCCGGCGAGTCCCCCCGCTCGAAGATTTGCACCTGCGTCACGCGTGTATCGCAGTCCATCACGACCAGGCGCGCCGGACGCAACGAATAAAACACCGTCAGGATCTCCGCGTCGAACTGCGCTTGCGTCTCATCGAATACAGAGCCGCTGGAATCGCGCACGAAGACAGCATCGGCAATCGCCGGCGAATGCAACGAGGGCAAATAGAGCCCCAGGTGCAGATACCGGCGATTGGGCATGGCGAAGCTGTAGTCTTCTGGCGTTGATTGCTGCGCAAAACGTTGCAGCACCGCACGCCAGTCCACAGCCGGGCGTACCGCTTCGCCCACCATCGCCTGCAGGTCGCCCGGAAGCTTGCCGTGCATCTGGGCTGCTTTCGCGGCCTGGATCACGGCAATCTTCCACTCCGCTTCCTTCGTTGGCAGGTCCGCCCCGGCATACGGGCGAACTTCGCCGCACGACGGACTCGACGCACCAGGCGCACCCGATGAACCGGATTGGCCGGACGTTGTAGGTGAAGCTGATTGAGCGGGGCTTTGCGGCCCCGGCCCGCCTGCGTCACCGCTATTGCCCGGCTTCCCATTCTGAGAGGACTGCTCCTTCTTAGCCGCCTGCTTGGCCTCCTGCGTGAGTTGACCGTAAATCTCTTCGGCTGACTTGCCCAAGAAGCGGGAATCAAGCAACACGCCCTTTGGCAACAGCATTCCGGCCGACAGGACGAGAGGATTGATCGCATAGTCACCAGCATCGTTCCATCGCTCCAGGTCTCGCGCGCCCATCCGCCACGTATGGCCATTGGCCACGTGGAGGACTTCGTGCGCAAGCACGCCCCGAAGCTCAAGATCGTTCAGGGTAGCGAGGTAATCCGGGTTGTAACCCAGGTCTACGCCGTCCACCCAAAACGTCTCGCAGGAACGATCCTCGACCACATTCAGACGAAGAACCAGCGCTCCAAAAAACGGCTGCGAGAGCACCAGTTCTCTGCGTTGCTTCGTGATACGAGGATCGATAGTCATGCCCAATCCCACGCAACCTGAAGCATGTCGAAATAGTCTCGCGACGATTCCTCTACCGTGACGAAGAACGAACCGGTCCAGTTTCGGACCCACTCCGGCGCTTGTGGGAGAGCAGCAAGGGCGTCCGACGAATCGTCGTAGTCCCGCACTGCCCTTGCCGCTTTCTCGCCGAGACTGACAAAATGCTCAGTCACGTCGAAATCGCACTCGCCTTCGGGATCAACATCGACCGCGTAGTTGTTCACCCAAACCTGCGGGTGAAACGTTGCAAAGATGCGTTGCATGGCGTTTCTCCCTTAAGCGACGAGCTTGAGTTGCTGTTGCGGCAGATGATCCGACTCGATATCTAAAGACGGCGGTGACATGCCCATGAAGGCCGCCATCAACCCTTCGATCTCATGCGCCTTGTTGGCCACCTGAGAACGCAGCACCGACGATTCCTTCAGATCTGCGCCCGTATGCACGGCCAGATGCGTCTTGGCCTGATCGAGAATGTGCGTGAGCTTCGGATCGTTGGAAAAGTTTAGCTTCGGCAGCAACGCGCACAACTCCCGCACGTTGTTGGCCACGTCCAGCCGCACATTGCCACTCGCATACAGCCGCGAGGCCATCTGCGAAACAGCTTCGTACAGCCGGCCGACCAGGTCCTCGTTCGCGGTCGAGATCGATGCGAGAACATGCTGATCCAGTTCGCCGCGCAAGGTCGAGAGCACGTCGTCAGGCAGGTCAACACCAAACTGGCTTGCGTCCGGAAACGGCAGGACAGCCATCTTCACGCCGAACTTCTTGCTCATCTCCGCGAGGCTCGGATAATCGGCCTCGTTGAAGAGTCCGTTCAGCTCGGAGCGCGCCCGTTCCTTGAGGTCCAGGTAGTCCGTCAGGAAGACTGAGACAGCAAGATCAAACTCATCTTTGAGCGCCCGCATCTTGGCGGCGAAATCCATGTAGATCATCGTCGGCAGCAGCCGCACGCCCAGTTGATCGTATTGAAGCGTGTGGGCATAGAAATACGAGCGCATTCTGCCGCCGATCGCCAGCACTTCGGCAAAGCTTGGTGCGTGCTCAGGCAAAAGCCGTTTGTTGAATCGGCCCAGACCTTTGGCGTGGTGCGTTTTCTCGACCTCTTCGGTCACTTTGCCGTCAAAGCGCCGAGCGACCCACGAGGAGATCGTGACCGAGCACAACATCACTTTCGATTGAATAGACGTGTTCATAGAAACTCCGAATAAAAAGGGGTTGGGTAAGGCAGGAAGGGGCACAACGAAGAGAAGCGAAGACGCGGTGATACGCGTTTCGCCTCGAAGAAAAATGAGAAAAGCTGAAGCGGCTTATTCGCCGCGGATGATTTCACCGAGCGAGCCACTCTGAGCGCGTATGAACGCGTAAGAGTTTTGGATTCCCGGCGCGCGACGCACCGAGTCGCGAACCAGCAACGTGGCGAATTCACTGTTGCCGCCGGCAATGAGACGTTCGACATAAATCATCACGCGATCGAAGTTCGCCTCCGTCGCGTGCGCGGCGAGCGCCGCGCTAATTGCATACAGCGCGGCCAGGCTTTCGGGAATGCGCGCCGTATCGGGTGCCAGCAAGACAGCGGCCGGTGACGGTAATTCGCGGAAGATCTGCAGGAAACTGATGAACTCCGTTGCGGCGCCTTCGCCCACGGAACCCGCGAACGAAATGTGCTTGAGCGGCTCAGGCAAGAACGGCATCGTTTTCGCGACGAACCCCCAACTGCGGGGACTCGGCGTGTTCTCGATATCGCGCGACGTCTTTTGCACCGACAGCAGATCTGGACGGAAACGCAGGAATGCGATGAGTTCGGGCGGAAAACTCGCCTCCACGGCCCACGCAGCCCAGTCGTCGATACTTGGAGCAAGCTCGACCACGGTCGCAAAACGCGAAATCACCGGGTCAAGAATTCCCGAGACGCCGGCGTTATCCGTTCTGCGGTTGGTGGCGGCCAGAAATGTGACGTTTGGAGGCAGCGCATGCTCGCCCACGCGTCTGGCGAGCAGCAACTGCATCTTTGCGGCCTGAACGGCCTGCGAAGCCTGCCCAAGGTCATCCAGGAACCAAATGAGCGGGCGTCTGGCGTTCAGCGCATGCTCAAGGTGCCCGAATGGGAGGAACTTGGCCGTTCTGCCGTCCGGAGACGGAAACGGCAAGCCTTTCGATTCAGTGGGATCTTCGACGACCGGATGGCTGATCAGCAGCTCGTGATTGGTCAATTGCGCGACCTTTTCGACAATGTCGCTCTTGCCGATGCCGGGTCTGCCGGTAATGAGCACCGGTAGGCCTCGCGGGACGAAGAGCGATAGCAGTTCGGTCAGTTGGGAAGGCGTGACTTGCATGGTGGTTTCCTTAAAAAGAAAGCCCCACAAAGCCAGCGCCCAGAGGGACGTGGTCCCTGTGGGGCGAGTAGTAGACGAGCGAACGGATACGTTGCTCGGTAGGTCGATGCGTCAATGACGCGGGTAATGAATCGAGTGTAGGGAGATCGGCTGCGAGGGAAGCCGGCTAAACGTCGCTTTTTTGGGGTAGCTTTCCGCCGCAGGGTTTGCGCGACGCCAAGAAAAAACCCCAGCGCTCGCGAGCGCCGGGGTTGGTTAAAGATCTAGCCTAAGTCGATTGTTGCGACTGTTTAGACAAGAGTGATTGCGCGTACGCCAGCGTGCCGTCGCCGGCGCGCAGATACCGCAGAGCGCCCCGTACCTGTGCGTTCTTCAGGTAATAGCGACAGCTTGCGCCTTGCCAGAAGCGCCCGATCTCGGTGAAACCGCTCGCGATCGACAGCTCGACGTGTTGCGCGCCTGAAATGACTTGCGTGCCATTACGGTAGCGTGCCTTAGCAGCGCGGGCTTTCGCCCGATCCGCTTCGCGTTCCATCCAGGCGGCCGCACGGGATTGCTTCGTGCCCTCCTCCCATTGCGATTGCTGCGACTCGCTCATGCCCGCCAAGGCAAAAATCGCCCTGCGGCGCGCCGCGGCTTTCAGGCCAATCAGTTTCATGCCGAAATGCTCGCGAATGGCCATCTTGGTCCACCGATTCTGATCATCGGGACGGTCCACGATATCAAGCAACATTTGCATGTCGCCGTTCTCGAGTGCACGGGCGAAATCATTGGCGTACTGGAAGGTGCCGCAACCGTGGTCCAACGCGGCCATCGCACGGTGCAGCTCGTAGTAGCGCTGGCTGATCCGGCCATCCGCCCGTTCCAGATCCAATCGGCTGAACGTGGCGTCTCTTCTCTCATCGGCCATGACACGCCTGATCACCGTTGCGAACGCGGAGACTGGCTCGCCAATGTCGACCGGTTTGCTATACGCATCCGGTAACGGCTGCGCATCGAGCAACCCATGTCGATACAGAAGATCATCGACCTGGACCGTTGTCGGCTCGTTGGGAAGGAGCCGCGTCACCATCGCCAGCAACGCAGCGTTTTCCGAAGTGATTTTCTTCCCCGAATGCCGCACGACGCTCGCGAGCGGGCGAAGCTTCGCAACCGGTACGGCGCCGCGCAACTCTGGCACTTCAAGCAGCGGTATCGCCCAGGGAATGTCGACCAACTTCTGCTGCATTTCTGCCGTGTAGTCGCTCAACACGTCCAGAGGCACGGGCAGCCCGGCCGCCAACGCGTATGCAAGATGGACTTCGTGGCGGCTGTTGTGCTGACCGGAGTCCCCATAGACGGGTCCGGCGGCGCCGAAGCCGAAACGGGCAAGTGCCTCAGCCTGACATGTCTCCGAGAGGCTCGGCGTGCGTCCGGCCATCTGTGCGTCCGCTGAATCGCAGACTTGGTCGGATGAGAACAGGTACAACGGCTCGGTTGAAAGCTCGAACGCGAAATACAACAATTTCCAGTGCGGCCGGCGGATCTGCCACGGCTGGAGTTGGCTACCGTACGGGCGAAAATACTGCCCGTCGATTTCGTCGATCAATGCGAGGAAGATATCCCGCATTGCGCCCGACACGCGCACGGTAAGCTGTCCGTTGAACTTCGTGACGTGTATTGGCTGGCCGGCGTGACTCAGACTGACGTCGGCCGCCTCGAGATGCGCAAAATGCGCATCGTTTCTAAACAGCCACAATACATCCAGAAGCGTACAAAGGGAGCGCGAAAAACCAACGGTAGAAACGTGGTACATGACGATTGCCTCGGATAAGTGCGGGCAATCGTTCCCTGTCGGGTCGAATGCCCGGCAAGGGTTGAGATGCCTGACGGCATCAAAATTTGTCGAAAAACAGATCAGGCTACGTCGAGCTGGTGAGCGAACAAGCGCGCCAGCTTCCACGCGTGATCAGAAGAAAATACCTTTGCGCGGAGCAGCGGCATGACCGAATAGTTGAAGTTGATGGGGTCATGCGTGGCACCCCGGTAGATCCAGTCGACGTGAACGATCCACCCCTCTGAAGTCCCGATACAGACCGATACCGAAATCCGGTCGCGCACCAGGCGCTCTGGCCACGGTCTGCTGTGACGGGCGCCGGAAGCGCCTTCGTCAGGATCGTTCATGAGATTCGCGGGAGATATCCATTCCGGCTCCAGCTCGGTTTTGCGAAGAAACGAGGACAGCGCCGAGTAGACCTGATCGACCGTTTTGCCTTCCAGATCGAGCCTCGCCACCGCCTTGAGGTCCACCTTGCCATCTGCCGAAACACCCTGCGGTAGATGGCCTGCATCGATTACTGCGTTCATTCGAGCCTCCAAAACGAAGAAACGCGCCGAAGCGCGTAAACAAAAAAAGGCCACACCCGAAGGTGCAGCCTTAGCTAGTTGAGCGTGCGGGTTACCGCACGCCGTATATCAGTTGTTCAATTCCAGTCGCGTTCGCGATCGGCCTTTTGTCCGTTGTGGCTAGTCCAAAGGAAGAACGCCGCGATGGACACGCCCAACACCAAAGTAAAAATCGTCGCACCCATGGCCTAATCTCCTTTCATTGCTTCAAAACCCGCATACCACAATAGTACTCCAAGCCCAGCTAGGCTTGCAGTCCCGATTATCGTTTGCAGATCCCATGACGCCGCGGAGTGCGAATAGCCCACCGCACCGCCGATCGACGCTGCTGCAAGCGTATGCAAAAACCGCCCATTTTGCTGCCGCTGATCCTTCGTCGGGAACGTGATCGCGTGCAACAACCGGCGCATGCCGGACCCAGATTTCTCCGGGATAGTTGCGACGGCCGTGCCGGTTTCAGAAACGATTGCGGACAGCACATGTCCGTTGTGCTCAACGCTTACGATCGGAAAAACTTCGGTGTCTCGCATTTTCGCCATCAATCCGATCAGACGGGGAGGTAGATGGACTTCCCCCGTACCGACCTCAAGCGACGCGCGCTCGAGTAACGTCAACCCGCACGAGTACTCGACCTTGACCCTGACGAGCTTCATCAGCGGCCTCCGTTGTCAGGAGCGATGCCGCCGGCGAGCCGCAGACCGTCGAGAAACGCTCGATAGCCATATGCCGATTCAATTTGCTCAAACGCCACGTAGTTATCGCCTCCACCCGATAAATCCGAGCGGCCGCGACGCGTACGAAAACTCAGCGCTACACCCTGGCGACAGGGTTTGTCGATGACGTCCACGAAAAGGCTGTCGGTTCTCAGCCTGACGCGGCTCGAAGCGTTGCGTCTTGCCGGTTCCACCAAAATCTCATGGTCGCGTTTGTTCAGGCGCAGGTCGTGTGCGACCCGCCGGAGCATGCGGCTTGCATGCTTGTGGAGCACCGCATTCGTACCGGCAGAAGCGCTGGTACGGTCGGCGTAAAAGACCTTCGGGATTTTCATGCGATACCTCGTGAAGACGAGGCAGGTCCCTTGCGGGAACTGCCCCGCAAGGGAAGAAAATGAAACGACGCCCGAGGACGTCGCTGTGGATCAGTACAAAAACCGGATTAATGCGTGATGCGATAACCCGAATTGCTGTTGACGAGATACACGCGCTCGCCGGGGGCGAACTGCTGGTCATCGACCTGGCTCACGACAATGATTTGGCCACTGTCTTTGCGCAGGAAGACTTCAATCCCCGAATGGCGGGACATGTAGGAGCCGACGCGTTGTGCAACGACGCCGGTCACCGTGCCGGATAGAGCGCCGGCGACATAGCGACCGGTACCGTTGCCAATGGTTTGTGAGCCGAGAAACGCGCCGACAGCGGCGGAGAGTAGCGACGTGACACCCGACGAATCGGAATTGCTCTCGATCGTGATTGCGCGCACGCGAACGATGGTTGCTTGCTCCATCTGGCCAACGCGTTGAACGTCATAGCGCTGGTAGACATTCGGCGAACCGAAGTCAGCCGAAGCGCATCCGGTCAGGATCGAGAGAAGAAGAATGCTGAAGAGAACCTTGAACATGATTGCCTCGAATAGAAAAGGGCAATCAGTCCGTAGGGGCTGGTTGCCCCAAAGGGATTAAATCGAACCACGGCGAGAAAATGCAGTGATCAGCTTGCGTTGAGCACTGCGAGGCTTACGACAGCGGCGATGAAACTGCCGCCGCCGAGCAAGATTGTGTATGCCTCGGCATCCTGCTCGATGTACCAGAGCAAGCTGTTGTAGGCATGTTTCAAAGTGACAAGCATGACGACTCCGATAGAAACGGGAGTCGTCCCGAGTGGGAAAACTCCCACGGGGATGGAAAAGAGACGGGCAAACGAATTTGCCCGTCTTAAAAGACTGTCCGGGGAACAGCCTGAGAGAGAAAAATCAAGCGTCCAGCATGCTGGAACTGCCTGGATCGATGCGCTAGTGTGGTGCTGCTGAATTAACGGAACCATTAGGTTTTGCCGTTGTCATGCTCTTTGTACCGACGATGGAGCGAGTCATGAAGACGGCGAGACCGATTGAATTGAGCAGCAAACAACGTATCGAGCTTGAGAGGATGGTGAGATCGCAAACCCTCGAGGTAAGAGCAGTGCGACGAGCGCAGATCGTGCTGTTGGCGGCCGATGGTATGGGCAATCGGGAGATCGCCGCCGCGTTGGGGATCGGGCGGGTCCAGGTGGGTCGCTGGCGCGAACGCTTTGTTCAGGGCGGCGTCGTGGCGATAGAAGATGATCTGCCGCGCAGTGGGCGCAAACCACGCGTCGATAGAGCTGAGAT
The DNA here is from genome assembly GCF_018449515.1 of Caballeronia sp. dw_19. Taxonomy (GTDB): domain Bacteria; phylum Pseudomonadota; class Gammaproteobacteria; order Burkholderiales; family Burkholderiaceae; genus Caballeronia. The sequence continues at coordinate 101,945 of NZ_JAAVUQ010000022.1, read as the reverse complement.
CGTGCGCCTGACGACGCAGACCACGCCCGAAGCTGCGACACACTGGAGCACGCGCACGCTCGCCAGGAAGGCCGGCGTCAGCGACACCACGGTGCTGCGAATCTGGCAGGCCAACGGCCTCAAACCTCACCTGGTCGACAGCTTCAAAATCTCGCGGGATCCGTTGTTCGCCGAGAAGCTCGAGGACATCGTGGGCCTGTACATGTCCCCGCCCGAGCATGCTTTGGTGCTGTGCTGCGACGAGAAGAGCCAGGTGCAGGCGCTCGACCGTACTCAGCCCGGACTGCCCTTGAAGAGAGGCCGTGCGGCCACCCAGACTCATGACTACAAGCGTCACGGCACCACGACCCTGTTCGCGGCGCTCAATACCCTCGATGGTTCTGTCATCGCCCGCTGTGATCAGCACCATCGTCACAGCGAATGGCTCGACTTCTTGCGCCAAATCGAGCGTGAGACTCCCAAGGGAAAAGAGCTGCATTTGATCTGCGATAACTATGCCACCCACAAGCACCCGAAGGTCAAGGAGTGGCTCGCGAAACATCCTCGCATCACCGTGCATTTCACGCCGACCTCCGCATCGTGGCTAAACATGGTGGAGCGCTTCTTTCGCGATATCACCACCGAACGTTTGCGCCGTGGCGTGTTTCGCTGCCTTCCCGATCTCGTCCTCGCTATCAAGGAGTACATTGCCGTGCATAACAAGGATCCCAAACCATTCGTGTGGACTGCCAAGGCCAACGATATCTTGCAGAAAGTCATTCGCGCCAACCGTCGCCTTGGTTCCAAGAAAAACGAAGCACTACACTAGAAGCGCGGGGAATGAGGAGAGTCTACGGGGCAGAAGGCGCACTGCTCGCCGGAAAGATCAGAAATTCGCTATGGCTTTTGCGCGCGGGCGCTGATGGCCACCTGCCGCGCACTGCACGGCTCCTGATGTCCACCCTTTCCCCGACAGAGCCGGACCATATCTGCGCCGTTCATGGATGACTTTTATACTGCGGTCACAAACAGTATAAAAGCGACGGAATTATCAAGATGACGGATAACGAAGTGGAAGCGCTGGAGTTGGGCCAAGCAGCCCTCATCGCTGACGTAAAACGCGTGGCGCGAGTAATTGTCGAGCGATATCGGGCGGCAGACGCCGATCTAACGTGGCATCTGCTACGCGACATCGAAGAAGAAACGCTTTGTGATTTGAGCTTGCTCGCCCGCTGGCCCTTGGAATCGTTGCTCGGCCTCATGAGCCGCAGCAACATCCCTCCCAACGAGGGCGCAGTGTCGGTCGAAGCCGCGACAGGCTTAAGTGGCCTGCCCTCGTTCATCTACAGCATGTTCCAGCAAGCGCGGGTTGAACTGGTTTTCTAAAGACTAAAAAAAACGCCGATGTTGCCAACGGCGTTAAGGGTCCGACTCCGGGGGGAAGAGCCAAACCTGAGAGAGTAAGTAGAGTATAGCCGCGTCTTTCAGACCTTCCAGAACCCGCCGGTTCCGATACGCATCAGCCGAATGGTCGGATCGGCACGGTGTTCTTTCCGCCTTTATCCACCACATATTTGAAGAACGGCGCGCCGGAACACCGCGCATACGCTGGGTGCAGGCTTGACTTCGCGTAGAGCCTGCGAAGATGAATCGTCATCTTCCTTGTCCAGCAAAATGCTCCAGCCCATCGATGTATCTCGCTTGTTTAACCGCTCCACTCCCGTCGGTGCGTCAGTCAGGACCGTCGCGCGGTCTCCAGACGTCGACGCGTTGCTTGCCTCGCATGCCGCAGTTGCGATTGGCGTGAGCGGCGGCAAGGATATGGCAATCTAAAAGTGTTTGCCACAGCTCAACTTGAATTGCCCGGCCGTTTTCCCGCTATTGACACATAACCGTGCGTATGAACGTGACTGGGCTATTACTGCTCATAGCGCTTCAACTGCCACCGTCCGCCGGAAGTCTGCCAACACCTGGCAAAGGACATGTTGATGACTGGTTTGCATTGGAAGCAGCCATGAGCCTCGTGGGTACGTCAAGGGCTGCTCAGGGTCGGCAAAGGAAGCACGCAAATTGACGCGATCAGTGGCGAGCAGCGCATGCGACGAACTCCCGCGGTCGGCCAATAACGGACCGTTACGAAATGCACCCAAACCGCCGACAATCTATACGTCAATAACGTATCGACGGTCGATCACTGGTGTAGCGTCGATGTAACCGGCTTCAATCCCTGCAAATCGCCAACCATTCCGCTCGTAGAAGGCGATCGCAGGAGCGTTTGCGTCGAGTACGTAAAGATGCATCAGATTCTGATTTTGTTCCTTCGTCCACTCGCGTGCCGCGTCAATCATGAGCTGTCCTGCTCCGCGTCCTTGATGGATGGCGAGCACATGTAGGCAGTCAAGTAATGTTCCGTGGGGCGAGCCTTCAACCTTCTCGACACTGACGAAGCCAATTGCTGTTCCATTAAGCTCCGCCAACATGACGAGGCCTCGCGCTACTGCTGGCTGCAGCATATAGTTCTCCCAATGCGAGGCATGCTCGGCCGGGACGTTTTCACGTAGGTACGCAGCAGGGAGGATTTCACGGTAGGCCGCCTGCCAACTTTGGGTGTGCAGCCTTGCGATGCACCGTGCATCATCACGCAACGCCACGCGTAGTAGGATCTTAGAATCCGCCATGTCTGTCACCGAAAGCCATCGGACATTATTATCGCGCAAGCATCAGGTTCAGGTTCTGAACCGCTGCGCCGGCTGCGCCCTTGCCGAGATTATCGAAAACTGCGGATAGCAAGACGTGCCCGTGTTCCATGTTAGGAAATACGCTCAAGCGCATATTGTCCGTACCGTTCAGTACCTGTGGATCCAAATGCTTTAAAACGCACGATTCATGCAGCGGCAAGACGTGGACGCGGGCCGCCTCGGCATAGTGGCGGCCGAGGCACGCGTGTAACGTGACGCCGTCTACGCCGCGTGTCAGCAGCCGCAGATCCAAGGGCACCGTCAACACGATGCCCTGACGGAACGCACCATAAGTAGGGACGAAGATCGGACGCTGCGCGAGTCCGGCGTGCTGCTGGATCTCCGGGGTGTGCTTGTGCGCGAGTTCGAGTCCATATACCTGGTACGACGATGCGTTGGCAGCACCCGGCCCCTCGTGTTCTTCCACGCCGGCACGCCCGCGTCCCGAGTAACCAGACACCGCGTAAATGCTGATCGAGTGGTTCTCTGGAATAAGGCCGGCCTGTAGCAGCGGACGCAGCAGGCCGATTGCACCAGTTGGATAGCAACCTGGGTTGGTGACCCGACGCGCGGTCGCAATGCGCTCAGCCTGTCCCGGAGTCATTTCAGGAAAGCCGTATGTCCAGTCCGGCTGGGTGCGGTGGGCGGAACTGGCGTCGATTACTCTGACGGCAGGATTAGCAATGGCATCCACAGCCTCGCGCGCGGCGGCATCAGGCAGGCAGAGGATGGCGATGTCGCAGGCGTTGATCGCTTCGGCGCGACGCTTGGAATCCTTGCGCTCCGCCGCGGGAAGCGTGACGAGTCTCAGGTCGGTCCGGCCGCGAAGCCGTTCGTGAATTTGCAACCCGGTGGTGCCTTGGTCGCCGTCAATGAAAACAATGGGAGAGTTCATGCGCGGGATACTCCGGTAACTGAATGACAACAGGTAGAACGAGCGTGCTATGTTCCGCGCCCCGCTAGAATAGCGAAAGTTGAATTTCATAACTTGAACATTCAGTTTTTCTGATTCTGGGGCCCGACATGCGAGAGATCAGCCTGGACCGTTTGCGCACTCTGGTCGCTATTGCCGACCGTGGCTCATTCGCCGACGCGGCGCGTGCGTTGCATCTGGCGCCCCCAACGGTCAGCCTCCACATCGCCGAACTGGAAGAGCGTATCGGGGCTCCGCTCCTGTCGCGCAAGCGCGGCCATGTTCGGCCGTCGGCAACAGGCGAGTTATTGGTCGAGCGCGCGCGTCGCCTGCTGGCCGACGCGGAACAGGCGTTAGACGATGTTCACCGCCAGGTGCAAGGGCTTGTCGGACGCGTTCGGCTCGGTGCGTCGACCGGCGCGATTGCGCACCTGTTGCCTCAGGCGCTCGAAGTGCTGCGTGAGCACCATCCCGCCATCGATATTCAAATCGCGGTTCTAACCTCGCATGAAACGCTAACCCGATTGGCGGATGGAACGTTGGATGTTGGGCTGGTCGCATTGCCTCAGCCTCCGGCGGCGGGACTCGTGATAAAGCCTTGGCGCCGCGATCCCGTGATGGCTTTTATGCCGGCGCATTGGCCCTGTCCGGCTCGCATTACGCCTGAATGGCTCGCCGCTCGCCCTCTCATTCTTAATGATGCGACCACGCGTCTCGCACGTCTGACCGCGGAGTGGTTTGCAACCGGGGGGCATCATCCTGCGCCGCGCATTCAGCTCAATTACAACGATGCGATCAAGAGTCTGGTAGCGGCAGGTTATGGCGCGGCGCTGTTACCTCACGAGGCCACGACGCCGTTACCCGACAGCCGCATTGGCATGCGTCCGCTGCGTCCTGCGTTGTGGCGTCGGCTCGGCATTGCGCATCGCACGGGGCACGTCGATCGGTCCACGCAACATGTACTCGATGCATTGTGGGATCTGCGATTGGCGTAGGAGTGTTACCTTTCTCGCGATGGGACCGATAACCACTGCACTGCACGACGATCGAATGGCCGGTTTGTAGAAATCTGACAGACGCGAATTGGGTCGCGTGCCAACGATCTCTAGCAGACGGCGATCGGCCAGGAACCGACACCCGCGGGATCGCGTTGGATGACAAAAGGTCAGGCCATTGCAGACGTTCGTCGAGACTGTCGAGATCGATGCCAGGCGATCGTGTAGTGGTCGCAGCAATGAGGCCATGACCTTTCCGGCAGCGTTTGCGTTCGGTGACCCCCAGCACGGGCTGGCAGTATGTATCGTTGGCGCCGTCGCGTTCAGATAGATTCGGGCCTGGTCGCGGCCTATTCGCCGGGACCCGAAGATCGGAGCGGAAAAATGGTCATGGCGGCAACCAGGCCGAGTGACCCGCCGAGAAGCGTTTCCCAGGCGCGTGCTGCGAGCAGGGGGACTGAGTGCACACCACTTGCCGCAAGTGTCACGATCAACGTGAAAGCGAACGCCGCGCAGGCGATGTCGTAACGCTCTGGCAAGGCCATTGCATATATGACCATCGCGAGTGCGGCTGCAGTCCAGATCAGCAGCGGCGCATGCTCTGCAACCGGCAGGCAGGCAAGACCGATCGGAACGCCAATCAGCGTACCGAGAATCCGGCGACGCACACGATGTATCGTGCCGGTCGCCGAACCTGCGACGACGTAGGTACATGCGGTGATTGCCCAGGCAGACTCCTCAAGACCAATCAAGCCGTTCAGGGCGACGATGACCAAAGCGCCGATGGCCGCCTGCAGTCCCATGAAGAACTCCGGCGAGCACCTCCCAGGAGCGGGTGCTGGTCCGGCAGCGAGCGCCGCTGTCGCGACAGGCCGCTCTGCGGGGCCGCTTAGCACGCGTGGCACCACCGACGCCAGGGCGGCGATGAACGCCGCAATCCCAATAGCCCACAGATCATTAATCGTCAGACGCGCGCCGTATGCGAGCAATTCTCCAATATAGATTTGCGATCCGACTCCGGCGCCCAGGATGCCGAATCGTTTGAGATATCCGACCAGAAACGCGCCGGTCAGGAGAATCAGTTCCGGTCCCGCCCGACCCGCAACTTGCAACGGCTGGGAAAAAACCACGAACAGGCCAGCGCCTGACGCGGCGGCAAAACTCAGCAGCACGAGATCACGGCTCGACTCAGCGCGCGTCGTTTTTCCCTCCGACACGCTCGCCCAGAGTGCGAAGCTTCCAGCAAGATAACCCAGCGAGATGCTGCTGGGTACGCTGTGGGCAATATCCTGCAACGTCCCGAGTGCAGCCGCGATGCCGTACGCCGTCACGAGCCGCAACCCCTTGATTCGACGGTGCGTGCCGGGGTCGACCCGGTCCAGCCAACGGCCAACCGCCGCTACTGGCCTCAGGATGCCTCGGCGCAATTTCCCACCACGATCCAGGGAGCCTTGCGGGTTGTCATTCATGGGCTTCTCCATGATCGTTTCCAGGGCACACGCGAGCGGCAACGCAAATGTGATTCTGTTAGGAAGCGGACGAAATGGGAAGTATCAAACGGGATGGTAAACCGATGGTGTCGAGACTACGGGTGCCGACACTGGCGTGCGGAAAATTCAGCATGGACGGCGTCGCCGGATTTTGATCGTCACTGGTATTACGACGTGTTTCTGATTTTTCGCGCTCCAGTTGCGAACGTCACTTGTCAGCCTCGAACCGATCGAAATCGAAAGCGGAGGGATTGGCTGTTGAGGATCGGTTCGAGCCGGTCACGGCACATTGCACCATCGAATGGTGAGGGAACACTCCCCAAAGCTGGCAGCGGAAAACTCGAAAAATTGCAAGGCAAGACACATTTAAAGTGTTACCTGCATGAATCCGTCGATGCAACAAGGCCTGTAACACTTTCACGGTTTGTCGAAGATGTGACTTGACGGCAGGAGAGTGCCGCTCGCAGCAAAATGCCCGTCGCAGCGCCGCTCGCCGCCCTCACGCGCAAGGGTAAGACGGGCGTGGCATGGAACGCGATTATTGATTGGCCCATCGAAGACGTATTTGCAGAAATCGCCGCAGCCGGCCTTGAACCGCACGAGGCGTACACACGCTACGGAGCAACGCGCGTTTCCTGCTGTTTCTGCATCATGAGTTCCCTGGACGATCTGAGAGCCGCCGCCGGGTGCGCAGACAACCACGACGTGTACCGAGCTATGGTCGAGCTCGAGGCACAGTCAACGTTCGCGTTTCAAGGAAACCGGTGGCTCGCCGATGTCGCTCCGCATCTGCTGTCCGACACGCTGCAAACGGCCGTCGAACAAGCCAAACTTACCGCCGCTCAACGGCAGGCTATCGAAGCCACGATCCCCGCGCACCTGCTGTTCACGGCCGGCTGGCCAACTTGCCGACCGAGCCGGGACGAAGCAACGTTACTCGCAGGCGTGCGTTCGCGGATTTCAAATCTGATCGGCCTGGATGCGCGGCATACCGATGCAGACACCATCCTTGATCGATACGATGCGCTTCTCGCGGACCGTGCCATCCCGCAGCCGCCGTTCAATCGGTCTCATGAGCAGGCTGCCTTCGCCTTCTGAGGTCGTACCCGGCGGACATGCTGTCCACCAGTCGAACACGAAAAAAAAGCCACCCGGTCAGGGGTGGCGTTGCTCTAAAGCGGATGGTGCTGCACGGCTAGGGAAGAACGAGCGCCAACTGCTGGCTGCCCATTGAAGCGTCGGTTTCGTCGGCGCCGGGCGAAACTTCGGATGTCTGCGGCACCTCCCACTTGACCTGTTCGCGAGCCAAGCGGCCCAAACTGTAAAGATTTGATCGTGGGTTTTCTCCGGTGATCGCACTGAACTCGAAAGAGAAGGTGGCGGGTGCGTCTTCGCCCTCGCTGACAAGACCCAGTCCTTGAGCGATCTCGTCTGCCGTGCTCAACCGCCACTTGTCGACACCCTCCGGCGCGCGCGAAACGGTCAGCTTCGTATCAGGCGGTACCGGAGATGCCTTGCGAAGCGTGTCCCGATATTCAGGGATGGCTCGCTTGGCAAAGCCGGGATGGACCATCTCAAGCCTGTACGCGACCTCTGTTATGAAAGATCCGACAGCGCTGTACTGCCAACCGGCGTGATGCCACGGTTGCCCGTCAAATGACACTAAACGACTGTCACCGTCGATCGCATGGCAACGGAGATCAGGCATCTGGTCCATGACTTTCGCGGCAGGCAACAAACGAGGCACCGATGCGCTGATCGACACCGGACCACAATCGTCCACCGAAAGCACCCGCCACAAGCTAAACGGTCCCTCCTCGCCGTACAGCGCGATGAGCAGATCGATGTCCGCAAACAACGAAACGGACAAGCCTCCGGCAACCAGTGCATCGAAACGGCTATGCTGGCCCGCGTTGGCAAGACACAGCCGGACGTCATCGAGTGCCTTCTTAGGAATGGGAGCACCAAACGTCTCGCCCACCCGCAGATCGATTTCGCGATCATTCAGCACCATGGGCCTCGCCAGTTCCTGCCGCCAGGCCTCGATATAGTGTTCAGATCGAATCCCACCCGACCTGGACTGCAGCATGCCGCCTTCGCAGGATCTGGCGTGCCGAAAAACCCGTCGCATCACGCTCGCATAATTGCCGATCGTAATCCCAGACCAGTGGTCTCGATGCGGATAGCAGTTCTTATCGTACGTCCTCTCGAACAACGCGAAGATCCACTCGCCATTACCTCGTTGAAACGCGCCAGCCCGCTTACCCGTCAAAACAGTTGCACCCATTTTTTGCTCCCAAAAAAGTTGCGGCACAGCCCCTCACGGGCTGCGTACCCGCGAGATTAAAAAAGCCGGCCCCTTTCGGGAGCCGGCTTCGGACTGCACATCTACTTAAGCAGCGGCCTTCGTCTTGCGACTTTTGCGCGCTTTTTTCTCGGGAAGCTTTGGCGCTTCATAGCCAAAACGCGCCCAAGTAACAGGGTCACAGGGAATGGGATTCGTGCGCCCCGTCGCGAGGTTCACGAACACGCCTGAGAACGGCACGTGGCCCGTCCTGAACATCGTCCAGAGCATGTTGAACGCCTGGACTGCGATCGCCTGATTGATGACCAACGATTGCTTGCGCAGCGCGTCGGCCATCGAGCAGGACGGCGTTTCATCCTTCGCATCGAGAGAGGGGTCAACCAGATCCGGAAACAGATCTCCGACATGCGGCAGCCGGCCCAGACATTTCTTGGCGGCCACCGAGTTCATCAACTGACCAAGCACAACTTGTCCCTTGTCGGTGTCGTTGCCGCAATCAAGGTAATACCCGTTACCGCTCATCGTGGCGGCCTTGACGATCGTTTGTCGGGCCGCTCGCGTGTCGACGCAACCGATAATCAGGTCGATGTCTCGACAGTTCACGTTGGTGGTAAAGCGCGAAGTCTCCGCCCGCCAGTTCGTGCCCATGAGCATGTTCAAGCGGTTGACAATAAGCGATGCCTTGTATTCGCCGACATCGTTCGGGTAAAACCCCTGACGCCCCACATTCGTGGGACTCACGGTATCGTCATCAAACACGGTACAGTTGATGCCCCCGGGATGACCGAGCTCGAGCATGGCGTGGTGCAGCCGCGCGAGACTGGGCAGAACTGCACTGCCCGTCCCGCCCGTACCGACCACAACAACTTCCCATGCGCCTTGCACCATGCAAGTCGGCAGCGCATGTCGGATTGCTCCGCTCATACCGCCTCCTTGACCATGCTCAGCTCGTACCAGGCTGACGGCACGCGCTCAACATCTTCGAACACACCCTTCGCACACATCCGAAGCGCGAAACTTGGAACGGGCGACGAACAATTGCCGATGACAAGTGCGAATTTGATGTCGTGCTTGTCGTCTTCGTCGTCAGTTATCGAAAAATGCGCCTTGTGCCTGCCGTGGGAATGACAATCCACGACCAGCACTTCGTCCGGCTCCAATTCGGGCCGCTCATAGTTCAGCGAGCCCGCGGTGTGGGAAAGAATCTTCACCGCGACCAGACGAAACTGGCGTGTTGACTCGTTCCAGACGATCCACGCACCGGTTTCCATCGGATGCGCGGCGCGTGCCATCGAAGCAAACTCCGCAACCAATAAATCAGGCACACGCCCGCAGTGCAACGCCGTATGCTCCACCACTCGCCCGTAAGGAATAGCGGTCGGTACCGAGAAGTCAGCAATGCGCCGTACCAACGAAATCCAAGGTTGCTTGATTTCGAGGAACACGCCGTTCTGCGCGATCAACAACCGCTCGCCTATCGACTGCATTGGTGCCACCGGCTCACGGCGCGGCACCATGACAGTCGGAAACGAGCGCTGCAACACCATATCTGCTGCGTTCATATCAAGCTCCTTTAGTGCCGGCAATGAACTGCCCGAGCGTAAATTTCATGGGGACGAGCGTCTTTTTTGGAAACGTCGTGCGGTACTTACCGTCCAGCATCGCTTTCCAGAAGGCGAAAATGCCCTTCGGAAAGTTCACACGCTGGCCGCCAACGTTCGGATGAGTAAAGGCCGAATCGAAAAAGCCGCTCTCCCAGCCGGCAATCGATGCGACATCGATCCGCTTGGGCACATGAGCCGTGCCGATGCAGATCTTTCCGAGATCCCAGGTGTTGAAATACGGCGGCTCGAACAGCCTCGTGTCGGGTGTCGGCCGGTCGAGACCTTCCAGCGCGAATACGCGAAACCCGTTCGTTGCTGCCTGGAACACAAGACCCGGATGCGACGTAATTGCCGTTCGTTTGCCAAGTTCAGGGCAATCGAAAAACACACGCCTCGTCGCCGGTCTACACCACCAGGTAATCGAGTCTTGACCTACACCCAGCACGGAGTCCGGCAAAAATTCCGCCTTCGGAGCGTTGCTCTCGGACAGCTCGAGCAAGCATTTACGCAGCCCATCACGGTCAATCGGCCGACCGGCGCCGATCGCTGCACGCTTGGAGTCCCCGCGCGGGGAAACCGAATGCGCAGTGCCGTAGACCACTTTGCCGTCTCGGCCCGTGTATAGAAGGATCGCGCTCGTTGCCGCAATCTCCTCGCGACGGTCAGAGCTCACAATCAAGCCTTTCATGTCAAAACCTCATTTGTGATCGGTCAGCATCTCAAGGACGCGATCGAGTTGATTCAGAATGGAAAAACCGAGTGCCCAGTCCGCGTACTGCGCGCGGATGGCATCCGGTGTGGTGGCAAAGGGGATAAATCCAAGAAAGGTCGAGCCTTCGCTGCTGGATGCCATATGTTCATAATGGTCATCAAGCAACTCTGTGATCCGCGGGTTATCGTCAGCGACCAAAGTGCAGGTCGCATACGCTGCCTGCGGTTGATAGGTGGTATCAAACAAACAGCGATTTCCGGCCTTACGAAGCAATAGCGTCAGGACTTCGAGTTCCAAACAAAAACGTCGAATCCATCCGCCCTTTAATCGTTGAAGACGACGCAAGGCAGCAATGCCCAGCGCATGCGAGTGCCGGAACTTCCGTTGACGCGAATCCCAGCCGACGACGTCCATGTCGTCTGGGCAGAGTTCCGGCCGCACAACAGATGGCAGGTAGCGCTCCAGCTCGGAATCCTCTTCGCCGAAACACTCTCGTAGCGATTCAAGTGCGGCCTCGTCAGTCGCGTGCGTATCACCGTCCCAGTGCCAGGACGCAAATATGCCCAGGAACTCGTCCGGCGTACGGATCCAGACCGTACGGCCAGCCGCCCGATTGATCAGCGTGATTGCAGTTGAAACCAGACGCGGGTGAACCGCCCGTAGTTCGTCCGCTTTCGGGCCGATCTCATAGATGTTGTCCTCCCCCACCTCCATTCCCAGATACAACGGGGATGACGGATCGAAGCCGCTGGCATCGTATTGGTACTGGATCTGCTCCTGTACCGCTGCGACGTCGCACAGCACGAGGTTCAACGTCAGACGACGCCAGGCGTTGCACTGTCGCTCGGCCCACGCGAAGAACCCATTCGCGAGCGCGTGACCCGCCCCCGTGAAACCGGGCACGTCACGCGCACGAAGGACACCCGCATCAAATTGCGCGGTAACGAGAGATCCAATCTGTTCCTGCGCATTCCATCGCATCACTGCTCTGGTTTGCACATCGGTATCGATAGCTGGCAGCGTTAAAAAATCATTGGTAGATCGACGTTTGGCAAGCGCAATGCGTCGCTGTTGCCAACACTGTTCGCCGACAAGGACTTCTGAATCAGCCTGCCCAGGATCGAAGAGCATGTTTCCATCTCCTTGTCATGAAAAAAAACCGCCCTTCCGGGCGGTTCACCATTGCCTATGGCCTTTTCCGGATCGGACAAAGCCTTGAGTAGATCGCGCTTACGCATCGGAGCCCTTCGCTCCGGCCGCACGCACGAATTTGAAATGGGCAACCTCGCTCTTGTATTCCGGCCCGTCGATGGCCGCGGTCGTCAACTCCGGATACTGCGCGGAGTAGAGATCACGAACGTCGTCAGGCGAGAACGCAGCACCCGGATCGACAAACGTCATTCCGTTGTAGGTGAATTCGCGGATCAGCTTGGTAATGGAGATAGTCATGAATCACCTCAATCGAAAAGAGAGGAAAGGTCGGTGCCTTTCGGCGCGGCTTCTTCGACGGCGGCCGGAGGCACGACAGCGTTGCTTTGCTGATCGTCCTGGTCACCTTCTTCAGCCGCGTCGGAATCATCATCGCTACTCTCAGATGACGCGCTCGGCGCGGGTAGCGCTGGTCTGCCGCCCTTGCCCAGCGTCTTGGTTGCCTTGGTGACTTGCGTCTTTTGGGCAGCCTCGAGGATCGCGGTCGTAACCGCGACCTGTTCCGCTAACGATGCGTGAGCACCGGTATAGGCTGCGAGGTGTTCGACAAAGGCCGCGTCCAGTTCTGCAGCGCTCGCAGTCATCGCGAGCGGCTGCAGCATCGCAGCATCTTTTGTCGTGCCTTGCGGCATGACGAAGACCACGATTTCATCGCCTTTTTTCTTCAGCGTGAGCGTGATCTTTTCGCACGTGTTCAACAGCGGTTCGAGTGCTACAAACATAGGAACTCCATAAAAGAGAAAGGACCGCCCAAGGACGGTCCAAACAAAAGGGATACTGCTTTTCGATGCGCCGAGGCGCGGTCAGAATTTCAGAACTTTCGGGAGCTTGCCCTCGTAGCTGAAGCCCTTGACGGCTAACAGCGCGTCGATGACTTCCGACTTCGGTTTGGCGAAGACTTTTTTAAAGGTCTCGCCGAGCGCCGCGCGGATACCGAGCTCATCGGCCACCACCATCATTTCCGATTTCGTGATCAGTTCCAGAAACTCCTTGCAGAGCTTCCAGTGCAGACCCAGATCGAGCTCGTGGTGCTTGCAGAGTTGCGTCAGGTAGTTGACTTCCAGCCCCTCGATGGCGGCAATGGCGATACCCACCATCGCTTTGTCGAGCGTGTCTTCCGGCGCCGCCTGTACAGCCGCTACCGACTTCGCGACGTCCATCGTGGGAATCCGTTCTTCCGTCATCTTTTCCCAGATGCCCGAAAACGTCTTGTCCTCGATGCAGCGCGCGTTACCCGACAGCACAATGGCAATCAGGTATTTACGCGCCGTGGCCGGATCTCTACCGACTTCCCGACGCAGCGACTTGCGCCAGAGCGCAACCCGATACGTCTTCATCTTGTCGGACTCGGACACCACGGTGACCGATGGATTGGTCGAGGGCGACGCCGTCGACGCGGCACCAGCAGTTTTCGCGGCCGGTTTGCCGCCCGCAGCCGCGCCCTTGGCCGCCGGTGACGCCGGCTGCTGGCTCGCAGCTTTCTCAGCCTGCAGGCGCGCTCCGACCTTCTTCATATTGCAGACGGTATCGAAGCACTGGCCCTTGTAGACCTTACCCAACGAATCGGGCAAGCCGCTCACCGCAGCGCCGTAGTTCTGGCACGCATGGCAGGCGATCGCCTGTTCGGCGCCGACACCTCTCGGGCCGTCAACGGCGAGCTGCACGCGGGTTTCGTTGTCACCTGCGCGTACGATTCGCACGGCCGGGTATTCGTCCCGCAACCCCATCGAAACCGAATCAAGTTGCTTTTCGGTCTTGTCGTTGTAGCAGGTGCGATTGGTACAGTTGCCCGTGCTGATCGACTCACCGAACATCTCGCCCTGATTGGCCGAGTTGTGGTGACAACCTGCGCAATCAGTCTTGTCGAAGATCGCCGCGGAGAGCGAGCATGCGACTTGTTCGATCGTCTTCTTGATCTCGGGAATCGACTTGTCTTCCTTGATGATCACAGGCAAAAGCTTGTCCTGAGTCTCCTTCGGAAGCGCGGCGAGCAGTTCGGCATGACCGAGTTTGATCGTCCGGGTGTTCAGCGCATCCAACACCGCATTGCTGCAGTTCATCAGTGCGAGTCGCGCCTCAAGCGTCGAGAGCGACCAGCCAATGATGCGTGCTGCCTCTTCGCGGTCCCCTTTGCAGATGCCCACTTGTTCGGCAGCCGCAGCCGCTTCTTCGGACGGCGCCATGTTGGCACGCTGCACGTTTTCGATTAGCGCAAGCTGCTTCGCTCCGATCTCATCCGCTTCCGTCAACGTGATCGGGATTTCATAGTCCTCGCCATAAGCGGTCATTGCCGCTCTGTAGCGCCGTTCGCCCGCGACCAGGATAAAGACACCTTCCGCATCCACGCGCACGCTGATCGGCTGAATGACGCCCGTTTCCTTCACGGATGCCGTCATTTCAGCCATCTCAGCCGGATCGAAGTACTTACGGGGGTTGTGCCGCACGACAATAGCCTTCAGCGGCAAAGTCGGTTGCTTAAGCGACGGCATAGCCATCACGAGTGCTGTGCTAGCCGGTGATTGTTGCTCGACAGCAGTTTGCATATGCAGGTCTCCAAGGAGGGAACCTGCCCCGTCGGGAGAGGTTCCCGAAGGGTTGAACAGAAAAAATGATGGCCGAACGAGGTCCGGCCTTGGGTCGATGCGTCAGAGACGCAGGTGATATGCAGAAGATACCGAGTTAGCAAGCTCGCTTTGATGCTAAAGCTCTCGAATTCACCCCGTCTTTTAATTTGGGCGCGGCGATTTAGATCCAGATCGGTCGTTTCTCCCCGTGCCTCGCGTCGATCGGCGCCCCTCGGTTCCACGCCCGCCTATGCAAGTCCACGATGTCTTTGGCCATCTCCAACGATTCCTTGCCCGAAAAGTGCAGTTCGACCGGCGCGGCCTTTGGATCGTCGTTCAGCGAGACCAGTAACGTCACGTCGCGATAACCCGGCGAATCGGCGTATCTCACATACCTCGCTTGATATCGCTCTACCTCGATGGGCGCTGGTGCAGGTTTCGGGCGGTTATCCAGATTCCAGCTCGCAATCATCCGCTGCCACCGCACCTGCCCGCCTGGGAAGTATTGGTGAACCTCGACCGCCGGCCGGCTATCGAGCCGCAAGACGTTGAGACAGTGCTCAAGCAAATCCGAATCCAGAGCCCGAAACTCGGTCAGGTCGAAAGGAAAATCTGTCCCGTTGTATAGGCCGGCCAGGAATCGTGCGATGACGGGCGATTGCCCTGTGTCGCTCTCGGCGACGCGTAGGAGATACTCGAGCGAGTCCAGCCCCTGGTCCTTATCCTGCGCCCTCAATTCCGCCGCCCGCTGACTGGCAGTTTTGCCGCCGCGCGCATTCGTTAGAAATTCGGTGGTGGTCTCGAGAAAACCCTCGACCAGATGTTCCGGGACGTGCGTCGTAATGGCCTGCGTCTTGGGCCGTGGGGGAATCGTCATGGTGGCTCACGTAGAAGGTGCGACCGCGCGGCATAACTTGCCGGATCTTGCACTCAATTCTGCCACCATCCTGGACGGAGACGATTTTCTAGGCGCACAGGCAAAAAAACCCGGCACGCGGCCGGGTTCGAACAAGGGGCAATACTTAAAACAACGCAAGCTGGTCGATCTTCGTGAAAAGCTTCACCGTCGGCGTTTCCTCATGCGCCACCGTTTCGATGCACGCTATATCGTCTACCACGACAGGGTCCTCAATCACCAGATCGCCGTCGCTGTAAGGATAATCGACATCCGATGCAGGGTGTGGGTCAGATCGAGTTGGCTCGGCCACAGGCGTGTCGAGCAACGCTTGCGCCTGAGACTCGGCCTCGCGTCTGCGCAGCTTCCACTTCCAACCACCCAAGACGTGAGCCGGCGTGTACCACATGCCCCATACATCGAGAGAAAGGGCGTTTCCATGCACGACCACTGCCGGAATATGCAACAACGATAGCTGGATATACGCCATGTGAACGCAGCAGGGGTCAATATCAATACACGTCGCATGCATCGTCTGCTGATAGTTGTGCCCTGCGTCGTTTAACGAGTCTGCCACGGCGATCACCATCCCCCCGGCGCCGCATGCGGGCTCCTGAAGGCGGATGAACCCGTGATCACGTACCGCTGGGCCACCGTCCCCGATCGTCATCATGGCCATCATGCGGGACACGTGGTAGGGCGTGAAGAATTGCCCTGCCCTCGCGTTGCCCAACTCCAGCATCATGTAAGTCTCGCCGAGAATATCAGTCAGGCCTGAAGTGGCCGCGCCCGCGGATGCTGCCTTTCGCATCATCGCCACGCGAAGCTCGAACGACTCTGCAAGCTCGGCAAACATTTGCGGGAAAAGCGCAACTTCCTCCTTACTGTATTTGCGCACGATGTCCAGATACCGCTTTTCACGCGGATCAAACTGCGTGCGGTCTACTGCGTTGCTGATACTGATCGCTGCCATCTCTACAAAGTCCGCGAACACGGTGTGGGTGTGGTGACTATGCGAGAACTTCTTGATCATTGCGATCAGATTGCGCTGATGTTGGTCGGCGGTCTGGTCGTGTTTTTTCTCTGCACTTTTGCGGCTCATGATGAAACTCCAGAATAGAAGCGCGAGCACGCTCCCGTAGGGGCGTGCCCCTACGGGATAAAAGATGAAGATCGATGTGGCTAGCGAGGTGCGGCGGTGAAAAGCAACGCGGTGCTAGCAGGGATAGGCAGATGCCCCTTAGGAAGCTTCGGAAAGCTCGCGTAGTAACGTCGTGTTGGTCAACGCTTCGTCACAAACGTATCGTGCGAAATCGGCAACATCCAGCTGCTCTATCCGCGCTTGCATTTCCTCGACGTCGTCGGTAAATGCGTCTGACGTGTAATTGTTCGGTGCGTATCCTCCCAAGGCCAACGCGTTATAGCCAACGGCCGACAAACTCACAGCCACCGCGCCAGTCGCTCCGCCATTTACGGCTGAATCCAGCAGTGTGAAATCCAGACTAAGGACGACGATGTCGTCCGGCCGAACGAGGTCAAGACTCATGCGAAACTCTTCGTCACCTCCCTCGACGATTTCACTCAGCCCGAAAGCCGTCTTTTCAGCGAGGAGCCTTCTGATGTGCTCCAGCTTGAGGGTCATCAGCGGTTTGGCGCGGTTCCAATACGTCAGATAGTCGTGCTCTTGCGTGTTCATGCGTTTCTCCAATAAAAAAGAGCAAGCGCACGCCCGCTACGGAGCATGCCCCTGCGGGATAGAACGGATCGAAAAGGTGTGGTCGAGCGAGTAGCCAGGACTCGCTGAGGTCGATGCGCGAGACGCGCGGTAGAGCTGTCTACTTTAATTCGCTGTCGGCCGGCGCTAGGCTCCAATGCTATCCAAATCTATAGCGCTTTCGCTCCGGCAGCTTCACCGACTACGCTTCGGTCGATCGTAAAAAGTTGTCCACAGATTTTTTGGACAGACTTGTTGATAAGTGGAGACTCGGCCCGCGTGGTCGGGGCTTGAGTCGCGATCGCCGATGTTGCATCAACGAGGTCCTTAGACCTCGTGCGTTCAACATGTTGAAGGCCATAACCCAGAAAGCTCGCGAAAACCATATCGCTTTCGAGCCTTGGGTTACCGGTTGTCTTCGCGAACGGCCTTTGCCACGCGCAAGCACCTGAGTCTGGAAAGAGCACTGATTTCGCGTATGTTTCGCGGCCTTACCGTATCCGGTTCAGCCTGAGAATTCGTGAAGCACTCGCGCGCAAGCGCGACCCCCTTCAACGAACCGAACGCGCGCCGATGAAAACCCAGCAGATCCTCGCCGTCGCAATCCTCGTGCTGGCCAGCTTTGCCTCCATAGCGTCGATCGTGATTCTCCCCGGTCAGATGGGCAAACAGCAATCCGTCCCGCCAGTCATCATTGGAAGCGCCGTTGTTGCACAGACCAACGCTCTGCTTGAAATCGCGGGTTCGCTGCCGACCGACGTGCGCTCCGCTGTGTTGCAAACGTACGGCTTCGCTTCGGTGAGCGCGCTCGAGCAAAGCCTCCAGGCACAACGCGCAGAACTCGCCGACGCTGAGCAAACTCGATCGGTAGAGATCCAACGAACACAACGCACTACGTTGGTGTTACTCGCGCTCGCCACATTTACTTTCTTCGCGTCTGCCTGCGGCGCCGTCATGTTGGTCAGTCGTATTCGAACCGGTACCTGATACATAGCCCTCACAACCCTTCCCATGAAATCAACTCGCGTTCTCGCCTTCGTTCTTCTAGCGCTCGCAAACCTCGGCGCGCTCGGTTCCTTTTTCGTTCAAGTCAATCTGATGCGCCGGGAATCCACCCAGTTGGCAACGCTTGCAGAGACCGTCTCTTCTGTCCGGCGCGGCACCGTCTACCAGATCGCGATGGAGCTGCCATCCGACATATCTACCCGGGTTCTTGCAGCGCAAGGCTTTTCGTCAATGTCGGCCCTACAAACAGGCGTTGATGCCGACCGTGTGCGGCGCGCGCAGATGGGCCGGGAGACAGCCGAGGCGTTCAATTCCGTCACCGTGCATATAGCGCTCCTGGTTCTCTGCTGCTTGAACTTCCTCACGGCTTCCGTAGGCGCACTAGCTTTGCTGCGCCGTCCACCAACATCCATCCCACCGGCAGCCGTCAACACGAACGCCCTGTCAAAAACGCGTATTTAAAATGGAATTTCAATTATGAAAAATTTGCTATCGCCCTCAGAAAACTGGGGCACCGTCGCACTTCTTTCGGGACCTGTCGCGATCGCTGCAACGCTCTTGTACGGGAATCCCGAACGCTTTGTCTGGATAGTCGCGGTAACTATCGTGCTGGTTTCGTCGCTACTCGAACTATCGCGGCGAATGGGCATACGCAGGCTGCGCAAGCGCGTTGAAGCTGCTGACAACTCTACGTGGATCATCTACGTGAACGATGTCCGCGCAGGCACGATCAAGGACAGTGACTACGCCCGGGCCAAGCTGGATGCATGGCTGAGTCCTGGCAACTACTTGTCCCAGGCAAGCAACTATTTGCGCGTTGCTCTGCTTACCATCGGTCGCGTAGGCATCATCGTGCCCTTGGTCTTCGTGTGGTTACTGGCGCTCAGTGCCTATCTGGATCCAGATAGCGTGGCGCACCTGGCGGCACAGATGACGAACACCAATGCAAAGACGATCGAGGCTTTCGCTCAGCTTTGGACGAGCATTTCTATGCTCACACTGATCATCGTGACCGTCGTCCTGCCGTTCTTCGGAATCAGCCTCGGGCACGTAGACCACTTCGTGCGCGATACACATCGGCGAATCCGTCACTTAATCAATACATCGGCTGACGGCCGCGTCGAGGTTGAACGCGAAGCAACGCCCTCGGAAGCATCATCGGCGACCTTAAGCTAGGCCGAGAAGATGCACTTGCAGATTTCTTTTCACGACTGCACGCAGCGCCCGGCGGGCGTGCGAGCCGGCGCAAAGCCAGCAAAAGGATTGCCCGATAGCTGGCTGGATGCCGTGGTCGGCGTGGGCGCGGTCAAATCACGCGCCTACGCCGCACCCGGAATGCTGTCGCGCACGACAGTCGCCTTTGCGAGCCACGCGCACGGCGAGCAGTTTTGCATCACCGTGCGCCAGATTTCCAATCTGCTCGGAACGCGCGCGGACATTCACGAAATGCCAGCGTGCTGATCGCGCGAGGCACAACTCCCATTTGGCGGCGAAGATGCCCATTATTTCGTTCGATGGAAACAACATAGCGCTCGAAGACGTTCAGGACAATCCCGCTCGCTACGCAACGCGACTCGGACGAGCGAAGGTCGTTCCCGGCTATGCTGTTTGTGGATGCATGCGACCCGTCCCGGGTCGCCCTCTTCGATTGGTAGTTCGTCGTCACGGCACCGTCTTCCATCTTGCGCGCTGGCCAGACGAAGGGCCTCTGCACAATCGCGATACCTGCCCTTTCTTTTCCGATAAGCCCTTGCAGAGCCAAGGCGGCCCAGATCCCGACGACGCCATCCGCATCACGTCCGACGGGCTCGACGTCAAACTGGATGTGTCCTTCAGTATCCGGACTGCGGGGGCCGTCACTCGACGTCCAGGCACCGCCGGCACCGGATCACACTCGCGAAAGGCGGCACCGCTCCTGGCGTTCCTGCAACGCCTGTGGCTCGATGCTCGGCTAAACCACTGGACAGGCGGAGCACACCGCAACTGGGGCACCTGTAACGCTCAAGTGTTGGCTCAACTCGGTGACGGCAAGATTAACGGCAAGCCGACGCAGGACGTGGTTCATGTGATGCGCCTTTACGAGAAAGACGCCGCCGCGACGATCAAGGTGGAATTCGACGCGTTTCTTGCCCGCGTTACGCGCACTGACGCCGCCACCGAGCGCGGCATCGTCATCGCTGAATTGAAGTCGGTAGAAAAATCCAAGTACGGTTTCGCTGTAAAGATCCGCCAGACCTACGAAACCTTCTATGCTGCACCGGAGATCATCGATGCGGCCGCCAAGTCGTATCGCCACGCGTGGCCGCAGATCGGCAAATCTGATGCGCGAGTCGTTGCCGTCCTAGTCATCGAGCGGACAAAAGACGGCAACCTCCGGATCGTCGACCTGGCCGCGCAACTGTGCAGCCGCGCTTTCATTCCATGCGATTCGAGCTATGAAGTTGAAATGGCGAATCGACTGGTAGTTGAGCGTCGCCGTTTCGAAAAACCCATGCGCTTTTCCGAAGCGGACGAGGTGCTCCCCGACTTTATTCTGAGCGATACATCCCCGCCAGCCTTTATCGAGGTCTACGGAATGGAATCGAACGCTCAGTACCTCGCGCGCAAGGCAGAGAAGCAGGCGATCTACACCCGCAAGCAAACACGCGTCGTTGAATGGACGCCGCCCGCCGATATCAACACGGTGTCCCTGCCTCGAGCGACTTGACTTCGCCATTTCGCTGCTAGCTTGGAACGGTGCGCTCAGCCGGGCGCGCCTTTCCGAGGAACCAACCGCCATGGATGATCGATCATTTCTGCTTAGGCGTGCCATCGCTCGTCCGGCCGATTGGCAGATGCGCTATCCAGCTCTCACCTGCGCCACCACCAACGCGACCGCGGATGAACGCCCCAAAGAGATCGTGGTCGCAGCTGCTAATGCCAGCCGTATCCGCATGGTCTTTTTCAGTTCTCTCGGCTCAATCCTCGACGTTCAGGTTTCGTGGAAGGAGCTTGCCGACGCTCAACGCTGGTTTCAATTTGCTCTGCGCTGGAGCCGCTGGTGGCTTCCCGAACAGCGGTCACTGACAGCCATCATTGCAGCGGCGGGTAGCCCGGCCGACTCGCGAGTACTGAAGCTGCCGCTCGGCGACACCTTCACGCGGGACGAATCGTTCTGCGAGTACCTCGATACCGTCGAGGCCTTTTATCGGCGCAACCTGCCGACAGCCCTCGCGCTAGCAACCTGGGATGTAGATAGCGTTCGCCGCGAAGAAATCACTCTTCCCGAGCAACCGTAAGATCAAAAAGGAGTGAGCACAGTGGATACGCAGCGAAAAGCTTTTCCCCTACAGCTGCACCTAGCCGGTTCCGAACTGCTACATGCACTTGAGCTTATCGCCCCGGACGCGTTCAAAGATGGCTTCGATCGGAACCATCCACAGCTATTGGATGCGATCGTAATTGCCAAGACCGAAGCGCCACCCAACGAGTTGAGCGTCAGCACTCACCGTGTCGTCGGATGGTCGGCGGCGGCACAATGCCCAAACGAATTAAACGATGCCCTCGCCGAAATCGCCCGACTGAACGCGATCATCAACACGCCTCAAGCTGACGACTTTATCCGGGCCGTGAGTATTGAGGCCGAGCATCAGCGTCAGCGCTGGAGCGAGAAAGGTGACGCAGGTAAATCGCCAGCCGATTGGTTTTGGCTCGTGGGCTATCTCGCCGGAAAGGCACTGCACCAGCACGCGGACGGAGACCTCGCGAAAAGCGAGCACCACATCACCACCACCGCTGCGGCGTGTGCGAATTGGCATCGCGCGCTGTTCGGAAAAACCGACATGCGACCGGGCCACGAAGAAGGGACCGGCCGCAGCGTTGGTAGCGGGACGAAGGTCCAATCATGAGCGAGAACAGCAGTATCGAATGGACCGATCACACCTTTAATACCCACTGGGGTTGCAGCAAAATCAGCCCCGGCTGCGATGGTTGCTACGCGCAAGCGCTCGCTAAGCGCTTTGGCTATGGTTGGGGCGACGACGCACCGAAGCGCGAGTTCGGTGAAACTCACTGGAACGATCTGATTCGATGGGATCGCAAGGCGGCTGCCGATGGCGTGCGACGCCGCGTCTTCACGAACAGCATGTCCGATTTGTTCGACAAGTTTGCGCCGGCCGGCGTGCGCGAGCGGCACTGGCAGTTCGTTCAGCGGACTCCAAATCTCGATCATCTGCTCTTGACCAAGCGTATTGGGAACGTGCGCAGCATGGTGCCGGCCGCATGGCTCGAACCGGGTGGCTGGCCATCGAATGCCTGGATCGGCGCAACAGTGGTGAATCAGGAAGAGGCCGATCGCGACATTCCGAAGCTGCTGCAATTACCAGCGCCGGTGCGCTTTCTGTCGGTGGAGCCGTTACTTGGTCTGGTCGATCTGTCGAAGGAGTGGCTCGTACCCAAGTCGGGCGGAAGGTATTCGTTCTCGTCGCTTCCAGACGAATATCGGACCAGGTCCGTCGACCTTCTCGATTGGGTCATCGTTGGCGGAGAAAGCGGCCGCGGTGCGCGCCCTATGCATCCTTCGTGGGCACATGCTCTACGCGACCAATGCGCAGCCGCGGGCGTGCCATTTCTGTTCAAGCAGTGGGGCGAATGGCAAGTCACCAACGTGGTCGCCGGCGGCGATCTTGGCGCAGACATACGGCGCGATATGGTGCGCATCGTTAAAGCGAACGGGCAACCCGACGGACATTTTCGCCGCGGAGATGTATTGATGCGCCGCGTCGGGAAGAAGGCGGGGGGAAGGCTGCTGGCCGGCCTTCAACACGACGGGTTTCCGACGGGCGGACGAGCGGCATGAGTACTCGACGACGCTCTCGGCGCTCGAGGTATGCGATGCACAGGCTCGAACTTCGCCGTAGTCAGGGCGCGCACCGATGAACAATATCTATCCACTTCGTCGGATCCGCATCACGAAGGACGATCGGACGTACCGCCCTTCCGAATGCACACATCGGCACATAAAGCTCGATTCCCGCGGTGGAATCGTCACCTGCTCCGATTGTGGCGCGGCGCTGTCGCCATTCTGGGCGCTCACCATGCTAGGCGACCAGTACGCCCTAGCCTTGTCTAGCATCGACTCCCTGCAAGTACGGCTCACCCAAGCCAACGAGCGTATCTTGCAACTGGCGGGGCAGCTCGATGCCACCCGCGCGCAATCGGAAAAGCTACCTCAAAGCGTCGCGATAGATGACTTGACTCACAGCCTGCCCGTGATCCAATCAAAAGACCAACACGAGTCTTAGCGAGGGGAGGGAATATGAAGCGGAAGTTTCAGTGCGGCCACACCGGGAAAGGTCAGTTTTGCCATGCGTGCGCAGCGGCGCAGGCAGTCAAAGCGAACGAGCAACAGGAACGACAGGCTAGACGCGAAGCCAAGCAACTGGCCGCAGCTTCCGACGGCATTGACCTCTCCCCCGTCAATCACCTTAAAGCGGTCCAACGAGAGGCGCGAGCTCTTCTCGAAAAGGTCCGCAGCGGTACCCATCCCTATGCGCTGCGAGGCAAGCCGCTGAAGGCCTCCGCCGGCGCCGTTCTCTCTGTCCCCGTGGGACTTTCCTACCGCATTCTGTTCGACGCACCGACGCTCGCGCCGTTGCGGATCGTGAGCCATGAGGACTACAACCTTCTGGCGGACCGTCGAGCCTGATCGCAAATTCGATCCCATTGCCCGACGAAACGTTTGCGCAACAGAACTGTTTTGTTTTGGCCCCTTCTTATCATCCGGCATAATTCGCGCGAACACTCTCCAATTTTGCGCGCATCCATGACCGACGAACTCTTTCCTTGTCCCCACTGCAACGGCCCATTCAGGATCGGGTATTCGCAAAGAGTCAAAGCGACAATCGGCGAAAAAGGGTTCGACTACTCCAGGTATGGGCGCAATTTCGAAGGCCCGCCCGTGCTCGGAGACACTGAGCATCGCCCGCCCAGTGCCCCTCAAACAGAACGTCTCGTCTGCATCTACTGCCCCGATCCCGATTGCGGCATGCAAACGCCCTGGGTTCCGGTTGGCGAGGACGAGGACGCTGCAATGACCAAGGCAGGCAAGATCTGGAACAGGCGAGTCAATAGGCCGCCAGCAATCGAAGGAGATCTGCTCGACATGGTTCGGAAAGAGCTATCGGTTCTCGATTCGCCGTTCGTGATGGACCTGCTCGCGCGCAACACGGAAGATTGGGAGACTCGTGGACCTTTGTTTTCCATGCTCGCGCAGAAGATCAGCGACAGCACGATCAACATCAGCGACTTCTGGCCCATCGATCCCATCTTGCATGACGCATCGCGTTATCGCCGACTCGTGCAGCATGTCAAGTTCATCTACATCGACGGCGTGGAGTCCGTGCAGTTTCCGCGCATCGCAGCGCACCCGGGCATTGAGCATTGCCCATTTGAAACCCGCATTGCGGCTGCGGTCGACGATCTTCCGCCGCGAAACGCTTGGTAGCCGTTTGGGGTTGCTTGACTTCGCGTTGCGATTGGCAAACTGATCTTAGGCCATCAACTCGGCATGGCCTCAACCCAGGAGCCACCCATGTCCCCGATCGCATTCGTTCGTCGTCTGTTTTGCCGTCGCGAAGAAGTCGCCTTTCCGCTCGCAGTGTTTGTCTTGCTCTGCATGATCGTTAGCTGCCACGCAATGACCGATCCTCGCCTTGCCTGGCTGGCAGGTCGGTAGACGAAAGGTCTTTTTGAGATACGTTTTGATGCAACGTGGTTCACGCGCTGCAATATCTAGGAAAATCGTGCGGATCGTGCGGATTTAGATATTCAGAAAATCGAGTCCTAAGCAATTGAAAACAAAACACTTTCATCTATTTTAAGGGTCAATTTTACAGTCCAACATGTTGAACGCTCCGCGGGGTGCGATTTTGCGCATATTCGTTTCGCTTTCTCCGGGAGCACCCATTGTGGGCGGACCTCGCTGCTTTAACGTTGTCAAGGACGGCTTGCCGTCCGCACTCTTATCCTCTGCCTGAAGGAAGAGGCTTGCACTCGGTCGAACCGGCAAGCGAACTCTTCCTAGTTCGCTTGCCTTTGCTCAAGCCGCCGTTTTCGTAGCCAATAGGCGATAGAGCGCCCGGCGCGAGATACCAAGTACTACCGCCGCGTGGCTCTTGTCTCGCCGGCCGCCACCAACGCCGAGGAAGCCTCTTGCGGGCTTACCGTCGGTCTCTCGCGTTGTCCGCTTGCGTCGCCGATTGCATCAGCGCCTCAGCAGCGATCGACACAATGATAGGAAAGGTCAAAGCGGTTTTAGGGTGCTTTCGTCACTTCCCGGCGTTTGCGACACCGTCTTTCGCCCGACTAATAAGCGCCGCAATATCAATGCGCCGAAATACGCTGGCAAGGGACGCGGCAATCCGAGATAAAGAGGCGCCATCCAATATGTATAGCTCGCCGGCCACGTACACAGAACCGATATCCGTCCATTCCGCACCCGCAGCGCTCAACGCTTCCAGGTCAGCTTCGATGGCACGCTCTAGATCAACCTGAACAATGTCGCTGAGGTAGATACCCGAGTTTGAATTCGAGTCCGCAAACCAGGGATCGCTTTCGATATGAATCTTAAGGCTCTTCAGATCGTCGTCATCCATGGTCGCTGTTACGAAACCCCACGTAGTCCGGATTCCCCTACGCGTGCCTGCAAAATCCGCAATCTCTTTTGCATCGGCTTGCTCATCGCTACGCAGGTTCTCGAGCTCTGCCGCGCACACAGGTGGCGTCACCAATGGCCACGCTGAAAGCGATGTGCGATCAAGGCCGAGCGCAATAATGTCGGCTAATTCCTTGTTCGTGTAGATACGGTCTTCCATTGCTACGACCTCTTAATTTATCGAGTTGTAAATGTGAATGAACTGCCCTGCTTGATGAGACAAACTGCCGTTACTCACGCGGCCCGGCGCCAGAACACCTGCACCGTCCGATGGTTGCTCTTACAGATCCGTTCGCCGACCATCCCGAAACAGATCAATTCATTTGAGCCAATAGCCGATAAAGCGACTGTCGAGAGATACCCAAGGCTGTCGCTGCGTGACTCTTGTTACCCAGCGCCTTCGCAAGCGCCGCATCAGCTTGCTCGAGCGTCACTTTCGACGTCTGCTTTGCTGCCTGAACCCGATGGGTCGAAAGATACGCATTCGCTTTCGACGCACGACTATGCCCCGCTGCCTCCACGACACGCTGCATCGCAGCGCGATGAGTGTCGCGGTCCGCCCGTTCATCCGAACCTTTCACCGGTGCCGGAACGCTCGTTATCCGCTCGTACATTTGTTGGAGGTATTGGTGTCGGAGTCCGTGACTCGTTACGCCAAGCCCCTTGTCCGTGATTCCGTGGTTTTTCAACACCCGGTAATAAAGATTCCGCCACTGCTTCTTCGTCAACCCGTGCCGCATCGTTGTACCGGTATAGGGATTCAAGAGACGCGCGGCTTCTTCGAGGACTGCATACTTCAATTCAAGCGGAACGACGCGCGCGCGACCGCCTTTCGTTCCATGCGAAACGTTCAAAAAATCCTCGCTGCGCACGGCATCCTGCGGCCTCAGCATAAAACTCTCTTCCACCCTCAGGCCGAACGCCGCCTGCAACTTGAGTTGGACTGCAACGTTGGCGTCCGTGCGACCCACCTGTTCGATGACCGCGACCGCGTCGACGCCATTGCCCTCCCACGACTTATCTTCGAGCGCCACGTAGGACCTGACCAATCCATGCTCTTCGCGATCGGCGTAGTCACCAAGTGTGCCGATCATGTTGAACTTTCCCATCCACTGGGCAAGCGCACGCAGGTACGTCAACTTGTTTTCTATCGTTCCGCCCGTCTGCCCTTGACGGACCCAGAGATCAACAAGGAATTGCACGTGTTTTGTTTTCAGGGACTGCGGGTATTGCAGCGGATGCCCGTTCTTACGCAATTCTTCGAAGGCCTTGCAGATCGCGCGCGCCCGGAACTCTTGCGTCTTAATCGATAAGGACTTTTTGCTGATCCGCGTGTGACTGTGAACCTGATCGACGTGGTCTAAGAGAAGCCGCTCAAGTGCGCCCTTGAAATCCGACGGCAACTGATAGCCTCGAAGTAAGGCTGATACATTCAAAATCGCAGCCACTGATCATCCCTCTCCAAATCTCGTGCATGCAGCAGCGCGCCAAGCGATCCCTGCACGCAAGATTAAATACGTGGTCACTGACCACAGCCCGCCTTCTGTTTTGCGCGCTTCGCGAGAGTCGGTCGGGAGCCTATCCCCGTCGCTCGATCGCGCTGCGCTTGCGTACCCCGCCGGGCCGTACCTTCCTGTCCTTTAGCGATTCCATTCGATCAACCCAACACGTGGAAGAAACGTGTTCGACTGTCCTGCTGCCTGCTGCCGATCCATTACGCTCACGCGTACAGATCGCCTCCTGACCTGCCGCCACCTCCGGATCCGCGAACCGGCCCCGCCATTGCGGAAACCACTGTCGCTGATGCGGCCGTGCGCTGCTGTCGTTGGTCGAGTGGTCGAGCATCACGCTCTTCAACCCGGCTATGCGGCTGCTACGGCTACCGCGTCGGCCTAGACGCATCCATCTGCGTCGTTGCGTGCTATCGCGATTGCGATCAGCTACACCGTTCGGTCACTCGGTAATGCTTTTTGCGCATTTCTTTTTACGGCTGCGCCTACCGTTCGTCTTCCGTACAGGGACGAGCTATGCCTTGTGGATCGCTCGTTCCCCCACCCTTAAGCACGTTCACTTCGCCGCTGTGTATCGGGCTTCGTGCAACGCGCTCAGCTTCGTATGCTTAAAGGGTGAGTCCATGCGCATTCGAGCGACGTCTTTGTGGTGTCGATTACTGTCCGACTGTCCGCAAACACAGCGTCTCAATGCGCTCATAGGGGCTGAACTGCCCGCAAACCCAATGGATATCGCCTGTCCGTGGTCCTCAATGTAGCTCACGGTGCTTTTGATTTGATTCAGAAAAAGGCCGCATCACTGTGCGGCCGTGGACAAGAGGGAAAAACGCAAGGCATGCGCCTTCCCTTTTCATACAACTTCGTGGTCGATGCGCCTGTGGCGCGGTGTGTAAAAGCGAGGATATAGCGACATGCCCTATTTGGGGCTCGCGAAAGATCGCTGAATGTACTGAGCTTTCGGTGCCTTGACTTCTCCCTGCGCTCGATACAGTGGTCCTCGTAGCAATCGTCGTTGTGGCAGTTATCTGACAGATATCTATCAGATAACTGCTGCTTCGAATAACGAAGCATCGAAGCCGAGCCCCGTATCTGTCAGATAACTAGCAGATAACTGTCAGATCCAAATGAGGTTCGAAAACGGGTGCATCGTTGCTGCCACTTATCTAACACTTGAGTATCAGATATCTGTCAGATGCGCTGACGGTCTCTGACCTTCGCTCAATCCGGAGAGTATTTTGAAAGCATCAGTTTTCGCAGCAGACGTCGGATACGGCAACACCAAAAGCGCGTTTCGCTTGGGCTCGGATATCGCCACACAGATGTTCCCATCGCTCGCACCGCTTGCCGTCAGCGATGCAGTCTCGGGATATGGACAAGGCGTATTCGCCTCCCGAAAAGTCGCACCGATCGAGGTGGACGGCACCACCTACGAAGTCGGCCCTGGTGTCGAACTGTCCTCCGCATATGGCAACGCTGGCCGCACGTTGTCGGAAGATTTTTGCCTCACGCCAAACTACGCTGCGCTGCTCGGCGGATCGCTGCACTTCGCCGGCATGACCGAGGTTGACCGTATGGTCCTCGGCCTTCCCGTTCACAGCATCACCAAGTATTCCGCGGATCTGCGCGACCGGTTCACGGGCACGCTGAATTTCGGTCACGGCCCCGTCCGTGTCGGCAGCGTGAAGGTCGTGCCGCAGCCGCTTGGCTCACTGGTTTCCTTCTCCGAGTATGGCGGCGATCGCTTCGACCGCGAGAATGCGCACCTGGTCATCGATGTCGGATACTTCACGACCGACTGGGTGGTGGCCAGCGGCTTCACGATGATCGATCGCCGCAGCGGTGGTGCGCCAGGTGGCGCCTCGCAGATCTACCAGCGCATCGCGTCGTTGATATCAAAACAGGAAGGTGAACCGACCGACGACATCGAGCGCATCGACAAATGCTTGCGGGAAAAGAAACCGCTGCTGTTCTACGGCAAGGACGTCGACCTACGCCCACTGCTCGAACAGTCGCAGGCGGTGATCCTGTCCACGGTCAAGGACATGCAGAACAAGGTCGGGCGGACGGCCGACCTGCGCTCGATTGTGCTGACCGGTGGTGGCGCCGCGCTCTACGAACCGGCCATTCGAGCAGCCTTTCCCCGCGTGCAACTCGATGTCCTCGATGCACCCTGCTTCGCGAACGTCAAAGGCTTCCTCATCGTGGGAGAAGCTACCTTGGCGCGCGAGCGTAAGCAGGCAGGAGCGATTGCGTGACGGGCAAACTCGACATCAAGGTAACAATCGATGAAGAGATGTTTCCTGATCTATACCGCAGGCTGATAGAGATTCCCAATCCGCGGGCGCGGGCTGGCGTTTTCAAGCGGCTTGCTGACGATCACGTGCGCGGCGTCGGCAGTACCGTACCCGGTCCAGAGCCGGGGCCACCCATCACGCGATCGCCGTTCGAACAGGAAGCTGAAAATCCAACGAGAGGGAGTGTGGTCGTCGAGCGTGCGGCCACGCGTGATTCCACAGCAATCGATGCGAAACCGGCCCTCAATGACGCACTGAACCGCTTTCAGGTCGATGCAATTGCAGACCAGTTTGCAGGGTTTTAGCGCTGTAAGTGCGCATGCTTGACTTCGCGCAGGACCTGCCAAGATGGGTTATCGGCATCGGGATTCGGTGCCTTCCCTAAAGGAGCTTCACATGGAATTTTTCGATTCGCTGATGCAACTCGATTGGACACGCGCAGCGCGATTCTGGCTGCTGGTTGGCGCCGCAGTCGCGGCCTGGAACACCGCCGTGTTATTCGGCCGCGCATTTGCAACCCACCGTGCGAGCAAGTAATGCAAGAGATCGCCGTTGCACTTTTCAATCGCTTTATGGCGCTGCCCTTTGTGGTTCGCCGCGGGATTCTCGGCGCAGTGTTCTACCTGCTCATGACCGTGAGTTTTCTCGGCTTCGGATACTCGGATGCCGGCAAGTGGATGACGTTGGTGTTTTTCGCAGCGTGGTCGTGGGCGTGGAATGTCTGGAAGCTGTACGTCTTGTTCGCGCAGGGCTTCTGGGTCTTCATGAAGTTCTGGAACGTTTTCCTGCGCCGCTGATGACGCGTTTTATAGGGGCGAAAAAAAACCCGGCAAAATTGCCGGGTTTTTTCTTCACGCTTAGTGCAGCAGGATTTCTCCCTTTGCACCTGCAATTCGCTGCACGCAATACGTGACAGCGGTTTCAAAGGTCAGGCCTCGTCGCGCGCGCTCCACACTACCGGCCTTCCTGCGTTCGAGTACGTCGAACTCTTCTGCCTCCGACTTCGAGACCGGAACAGATCCGTTCTTCCGACCCGACGTGGCAATGATTTCAAACCGACCCACCTTGACGCTGAAGCTCATTTCCAACTCCCCTAAAGGAAAAGCCCGGCGGAATGCGGCCCCGGCGGGGACGAATCCCCACCGGGTGGTTTAAAAAATATGCGCGAGGAGAACCCCGCGTAATCAAGCAGGCAATGCAGATCGATCGCTGATCCCACGCCGAACGGCTAACGCCGGTGCTGCTACCACCGCATGCGATGCAAACCATTCGTCGGCGAAGTCGGTTTCCCTTCTTTTCGGACGGTGAATGATCACGGTGTAGCCTTCGGCGCGCAGACGTTTTGCTAGGTGCAATGCTGCTGCCATGCCAGGAGACTGCTTCGTGCGCTGATCGACGGCATCAAAGTCGGCGAAGACGTGGACCACGCGAATACCCAAACCTTCGGGCACCACGAAGTCCGCCAGCAGAATGCGGTTCAGGCAATACCAGACCGGTACACCGAACTGCATGTGAGCGGCGTAGGCCGTCTCCAGCCCTTCCGCCACACCTATCTCGCCATTGACCGGGTCCATGAGCCGTACGGCACCGCCGTTGAGCTTGTTCAAGGCCAGGTCGTTCAGCTTGGCGTCGAGGATCTCGCCGTCAGCGGACACGATCGCGGCCTTCTCCGGCCGCGACCGCTCGAGGAACGTGCGATGCAAGGTGCCGAGCCGTCCATCTGGCAATGTGAACCGAGCAAGAATCCCCGGCCACTGTCCAATCACCTTCTTCTCGTGCCAGTAATCCAGCATGCCTAAGCGCAACGCAGCCGATGGCTGTACTGATAAGCCCGGCACGCGCGCCTGAAGGTAGCGCGACGCTAGGTCGCCCCCCGACAATGGCAGCGCCCGGTCCCAAGAAGAATTCAGCTTTGCGCTAATCCACTGCGCATCAGCTTTCCTCTTCGGTTTGGCCGCACTAACCGGCATGTGCGCAGCACGCGTGCGTGCTTCCGCAAGCGTGCCGCCCTCGAGCTCAACCATCAACTCGAAGAACGTGATGCCGGCGACCTTCCAAATCAATTCAAGACCGTCGGCCGCTTTGGGGTTGCCCTTGTCGCACTTGCGGCATACCCAATCGCCGCGGCCGCGATTGTTATCGTAGGTGAAGCGGTCGTTTCCGCCGCAGATCGGACATGGTGCAGCCTTGCCAGTCAGCGCGCTTTGCGGCACTCCATACTTCTGGAGTAACGCAAGCCACTGAGCCGGCGACAGCTTTAAGTCCTTAGCATTCATATGTCACTCCAGTTTAGGAAGTGGGTTGAGGTCGATGCCTGAGACAGGCGGAGAAGCCGTGCTCAAAAAAGCGGTCCGGGCGCACGAAGGCGCGGAACGGCTTTTTTCAGCAAGGGGCGTTACTCAAAAGGCATGCGCGAATGCGCTATGAAGCGGAAGAAGTCAAACAGGAGAAGGGAGAGCGCCGCCCGGCGCATCCGAAATGGATGCGCTAGACGACGAAAGGTGAGGTTATACGGGAGCGACGGTGAGTACGTTCGGGATCAGATCAGTGACCACGCTGCGCGTGCATAGACCTGACGAAACGGAATATCGTCATCCATGTCTGCAAAACCTCCGCCACCGCCATAGCTACCACCTGTTGGTGCCGCCGGTTGTGCCGACTGCGCTGGCTGAGAAGGTCTACGGCCAGCCGGAGCGCGACTGGTTGAACCCGTACGATCATGTGCATTGAAGTCATCGCGTTCGCCGGAGCGCTCGCTTCTGTCTCCGGAGGCACGATTGCCCAACATCTGCATCTGTTCGGCCACGATCTCGGTTGCGTACTTTTCGACGCCAGCCTGGTCCGTGTATTTGCGCGTACGGATGCGGCCTTCGATGTACACCGACGAGCCTTTCTTCAAGTACTCGTTCACGATCTCCGCGAGCCGGCCGAAGAACGAAACACGATGCCACTCGGTCAGCTCCTTCATCTCGCCGGACGTCTTGTCCTTGAAGCGATCTGTCGTTGCCAGTCGAATGTTGGAAACAGCGTCACCGCTTGGGAGATACCGCGTCTCTGGGTCCGCGCCGAGATTACCAACGAGGATGACCTTGTTTACCGATGCCATATAAAGCTCCTTAAGATTTCTTCTTGATTGACCATTCCCACTTGTCCCAAAGGATCTGCCGTCCGGTTGCGTCCAACTTCGGATGGCCCTGGTCATCGACAGCCGGGACCTTTATCTTTCCGAGTCGCCGAACCTCGACCTGATCGCCAATGCTCGCGCTGACCTCCGCTATTGCGTCCTTCAAACCTTCGCCCTGCAGGTCACGCCTGCTGGTACGCGTCTGAAGCGTGAGTGCAAAAGAATCGTAGGTTTTGCCCGGGCACTTGCGATCGGGGAAAGTCTTCTCCCCCCACTCGACAATGCGTCCATAAGTAGCGCCTTCGTGACGATGCTGTTCGCGCGGCTCATTGAAACGAGCAGGGCTTTCCGGCACCGCGGGTTGGCTGACGGGCGAGCTATGGACAACCGCCGGTTTCTCACTGAAGCGAGGACCGCTTTCCTTTGCGATGTCGGCTCGACGAGGTTGTTGCCCCCCGGCCTGGATCGCGTTCACGACTGCTTGCGTCATTGAACAACGATGCTCCTCGCACATTTCCCAATGGGGCGTCAAAGACGGAATGAGCTTCATCCCGCACGTCGTCTCTTGCAGGGCGTACTCGAATGCGGGCGTGAACTGCACCACGACATCGCCCTCATCACGAAACAGCACGGGCATACCGTCGATAGTCACGTGCCGCTCATTGGCACCACCCTGCCCGACTACGGCGGGTTGCGCCTTTGCGGGACGAGGAGAAGTAGGTTGTTGCGCTTGCGCGCGAGCATCAGTGGAAGTTGACGCAAAGATGCCACCGAACAGGCGACCAAGAGTTGAATTCAACATGGCCGCTCCTACAGCAACGTGCCGAAGCAGTTACGACGCACCTCTTCCATATCACGCTTGAGCAGCGGATTGTTAAGGATGATTTCTTGAAGAAACTCGGGATCGACGCCGTTGACGCGGCACACATAGTCGTAGGACACGGCACCATTCCAGAACTCCATGATCCAGCCGAGGGTCGCCCTGTAGTCTGCCATCTCGAACCGAGCTTTCTGCTTTGGCCTGAGGCGGTCGCTGAGCAGGACACAACAGTCCATCAACGACTCGGGCATCTTGTCGCCGCGCCGACTATCTGTCGCCAGGTCGATCAGTGCGTCTGCCATCTGGTCGCGAATGTCCTGACTCCAGTCAATCGGATCGGGAAGCGGGTCCGGCTTGGGAGGTGTGACGACGATTGCAGCTTCGCCGCCGAACATGTCGAGCTGCCATGCAGCCACGTTCGTTTGCATGAGATTGCTCCGTAAAACGGAAATCCCATGCCCCCTGAACGGGATGGGTTCCCGTTGGGGTGAAGGTGCTGGACCTCCCGAGGGAGATCCAGCGATGACGGCGTTCGACTAATCGTCGGTGCCGGTTTTTAAAGGAATCACAACCGCAGACTTTGCGTATTGACGCTTCGGAACTGCGGCTTGAATCGGTTGCGGCTGCGGTGGAACTGCCGCCGATTGAGACGGCACCGCAGCAGCCGGAGCGTTCTTCGCGTCAAGCGGAGCACTATCCGACTTGGCTTTCGAGATCTTTTTCTTGATGTACGTGCCAACAGCGAGCATGACGAAAATCGCAACGAAGAAAGACTGCGCAGCGAAGTAAAGAAGAAAACTTGCTGCAAGCAGCTTCAACAACAACTTCGGTGAAAATTCGAAAGAGTGATCCGGCATTTTTCTCTCCAGAAAAATTAACGCACAAGGGGCTGGCTAGATGAGGTCTAGCGATTTCGATGCTCGAGACGAGCAGGGAAAGCCGGCGCGCGGAGAGGCGCTTTCGTCACGACTCAGAGCAAGACGTGGCGAAAGCGTTCGGCGGCCAAAAAGAGAGACTGGATGGCGAAGCGCGCGGAAGGCGCGCACGGCGAGAGCCGAGTTTTCGCGGATCGATGCGTGGGGAACGCGGGGATAGACACAGATTACGCGCGTGGCAGGCGCACGTGCGCCTCAATGCTCACGAAATCACGGCCGCTTTCAATCGCAATGGTTCTTTGGCGCACGGCGGATGTTCATCGCAAAAACCGCTTCAGGTGCCCTTCGCTCCAACATGTTGAAGGTCAAAACCCAGAAAGCTCGCGAAAAAACGAAGCTTTCCGGGTTGCGGTGTCTTGACTTCGTTTTAGAGCTGACAGGCTGTGCTTATACCTACAGCAGGAGTTCTCATGTCCTTTTCGTTCATCGTCATCGCAGCGGGCGCCCTCTATATCGCTTGGCGCGGAACCCGAAAAAGTCGACGAGCAGGTCGCAATCCGAACAACAGCTCGGTCCTGCCGCCCACCCGAGCCCAGCAATCCGGCGAACTCGGCGAGCAGCGTACACATGCGGCGCTGCTCGAAGTGCTGCCTCAACTCTGCGGCCAGGATTTCTACCTGCACGAGGGTGCGCTCATCGTCGAGCACGCACCGGGGACGGCCTTCCCGACCGCGGAGATCGACCACCTCGCCATTACCCCGTTCGGCGTGTTCGTCTTCGAGACCAAGAACTGGTCCGGTCACATCTCGGCGTCCGAGTCTGATGACCGGCTGGTTCGGACCATGTTCGATGGCACGCGCGAGCTTCGCAAGTCGCCGCTCGCGCAGAACCGCTCGAAAGTCGCGTTTCTCCGAAACCAGTTGCCGCCCTTCTGGCCCGTGAGTCACGCCGGTGTCTTTACGGCCGAGAACGTGGCGATTGACCCGACCTTGCCCCTCAACCTCATCAAGGTGGCCAGCCTCGCGCAATGGTTGCGCACCGAGCGCCAGAAGTTCGGCACCAGGCGACCTGTGGACGTCCGGCGGGCTAAAGACGGTGTGCTCATGTACGCCGATCTGGCGCCCGGCGCGATTGAGCGTCATCAAGAACGCGTACGCCTCTCGCCGTGATCCCTACCAATTTCTTTCGAAAAATTTACAATTACCCTAAATTTCTTCGAAGGTTGGCCGATAAGACGACTGCTAGCCAAAAAAGCCGTGGCTTTTTCTTGGCCTTTCGCCGGGTGCGCAAAGTACTGCGTTATGGACTATGCGCAAACCTGATCGATCTCGCAATCCACGCCGTCAGCCCACGTCGAGCACGTTTGCCCAGGGCACCGCCCCTGGGCCACGACGGTATGCAGGACTACTTGTGCGATAGCCGCGAGCACGCATGTGTGCG
The DNA here is from genome assembly GCF_018449515.1 of Caballeronia sp. dw_19. Lineage (GTDB taxonomy): Bacteria > Pseudomonadota > Gammaproteobacteria > Burkholderiales > Burkholderiaceae > Caballeronia. The sequence continues at coordinate 66,065 of NZ_JAAVUQ010000022.1, read as the reverse complement.
GCGAAAGCTGCATGAAAATCGCAGCCTTTCGGCCCGCTCCGCCTCGAATGGCGGCGTAATCTGGCCATCAACGGGCGATCTGGTCGTCACCCTTCGACGTGCCGAACCTAAGTACTGGAGAACATATTGAATGAGTAAGCCGCAGAAGCACCTCGCCGTTATAGAGACGAAGTCGCTCGATAGCGACCTCGAATTTGATTTCGAGCTTCCAGACCCGGCCTCTGCTTCAGCAGAAGTTTTGCTGAAGACAGCGCATGACGTATTCGGCACGACTAATGCCGAGTTTATTGGCAATGTCGTGCATGCCGCGCTGCAAATCAAGGCATCACGCGATCGAATCACGCGTGAATTGATCCTGCTGGGCGCTCACATGTACGAGATTTTTAACCTCGCGCAGACCGAGCAGATTACTGACCATGGCGATACAAGGGCCGTGCGCAACCGTGCGGCGCGCAATGCCTTTGATTTCATCCAGCAGGCTTTCGCGCTCAAGCGTAGTTCGACGCGCCTCTACATGAACTGCTACAGCAAGTTTTCCGATAACTCGGATGCATTGGATGTGCTGAAAATCAGTGAGTTATCGCTGCTGCTCAAGGAGTCCATTACCGACGAGGACGTTGCGGTAGTCGTGGAAGCTCGCAAGGCAGACTCGAACATGACGCGGGCCGAAATCAGCGCGTTGATCAAGAGCCGTGAGCAGTTGAAGGCCCAGCTGCGAGTCAAGGACGATAGCCTCGACGCCATGGAAACCGAGGTCGCCGCGAGCGTGGGCAAGGCAAGCGACTTCGAGCGCGAGAACCGTCGGCTGCAAGAAGAAATCCAGACGCTCAAACGGGCCCAGGCCGCGCGTAACGAAGAACTCGCCCAAGCTCATTCTGACGGTGCTCGCCGCAGCGCGTCCATGTCAGCCATGCAGAAGACTGTGTCGGACCTGACGAATGAAGTCGGCCGGCTCACGGCACAGATCGCCGAGCACGAGTTGGCTGGGCCAAAAGAAATCCAGGTAGAGAAGATCGTCGAAAAGATGCCCGACGGCATCGTGAATATGGAAAACGCCATACGAGCCAAACTCGACGAGTTGGCCGCCGCCAAAGAAAAGCTTGCCGCGGCGGAGAACGAGTACCAGACCCTCGAAGAAAACAAACGCACGCTGCGCGCAGAGATCGATGCGGGGGCCAAGGCACAACGCCAACTCGACGAACTATTACAAGACTGGTCCAAGTTTTCGGCGAATTTCACGTTGACGCAGCTTGCGGTCCTGGCCGATGGCGATACCGTCCGGTACCGACCCACGTTTCAGGCACTGGTCGACACGGTACAGAAATTTCTCGCAGAGATCGAAGCGGCCGCCAACTTCAAGCAAGCCTGATCGAGCCACTGGGAAAAGGGCCGCGCGGAATGGGACCCGCGCGCGTCCAAGGCACACGACAGACGAACAAACCAAGCCGCGAGGCAGATCACGAAGGTAAGAAATACAAGTGAAAAATAACTTCAACAGCACCGCAGAACTTCAGATCCAAGATTGGCTTCTTGAACGCGTTCAACGCACAAACTTTATGCTCACCGATTTCATGTCGGTCACGTTGAACGCCCACCCTTCGGCAAGCGTCGCGTTTCAGGTCACCAAAGAGGATCTGGACCACTCGCGAAACAACGAGCAGTCGCTGTCTATCCTCATGAACAAGCCGTTCCTGGTTCTCGCCCCTAGCTTGACGAAGCCCGACGACTGGCGATGCCTGGTGGAAAACAAAGTGCGAACGGCCGCAGTGTCAGCCCTGCAGGGGGCGATGCCAGAGATGGGGCCTGTAACCCGCACGCACCTGTATCACCACAACCGCCAGTACTTCCAGTTGATCAAGGACGTGCTGGCCATGAACGTACTAGCCGCTCCGATCCTTGGGATCAGCATCGAGTTGGCGGACTACTTGCGAGCAACGTCCATCGAGAAGCTCGAGATGGCCGTACACGACATCGAGTTTCCGCTGTTTAGATGGCGCTTCAGCGCGCGGCGGTTCTGGCATGACTTCACGGCCGGCTGGATCTCCGACGAGTCCGCCTCGCATCATCTGATGCAATCGTCGCCGATGCGCTCGGGCTCCCTACCCTTCAAAAACGTGTGGACTAGCTTGCGGCTCAAGCGCTCGCAAAACGACGCGTTCGCCTACGCGATGATGAGTCAGGGATGTCGCGCGTCGATCGCCTCGGAACTCTTCAACATCGCGCCCACTACGACGCGACTGACGTACCGGGAGATCCACGGGGTGAGCTCCCCGTGCGGCTGCTTGCCGACGTCATTGACATGGTATGTCGAGAACCCGGTCAACCGCGTGCAGGCAACGACTTACACGTGGCTCTATAGATGCGCGCTTGCGGCCGGCGCCAACATACCGGAAGCACTGATCGCCGCGAATGACATCGCCTACAAGCTCTTCGGCAAGAAGCTGCGAATCAACCCGAACCGCGCAATCCACTTGACCGGCGTTATGGCAGTGGATCGGCGCCTCACGGTGCTCCCCTGCCGAACCTGCGACACGCAATACGTGCTCTCGAGTTCGGACTTGAAAATCGAGTTCCCCAACACCTTTTCGTGCCCGGTTTGTACCCAATCGATCACTCCGCGCGACTTGGACTCCAAACGCAAGAGGAAAAATTTGGCATGAGCGTTTTCGCAACTTCGCCCAGCTTGTCCTTTCCCTTCCAGATAGAAGCGGGCCTTATCGTTTTCACCCCCGACGGGCAGGCTCAGTTCGGTTGGCGTGACCTCGTAACCGGCCTGTTCCACTCCGAAGCCGACGGCCAAGCGATCCTCAATGCTGTGGGCGCGGTCGAGTTCATTTCCGACATCACACACTGAACATGGTCGACTTCGCGTATCTGTTCTCCGACAGCGCTGCCTCGTGGCTCCAGGGCCGTGGCGATGGCCGCTTCGCCGCCTATGAGCATTTCTATCGGCGGGCGAAGGCGGCGGCCGCCGAAACATTTGACCTTGAGGTATCCAACGAAGAGTACCCGCTCTACCTACAGAGCCGTGCACCTTGGCTCATCGGCGTGTTGAATTCGGGCGCGTTCAGGTATCTCGCGATCATGTTGATCTTCACTTATGCAGGCGCGCTGTTTGTTCCCAAGATCGCGCAGCTTGCCCCCATTCCAACGGGCGTCGTTCTGGCATGCGTATTCATTGCCATTCGTGTGAAGCGACGCAAGCAGAGGAGAGGAGCAATGCTTCTCGATATTCATAGCAACCAGAGGCCGACATGAGAATCGCAGGCGCGCAGTTCTTCGACACAATCCGGTCCGTTATCCAAGCGGAGAAGGCCCGGGAGAAGGAAAAAAATGGAGCTACGGATCCAAATGACGCAAGCGGCGCTGATGACGTGATTACACCGGAGGACATCGAAAAATCAACGCTTATGGGCATGCTGTTCCCAGTACCCAAACCCGAAGAGAGTAGTGATAACGCCGCGTCTTCGGCCGCGGATGTTCAGGGCTCCACCGGGGGTAAGCCTAAGCCCTGGAATAGCGTCGATATCTACGTCTGATGGCAAATCTGGGCCGTCCAAAAATCCAACGAGTAAGGGGCATTTTCGAAGATGCGCGGCGTCATTCCGCCGTGTCTTGTCTTCGTTTTGCGCTCAGTAAGATGGACTTAAGCAGATCGCACAAAGCGACTGCAACAACAACCTACACGGGGTTACGAATGAACAACAAACAAACGATTTCCAAAATGACCGCGCTGGCGATGACTGCCGCGCTTTCTCTCGCCGCTTGCGGTGGTGGTGGTGGTGATGGTGGCAACACGACGCCCGCTGCGCCAGCGTCTGGTGCGAGCATACCGGCTGTGACTCAACCTACGTCCGGCGTGTCTCCGCAGACGTCCGTGCCGACGCCAAGCTATGCTGCAGACTCGTTCCAACTCGCCGCGTTCAATCAGGTAAATACCTATCGCAAAGCGATGGGAGTGGGCATGCTCAGTCAAGATCCAGTCCTTGACACGTCGGCTCAGGCACATTCGTTGTATATGTTTAGCAATCTGAGCACGAGCGTCATAACTTCGCTGCCGCACAATGAAGTCGCCGGGAATGCAAACTACTATGCCGAGACGCCGCTCTTGCGCGCGCAAAAGGCTGGCGCGTCAACTTCCGAATTCATTGGCGAAAACATTGCGGCCGGAACCTCGACCGCGACGCCGGCTGCCGCTGCCGCTGACTGCATCGGACAAGCCCTGGCATCGGTCTATCACTTATTGGATCTGACATACACTCAGCAGTCTATTGGGTTGGGCTATACGCCGGGAACAAGCGCCTATCCTCTCTACACCTGCACGAGCGACTTCGGCACGTATACCGGCGTTTCGGGTACTGCGGGCTCCAACAGCTATTCGTCGGTCGGTGGCCAGCAAATTGCAACATCCACCGTGGTGCATTCGCCCTACACCGGCGAGACTGGAGTCGCATTGGCGATGCGAGCGGAAGTGCCGAACCCCGCATCCGATCTGCCCATACCTGGCCGTCCGATTCTGGTCCGCGTGAATGCCCAACAAGGCATCGATACGCTGACCGTAAGCGCGTACACCTTGACAGACAGCTCGGGCGCAGCGGTGCCGTCGCGTATCTTGGTGCCTTCTAGCGCAATGGCCGGATCGACTGCAACGACCGTTGCCGACCCGAATAATCTGATGCCGAGCGGCACCGCGGTATTGCTCCCACTTCAACCGTTGAAAGGCAACACCACATACACCGTTACTTTCAGCGGCGCGCGGAACGGTACCCCCGTTTCGCCTCCGGCATGGAATTTCGCTACCGCCGCTAACTAAATCGACAACACCAGCTCAAAACAGAAACGCCCCAAGGACCTTGGGGCGTTTTTACCTTTGGTCTCAGGGCTGTGGCTTAACTACCGCCGCCACATCCCACACACGGGGCCGTAAGCCAGTCCACAAAGTAGGGGTTGTTGTAAGGCGGGACGAACTCGCCAGTGGACTTCAAGGTGCTACACACAACCATATATCCGTTTCCTGTTTGATAGGAAATGGGGTCCTGCCATTGAGGCCCAACACTGGTGTCGTGATAAGTTTGGAAGGCTGGTCCTGCTTGCGAATCAAAAGAATATTGGCGTGTAACAGGGCCGAGCGTGAGCCCGTCCTGAGCCGCTCTAGCAGTGCACACCGCCGCTGCCCGCACAACCGGATCAACAATAACCCCACCGCCTTGGCCTGGGTCTGGATTGGCCGGCGACATGCATTGATACCGCAGACCATTCTTTTTCCATGACGTACCTGGTGCACAACCGGGCGCTATTGGAGGATTAATCGGGTTCTGGTACCACTGGGCATTCACGATCGTGGCCGAAGCGAACAAGGCGAGCGCAACACAAGCGCGAAACATGGTGTTCATTTACATCCTCATTCTTCTCAATTGTTCGCGAAAGTGCATCCAACATCGATCTCTGCCTGGAGGCCGAGCCGATCGGGCACCAGCGAGTTATTACCATCGGCTAATACGTTGTAGATCTGCAGAACCCACTGGCTTCCGTTCGAACCCATTTGATAGCTCGCTCCGGAGAGCGGTGGATAGCTGTTCGCGTAGTCGGTCGAGATCGTCGCAGGAATAATGCGATACCAGGCTGATCCGCCGGGTCCGCACGCGGGAGGAGTCACGCCCCAGCCAGTGTAGTAGCCCACATAGACAGCGTCTGTCGTCATGTTGCCGACGAGGTTGCTGATGGGGGTCCAGTTCCCGTACTTGTTGCACACCCACATCTGGTTAGCACCGCGCATCGTTACCGTGTTCCATGCACAGTTAGCCGACGCGGGGTCGATATTCATGACCGGCGCGGTGACAGTTCCCGACGAATTGATGTTGCCAACCTGCTGAATCGGTGCCGCCCCACCGGCCATGTCCAGTACGAAAAGACCGTTGCTACCTCGTATTGCTGCACTACCGTTCTGGTCGCCATAAAGACTGACGCCGGCAGAACCAATCCTCAACGAATCGCCATTCGCAGTCAGCGTCGCGGTTGGCGCGTTGATACTGGAAGAAGCGTAGACATTGCCCACGCTCAGATCGGCCGCCGCGGTGCCTGCCTGGTTTTGCAGATACAGCGCGCCATTGGTCCGAATGGCCGCGTTCGCGCTGTCGCCATAGTAGGTTGCACCCGCGCCGATCCTCAGGCTATTTCCTTCCGACAACGTGAGTGAATTCGCAGTGACATCCTTCGCGTTCTGGATATCCTGATTGTTCGCATTCATCGTGCCGGTGAGCGGCAGAGCTCCGTCACGCCGGTAGTACGGTGAATTGCCGTCGGAACCGAAACCGTTGATGGCCAGGATCGTTCCGGCCTGGGCCGCCAATGGATTCGTCGCGGTCCACTGTCCGCTAAGACCGGTAATCGTCGCGGGATTACGATTGGTTGAGTAACCAAACTGAGAGCCGCCGGCCGCCGCGAGAATCCCAGCACCGGCAATATCCGGCGTTCCACGACTCAGCAGGGGCCGGTTCGAATACAACTGCGACGCGATGTGACACGTTCCAGCGGCAACAGAGCAAACGCTCGGAACGACCGTAAGCGAGATCAGATAGCTTCCGCCCCAAAACGGGCCGCTGCGAAACGTGACCCGATCATTGCTCGAAGCCGACAATTGGGCGATCGTCGGCACAGCAAGGGGCGTGGGCGACGTCTGCGAGAAATTCGGTCCCAGCGCGGCCATCAAATTGCCGTACTGGGCCGTGATGTAGCTCCCGAGCGCTGCGTTGATCGAAGCCTGATTCTGGCCTTCGATCTGCAGAAGGTTCGTGTGTTTCGCCGCGATGTCTTCCTTGATTCCCTGCATCGTCAGCAAGGCCGATCCGATCAAGACGATCATCATCTCAAGGATGCTGAACATTTACGCGCCCTTATCCCTTACGTCCGCGACGTATAAAGTGACAACGTCGCAGTGGATCCGTTAGACGCGCATGCGGTCGCGGCCGTGGAACTCAAAAACGGTGTGGCCGGCGCAGACACCACTGTGCCGTTGATCGACACCTGCGTGTAGACGGTCGAGACCGCGGCAGCGCTCATTGAGCACACGGTCGAAGGAACCGGATAGGCCAGGACGATCGAGTCGCTCGCCGTCACCAGCGTGCCGATCGAGATCTCCAGCGCACCGTTGAACAGCCCCTTCACTGCAGACTTGTCTGTCGCCAGCCTCGAACCGGCAGCATCGAACGCATGGTTTTGAGCGAGAATCTGCAGCGTTTCGGCCGAAAAATCCGAGTCGTTCTGGGTCGCGTTCAGAATGCCGGTGTGGAACATCTGCACTTCGCTCTTGAACTGATTTGCGTGGATCAGATCAAGCACATACTTGCCGCCCGCATAGACCGCGAGCGCAACCAGCGCCGCGCCTGCCATCACGGCACCCGCTTCAATCATCGACAGTTCGCCCTTCTGCTTGCGCCGACTTGCGACCTTTCCTGCGAACGTGCGCCGCGGTTTATCTTTTTGCTCAATCATTTGATTTCCCTTCCTTTATTGAATAGCGACAGCGGGCGCACCCGCAGTCATGCTGATGGCGCCGGTCATCACGTATGAGCCGATCCCGACGGTTAGAAACAGCACGGCCGCGAAGCCGAGCAAGACGTAATGCGTGATGCGAGCGCTGCGCTTGACCAGCTCGACCACGCTATCAAGCGACTTTCGGCCCAGATCCTTGATTGCATCCTCGAACTGGTCACGGCCCGCTGCATCGGTAATGGTGTCAACGATCACCAACGAGAAGAGGCCCGTATCGAGCGCGCGCATCGGTTCGTCGGCGCGCACTGTCAAGCGTCGGCTCATCGCATGCAAATGCCACCGCAGCCAGGGATCGGCCGTCTTCGTTAGTCGGTCAAGCGCCGCACGCAGCGTCAGGTTCGAATCGAAGAGGCCTGCAAGCGAGACGATCAGCAACGCTGCCCGCAAATCCCGGCGGTTACGCCACAGCAGCGGCATGCCATCCAGCCGATTGCGAAACATTCCCGTCCAGCGCTTGAGGGTTGCGAAGTACGCGAAAACAAGCCCGGCCACGACTGTGGAAGAGAGCCACCAGTACTCGTAGCAAAACGTGTCGAAGTAGTAGAGATAGCGGCCCACGTCCGGCCACTGATCCAGCGGCTTTGAATCGAGAACCTGCGGATAAATCGCCCCACCGAACATCATGCAAAAGGCGTAGAGGTAGATCAGCAGAAATGCCGGATACGCCATTTGCAAAGAAGTGGTCGCAGCCAAGACACGTTTCGCACTGGCCGCCATCTCAGCGAGTTCGAAGCCTCGAACCACCGCATCTTGTTGTGATGATTCGTTGGCGATGTCGAGCAGTGCGTACTCATCGCCCGGCACGAAGCGCTTGATCGCGGCCGAGAAGCTATCCCCACGTCCCATCGCGTCGCGCATGCGGGCGAATACCATCCAGACGAGTTTCTTGCGCTTGCGATTACGCTCTTCCAAGGTCGCGAGTCGCTCAGAAAGCGTTTCTGTATTGCGAAGGCCTTTCTTCGCAATGTCAAGACGTGTCTCACGGTAGAAGTTTTCGCGCACGGCCAAAAACCGCCAGCGCGCGAAGCGCATCTGGCCACTTTCCGGAAGCATCGTTAGAAGTCTATAAAACATAATCTCCCCGGTTAAGCCATCAACCCATCGACGCCCGGCATCACGCGGTACTGCGCGAATGACTGCATCGAACGGTTAATGAATTGTGGGTCAATTAACCCCTGCGAAGCCTTGTAAAGAGCATGTTCATAGAGCGTCTTTCCGGTCATGTCCACATTATCGAACCCCGTCTTTCGTTCACCTCGCCAAACTCGGCGCGCGCCCTCCCAATCCCGTACCGAGATTCGATCAAGAAATTCAGGGGTTGGCCGGTAGAGCTCCGCGACAAGCGTGGGCCGCTTCGTGCCGCCGGCGACCTTGCCGTTACGCGTGAACAAACCATCGAGGCGGCAGTACTTGCAGCCGTCCATATTTCGGCAGGCCATCTTGCTCGTGTGGACACCGAACTTCGAACGCAATATCTCCAAGTCGGGCAGCGACATCACGTCTTCGGCGGGTATCTTGCAGTGCTCGCATAGGGTTGGAATCAGCTTCTGATTCCCCACCGCATTGATAAAGCCTTCGGCGGCCAGCTCATCGATCGGCAGTTGCAATCGGCCACCGGCCATCCGCATAATCGCGGCAATGACATCACCCGCATGCAGGGAGAACCGGACCGGGTGACCCGTCAACGCGAGTTCCGCGACAAGACCCATCACAACCTTGTCGCGGACTTCGCCAATGGTCAGGTCGTCGGGATCTTGACGCATCAAAGTCCGAATCACTTCCGCGTACTTGCGGTTCGCCTCATCGTCCGTTTCGTCAGGCCGACGGATGATTGAATAGTCGGACAGCCACGGCATCGGGTATTCCGACGGCTCGTTCACCGCGAACTGCTTTTTAAGATCGCGATCCGGGAGCATATAGGACAGCGCGCGCAGCGTCGTGGTCTTCCCTGACCCGGTCTCGCCAGTCAGTGCGGTGACCCCGCCACTCACATAGTTGAGCGTGTCTATGACTGCGAGCTGGCTCGCCTCGTAGCCCATGTCCTTGGGCAGCAGCACCTTATAGTTCTTGAAGTTGCCGTCCAGCAGCCGCAACGCCACGTCATAGCCCCCGACCAGCGGCGAAGACTGCCAGCGCAGATTGACGGTGTCAGTCTTCACCACGAGCGGGATCATGGCCGACTGCGGAGCGCTCGGCTGAAAACTGTTGCCCGAATTGGTGTTGCGCTGGACCAGATCGCTGTATGCCGCGAACAGTGCGCGGCGAACGATCGCCTTGGGCATGTGACGGAAGGTATACAGGTCGCTGTTCACACGGAAGCGCACCTCGACTTCACCTTGAAAGTCGCGCGGCTCGAAATGCACGTCGCTCGCACCGTAGGCGTGAGCTGCTTCAATGATGTCGCGGAAGTTGCCAATCGCGCGCGACGCTTCCCGTATTCCTTTCGACAACGCGACGGTCTTCCCCGCGTATACGGCAGCGATGACCGCTTCGGTCGCGATCATTTCCTCCCGAACAAAAACGTCATTGTTAGCGAGGTCTTTGATGAAAGTGGCGTACTGCGCCCGCTCGCAGAACTTCGCGGTGGCCACTGAAATGGCGATGCCTGGCTGCAGCTCGAGCGCGATGAATTCCTTCCGCGCAGCAGCAGGAATGCGCAAGGCCGCATCGTCGTCCGCAGAGGTCAAGATTCGCTTGTAATCAGGGAGGGCTTCGGCTGAAACCAACTCTGGGCGACCTGACTCGGCGATGAAGGAGTCTGCCTCTTCGACGAACTGTCGGTCCTCGACATTCTCGAAGCTGCCGCCTTCGGCCGCGCCCGTCAACTCGGTTGCCTCGCTTGAACCCGCGATTGTCGCCGCAACCGCTGGGGGGACGCCTGAAGTCGTCGGCAGGACTGCGCTGGCAGCGGGCGCAAGAGGTTCGACGGAGGGTTCAGCCGATCGGCTAGCTACGCCAAAGTGTTTGGCAAGATGCGCGGCGGTCGTGCGCGCTGCGAATTCCTCGACCGACGCCCGGTCGAAATCGACAGAGGGGGACTCCCCGCCTGTTTCCGGAATCACCGCGCTCGGTGGCGAGTGTTCGAGAGACGACGACCCAAGCATTGTGTCCTTCACAGTCGAACTCTCAACGTCCTCGACGTCATCGGCGGCAAGGCTACGGCCAAGGAACGAGGGATGCGCCTTTACCGGCCTCGATGCTTTGGACAGGTACGGTTCCGCCGCCGGCGCCGACTCCACTAACGTCGAGTTCTTGGGCGCGCGCAGACGCTTAAAAAAGCTCGACCGAACTTCCGGTTCATCGTTTTCAATTCCACCAAATAGACCCATGATTTACTTCCCAAAAGGAATCTGAACCGAAGCACCACTCTTCGCCGGTGCGGGAGCGGGCGCGCTACCGCCAGCGATCGGAAAGGCGGGCGGCAATGGTCCGCTCAGATCGTTGATCGCCTGAACGCTCGAGCTATCGACTGACACGACCGGGGCTTGCGCAGCGATGACTTCAGTCCATTTGCGTTTGCCTTCCGAAACGTTCACGACGAAACCATCCACGCGGCCTAGCACCCAGCCGTTCAACAGCTTCGAGCCCTGCTTGGCCGGGTAAATCGCGCCCTGGTAGTCGTAGAGAGCGTATGAGCCGGACGCATCCGAATAGGCGCCAACGAACGAGACTGCAATAGAGCGCTTGAGCGATGGAGATGGCTTTTGGACAGGGGCTTTTTGTGCGGATGCGTCCGGTGCGGGTGCCCCGGTAAGCGGCGCGTTGAGCCCGACGCCCGCAGCGGGTTTCGACGCATCGTTCGACTTGCGCATGGAGTCGACAATGTTCTGACGAGCGAGCCCGTCGATATCGTCGAGCGTGAGATGTTTTTCTTGCGCGTGAACGCCCGCCGACAGCGCGAACGCGGTGAAACCGGCCAGCGCGGTCTTATTTGAGAACATAGTATTTTCCCTTCGCCGTGAAATGAACGCCCGTGCCGTCTTCCTTCAACTCCACGTCGAGGGTGTCCAGCGCCATGTTGCTTGGCAGCCGCTCGAGGAGCGCGCTTTGCCACTTGTATGCATTGATCACCCAGGCTCCTCGCCGCACGAGCGCTCCGTGCACCTCCCCCGGCAACGGTTGTCGGGCAAGCAACCCCTCCGGTTCCTTGATATCTACGGTGTACCCGTGGCTATCAAGCGTGTCCGGATTAACCGATAGCTTCTGCGGATCAGTTTGAAGCGCCTTGATGAGCGCCTGGCGCGTTGGCCACGTCTGCTGCTCGTTGAGAGCGACCCGCTCAACGATCGGAATGTCGGGCCCTCGCGTGTCCAGGTGCAGACCATCGGGGTTGAATACGATCGGCCGGATCGAGGACGGTGCCCGTGAATCGAAATCCTTGAAGGTGCCGCCCTTGCGCTTGTACGTGACAGAGCACACGCCCACCGCTCCGCAGCTCGCTTTCGAGAACTGCCAGCCCGAGGAATTGCTTTCCTGACTGCCAAACATGGCGAGCAGCTTCGGTACTAGGACCGAAGCCAGTGGTGCAGGAGCCGCCATCGCACGGATAACCGCGGCCTGATAGTCCTGCATATACGTCGGGGGCGGCGCAGGTGGCGGAGGTGGCGGGTTCATGATGTCGATCGCCTTGCTGACGCCAAAGAATGCCGCGCACGCGATCACCAGAAGCGGAATGAACGTCGGCACCCTGATTGGGATCTTTTTGATCAGGCCGACTTTGCGCGCGGCGAGCAACTCGCGCACTTCGAACGTCTCGTCGACGTCATGCAGTTGCGCTCCGTACCCCAGCGTCACGAGTTGAAGGCCAGACTTTACACACTGATCTTCGATCGAATTCCGCCGATCCGTAAGCGCCACCAGCGCAACCTCTTCGTCTGCGGTAATGGCACCGCGCACGACGAGAATCAGGTGAACGTGCTGTTCGTTCTGAATCAACACCAGCACGGCAGGCCGGCTGCGCACCCGCTCAAGCAAAGCAACACGAGCGGCGGCCGAATAAAGCGTGAGACCTTTGCGCTCGGTTACATCAGGCGCGCAGAAACCGCCAATCGTTTCGCCTTTCGTTTTCAGTTCGACGTAATGGGTCGCATCGAACTCCTCCGCGTATCGGCGTCGTTCAGTTGCCGCGCCCTTGATCGCGTATGCCCGCCATTCGAGACCGAAGACGAGACGAGCGTCCTTTTCACCTGGAATATTTTCGAAGTGCATGCCCGGGCTCACATCGATGGGACAACGGTCGCGGTCAGCATGATGACCTTGAAGGTGCGGGACTTATTCCACGCCCCGCTCGCCCCGCCAATCCCGTTATTGCTCGCGCCGTCGTTGTGATTCGTCACAGCGCCATACAGGACGACCGTCTGGCCATCTGACAAAGCGATGGTTTGATCGTCCTTGTTCCCGATGATGTCCGGCAACTGGATGGTTTGCAGCGTCGCGCCCGACCCCGCGCTGATGGTCTGGAACGGACCGTTCAACTTCGAGCTATCGCTCCAGTACGAGAGCACAATCTGGTTGTGATCGTTCACCGACGGCAGGATGTTGACGAAGTCGCCCACTGTCACTGAACCCGGCTCAAGACCGACCGAACCGCCCGAGGAGCCCGTGAGCGAACCCGTCCCCGGTGTCGTCGACGCGAGATAACCCTTCGTTTCGAACGAACCCACCGACACGGGCAAGCCGTTCAGCGTGAGCTTCGTTTGCGTACTGTCGTCAATCGTCTTGCCGAACGTATTCAAGCCGTTGATGACGGCATTGGTGCCGCTCAGTGGCGCGTTGGCGCGCAGCACGGAGAGCCCAACGGAACCAGCCGATGTCGCGAGCGAAGTCGGCGAAGCGAAGCTGATCGCGTAGCGAGCCAGGCCGTCCGAAATCTTGTTGAATATGATGTCCGCGTTGATGCCAGCCTGCGAGCCTTTGTTCATGTCAATTTCGAGCGTTCGCACACGCAGCGCTACCTGACGCGTGGAAATCGCGTTCTCTCGGGCAAGCATCATGCCCATCCGGTCCACAGCTTCCTTGGTGTCGCGCACGAGCACCAAGCGACTCTGCGGATTGACGACAACCTCCCCCATGGGCGTCTTGAGCTTGTTGAGCATCGTCTCGATCGTGGCCATCTGATCGAAGTTGCCGTCGCGCCCGGTTTTCGTCACGGCAGAGAACGAACCGGTGTTCCCACCGGTGCTGCCGGTCCCGCCCGACGACTGATTGCCGGTCGAGGTGTCCGTGCCCTTGGACATCGTGGAGTTAAACGAAACCTTGCCCGGAATCGCCGCGATCGTGAACGTCTTGGTGACAAAACGCGAGATTGCGATCGTCGTGCCGTCAAACGTCCAGTCCAAGCCCAGGTCTTCCGTCACGCCGCGCAGGTACTGCCCGACCTTGCAATCGCACGACTGCCGATAGATCGGCTCGACGCTTGTCTGATCACTTGCGCCAGCCGAAAGACGTGTTGCCTGGCCAGCCGCTGTCGAACTCGGCTTCGGAATCAGGGCCTCTCGCGGAATGAACACGTCTGGACTCAGGTGCACCGGATAGCCGGTTGCGTTCGACACCAGCGTACCGATCTTCGTAAGCGGCAGATTGGGCGGAAACGTAACCGTCTTTTCGCGGAAGATCGCCGGCAGCGTCGCTTCATAGGCGACCGGCACGAGGCGATCGCCGAGGAAGGCAGTCAGTACCTCCTCCACCAGTTGCATCGATTCCGGACCACCGCCCATCGCATGAGTGGCGTCGGCGTTCGCCGCGTCGTACGCACGATTCACGTCCATCTGCGACACGGCGCATCCCGTCAGTGCTGAGGCAACCAGGAGAGCGACAGCGGTCTTGAATTTGGTATGGCGCATAGGATCAGTCTTGGCAGTTAGCGGCGCGTGCGACGACGCGGATTACGTTGTTGGTGTGCTTGCAAACGCGTGTGGGCGTGCGCATGTGATTCGTTGCCTGCATGACCTGCGTGAGAACCGACTTGAAGTCACCCGAAAAGGTCGCGTTGAACTCGAGCGGCAAGTCGTCGTCGATCTTCCAGGCCAGTTGCCATCCCTGCACTTGCAGCCAGCGATCGAGCGCGTTACGCAGGTTGATGTCCTGCGGCGTGATCGCTATCGTGAGCACGCCCGTTGGTGCGGCCGCAATGCCGGTAGAAGGCAAGAACACGGGTGCTACAAGGAGGGAGCCATCAGATGCGGACGTTGGCACAACCACTGTTGCGGTGGCCCCCGCCATCGGCGCGGTGGAACCCGTAGCCGGCTTCGGGTTGGACGGCACAGACGCGACCGGCGCTGCGGACAGCATTTGCCAGCCATCGCCAGCGGGTGCCACGATGCGCGATTGGTCGGGGTCAATCGCCGCCGCGCACACAGACGCGACGGTGGTGAGCGCGAATACTGCGAATAACTGCGTGACCAGACGGGCGCATCGGTGGCTTTGGATAGTGATTAATGGCGTCATGAGGTTCAGTGCGCAGTGCGTTGAAGGCGGCGATAAATGGCGTTGGCGTACACGATTTGCTTCTTGGTCGAGACCGCGTTGTAGGCCCCAACCGCTTTCCATGTCGCGCCAAACTGCTTGATGTTTGAAGCGAGAATCCACGTGCCGACGTAGGCGTTCACGCACGCATCGAACAAGCGCTCGCGGGAAATTCCATAGCGTGCGAGCTTGGGCAACCAGGACGAGTTGATCTGAAAAAGTCCCACGTCTTCTGAGCCGTCGCGATTGGTGTTGATCGCATTGGCCCGCATGCCCGACTCGTGTTGCGCGATCGCGCGCACCAGTTGCGCGTTGACCCGGTGATAGCGCGCGGCGTCGTCCAGGCAGTCAGCCCGGCACACGCTTGCGGCCGACAGCACGAGTGCGAGCAAGACGGCACGGATCATGACTTCGGCCTGTCGAAAAAGCGCACGTCACGCTTGCGTATGACGTTCGCGACATTGCCGTCCGCGTTGACGATGAACTGATCGGCCGTACCGTTGAACTTGTAGTACCTGCCCTTCTGTTCGCCAGAACCTAGATTCCGCGCGTCCGACACCGTGACATGTCCGACGGTCTCTGAAAATTTAAAGAACGTCGCGCCGTCCTTGTCGAAGACGGCCTCGAGAGACGCCGAATTGCCGGTATCAAACTCATAGACGGTGCCGGCCACGCGTGCGACTTCTACCTGGTCGGTTCCATCAGAAAAAATCGACCGATCAGAGCGATTAATTGTGAGGACGTTCGAGGCATCGTCCCACTTCGGTTTGAGCGAAGCGCCGGCCGCATCGACTACCTTCAACTCCTTCGATGGCTTCGACGCGAACCGAATTTGCACATGCGTATCGTCGCCGTCGCGGATCGCGAGCGCACCGAACTTGCTCGCAAGCAAAGAATCGCGCAGCGGTCCGCTGTTTTGCGTCGCAATCGCCGCGATTGGGTCGCTGGATGACGCGACTGCAGACGAAGCAGACGGCGCGACGTAATTGACGGCGGCCGACTTCGGCGCCATCCGCCGCAGGCTCACGTGCCGCTTGTCAAAATCGACATCGGCGTACAGGCCGGTACCGATCATCAAGCGGTCCAGGGATTGCATCCAGTTTTCGCCGTCGCGAGTGGCGAAGCTGGAGGCGGCAGTGAGATCCACCTCTTTCTGTGCGGAACCCGTCCAGCCCTGCGGTACCAGCGCTTTGACGAGCTGCGAGAGCGGCAATGTCGCACTGAGCGCACGCGTGCTATCGAGGCGTGTTCGCGTGCCAATCAGTGCAAGGCGGTCGGAGAATCCGACAAAGCCGGATGGCAGGTCGCCGTTGTTCTGCGCCCCTGGCAAGCCTTTGCCGCCCATGAAGTGATTGGCCCTCTTCCACTGAGCACTCGCGCTCGAACCATTCACGGTGTAGCGGATCGTCTCCGGGGTGCCGGATACAACGATGTACGGTCCCTGATTGCGCCCGCCCTCTACTTTGAGGTCTTGGCCAGCGCGCGGCTGGAGATACGTCGCGTCGCCATCGTTGAAGACGAGGGCAGGACGTTCCAGCACATTGCCGGTGATCTCATAATCGAAGTCGAACGGATCGGTGCTGGCGGCTGTCGCGTGCAAAGCGGTAGCCGCCAAAGCGAGAGTGAGGAACGTGTGCTTCATAGGCCGCGATCGATCTGTGAGAGGTGTTGCTCGAAGCGCGCGAGGTATTCGCGCCCGGGCTGTGGATTGGCGCTGTGGTAGTAGGCGACGGCCTTCACAACCGACTTCGTCTTGCGATAGTTCTCGTTGAGAATGTCTTCGGCAGCGCGAATGTTGGTGGCAGGCGCGAGTGCGTCCCAAGGCGAGGCGAAACGCTTCGCGTGGTAGCACCAATTAATCTGCATAAGGCCGACGTCGAAATCACAACCACGATCAGCGAGCAGCACACGGATCGCGCGGTGGGCGTCGTCGCGACTGCGAAAGTAGAAACCCTTTCCCGCGACGTTGAGCGTCCACGGCCACGCCCGGCCCTTGTAGGCGGACTCGTTCAGGGCAATGCCCGCGAGGATTTTTGCGTCAACACTCGAGCGCATCGCATCAAACGGAGCACGCGCGGATGCGCACGCCCAGCCCCCGCGCCGTTCGGTCATCGCAGCCTGGGCGTCATCGTCAAGCACGCGCGGGCGCAACCAGCCATCGCGAATCAAGGCCTTCTCGAGCGGCACCGCAGTACCGTCTACGACCACGCTCGGCATCTGATTGCCCACGAGCGAGATAGTCTGCCCCTCAAGACGGGCGGCCCATCTGGAAAACGGCTTCATGCCGCAGTCGTAGACGGGAGAACCCACGAGGCTGAGTATCGAGCGCGTGCCCGCATCGGCCACGACAACCTGCGTGGGGCTGATGATCGATTCAATGGTCGCGGCGTGAGCGAAGGAGGCGCCGAGCAACAAAGCCACCATGAGACTTTTACTCATGGTACGGCTCCATCACGATGTCCTGCGTCACCTGGATCAGGAACTTCTGACCAGGTTCGACGGTAATCGTGGGTTGAATATTCTGGTTCCGATTCAGGACCGCTTGCGCCGTGGTCGCGGCGACCTGTCCGGCGGTACTGCCGTATGTGGTCACGCCACCAGGACCAGCCGTGGTGCCCGTCGATGAATTCTTGTCGAACGCCTGGAACAACGCGGCGGTAATGAATGCCGCGCCGAAGATCTTGATGAAATGGTTGTTCACATCGCCCGAGAACCCGGCATAACCGTTTTCGTGTGCGCCCTGCATGCCGTTCATCGGCACGCTCTTTCCATTGGGCAACCGAAGCGAGGTCGAAGCAACGAGCAAGCGCTCCTGTCCCACCTTGATGTCCGAGCTGTACGCGCCATTAATGAATGCCCCTTTGGGCATCATCAAGCAGTCGCCCGTGAGGCTGTCGTAGACGTCTTCATCGACCATGAGGGCAACGCGACCGGGCTTGTCTGAATTTAGGCCTTCAATCGTCTTGACGTGGATGTTGTGCGGCGGCGTCAGCGTGCACCTACCGGCCCGGCCGTTGAACGTGGTGCGCACGATGCCGCCCTGCCCGGCCGCATCCTTCAGAAATGACTTGTCGCGATCTTCGGGCGCTTGACCCTGCCGACTCAACGCGAGCGCCAACTGGTCTGCCGCGCTGCCATTCGCAGCGGCGACTGCTTGTTGTGCCGCGAGCATTTCCTCGGGACCTTTTACGCCGTATGGCTGGCCCGTCGCGCTGTCGAGTGCCGCCTTGTTACGTGCGGCGTTCTGCTTGAACACCGAAGACGTATAAACGTTGTCTTCCTTGTTCCGGTCGCTCAAATTATTCGTACCGGGCTTTTCGAGTTCCGACCGGAAGTCGTCTCCGGTGAGGATGGGTTTCGCTGCGGAGCTCGTGGCGGCTCGCGCAGCCGATGCAGCCTCCGCGTCAGCGCGAGCACGCTGGTCGCGCACGATGCGATCCATATCGTCGACGGGCGATGCATCAGCAGTGCCGCCCTTCAGCATGACAGCCTTGTTCTCCTTCGCCTCGGCCTCTGCGTTGTTCGATCGCTTGAGCTCGTAGTAGAACGCCATGGTTCCAATGAGAACGGCCGCGGCTAACCCCACGCTCATCAGCGCGTTGCGCGGAAGCTTGCCTTTGACGAGGGCTTTTTCTTCGTCGCTCGGAGACGGTGTTTGATTGGCCATCGTGCTCAGAACAATCCAAGAATGCGGCGACGCCCACGTGTGACCGTCACTTCGTCCTTCCCGGAAACGAGGACGAGCTCATCGGCAAGCCGCTGCAACACCATGAAGCCGCCACGTCGAATAAAGTTGCCTACCAACAGATCGCCGTGCTC
Source organism: Caballeronia sp. dw_19 (assembly GCF_018449515.1). Lineage (GTDB taxonomy): Bacteria > Pseudomonadota > Gammaproteobacteria > Burkholderiales > Burkholderiaceae > Caballeronia. The sequence continues at coordinate 47,231 of NZ_JAAVUQ010000022.1, read as the reverse complement.
CTTGATCATCGGAACGGGCCATGACTGCGCGTTAGCCGGCATGCGCATCCAGATCGCGTGACCATTGTCGAAAACCACTTCGGGTTTGAACTCGGCGTTGCCGCTGATCGCGTAGTCCCAGTTGAGCTTGTCCGGGGACACGCCGGTGCTACCTGACTCGACGTCGCCAGTCGCGCCGTTATCCGTGCTCTGACGTGAGGCTTGCCGATCAGCGACCTTGGCCATCAACGACTGTGCGTACTGGAAACGAACGGTTTGATAGAAGAATCCGCCGGTCGGCGACGAGATCAGCGTGAAGTCGTATTCGCGCTTGTTCGTGGTGATGTGGAGCGTATTGACCAGTCCCGCCTTGTGCGGCTTGATGAACACGTGGTTCGCGCCATCCGTATCGATTTCCCACTGAACGCTGTCGCCCATTGCGGGCTCGCCCACCAACGCCTCGCCCTTCTCGAACTCGATCGTGGTCAACTTGAGCGGCGCCGAGAGAACGCGGTAGATCTGATCGCGGCTGTACGGAAATACGCCGATCCGCGCGTCATCAGGCATCGTCATGGGATCGACGCCACCATTAAACGGATTGACCGGACTCATCGGGTCGGCCGCGAGGAGCGCGAACTGCCTTGACTCGAGCGAAGGCTTCTTAGCCTGTGCTAACGCTCCGGCGCTGAGCGCGAACGCGGTGAATCCGGCGACGGTAAGCGTCGCGACTCGGGTACGGTTGGTCATCGATCTCATGAGCTTTGCCCGGTGCGCTGCAGGACGAAATACGGGACGAAAATGCCGAAGGCGTTAGCCGTCAACGCTGCGTCGGCGGTCGGGGGAACGATCTGGTATCGGATCGTCAAGGCGAAGGTTTTGACGTCAGGCTTTGGCGTGGCCGGCCCTTGCGACGTGGTTTGGGTGAACTCGATGACCGCTGTCGAGTCTTCGAGCAGTGAGACGCTTCGCACCTGGACTTCGCGAATGAGCTTGGGATTGGCGCTGATGGCCTGAAATGGCGCATCGGCTCGAAGCCACTCGGCAAACTGATTCACGCCCGCACCGATCATTTGGGCTTTGACCGAATTGATGTTCTTGGTCATGCGCGCCGTTTCAAGACGATCGGTGAGAATCGGCTCAATCGTGAACCAACGAACGACCATTTCCTTGAAGCTGGTGCGCAGTGCCTGAGCATCAGGCTTGTAGGCGACCAGTTCCGTGACGATGGGATGGCCGCCTACATCGGCAGATACACCGACCACTCTCGTGACCGAAGGCGGAGGTTGGCGTGTCCATACCGCACCAGCCGCCACGATCGCCAGGACGAATGCAATGAGCTTCCAGTGGTTGGTCTCGATGTTCAGCCGTGTGCTGGTCTCGAAAATGATCTTGCTGGGATCTTCGTCGGCATACATGCCGGGAGCCGTGGCGAGCGCGGCTCGCCGCTTGTTCTTGAAAAGACGCATAACAACCCTTTTTGGATGCGTCTATTGAAACAGCGACGAGCACGGCGGAACTTGGGGAAAGGCTAGCTATTTTGTGAAGCTTTCACTGGACGTTGGGACGAGTAAGAGACCAAACGAATGCCGATCTCTCTGGCGCAACGAGCGTCGCGGCTTCGGGCAAAACTAAGTTCCAGCGCAACATGTTGAAAGCCCTAGGCCGGAAAGCTCGGTCAAAAGACCACTCTTTCACGGCGGTTCCCAGTCGGGAGAATAGTAGGCTCCTCTCGGAACGGAGCCCTCGGTCTTGAATGCTATTGCAAGCCAACCTGAGGAAGGCTAGGCGAGTTTTATCCGGTAGACAGTGCGATATTTTTGTAATCCGAGCCGAATCGCTCGGCAAGAATATTTTAGAGTCGTCTTTTATTTTTGCTTCTCTTACAACGACTTGCGCTAAAAATCTCCGCCGATTTGGGGTTTTTCTTCGCGCCAACATGTTGTGCTGTGCACTCGCGCCGCGGGTAGTTGCTTCTACCAACATGACAAGACTTAAGAGAACTCAGTGATCTCAAGATTCTGCCCCGTGTCTAGCTTTGGCTTTTAAGACGACGAGGGAATAAGCGTCGGTAACGCCTCCGTCTTGACACATACAACACTCGGGTCTTGGTACATCGACCGAGACATCTAGACGGTCGGCTTCGCTGTGTTCAGCGTAGCCGAATTGGGACGCTAAAACTCACGCAATTTTTATTGAGGTTCATTCACATGAAATTTGCCGGACACACGGACGTAGGGTGCACTGCAGGCCAGAAGGCTACGACGGACGAAACTCCGGACCGCAGTCCCCTGAGTATTGCCGCACGATACCAATCTGGCGTCTGCCATGGGTTTTGGGCGACGCAGGCGGAGGCGGCTCCATTCCTAAAGGTAACGCAAGGAGAAGTGTCTAAAGCGCTTGCCATAGCGCGGCTTCCTGACGTGATTCTCGACGCCTTTGAAGCACGCGAAGTAATAGGCTTTGGGGTAGCTGAAAAACTCGTGACTATCCGCCGCGAGGTCGGGTTAGATGCAATGTGCTTACATGCAGGTGCCCTATTTGCGCTGCCCAATAAGCTGCCGGTTAAACGTGTCTTGGCGGTACTGGCCAACGGCGAACTCGCGCACTTCGATAGTCTCGCGAATGAATTGGAAAACTTGTCGAGTAGGCGCCGCGACGGGGAGTCGTTACCTTTGGTTGTTGCCGCAAATTATTACTCGGGAGTTAAAGCCGGCCACTGGACGTCCGGGACTGGAGCTGCAAAGTATTTGAACCACTCTGCCTCTCGAGTCAGCCTGGCGTTAAGAATTGCAGCCTTACCCGAGGAGGTCATCGACCTGTTTGGCGAACTAGCGCCGCTGACCTTCGAGATTGGGAAAAAACTGCTTTCCCTTAAAGCAGCGCTTGGCCCGTCGAAGCTTGGCCAAAATGCTAGATCTGTTTACGAAAAATGCGAAGGTCTGAATGCGAATGAGCGTGTTGATGCCATAGCTAGCGGTCGAAGGGAACGTGTAGATAATAGCTTCGTGACGTTGACCGTTGGACCCGATGGGCGATCTTTGCGCGTTAGCTCCGATCGAATCGATTTACTGATTGCTGCCCGGGCTGAGATTAAGAGATTCTTAGAAGTTATCGTGCGGCGCCCTTCTACTAGCGCCCTCTTCGCCGATGCCCGTAGAGGCCATACAAGTCAGCCATGAATGCGTGAGGCTTATCACCTGCCGATTACCACGTTTATGCATCTAGCCCAAGTTTGCGCGGGGCATGGATCGCACGGGGAGATATTCAATTAGCGCCTGGCGCTTTACTCTTTGCCAATGCATTGTCGGCGGATTGGATAAATGTCACGAAGGGTTGCGCATCGAGCTACTGGACCTGCTGTGATCGGACTCCGCGGGTGCGGCGCACCGGCACGCTCACAGTCCACGTGGTTCCGTCGGCTCCTCCGAAGATCGTTTAATTGTGGCGGCTCACACGCCCCGTCGACAATAATGGAAGTCATCGAGGTTTCGTAAAAAGACGCTCATCCCACACCACTGGTTGAGGCTCTGTGATCGACAAGTTCTTCGCATCAGGATGCGCCGGATTGACCAGTGCATTGAATTCAGCGCGCGCGACCACTGATGGAACAATCAACACCGCAGTTCTACCCTCCTCGATCCAGCGATCACCTACTGCTCGGGCGATCTTCGAGTCCGGCCCATCCCAGCCCCTGAGCAGATCGTCCACCTCAATCCGCTCGATCAAAACGGATTTGGGAACCTCAGCTTGCACCCACACGTGATGACGCGGCACCTTGCCAATACGAGCGTGCACCAGCACTTCGAGCATGGCGCCTGCAAAGCTCAGGCCACCATAGATCACAGGACGACCGGGACTATTAAAACGGCCCCCGACTAGCACCGCCCCGGTGCCGCTCCACACCGGATGCCGGCTGTCCGCAATTCTATAAATCTGCATCAGGCCAGCGCCTCAACTGCTGTACTACGAGAGATCACGCCGGCACCCCATAGAACAATTTCCAAAGCAGCTCTTCGACCCGTCGCGCGCCAAGCTCCGTCATCGCTACGTCGAGTGGCGTACGACCATCGAGCAATGGATGCGTCGTGTTCAAAAACGCGCGAGCGTCGTCTTCGTCGTCCCATACGTAGTTGGCTGTCGCAAAGATACGTGCGAGCCGCTCAGTCTTCTCCGACTCGTCTGGACTCAGCCGCTCGCGTCGACGCTTAAACGTGGCTTCTGGCACGATACGCGCGAGTAACGCCTTGCGTTCTTCAGGACTGCGCGTCGCGTGCTCAACCCCTTCCCGCAGCGCCGATTTAGGCAAGCCCTCGCGAACCCGATCGTCGAGTTCCGCTACCGAGTGCGGCACTGGAGTGAGCGCCATCACGGCGGCGATCTTTTCCGGCGAGACGAGAATCACAGAATATCCTCAATAGACCATTTGATCTGTCATCATAGATCAAATGATACCAAAACGATAGTCGTCCAGCAGCCAAGCTCCTTTTGCGACATTTTTCCCGTACGGAGTACGTCACGGCTCATCGCCGGACGAGACCTAACTAAGTGTTTTGCAAGCAGCAAAATTCGGTTGCGCAGTATCTAATAGGTGTTTACGCTTAGTCTGTCTCCTCCATGTCTCCACTGATATGGATTGTGCCCGCCATCATGAGCGGGCTTTTTTTCGTCTATGGTTGGCACGGAGGCACCTGCTCGGGCGATGGTCCAACTCGGATACCCAATGCAGGCTTTTGAGACTGACAAGCACGGGCGTGCGATGAGGGCGATGGCATTGACAGGTTGATCGACCGCGCCAACTTGATTGCGAAGTCACCGCCCTTTGCGTGCGTTGGTCCTAGCGTTGCACGCCCAGTTTCCGGCACCTACTCGATCTCGCAAGCGCGACCTGTGGTGGCACGCACGACGATTTTGCTGCAGTGTGAAACGCGTCGCATCGGACTTCGTCTAGCGCGGGAATCGCCTGGCCAGGACGCCCGATCAGACGTGTCGGCTCGACGAGGCAGAGCGGAGTCTAGCTCCTGTCTCTGTACATCACATCTGCGCTTAGCGCGTCCTGCGCAGTCCATCCAATAACTGGACTGTGGCGTAGTCTTGCACTAGCTTTTCGAAACCGCGGACGGCATCCGCTTCCATTTCCCGGATGCCCTCTTCTCCCCATGCAAACCGGATTTGCCCGTCGCGTTGAATCCGCGATTGAAATAGCCGCTCACCTCATCAATTTTTTCAGGGCTGCCCGAGTTCGTATAGAGGACTGATTGGGGCGATCGCGGCATCGTAGAACAGGTTGTACTTCCTCTTGGGTACGAACGAGACAGGCTTCGACTCAGTGAGTAAAAACGAGCCGATGAATTGTAGCCGATCTTTCCTCCCCATCGGGGTCGCAAGTGTCCAGACCTTGCGAGGGAGGCGTTCCTTCAGTTGTCAAAGCAGGGCCCGTCAAACCCGAGCGTCCATGGCAGCATTCGTTTCGCATACCTATCGGCAGACAACGGATTCTCTCGCTCGTCCTCACCCATTGCCGTCGTCGATGACGACCGCCAAGGCTAACCGAGCATCTTCGAGCTCCTGGACTGCGGCAGTTAGACGTGCAAGCTCCAGGGTGGAAGCTTGTCGCTCTCCTACGGCGGTGAAGTGCACCTCTATCGCAGCAGACGCGGCTTGCACTTCGCGGGCGGCCTCGGCCACTCTTGCGAGCGCCGCTGCTTCGCGAGGATTTGAATTCTCAGCTTTCATGTTTGCATTGTGGATTGCGTTGCCGCGAATTACCGTCTCGCCTACGGCTGAAAGTCGGCCGCCTCTAGGTGGACAGAAGCAGCCGCGAGTCGACGCGCCTTGCGTTCGGCGACGGCAACGATTCGCCGACGTCCGTCATTGAAAATCTTGAGCACGCGTGCATCGTCCGCATCAGGCTGAAGCCAAAAGTAGTGTTGCAGCGATTCGCGCGAAACCGTGCATTTCACAACACGACCCGCGGCGAGGAGTTCGAAGGCGACCGCGAGTCCGCCTCCTACCACAGTGGGCTCAACGAAACTGGTTGCGTTCATTGCCATCCTCATGTGAACCGATGTTCCTCTAACGCATGGCGACATACCTGAAGCATGCGCTGTACGACCATACTGGCTGGGTTCAACTTCATGTCGCCCATGAAGAGACCCTGAACGTCCTTGTTTTAACGCAATGCCCACGCCGCGCAGATCGCGCCTCGCAATTTGCAACGCTAACTGCCCCAAGGCAAATTCGGTCCGGCCACGACAGACTCAACCAGTTGCGCGAAAGTCACGACCGGCAGGAGTTCACCACGTGGCCCGCTCGCCAGTCGCTGGTCAGCGCGTAAGTCGCCGCCGTAGCGACGAGATAGCACAGCAGGTCAACACGCGCGTTGGGCGAGAGGCTCATTTCACGAATTTCCATATATCCACTTTTACAATAAACCGCCGAAAGACACTAGCCAAGATCTAGCGTTTATTCGGCTGGGGAACGATCACTAACGCGTTTCATCGCAGCGATAGACTGGGCGGCTCAACATCGCACGACGATTCGTCAGATCAGAAGTGCAGCAGATAGCGCGAAGCCCGTGACTCGGCGCTGCCGCCGCTGGAACGATGGCGGTCAAGTTCATTCATACGGATGCCAACTTGTCGAATAAAAAGGGCCAAATGACTGTCTCAATGAGGCGGTCGCCAACTGAAATGCTGATTGTCCGCGTGGCAACCTCAGCGCTTCGATAAAGCATTCGACGCATCATTTTGGAAACCACTGAGCCGCCTGAAAGCGCATCGTGAAAGTACTGCACCGCTCCCGTCGAACAACAAAAAAGACGTAGATAAATGACACAGGCTTTAGCCACGTTCCATCTCGGTCACGGACCCAAAAATCGACCGACCCTCGTCTTCTTGCCAGGCACCCCCATTCCGCCAAACGCCATCGCGCCCGTCACAAGAATCGTTAAACTTCGCGCAATTGGCGTGGGCTGGCTCGATGGGTGCCGGCCCACACGACCTTGACTCGGTTGCAGCGCGTGTAGCCATTCTACTAAGAGAGCTCGAGCCAACCGTGTTGATAGGACATTCAGTAGGCACACCGATCGCGGCGCTCGCCACTGCAATCGATTTACGCTCGACGAAGAGCAACGTGGCTGGTCTCGTGCTGAGCAATAGCGGAGCGAATACAAAGGGACATGGCGACGTCGAATCAGTCATCGAGCACGTCCTTCAGATATGGGGGCCGCCGCTGTGGAAAGCCATGACTGAACGTTCGCTTGGAAGCGTCTGCCCCGCCGAGCTTGTGGACTCGTTTATGACGTATCCACGTCGCCCTACTGCTAAGGCAACCACCGAGAGCTTGCGCAGTTTGCAACAGACCGACCTCATAAGCATGCTCAGCGAACTATCATCCCTTCCCACCGCGGTGGTTCATGGAAGTCGCGACCCGGCTCGCACTTTTGTATCATGCACAAAGCCTGAACAACGGTATTCCGGGCTCAAGACTTGTGGTGCTTGATACGAGCCATACGTCGGGCGTCGAAGCACCCGACGAGTTCGCCGGGGTAGTCCGCTCCGTCGTTGAACAAGGCCTGGAAGCCAGCACCGAACACGTAGATTAGTTGTTCGCCTGGCAGTATCAGAAGGTGTATGCGTACGCCATTGCAACTCCAGATCAACGAGCATCCTCCGCTCTCACCGACCCGCCTTCGCCCAGCTTCGCAGGCCAGTTAGTCCTTTCCTATGTACGATACACACGGGCGGCAGCTATACAAGCTTGCCTCGGGACACAAAGCCCAATCTGTCAGTTGAACTTCTGAAACTTCGGGGCGTGAACGATGCCATCCCGCCAAACATTGGAGGCACCAATTTCGAGGTTAGCTTTCGGCGACATTCGATTTCCAGCGTATTAAGGCGATGTACGAGACGAATTCATGCGCCCGAACACAAATTGTCCCAGATACCAAACGAGGTCCGCATTTGCGAGGATGTCCTCCTCCGTTACTGCTGAAGCCTCAAGTTTCATACGCCGGAGCATGAGTTTGCCTTGGCTCGACGTGACCCATGAGCGCACCAACTCTTTACGGGTTTTTAAGTCCGCAGAGTCGAAGTGTTCACGTCCTTTAAGTGATTCTTCATTCATGCGTGCACGGACCTCTTCTTCGCGCGACGCCATAGTGCGTGCAACCGAACTCCGGGTTTCATTCTTCGCGACCTCAGTTTTTTTTTCGTCGGTAAGCAGCCTTGCCTGAACGTCGACCATCGTCCGTTCGGCTTCAGACATTTTCCAGTTATCGCGGAGAGCTCTCATCAAGTAGCCAGCTGGACTCCTTTTTACCTGTCCGCGATTAATCTTGAAGCGAGTGTATTCGACAGCTTGCTGGATGTGCGTATCGGTCCAGACTTCACGGTTTTCGGAAATCTCAGTGAACTGTTTAGTCGACAAGTTGAATTCATCCTTGAGAATCTTGTACAGGTGGCTGGCGTCAGCCAAGCTGGCCAAGACAGCGTCGGCGGTGTCCTTGCGCTTGAGCAGAAACCTTATGCGGTCGATTTTTTTCGATGTGCTGGACTCGGTCCTAGTTTCATACGTGAGATCGATGTCCGATACCTCATTGATTTCACGCACTGCCGGCTCGAGCCAGTCGCGTTTGAAATATTTGAAGATGGCGGCGTTTGCGCCCATTTTTCCAGGCCAATTTCGCATGTCCTCAAGCGGTATCCATTCCGTTCGACCATCGGGGACACTCGGCAGTATCTGGTCATAAATCGCGCGCGCCAGGCTGCGCGTAAAAGCGGTCGAAATGCGCAAGCTCAGCCAGTGAGACTTTTTTGGGTCACGGATATGCGGGACCAATCGAGGATGCACGTCGAATCGGACCCGCCCCCTGTGGAACCCCACCATCCCCAGGAGTTGGACTGAGACCCATAGGTCGTCTTCGTTGGGGTCACGATCGAGCGGCGTGTCTGTCACCTGGATTTTCGCGTTCTGCGCTTCCTCTGCGATTGTTCGCAGGTGCTTAAGATTGCGGCTGTCATAGCGCATGAGCCACTTGAAGTAGTTCAGTTCAACGTCGTACTGATCTTGTGCGTCCTGTTCCTGTGCGACGATGAAATACGCAGCGTCAAGAAATCGGCGCGCCGGTAGCCCCATGTTGACGATTTGGGTGAAGAAATTGTTGCGCTGATAGCCGATTTCCCGGGTGGCTTCGCTGATGGGCATGCCTAGGTCGAACAAGTCCTCGAACAACGCGAGCGCCATCTGCCGAGGTGTTACCCTCGATTTGCTTTCTTCAGGAGTGTTCGCCGCCATAAGCGCATCAGCTGATCAATTAATTGCTGCGAATGTAGCATGCATGGGTGAGCTGTCAACACATACAACCTCACCCTCCACCCGTGATATGAGGTTGGTTGCGCTACCTCGCCGCTTACGCCCAATCAACCTCACCTAGGCACAATCAACCTCACCACGTTGAACCTGCGCGGAACGATAGCGCCTTATCTCATGCCGCCGGCAGCGGCGCATTCCTGGCGATGCACACCCAACCTCACCTTTGCCAAAGCAGTTTTTTTCTCGCACATCCAATCTCACCTTGGTGTGGAACAAACCTCACCTTCACCGCACAACGAAACTCACCTTGGTGCACAGCAAACCTCACCTCCAGCACAAGGAACCTCACTTTTCCACGGCTAAGTGCTTGAAACTAAAGAATGTCGGAGGTGTCTGTTGGTATGTGAGTTGGTTTAATTCTTTAAAAAAACAAGACCAACCGGTCATCAATAAGCGTACATCTGAGTTCCTGTCGGCGGTGGGGTTAATTGGGCAGGGGCCAGAAGTGAGACAGGTGCCGAAATCTGCGTGCATGAATTCAAGGTGCGGTTGATTGTGCATCGCGTCGACGCTGGGTGTTGTTCGCGGAGGTTTTTCTGGAAAACATATTTTGAGGGTCCAAACCGCGGGATCGAAGGTGAGATTGATTGTGCTGAATTGTGTTTGTGCCTTCTTGCATCAGTTTTTTGCGGGTCTTTCTTGAACCTTGAATACGAAGGTGAGGTCCATTGTGCATCTCGGACAAGGTCGAACGACGCAAGAGTAATAACAGCACAATGGACCTCACCTTGAAAGTCCGGTAGTAGTGAAAGTAGTTAAGGAAGAGAACGGTCTGACAGCACGCAGCCGACAAGACAATCTAATTACAATGGTTCAAGGAGGACATGGATAGCTGCACGCTTCGCAAATGCGTCCTTTGAGGTCGTGAACAAGAGTGGAGAGAGGTTTCCACAGGAAATCTCTATGGTAAACAGCGATTTATAGCGCAATTTCCAAGTAATTCATGTATTCTGAGGTTAATTGAAATTTTTTGGAAAACCTCAGAATGGTGAAAACAAGCCAACTTCCTGCTGTAGATCGAACTGTTCACCTTGAGCAGATTAGTCAGTTCGCTGAAAGGGTCTCGATTTTCACAGATGAACTACGTGACACTATTCTCGCTCCACGGCCAAGAAAGGCTGCGCCTGTCTTCAAAACAGGGGAGATTGCCGAGATGTGCAATATCGCCCACTCTCAGGTTCAATACCTCGCCACCAAGAGTGACGGAGAGTTACCGTCGGGCACCGCAGCAGGCACTGGCCGGACCCGGATATTCACTCTAGAGGAAGCGCGTGTCTGGGTTCAGAAAGTCTCGGACATTTATCAGACTCCGCTTGTTACCGGAACTCGGGAGCCTGAAGGAAAGATCATCATCACGGCTCAGTTAAAGGGCGGGTCGGCAAAGACGACTACGACCATGTGCCTAGCCCAAGGATTGACACTGCGTGGGCGTAAGGTGCTGGTTATCGACCTTGACCCACAAGCATCGCTTTCTGAGCTTTGTGGCCTATACGCGGAGAAGGACGTCACGCCGGACGACACGATTCTGCCTTACATTTACGACCAAGACATCGAAGGCGGCTTGGAGGCGAGAGTTCAGTCGACATACTGGGATGGTCTTGATGTAATCCCGGCTCACACTGAATTGATTGGTGCAGAATTCCATCTGCCCGCGATGCAGAAAATGAGACCCGGATTCCGGTTCTGGACTGTGCTGCGACAAGGCCTAGAGCCTTTGCGGAACCGATACGACTACATTCTCATGGACACGTCGCCTTCCCTGTCGTACCTCAATCTAAACGCATTGCTGGCAGCAGACGCGATGGTTATGCCAATGGTCCCAGAGAATCTCGACTTTATTAGCTCGTTGTCGTTCTGGCGCCTGTTTTCTGATGTGTCCAAGAGCTTTATAAGATACGAGACAGACAAGAAATACGACTTTATTTCGCTGCTGCTTTCGAGGGTCGATTATGGCCGTACCTCGTCAGCACCCATCGTGCGTGCATGGGCACAAAGCGCCTATGAGAGTTGGTTGCACTCGATTGAGGTGCCTGCGAGTTCTGTAATGAGTACGGGAGCGCTCGCTTTCTCAACGGTGTTCGACGTCAGCAGTACCCATAGCGCGTCCAAGTCGCTTCAGCGAGTTAGACAGCCTCTTGTCGATTACTGTCGTTGGATAGATGAAATCTATTCGGAAAAATGGAGGAACGCGCAATGAGCAACATGCGTGAGCAATTGCTAGCTAAGACGGCGGGCATACGGGCGACTTCGGCTATCAATGAAGACGAGGCGAAACGTAGCACTCGAACGCAAACGGCGCCGGGCCTCGCGGGCGCATTGGCGGTTGCGCAGCTCCGTGTGCAAGAGCTGGAGTCCACTGGCGCCGCCTCTCGATTGGCGGTGTCCGATGTTGTGCCGAACCCTTGGCAGCCACGTCGAGTATTCAACGAGGCGAAGCTGTCGGAGCTAGCGGAATCCATTCGTGAAGTCGGGCTTATGCAGCCGATAGTGGTCCGCAGGTCCGAAGAGATCTATCAGATCGTGGCGGGAGAACGTAGATGGCGCGCACACGTAATGTTGGGCCTGGACACAATAAACGCGGTTGTTGTCGCGTGTTCCGACGCAGATATGGCGGTGCTGGCCTTGGTGGAAAATGTCAGCCGTGACGACTTGTCGGACTATGAGATCGCCACGTCTATAAGGCGAACGGAAAAGGAGTTTCCCGACCGGAAAAGGATGGCCCAGGCGCTGGGTATGTCCCGCAGTGGGCTCTACCAGTTCCTTTCATTCGAGAATTTGCCGGACTTCATCAGGAAGGACCTAGACATTCAGCCCCGACTACTTGGCGGGACCGCAGCTCAGGCGATTGTTACGGCGATAAAAAAGCATGGCGAGAACGGAATGAACGCCATAGTGGACCTCTGGCCCCTTGTTGTGAAGGGCGACATGGATCAAGGGAAGGTCGCGGCGGCAATTAAGGCGATGGCAACCCGCCAAGCGACGACAGCCGACTCAGCGAGCGAGCGGAGCATCGACAAGTTCTTTTCCGGCAAGGAACACGCGGGCTCTATCACTAAGGATGTCAGCGGTATCACGGTAAAAATCAAGTCCGGCGTGTTGACCGACGCACAGGAGACTCAAATTAGGGAGCTGATAAGCCAGATGTTCCACAGCCAGCCTAAAGCGGTCTGACGAACGCTGACCGAAAAAAAGCCCGCCATGTGCGGGCCTTTTTGTTGCTGTTTGCTCAGCGCGTCTAGAGTCTAGACACGAGCCAGATCCGGCGGACCGGACGACGATCGTTTTCGCAGGATGTAGTTGTGTCTAGACACAATCCAGCGGCGCTAGCATCCGAAATGGCGAGCGTCTCGAGTCCAGGTGCCCACGTCGGATAGCCTACCGGTCGATCAGGGCGTCGGCACTCGGCGCTACCCGGGCGCCTGGCTGATCACGCAGCGGATTGGTCCTGCGTCCTAGCCTGCTTACGCACACACCATAGGTCGCGCTGGTGCGTTGAGCGATTTTCAACTCTGATTGGCTGTCGATCCCCTGCGAGAAAGCAGCGACTACAAAATATCGCGTCGCGAACGTGGTAATAACGTCTGTGAGGTCTGCAACAGGACCGGATCGCATTTGCGAGAAGAATGCCACGACCCGGAAAAGTACCGGAGGAGTCGTATTGCCCACAACAACAGCAGACCACGACGCTCGTGGGCACATCATGAAGATGCCAGGACGCAGCGCGACCGTCCTTGATGATGACAGCGGTCCGGCTGGTAGCTAAATCCTCGCGATCGAACATGTTCAGGAAGGCTGCCTGATCCCAGTTGGTTGTTTCTGGCTCGTGGCGTCGGGGACGACGTTAAGTCCGCGGTATCCCAACAAACCTACGACAACTGGCCTAGCCTGCGATCCAGCAAAGGTCGGCACCAAAACGTGATCAACGCGCGGGTTGCCCCCTCCGATAAACGCCTTGTCACGGCTCGCCACTCCGGCGCGAAGAACTTCTCCGACCAGCCCTTTGCGAGTTCCGGATGATTAAGCAGTTGTGCCGGCGACAACACCTCGGCCCCACACATTCTCAAGCGCCACTATCGGCCTCTGCCCAGCGCGTCCAGTTGCGGACACTGTGAAAGAATTGCCACGCGACAATAGCTTCACTTCTGAGCGTGTCTAGATTCTAGACGCGCATCGTCTCGTTAGCGGTGCGTCGGTTTCGTGCCCGAGAAACATGCCGATAAAAATGTCAAGTTTCCGCTGCTGATAGACGGTTACTCGCCGTCACGTTGTCGAACCGCCAGCGTCAAATCCCAAGGCGAAAGAATCGATATTGCTCTGTTTCGGCCACCGTTCCCATCCTGTGTCATCAATCGAGCGGCGCGTTCGACTTCCAATTTTCAGCTGAAGCCGCGAGGCATTGAAGAGTCGTTTTTTCAGCGTCGGGGGTTTGGCCCCTCGAAGACAATTTCTGCGGATACGACAAGTGTGGCGCAAACTTCGCGCGGAAAGGCATCCCATTGGCAGTCCCGCGTCACATCGCATGTGAAAGATGTATTTTGCTCCCTCCTTGCGGCGCGCCGCATTTTCCTCTGGCGAGCAGTCGATCCACATAGCCGGTACAAGATATCGCGCTGAACTGGCCACGCCAATACGGCTATGGTTTAAGCGGTTGCTGCCTTCTTATCCCAGCGTGTCGCGCAAGATCATAGCCGAGCAATCGAACTGTGATCCTGGCGCGAAAGCGGAGAGCGTTGAAGTGGCAACACTTGGTACGCTTCATCAATGTCAGTGCAAAGTAATATCCGCGCAGAAAGCAGCGATCATCCCTCGCGCGAACGAGAGCGTCTTCACGCCGCGGCTTCCGGGGTCTCGAACGACCGCGGAGAGCCTCGTTGAGCAGCAGCCCAATATCGCAGCACTTCGTGCTTGCACGACTTTTACAAAACGCTTCGCCTTACCGCAAGTAGCATGATGATCGCTTCTCCGCATGCCGCCGCTTTGGCGATCTACGCCCAAATTCGTTTAGCCTCCTGGTAGAGACACCGTGAACCATGCACTGTCGGAGGCCCATCTAGGGACCGGACTAGAAAACTCATGTCAGACAGTGCGCAATATTGTGCGAATCCCAAGCGCAACTAACAGTCTGCCGGAAGCACATACACAACAAACAATGCCGCCCTCAACAGTCAACGGCGGTAAATGGGTGCTACTAGTCATCTGCGAGTCGTGGCAATCTTTGCTGTATAAAAACACAGTACTAGAGGAAGCCATGGAACAGCGGGTAAGCATGCGGTACGAGCAGGATCGCCGGCCATTAAAGGGGTTTATTGAGTCTGTCGGCGAGACAGAGATTGTCAAGGCTGTACGCGCGTATGCGCTAAAGGTGATGCTAACCCTACTTGTGGACCGTGTGTCGTCAGCTGGGCAAGTCGGTTCACAAGCTATTGAACCGGTGTTCTCAGCCCGGCAAGGTAGGCGAACAGCACCTCCAAGCGATCCACCATATCCTGCAGCGCCTGCGCACCCACGCCCGAGTGAGATTGTGAATCGACGCAATCATCGGTCTTCCGTCAATGAAAGCTGATTTCCCGGAATTAGGTGGCACCACTAAGCGGCAAGCACGGCAACCATCAGCGCAGGCCGATATCCGATAGTTCGTGCTAAAATTTGCGCTGCAAATGCAACGCATTGGAGCAACCATGAAAACTGCTTCCCTCCCTTCGCTTCGTGTCGATCCCGACCTGCGCCAGGCCGCTGAAAGTGTCTTAGAAGACGGCGAGAGCCTCTCGTCTCTAATGGAATCGTCACTGCGATCAAGTGTCGTCCGCCGTCAATTGCAGCGAGATTTCTTCGCTCGAGGGTTTGCTTCCCGGGATGAGGCCCGTCGCACAGGCGAATATTACGCCGCCGATGATGTACAGGCAGAACTCGAAGCGATGCTTGCTGCGACCCAGAAAGGGCAAGGTGCTCGTTGAATTATCAGGTCCGGTACACGGGTCAAGCGCGCGCTGACTTGATCCGTCTTTACCAATTTTTACTAGAACAGGACCCGGTGGCTGCTGGGCAAGCGCTCGAAACGATCCGCAAGGGTGCCGATATGCTCGAATCGTTTCCCTTCACCTGCCGCAAGATCGACCCGGACAATCCCTACCTGCGAGAACTCGTCGTGCCGTTCGGCAATATGGGCTATGTCGCATTGTTCGAAATTGAAGGCGCGGAGACCGTGACGATTCTCGCCATACGGCATCAACGCGAGGATGACTACCACTAACCATGGCGCGTGGTTCCGGTCAGCGTGGCGCAATGGATGCAGCGTGTGTGAAACGCTCGACACGCCGGACGCGTGTTCGTGCCATCGGCACGAGCCGTATTAACTGCTAGACATTATGGGGGTAATGTTCAGTAGTTTGAAGGCAATCCAAGGGAGCGAAGAGCTCCGACCGGCTCTCCGACCGTCCGCCACGGCAGCGGTATTCGATGCGGCACATTGAGGCTTGCTGAATCGCGCGCGAACCATGTGCCGGCACGGCGGCTGATCGACTTTCGATTGAGCGCCGCGGCACCGCCTGCGTGCCAAAGTGTTTCGCAAATCAGCAACTCGTGAAACATTCAACGTTGAATTCGTGGCAGCCTGCAAGCTATATCCAGCATGGAATGGCCGCGCTAAACGCACAAATGTTTCACGCTGCCGCGAGACCCTTTCGGCTCGACACGCTCTAAAAGAGGTTTTTCAGTCGGCGAACAGCGAAACGCCCGCCGTATAAGGCGTTTGTATTAGATAGGATGTAAAACGTATTGAACACTACGTCCTGAATGGCGCCCTGGGCTTGACGATACGCAACTGAAGTGTTCGGAGACATCACAGATGCCGACGGGATTTCCGGGAAGGGCGAGCCGCCCATCGACGCGGCGAACGATGACACGGTCAGTCCCAGCAGTCGAGCGTTGTAGGAGCCGGCCGCGCCACATCGAGTGGTGGTCCTTCGAGATCCGCTTTGGCTCATAAACCCAACGAGGTCGGTCCGGTGCGGTATTCTCCTTCCCCGACGGGTAATAGGCTGTCTCTCGGTTAAATTGGAGAACGCGAACATGAACAAACAGGAACTCATCGATGCAGTGGCAAGCGAAGTAGGCATCGCGAAATCTGCCGCAGCCGAAACGATCGACGCATTTTTGGCGACCGTGACGAACGCGGTGGTCAACGGCGACCCAGTTCAACTCATCGGGTTTGGATCTTTCAACACAGGCGCGCGTGCGGCCCGAGCCGGGCGCAATCCGAAGACCGGCGAGGCGCTTCAAATTGCCGCGTCGACGACCGTCAAGTTCACCGCCGGCAAGGCGTTTAAAGACGCAGTGAACCAGTAGGGTGTTGAACGCGGTATCCGCCTGCGCGGGTCGCAGGCGGTGGCAATGAGCTCGGCTTGATACCTGCGGGCTCGCACTAGAACAATTGATCGTCGAGCAATCTCAGATTTTTCCATTTCACCGCGCTGCGTCGCTCGACACCATCGGCGTGCAGCGAACGGATCATGACGCGCTCGCCCCGTGCCGCACCCAGCACCTCCGCAATTCGGTCGCCGTACCGCACCAGCGCCCCGCGTTTGGGACGCGTCTTCAGCGAGAGGCGAGCGCGGGAGCTGACACGTCGGATGCGCGGCATGGCTAAAAAGCGAACGCGTTCATTGGAAGGGGGACCCGTTAATCCGATTTCGGGCGGACCAGCGGCGATACGCCTGTGCCGGCGAGGAATTGACGTAGTTGTTTTTCAGCCTCCACTACTCGGTGCATCGGTGCTTCGCTCAGTTGCTGGTCGTGCAGCGCCAACAATCGTTTGATCACGGGTGCGTCCTGCTCGCTGATCATCCACCGGGCGCTTTTCGCTGCGACGGCGAGGGCGTTTTCGAACGCCGCCTCTGCATGTTCGTAACACTCAAATGGCATATCACCAAACCCCATGCGCTGAAGGAAGTAGGCCATATACACCGAACGGACCAGTTCGTTGATCTGATGCCGGTTCGCGTTGTCGCCTCGGCAAGCAGCCAGCGCGAGGTGGTGGGCCAGTGACATCGCGCGCGCCGATTGCGCCGACATCGGCAGCAGCAACGACTTGCTCAGCGTTTTTCGGTTCGCACCCGGGCGGGTGATTTTTCGCTTGGTGCCTGCCATACGCGTATCGAAGCAACGTTCAGAAAAATTTGGGTCAGCCTGCTTTCGGCATGTGAACTCGCTGTTGCCGTTGGTGCAAGAGGTCGGAGACGAACCGGCACGCGTTCGAGTCCGCGGCGGATATTAAGTCTCCGGTGTCTACCATTTTCATCACTCGAGCTCCAGGGCCTCCAATGAATCGCACACGGCATCCGTAGGTGATGAGCCCACCGCGCCTCTAATCACGTTTGGGCTAGAGGCCCGATCGCGAGTCGCATTTTAGCGCAACAGGGCACGCGAGCACCCAACGCGGAAGGGAAGAAGCCGCTAGGAGAGTGGACGGTCAGGTGGAATGGGCACTGTCTGTTCCGTATCCAGCATCGGTCATATCTTTGGGCATTTCCGTTCCCATCGGATAACTCTAGGCAAGGAGTGTTTTAACCAGCTCGGTTGTCGAGGGCGCGTCGAACTTCTTCAACAGCTTTCCACAAAAGACCTCAACAGTTCGAGGGCTGATACCCAACGCTATTCCGATTTCCTTCGCAGTCTGGTTCTGGATGAGTAATGCCGCCACATCGCGCTCGCGGCTGGTCATTGAATTTTTAGCCTCTGCGATCAATTTATTGGCTGAACTTGCGCCGCCCGACAGGCTCGTTGCAGCACCCATCTCCGAGAAGAACCACAGTGCCTCGCGGTACGGATCGTCACGGTGTTCACTGACGCCCGTCACATTCACCCAGAAAAGCTCGCCGTCGGCCCGTTGCATGGCTCGTGGCTCTGTGATTCGGCCGAACTTTTTTAGCGCCGGAATTACGCGTGCTCCGAACCGCTCGAAGGCCACCTGATTCGGGTACAGGATTCGGACCGACTGACCGACCAACGCGTCGCTTGTGGTGCGAAAGATGTCCAGGAATTGCCGGTTGCAGGCGGATATCACCCGCTGACGGGTAACCATGAGAGCGACCGGCACGTGCGCGAAAACCTGCTCATAGTTGATCGGCTCAGATACGGGCGCACCGGATGGCATTCCTTTCATACAACCTCCTCGCAGTAAGGGTGATTCCGTACGTATCTGATACGTATTGATATGCGTATATTGCACTCCTACACTTCAACTTGCAATGACATTTAACCTATTGATTTGGAGGAAAAAATGGACGACTACAAGAATCGCTCGTACGGCGCTGTTGAGATTGGCATGAGGGGTAAGGTCGGGATCGTCGTCGTGGACTATCAGTTGGCCTTCACCGAGCCAAAATATCCGCTAGGTGGCGCGCCGCTCGTTATGCGTGGACTGGAAAATACCGCGCGCCTTCTAAAGGTTGCTCTCGCGCACAACGTACCTATCGCGACATGTTTCACCGCTTACCAAACCGAGCGTGACATGCCGCACTGGAAAGTTGCCGCTGTCCGGGATCAGTTCAGACTGGATCATCCGAGCTCAGCTGGACCCTCAGATATACGATAAGGATTACGACGTAGTGGTTTGCAAGTTCGGACCGTCCATATTTTTCCAGACGCCGGTGGTGCCGTATTTCATCAAGGAGGGCGTTGAGACGGTCATCATCACGGCATGCAATACGAGCGGATGTATTCGTGCATCAACGATCGACAGTTTCCAGTGGGGCTTTCGCACGATCGTTCCGGAAGACTGTGTGGGCGATATCGAGGAAGGCCCGCACCGCGACAATCTGCGCGATGTCGGCCGACGATACGCAGACGTGTCGAACGCTGGCAACGTGATTGCGTATATCAAACAGTCCACGAGGTAGTCCTCGGCAAACAATGTCCGGTATCGGGCTGTGTACGGAACTGCGTCCCGGAGGATGCCGCGGGTGCCCGCGGCGCCCAGCTCCGCGTGAGCCCGATCGGCGTCGTACACGCTGTAATGCTGTGAAATAGACGGTCGCGTCCCTGACCGGAAAGAACTTGTACTTCCCGCTCCGCCCTTGACCCGAAAAGTGTCCTCCTCTGACGACAGCGATCGGTAGCCGTCGCTCACGCTCAATATCCCGTGGAGAATCCCATGAATCACGCCCCCACCGTTGACGGTACCCTCGAACCGGATGAAATCGAGCACAGCATGACGAGAATTGCCGTCGCGAGCGTCATTGGAACGACGGTCGAATGGTACGACCTGTTTGTGTTCGCGACCGCGTCGGCGCTCGTGTTCAACGAGGTGTTCTTTCCGGGCTTTGTGCCGTTGATCGGCACCTTGCTCGCGTTCGGCACGTTTGCGTCTGCGTATCTGGCACGTATCGTGGGCGCAGCGCTGTTCGGTCATTTCGGCGACCGGCTAGGGCGCAAGTCGATGCTGCTCGTGTCGCTGGTGATCATGGGCATCGCCACGTTTTGCATCGGTCTTCTGCCGGAGTACGCGTCGATCGGCATCTGGGCGCCTCTCCTGCTGCTCACGCTACGCATCGTGCAAGGTCTCGCGCTAGGCGGCGAATGGGGCGGTGCGGTGTTGATGGCAGTCGAACACGCACCGGCCAACAAGCGTGGCCTTTACGGTTCCTGGGTGCAAATCGGTGTGCCTGCGGGCACCTTGATCGCCAACCTTGTTTTCCTGCTGTGCAGTGCGGTGCTACCCAATGGCGCGCTGCTCGCATGGGGCTGGCGTATCCCTTTCCTCGTCAGTGTGTTGCTAGTCGCCGTCGGCCTCTATGTTCGACTGAACACCTCGGAAACGCCGGCATTTCGCAAGATCAGGGACGCCGACGCCCAGGTCAAAGTGCCGTTGGCTGAACTGCTGGGCAAGCACTGGAAACAGATGCTGCTTGGGGGCATCGCCACAATGTCGACCGGTACGTCGTTCCGCCTGATCGTTGCGTTTGGACTGACCTACGGAACGCAAACACTCGGTTTTTCGCGCAACGCGATCTAGCTATCGCGCTGATCTCCTGCGCGCTTTGCATTGTGATGCTGCCTGCCTTTGGACGGCTCTCCGATCTGATCGGCCGCAAGCCTGTAATCGTCGGCGGCATTATCGCCGACGCGCTGTTGGCATTTCCGCTCTTCTGGCTGCTCGACACCCGCGAGTTCCCCTCCGCGTTGCTCGGCTATCTGCTAATGATGACCGCATTCGCCGCCAACTATGGACCGATTGCCACCTTTCTCGCGGAACTGTTCGGCACTCAGGTTCGGTACTCCGGCCTGTCGGTGAGCTACATGCTATCCGGACTGTTGGGCAGCGCGGCGACGCCGATCATCACGACGGCACTACTGTCGACCACTGGCAAGGGGGCGTCGGTTGCGTGGTTTATGGTGGGGTCGGCGGCCAGTTCGACTGCGGCGCTTTTACTGCTGACGGAAACGGTGCGAAGGGATCGGGGTGCGACGACTCCGCTCAGTTGTTGATATCACGTCTTCTGTATGGGTGTCGCCGCAGGTGGGCTGAATCTGAATCGAAAGCGGACAGGCGTGAGCCGCATCCATGTCGCCCCACTGGGTCGAGGAGAGTCATTGCGCTCGCTCATCAAGGGCTGTTCGCGCAATCCTCGATAATCGTTTCGACACACGCTGACTTTTGCGCGCTGGTGTTCGCATCAACGGATGTAATGTGCCAAAGCCTCCTCGACCACCGTTCGCTCTCTGCCTCGGTTGCCTAGCTGGGCCCGAATGCGCGCGTTAATTTCGGCCGTGGCTATGCCCAGCGCTTCGCCGGCATGGACGATTGCAGCGTATGCGTCGAGTACATCGATACGCGTAATATCGTAACCATAGCCCGCCGCCATCCAGTGCAGCGCGCTCAGCCCGCATGACATCGCGAAGTCAGGTTGACTATCGCCGAAGTCTCTCGCTGCGCGGGTGAGCGTTCGCGGATCGGTGGGACTTCGCTTCGCAAGCGACGCGGCCAACTCGAAGAGACCCGCGTCCTTGGCCGCTGCAAACCATTTGCCTTCCGAGCCAGGATCGCTGGCTACGAGGTCGTGCAGGACATCGCCCGGCTGCTTGTGCGGGTACTTTTTGACGATGGCGCGAAACGTCGCCAGATGGGTGGTTCCCTCGTCGGCGATGATTGCGTAGCGGGCGTAGGCCTCATCAATCATTCCGGACTGCAAGAGGATCGTCTCACAGGCTTTCGCGACCGCGCCAAGTGGGGCATTGGATTCCTGTCAAGCCTGTGCATAGCGGAGTGCTTCGGCTGGCTGGCCTTGCGCCATCAACGCATCGACTCCCCAGCGACGGTAGTGCCACCAGTTGAAACGTGCGCTGTCCGCCAGTCGGATCAATTCTTCGTAGCGTTGAGCGCCGTAGAGCGCGCTCAGGCAAGCAGTCGTGCCGGTAAAGAACTCGCCATGGGCATCAGGGCCTAACACACGTGTGGTCGTCCCCAAAAGCCGTTCTGCCCAAGCCGAGGCGATTGACGGCGTCACGCATAACTGGCCCCAAAGGTCACCTAAGTGTTCGATGTACGGTATCCGGTCTTCTTGTAGCGTATCGAATAGCCGCTCAAGCCACGCTTCGCGCACGGATTCTGTCACGTCTGGCGCAGCGATGATCGGGACGAGTACGTCGATGGCGCGATTCACCGCGCTTCCCAGTGCCCCGGAGGAGCTATCGACTTGCTCCAGCGCGGGCGAGAGCTTTTCAAGAAGCAAAACAGCGCCGTCGGCCGCAAGCAGAGGGTCAGTGCGCGCCGTGCGCTTGATTTCTGTTCCCGCTTCCTTCAGACCCTGAATCGGCAGCGCTGAGCGCCAACCGAAAGCCTGACGTCGAAAGTGGGAAGCGAATGCCCACTTGTGGAAGCTTCTTCCGACCATTGAAGTTTTCAATCAGCGAGTGCTCATGTAGGACAAGTAGAGCGAGGCGTGCAAGCCCTGAAGCTTTTTGCGGTAATCCAAAACGTCGTAGTGGCGGCCTTGTCGCTCAAGGCTGAGCAATTCAAGCAGCAGTCGCATGGCGCGTTCCGGACTTGCCTGCGTTGAGGGTTGCGCCGCGATCAGGAGGCGCGCAAGAGCGGGTTTCTCGATCAAGACCCAGGCAGGAAACCAAGCGATATCCGTGCTATCACCGGCGCCTTCAAAGCTCGCGTAGAACTTCTTGAGCAACGAATCCAACGACTTGTCGCCCATTCGTTCGACAAGCCCGGCACAGCGATCCGGCGCGAGCCATGCGAGTTCCGCCAGGAGGGGCCAAGTGTCCTCCAGTGCGTCGAGCCGGTAGGAGGCTTCGGCCATCCATGCTAGCGGCGCAGGAATGCGACGCCATGATTCGATAGTAAGGACCGATTCGCGCGCATCCGACCAACCGCCTGCCTTCAGCCATAGCGCTGCTGCATGGGTGTCGATCGAATCGCCTCGGAAGGGCAGCGAAGTCGCGCGCTGCGCCAGTTCCCGCCATAGAGGCAAAAGCCATCTGCTGCCCGCATGCTCGCCCCACATGCGCAGGGCGGCCGGCGTGGTTTTTTCAACGAGCCCACCGCGTGCTTCAGCCGCAACTTGATGCTTGGAGAACGCGACGGTTGAGCGCAGATCGAGTGCGCCGGCCAGAGCGGTCAGTTGGGGAATGCTGTCGTCATCGGGATACTCGTCACTCAGCCGCCGAAGGGTCTGCTGTGTCTCACGCGCGTCGTAGCGTTGCAGCGCGCTCAAGACATCGTTGCGCAGCATCACATCGCGGCTATCTGCAAAAATATCGAGTTGCATGCTTGAAATCGGGAGCCAGCGGCTGTTCAAGTGAAAGCCAATTATGCCATCGACACCTACCGTCCGGGATTGACTGGACGGAGCGACGCCGGCTGTTGCGGATCGGCGTAATCGAGCAGGGGATGATCGGCCTGACAAGGCTACCGAATTAGGTCTCGAAATGCGATTTCGGAGGCCGGTTTTGATCGAATCCAGAGGTGCCGCGCAGGGTGCGATGATGGACCGGACAATACGTGAATGCCGCAAACTGGAGAAACGTCGCGTGAAATCCAGTCTCAGCGCAAGATTTCTGGTTCTGTCGCAGTAAGGAAATTAGGTGGAGGTGAGACAGAACGGATAGGAATGCTTATTTCGCGAGATCGTAGAATTGCTCGGCGACTGAACGACGCCGTCCATCGTCACTCTTCATCTGCCCTTTCGCTATCATGTGCATGAGTTCGATACCGCCTAAAATGATGCGGGCGCAACGGAAGCTCTTGAATCCTAGCATTGGTCGTACGATCCGTTTGATCGATCGATGGTCTTGCTCCACCACGTTGTTCAGATACTTCGATTGTCGAATTTTGATCGGCACTTCGCGATCAGCATTGATCGCATTTAGCCCTGCAAGATTCGCTCCGCTCTTGTCGATCGTCACCGTCTCCGGTACGCCGTTTCCAGCGATCGCCTTTTCGAAATAGCGCCGGGCCGCGGCCTTGTCCCGCTTGGCGCGGAACAGGAAGTCAACCGTGTCGCCGGCCTTATCAACGGCCCGGTACAGGTACCTCCATTCGCCCTTGACCTTGATGTAGGTCTCATCCATTCGCCAACTTCGACCAACCTTTTTCTTGTACGGTCCGAATGCCTTACCGAGCGCAGGCAGCAATTTGATAGCCCACCGGTGCACCGTCGAATGATCGACCGACACTGCCCGCTCGGACATCATTTCTTCCAGATGACGCAGACTCAACGGATAGGCGACGTACCAACGTACGCATGTCAGCATTATATCCAGCGGGTAATGCAGCCGTTTTAGCGCCTTGCTCACAGTGGCGTTCGGGGTCTTGGTCATTCGTTACATCGCTCGTCTCGGAACCGACCACCATAGCAGATCGGCTTACTGCGACAGAACCCTCCGATCGGCACCCTGAAAATCAACCCCTGGATCCTGGGCGTCGGTTTTGGCGTGACGTTTTGATCCCAGACATACAGGGTCCCGCTGCACCTTCCAGTGCGTACGTGCAGTGGACTAATCGCAATTCACGCTGGCTAGCCGACAGTTGACGCACCTATTCCGCCGTTGAAGAACTCGCCTTGAATTGCTGCGTCGTCCTGTGAAATGCTTATGAGCTACAGGCCGATGACGTTCCCGTTCGCCGACCGATAAAAGCCAGGAGACCCACGTGATACATCGCCCTTTCGAATACCACGCTCCCCGCAGCCTGTCAGAGGCCATCTCATCGACGTGGGAAAACTCGCGGAGCTCAAGGGCACACGATCAGTTCCTATCGCGATACTTTCGTCAATTTCTAAAATTCGCGTAGCAGCAGTTGCACAAGTCACCGTCACAACTGGACCTTGAGCACATCGATGCTCCTCTGGTAGTTGAATTTCTCGACGAACTGGAGAAGCGCCAGCGCTGGAATGGTATGGGTAGCCGTAATCTTCGCCTTACGGCGCGGCGCTCTTTCTTCCATTACGTCGCCTTCGAGGCACCGGATCGTTCCGCACAGATTCAACGGGTTCTCGCAATCGCGAGCAAGCGCTTTACGCGTACCCTTATGCACTCGCTGACGCGTCCTGAAGACGAAGCCCTGCTTTCTGCACCGGATCAACGCACCTGGTTTGGTCGACGAGATAGCACGAGAGTTTGCGCTGTCGCGGAGTCTCTCTGCGCAAGAGCAATCCTGCATTGCATGTCTATAGCCCGGTTGCAGTCTGTCAACTGCGATTGGCACGTTTGGCTCCCAGAGGATCACGCGTGACGCAAATTTCCCCGCTGTACTCGCTCGAGCGCGCGGAGGTCGGCGTCGTCTATCTCGATGTCAACCGGCGCGTGGTGGGCATGAACGATATCGCGCGCGCGACGCTGCCGGTTGACGAACTGCGACCGTTCGAGCGGGATGTGCTGTCGTTTCATCCTGAGCGCTCGCGAGCCAAAGTCGCGTTCCTGCTCGAGCAGGCGGCGGTCTGCCCTGTCGCGAACCCGCCACCGATGACCATGATCATCAATATCCCGGAACGGGTGCTGCTGATCAAGGTGACGCGCATCTCTGACGTTGAGTCGCGTCCGGCTGGATATATCCTAATATTCCACGATATCACCGACGCGGTCAGTACTGAAACTCCAGAGAGCACGGACAGGAACCAGCGCCGTCGGTTGAACAAGATTCCAACCGCGTCCGACAACCATGTCGTATTGGTGGACACAGAAAAGATACTCCATCTATATTCAGACGGACATTACAGTTGGGTTGTCACGGCCGAAGGTGCCAGCTTTTGCAACCTGAGTATCAGTGACATCGAAGCACGGCTGGATCCGGACGTATTCATGCGCGTGCACCGCAGTCACATCGTGAACATCGGCGCCGTCAAGGCCGTCTCGCGCGAGGGCAGTCGCGTCGTGGTCCAGGTGATCGACGGCGGTGCCGGGGTGCCAGTGTCACGCACCAGCGCGCCCGCGCTGCTCCAACGTCTCGGCGTGACGAACATGGTCACTACCGGGCGTCATCCCTGATCATCCCGAGTCGCAGGAGATATGCCGTCCAGGTGCGCGACGCCTTGGACGTGCGCACGATGGACCTGGCTTCGATGCACAACGACGATGCGTTGCGCCGCAGGTCGTGGCGTTCCTTTCATACATAGCATACCTAAGGTAAATACTAGGTATCGTTTTCCCTTACGGCCTCATCGCGCTGTTATGCATATTACGCAGCCCGCGCAACCTGTTTGCATTTCGTGTCGTGCCAATTGCAATTCGCGCTATGACAGAGGCAAAGAGCGAATTTGGGCATGAGTTGAGCAATTGGTGATTTGCGGTCAGACTGGTTTTCAGCTCATAACACGTAAGACGGAGACCTTGATGATTCCAGCCGCGTTCGATTATCACGCGCCCAAATCCATCAGCGAGGCAATTTCCCTGCTGGGTAGCCTGGGCAGCGAGGCGAAGCTGCTAGCGGGAGGTCACAGCCTGCTGCCGATGATGAAACTGCGGTTCGCTGCGCCCGCGCACCTGATCGACATCAACCGCATTCCCGAGCTGCGCGGCATCCGCGAAGAAGGTAGCGAGATTGTCATTGGCGCGATGACCTGCGAGGCCGATCTGATTACTTCGGCGCTGCTGCTCGACAAGGTGCCGCTCATCTGCGCAGCCGCCAGGCTGATCGCCGATCCTCAGGTGCGCAACCGAGGCACGATTGGCGGAGACATCGCCCATGGCGACCCCGGCAATGACCATCCCGCGATCGCGCTCGCGCTCGACGCGTCGTTCGTGCTGCAAGGACCCAAGGGCCGCCGTACCGTCAAAGCCGACAACTTCTTCCACGGCACTTACATGACCGAGCTCGCGGAAGACGAGATCCTGTGCGAGATCCGCATCGCGTCGCTAGCCGTCGGCACTGGCTGGGCCTACGAGAAGCTCAAGCGCAAGACCGGCGACTTCGCCACGGCGGGCGCCGCGGTCGTGATGCGCAAGTCGGGCGAGACCGTCAGCGCCGTGCGCATCGCACTGACCAACGCAGCGCCCGTTGCGCTGCGCGCCGCCGCCGCCGAGCAGGCACTGATTGGCAAGCCGCTGACTGACGCGACGATCGACGCCGCCGCTGCCGCCGCGATGGGCATCGCCGATCCCACGGAAGACCTGCGCGGCAACGTCGAATACAAGACCGCGATGGCTGGGGAAATGGTCAAGCGCGCTATCCGCAATGCCGCGGCCCGTTGCCGTTGAAACACCAGGAGCGAGGAAACTCATGTCCAAGACGATTGTCAATCTGAAGATCAACGGCAAGGCGGTCGAGAAGGCCGTCGAGCCCCGCATGTTGCTGATCCACTTCCTGCGTGAAGAATGCAACCTGACGGGTCCGCACATCGGCTGCGAGACCACCCATTGCGGCGCTTGCACGGTCGACGTCGACGGCCGCTCGGTCAAGTCGTGCACGCACCTGGCGGTGCAGTGCGAAGGCTCCGAGCTCGTCACTGTCGAGGGACTCGCGCAGGGCGGCGTGCTGCACGCGGTGCAGGAAGGCTTCTACAGGGAGCACGGCTTGCAGTGTGGCTTCTGCACACCGGGCATGTTGACGCGCGCCTACCGCCTGCTGCAGGACAACCCGAATCCCACCGACACCGAGATCCGCCACGGCATGGCCGGCAACCTATGCCGTTGTACCGGCTACCAGAACATCGTTAAGGCCGTGCAATACGCCGCGGCCAAACTGCAACAGAAATCCGAAGTGGAGGCTGCATGAACGTGTCGGTCGATCAAAGCGTCCTGGAGCGCACCGCCGCTCTCCAGGGCATGGGGGAAAGCCGCCTTCGCAAGGAAGATGCACGCTTCATCCAGGGCAAGGGCAACTACGTCGACGACATCAAAATGCCCGGCATGCTGCACATGGCGATCGTGCGATCGTCGATCGCGCACGCCCGCATCACGAATATCGACAAGAGCGAGGCGCTGAAGATCCCCGGCGTCGTCGCAATCCTGACCGCGGAAGACCTGAAGCCGCTGAACTTGCACTGGATGCCGACGCTGGCCGGCGACGTCGCCGCAGTGCTGGCCGACGGCAAGGTGCATTTCCAGATGCAGGAAGTGGCCGTCGTCATCGCCGAGGACCGCTACATCGCAGCCGACGGCGCGGCTGCCGTTCAGGTCGAGTACGACGAGCTAACACCGGTCGTGGATCCGTACTCAGCACTCGCCCCCGATGCTCCTGTCGTTCGCGATGATCTTGCGGGCAAGACAGTCGGCGCCCACGGCAAACGCGATCACCACAATCACATCTTCACGTGGACCGCCGGCGATCCAGATGCCACCGAGGCGGCGTTCGCGTCGGCGGCCGTCAGTGTCGCCGAGCGCATCGTCTACCCGCGCGTGCACCCGTGCCCGCTCGAGACCTGTGGCTGTGTCGCCAGCTTCGACCCGATCCGTGGCGATCTGACCACCTACATCACGTCGCAGGCGCCGCACGTCGTCCGCACCGTCGTGTCGATGCTGTCCGGCATCCCCGAATCCAAGGTGCGCATCGTCAGCCCCGACATCGGAGGTGGCTTCGGCAACAAGGTCGGCATCTACCCGGGCTACGTTTGCGCTATCGTCGCCAGCATCGTGCTCGGCAAGCCAGTCAAGTGGATCGAAGATCGCATCGAGAACCTGTCGTCGACGGCGTTCGCCCGCGACTACCATATGGACGGCGAGATTGCCGCCACAGCCGACGGCAAGATCGTCGGGTTGCGCGTCAATGTCATCGCTGACCATGGCGCGTTCGACGCCTGCGCCGACCCAACCAAATTTCCGGCTGGCATGTTCCACATCTGCTCGGGTTCGTACGACATTCCCGCTGCGTTCTGCAGTGTGAAGGGCGTGTACACGAACAAGGCACCTGGCGGGGTGTCGTACCGCTGCTCGTTTCGCGTCACCGAGGCGGTCTATCTGGTCGAGCGGATGGTCGACATCCTCGCGTTCAAGCTGGGAATGGACAAGGCTGAGATCCGTGCGAAGAATTTTATCCGCAAGGAGCAGTTCCCGTATACGTCCGCGTTCGGTTTCGAGTACGACTCCGGCGATTACCACACGGCTCTGAAGAAGGTGCTCGACGCCGTCGACTACAAGGGACTGCGTGCCGAACAGGCCACCAAGCGCGCCGACCCACAATCGCCCACGCTGATGGGCATCGGGCTGGTGACTTTCACCGAAGTCGTGGGCGCGGGTCCGAGCAAGATCTGCGACATCCTGGGCGTCGGCATGTTCGATAGCTGCGAAATCCGCATCCACCCGACCGGCAGCGCCATCGCGCGGATGGGCACGATCACCCAGGGTCAGGGCCACCAGACCACGTATGCCCAGATCATCGCGACCGAGCTGGGCATTCCGTCGGAAGTGATCCAGGTCGAAGAGGGCGACACCTCGACCGCACCATACGGCCTGGGCACCTACGGGTCGCGCTCTACGCCGGTGGCTGGCGCCGCGATCGCCATTGCCGCACGCAAGATCCATGCGAAAGCTCGCAAGATCGCTGCGCACCTGCTCGAGGTCGGCGAGAACGATCTCGACTGGGAGGTCGATCGCTTCAAGGTCAAGGGCGACGACGCGCGATTCAAGTCGATGAAGGACATCGCCTGGGCTTCATACAACTCGCCACCACCCGGCCTTGAGCCGGGTCTCGAGGCAGTGCACTACTACGACCCACCCAACTTCACGTACCCCTTCGGCATCTATCTGTGTGTGGCCGACATCGACCGCCATACCGGCGAGACCAAGATCCGTCTCTTCTACGCGCTCGACGATTGCGGCACGCGAATCAACCCGATGATCATCGAAGGCCAGATCCACGGTGGTCTGACCGAGGGCTTCGCGGTTGCGATGGGGCAGCAACTGCCGTTCGACGCGCAGGGCAACATCATGGGTAACTCGTTGATGGACTACTTTCTGCCCACAGCGGTCGAGACGCCGACCTGGGAGACCGACTTCACCGTCACGCCTTCGCCGCACCACCCCCTCGGCGCCAAGGGTGTTGCCGAGTCGCCTCACGTTGGGTCCATTCCCACGTTCACGGCCGCAATCGTCGATGCGTTCGAACATCTGGGGATCTCGAACATGACGATGCCGCACAACAGCTATCGCGTGTGGCAGCAACTGAAAGAAATCGGAGCGCAACTTTAATGGACGTCCAACTCGACAAACGGTATCCCCTCGACGTCAGCGTCGATCAGGCCTGGGCCATCCTCGCCGATATCCGTTCTACCGCGACTTGCATGCCGGGCGCCGCCATCACCGAGCAGGTCGACGCTACGCGCTACAAGGGGACGGTACGTAGCAAGATCGGCCCAGCCGTGATGACGTTCGGTGGCGACATAGAGGTGCTCGGCATCGACCCTGCAGCCCACCAGCTTCGAATGCTCGGCAAAGGGGTCGACAAGGCGGGTTCGTCGGCATCGATGGACCTGACCGCCAGTCTCGAGCCCGGTGACGGCCCCGGCAAGTGCGTCCTCGTCGGGTGCGCCGTGGTCATCGTCAATGGCAAGTTGTCCCAGTTCGGCGGGCGCCTGCTGGTGCCGGTGGCCGATATGATGCTCGGGCAGTTCGCCGAGAACTTCAAGGCGTCGGCGGCTCTGGTTCCTGGGGTTGCGGCTTCCTCAGGCGGTGCGGCTCCGGCGTCCGCGGGCGGTGCGGCTCCAGCCAGCGCAGCTGATGGCATTGCCTCGCGCCCGGTCAAGGAACTCAACGTAATGGCGTTCGGTTGGGCGCTGTTCAAGGGCTGGCTTGCCGGCATGTTCGGCAAAAGCAAGCGTGCGCGAGATAGTCAATGAACGACACGATCACGCGGCAACAGCGCAGCGAGGCAGCGTCGGTCGAGTCCGATGCGCGGACTACGTCCGGCGGCGACGCCCTGCTTCGGGAACAATTGCAGCGCGCGGGCTACATCGCCGATGAGGGCCTGGCGGCCGTCATGTGGCTCGCGTGCGAGCTGCAGCGACCACTGCTGGTCGAAGGCGATGCGGGCGTCGGCAAGACGGCCCTGGCGATCGCGCTGGCGCGCGCCGAAGGACGACGCCTGGTTCGGCTTCAGTGCCACGAAGGCCTCGACCTGTCGCAAGCGGCGTATGAATGGAACTACGGGCGTCAGTTGCTGGCGATTCGCGTGCTTGAAGCGCAAGCGGCAATCGTCAACGAGAGCGACCTGTTCTCGCGCGACTACCTGCTGGAGCGCCCTCTGCTGCAGGCGATCTCAAGCGACGTACCCTGCGTGTTGCTGATCGACGAAATTGATCGTGCCGACGAGGCTTTTGAGGCTTTTCTGCTCGAAGTACTGTCGGACTACCAGATCAGCGTGCCCGAGCTGGGTACCGTGCGTGCGCGATACGTGCCGCGCGTACTGCTTACGAGCAATGGTACGCGCGAGCTGTCCGACGCACTGCGCCGGCGCTGTCTGTTCCACTGGCTCGACTACCCGACGTTGGCGCGCGAGATCGCGATCGTGCGCAGCGCGGTACCCACCGCCGAAGGCGCGCTGGTAGAACAGGCGGTCGGGTTCGTGCAGCGCTTGCGCAAGGAAGACCTCGGCAAGACGCCGGGTGTCGCCGAGACACTCGACTGGGTGCGCGCCCTGCATCGGATGCGCATGGAGGCATTGCCCGACGATCCCCACGGCCTGACGGCGACGCTCGGTTGCCTCCTGAAGACGCGCGACGACCTGTTCCAGTTGACGCCGGAGCACGTGCAGAAGCTCATCGACGGGCGGCGCACCGAAGGCGTCGCCGTGAAGACGGCGCAATCGTCATCAGGTATTGCAGACGGACATTGTGCCGCTCTTCCATGAACTCCGATCCCATCGTCGACGGCCAATGCAAGTATGCGAGCGAGGCGGTTCCTCGCCCACTGGAGGCGATCGCCGGTTTCGTCGCGTTTTTGCGCGATCACGGGCTCAACATCGGCGTTGCCGAGCATCAGGCGCTGATCCACGCCGCGCTCGCGATTCCTGTCGCACGCCACCGCGTAATCGAAGCCGCGTGGCGCTCCGTTGCGTGCCACTCGCATCGCGAATGGCACAAATGGGACGATCTGTTCGAGCGCTACTGGCACCCGACTCGCCTGAAGGGGCAGGTACGCATGAGCGGCCAGATGCGGCCGTCCCGTGACCTGCGCCAGATAGTGCAGGCGCTGCACGATGCGATGGGCGGCAGCAGCCGCCCGGGCGAAGCCTCGGGTGGTGACAGCGCTCTCGAGGACGGGGTCGCACTATCGGATGAAGGCGAAGGTCGACGGGCGCAGGGTGGGGCGAGCCGAGCCGAGCCGCTCGATGACCGATCGCTGTCGCAATGGCTGCCGCAGGATCTGGAACGGCTGCAGCGGCTTGCGGACCTCATCGCGAACCGCCTGCGGCAGCAACTGACACGACGCTGGCACCAGCACGCGATGGGGTCCAGGCTGGACATCCGACGTACGATGCGCGCCAGTTTGCGCACCGGTGGTGTGCCAGTCGCGCCGGTGTGGCGCCGGCCGCGCCGGGAACGACCAAAACTGTTCATCCTGGTCGACGTCAGCCGCTCGATGCAAACCCATGCGCAATTGTTCCTTCGCATCGCACGTGCATTCGTCGGTGCTGCGGGCGCGCGCGTCTTCGTGTTCCATACGCGGCTCGCCGAAGTCACGCCGCTGCTCAAGCGTGACTCTGGCACGGTGCAGGAAAAAGTGAACGCCGTCACGGCAGGCTTCGCCGGAGGCACGCGCATCGCCACGAGCATTGCCGACTTTCACCGCGTCCACGCGCGCGCGCAGATCGATCGCGGGTCGCGCGTGTGGGTGCTGTCAGACGGTTTCGACGCCGACCCGCCGGAGCGGCTGCATGACGAACTCGAACGCGTGCGAGCGCGCGGCGCCCGCATTACGTGGTTCCATCCCACCGTGAAGCCACCCACCTCGGAAGCGATGCAACCGTGCCATGCGCTGATCGAGCGCTTCATTCCCCTCGCGACGCTGCGTGATCTCGCCAACGCCGCGGCGCTGCTGAAATGACCCAAAGGATTCCCCAATGAAAGCCGCCGTGTCCCAGACTCTCACGTCGATTCAGCGCCTGCAGGCGCAAGGCATTCCGTGTGCGCTCGTGAGCGTCGTGCGAGTCGTACCCCCTACGTCCGCCCACCCGGGCGACAAGGCGGTGGTAACCGAGGACGGCCGCATCGACGGATGGATCGGCGGGGGTTGCACGCAGCCCGTGGTGGCGCGCGTGGTGCGCTCAGCGATCGCCGACGGCATTGCGCGCGTGGTGCGCATCGCGCCTTCGGCTGATGGCTACGAGCGCAACGCCGACGACGTGCTCGAGTTCGGCATGACTTGCCACTCGGGCGGCACGATCGAGCTGTTCGTCGATCCGTTTCTGCCTCGCCCGCGCCTCGTCGTCGTGGGCCACTCGCCCGTTGCCATCGCGTTGAGCGGCCTCGCGCCGCGCGTCGGCCTCGACGTGTTCGTCGTCGCGCCTGGCGCCGACCCGGCCGCGTTCCCGGATGCAGCGCGTGTCGTGAACACCGACGATCCGACGGAGGTCAACGCCGACATCCCCGGCGGCGCCGTCGTCGTCGTGGCAACGCAAGGACAGCGCGATCTGCAGGGCTTGCACGCCGCGATCGCAATCGATGCGCGCTCGATCTTCTTCGTCTCGAGCGCGCGCAAGGCAGAGGCGATGCGCGCGTCGCTTGCGGAGTCCGGAGTCGACGCCGGCGTTGTCGCATCGATCATCGCCCCGGCAGGGATCGCGATCGGCGCACAGACACCCGAGGAAATCGCACTGTCTGTGCTCGCTGCCGTAATCGCGTCGCGTCGCGACGTGTCGACATCGAAGGCCGCGCGTTCGGTGCCGCAGACCGCGGCCGTCGCATCGTCGTCGCTTGCCCCAACGCCGATGTCGCACGGTGGCTCCTGCTGCTCGGGTGGCTCGGCGCAACACGAGCCCGCCTTACAATCGGCCGCGCTTGAGGCGGCCGGCCATTCCGCTCACTGAGGAGTCGACACAATGGGCTGCATCATGAAAGGTGGTGGAGGCCTGAACAGTCGCGTGGTGATCGGCGCGATCGTGCTGGCCGCTGGCGCCGGCGAGCGCATCGGACGCCGGCCGAAGTGTCTGCTCGAGCTAGGCGGCGTGCCACTAATCCGACGCGTACTGGTGGCACTTTCGGGCGCTGGAGTTGACGAACTGGTCGTGGTGCTCGGCCATCACGCGGAAGCGGTGGCGCCTGTCATCGAATGTTTCCCTGTCACCATCGTGCGCAATCCGCACCCGGATGATGGTCAGGTCTCATCGCAGCGCGTCGGCCTCGGCGCGTTGTCAAACCGCTGCGACGCGGTGCTGATGGTGCTCGCCGACCAGCCGCTGCTGAACGCCCAGGACATCACCGCTCTGATCTCGGCGTGGAAGAAACGCCCGCGCGACGCGAGCGTAGTTTATCCCGAAGTGCGTGGCGAACGCGGCAACCCGGTCATCTTCGGATCGGACGTGCGCGAGCAGGTGTTGGCCGGGGACTACAAGACCGGCTGTCGGCAGTGGCAGTCGCGGCATCCCGAACTCGTGACACCGTACGTGACTGACAACCGGCGCTACCGCGTGGACATTGATACCCAGGAAGATGTCGAGCGCTTCGAGCGCGAGACCGGGCACGCGCTGCGGTGGCCGAGCACCGAGAAGGTCTGACGCGGTGGCACTCGATCCCGGCTTCCATTCACTGTGGCCGATGCCGCTGGGCGTTCACCGCCTTGTCCGCGCGGATTCGCTAAACCCGCTGCTCGTGCGCGTGTTCTCCGCAATTCGTGCGACGCAGTTGCATGCACGCGGCGAGCCGCAGCGGGCCTTCTTCGCCAGCGACGACGATCTGATTGGCCGCGTGAAGCTGGCGGAGTGGGATCAGTTCGTGGAGTTCCTCGTCAGGAGCCTTCGCGACACCGCCGCGCAGGCCAACCGCGATGCCTGGCTGCGCGAGAGGCTCGACCTGAAGGTCGCGATCGAGGGTCTGTGGTTTCAGTTCAGCAACGATGGCGCGCATCACGATGTGCATACGCATGGCAACTGCTCCTGGTCGGGCATCTACGTGGTGCAGGTCGACGAGCCGTCCCGGCGAGCCATGCATCCGGTCTTCGGCGAGGCCAACGGCGTGACGCGATTCTACGGCCCGTCGTTCGGCGCCCTGGCGGGGGCGCACGTCGATCTCGGCAATGCGTATCTGCTTCCCCCGCACGTGGACGTCGAGCCGCTCCCGGGCCAACTGCTCGTGTTTCCTTCGTGGCTTGCGCACCAGGCGCTGCCGTATGCAGGAGAGTCGGAGCGACTCATCGTGTCGTTCAACGCGAGCATCCACGCGGTGCGGGGAAGCGACCAACTGCGTGGCTACAGTGATCGATAGCGCGACTTCGCTCCTGCTCGTCGCGCGCACGCTGGCGTGGGCGCTGCTGATCGGCGGCTGGCTGGTGCTGGGCGATCTCGGGAGTGCCGTGATGCCGTTCGAGCTTGGTGGACTGGCACCGATGGTGTTGTTTCTCGGAGTCACCGGTATCGTATTGCGCGCCGGGGCCACGCTGGCGGTGCCCGCTATGGTGCTTCGCTTCGTATTGCTGGCGACAGCCGCTGTTGCTGCGGGAGCGCTGCTGCGGACTGGCCACTCCGCGAGCCTGATCATGGTTGCGTGCGCTGCCGCTGGATGGGCTGCACTCCTGGTCGCCGCGTCGCGCGCCGTGAAGATGCTTCGGGCACGAGCCCGGCGCGCGCCGCCACCGATATTACCGGCCACCGCAGGTGCCGCTCTGGCCTGGCTCGTCTCCGGCGACCCGGGCGTCGCGCTGACGACCGCGCCCGCCATCGGCCTGCTTGCCGCGGCGGCGCTGCTGGCGATCATGCTGCCATCCCGCGGCATCACGAGCGGATGCCGCGGGGGCCTGTTCGACTGTGCGTTACCGTTGGGTGGATGGAGCCATTGGAGCAATCCGGCGAAGTGGCCCACGCAGGCCGCAAGCTGGGCGATGCTGCCGATGATGGCCTCCATGTCCGTCATGACGCAGTGGTGCCGCGGCGAAGTCTGGCTGAGCACGGCCGCCATAGTCGGCCTGCATCTCGGTGCGATGCTCATGCCGCCGCTGACGCTGTACCTGCTGCGTGTGACCTTGCGCGCCGAGGCGTGGGTCGCAGCGGCGATGACAGCGGGCCTCCTGCTGTCGCTGCTGTCGACCAGCATGCTGGGCCTGATGCTGGCGTCGATGTGCCAGTCGCTTGGCTGGAGTCTGGCCTGGTTCGCCCGGATCGGCGACGCGCCTCGAATAGAAACGCGAGCGGCGGCACCGACATGGTTCGGCGCACTGGTGCCAGCCTGCTGCATCGCTTTGCTTGGCGTGGCCGTCACTTACTGCGGCCCATCGGCACTGCGTGGCACACAGATCGGCCTCGGCGCACTCGCCGCCGTAGGAGCGGCGCTGTCGCTGTGGAAACCCGCGGCCTTTAACAAGCTGGAGAAGAGACCATGAACAATATGGACATCGAAGTTCTTCGCACCGCGATCGACTGGATCCGGCGCAAGCACCGTGTCGTGTTGGGCACAGTGGTTCACACCTGGGGGTCCTCGCCACGCCCGCCGGGTTCGCTGATGATCATTCGCGACGACGGCCAAGTGGCCGGCTCATTGTCGGGTGGCTGCATCGAGGATGACCTGATCGGCCGCGTGCAACGCGGCGAGCTGGCACCCACACTGCCTCAGTCTGTCATCTACGGAGCCAATGCAGGTGAGGCGGAGCGCTTCGGGCTGCCATGCGGCGGCACGGTACAGATCGTCCTTGAGCCTTTGGGAACGCAATCGCAACTGCCGGAACTGTTGGTGGCAGTCGAGCAGCACCGCATCGTGTTGCGTCGGCTTGAGATCGAATCGGGCGCGGTTTCGATCGATTCGATGGCTAGCGTCGGCGATCTCGTCACGTTCGACGGTGTGGTGCTGACGACGGTGCACGGCCCGGGGCTGCGGCTCCTGATCATTGGTGGAGGCCAGCTGTCGCGCTATCTCGCAGCGATGGCCTTGATGCTCGACTATCGAGTCATCGTTTGCGAGCCGCGCGTTGAATATCACGAAGGCTGGCAAGCGCTCGAAGGGGTCGAACTCGTGCGAGAAATGCCCGACGACCTGGTTGTACAACTAAAGCTCGATGCAAGCAGCGCAGTGGTAGCGGTGACACACGATCCCAAGCTCGACGACCTGGCTCTGATGGAAGCGCTGAAGACGCCAGCGTTCTACGTGGGCGCCCTCGGCTCGCGCAAAAATAACGAGGCACGCCGTACCCGGCTTCTCGAATTTGACGTGACCGAGATGCAGGCCCGCAAACTGCGCGGCCCGGTTGGGCTCAACCTCGGAGGCCGCACGCCGCCGGAAATCTGCCTGGCGATTCTGGCCGAGATGACGGCGGTACGGCGTGGCAGCGAACTGCGCGGCGCACTGGTCGACTGGAGTACATCCACGACGGAATGCAAGGTCACGGCCCGGCAGATGCCATCAACTCGTACGGCTGTGAGTCATTCGATAAGCGAAGAGGCAGGAAGCTGACCATGTCGACTGATGCACGGGGTATTTCGCACGCGACGAGTCTCGAACTGGCAGTTGGTCTGGCCAATCATCGCTATGATCCGACGCCAGTCGCGCTGTCGCTGCCGATCGCTGTTTGCGGCTCATGCACCGCACTGTGGCTCGCGTCGCCGAGGTATAGACGCCGAGGACCGGATCATGTCCGCGGCGTACACGCTGGATGGCGGCGTCATGGGCGGGGGCATCATCCCGATGCACTACCTCGGCACGTCAGACACCACGATGATCTGCTCGACGCCTGGTACGAATGGCAACAGTGGCACCGCGCTCGCATACGCGATGTTCTTCGGCGCGCCATTCATCGTCATGTTCAGTGTCTGCTATTCCAGGTCCGAGCAGATGAACGCAGAGGCCTTCTCCATTCGCGATTGAGCCGATCGTGGTCGGTCGCGCCTATGTGCCGGCAACTCACGCATTGTGTGCAGCGCCTGCCATTCCGTTCCTTTCCAACCGTCATGATATCCATCACAGACGAAAATTCGCGTACCCCAACCGTCCAGTCGCAGCAGTCACTGATCGAGGCCGACGAGGCGCGCCAGCTACTGCTTGCCGCTGTCTCGCCGCTGGCGCGCACCGAGCACGTCATGACGGAATGCGCGTGGAGCCGCGTGTTGGCGCATGACATCGTTTCCGACATCAACGTCCCGACGTTGGACAAGAGCGCGATGGACGGTTATGCAATCCGGCTGGCTGACCTCTGCGGCGACACCACCGCGTCATTGCCGGTGTCGCAGCGCATCCCTGCGGGTCAGGTCGGTCAGCCGCTGCTGGCCGGCACCGCAGCCCGGATCTTCACCGGCGCCCCGATCCCGCCGGGCGCCGATGCGGTCGTGATGCAGGAGCACTGCGAAGCAGTATTGGCGCCGGCCGAGCGCGCCGGGTTCGGGAGCGTGCTTGTTCGCGTTGTCCCGCCGGCCGGAGAGTCGATCCGGCTGTGCGGCGAGGACGTCCAGGCCGGCAGTGTCGTGCTGCGCTCGGGTAGCCGACTCGATGCCGCGGCGCTAGGCCTCGCCGCGACGATTGGATGCGCTCACCTGGACGTCGTAGCAAGGCCGCGAGTCGGGCTCTTCTCGACCGGCGACGAACTGGTGATGCCGGGCGAGCCGCTGCTGCCCGGCGCGATCTACAACGCAAGCCGCTTTACGCTGGGTGCGTTGCTGCGTGGTCTTGGCTGCATCGTCAACGATCTCGGCAACGTGCCTGATCGCCTCGATGTGACGCGGGCAACGTTACGCGCTGCCGCGCGAGACAACGATCTGGTACTGAGCGCTGGAGGTGTATCTGTCGGAGAGGAGGATCACCTGAGGCCGGCGCTGCGCGAGGAGGGCCGGCTCGACCTGTGGGCCGTGGCGATCAAGCCCGGAAAGCCGCTGGTGTTCGGCGCGGTGCGACGGCCGGAGGCTGACCCGGGAAACAGCGTCGCTGGCGAGACCTTGTACCTGGGGCTGCCCGGCAATCCGGTGTCCAGTTTCGTCACTTTCTTGCTGTTCGTGCGGCCGGTGTTGTTGCGGATGCAAGGAGTCAGGGACGTCGAGCCGCCCAGCCTGCTGGCTCGCGCTGATTTCGACTGGCAGAAGCCGGACGCGCGCCGTGAATTCCTGCGCGTGCGTCGAAACGTGAATGGTGGTCTCGACGTCTATCCGAACCAGAACTCGAGCGTGATGACTTCGTTGGCCTGGGGCGATGGACTGGCGGATATCGCGCCGGGGCGCGTCGTGCGAGCCGGCGACAGCGTGCGGTATCTGTCTCTCGCGGAGCTCGCGCCATGAAGTTGAATGTCCGCTATTTGCGTCCTTGCGCGAAGCGCTCGGGATCGGCGAGACGCTCGACTGGCCCGAGGGCACGGATCTCGCAACGTCGTGCGTGGATGCGTGCCGCGAGGTGCCTTTGCGACCAGATCAATAAGAAGCCAACTCGAACATGTAGAAGTGGCGTTACGGTGCCTGTTGTGAAAAAGTGAAATCAATAATTTCCATGAGGAGTTGATCTTGAAGAAATTTATGATTATCGGCATTCCCGCACTGATGGCTTCGATTGCCCATGCTCAAAGCAGCGTTACCTTATACGGTACGATTGATGCGGGTCTGGCTTATGTAAATAATGCGGGTGGTAAAAGCCTCTGGGCTCAGGATAGCGGTGCGCTGTCGGATACGTATTTCGGTTTGCGCGGTACGGAGGATCTTGGAAATGGCCTACGGGCAATTTTCAAATTAGAGAGTGGCTTCAATATCGGAAATGGTCAGTTCGGGAAGTTCGATGCAAATCTGGGTGCTCCGGGCTCGGGCCTGTTTACCCGTCAGGCTTATGTCGGTCTACAGGATGATCGGATCGGAACGTTGACGCTTGGCCGTCAGTTTGATTCCGGTGTGGATTATCTTGGCCCATTGGGTCTGGCAGGACAGGCAGGAGGGGTCAATCTTGCTGCCCATCCGGGTGATGTCGACAATCTCGGCAATCCGGCTTCGTCTTCCAATGTCGTCAAATATGAGAGCCCTGATATTTCAGGCTTCCATGTCGGGGGTGAATATGGATTCAGCAATGTGCCCGGCGGGTTCAATCAAGGACGGCTTTTCGGTGTCGGAGCAGCTTATGCGAATGGTCCGATCAAAATCGCGGCTGCTTACGTCCAGCGGGACCAATCGGGTAGCGGGGCGAATTTAGGGGTGACCTCAGTACTCGCACCTCAGGCACTTGGCACCGCGACGCGTCAGCGCATTTACGGCGTTGGTGGCAACTATGCATTTGGTCCCGGTACGGTAGGCATCCTCTGGACGCATGCTCAACAACAGGGTATCGCCGCGATTGCTGGTGACCAGGCCCGCTTTGACAATATCGAAATCAACGGTACGTATGGTGTGACCGCCTCGCTGACCGCAATCGGTTCCTATACCTATACCACTGGAAGAGAGTCGTATGCCGGAGTATCGGCGACTCCGAAATGGCATTCCGGAGTACTTGGCCTTGATTATTCGCTTAGCAAGCGTAGCGATG
Source organism: Caballeronia sp. dw_19 (assembly GCF_018449515.1). GTDB lineage: Bacteria > Pseudomonadota > Gammaproteobacteria > Burkholderiales > Burkholderiaceae > Caballeronia. The sequence continues at coordinate 6,819 of NZ_JAAVUQ010000022.1, read as the reverse complement.
TCTATGTGGCCGGAGTCTATCAATATGCCCAAGGCCGAGCAATTACCGTTGACACCTCGACAGAGGCCGTTTCCGTGGGACCCAACGCGACTTCTATGGCGGGCATGATTCCGCCTTCAACGACCAAAGATCAAGTCGCGGTCGCCGTAGGCGTGCGTCATCGTTTCTGATAGGTGATCCGGGCAATGTTGGATGTTGTCGCGGCGGATCCAGAAGAACACGCCCAGCGACGGCACCGATGCGCCAATCGTAATCGCTACCGACGCGGCCACAAGCCAGGGACTCCAGACGATACGCGGCGCGATGTCGAGCGCCGCAGTGCCGATGAAGTGCATCGCACAGATGCCCGCCGCGTCCGGCGCGAGCGCGCTGCCGGTTAGCGATTGCCAACTGAGCGATGGTCGACTCGCGATGTACAGCGCGACGGCGGAGGCAGCCGCGATCCACGAGACGATGGTTGCCATCTTCGTGTAGCCGAGCGGATGGGCAGGGGAAAAGCCAGCATCCCCACTAAATGCATGCATCAGATACCGGTGCCCATGACGAACGATCAACCCAGCCACCTATCCGTTGAGATGCGGCCATGCTTCTTGCGTACTCTCCGCGCCAGGTCCAGCGCCACGTACGAAGCGAAACGTGCACTCAACAGCGAAACGGTGACGCCCGCGGAGTTGTACGATGGTAGGTGCACGATGTCCAGGACTCTCTTCCATTTCCTTGGGTCCGTCTGGCGGTTGCCCGTGACATCCCGTCGGAGACGCCTCGGAGCGTGTCGTCAACGCAGGCCGATGACCAGCGGTGGTATCACGCTACCCACCATCACACAGTGGCGACGTCCGTGCTCGCCATTGCTGAGTTGCGCCGGCTTGGCCGGTGAAACTCTACTGGGCGAAAAGGATCGCGATCGTGCGGCTGAGAACCTGGCACCGTTGTTCACAGACGTCGCTACCGGCTTGATTTGCCATGAGCCCGCGTGAGTAGATGGCATCTCGCTGTCGATCGCCGCAAGCCGCGCGCTTGCCGTGCGGCTTGCGCTGTGCATCGCGCTTGGCCAACTGTCTTGTTGGCTCGCTTGCCAAGCGTCATTTCGCATGCGACCGGTGCGGGTCTTTGGGTTCGGCACTTTCTGCTCGCTGGAGTCGGAACCGAGCTTCCTTCAGTCGAGAATGAAAGCCATCTACCGGTGGTGCGAGATGACAGCCCAACCTGTTTCTGCTGATCGACGTCGTCACGGCGCGGGTGCCGGGGTGGGCGACGCCTGGACACTTGCCGTCGTCTGTCGCGAATTCCTCTGCGCATTGCATCGTCCCTGTACCCGGAGATTCATGAGTTCAACTTTCATCCGGCTCGTCGACCAGCGCCTACCGACGAGAAATTCGAGCGGTTTCGCTCCAGGAGCCGATCGCCTCGACATGCTCGGCCGCCCGTTGCGCGACCTGCGCATCTCCGTTACCGATCGCTGCAACTTCCGCTGTAGCTATTGCATGCCCAAGGAGATTTTCGACGACCGCCATGCGTTCCTGCCGCACTCGGCGATGTTGACCTTCGAAGAAATCACTCGACTCGCGCGTCTGTTCGCCGCCGCGGGCTGCACGAAACTCCGGTTGACCGGCGGCGAGCCGCTGCTGCGCAAGGACGTCGACGTGCTCGTGTCAATGCTGGCCGCGCTGCGCACGCCCACCGGCGGTCGGCTCGACTTGACGCTGACGACGAATGGCTCACTGCTTGCACGCAAAGCCGCCGCGTTGAAGCGAGCGGGGCTCGATCGCGTGACAGTCAGTCTCGATGCGATCGACGATGGCGTGTTCCGTGCAATGAACGACGTCGGCTTCGCTGTCGAGAGCGTTCTCGAGGGCATCGATGCCGCTCTGGCAGCGGGTCTGCTGCCCGTGAAGGTCAACATGGTTGTCAAGAGAGGTACCGACGATGGCCAGATCGTCCCACTCGCGCGTGCGCTTCGGCTGCGATACGGTGACGCGGTAGTGCTTCGCTTCATCGAGTTCATGGATGTCGGCGCCACCAATGGCTGGCGATCGGACGAGGTGTTACCCTCGGATGACGTACTGCAGCGGTTGCGAGAGATCGGGCCGGTCGAACCGATGACACAGAATAGTTCTGGCGAAACGGCGCGGCGCTGGCGTTTCTCGGATGACGGTGCCGAGGTCGGTCTGATCTCGAGCGTCACGCAGCCATTCTGCGGCAATTGCAATCGCGCGCGCCTGTCGACCGATGGCCAGCTTTATCTCTGTCTGTTCGCCTCGCTTGGCTACGACCTGCGCGGGCCGCTGCGTGGAGGCGCAAGCGACGTGGAGCTTGCCAACGCGATCAACGGTCTCTGGGGTCAGCGTGCCGACCGCTATTCGGAGCTCCGCGCTTCGGACGCTATTGCGGCTGGGGTCGATCGGCGATCCGCGCCGCGCGTCGAGATGCACTACATCGGCGGCTGAGGCGACGAAGCTTGCTCGCACCGCTTCTCGCGTCTGGAGCGCGGAGGTTTCAGCGAACGACCGGCGATGCGTGTTGCGTCGACAATCGCGGCGCGTGTGGCAGCAGCTCGCACGACGCTCAGAGATCGGTATGCTCCGCAAGCCGTGCCGGCAATGTCGCGGCATCGCCCTCGGGCAGCGTCACTGGCGGCAGGTCGCCGTCCAGGGCCGCGAGGATCAGGCGGTCCAGCGCCGCGGCGTGGGGCATCACAGGACCGAGGAACAGTCCCTGTTCGTCGCTCGCAAGCAGGATCGTGGGGAAGTTCTCGATGTCGAGGTCACCTATCAGCGCGGCCTCGTCCTCGATGTCGATCCACAAGAAGCGCAGGTGAGCATGGGGTCGGGTGCGTCGCAGCTCTGCGCGTACGGCGTTGAGTGTTGCGCGATAGGTGTCACACGTGCGACACCACCGGGCGCAAAGGCAGGCCACAAGCAGAATCGGCGAGATGTGCGCCGACGAATCGGAAGAGGGCTCACTCATCAATGTGAATATACCCGGAAATGACCGCCGTCCGCACATGCCGATTCTCGACGAATCCTGGCAGAGATCACCGCGGCCAAAATCAGGCGCCGGTCTTGCAGCGCTGATCGATTCCGGAATCGCAACTGGTAGAGCGCTGCATTGGCTCGCTTTCGACGGCGTAGCGCAGTCCACCTCCGCGCCACAGATGCGGTCAATCAGTGTCGAGCATCGGTGACGGCCCCGTCACTACATACGTAAGCCTGTGCGCTTCGACGACGATACGCTGGCGCAATTCGTGCGTCGCATGCGGGTGCGTCATCAGCGCCCAGTAGGCGCCGGCTGTCTCGCCACTTCGCCTCGCCGTGTTCCATAGATGGCACAGTTCACTTTCATTGCGCGCTCTTTCGAAACGCTTGATTTCCCCATCGTAACGATGGTCCAGCATCTCCTGCAGAGCGTCGGCGCCCCGGCCGCCTTCGGCAGCGATCTGTACTGCGGCGTGATGCACCTCGAAGTTGCTCACCCGATGATGGAAGTCGAACCCCGCAAAGCGGGTAACGATATCGCGCAGATCGGTGCTGGCAGGGCAGGTGCCGATCACAGAGCAGTGGATGTACGGATCGAGGTCGGCCAGCCGCGCGCGCCGGATGTCACTGCCGGGCACGTGTTCGGGTGCATCGTGTTTCATGTACTCCGCAGTCGGTGACTGGGCACGATGAGATGGTTGAGGATTCATAGGAGTTCTCGCCTCAGATAATCGGTTTCAATCGGCGCATGACACCGTAATATACCGTAGGATATAGCGATTTGTACAGATTACCTCAATTGCAGATCACCTGAATTGCACCACGTGGTCCGCGAGCCGCGCAGCGACCTTGCCCATCCTAGGTCAGAAACAGAGCGGAACAATATCGCACTGAGGGGCCAGATCCAGCATATTTCGAGGGGTTCGCCCCGAGCATGCTCACCTCCATGCTGAGGTCTGAGTTGATCGCCAACGGTCCGGGCAGTGCGTAATGGCGGACCGATCAGGCGATGATCTGCTCCCGTTCAAATGTCTGTCGGGCCGTACACGAAGTAATATCCTGGCTGGTCAACGGCATCATCGCGCCTACCACAACAATCGTAGACACGCCTCCCTTCTTACGGAAGGACTGCTTACTGTTCTTGATTGAGCGACACATCACAACGTCATCAGCCGTCAGGCAGTACAGCTATCTCGCTCGCCGAATGCGAGTTCCGTGGCGCTGATAGGCTTATGCTCCGGTCTTACGTGTGAGCCATGACTCTTTCGCGACGCATTATTGCAACCGTTCATTCGTTACCCGACAGCCGAAACGCCTGTCCAATCAGGCCATCCATCACCGAAGGGCTGATCGTGAAGCTCTTCATATTCCTCGGGCGCCTGTCGGGTGAGTAGTGCTATAGCTTGGAGCTTTTCAATTTCGTGTACGGTGCTTTCGAACTTCCCCATGGGCTTAGTGAGCGGCACAACGGAGACGAAGGGAATCGTCATGTTGTAGTACAACTTACAGCTCGCGCATGGGTTTGATGAAGACCCATCCGTAGGCGCCGAGCATCAGAATGCTGTCGGTCGTATCGACGAGAGACATACCGGCGCAGAAGAGGGCGGGAATACAAGAATCGACCAAACCGATACGCCTCGGTACGCCTCTGCAGCCGAAATGCCCAGCAAGCCGATTTCCGTCGCGGTATCGAAGCCCGAGCCAAACAGCACACCGCGCGGATACCTATGCCAGCTGCGGATAATCAGCTTGAACATAGGATGGAAAATCCGCGCAAGCAGGCCCCGGTCCGCCAGCAGCTGAGCGAAAATTTTCTCGCCGTAAGGCTCGCCCCGGCGCTTGCGCGTGAAGGCCTGATAGATGGAATCCAGGACCATCAGGTTGATCAACGCAGTGGCGAATAGGAAGAAAGCTGATCAGTGTGCCGCTGATTCCGCCGATTTCCTTGATCGCGTCCATCTCGCGTTGCAAGGCGAGGGCGGTGGCTCCTCTCACGGTAGTCGCGGGCACGACTGCCGTGGAATTTCCCGGCGAAAACATGAATCCGATGGCGAGCGGGCGCTTTCCTTCCTGCATGAGCTTGCGCATCACGTTATAGATCGCGACGATGTGATCGTCATCCGCCGCGTGCCGCAATCCAAAACCACAGGCCAGAAGGGCCGTACCGAGCAAAAGCGGGTATCCGTGAAAAGCAATGAACGCCCGTATCTAGGCGGCCTCGATGAAAGCGCCAAACAGTACGGACACGACAATCACTTTTATACCCGAATACTGCCCGGGTCGCGGCGTACGGCCCGTTTCTTTGCATCGACTTAGTTGTCCTGGAAAGCATCTCTCGCGCCACTGGTGCGATCGCATCAACACAGGTTCTCGGCCGTGTCGCACACGAATGCGGCCAATACTGCACTTGGGCGGCTTTCCCTTTCTTCGATAAAGGGAAAGCTGTGCCCCGTTTACGTGGTGCAAAGCCACTTCCTGGAGGTTGATCTGGTTTCCTTAAAAGTGAGCCGAGTTGACAGATACCATTTAATTCGCCACAGCGGCCAGTTCACCTTTCACATACCGACGCGCCATCCGTTCAAGTGGCATAACCTTAATCTTCGCCGCCTGTCTGGCGGACCCGAACGCTTCAAAGCGCATCTGGCATAGGTCTCTGGCTGCAGCCACAGCATCATTAAAGAACTTACGCGGATCGAACTGAGAAGGATTTTGGGCCATGCCGCGCCGCATCGCTCCGGTCATTACCAATCGGATATCCGTATCGATATTGATCTTGCGCACGCCATGCTTGATGCCCTGCAAAATCTCTTCTACCGACACACCATACGTTTCCTGTATGTCCCCGCCGTATTGGCGGATGACTCCAGCCACTCCTGCGGCACGGAGGAGGAGCCGTGCATCACGAGATGGGTGTCGGAGATGCGAGCATGGATTTCCTTGATGCGATCAATCGCAAGAATGTCGCCTGTAAGCTTACGGCTGAACTTGTAGGCGCCGTGGCTGGTGCCGATTGCAATGGCTAGCGCATCGACGCCGGTCCGCTTGACGAAGTCGGCCGCCTGGGCAGGATCGGTCAGTAGTTGATCGTGCGACAGCATTCCCTCGGCGCCCGAGCCGTTTTCCTCCCCCGCCTGTCCGGATTCTAGCGAACCTAAGCACCCGAGCTCATCCTCGACTGATACACCGATGTAATGAGCGAAGTCCACTACCTTACGGGTTACTTCGATGTTGTAGGCATAGGACGACGGCGTTTTCATATCCTCCATCAGCGAGCCGTCCATCATCACACTGGAAAAGCCAGAACGGATCGAAGCCTTGCATACCGCGGCACTGCCGCCATGGTCTTGACGCAGGCAGATCGGGATGTGCGGATAAGTTTCCACGGCAGCTTCAACGATTTTGCGAAGGAAGGCTTCGCCGGCATATTTCCGCGCCCCGGCTGAGGCCTGCAGGACGACCAGGCTGTCACAGGCATCTTCAGCCTGCATGATGGCCAGGATCTGCTCCAGATTGTTGACGTTGAAGGCGGGTAAGCCATAACAGTGTTCGGCAGCGTGGTCCAGCTGTTGGCGTAGTGATACGAGGGCCATGAAAATTTCCTTTAAAGGTCTATATAGCGAAGCGTTGACTCTTTCTCCAATCCGCGCGGCTCGGTTCGTTCCACTAGCGGTCCTAATCGATTCTCCGGCGGTCAGTTCTAGTCGATCGCCGCATCCAACGTCCCCGTTGGCAACAACCGAATCCTGCGCGGGGACTGGAAGCAGATCTCGAATTTTGGTATGGCGCATGCGTCATTAAGCTGCGCGCATCACGGTATAGCGCTCGAGCAAAAATGGGCTGCGGG
>NZ_JAAVUQ010000021.1 GCF_018449515.1 Caballeronia sp. dw_19 | reverse complement strand
CTTATGTAAAATCAAATAAAGAGATGAATCAACACCTCACCGTATGTTCAGCCTGCCTCTCTCGCAGTCAGGCCACGATAGATCCCTGAAAATCGCTATACCGCACCTGCGTTTAGGCTGCCTTCTCGCCACACGACCCGATTGCGCCCCTCGTTCTTCGCCCGATAAAGATGATCGTCGGCAGCTTTCAACAACTCGGCTGCCGATTCATTGTTGCCGAGTCGCAACGTAGCCCCGCCGAGGCTCACGGTAATACGGTCGGCCTCAGTTGAATCCAGGCGCCGCATCGCCAAGCGGCCAGTGGCTTCGCGCAACCTTTCAGCCAGTTGCAAAGCAGATTCAGCGCCGGTGCCCGGCATCAGCAATGCGAACTCTTCACCGCCGAATCGCGCTACCAGATCGGTAGCGCGATTCAGCCCGTCTGTCAGTACGGAGGCCACAGCTTGCAAGACTCTGTCGCCCATCGCGTGTCCGGCCTGGTCGTTGTAGTTCTTGAAGAAATCGATGTCGAGAATCGCCACCGAAAGCGGTTGCCGGTCGCGCGTCGCACGCGCCCATTCGAGCGCATAACGCTCATCGAAATGGCGCCGGTTCGCAAGCTCCGTGAGGCCGTCGATATTAGCCAGTGTCTCGAGCATGCGCCGCTGTCGAGCAAGCTGCAGGTGACAGCGCACTCGGGCCAGGACCACGGTGAGATTGAACGGCTTGGTGATGTAGTCCGAGGCGCCCAAGGTCAGTCCATGAGCTTCGTCCTCCGGTGTGTCGAGTCCGGTGATAAAGATCACAGCGATGGCCGCCGTGCGCGGATCAGACTTCAGCCGGTTCAGCACGTCGTAGCCGCTGACTTCGGGCATGACGACGTCGAGAAGGATCAGATCCGGAACGTGCTGCGTTGCCAGCGCCAGCGCCTGCTCGCCGTTCTTCGCGAGAATCACGGTATGGTCGGTCTTCAGCAGGTCGCCAAGCACTTGCCGGTTGATCGCCGCATCATCCACTACCAGCACCTTCTGCATATCTTTTTTACTCAAGCGGCCCTCCCGTTTCTAATTGCATCCCGACCGACGATGCCAGTGCAGCAAGCAACTCAAGGGCACTACGGTACTCGATATCGACAACCGCGGTTCTGACAGCGGCCAGTTGGGTTTCCCCCGCCGCCCCCGGTCCCATGGCGGCCTGAAGTTCGATCAGAACGTCCTCCGCACGCGCGTCGTCGTCACGCAGCAGATCGGCAAGCCGGTTCATCAGCGGACCGAACACAGCCGGATCCGATGGTCCAGATACCGTGGAATCGACTTCATCCAGTTGAACCAGACTCCGTATGAAGGCTGACAATGTATCGGCCATGTCGGGTACTAGCGCCAGGGCTTCGTCGCTCGCACCGCGTCGCACCGCCTGTTCAACCTCGCTGGAAAGCCACGACAGACGCCCCGCACCGAGGTAAGCGGCGGAAGATTTCAGTCCGTGGGAAATACGCCCGACAGCTTCAAGGTCACCCTCTCCCGCGCGCGCGAGGAGTGTCTGTGCCGTGTGAAGGTGGTCGTCCCGGAAGGTGCGTATCAGCCTTTGCAACAGCGCCGGATTGCGGTTAGTCCGCTGCAGCGCAACTTGCCAGTCGACGCCCGCGAGTTCCGGAAGCCGGCTATGTCTGTGTTCAACGACCGTCCGCGAGAGGTTCGATCGTGTGTCGTTCGTGGGCGTGTCACCCGTGCGCCCTTGTGGCGCCATCCAGGTGAAGAGGACCTGCATCAGTTCAGCCGGGTCGATCGGTTTCACGAGATGGCCGTTCATGCCGGCGTCCCGACTCGCTTCCAGGTCACCTGGCATGGCATGAGCGGTCAACGCAATGATGGGCAGCGATTCAAAACCAGCGATCGAGCGAATCTCACGCGTTGCGCTTAGGCCATCCAGCACGGGCATCTGGAGATCCATCAGAACGAGGTCGTATCGGGTACGCTGCACGCACGCGACGGCTTCGCGGCCATTGTCGGCGACATCGACGTGAATCGGCGCCTGGCCGAGGAATTCGAGCGCCACCTCCCGGTTGATCGCGTTGTCCTCGACGAGTAGAACCCGGCGGCCGGCGAGGCCCGCGAAATCCAACGTCCGGTCGTGCTCAAGCGCCTCACGCGCCGGCACCACCGGCACGCTGGACCTGAATGCGGGAAACAAGGTCTCGACCAGCATGTCATACAGCAGCGACGGGTTGACCGGCTTGGCAAGATAGCCGTCCACATGTACATCCCGCGCCTCCGACAGCAAATCGTCGCGGGAGTAGGCCGTGACCATCATGATGGCGGGCGTGGCAGCAATGCGTGCATCGCTCCTGATATGGCGCGTCGTTTCCACGCCGTCCCAGCCGGGCATGCGCCAGTCCATCAGTACCAGGTCGATCGGCTGGCCGGCGTTCGAGGAAACGACCAGCTCGTCGAGCGCTGCGAGCCCGGAAGCAGCCGTTGTCACCTGCAGGCCGAACGACGCCAGCATCTCGCCCAGCACTTCGCAGGCGACTGCGTTGTCGTCAACCACCAGCACACGGCGCTCTTTCATCGACAGTGTCGTGATCCGCTCGCGGACAATTTCCTTGTGTCCCACTTCGAAACTCGCCGTGAAGTTGAAGCGGCTCCCTTCACCGATACGGCTCTGCACGTCGATGGTACCGCCCATGATTTCAACCAGTTGCTTGCTGATCGCGAGTCCCAGGCCCGTACCGCCGTATTTGCGGGTAATCGAGCCGTCCGCCTGCGAGAACGACTGGAAGAGCTTCGCCAACTGTACGTCGGTCATCCCGATGCCGGTGTCACTGACCGAGAACTGCAGCATGACAGTGTATTCGTCACTTTCCAGGAGATCGACGCCGACGACTATCTCGCCGCGCTCGGTGAACTTGGCAGCATTGGTGCCCAGGTTCACCAGCACCTGTCCTAAGCGCAACGGGTCACCGACCAGATGTAATGGAATGCCGGCCCCTACCCGGAAAACGACCTCTACGCCAGTCGACTCCGTTTTGAGCGCGATCAGGTTCGATAGATTGTCCAGGATGTCGTCGAGTTCAAAAGGGACTCTTTCGAGTACGACCTTACCGGCCTCCGCCTTGGAAAAATCCAGGATATTGTTGATGATGCTAAGCAGACTCTCCGCAGAGGCTGCTATTTTCTCGACATAGTTGCGCTGCTGAGCGTTGAGGTTTGTCTTGAGCGCCAGCCGGCTCATGCCGATCACGCCGTTCATCGGCGTCCGGATTTCATGACTCATGTTGGCGAGGAATTCAGACTTCGTCTGCAACGCCTCCTCGGCGGCTTCCTTGGCCGCGCTAATCGCCTCTTCGGCTTGCTTGCGCGCGGTCACATCGAGTGCGGTCCATACCGTGCCTTTGCCTGGGTCATCGGGATCGAGCATGGCGCCGTGATCGGCGCACCAGATAGGCGTGCCATCCTTGCGCACGAATCGGGCGTCGCCGACATAGATATGCTCCGCGATCACAAGATAGTCCGCGCCGCCCTGCTCCCACTCTTCATCGCTGCCATAGAGGATGCGTGTCGACTTGCCGACGGGTTCACCCTTGTCGTATCCGAAGAGCTGCTCGAAACCACTGTTGCAGCGCTGGATCACCCGGTCCTTCACAAAGCAGACACTGACTGGCGTATGTTCAAGCACCGCATTCTGTTCGAGTACCGATTGCGCGAGCATGGCGTTTGCGGTCTGGGTCGCCACTTGCGCAATATGCGCCCTCGCGTCAGCTTCTGCCGCCTTCTCAACGAGGCGGTTCCGTTCTGTCAAGTCGTGGAAAATGACATCTGCGCCGAGGTACTGCGCACGGGCGGCACCGGGCTTATATAGTGGGCAAACGTGCATTTCCAGCGCAATCGGGTTTCCGTTCCGATCGCGCCCGGCAAATGCATCCTGCTGCACCGGCTCTCCCCTTCGCATCTTGTCGCTCAACCCATCCCATTTGACTGGCGACATGGAAAGCCCCTGGACGGATTGGCCCGGCATATCAAGCTCGCTCTCATAGCCGAACATGCGCGCGGCGGATCGACTCGCGCGGATGATCGTGCCCTTCGCGTCAACGCGGATCAGACCGGCCTGCAACTGATCAACGAAATCCGGGTAATGCTGCTCGCGGCTTTGCCTCCTTCGGCTGGCGCGGATCGCGCGAGCTGCATCAACGGCCCCCCAACCAATCAGTGCGGCCGACAGCAGCACGGTGGCAATCGTCGAGTTATCAGGCATTTTGACGTTATTCGCTTATATCGGGTTTCAGACGAAAGCAGATTCTACGCGCTGAACCTTCTCCAATGTACCGGACGACTTGCCGCGCGAAAAATCGAGATCACCCAGGGACACGGCTCCTAAGCCGCGGAGCGCGTGCCGTTTTTTTCCCAAGCTGCGAACGCCTGGTTGCACTCGTCTTTCTTTGATGTGCTTGGGGAACGGAATTGGCGTTGGCATTCGTCACAAATGCCTTTAGCGCCTGTATGTATTGCGTCGGTGATCTATTTATCGTCGACCTCTAGAGATCTGCGATGACCATAAACGCTCGACTAAGTAGCTTCACCAAGCTGCTCATTTTGCCGTGTATCTGTAAATGCCGAACCGGTTCACATCGGTGTATAGTTGTTTGCGTCTATTTCCTTCGAAAACGACGTCCCAACCAGCTCGACATAAATCATTTCCAGTAGGGGAAACCGGTGAATCTGCCCGATCAGAACGAGCTACCTTCACCAGTCATCGAAAGACATCGACTTTATGTTTTGCAGGAGTCCTGCCTTCTGGACACGCCTCCGGACGCCGCGCTCGATCGCATCACTCAGCTCGCAGCGCGTTTGTTCAAAGCACCCATTGCGTTGATCTCGTTGATCGACGAACAGCGTCAGTGGTTCAAGGCGCGCGTCGGCGTGGAGGTCGCTCAAACTGAACGGAAGGACGCTTTTTGTGCACACACGATCCTTCGTCACGATGTGCTCGTCGTCCCCGACGCAACGCTCGATCCGCGGTTCAAGCAGAACCGGCTCGTACTCGGGGAGCCGAATATCCGGTTTTATGCCGGCAGTCCGTTGCGAACGCGCTCGGGTGTTCCACTGGGTAGCCTATGCGTCATCGATACCAAACCGCGCCCCGAATTTGACGAATCGCAACGGGACTTGCTGAGTCAATTGGCTGAAATGGCGATGGACCGGATCGAAGCGCTTCGATCAATCGCGTTTGTGGATCCGCCCACGCGACTGCTGAACCGCGCGCGATTTAGTGACGATGTTCGCGCCATCTTCGACGAAAGGCCAATTGGGCAGATCGCGCCCAGCCATGCGGTTTTGGTGAATGTCGTCCCACTCGGGTATCTCGATCAAACGTCGATTTCGATTGGCATTGTCGCGACTGACCGGTTGATGGCAGCAATATCCCGGCGCGTGGAGCAGGCGCTCGTCGATATCAAGCCCGTGTACCGGGTCGACTATGCGCGTTTTGCCGTGTTCGTATATGGCGACGAGAGCGCTGCAATGCGGGTGATCGATGCCGTGTTGAGGGCCTTCGATGCGCCCCTGCTCGTCAACCAGATTCCAGTCGACTTGTCGCCGACCTTCGGTTTGGTCGACCTGTCTCGTATAGATGAACCCACGGATGTGTTACGAGCCTTGATGTCGTCTTCCGAGATCGCCCGGCGGGCACGCGTTCCATTTCGGAAGTTTGCCAAGCGCATGTTTGCGGCCCAGGAACGCACGTTCTTCATTCTCAACACCTTGCCCCAGGCACTGCAGGATGAAAATCAGTTGAGTCTAGCTTACCAGCCTCGAGTCGATTTGCGCACGGGTGCTTGCGTGGGCGTCGAAGCGTTGTTGCGCTGGTCTCACCCTCTGCTTGGGGAGGTTTCGCCGGCTGAGTTCATTCCCCTGGCCGAAAAAACGTCGCTGATGTCAGCGCTCACCGACTGGGTGATGGATCACGCGCTAAAGCAGCTTGCTACATGGGAACGTGCAGGCATCATCCTTGGCATTTCAATTAATGTTTCAGTGCTTAATCTGGAACAGCGCGGCTTCGTGCCCCGCTACATTTCCCTGCTGCGAACCCACGGCATCGAACCAAAGCGGGTCGAACTAGAGGTTACTGAAAGCGCATTAACGGCAAACGCGAAGCTTGTCACCGAGAACCTTCGCAAAGTCGCTGACATGGGGAGCATCGTCGCCATTGACGATTTCGGCACAGGCTACAACAACCTGTCCAAGCTACAGCTTTACTCGGCCACGGTGCTAAAAATCGACCAGAGCCTTGTGCGTCGTGTTTTGGATAACCAATACACGCGTACCCTCGTCGAGGGCGTCATTGCGCTTGCGCAAAAGCTCGACTATCGGGTAGTCGCTGAAGGCGTCGAAACACAGGAGATCTACGAAGCTGTGGCAGGTTGGCAATGCGACGAAGCTCAGGGCTATTACATTGCCCGACCACTGGCAGCGCCGGTCTTTGAGGCCTGGTATTCCACTTTTTCGCGGAATATTATTGACAGCTCTGTTCCAAGGGATTCGTTGGACCGCGATAAATTAGTGACATAGATTCTCCCTTTCTGATCCTGAATACGAGCCGGCGCCCTAGCAGGCTTGCAGCACATTGATGACACGGCTGGCGAGCAGCGGCTTCGTATTGCGTCCATATTCGGCCATATGTGCCGAGGCCGCATGCGCCTTCAGCGCGTCGGCGCTTTCCCAGCGTTCGATGACGGCGAATGTGTCATCGCCGAGCGGGGTCTGAATCGCCCCGAAGTCCGGTACGTCGACCACCGCTTCGTAGCTGATGCATCCCTCTTCCGCCAGCACCGCTGGCCGGTTCTGACTGAACAGCGCCAGCACGGCGTCGCGCTTGCCAGCCTGCGCCGTGATAGTGGCAATGACATGTATCATCCGGCATTCTCCTTTCATGGTTCGGCACGAATTTGCCGCGCCTAATCATAGCCGCGTTCCGCCACGCATGCTGCGAGCGCCTCGCAGCGCAGCCGGGTTCGCGTTTCGCGACATGCCCCACGCGTCAAGACCGCTGCAAGTCTCTTCATCCCACGTCGACCTTCATGCTTGCCGCTTCATAAGCTAATGTAGTTTTAAGCTATCCCTTAAGTAAACGACAGTAATAAAAAAATCAGCGCGCCTCTCAACATCGCTATTCAAGCCTGCGCTGGCGCCGTACAAAAGCCGCGGACCATTATTACTTATGGGGCAGACGCTTATTTGCGGCCTTGAATTCGCTGCCGGAAATGGGCCAGTCGGGTTCAATCGCCCGTCCAAACCCGAGTTTGTGCACTGCAGCTTTGTTTTCGTTTGTGTACATTCCCGGATTGTCTGCGTTACAGACAAAATTGCGAGACAAAATCGCGTGCCCGGTGATGTTTTGATTTCAAATTTATTTTTTAACAACGAATTAGAAAGTAATTCGAAAGAATTAATCGGTTTCGGTTTGATGCAGCAGTGTCGGCACTAGCCGGATCAGATGCCCATTAAAGTGAGTTACCAAACGGTCAACAGCCTACGAACCAAAGATCATGTGGAGTATTTTTCAACAATCCGTCTCGCGTCAGGACGGAAATGATCCTACCCGGCGCATTGCCCGGGCCACGCGGATGACCGCGGCCGAACCCCGCCGACTGCTGCGCCTGGCAGCATCAGGGCACCGTTCAGTTCAACCCCAAGTATTGGAACTCTCATGCTCGGCCTAGTACGTATCGCTCTCCGACGGCCATACACCTTTGTCGTCCTGGCGATCCTCATTTTGATCATCGGGCCGCTTTCCGCGATCAGAACGCCGACCGATATCTTCCCCGATATCCGCATTCCCGTGATCAGCGTCGTATGGCAATACACGGGCTTGCCGCCGGACCAGATGGTCGGACGGATCACTTCACCGTTCGAGCGCTCGCTGACCACGACGGTCAACGACATCCAGCACATCGAAGCTGAATCGGTGAATGGCTTCGGCATTATCAAGATCTTCTTTCAGCCGGGCGTGAACATCAGCAACGCGAACGCGCAGGTGACCGCCGTCTCGCAGACGCAATTGCGTCAATTGCCGCCGGGCACTACGCCGCCGCTGATCCTGAACTACAACGCGTCGACGGTGCCAATCATCCAGCTCGCGCTGTCGGGCAAAGGTCTCACCGAACAAAACCTCGGCGACCTGGGGCTGAACCAGTTACGTCCGGCGCTGGTAACGGTGGCCGGTGCGTCGATTCCTTATCCGTTCGGTGGCAAGTCTCGGCAGATACAGATCGACATCGACCCGACGGCCTTGCAGGCGCGCGGCCTGTCTGCACAGGACGTTGCCAATGCGCTCGCCGCCCAGAACCTGCTGACGCCGATCGGGACGGAAAAAATCGGCGATCACGAATACACGCTGCAACTGAACAACGCGCCTTACGCGCTCAAGGCGCTCGGCGACCTGCCGATCAAGGCGGTCAATGGCACCACGGTTTATATCCACGATGTCGCGAATGTCCGCGACGGCAGTCCGCCGCAAACCAATATCGTGCATGTGGACGGCAAGCGTTCGGTGCTGATGTCGGTGCTGAAGAACGGCTCGGTGTCCACGCTCGGCATCATCGCGGGCATCAAGCAGCACGTGCTCGACGCCAAGGCTTCATTGCCCGACGCACTGCAAATTGCACCGATCGGCGACCAGTCGCTGTTCGTGCGCGCGGCCATCAGCGGCGTGGCTCGCGAAGGCGTGATCGCGGCTGCGCTGACCAGCCTCATGATCCTGTTGTTCCTCGGCAGCTGGCGGTCGACCGTCATCATTGCGACCTCGATTCCACTCGCCATTCTCGGTTCGATCGCGACCTTGTCCGCGCTCGGCGAGACGCTCAACATCATGACGCTCGGCGGCCTTGCGCTCGCGGTGGGGATCCTGGTCGACGACGCGACCGTCACCATCGAAAATATCAACTGGCATCTGGAGCAAGGCAAGCAGGTAGAGGAGGCCATCCTCGATGGCGCCGCGCAGATCGTTACGCCCGCGTTCGTGGCGCTGTTATGTATTTGCATTGTGTTCGTGCCGATGTTTTTCCTCGACGGCGTCGCGCGTTTTCTCTTCGTGCCAATGGCCGAGGCCGTGATCTTCGCGATGATCGCGTCGTTCATCCTGTCGCGAACGCTCGTTCCCACGATGGCGAAGTACCTGCTGCATCCGCATAATCTCGATGAAGATGCGCACGAAAAGAAGCGTCCCGGACCGCTCGGACGCTTCCAGCAGGGTTTCGAACGACGCTTCGAAAAAATTCGCGCCGGCTATCACGGCCTGCTGGAACTGGCGCTGAACCATCGCGCGCCCTTCGTGAGTTGCTTCCTCGGTTTCGTGCTGGTCTCGTTCGCGCTGGTGCCTATGCTCGGCCGCAACTTTTTCCCGGACGTGGACGCCGGGCAGATCCTGTTGCACGTGCGTGCGCCGGTCGGCGTGCGGGTCGAAAAGACCGCGCAGATTTTCGCGGATGTGGAAGGATCGATCCGTCAGATGATTCCGCCGGCCGAACTCGCCACGATGGTCGACAACATCGGCCTGCCGGTCAGCGGTATCAACCTCGCCTATAACAACACCGGGACGATCGGCTCGCAGGACGGCGACATCCAGATCGCGTTGAACGAAGATCATCGTCCGACCGCGGAGTACGTGCGGCAGATGCGGGAGAAATTGCCGCGCCTTTATCCGGGCGTGACGTTCTCGTTCCCGCCGGCGGACATCATCAGCCAGATCCTGAACTTCGGCTCGCCGGCACCAGTGGACTTGCAGGTTCGCGGCAACAACCTGCCCGCGAACTTCGCGTATGCGAACCGGCTGCTGCGCGAGATCCGCCAGATCCCCGGCGTAGTCGATGCACGGATCCAGCAAGCGCAGAACAATCCCACGTTCAACGTCGATGTCGACCGTACCCGCGCGCAACTGCTCGGCATCAACGAGCGCGACGTGACGAACAGCCTGGTCGTGAACCTCGCGGGGTCGAGCCAGGTTGCGCCGACTTTCTGGCTGAACAATGCGAACGGCGTGTCGTATCCCATCGTGATGCAGACGCCGCAATACAACCTCGATTCGCTTGCCTCGCTGCAGAACCTGCCGATCACCTCAAGCCTGCAGAGCAGCGGACAAATCCTGGGCGGCCTTGCGACCGTCGAGCGTACGAACACCAATGCAGTCGTGAGTCAGTACAACATCCAGCCGATGGTCGAGATCTTCGCGACCACGCAGGATCGCGATCTGGGCGCGGTGGCGTCGGACATCCAGCGCGTGGTGAAGGACAACGCCGACGCACTGCCGAAGGGTTCGTCGGTCGCGCTGCTCGGCCAGGTGCAGACCATGAACAGCGCGTTCGCCGGCATGTTGTTCGGCCTGCTCGGCGCGGTCGTGTTGATCTACCTGATCGTCGTGGTCAACTTCCAGTCGTGGGCCGATCCGTTCGTGATCGTCACGGCGTTGCCGGCGGCGCTGGCCGGCATCGTCTGGATGTTGTTCGCGACTCACACCACGCTGTCCGTGCCGGCACTGACGGGAGCCATCATGTGCATGGGTGTGGCGACCGCCAACTCCATCCTCGTGGTCAGCTTCTGCCGCGAGCGCCTGGCCGTTCACGGCGACCCGTTCAAGGCTGCGCTCGAAGCCGGTTTCACCCGTTTCCGCCCGGTGCTCATGACCGCCCTCTCGATGATCATCGGCATGGCGCCGATGGCCCTCGCGCTGGGCGAAGGCGGCGAACAGAACGCACCGCTTGGCCGCGCCGTTATCGGCGGCCTGATTTTCGCTACCACCGCGTCGCTGCTCCTGGTCCCGGTGATCTTCTGCATCATTCACTCGCGCACTGGCCGCGCGATTGCCCCGACACCCGTTACGGGAGGTCCCGCTCATGTCGTCTGAACCTGTTATCACCACCCCACCCGTCACCGATCAACCCGTGCCGCGCCGGCGACTCGTCATGATCGGCGTGGTGGGGGTCGCGGTTGCGCTGATCGTGGTCGCCGCCGGCGTCACGCTGCGCGCCGTCGACGCCCGCAACCTCAAGACCTGGACCAACGCGCAGACGGTCCCGACCGTCACCGTGATCCATCCGGTCAGTTCGGCAAACGGCCCGACGCTCGACCTGCCGTCGCATCTCGAAGCGTATTCGCGTGCGCCGATCTTTGCGCGCGTGAGTGGCTATCTGAAGTCGTGGAACGTGGATATCGGCGCACCGGTGAAGGCCGGGCAATTGCTTGCGGTGATCGAGTCGCCGGAGCTCGACCAGCAGTTGCTGCAGGCGCGTGCGGACCTGGCCAGCGCACAAGCCAATGCCGCCCTCGCAGGCACGACCGCGAAACGCTGGCAGGCGCTGCTCGGCACCGACTCGGTCGCCCAGCAGGAAGTCGACGAACGCACCGGCGACTACACCGCCAAGAAAGCGGCTGTAGCGGCCGCGCAGGCCAACGTCGACCGGTTGCTAGCCACCAAGGGCTTCGAGCGTATCCTGGCGCCGTTTGACGGCGTGGTGACCGCACGTGACACCGATGTCGGCGCGCTCATCAATGCGGGGAGCGGCGGGATCGGACAGGAGTTGTTCACCGTCTCGGACGTGAAGCAGTTGCGCGTGTATGTGCAGGTGCCGCAGAGTTACGCCCCCGATGTCCGCAGCGGCACCACCGCGACGCTTTCCGTGCCGGAATATCCCGGCCAGCGTTTCACCGCGCGCGTGGTTGCATCGGCGGATTCCGTCAACTCGACTTCTGGCACGACGCTGGTTCAATTGCTGGTCGACAACTCAGCCGGCAAGCTCTTGCCCGGTGGTTTCGCTAGCCTGCAATTCAGGCTTCCGGTGCAGGAAAACGCGGTACGCGTTCCCGCGAGCGCACTGGTTTTCGACGCCCGTGGCCTGATGGTCGCGACGCTCGGCACAAACGGCCAGGTCGTGTTCAAGAAGGTGACGATCAATCGCGACTTCGGCGATTCGGTCGAGATCGGCTCGGGGCTCATCGCGGCGGACCGCGTGATCGATACGCCGCCTGATGGTCTCGTTGACGGCGATCACGTGCAAGTCGCCAGCGCCGACAAGAAGGTGGCCGCCAATGGCTAGGCTGGCTACGAGGGTTACGTTGCGCGTGCCGGCGCTGCTCGCCGGCACCATCGCGCTGGCGGCCTGTTCGCTCGCGCCAGATTACAAGGTGCCGCCTACGCCGGTCGTCGCGCAATATCACACGGTCGGGCCGTGGATCAGCGCGCAGCCCGCCGACCAGTTGAGCCGCAACGGCTGGTGGAAGATGTATAACGACGCTCAACTCGACGATCTCGAACAGCGCCTGCTCGCGAACAACACGGATCTTGCCGCAGCGTACGCGCACTACAGGCAGGCGCAGGCGTTCGTGGACCAGGTCTCGGCCGGGCTCTATCCGACAATCAGTGCAAACGCCGTTCCGCAACGCGACCGGCAGTCGTACAGGCGGCCATTGCGTGTCGGCGGCCCCAACGATTACAACTCCGTCACGCTCGGCGGCGAGATCGATTACGACCTCGACCTGTGGGGCCGCGTACGTGATTCCGTGGTAGCGGGCAAGGACGAAGCGCAGGCATCGAAGGCCGATCTTGCATCGGTACAACTGAGCTTGCAGGTTCAACTCACCGATAGCTATATCCGCCTGCGCGGTCTTGATCAGCAAACCCAGTTGCTGACCGACACCGTCGCGGCGTTTGCGCGTGCGCTGCAACTTACGCAAACGCTGCATGGAGGCGGCATTGTCTCGGGGCTCGATGTATCGCGCGCGCAGACGCAGTTGTCGTCGGCGAAATCGCAGTTGTCGCAAAACCTCGCACAACGCGCGTTGATCGAGCACGCGATCGCCGAACTGGTGGGCGTGTCCGCGTCCGAGTTCAGTTTGCCGCAGCAAACCGCCTCGATCATCTTACCCGTGATTCCGGCCGGTTTGCCCTCGACATTGGTGCAGCGGCGCCCTGACATTGCCGCGGCCGAACGCCGCGTGGCGGAAGCCAATGCGAAGATCGGCGTGGCGCGCGCAGCCTACTTTCCGTCCATCACACTCAGCGCGCAAGCCGGCCTTCAAAGCACCGCCTATTCGAATTTGATCAGTGCTCCGAACCTGTTCTGGGCAATCGGTCCACAACTCGTGCAATACGTTTTCGACGGCGGCCTGCGCCGCGCCCAGCTCAATTCGGCGAAAGCGGCGACGGATGAAGCGGGAGCGCGTTATCGCGGGGTCGTGTTGTCGGCGTTCCAGCAAATCGAAGACAATCTTTCGCTGCTGCAGGACCTTGGCACGGCGCTCCAGCAGCAACGCGATGCCAGCAATTCGGCGCAGTATTCCGTCGATCTGGCGCTGAACCGGTATCGGCAAGGCGCGGTCGGTTATCTTGATGTCGTGCAGGCGCAGACCGCCGCGCTCGACGCTCAGCGCGGCGTGCTCGATATCCAGACACGTCAGCTAAGCGCGAACGTGCAATTGATCAAGGCTCTGGGTGGCGGCTGGTCAAGCGAAGAACTGGCGAGCACTGCGGCGGCGCCGGTGCTTGTCGCGGCTAGTGACAAACCGAAAGAGTAGGTACGCGTCGCGTTGTGACTGCATGGGAGCGGGAGATCCGGCGGCGCTCGATGGTCCTGCTCGACGAGATGCCGGAACTGTCGAGTTCCGACTTGATGCCACGAGCGCGGTGGGATTCGCGCGCCCTCTTCTTGCACATGGCCCCCGAAACAAACGGACCTTGTGCAACTGTCGCTATCCGGCCTTCACGCTCCAGCGCGGATAGTATTTGGCCACCACCTCGCCACTAGTCGACAACGCGTGACAGCGATTCAACTGGAACGGTTGTTTGACGTCCTGCTCCTCGCGCGCGCGGCGATTTGCCATCGTCTGAAAAGCGAGCGTAGCCAGTATTCCTATCAGGTCGCTCACGTGGGTACATCCCTGGGTGCCAGCGAACATGGATCGCACTTGTGCCGAGAAACCGGGCGCAATGCGCAGGCCCACGAGCCGTCCATAATCGGGTGCGATGTTCTCGCAATGTCCTGCATACGGCACGGCATCGAACGCAGCTTCGGCTGCCATGATGTTCAGGCTTCCGTCAATGGTAATCCGCAGCCACATCTCATGGATCGGTTCTCCCGCCATTCGATTACCTGCCGGCGACTCCTTGGTGTACGTCTTGGTATCGATCAGATGGGCTTCAAGGTCGTACAGCCCTTCCGGCCGGGAATAGCCGTTGGCTTCGATCTTGCGCGTGTGAAGTAACTGGCGTTCGCCAGCGGGCGAGAGAGGCATGAAAGTTCGTCGGAGAGGAAATGGTTTCGGCGGCGGGTCCCGGTGATTCATCACGCGAGCCAATTCATGAAAGGCCGCCAGCCAGGCAATCCTGTCAGGATAAAGTATTGAGCGGACGCACGAGTTTTCCGTCCAGGAACGCGGCGATGTCTTCGAGCACGCCGCCATAGATCAGCTGATAATTTTCTTCAGTCACATACCCGACGTGCGGCGCCAGCACTACATTTTCGAGCGCCAAAAAGGGATGGTCAACCGGCATCGGTTCGACATCGAAGACATCCAGCGCGGCGCCGCCGATTCGCTTCTCCGCAAGCGCCGCCACCAGCGCGCTTTCATCCACAATGGGCCCACGCGCCGTGTTCACGAGATAGGCCGTCGGCTTCATCAAGGACAATTCACGCGCACCAAGC
This sequence comes from Caballeronia sp. dw_19, assembly GCF_018449515.1. Taxonomy (GTDB): domain Bacteria; phylum Pseudomonadota; class Gammaproteobacteria; order Burkholderiales; family Burkholderiaceae; genus Caballeronia. The sequence continues at coordinate 133,216 of NZ_JAAVUQ010000021.1, read as the reverse complement.
AGGCCGCGCGTGCGCTCCGACAACTTCAAGTGGATCGATATCACGTCCGACTCGGCCAACAGCACGTCAAGACCAACGCGTTGCGCGCCCGACGCGGCGGCAGCCTCGTTGGTGAGATTCTGGCTCCAGGCAAGCACTTTCATGCCAAGAACCTTGCCATAGCCGGCCATTTGACGTCCCAGGTTGCCAAGGCCGATCACGCCCAGCGTCCTGCCGTGCAAGCCCACGCCAAGCGTCGTCTGCCAGCGTCCGGCGCGAATCGCGCGCTCTTCCTGCGGGATCGCGCGAGCAAGGGCGAGCATCAGGCCGAGCGCCATTTCGGCTGCGGGTGTCGGCAGGTCGTCCGTCCCGCAGACCTGGATGCCGCGCTCGGTGGCGGCAACAATATCGACTGAAGCGTTCCACATGGCTGCCGTGATCAACAGCTTGAGATTCGGCAGCCGTTCAAGCAGTGCGCGCGGGACACGCGTTCGCTCGCGCATCAGCACCACCACGTCGAACGGATGCAGGCGTTCAGCCAGCGCGTCGACATCGTCCAGGTGATCGGGGAAGGCGGTCACTATCGCGCGCGGCGCCAGGCTTTTCCAGTCGGCCATCTTCATGGCGACGTTCTGGTAGTCATCGAGAAGGGCTACGTTCATCACAGTTCCGAACTCCGGTGAATGGCGGTGTCGTCAGCGCCAGTTTTCATGGGCGGTCTGCCGCGGGACGGCGCGCGCTCGGCACGCCGGTCTTCCTTCGACGGCAACCGGAAAAGAATCTCGCCAAGCACGCCGCGCCGGAACACCATCACGACGATCACGAAGGTCACGCCCAGCACGAGGCTGCCACTGTCGGTGAGCGTACTCAGGAAGTCCCTGAGGAACACGACGATGCCTGCGCCGAGCATCGGCCCGAACACAGTGCCGGCGCCCCCGAGCAGCGTCATCATGATGGGCTCGCCCGACGCGCGCCAGTAGACCGATTCGAGGCTGACAAACTCGTGGTTAAGCGCGAACAGCGACCCCGCGATGCTGATGAGAAACGCCGACAACGCATACGCGCGCAACCGCAGTCCCTGCACGTTGTAGCCTACGCTCAGCATGCGCCGCTCGCTGTCGCGCGCACCGCCGAGCGACAGCCCGAAGGGCGAGCGGATCACGAGGAAAACAAAGCCGACCGCAAGCGAGACGACGAACAGCGCCAGGTAATAGTAGGTGATCTGGTTCTCGAGGCTCAGACCGAAAAGCGAGCCGCGCGTGATGCCGTGCAGGCCATCCTCGCCGCCTGTGTATTGCGGCGTCTGGTTGATGACAAAGTAGACGATCTCGGCGAGCGCGAACGTCACCATCGAGAAATAGATGCCCTGCTTGCGAGAGATCAGTGCGCCGAAGGCCACCGCGATCATCGTGCTGATCGACACGCCTGCAATGAAGCCAACCCACATCGGATAGTGAAGCTTCGCGATCATGATGCCCGTGATGTAGGCGCTTCCGCCCCAATAGGCGGCTTGTCCGAATGACAGCAGGCCGGCGAATGCGAAGAGGATGTCGAAGCCGAGCGCGCACAAGCCCCACAGCACGATATCGCATGCGAGCACCGGGTAGACCAGCCACGGCAATATCAGCCCGGCAGCCAGTGCCACCAGCTTGAGTTTCCAGCTCATCACGAGCCGCCGGGCCGCGGGTGTGATCGGTGTGTAGTGCAGCGGAAAATGCGCGACGTCGATGCCCCGGAAGATGCCGCCCGGACGCACGATCAACACGACGATCATCAGGATGTAAGTCGCCGCGTTGGCCGCCGGCGGATACCAGATTGCGGCCACCGCTGACAGCACGCCCACGGCAAAGCCCATGACGACCGAACCGGCAATCGATCCCAATCCGCCCGCGACCACGACGGCGAACGTGGTCGCGATCATCTCCTGGCCCATGAACGGCGAGATGTTGCGCAGCGGCGCGGCCAGCACGCCCGCGATGGCCGCGAGGCCCGCCGCGAATGCGAACGTGCCGGAAACGAGCACGGGCACGCGGACCCCGAAGCAGCGCAACAGGTCCGGGCGCTCGGTTCCGGCACGCACCAGCGCGCCAAGCCGGGTACGTTCGAGCAGCAGCCAGGTCGCGCCGCAGACGACCATCGAAAACACGAGTACGAAGAAGCGGTACTTCGGATAGACGATGAAACCGAGGTTGATGGCGCCCGCAAGCGCACCGGGCACGAGAAACGGAGCGCCCTGCACCGCAAAGAAATGCCGCATCGTATCTTCGATAATCAGCGTGAGGCCGAACGTGAGCAGCAGGTTATACGAAGGATCCAGTCCGTAGAGACGCCTGAGAAAGAGGCGTTCGAGCACGAGTCCAAAGCCGCCTATCACGATGGGCGCAACCAGCATGGCGACCCACAGCGAGAGTCCAAAGTCGGCGCCCACGCTGAACGCTATGAAGGCACCGAGCATATAAAGCGCGCCATGAGCGAAATTGACGACTCGCATCATGCCGAAGATCACGCTCAGTCCCAGACTCATCAACGCAATGAAGCCACCGTTGACGAGTCCGTTGAATAGCTGCGATAAATAGTATTGCGACATGGAAACCCTCCGCCGGTAGCTCTATTGCCAGTCATGCTTACACGTGCTTTCCGACGCAGGCATGAACGCATCCTTGCCGGCGACGGTGGCGAGCACGGTGAAAACGTCATCGGGCGTCTTGACTTCGTTCGCCTTCTTGACCTGTTCAAGATACAGGTCGTGAACCACAATATGATCAGCTTTCCTGAACGTTGCATGACGGGCGAAGAAATCATCGAACGTGCTTCCTTCCAGCGCCGCCGCGATCTTGTCCGGATCGTCTGATCCAATCCGCTTGACCGTGTTCAGAACCTGCATGACCGCGGAGTAGTTGCCCGCATGGAGACTGCCGGGTGCAAATCCATAAGCCTTGCGGAAACGTCCGCTCCACTCACGCGTGCGGTCGTCATAGTTCCAGTACCACGGATCGGCCAGGATTGCGCCTGACCATGCCGAGATGCCGAGAGCCGCCACGTCGGTCAGGTTCATCTGTCCCGGGACCAGGCGCACCGAGCCGTTCATCAGCCCGAACTCGCCCGCCTGCTTTACCGCATTACGCAGGTCCTGGCCTGATTCGAGTATGCCGATCGCGTCCGCATGCGCAGCCTGCGCTTTCAGCAGGAAACTCGAGAAGTCGTCGTTTGGAAACGGCACCATGTCGTTGCCCACCACGGTGCCGCCCGCCGCCTTCGCCGCCCGGCTGAACTGTTCAAGGAGGGAGTGTCCGAATGCGTAGTCCGCTGTGATGAAATACCAGCGTTTGGCGCCAAGCCTGGTCACCTTGGTCGCGGCGATATTCGCCAGTGCGTAGGTATCCCATGCGTAATGCCAGGCGTACTTCGTACAGAAGTCGTTCGTAAGCGCCGTCGTTCCGGGACTCACGAACGTAGTCGTCACTTTGTATTGTTTCGCGAGCTTCGCTACCTCGATTGCCGCGGCCGACCCGGTGACGTCGGTAATCATGTTCACGCCCTGGGTTTCAATCAACTGCCGCGTCTTGTTGACCGTGATGCCGACATCAAGCTTGTTGTCGAGCACGATCAGCTTGATGGGCACGCCATTCACGCTGCCGCCGAAATCGGCGATCGCCATTTTCGCGGCGTCGACTGAACCCTTGCCGGACGTATCCGAATAGACGGTCGACAGATCAGTGATTACCAGTATGGTGAACGCCTTTCCCGTCATTTGCCCCTGCGCCGAAGCCGCGCCTCCAAGCGCGGCCGCAAGTGCGGCAGTGCACGCAACCGCTCTCATTGACCAACTGCGCAGCCAGCCTGCGTGCCGCCATCCGCTTCCCAGTCCCATGGTTGTGTCTCCGGAATTTTTTGATCTAACTTCAACCATACCGCAAAAATGCATTGTATATTAGACCCATCAATTATTTTTATTTTTTATATTTTTGTGGTCTTTTACGGAGGATCGGCGATGTCAACGGGTGCTGAATATGTGAGGAGCGCCGCTGCGGTGCCGGCTGGCATCGCGACGCGGGAACCTGTCATCGAGACGTGTGGGCTGCGCAAAGAATTCGATGGGTTCGTCGCTGTGGCGGGCGTGGATCTACGTTTTGCCGGAACGGGCGTGTTCGGCATCATTGGTCCCAACGGCGCCGGCAAGACCACTTTTTTCAATCTGCTGAGCAGCTTCCTGAAACCGTCCGCCGGGAAAGTGCTGTTTCACGATCAGGACATCTCGCGGCTCAATCCCCAGGCCGTGTCACGGCTGGGGATCGTGCGCAGTTTCCAGATCAGCAGCATCTTCAGCCACATGACGGTCGCAGAAAATCTCCTCCTGCCCATGCAGCGCCGCGCGACGAGCGGATGTGAATTCTGGCGCCGCAGCCATGGGCTCGACGTCCATCGTCAGGAAATCCACGACATCATGGATCAGGTCGGCATCGCGTCCTCCTGGCGCGACCAGCAGGCATCGGCCCTGCCCTATGGTCTCAAGCGTTCACTGGAACTCGGCATCAGCCTCGCGACGCGGCCGCAGGTTCTCCTGCTCGACGAGCCGACCGCGGGTATGTCGTCGCAGGATATTGGCCGGATCATCGAACTGATCCGATCCATTGCCGAGGACCGCATGGTCATCATGGTCGAACATAATCTGCGGGTCGTGTCCGACCTCGCGCGGCAGATTATCGTGCTGCAACAAGGCCGCGTTCTGACGGTCGGTTCTTATGACGAGGTGCATTCCGATCCCCGCGTGATCGAAGCGTATCTCGGCGGCAAACGCGGTATTGGAGGACACGGACATGCTTGAAGTACGCAACCTGCAGGCATCGTATGGCGAGACGCAAGTGCTTCACGGTATCGACTTCGACGTCCAGCCAGGGGAAGTGGTCACGCTGATAGGCCGTAACGGCGTGGGTAAGACCACGACGTTGAAAGCGATTATTGGCGACATGCGGCGGCGCAGCGGAACAGTGCGATACAAAGGCGTGGACGTGCTGCCGCTTGGCCCCGAACGCACCGCGCGCTCGGGCATTGGGTATGTTGCCGAGGACCGCGGCATCTTTGCGACGCTGAGCGTGCAGGAAAATCTCGTCATCTCGCCCGTTCGCGGTCCCGCTGCATGGCCGCTTGAGCGCATCTTCGAATTGTTCCCAGTGCTGCGCGAACGCAGTCATCAAAAAGCATCCACCTTGTCAGGCGGAGAGCAACAGATGCTCGCCATTGCCCGCCCGTTGCACATGGGTTCGCAACTCATCCTTCTCGACGAACCAACGGAGGGCCTGGCGCCCGTCATTGTCGATAGGATCGGGGACGTCATCCTGCAACTCAAGGCCGATGGCCGCACTATCCTCCTGGTCGAGCAGAACCTCCGCTTCGCGATATCGGTGGCGGATCGCCACAACCTGATGGTCGACGGCAAGATCATCCAGACGCTGACGAACGACGACGTGATCGAACGCGAAGACGAATTGCTGGAGCATCTCGGCGTGTGAGGCGGGCATTGTCTGAAAACGATCAGACGAAGATGCCCGCTTGAATCGAGCGCGCGCTTAACCATGATCCGAGCGCGCGGAAAAAAATAGCGATGCGGTGCAGGATATCAGTCCGGAAAATCCGCACCAACGGTCGTCGCTTCCCAGGTGTCGAGATCATTCTGGAGCCTGCCAAGTTTTACGCGGACCGCTTCCAGCCCGGGCTTGCCCAACACCAGATTCGATGGCGGCACGGCAGCCTCGACGGCGGCGATGATCGCCAGTGCCGCGCGTGCCGGATCGCCCGGTTGCCGGCCGCTATGGGCAGCAACCTGCGCGCGGCGCCTGCCGGCGATTGATGCGTATGCATCGATTGACCGGCTGGTCTGTTTCAGTGACCGCCCGGCCCAGTCGGTTCGGAACGGTCCCGGCTCGACGGTCGTGACCTTGATACCCAACTCGGCCGTCTCGCGTGCGAGCGCTTCCCCAAGACCCTCTAGCGCGAACTTGGTCGCCGCGTAATAGCCGCTGCCCGGATTACCCACCAGGCCACCGACCGACGTGATATTGACGATATGTCCTGTTCCTTGCTCGCGCATCACGGGCAACACGGCTTTGATCGCGGTGACCGCGCCAAAGAAATTGACTTCGAACATGGCGCGTACTTCGTCATCCTCGCCTTCTTCTACAGCCGACAGGTAGCCATATCCGGCATTGTTGACCAGCACGTCGATGCGGCCAAACGAAGCCTTCACTTTTGCCACGGCCGCGACCATGTCAGCGGGCGAAGTCACGTCGAGTTTGAGCGGCAGCGCGAGTTCAGGATGCGCACTCGCGAGGTCGGCAACGGCGCCGGGATCGCGGGCGGTCACGACGGCACGCCAGCCGCGCGCGAGCACGGCCAGTGCGATTTCGCGACCGAATCCGGTCGAGCAGCCGGTAATGAACCAGACGGGAGAAGTGGAAGAGTCAATCGGCATGGTAGTCCCTGGTTAGTGCTGACACGATGCGCGACACCGCCATTCAGCGCGCGGATCGGCCAACGGAAGATAAAATTCAAGGGTATCGCAATACACGAAAACGCGTGAACCGCCGGCTCAAGGGTCGTCGATGGCGGAGATGAAGCAACCTGGCCTGGCCGGCGAAGAATGCTCGCCGTGCGTTTCCTCAAGCGCGGTTCCTTGCACCGCATTGCACATAAGCTTATAGCCTCCAAACAACGTCGGAAACGATGCATTCATATCGACGCAAATTGCTTGCCGACGAAGTCGATGTGCGCGTACATGGCGTTGAACGCCGCCTCCGGTGCGCGCGCACGAATGGCCTCGTAGATCGCCCTGTGCTGGTTCAGACGCATCAATGCAAGGTGTCTTGCGTCGACATCAATGTGCGACGCGTCGAACGTGTTGCTCGTAATGTGCTCGCGCAATTCGGCAATGACGCTCGCGTGAAAGTGGCCCATCATCAGATTGTGCGAGGCGCCGGCCAACGTCGTGTGGAATTCGGCGTCAGCCAGTGCTTCCGCCTCCACGTCCTCGTTGCGTACTGCATGGTCCATTCTCTCAAGAATGGAATCCAGGTTAGCCAGCTCGGCCTGCGTGGCGCGTTCAGCGGCGAACCGTGACGCCGCACATTCGAAGACGAGCCGAAACTCGAGCGTGTCGGCACGCATTGGCGGGTTCTCGGCAATCAATTGAAGCCACGGTGCGCTGAGCCCGGCCGCCGGGCGACTGCTCACATGCAGGCCGCTCCCGCGACGCGTTTCAAGCAAGCCACGCGCAACGAGACGCTGAATCGCTTCACGCACTGTCGTGCGTGAAGCCGCAAGAGACGTAGCGAGTTCCCGCTCGGACGGAAGCCGCGTTTCCTTTCGCCACGATGCATCAAGAATCTTGCCTTCCAGATCCGCGATGACCCGCGCCAATGTTTTGCGGCCTGAGTTGCTGGATACCATACCCGTCACTCTCCTCCTTTGCGTTCGACCGGTTTTTATCAATTCTTTCATATCGGTCAGCATTGCTTATGACCCTCCGAGAAAAATCCAGGAACAATGACCCTGAAATTTCCCTGAAGGTCTATGGTAAACCTTGGCTCCATATATAATTATATTATATAAAATGTATTGACGCGGACATGCCCCCGACATACATGAGGCGATAACGCGCAGCAACGCGGTCAATGCCACAGCAGTGATGACTTCCAGGGCACGCGCTCTTCGGAAGAGATTCTCAGCTTGACCGCTTCATCAAGTGACACATAAAATACATTTTATATTTATAAGCAATACGATGGGTCCATGAGACCTATCCGGACTGAGGCAGGATCGCTCGCGCCGACTCCAGCCCTGGCCGAACTTCCCGTTCTTGAGCATCGCGCCTGTCGCCTCCTGTTCCTGTCCTCACAGGCCGCCAGATTCGCTGCAAGACCGGCCACACATCGCCTCCAAGGAGGCGCTCTTATCCGACATCCGACGGAGAAACAGGCATGAATCCAATGCAGGACCTTAGTAATCGAGTTGCCGTTGTCGGAGTTGGCAATACGCGGTACGGTGATTTCCCCGATGTCAGCGACTATGCGCTCGGCGTGCAAGCGTTCAAGCTCGCTCTGGCCGATTGCGGGCTGGAGAAGAACGCAGTCGACGGGCTGCTCTGTTGCCGCGTGCCTTTTTACGCGCACATGGGCGAGATACTCGGCCTCAATCCCCGCTGGACAATGACCTTGCCGGGTCACGGCCGCATGTCCGGCATGGCGATAACCGAGGCAATGCTCGCGCTTGAAACGGGCGCGGCCAACTATGTCGCGCTTATTTATACGAACATCGGCCGATCGCGACGGATGAATTACGGTGGCGACGAATTCGCCACTTTCTGGGACCCATGGGGACTCACCTCTCCGGGCGCGTCGCATGGGCTGATGTTCCGTATGCACATGGAGCGCTACGGCACGACCACCCGTCAGCTTGGCGAGGTGTCGGTCGCGTTTCGCAACAACGCAATCCTCAATCCTGACGCAGTGATGCGAAAGCCCATCACCCTCGACGATCACGCCGCGGCGCGCCGGATCGTCGAACCGCTTGGTTTGCTCGACTACTGCCTCGTCAACGACGGCGCAGTCTGCATGATCCTCACAACGCGCGAGCGGGCCGCCGACCTCAATAAACCACCTGTGCTGATTTCCGGCGTGGGCGCGCGCGACGCATTCGAACGCAGTGCGATCGGCAACTTTGATCAGGAGTTCTGGTACGACGAGGTGCGCGAGGCCGGCACGAATGCTTATCAGATGGCCGGGGTGACACACGACGACATCGACGCACTCATGTGCTACGACAACTTCACCCCCACGGTCCTTTTCAGTCTCGAAGGGCTGGGCTTTTGCGAGCGGGGCGAAGCAGGCGCGTTCGTGGAGAACGGTGCGCTCGGACTCAATGGCCGCCTGCCGACCAATACCGACGGCGGGCATCTGTCCAACTCCTACATGCAGGGCTGGGCGCTCAATGTCGAAGCTGTCCGTCAATTGCGCGGAGAATGCGGCGCGCGTCAGGTAGCGGATTGCGAAGTCGTCCAGTACGTTGCCGCCACGCCGTGCACGCGCTCCATCATCTACACGAAGGGATAATCATGCTGACTTCCTATGACAAGCCATTGCCTGTTATCGATGAGGATTCCAAAGGCTATTGGGAACATGCGCGTGCGCATCGGTTATCGGTACAGGTATGCAAGGCCTGCGGTCATCGCCACTTTCCGCCAACGCCGGTGTGCCCCGCTTGCCTCTCAGATACGCAAAGCTGGGAGCCCGTCAGCGGACTCGGCACGCTGGTGTCGTGGGTGACGTTCCACCGCGCTTACTGGACTGCGTTCCGTGACGACTTGCCGTATCACGTCTGTCTCGTGCAGCTTGAGGACGGCCCGCTGGTCGTTGGAAATTTTGTAGGCGCCATTCCCGAAAACGCCGCAATGGGCATGCCGATGAAAGTGCAATTCGACGATGTCACGCCGGATATCTCGCTTGCGAAGTTCGTGCCGGCATAGGTAGCAGCTTGGCGAGCGCACGCGGAATGTTGCGGAGCGCTCGCGGCATTCAGAATGCGGCGACCGGCCGCCTTGTCGTTCACCCTGCGAACGCGCGACCCGTTGCGGGGCTTATTATCGCTCAGTATGAGCGCGGCAAGCCCAGCACATGCTCGCCAAGATACGCCAGGATAAGATTGGTCGAGATTGGCGCGGTCTGGTAAATACGCACTTCGCGCCACTTGCGCTCTATGTCGTACTCCTGCGCGAAACCAAACCCGCCATGCGTTTGCAAGGCCGTATCCGCTGCGTGCCACGTGGCTTCCGACGCCAGCAGCTTGGCCATGTTTGCCTCCGCGCCGCAGGGCCGGCCGCTCTGGAACAACGCAGCGGCCTTGCGTGCCATGAGATCGGCAGCTTCGAGTTCCATATAAGCGCGTGCAAGCGGAAACTGAACGCCTTGATTCTGTCCGATCGCGCGGCCGAAAACCTCTCGCTCGTTGGCATAGTCGACCGCTTTCTTCAGGAGCCAGCGGCCGTCGCCAATGCACTCCTGCGCAACCAGGATGCGCTCTGCATTCATGCCGTCCAGAATGTACCGGAACCCCTTGCCCTCCTCGCCCACCAGATTGGCGACCGGCACCTCCAGGTTTTCGATGAACACTTCCGTTGTGTTGTGATTGATCATCGTAGCGATAGGACGGATTTCGATGCCATTGCCTTTAGCCGTTCTCAGGTCCACCAGCAAGGTCGAAAGGCCGTCGGTTTTCTTGCGGCATTCTTCGAACGGCGTAGTACGCACGAGCAGCAGCATCAGGTCTGAATGCAGGGCGCGCGACGTCCACACCTTCTGTCCATTGACGACATAGACATCGCCCTTGCGTACCGCACGGGTCTTGAGCTGCGTCGTATCCGATCCGCTCGTGGGCTCGGTGACACCAAACGCCTGCAGCCGTAGCGCGCCCGATGCGATGTCCGGAAGATAGCGCCGCTTTTGCTCCTCGCTGCCATGACGAAGCAGCGTTCCCATGATGTACATTTGCGCATGCGCCGCACTGGCCACGCAGCCGCTCGCGTTGATCTCCTCCAGAATCACCGCTGCCGCGCGCAGCGGCATGCCCGAGCCGCCATATTCCTCCGGAATGAGCGCACCGAGAAAACCGGCTTCGTTCAACGCCCGGACAAATTCGGTCGGGTATGCGCTCTCATTGTCCAGCTTGCGCCAGTAGTCGCCCGGATAGTCGCGGCAAATGCGGCGCACCGCGTCGCGCAGTTCGCTGTAGTCCTGGCTTTCCAACGAAACCATGAATGGATCATCGGACTCTTGCGGGGTTGCTGTCGTCATGGATAGTGTCTTGAATGAAGTGGATGATGTGGATTGCAGGCTGGAGGCGCGCAGGCCGATCACCCCCGTTCGTGCAATGACCCGGAAAACATGCCCAGGCCGCGTACGGAAGGCAGATCGTCCAGCGCCCACAATTGCCCGAACAGACTTTCCGCCGATGTTTGCCCGAGCGCACGGACCGCACAATCGATGAACTTCTCACGCAGTTCATCGCGTGTCATGCGCCGCTGCCAACTGCCTTTGGGCCGCTCGACCGCTCGCGAACGCAACTCGCGTCCCGACTTCAGAACCACGCTCACCTGATCGGCCGGCGCAAAGGGCTGGTCCCAGTCCTGCACGCGTTGCGTTGTTGTTGTGCATCGAACGCGCGTCATCAGTCGGCGCACGTCCTCGCGTTGCACGAATGCATCGGTCAGTTCCTCCAGGCCGACGCGACGCGAGATCAATGCCGCAGCCATCGCGAACTGCATGCTGAACTTGGCTTCGAGGCCCGTTCGCGGCGCGTGGTTTCGCAGCATCAGCATTTGCGTGTCGCCGGTGTGGACATGCACTTCTTCCACGTCGTCGGGCTCGATCGCCTGCGACCCGGCAAGTTCAAGCATGGCGTCGATGGACCGGTGCGTGGCATAGCAAATCGGATAACGCTTGATATGCACGCCGCTTTCCGGAAGCCGCCAGCGCGAGCCAAGTTCGAAGTCGCGGGTATCAATGTCGGGCGTGCCTGAAGGTGAGTGAGCACGCATGAAGCCCGCTCGATGTTCGAGGGCGTCGAGCGAACCGGTGTAACCGGCCTTCGCCAGGCCGGCTGCCAGCACACCGGATTGTGCTGCGCGGCCGACCTGCAAGGATTTCGTCATCGAACCAAAGTTCGCGACCGTACCTGCCGCCATGGACGCACTGATCGCAACCGCATGCGCGGTCTTTTCAGCGTCTAGCCGAAGCAGGTTCGACACTGCCGCGGCGCATGCCAAGGTTCCATAGACCGCTGTCGGATGGAAGCCGGCCTCATGCAGCGCGCCGGGTTCCAGCGCATCGAGCAGCGCCCAGGTCTCATAGCCTGCGACGTACGCCGTCAGGAGGTCACGGCCGCTACTGCCAAGCGCCCAACCTTGCGCGAGGATCGCGGGTGTCAGCACGACGCTCGGATGACCCGACAACGCGACGTCGTCGTAGTCGAGCACGTGCGCGCAGACGCCATTTGCAAGCGCCGCGTCGGCGACGGACAGGCGCCGCCCGCCTGGAATTTGCGGCGCGGCATCGGGACCCTTGAGCTCCGAAAGCATGCCGGAGACAATCGCGGGCGCAGTCTCGCCCGCGCCCGCGAGCATCACGCCCACGCAATCGGTTATTCCAATTCGCGCACCATCTATAGCCGCGTCGGGAATATCTTCACGACGTACGGTCGCGGCAAACGCGCCGACTTGTCTGGTCAAACCGTCCATATCTGTCTCCTGGGTACAGGCCACATCCACTTCACGTGGCCCCGATCCGATAAAACCCGGCCGCGGTATCGTGGAAGAGCGCTGCCCTTTCGCCGTCCGGGATACCTGCGGTGATACGTTTGTAAGCATTCCATAGGATGCTGTAACTGAAGCAGCCTTTGTCGACCGGAAAGTTGCTCTCGAACATGCAGCGCGTCGCACCGAAAGCATCAATGCACGTTTCCACGTAAGGCCGGATCGCGTTCGCGAGCGTCTGCGAATTGGGCGGTAATGGCTGCTCCTGAAAATCGAAACCGAAGAGCGGCATGCCGAAACCGCCAAGCTTCATGCTGACATTGTGATAACGCGAGAGCGCCGTGACGCCGGTGCGCCATGCATCGACGACTTCGTCGCGATGCCCGCGATAAGGACCCAGCGCGAGCGGGCTGCCAGCATGATTCAGCACGATGTGCGTGTCCGGAAATGCCGCAGCGAGCGCGCACAACTCGTCGATCTGCGTATGGACCAACCATGCATCGAAACTCAGGCCGAGCGGAGCGAGATGCCTGAAACCTTCTCTGAAACGCCGATCCGTCAACAGCCCTTGCGGCGGTGTAGCCGCGGATGCGCGCACGCTCGGATCGGCGTGCCACACGGCAATATTGCGAATGCCACGCACGCGGGCATCGGAAACGTCGAGCATCCGTTCGAGGACCGGACGTGCCTTGTCGCCAAGCAACAGGTCCGCATTGGCGACGACTGCGGCAGCCACTTTTGCACGGGCGCCCGCGGCCTGTGCCTTACGCGCTTCATCGCAAGCGAAACGCACCTCGCCCAAGGCCTCGAATCCGGCGGGCGCGTTCGTGTCGTAATGGGTCTTGCACTCGATGAACACCGTCGCGCGGATATCATGGCCGCCGCTCATGTCGTCGAGCAGGTCAGCCACCCGATACACCTTGTCAGGCAGTTCCCAAAGATGATGATGCGCGTCGATGATCGGCAGCGCCGGCTCCAGCGCGGGCTCGGAGCGCAGCGCAAGCCACTCGGGCCGGATACGAACGTGCGGAGGCGCCACGGGCTCGACTGGCGCGTTAGAAACGGCTTCAGGTTCGTTCATCTCAACTCCCGGCGGGCCGCGGTGCGTTCGCGGCCGTGACAGCGATTCTTGCTGGACCAATAGGCGAACGTGTGAGGAACCACGACGACAACGCGCCAATCACGAGCAGCACACCGGCCGCCACGAACGCAGCGGCGAAATGTCCGGTCGCCTGCACGACATAGCCCGTCACGATAGGCGCAAGAAAGCCCAGCACGTTACCGCCGATCAGCAGCATTGCCGTGCCGCGCCCGACATCCGACTTCGACGGCAGCAGGTCTCCCAGCAACGCGATATTGAGGGCGTTACCGGTTGCAACGCCACCGAGCGCAAGCGTGATCAGCCCGACGATGACCCACACGCTCGATATCCAGGGCACGAACAGGATGGAAGCACCGCCGATCATCACCACGCCGATCAGCGTACGGCGGCGTCCTGCTTCCACCGCTTGCTCGGTCAGCATCCGGTCGCTCAGCACGCCAAGCGCGATCGATACGACGATCGCGCCAAGATAGGGCAGCGCCATGACGGTGCCGCTCGCGAGCATCGTCATTCCGCGTTCGGTTTGCAGGTAGTTGGGCAGCCACGTGAGGAACAAGTACTGCGTGTAAGAGTTGCAGCCTTGCGTGATCATCAGGCCGATCATGGTTTTGCTGCGTATCAGGCCGGCCAGTCCGACCGGCGGCGCTGTATTGCCACGCACCTGCCGGCCGGTTTCCCGATCACGTTCGATAATGCGGCGCTCCGCTTCCGGCAACCATTTAGCCTTCTCTGGCGTCCGGAAAAACACGAGCCAGAACGCGAGCCAGACAAAGCCGACAAGGCCGCAAATCACGAAGGACCAGCGCCAGCCCGCTACCGACGCGAGCCACGACAACCCGACGGCGCCCAACGCAGGACCGAAGTACGCACCCGAATTGAAGATGGTCATGGCGGTTGCCCGCTCGCTGTTCGGCACCCATTCCCGGATGATCCGTCCTGCCGCGGGATAACAACTGGACTCGCCCACACCCATGACGATACGCGCCGCAATCACCGCGCCCACCGACATTGCCGCGCCCGTCAGCACGGTAGCCGCCGACCACACCGCCATGCTGACGGCCGCGACCGATCGCGAGCCGAAGCGGTCCACCATCAAGCCGACCGGAATGAGAAAGAGTGTATAGCCCCACAGAAACGATGAAAACAGGTAACCGAGCTGGACCTTCGTGATGGCCAGATCGACGGATATGCTGCCTGCGGAAATAGATAGAGCGACTCGGTCCAGGTAGTTGATGGTCGCGAGCGCGAACAACATCAAGAACACCCAGTAGCGGGATTTCCAGGTCACTTTTATCTCCGTTGCGACGCGGCATGCGGATCTTCGAATCTGCGAAGCGCGCATGCGCCTCACTGCCGGCCGGTTTATATTGGAGTTATAATATAATTTATATTTTATTAAGCGACAACCAAAAACCGCGCCGTTTCAGGGTTTGCCCTGAGCCGCGGCCCCGGGTCTTGGCAAAAGACCCGGACACGCTCTTCATCGTCACGCCTACATCTGCGCGCCGATCATCCAGGGAACGAATTCCTCGTTGCCGACGCCCAGCGCCTCGCTCTTGCTCTGCGCACCTGAAGCGATTTCGATGATCGAGCGAAAGATTTCCTCGCCCTTCTCGCGCACGCTGACCGAGCCATCCATGATGTCACCGCAATTGATGTCCATGTCGTCGCGCATGCGGTTGTACATGAGCGTATTGGTCGCAAGCTTGATCGATGGCGCGGGTTTGGCGCCGAAGCATGAACCACGGCCTGTGGTAAATACAACGAGGTTGGCGCCGCTCGCAATCTGTCCGGTCGCGCCCATCGGATCGTATCCTGGCGCGTCCATGAACACGAGGCCATGAGTATCGATTGGCTCCGCATAACGGTAGACGCCCATCAGCGGCGTTGAGCCGCTTTTAGCGACTGCGCCCAGCGACTTCTCGAGGATCGTTGTCAGGCCGCCGGCCTTGTTGCCCGGAGTCGGATTGTTGTCGATGCTGCCCTTCTCGCGCTCCGCATAGGATTCCCACCAGCGAATGCGCTCGACGATCTTCTCCCCCACTTCACGCGAGACCGCACGGCGCGTCAGCAAATGCTCCGCGCCATAGATCTCGGGCGTCTCCGAAAGAATGGCGGTACCGCCGTGCTGGACC
The DNA here is from genome assembly GCF_018449515.1 of Caballeronia sp. dw_19. Classification (GTDB taxonomy): domain Bacteria; phylum Pseudomonadota; class Gammaproteobacteria; order Burkholderiales; family Burkholderiaceae; genus Caballeronia. The sequence goes on along the minus strand of NZ_JAAVUQ010000021.1, from coordinate 117,702 downwards.
AGCAAGTCGACTGCCGCGCCGAGCGCCGGATTGGCCGTGATTCCCGAGTAGCCATCCGAACCGCCGCATTGCAAGGCGATGTTCAGGTGCGAGATCGGCAAGGGTTCACGCACCACCTGGTTCGCCAGAGGCAGCATTGTTTCTATCGCCTTGATCGCGGCATCGACGGTCTTTTGCGTACCGCCCAGTTCCTGCATGACGAGCGGCACCATCGTGGGACCGGGCGCAATGCCGCCGGTCATGAAGATCGCGCCCATCTGATTGGCCTCGCAACCCAGGCCGATGACAAGCACGCCCGCGAAGTTGGCGTGTTTGACAAATCCGCCGATCGTGCGCCGCAATTGCTGGATGCCTTCGCCGTTGTGATCGATACAGCAGCCGAAGCTATGCGTGACAGGGACGACGCCATCCACGTTCGGATAAGCGTCGAGCCGGCCCGGCGCGGAGAAATGTTGCGCGACCATCTTGCTGACGGTAGCCGAGCAATTGACCGTGCTGACCACGCCGATATAGTTGCGCGTCGCCACGCGGCCATCCGCGCGGCGAATGCCCTGGAACGTGAGCGTCTCGCGTGCCTGGTCGACGGGTTTCATGTCTTCGCCGAAGGCATAATCTCGCTCGAAATCGCCCATCGATACATTATGGGTATGGACATGGTCTCCCCGTTCGATGCGGCATGACGCGCGTCCGATCGTCTGTCCGTAGCGGCGCACGAGTGCGCCCGCCTCGACGTCGCGCAACGCGATCTTGTGCGCCGCCGGAACCTCGGCGCGCACGACGAGTCCGTCCAGTTCGTCCAGCACGGTGCCGGCCGGCAGGGTATTGCGGGCAATCGCAACATTGTCGTCTTCATGCAGCCGGATAATCTGCGAAAGCGTGTCCATCGTGTTCTCCAATGCGGGGATATATCTGCTTGAGAAGCGCTGCGCGATGCATGCGCTGCTGCCCGCCATCATGAGTAACGCGTGGGACCCGGACAAATTGGTCCGACCAAGTTCCGGACGGTTTTTATCGGCTATACACTACGAGTCAAGGATCAAAAGCATCCGCGACGCAGCGCGCTTGCGGCGGGCTTCATGCAACCGGAAAGGGGATGAGTGTCGGGGTGCGTAAGACCGGACCAGTGCGGGGAACCTGAGAGATTGCGCGTGGATTGCCCACGCGCAGCGACGTTGCAACGAATGAGTCGCAACGCATGAGTTATAAAAATGAGCACGGGCTTGCCGGCAGACTAACCGTCGTTGCCGGGTTCTTTTATAACGTACCGTTTTGGCGTTACGGGTGTTTTGTGGACATCACGTTGTCGGAGACACGGTTCCAACCGCTTTCAATATGATTGATCATCGCGGCAAGCGCCACTTTCTTATCACCCGACTCGAGCGCGCGAATGATTTCGCCGTGCTCCTGCAAGAGTTGCTTGAAGCGTACCGCCTGGTCGTCGTGGAAATTGAACGGATATTTCGCCCACAACACACGCACGAACTGCAGGGTTTGCGGACAATCCGCAATTTCGTAAAGTCGAAAATGGAAACGCACGTTGGCCGCGCGCACCGGGTATACCTCACGCGCCTTCACGAGCGCCGTCAGTTCTCGATGCAGCGTCCGAATCTCCGCGATCTCCTCCTTGGTGATCCGCGCAAGCGCCTTTTCCGTCAGGCTGCGCTCGAGCATGACACGCAACTCGAAAATCTCGCGAGCACGTTCCGGCTCGATCTCGGGAACCGAAAGCCCTTTATGAGGGACGCTCACCACAAACCCTTCCATCTCGAGCACCTTCAGCGCTTCGCGCACCGGCGTGATCGAGACGCCGAGTTCGGCGGCAATATCAGCCTGCTTCAGCTTGTCACCGCGCTTGTATTCGCCCGAGATGATACGTTCGCGCAATCGTTCGGCAACCTGATCGAGTTTCGTCCAAAAAGTCATATGCATTCCAAGGGTTTCCAGTGCACGTCCCGCAAGGGTCAATAAGACCTGGGCGCCAGAGCGCCGTGACGGGGGCGGTAAATCATGTCGACCGGGCCAGTGCCCGATTCCCGGCATTGTACGAGGCCGCACCCATCGATGATGACCGTTTGTTATCAGGGGCGACCCCGGCGAGGGTGCCTGCTGTAGTTCGCATCGAGCGCGCCTATGCGGTCGCACCGGCGTACTCGGCGGGGGTCATGAGAAAAAGCGGGAACGCGCGCTGCCCGCCGACAGGAAAGCGGCAACGCGCCTCGCTCCGCAAACACTGAACCGGCCGCATATTTTATACATATAAAATAAATTATCCTATTGCCGGAAGCAATGCGGGATTTTACCCGAGCAGTCCAGGCCCCTCCCGGACACACAATTGCCGAAGCCCGAAATAGCGGTTACGCACGCGGCGCACGCTTTTTTCGGGCTTTCCGGACCGCTTCGCGTGATTGCTTCATGCGTGAATATCGACGATATTCTGCTAAGCAATCGCCGGACATCAAGTCGATACCGGTTCGCTTGCGTCGATCGTAAAACGCGGAAGAACGAGTTCATCCGCCATCGTCACGTACGTCAAACGCACGGGCTTGCCGATCCAGTCTCCCTCAGGCAGCGGTGGTTCCAGATTGGAAATCATCACGGGCCCTTCCTCCAGCCTGACCGCGATAACGTTATAAGGCGCCGGATACGCGCCAAGATAGCTTTTGTGAAAGATCACCCACGAGATGATGCTTGCGCGCCCGGACAAAACGCGCCATTCAAGCTTCGACGACAAGCAGTGCACGCACACCGGCGCAGGCGGATATTGAAACCCTCCACACTCGGCGCAGCACTGCAGTTTCATCGCCCGTTCACGAATGCTTTCCCACATCGGCCGGTCGTAGAGGCCCATCACGGGCTGCGGCGTACGCGCCGCTTCAGATGTTGCCTGGCTCATCGCGTTTTCCCTATCGGCTATAAATGATCGACACCGCTTTGCCGGCAACGTCTGAGGTGTAATGCGCGTGCCGGCAGTCGGGCACCTGCCGCTCGCCGCATTCGCCGCGCAACTGGCGCACGCATTCAATCTGATGCGCCCATCCCTGCATGTAGGTTTCGGACAGATGGCCGCCGCTCGTATTGGTTGGCAATTTTCCGCCCGGGCCAATGCCGTCTTCGCGCAGGAAACGCCCCGCGTCGCCGACATCGCAATAGCCGTAGCCTTCGAGCGCGAGCGGGACGTGGACCGAGAAGCTGTCGTACACCTGGAACAAGTCCATGTCGCGCGGTCCGAAGCCGGCCATGTCGTACGCCTGACGCGCGCAATCCTGCTGTGCGGACAGATAAAAATCGGTCAGCCTGGGCTCGAGGCTCGTTGCCCCCCGATTCAGGTCGCGCCGCCCCAGCGCTTCGATATACACCGGCGGCTTGCGCAACTTTTTCGCCCGCTCGGCGGTGGTGACGATCAACGCCACTCCACCGTCGTTGATCATGCAGTAATCGTAAAGCCGCAACGGTTCGCAGATGTATTTCGCTTGCGCGTAGTCGTCAAGCGTAATGCGCTTGCGCATGACCGCGTTCGGGTTCATCGACGACCATGCACGCTGCGCAACGGCAACTTGTCCCAGGTCCAGCGAATCGAAGCCGCGCTCATGGCAGTACGCGCGAAACGTAAGCGCGTAGAGCGCGCCTTGCGATGTCAGGCCCCACGGTGAGTGATACACGTAGGACAAGAACGCGTCGCCGCCCATCGCCTGCGGTCCGCCGTACTGGATTTCAGCGGAGCGCTGATCGTTTCCATAAACCAGCGCAATGGTCTCGGCAAGCCCGGCTTCGATCGCCGTGACGGCCTGCGCCACAGAAAGAACCGCGTCGGCCTGGTCGCCCCAGCGCGGGTTGATGCCGAGCACTTCTGACATGCGCTCGTAGGCCGTGGTCGGACCGACAATCAAGCCGTCGATATCGGCGCGTGTCAGCCCCACGTCGGCCAACGCCTCGCGCAATGCGAGCGCGCCGTAGCCGTAGCTGTCGGTAGGCTTTTCGCCGGCGCGAACCCGCTTCCAGTCGCCGGTCCAATCGGTATGACCCACGCCGACGACGGCCGCCGCCCGGCGCAAACTCGAGCTGGGCCGTTTGAATTCCTTCTCGCTCATGACAACGCTCCCAGTTCATTCAGCGCGTCGATGCGCTCGCTGGACAGGCCAAGCAAGCCGCCCAGCACCGCGCTCGTGTGCTCGCCAAAGAGCGGCGGCCGCTCAAGCTGAACGCGCTCCCCGTCGATGGTGAACGGCAATGAACTCAGCAGCACCGGACCGACTTCGGGGTGATCGACATGCTGCCAATAGTGCCGATACGCCAACTGTGGATCGTTTTCGATCAGTTCCCGCGACGATGACACGCGCGCCACCGCGATACCGTGAGGACGCAACGCAGCAATGATGTCGTCCACGTCGCGTTCCCGCACCCAACCCGCAACCGCATCTTCCACGCGTGCCAGCGCTGCAAGCCGGCCGGCGGCGTGGGACAGGGTTGCATCGGCGGCGAGATCCGGGCGGCCGATCGCGTCCGTGAGCGCGCGCCATTGGGTATCGTCCGTGACCGCGATCGCGATCCATGCGTCGTCACCACGCGCCCGGAAGATGTTGTGAGGCGCGTCATTGCGGCTGCGATTGCCGATCTGCGGCGGCTCGATCCCGGTCGCGGCCGCCTCGACAATCGAGGGTCCGACAAAGTTCGTGGTGGATTCGACCTGAGATAAATCGATCTTCATGCCGCGCCCCGTCTTGCGCCGATGCGCGAGCGCAGCCAGCACGGCAAACGCCGCGTGGTACGGGTTCGCTGCATGGTCGGGATAATGCGTGCCGGGGCCGACCGGGTCACCTGGACCATACGCGGTCTGCCACATGATGCTCGTCACCGCGCTGATCGTCATGCCAACGCCGAGCAGGTCCGCACGCGGGCCGTCCTGGCCGTACATCGGCATGGATAGATAGATGATGTCGGGCTTGATCTCGCACAGCGCTTCGTAGCCAAAGCCAAGGCGATCCATCGCGCCCGGTCCGAAGTTATTGCAGACGACGTCGGAGTGGGCAACCAGATCGCGCACGATTTGCCGCGCCTCCTCCGTCTTGAGATTCAGCGAGACGCTGTGCTTGCCTGTATTGCGCGACGCGAAGTAACCGCTGCGGTTAGTGCCGACCACGCCGTCCTTGAAAGGCCCGGCCGTGCGCACCGAGTCGGGCCGCGTCATGCTTTCGATCTTCAGCACCTCGGCGCCGAAATCCGAAAATACCTTGGTGCCGAACGGACCGGCGCCGGCCCATGTGAGGTCTGTAAAACGGATGCCCTTGAGAAAATTGGGTCGCATGAAAGGTTCCTAGGATCGAGCGGAGGGCTGGTCGAGAGGCGCCGCCGGACTGACCGACCATACCGGCTCAGACAGCCGGTAGGGGGCGCCGGGAAAGCGCGCGGTCGCGTTCGAGGTGGTGTCCAGCGCAGTGGCGTTCAACTCAGTGGCGTTCAAATGGTTCAACGCAACCGACTCGAAAAATTGCCGGTGCCGCAGTTGCGGGTCTTCCAGCACGTCGAGAACGGTGCTGACCGGCCCCAGCACGATCTTGCGTTTGAGCGCCTCCTGCGTCAGTTCCTGCTTGGTGTACTGCCGCGTGAACGACTCAAGCGTCTCCCGCAAGATGTGTTTTGCTTCCTTGGTCAGGCGCCACACACGATCACCCCAGCGCGCTTCGGACAATGCCTCGCCAGCTGGATGTCCGGTCTCGCAGATCCAGGCGACCAACGCATTCCACGACACGCCCAGCGATCGGGGCGCGGCGAGAAAGATCAGGCCGTCCTTGCAGGCAAACATGTCTTCGCTCGCGTCGCGGGTACCCTCTCCGCCACGCATCGATATCTTCTTCTCGAAGTCCCACATCTGGATGGAATTCTGCAGCGAGTGCGCAATACATTCCTGCGCTGAGACATCGACGACATGGCCGCGCCCCGTCGCATTCGCGTCATACAGCGCGAGCGACGTGGCCACAGCGGCATAGACACCGCTGATCATGGTCGCCTGGGAACCGGGCAGGCGCAGCGGCGCATCGTCGAGCCGTCCTGAAAGCCACGCAATGCCGCCCGCCGCTTGCAGCGTCAGATCGGTCGCCGCAGCATCCGCCCACGGGCCGGTGCGCCCGAAAGGCGACACCGATGTCACGACAACAGACGGCGAGAGCGACCTGATCCAGTCAAGCTCGTCATATAGCGGGCCACCGCGCTCCAGCAGGATCACTTGCGCGGACTTCGCCAGCGCGGCGAACGCCGCGCGTCCGTCCGCCGATTGCAGGTCGAGCGTGCGGCTCTCTTTCCCGGCATTCAGGAACTCGAACTCGTAGACCGCCGGCTCGCGCGTGGCCGGGTCGCTGCTGCTGACCGAGCGCCGGTCAGGCAATCCGCCGGGCGGCTCCAAACGCGTCACTGACGCTCCGAGGTCTGCAAACAGACGCCCGACATAGCGTCCCAGGTCGTACGTCATGTCGAGAATCCGTACGTTGTCGAACGGCCTTTCCATCCTCCCTCCTCGTTGCTATTTGTTTTCAATGAAAAGAATATAATTTATATTTTATCTGCGCACAAGAGGTGGATTGGCGAGGTGCCAGATAGCCTGTTCAGCGTTGACGACCTGGACGAATACAATGCATTATATAATCTATATTCAATATAAATTCTCTAAAACTGCCCCCTACTGACCCGCCGGATGCCAGCCAGGCGCGGCCGGCCAGCTCACACGACATGGAGAGACACATGCACCGTAACTACATTGATGGCCGTTTCATCGACCCGGACAACAGCGAACGTATCGCGGTCCTCAACCCCGCCACCGGCGCCGTCATTTCGGAAATACCGAACTCGCCCGCAGCGGTCGTCGACCAGGCGATAGAAGCCGCGAAGCGCGCCCAGAGCGGTTGGGGACGCCTTCCTGCAATCGAACGAGCCGGGCATCTGCGGCGTATCGCCGGCAAGATCCGTGACAATGCCGAGGCAATTGCCCGCGTGATTTCGCAGGAGCAAGGGAAGATTCTTTCACTCGCCCGCACCGAGGCCACGTTCACGGCGGACTACCTCGACTACATGGCGGAATGGGCGCGCCGACTGGAAGGCGAAGTCATTACCAGCGACCGCGCCGACGAAAACATCTTCCTGTTCCGCCAGCCTATTGGGGTGATCGGAGGGATCCTGCCGTGGAATTTCCCGTTCTTCCTGATTGCCCGCAAGATGGCGCCGGCGCTTGTCACCGGCAACACCATCGTGATCAAGCCGAGCGAGGAGACACCGAACAACGCTGCGTTATTCACCGAACTGCTTGCGCAAACCGACCTGCCCAAAGGCGTCTTCAATCTTGTCTATGGCAACGGTGCGCAAGCTGGCAGCGCGCTGGCCGGTCATCGCGACATTGGCATGATCAGCTTCACCGGCAGCGTGGAAACCGGCTCGCGCATCATGGCCGCTGCAGCGAAGAACATCACCAAGGTCAATCTGGAACTCGGCGGCAAGGCGCCGGCGATCGTGATGGATGACGCCGATCTGGATCTGGCCGTCAACGCCATCAAGGATTCACGCATCATCAACAGTGGCCAGGTCTGCAATTGCGCGGAGCGCATTTACGTGCATCGCAAGGTGGTGGATGCGTTCAGCGAGAAACTCGTGCGCGCCATGCGCGCGACTACCTTCGGCGACCCGCTTGGTTCAGCCGATGTCAACATGGGACCGCTCATCAATGTCGCCGCCGCAGAAAAGGTGCACGGACTGGTCGAGCGCGCGCTTGCAGACGGCGCCCGGCTCGCGACTGGCGGCAATCGGGTGGAACGCGAAGGGGGCCAGTATTTCGAACCTACGGTACTGCTGGACTGTCGCCAGGACATGGAGATCATGCGGCGCGAGATCTTCGGTCCGGTCGCGCCGGTGACGGTCTTCGACACGCTCGATCAGGTGATCGATATGGCAAATGATTCGGACTACGGATTAACGTCATCGATTTATACACGCAACCTCGGCAACACGATGCGCGCCTGCAACGAACTCCGCTTCGGCGAAACCTACGTCAATCGCGAAAACTTCGAAGCGATGCAAGGCTTTCACGCCGGTGTGCGCCGTTCCGGAATTGGCGGTGCGGACGGCAAGCATGGGCTCTACGAGTACACCCAGACCCACGTCGTCTACATCCAGAACTCGCGCTAGGCCGCAACTGCGCTGCCATTGCGGCGTATGGCAACACCGCCCTCCCCGTGGGGCGGTGTATCCCGCTCTTGCTCATGTTCATGCTCGGGCAAGCCGCCGGGTAGACCGCCCTTGACGAGGCTGGTCCCTTCAATATAAGGAAATCATGTCGCATCCCACTTCCAGCACCTCCGCTGCCCCGAGCTCGCTGATGCCCGATCAAAAGACCCTGCCCGGCATGCTGGCCGGGTTGCGCGTGATCGAAGTCGCCGACGAACTGGGCGAATACTGCGGACTCGTGTTAGCCGGCCTGGGTGCCGAAGTCATCAAGATCGAACCACCAGGAGGCAGCCCGACGCGCAAGATCGGGCCGTTCTTCGAAGACGAGCCCGGTCCCGAACGCTCGTTGTTTTACTGGGCCTATAACCGCGGCAAGAAGTCGGTTGTCATCGACACCGCAACCGCGGATGGACGTGAACAGTTTCTAAACCTCCTTGGGAACGCTGACATTCTGCTCGACAGCAGTTGCGGCCGCCTTGCGCGCGAGTTGCGACTCGACCAGCCGCTGGCAGAACAATTTCCGGGTCTCATCGTCGCGCGCATTACCCCGTTCGGCGACAGCGGCCCATGGAAGGACTACCAGGCGTCCGACCTGATTCATCTCGCGCTTGGCGGCGTCATGATGAATTGCGGATACGATCCGGAACCGGACGGCAGCTATGCCAAGCCGCCCATTGCGCCGCAGGTGTGGCACGCGTATCACATCGCCGGCGATCAGACCGCGGTGGCGATCGTTGCAGCGCTGCTGCATCGCAAGCAAACGGGTGAAGGACAGGATCTCTCGTGCGCGATCCATCAGGCCGTGGCGATCAATACGGAACTGGACCTGATGTCATGGGTGATGCGCCGCGCGCCGCTGATGCGCCAGACCGCGCGTCATGCGGCGGAAGCAACGAACAGCATGCTCAACATCAGCCGCACGGCCGATAACCGATGGAACATGACGTGGGGTGTATCGGCGCGCGACAAGGCCCGGCTCGTGCCGTTCCTCCAGCACTACGACCGGGCGGAAGACCTGCGCCCACCAACCCTCGATAGCGATCTTTCCGCGCGCGACACTCCCGGTTCGGCACGGCTCGACAAGGAAACCGAGCACATGCTGGAGGTGATCCAGCGCTTTGTCGCGTCGTACGACTACGCGCATCTGCCCTGGCGCGAAGCGCAGGACGCCGGGTTGCTGTGGGCGCCGGTGCGCAAGCCGCACGAGAACGCGCAGGACGAACATTGGCTCATGCGTTCCACGTTTTCGGACGTCGAGCATCCCGAGCTGGGCCGCACCTTTCAATACCCGACCAGTAAATGGATGGGCACCGCCACTGCGTGGCAACCGGGTACCCGCGCGCCCCAGCTCGGCGAGCACAACGGCGATAAAAGTCTTGCACGAAGTCCTGCACGTCCCGTGCAAGCCACGACAACCACAGCCCGCGTTCCCGCCCAAGCCCGTGCGCCGGCGCTCTCCGCGCGTGGCAAACCGTTCCCGCTGCAAGGGGTTCGGATCTTCGACTTTTCGTGGTTCCTGGCATCGGCGGGCGGCACGCGGTTCCTGAATTCGTTGGGCGCGGAAAGCATCAAGGTCGAATGGAAAGAGAATCCCGATACGCGGCTTGGCGCAATGGCGCCCGTCGGCGGCCGCGAGGCGCGCATGAAAGCGACCGGACCGATGCAAGCCGTCACCGATTCCGACATGGGTGGCCAGTTCAACAACAAGAACGCGGGCAAACGCGGGATGTCGCTTAACATTCGGCATCCTAAAGGACTTGCGATCGCCAAGGACCTTATCCGGATGTCGGATATTGTCGCCGAAGGATTTTCGCCGGGCGTGTTGCAGCGGCTCGGACTTGGCTACGACGTACTCAAGTCGATCCGTCCGGACATCATCTATGTGCAGCAGGCCGGCATGGGCGCGATCGGCAAGTACGGACGATTCCGCACGGTTGGGCCGGTGGCGGCGTCGTTTGTCGGCAGCACGGAAATGTCCGGCCTGCCCGATCCGGCGCCGCCAGCCGGCTGGGGATATTCATATCTCGACTGGATCGGCGCATATGGGTTCGCGCTCGCCGCGCTCGGCGCGCTTTATCACCGCGAGCAGACGGGCGAAGGACAGTGGATCGATTCATCGCAATGCGAGTCCGGCATTTTCCAGACGGCAACGGCCGTGCTCGACTGGTCCGCGAACGGCCGCGTCTGGTCGCGTTATGGCAACCGCTCGCCCTACAAGCCCGCTGCGCCGCACGGCGCGTATCGATGCGCGGGCGACGACCGGTGGCTGAGCATCGCGTGTTTCGACGATACCCAATGGCGCGCTTTCGCCGACGTCACGGCGTTGTCCGCCCTGAAGTCGGATCCGCGCTTCGCGACACTCGAGTTGCGGCTCGCGAACCAGGACGCGCTCGACACGCTCGTGAACGCGTGGTCATCGACGCAGGACGCCTACGCCGGCATGGAGCGGTTGCAGCGCGCCGGCGTGCCGGCAGGCGTGTGCCAGACGGCAGGCGACCGATGCGACAGCGACCCGCAACTGGCGTCGCTCGAATGGCTGACTGAAGTCACCGGCACGCGAATCGGCCGCTGGCCGGTCGCGGAATTCCCCGTGAAGATGAGCGCGACGCCCGCCTACAGCGGCGGTGTGATCGACCGTGGTGCGCCGTGTTATGGCGAAGACAATGAACACATCCTCGAACAGTGGCTGGGGTTCTCGAAATCGCAGATAGAGAGGTTGCGCGAAGAAGGCGTGATCTGAAGCGCAACATGTGGCTACATGCCGCCGCCATGAGCTTGCCACGCGTCTTGATGCAAGGGCCGTGGCGCGGTGCGCCGCTGTCGGCTATTCAATTATCAACAGGATCGTCATGTACTTCGATTTCGCGAAACATACCCCGCATGAGCGTTACAAGCTGTTGTCGTCGACGGTCACGCCTCGCCCTATTGCCTGGGTGTCGACCATGGATGCAAACGGCCAGCCCAATGCCGCGCCGTTCTCGTTCTTCAATGTCTTCGCCGAAGATCCGGCGACGCTCGGCTTCGCCATCAACCATCGTTCCGATATCGATCGCAAAGACACTGGCGAAAACGTGCGCTTGCAAAACGAGTTCGTCGTCAATCTCGTGAGCGACGATACGGTCGAGCGCATGAACATCACCGCGATCGAATTCGGGCCGGAGGTCGATGAATTCGTCGCGGCAGGTCTGACGCCGGCGCCTTCTGCGCTGATTCGCACGCCGCGGATTGCGCAAAGCAGCGTCTCGTTCGAATGCGAGTTGATGCAGATCGTTCCGCTGGGCACACGCCGCTCGCTGATCATTGGCGAAGTGCTCGCCATGCACATCAGCGATCACGCTGTGCTGGACGCCGGGCGATGTTTGATCGATACCCCGCGGCTACAGCTTGTCGGGCGCATGCATGGCCATCACTACGTGCGCACCAGCGAGATTTTCAACATGCCGACGATTCCTGTCGCCACGTGGAATTCGAAAACCGCAACCGAATGATTGCAAGCCCGCGGGCGTTCCGGCGCAACCCATCGCCCGCATTCATTTTTTATGGAGACACGTTGTGAGCCCGGAATTCGAAATCATCAACTACGCGCGTTTTCGCACGAGCCTGGTTGCGAACGCACGCATTGAAGTGCTGCATACAGGCATGCGCTGGCCGGAAGGTCCTGTTTATTTCGCCGACGGCGATTACCTGCTGTGGAGCGACATTCCAAACGATCGTATCATGCGTTGGGTGGAAGGTGCGCCGGCGACGGTTTATCGCAGCCCGTGCAATCATGCCAACGGCAATACTCGCGATCGTCAAGGACGACTGATTACCTGCGAGAGTGGCGGGCGCCGTGTGACCCGTACTGAAGTCGACGGAACGATCACCGTGCTTGCCGATCGATTCGAAGGCAAGCGGCTCAATTCACCGAATGATATTGTCGTGAAGTCCGATGACACGATCTGGTTCAGCGATCCGGACTACGGCATCCTTAGTGACTACACCGGTCATAAGGCGAAAAGTGAGATCGGGGCGAACAATGTGTATCGGCTTGATCCGCGCAACGGAGAAATGTCGATTGCAACGGGCGCGCTGGTGAAGCCGAACGGGCTTGCCTTTTCGCCTGATGAGACCATTTTGTATATCGCGGATTCAGGGGTTTCTCACGATCCGTCGGGTCCGCATCATATTGTCGCGTATGACGTGATCGATGGGCACCGGCTTGGCGATCAACGTGTGTTTGCGACTATTTCGCCGGGTGTGGCGGACGGTTTTCGTGTTGATACTGAAGGTAATATCTGGACGACAGCCGGCGATGGTGTGCATTGCTATGCAGCCGATGGCGAGTTGATCGGCAAGATCCATTTGCCTGAGGTCGCGACTAACCTGACCTTCGGCGGTCCGAAGCGAAATCGGCTGTTCGTGACGACGGCTTCGTCGTTGATGGCGGTGTATGTGGGGCAGAGTGGCGCGCAGCGACCTTGATTTGGGTTTCGTTCGCACTTGGGGTTTTCTGGTGCGGGCGGGGTTTGGTCGTTGGAGGGACGGAGGCGGTTCCGGGGTTAGTCGGGGGCAGTGCCGGGGCGGTCGGTTCTGGGGTTAGTGGTCGGGGTCTATGCCAGGTTGGTGCTTTCGGCCGTGGTGGTCTGCGAGAGTCGGATTTTCTCTTTATCACTATTAGCCACTGTGCGTGGCGGCACGTCATTTCTTTGTCCAAAGCGACAAAGAAACGAAGCAAAGAAAACGCTTTTAAACCACGCTACCCTAAGTGTCCACAGCGTGCAGTTTCAATTCATAGGTGCCCCAAAAGCACGGTGCTCGCCAGAGCGGAGGATGTTTGAACCCCTCCTTCTCGCGAATCCTGACACGAACACGCTTCGCCCCGTACGCTCTCGGGCAAGCACAATTGCTAAGGAACCCGCACCGCCTTACGGGTATTTACGGCTGCGGTTCTTTGACAGGTTAGCTACCTGGTCTGTGCGACCGTATTCATAGGCCACAGCTTCATGCGTGTTTGTGTTTACTGCTTCAGTTTCTATGAATTGGCTGCGCATTCTGTACAGCTATTTTCGTCGGTTACGGCCTTACGCATTCTGCAGCGTTGTTTCTTGGCGGGTTGGCTACGTGGTTCGTTATGCGTACAAATTCGGTGGCTGGTTCACGCGGATAGCGCGGGGTGCCCCTTGGGCAGGTTCAATCACTGGTGGCGAAGCGTGTGGGTATCGGTGTTCGGAGAAGGAGGGTTTCACACATCCTTCGCTCTGGCGAGTACCGTGCTTTTGGGGCACCTATGAATACAAACTGCACGCTGTGGACACTTAGGGTAGCGTGGTTGAAAGCGTTTTCTTTGCTTCGTTTCTTTGTCGCTTTGGACAAAGAAATGACGTGCCGCCACGCACAGTGGCTAATAGTGATAAAGAGAAAATCCGACTCTTGCAGACCACCACGGCCGAAAGCACCAACCCGGCATAGACTCCGACCGCTAACCCCAGAACCGACCACCCCGGCATAGACCCCGACCGCTACCCCCCCAATAACCAAACCCCCGAACATAGCCCCTACCCCCGCCCAATCCCCAGTGCGAACGAAACCCCGCCCTCCTACCCCTCCGAAAAACTCGCCACCATATACCGAAACGCGATCATGCCCGGATCATCCAGACCGATGGATTTTTGTGCGAACATCCGCGCCCGCCCAATTCGGTTTGGCTGCGTCCGGAAACTCTCAATGGCAGCATCCACCGCCGCACTCGCCGCTGCATGCTGCGCCTTCGGATCCGATAACCCCTCAATCGCGTCCCTCGCCGCTGCCAGCGTGTCGAGCACAGTCTTGTCGCCGAGCTTCGCGCCGCCTCGCTGCGACATTGCATCAAGCGACGCCTGTAGCTCAGCCGGCAATGCATTCCACTCAAGCGTCGCACAACCCTCGAGACGCTTCGCGAGCGTCATGAACGTCAAGGTCAACAGCGTCCCGAAGCTTGAACCTGATGCGCGCGCACATCCCATCGCGCATGCCTTGAAGAGCTGCCCAAGGTCGGCATACGGCCCCGCATCGAGCGCCGTGCGCACAGCCGCTGCAGACTTGACGAGTGTCACGCCCAGATCGCCGTCGCCGAGTTGACCGTCAAGCCGGTTCAGTTCCGGCGCGGCGCTGTCCATTGCATCGGCCCAACGACGCAGCGCATGATCCGTTGCACCTACGGTTATCGGCATGCTCACGACCTCCAGAATGGACAATTCGCCGGCGCGCGCAACAATGCCTCGAGTTCGCCGTCGAGCCGTTGCAGCGTGAGCGATGCGCCGGTCATTTCCATCGATGTCGCATAGCGGCCAACCAGCGGCGCAACAATGCTCACGCCCTTGGCCGCAAGCTCCCGGGCGACCGCGCGATAGAGAATATAAAGTTCCTCATAAGGCGTTGCGCCCAGCGAGTTGACCATCACCGAAACGCGCTCGCCTGTGCCAATGCCAAGGTCGCTCAACACGCGCTCGAGCATCTCGGCAGCAAGCGTATCGGCCGTCTTCAGTTCACCCCGCCAGATGCCCGGCTCACCGTGAATGCCCATGCCCATCTCGATCTCGTTGTCGCCGATCGTGAAGCTCGGTACACCGGCTTCAGGGACGATGCAAGGCGTGAGCGCCACGCCGATCGAAGCGCAGGCATCGACGGCTTTACGGGCCACGCGCGTGACGTCCTCCAGCGATGCGCCCCGCTCTTCCGCTTTCGCACCCGCGATCTTGTACGCATAGACCACACCCGCCACGCCGCGCCGCTTCGCGCGCTCTTCATGGCTCGCGCTGGCGACGTCGTCGGCAACCAGCACGGTCGCACTTCGCATGCCATCAAGCTCGGTCAGCTCACCCGCCATGTCGAAGTTCATCCGGTCGCCGCCGTAGTTTCCATACAGGCGCAGCACGCCCGCGCCGTGATCGGCTGCGCGCATTGCGTCGATACAATCGCCAATCGCCGGCCCCGCGAAGACGTTGCCGACCGCGCATGCGTCGAGCAGGCCCGGGCTCACGTAGCCGGTGAACAAGGGCAGATGTCCCGAGCCGCCGCCGGATACCACTCCGACCTTGCCGTCAAAACCAGGCTCGGCGCGCATGATGACGCGACCGCTTTCACCCGTGCGCCGGTACACATCGGGATGCGCTGCGCACATTCCGTCGAGTGTCTCGTCGACGTAATCGTCCGGTTGATTCAGTATCTTCTTCATCGTTTCCTTGGAGGCCGTTGCGGCCTGTCGCATCGTATGCAAAAGAGCGGGGCTTGAAGTGTGATGCCGTGATGCACCGGGTACCGCGTCACACGCCGAGATAAGCGTTACGCACGGCAGGATCTTGGAGCAACGCCTCGGTCTGCCCGGTATTCACCGAGCGGCCCAGCTCGAAGATCGTCGCTCTCGACGCAAGGTGCATCGCCCAGTGCGCGTTCTGCTCGGCGAGAATCACCGTGAGCTTCTCTTCACGGCGGATCTCGTCGAGTACGTCACCAATACGCTCGACAATGATCGGCGCAAGCCCAAGCGACGGCTCGTCGAGCAAGAACAGTTTTGGCCGCGACATGAGCGCCCGGCCGATAGCGAGCATCTGCTGCTCGCCACCACTCAGGTTGCTGGCGTGCTGCTTCACGCGTTCCTTCAAGCGCGGAAAATAGCGGTAGATCTGTTGCATGCGCACCTGGGACTCATCGCGTGCACGCGTGAATGCGCCCATGCGCAAGTTCTCCTCCACCGTCAATTGCGGGAAGACGCGCCGCCCCTCCGGCGACAGCGCAATGCCACGGCGGACGATTTCACTGGTCTTCAGTCCAGCCAGGTCCTCGCCTTCGAACGTGATCTTGCCGCTGCTGTAATGCGCCATTCCAATGATGGCCTTGATCGCACTGCTCTTGCCCGCGCCGTTGCTGCCGACAAGCGCGAAGATCTCGCCCTCGTCCACGGAAAACGACACGTCCTGCGTGCCGATCACACGGCCATAGCGCACGTTCAAATCAGATACTATGAGCTGCGGCATGACCCCTCCCAAGATACGCTTCGATGACCAGCGGATTCGCAAGCACCTCGAGCGGCAAGCCCGTTGTCAACTCGTGTCCCTGGTTCATCACCATGACGCGGTCGCAGAGTCCCTTCATGAAAC
The DNA here is from genome assembly GCF_018449515.1 of Caballeronia sp. dw_19. Classification (GTDB taxonomy): domain Bacteria; phylum Pseudomonadota; class Gammaproteobacteria; order Burkholderiales; family Burkholderiaceae; genus Caballeronia. Next base: position 101,380 of record NZ_JAAVUQ010000021.1, on the reverse strand, counting down.
GCATGTTGTGATCAATGACAACGACCGTGATGCCGCGCTCGCGAATTTTCAGAATGGTGTCGCGCACGTGATCGGCTTCCTCGGCGCTCAGGCCGGCGACGGGCTCATCGAGCATGATGATGCGCGGTTGCGCCGCCAGCGAGATGACCATGCCGAGCGTCTTCTGATGTCCGTACGGAAGACTGCCCGCCTTGAGATGGGCGACATCGGCGAGATTGAGCCATTCCAGCAATTCATTCACGCGACGCACGGATTCTTCCCTTAGCCGACGCGCACGCGCGGTATTCAGGAACGCCGCAACAGCGCCCGGATACATGCCGAGATACGCACCACGCATCGCGTTCTCGCGGACCGTGCGCTCGCCGTACACCGTCGTCGACTGGAAGGTGCGGACGAGCCCCTTGCGGGCCAGCACGTGGGGCAGCAGCCCGGTCACGTCTTCGCCCGCGACCCGTACGTGACCGCTGCTCGGCCGGATCACGCCGCTCACCAGATTGATGGCCGTCGTCTTGCCTGCGCCGTTGGGTCCAATGATGCCGAGGATTTCGTTTTCATCGACGTGAAAGGTCAGGTCGGATACGGCGGCCAAGCCGCCGAAGTGCCGGGTGAGCTTGTCGATATCGAGCAGATGGGTCATTGCGTTCCCCTCCTCGCGCCGCGCTCTTGCGAGAGCCGCCTGAACAACGTGCCGATATCCGCAATGCCTCCCGAGAAAAACGCCATGACGAGAATCAGCACGATGCCGAAGAACACATGCTGAAGTTCCACATAACCACGCAGAAACTCAGGCAGCAGGACGATGAACAACGTGCCGACAATCGGCCCGATCAGCGTGTACATGCCGCCGACCACATTGATGACCACGAGATTGAGCGACTGGTCCATCGAGAACGACGTTGGATCGATGTAGTGGACGAAGTGCCCTTGCAGCGCACCGGCCACGCCGGCCAGTCCGCAGCCCAGCATGAAGATGACCACTTTCGTGCGCAGGACCGGCACACCGGAACAGCGCGCAAGCGCCTCGCTTTCGCGGATCGATTCGATCGTGCGGCCAATCTCTGAAGTCAGCAGCCGTGCGATGAACGCCAGGATCACGACCACGAACGCAAGCGCGAGATAATAGAACGGTACCGGCTGCGCAAACAGCGGACTCGGCGAGGGCACGCCCGATATGCCGCTCGATCCGCCCGTCACGCTCGACCAGTTGACGAACACGGTCCTGACAATTTCACCGAGCAGGAATGTAACCAGCACGAAGTACTTGCCGGTCAGGCGCAGCACGACCGGGCCAATCAGCAATGCAATCACGGCAGGCGCGAGAAAACCGAGCGCGAGGGCCAGCGGAAATGCGAGGTTCAACTGCATGGTCGCAATCGCCGATACGTAAGCGCCAATGCCCATGAACGCCGCATGCCCAAGCGAGACGTGACCCGTCCGCACGATCAGGTGCAAGGACGCTGCGGCAATCGCCGTGATGAAGGTGGTCACCGCAACGGACAGGATGAACTTGTTCGTGAACACCAGCGGCAATGCAATCAGCGCCAGCACAATGATCGCAAGCACACCCGGATGCGTGAGCCAGCGGCGCACCGGCTGTTCACCGAGCCTGCGCGGCCTCACGCCTTGATGCAATGCGCCGGAATCGATAGTCGATGGTTTGCTCATGCTTCCCTCGCTCCTAACAGGCCCCAGGGCCGCACGATCAACAACAGGATGACCGCCCCGAACGACACGAAAACCGATGTCGCGCTGCCGTAGAACGTCCCGAGGAAACTATTGGCGAAACCGAGCAGCAAGCCGCCCAGCGCCACCCCTGGAATACTGCCCATGCCGCCCAGGATCACGACCACGAAGGCGATCATCAACTGTGGCTCACCGGCGAACGGCGAGAGCGCATAGGTCTGCGCATAGAAGCCGCCGGCGAGCGCCGCCATGAAAATTGCAATGAAGAACGCGAGCCGATAAATAGACTTGCTGTTGACGCCTTGCGCCTCGGCAATGTCGACATCCTGCGATGCCGCGCGCATGGCGAGCCCGTACCGGGAGTAATGCGTGAACAGATAGAACGCCAGCAGCGCCACGGCCGCGATCCCGGCAATGATCAGCTTTTGCGCGGGAAACACGAGAGTGCCCGCTTGCATCAGCGCGTCCGTGCTCGGCGGCACCGAACGCTCCTCGGCATTCCACGCAATGACCGCGAGGTACGTGATCGCCATGTCGAGCCCGAGCAGCCCGATCATGCTCTGGAACATCTTCTGATAGAAAAACCGGTATACGAGCCGCTCAAGCACGAGCGCTCCCGTGGCAACAACGAACGCGGCGAGCGGCGCCGCGACCAGGTACGGCAATCCGAGATTGCCGTAAAGGTAATAGAGCGCATAGCCCCCCAGCATCGCAAATGCTCCATGCGCAAAATTCACGACACGCATGATGCCGAACAGCAAGGTGAACCCGAGCGCGATCAGAATATAGATCGCGCTCAGGCCTATGCCGTCCACAAACACTTGCGCTAAAACAGAAAAAGAAAACATGAACGCTCCTGAATCGCTTTTCACCGATTACCGCAGCAGCCGAATCCGCGCGTGGAGCGCGGGCATCGACCGTGGGCAATCCGGGGCTGCCGGGCTGCCGTTAGGGCGTGATCACCGCTTTCACCGTTGCTTTGCCGTTCTGCACTTCCTTGATCACGAACGTATGCAGAAGCTGGTGATTCACGCCGTAGTTCTTCTCGCCGGTCCACACCACCTTGCCGAAAATCGGTGCGTCATAGTTTCCGCCCAGCTTTTCGATCTGGTCGCGAATCTTGGTTGTGTCGGTGGAATCGGCGCGGCGCATTGCTTCGAAGTAGATGTTCGCGGCGTTGTAGTAGACCGGTGCGAGCCCGTTCATCACACCGGTGTACTTCTTGTGATAAAGCGCCACGAACGGCTGGACACGTGGCAAGGATTCGTCAATGACGTCGTACTTCAGCATGTTGTTGGCAAGCGGCCCCGCAATAGCGATCAGCTCATCAATACCGGCCCCGCCCGACTGCACGATCAGCCCTTTATAGCCAACCTGGCGCGCCTGCTTGACGAGGAGCCCGGCTTCGCCCGGCGCGTTCGCGTTGAGATCGAATACATCGACGTTCTGCGCCATCATGCGCAGCACCAGCGGCGTGAACTCCTTCGTTCCCCGCTCATAGTTCTCGGTCCATACAGTGAACCCCTGGTTCTTGTAGGCCGTTGCCAGGATCGGCACGCCCGCCTGCCCCGTCGCGTCGTTCGGCGCGATCATGCCGACCTTTTTCGCATTCGGATAAGTCTTCTTCAACCACGCAACTATGGGTTCGGAGAATTCGAGGGTGCTGTTGTTGATACGAAATACGTACGCGCCCTGCCACTCGTTCTTCAGAATCGCGGGTGCATAACCGTCGACGAACTGAATTACCTTCGCCGGCTGCGTGACCGGCAGCGAGCCCATTGCGCCGGGTGAGCCGACCGGGCCAAAAATAACCTTCACTTCGTCGCGATTGACGAGCCGGTCAGCGGCCGTCTTCGCCTGCGCCGCGTTGTACTGGTCGTCGTAGGGGATCACCTCCAGCTTGTAGGTCTTGCCCGCGAGCTTCAAACCGCCCTGTTCGTTGATCTGGTCAGCCGCGATCTGTACGCCCCGCTCGAGCCCGAGGCCCCAGGCAGTGCCGCCTCCGGACAGCGAAGCAATCACGCCAATCTTCATCACTTCCTGCGCATGGGCCGACAATGCGATTGCGCACAAAGCACCCGCGCACAACGCGCGTGTCGCGATCGCCCCAAACTTCCTCTTGCTCATACATGTCTCCAGTTGGAATTGTCCGGGCAGCTAACTACCCACCCGAGATGCGCTTACTTCAACCGGCAACGAAAGCGCCCTGCTCCATTGCGCGGTTTTTGCCCGGGCGTCAGTCTTCCTTGAACGCGAAGCGGAACTGATCACCATGACTCACGATGCGGCCCGCGGTCGGCGAAGGAAAGTGTCCTGTCATGACAAGCGTGTCGGTATCGGCGTAACGGCGCATAAGCCCCAGGCGCGTGTCCCGCGCTTGCTGCGGGTTGAAGTCCGCCAGGTTGGCGACGCTCGTATCGATGAACTGGATCGGGTGATGAATGACGTCGCCTGTGAACACGGCGCGTTCGCGGCCATGCTCGCCCACATTGACGAACACATGGCCCGGTGTGTGGCCGCATGCCGGAGACAACCAGATGTTCTCGCCCAGTTCGCGCTCGACCATGTGGTCCAACTCGACCATGTCCGCGCGGCCGTGCTCGACAACCGGCAGGACGCTGTCGTCGAATGAGCCGCGATTGACCGGCGTGTGCGGATCGGCATGTTTCTGCTTCAACAGGTGCTCGTATTCCACGCGCGCCATCAGGTAGCGCGCGTTCGGAAACGTCGGCACCCATTTGCCATTCTGAAGGCGTGTGTTCCAGCCAACGTGATCCGCATGCAAATGCGTGCACAACACGATGTCGATGTCTTCAGGCCGCACGCCGATAGCGGCGAGGTTGGCGAGATACGGCGTATCGAGGTCGTTCCAGGCCGGCATCGAGGGACGCTGCTTGTGGTTGCCGTTACAGGCATCGACCAGGATGGTGTGATGCCGGGTGCGGATGACATAGCTATGAAAGCTCATGTACAGCCTCGTGGACCCGGGTTCCACGAGCAGCGGACCGAGCGTGTGCCGATGCGCTGCGACAAGCTCTTCGTCAATCGATGGAAACAGCCACTTTGCTTCCAGCGCCATCCGCGCAATCTCATCGACTTTATGGATTGCTACGTTGCCAATCTTCTGAACGTTCAAGTCAGTCTCCTGAATCTTTTCTTACCGCGGTTCATCCAAAAGTTGCGAGCGTCGCCGCTCGATCGAGATGCCGGCCTGACCACGATTGCGCGACGCGTGTGTCTTGTCGCTCACTACGTCGTGGTGCCCGGCTGAAGCCGGCTTGCACCTGTTTTCCTTTGACCCCGAACGCATTCTCCGGCGTGTGCATCCGGTACGAACGCGCTCGTATTTATATCATCGGCCATGACAGAAATATTTTTTATTTTTTATATTCTATGTCTCGCCGGCCTTTGTCAAGCGACAGTTTCCGCCAGCGGCAGTGTCACCTGAGCTTCGCGGTCGCGCGGTTTGCGTCTCGGCATGAGACCTGTCAGTGGCCGCGGGTGACGTGCGCCGGTAACGCGCGACGGATGTATGCCGTTATCGGTTCACCAGCTTCGCCGGGATGGAAAGAATCAGGAAGGCGCTCAGAACCAGCCACGCGGCCAGCATCCAGACGCCGTAGCGCGCGTCGTGCGTCACATCATTGAGCCGTCCTGTCAGGAACGGACTCGCGAATCCCGCCAGCCCGCCCACGGAATTGATCAACCCGATACCGGCCGCGCCCGATGCGTCTTTCAGGAACGCTGTCGGAAGGCACCAGAAAAGCGGCAGCGTTGTCATCACGCCAGCGGTCGCGAGCGTCAGCGCAGCAATGGCGAACGACGGTCGATCGACCAGCAAGGTACTCAGCACAAAACCCAGCGTACCGACCAATGCGGGGCCGGCCACGTGCCAGCGCCGTTCTCGCAGGCGGTCACCACTTCGGCTGACCAGCACCATCGCGACCACGGCAACCGCATAAGGAATCGCGCTCAGGTAGCCGATCTCGAAGTTATCGTGGATGCCCATTTTCTGTACCAGCGTGGGCAGCCAAAAACCGATGCCGTACTGTCCCATGGCGTTGCAGAAGTTGATCGCCACGCATATCCACACGCGCCGGTCCAGCAGCATCTGCGTGAAGGACGCGTCGGCCTTCCCTCGCCGTTCGTTCGCAAGTTGCGAGCGGACGTACTGTTTCTCATCCGCGGTCATCCATTTGACGTCGGCCAGGTTATTTGGCAGGAAGAAGAACAGCACGAACCCAAGGACGATGGACGGCAATGATTCAAGCAGAAACAGCCACTGCCATGAGGCCAGGCCACCCGTCCCTCTCATATGCTCCATGATCCATCCCGATACCGGACCGCCGAGCACACCGGCAATGGGTATGCCGATCATGAACAGGGTGATGACCTTGCCGCGTTGCTCCGAAGGGAACCACTGGGTCAGATACAGCACCACGCCCGGAAAGAAGCCGGCTTCCGCGATGCCGAGCAGGAAACGCATGACATAGAACATGGTCGGCGTATGCACGAAGAGCGTCGCGGCGGACACCAGCGCCCACGTAATCATGATTCGCGCCAGCCACAGGCGCGCCCCTACCCGATACAGGATCATGTTGCTCGGCATCTCGAACGCGAGGTAGCCGATAAAGAACATCCCCGCGCCAAGTCCATAGACGGTGTCGCTGAAGCCCAGGTCAGCCGCCATCTGCAGCTTCGCGAATCCGACGTTCACCCGATCCAGGTAACACGCGACATAGCAGATCAAAAGCAAGGGCAGCAAGCGGCGCGCAATGCGGCCATAGACTTGCGCATGGTCGCCGGAAACAGAGGTGGGTGATGCAAGTGTTACAGGATCGGTGGGCTGCACGAATGTCTCCTGAATGCTGTTGGTTTTTCTAGGAATGAGCTCGCTCTCAGGTCGGATGCCGTTTTAAGCCCGGCAGCGGATGCCAGCGAATGATCATGAATAGTCGGATACTTGAATACGCGACGCCATACGAAATCTCGACCGGCATCGAGACCCATAAATTATATTTTATATAAATATAATGCAAATACACAATCGATGCCGCGTTAGGGGTTTGCCCTGAGCGGGTGTATCGGGGGATTGGCGAATGGGAAAACAGCGGGGCGGGAGCGAGGGGAAAAGCGCGTGCGGCCGGGTTGCAAGCGGCCGCACACCGACGCCTCGGGACCGGGGCGCGGGCATGAGAGCAGGGAAAAGTATTCGACTATGCGCTCAGCGGCGCATGGCGGACGCGTCAGGGGGTGGCGTTTTCGGCCCGGCTGCGGCAAAGGTCGATGAACATCTGGACCGGCCGGGTGAGCGTTGCGCCCCGGCGTGTAGCAATACCGTAAGGCGCGCCGGTGCGCGTGATCTTGATCGGCAGGATGCCGATCAACCCGCCCTCCGCGAAATATTGCGCGACGATCATGGGGATGAGGCCGACGGCGCCATCGCCGGAACGCAGCAGCGCAAGCGTGGCGAACGTGGACGAGGTTTCGGTCGCGTAAGCGGGAAACGGCAGGCCCTCGTCCTCGAACACCTGCTCCAGCAACGAGCGCAGCGGCAAGTGCGCCTGCGGCACGATCCATGGATTCGTCGCGATGTCGAGCAAGCTGACGTCCGGCTTGCGGGCGAGTTCATGCGCCCCGTCCACGACAATGCACATCTCTTCCACGGCAAGCGGAATGAAGTCGTAAGCCTCCGGATGAACGCTGACGCTTGGCCGTCCCAGTACCAGGTCGAGCGTACGCTGGTCCAGCATGGAAAGCAGCCGCGCGCTGTTGTCCTCCCACACTTCCACCGCGACATCCGGTTCCACTTCGCGCAGCGCCTTGAGCGTCGGCGTGAGCCAGCCTGGCACCGCGCCCATCACGGCCCCGATGGCAAGCGTGCCGCCCCTGCCCCGCATGATCGCGGCCAGCTCGTCGCGCAGCGCGCCGACGTCCGCGCGCAAGGTACGCGCGTGGCGGATCACGCAGCGTCCAAGTTCGTTCGCCACGATGCCGCGCGGCGAACGCGCGAACAGTTCCGTGCCGAACATCGATTCTATTTCCCGCAGCGACTTGGTCGTGGCCGGTTGCGAAAGCGACACCTGCTGCGCGGCGCGACGCAACGAGCCGTGATCGTCGAGCGCGATCAGGAGCGCGACATGGCTGCCGCGCAAGCGCCTGAGAATTGCGTCGATACTGGTTATCACCGATATAACTCCACAGTCTCACGTGATCGGAAGGTTTCATTATCTGTGCACCCTCCTGCATCACTACACTCATTCATTCACTAGCAGAGCATGCGGCGGGCGTCCGATCATAGCTGATCAATGCCGCGCCATGAAACCCAGAGACCGTGGAGATGAGCAGCGTGAGAAGAATTGGAATCGACGTGGGAGGCACGTTCACCGACGTCGTCATGGTGGACGATGCAAACGGTCAGGTCTGGTCGACCAAGGTGCCGACCACGCCCAAGGACCGGGTTGTCGGCGCAATGGAAGGCTACCGGCGCATCCTGGAGATATCGGGCTCGACGAGCGCGGACGTATCGTTTCTCGGCCATGGCACGACCATGGCCACCAACATGGTGGTCGAGGGAACCGGCGCCAAGACCGCGTTGATCACCACGCGCGGCTTTCGCGACATCCTCGAATTGCGGCGTGTATCGCGCCACGACCGGGCCGATCTCTATGACCTGCTGTTCGATAACCCGCGCCCGCTGGTGGAGCGCCGCTGGCGGCTCGAGGTCACCGAGCGCATGACCTTCGACGGGCGCATTGAAGCGCCGCTGCAGCGTAGCGAATTGCACGACCTGGCGGCCTTGATCCGGTCGTCCGACGTGGAAGCGGTCGCGGTTTCGTTCCTGCATGCCCATGTCAATCCTCAGCATGAACGCGAGACTGTCGAGATCTTGCGCCGCTTGCTGCCGGACCGGTTTATCTGCGCATCGCACGACGTCAACCCCGAGGTGATGGAGTACGAACGCACGAGTTCAACCGTCATCAACGCGATGCTCGGCCCCGTTTGCGGACGGTATATCGAGCGCCTTGGCCACGGCCTTGCCGACCTTGGTTTTAACGGCAAGCTCCTCTTCATGCAGTCGAACGGCGGTCTCGCGAGCACGGCCGTCGTAGCGGATCGTCCAATCGTGCTGCTTGAATCGGGCCCCGCGGGCGGCGTCAGCGCGGCCATCCGCAGTTGTGAAAAAAGCGGCCTGCGCAACGCCATTCTCGGCGACATGGGCGGCACCACATTCGATGTCTCGCTCATCCGCGAATTCCGTCCTGAACTGCGCAACAAGAGCCTCTTGCACACCTACGCCGTGCGAAGCCCGAGTATCGATATCGACTCGGTCGGCGCAGGCGGCGGCTCGATCGTATGGATCGATGCGGGCGGCGGCGTGCGTATCGGACCGGAGAGCGCGGGCGCCGATCCGGGACCGGCCTGCTACGGCCGCGGCGGCCAGCGCGCCACCGTGACGGACTGCAATCTCGTGCTCGGTTATATCGATCCGGACAGTTTCCTCGGCGGCGAATTCAAGCTCGATGCCGAGGCCGCGCATCGGGTGGTGGAAGAGCGCGTGGCGAAGCCGCTCGGCATGAGCGTGCTCGAGGCGGCCCAGACCGTGCGCTCGGTAGCCAACGCGCTGATGGCGCAGGCCATTCGAATCATGACGGTCGAGCGCGGCTACGATCCGCGCGAGTTCTCCTATATTTGCTACGGCGGCGCAGGCCCGGTTCACGCGCTGGATCTCGCGCAGCAGATGGGGATTCGCCGCGTGGTGATTCCACCGCTGCCGGGCTTGTTCAGTGCGTTCGGCATGACGGTCGCGGACCAGCAATACGACTACCAGCGGCCAGTGGAACGGGATCTCGATCATCTCGACGACGCCGGGCTTTTCTCGCAGTTCGCCGAACTTCTCAACCTGGGCGCAACCGAGCTTCGCCGGCTTGATGTCGATCCTGAAAGCGCGCATATCGTCCGGCTTGCGGATTGCCGCTATGCGGGGCAGCCCGACGTCATTACCGTCGAGGTGCAGGGTCACGAGGACGGCTTGTGCCAGTCGCTCGCAAGCAGCTTCGAGGCGGCCCACCAGCGCCTGTGGAATTTCGTGAGCGCCGATAAACCCATCGTGGTCGCGAACCTGCGGCTGCAAATCGTCACGCCGACCGGCTGGCGCGGCGGCGTGGCGCAATCGGCTGCCGTGACACCATCGGCATCGGCGCGCGCGTCCAAAGCAACACGCTCCGTCTATTTCGATGGCGCCATGCATACCCTTCCCGTGTATCAACGCAGCGCGCTGGCGGTCGGCGCGCGCGTCGAGGGGCCCGCTGTCATCGAGGAGCACAGCAGTTGCTCCGTGCTGAAAGCGGCGCAAAACGCCGTTGTCGATGAAGCCCTGAACCTTGTGATTGAACTGGCGGCCTGATTATGGACATCGTTACCTACGAAATTATTCGCAGCAGTCTCTTTGCGATTGCGCGTGAAATGAAGATTGCGATGATGCGCACCGCGGGCAGCCCGCTCATGCACGCAAGCGGCGATTCTTCCGCCGCGATCTTCGACGCCGAGATGCAACTTGTCGCGCAAGGCAATGACATTCCGACCATGCTCGGTTCAGCCGTCATCTCGACGCGCGTGTCCGTTGAAGCGATCGGCCGGGAGAACTTGCGTCCGGGCGACGTGATCGTGAGCAATGACGCGTATGTGGGCGGCGGCAATCATCAGCCGGACGTGCAGTTCACGCGGCCGGTGTTCGTCGGCGACGAGATTGTTGCGTTCGTCATGACGCGTGGCCACTGGACGGATATTGGCGGGCAATCGCCGGGCAGTTATACCGTTACGACCTGGGACGTGTTCGCCGAAGGCATCCGGATTCCGCCGGTGCGGCTTTACCGCGACGACAAGCCGGTGCGCGACGTACTGGAAATCCTGAGCCGCAACAGCCGCAATTCGCATGAACTGCTGCTCGATATCCAGGCGCAATACGCGGGCACGTTCGTGGGCGAACGCCGCCTGGTGGATCTCGTCGAAAAGTATGGCGTGGCCGATCTGCGCGCCGCGATGAGCCAGAGTCTCGATCATTCCGAGAAGCTGATCCGTGCGGCGATCGGCAGGATTCCGAATGGAACCTACGAGGCTGAGGAATATCTCGATCCCATCGAAGCGTATGGCTGGAAGCAGGAACGCCCGTTATTGAAAGTCAAGATCACGGTGGCTGATGACCACATGACGTTCGACTACACAGGTACCGGCGCGCAGGTGCGCGGGGGCATCAACTGCCCGCTGTCGGTCACGTGCAACAGCACCTGGTTCACCGTCAAGGCGATCACCGACATCAGCATTCCGATCAACCAGGGCTGCTATCGGCCGGTCACCATCATTGCGCCGGAAGGCAGCGTGCTGAACTGCCAGTATCCCGCGTCCGTGGTGTCGGGCAACACCGAAACCTCGCCGCGCGTGATCGACCTGCTGTTGAAAGCGCTCGCGTCGGCCATTCCGGAACGCATTGTCGGGCAGAGCAACTGCGCCTCTTGCGCGGGCATTTTCAGCGGCCGCGATACGAACGCCGCCCGCGTCGAGCAGACCGGACAGGCCTTCGTCACGATGCACGATGTTCACGCCGGCGGCATGGGCGCGCGTGCGGACAAGGACGGCGTGAGCGGCATTCGCGTGTATGTGGGCAATGCGGGCAGCCAGTCGGTCGAGATGATCGAACGCAGTTCACCGCTGTTGCTCGAAGAATGGACCCTCGTGCCGGACACCGGCGGCGCGGGGCGGTATCGGGGCGGACTGACATCGCGCCGGGTGTATCGGGTCGACTATGACGAAGCCACGTTCACGGTCTCCGGCGAGCGCGGGCGTTCCGCACCCGAAGGCCACTTCGGCGGCCTGTCGGGAACACCGTTTCTTTGCAGCGTGGAAAAGCCCGACGGCACCGCGACGGTCGTGGCGGCGAAAGGCGGCCAGACGGTTGTGCGCCGCGGGGAACGCGTGATCGTCCAGCCCGCGGGCAGCGGCGGCTACGGCGACCCGCTCGAACGCGAGCGCGAACGTGTCCTTGGCGATATCGCCGACGGCTACATCAGCGCCGATGCCGCGCGCCGGCTGTATCGCGTGGAACTCGACGAGACGCCAGAACCGGCCATCGCGCATGAGTGAGGACGCGACCGTGCAAACGACGCAGCGCACGCCGCCCCTGCCGCTGACCGGCATCTGCGTGGTCGAGATCGGCCATAGTCTCGCCGCGCCCTATGCGGGCATGATCCTGGGTTCGCTCGGGGCGCAAGTGATCAAGATCGAGAATGCCGGCAAAGGCGACTATGCGCGCGACTGGGGGCCGCCTTTCATCGACGGCGCCGCCGCGCTCTTCCACGCGATCAACCACGGCAAGTCGAGCATCTCGATGTCGTTCGGCAACCCTGAGGAGGTGAGCCTGCTGAAGGCGCTGATTGAACGGCGTGCCGATGTCGTGCTGCAGAACCTGAAAGCAGGCGGTGTCGAAAAGTATGGCCTCGGCGCGGCGCAACTCATGGCCGATAAACCGTCGCTCGTCTACTGCAACCTCGGCGCTTTCGGCACAACGGGTCCGCTGCGGGACAAGCCCGGCTATGACCCGCTCGTCCAGGCGCTCGGCGGCCTGATGAGTTTCCTCGGCGGCCCCGGCGAACCACTGAGCCGCATACCGGTGTCGGTCAACGACATGGGCACCGGCCTTTGGGCCGCGATCGGCGTACTAGCCGCGCTGTTCCGGCGGCAGGTGAGCGGCTCGGGCGAACTCGTCGATGTTTCGTTATACGAAACGGCGATCAGCTGGGGCGGCGTGCAGATTGCCGACTACCTTGCGTCCGGTGTTCTGCCCGGACGATGGGGTTCCGGCACGGCCGCCATCGTGCCGCACCAGGCGTTCGAATGCGCCGACGCCACCATCATGGTCGCGGCCGGCAATGACGGCCTGTTCCGCAAGCTCTGCGCGGTGCTCGGGATTGCTGCGCTCGCCGACGATGCCCGTTTCATGACCAACGGCGCGCGGGTGAGCAATCGTGACGCGTTGATCGAGTTGCTGCAACAGGCTTTTCGCGCGAAGCCGTCGTCTTACTGGCTCGATACGCTCGACGCAGCCGGCATCCCCTCTGGTCCGATCCAGACCATCGATCAGGTGGTCGTTCACGAACAGACCCAGGCGCTCGATATCCTCAAGCGCACGTCGGATGGCTCGGCGACGGTCGTCGGCCTGCCGATATCGTTTGGCGGCGTTCGGCCCGGCAATATCGGCCGCACGCCGGGACTCGGCGAACACAACCATCTACTTGAAGAACTTGAAAAGACAGATCAGGAGAAACCGTGAAGATCAACGAATATCTGGGGTCCGAGTCCCTTGCTACCTTGCAGCTTGAAGAAGTCGACGCCCATATCCTGGTTGTCCGGATCAACCGGCCCGAGGTATCGAATGCGATCAGCACGCAGATGGGCCGCGAACTGATCCGCGTGTTCGGTGCGATCGAGCTCGATCCGGAACTCTACCGCTGCGTGATTCTCACGGCGGCGGGCGAGCGCACATTCTGCGGCGGCGCGGACCTGAAGCAGCGCGAAGGCATGACCGATGAACAGTTCGGCCGTCAGCACTACCTGTTTGAACGCATGAACCGCGCGATCACGAACTGCCCGGTCCCGCTCATCTGCGCGGCGAATGGCTCGGCGGTGGCGGGCGGCCTCGAACTGATGCTTGCTTGCGACTTCGCGTATGCATCGAAGGACGCGGTGTTCGGCTTCACCGAAGTCAAGCGCGGCATCATGCCGGGTGGCGGCGGCACGCAGCAGTTGCCACGCACCATCGGCACGCGGCGGGCGAAGGAACTGATCTTTCGCGGCGCGCGCTTTACCGCCGAGGAAGCGCTCGCGTGGGGTGTGGTCAACAAGCTCTGCGAGGCGCGCGACGTACTGCACGAAGCACTGGCCGCGGCACGCGATATCTGCACCAGCGCGCCGCTTTCGGTGACGCAGGCGAAGAAGGCGATCGACCTTGGCATGCAGGCCGACCTGCACACGGGACTGTATGTGGAGATAGAGGCATACAACCGCCTGATCCCGACAGCCGACCGGCTCGAGGGTATCAGCGCGTACAACGAGAAACGGCAGCCGACGTTCAAGGGACGCTAGCACGCACTCAGCAAACCGGCACGGACGGCGCCGATCCGTCCGGCCACATACTGGAGGAGACACGCATCATGACCCCCGTTACACCTGTTGAGCCGGCCTACGACGCGGACCGGGCCTACGCGAAAATCACGCGCAGGCTGATCCCGTTCCTGTTCCTGTGCTACGTATTCGCGTTCCTCGATCGCATCAACATCGGCATCGCCCAGCTCGACATGAAGCAGGACGTGGGCTTCAATGACCTGACCTACAGCATCGGCGCGGGCATCTTCTTTCTCGGCTATGTGCTGATGGAAGTGCCGAGCAACCTGCTGCTCGCGCGTATCGGCGTGAAAAAGACGTTTTCGCGCATCATGATTTTGTGGGGCATCGTCGCGGCGGCGACTGCGTTCGTTACGCTGCCCGCGCATCTCTACACGGTGCGCTTCCTGCTCGGCCTGTCCGAAGCGGGCCTGTATCCCGGCGTGATTTTTTACCTCACGCGCTGGTATCCGGTCGAGCGCCGCGCCAAGGTCATCGCGATCTTCACGTGCGCCACGGGCATAGCGGGTCTCTTCGGCGGCCCGATGTCCGGCTGGCTCGTCACGCACATGAACGGCTTTCACGGCATGCACGGCTGGCAATGGATGTTCATCGCGCAGGGACTGCCGGCAAGCGTCCTGGGCGTAGTCGCCTTCTTCTATCTCGACAACAGTCCGGAAGAAGCCAAGTGGCTGACGGCGCCGGAAAAGAAGATGATCGTCGACGACCTGCGCAAGAGCTCAAGCTTCGGCGACGGTCATGCCGAACACACCTTCGCCCGCGCGCTGCGTGATCCGCGCGTGTACCTGATGGGCTTCGTGTGGTTCGCGCAGATCGCCGGCGTGTTTGCGATCGGCTTCTGGCTGCCCACGCTGATCAAAAACTCGGGCGTCGCAAGCCCGCTCGCGATCGGCGGCTACTCGGCCATCCCGTACTTCGTGAGCTGGATCGCGCTGATCCTGCTGAACCGCCATTCGGATCGGACGATGGAGCGCCGCTGGCATTGCGGCGGCGCGATGATCGCCGGTGCTATTGGACTGGTTGCCGCCAGCCTGCTCGCCGGGAACCTCACGTTGTCGCTGATCGCGCTTTCGGTGGCGACCGCCGGCATCCTCGCGCCCAACCCGCTGATCTGGGCAATCTCCACCGATTACATCCGCGGCAGCGGCGCCGCCGGCGGGGTCGCGATCATCAACTGCGTCGGCTTGCTGGGCGGTTTTGTCAGCCCGATGATCATCGGCTCGATCAAGACGATGACCGGCAGCATGATAGGTGGCCTTGGCGCGATTGCGCTGCTCATGCTGATCGGTGCGCTGGCGGTGATCCTGTTCGCGCCGCAAACCCGCGCGCTGCAGGCAAAGGCTGACGCGGCGGGTGCGAGTAACGAACCCGACGCCGATGCCGGTCATCCGGTGAATCCGGCAATTCAGTGAAGGCGCACGCGAGCGCTGTGCCCCGCAGTGCACTTTAACGAGCAATATCGAGGAAACAGGAATGGAATCGGCAACAGGAAGCGATATGAACGATAGTCGCGCCCAGGTGAGGGAGGTCGGGCTGCGCGACGGCTTGCAGATGGTGAAGACCATTCTCAGCGCAGAGCAAAAACTCGAATGGTGCAGGCGAATGGTCGCGGCGGGCTGCACCGAAATCGAGGTGACGTCGTTCGTGCCGCCCCGGATCGTGCCGCAATTCGCCGATTCGGACGAGGTCGCGCGCGGCGCGCTGACCATTGCCGGACTGCACGCATCGGCGCTCGTGCCGAACCTGAAAGGCGCTCAGCGCGCGTTCGACGCCGGCCTGAAGAAAGTCCATTACGTTCTCTCGGCGAGCAACGAACACAACCTCAAGAACGTGCGGCGCAGTACCGCAGAATCCGTCGACGACTTCAGCAACATCATCGCCGCACGCAATGAAAGCGGACGGCAGGATATCAAGCTCGGTGCGGGCGTGGCGACGGCGTTCGGCTGCACGATCTCCGGGCATGTCGACGAACAGCACGTGCTCCGACTGGTCGAAACTTTGCTGAAGGCCGGCGCCGATGAGATTGCCATCGCCGACACCGTCGGTTATGCGCACCCCGGACAAGTGCGCAAGCTGATGCGGCAGGTCCTGGCGCTGACCGGTGACCTCCCCGTCACCTGCCACTTTCACGACACGCGCGGACTTGGACTTGCGAACGTGGTCGCCGCGCTCGACGCCGGCGTGCGCGCCTTCGATTCATCGCTCGGAGGCCTGGGCGGTTGTCCGTTCGCGCCGAACGCCACCGGCAACATCAATACGGAGGACACGGTGTTCCTGCTGGAATCGGAAGGAATGCGAACGGGTATCGATATTGACGCCCTCCTCGCCATCCGCGAACAGGTGGCTTCGTGGCTGCCAGGAGAGCCGTTCGCAGGCGCCATCGCGCGGGCGGGATTGCCAAAGGGCTTTGTCAGCTTGACGATGTGAACTTGCGCCGGGGTGCGAAGCCGGGGTGCGAATCTCGCCGCCTGCAAATGGACCCGCGACGAAAACACCCCGCAAAACCTGAATTTCACTAGACACCACAAACACGAATGATTATCATTTAAAATCCCAAGTACGCAGGCGTCCGCCAACGCAAAGGGTGCAGAAACAGGAGCCCTTTCATGCACCAGCACATCGCCAATGCTGCGGAAAACGAGTTTGCCCCGAACAATGGATCGAGCCTGTCCGCGTGGGAACGTGTGATGCGCGAAGCTGTGCGTACTTCATCGGCGGCACCTGGGAATGTCGCGCTGAAGGCTTACCAGCAAGCGCTGGAACTTGCTGGTCGGCTGATCGGGGAACCGCCGCCAGGACGGGCGGATGACTGTGTCGCCGCATTGGTCGTTTCGCATCACAACCTGGCCGACCTGCACGCTGAACTGGGTGATCTGGACAGCGCCGCCGCGCATCTTTGCCACGCCCATGAAATCCTCATCCGCCTGTTTCTCGACGGCAACCAGGACGCAAGCCTGCAACAAGCCGCATTGCGCCACAGTCGCGAAACCCACTTCGCCTTGCTGAACCACATACGTGCGCACGGACCCCATCCGCTCGTGACCCGCGCGCTTGGCGCAGGCTGCCTCGCGTTGAGCGCCGCCCATCCGATACCGCACTGACTCACCCCCAACCGGAAAGGAAACTTGCGATGCCCTATACGTTGCCCGCCTTGCCCTATTCATTCGATGCACTCGAACCCCACATCGATACCCGCACGATGGAAGTTCACCACACGAAACATCATCAAACCTACGTCAACAATCTGAACGCCGCAGTGAAGGACACGGAGTATCAGGATCTACCGGTTGAATCGCTCGTGGCACAACTTGATTCACTGCCTGAGTCTCTGAAATTGCCCGTACGCAACAACGGCGGCGGCCATGAGAATCACAGCCTTTTCTGGACCGTCATGTCGCCTCAAGGTGGCGGTGAACCCGATGGTGAACTGGCCCGCGCGATCGATGCCGACCTGGGCGGATTCGCGGCCTTCAAGGAAGCTTTTACCAAGGCTGCGCTGACGCGTTTTGGCAGCGGCTGGGCGTGGCTTTGTGTCGACACGCAGGGACGCCTGGTCGTAGAAAATACAGGCAATCAGGACAGCCCACTGATGGCTGGATTGACGTCAGGCAACCACCCTGTTCTCGGGCTGGATGTCTGGGAGCATGCGTATTATCTGAAGTATGAGAACCGCAGGCCGGAGTACATCGCCGCGTTCTATAACGTGATCAACTGGGCTGAAGTTGCGCGTCGTTATACGGCGGCGCGTGCTTGAATCGGGCAGCTTTGGTTGAAAAAGCGTTGCGTCATCGGGCGCAACGCTGTTGCGGCGTTCTCAATGCCGGAGTGCGCCAGTGCTCGCGCGTCGCTTGCCTCGCTTGCACACATTCCGAACGAATCCTACGGCCGGTTCCCTCCCGACAGGTCAAATCTTCAAAGTCTTTCCAACTGCTTGCGGGTCGTCATCGCCATGCCTAGCGGGATCGCAATGCCGATCAGGATTCCCAATACCGACCCGAACCCGTGCGCGACATTGAGCGGCGTAAGCGCTGACAGGCGGATAAAGCCGGGCGAGAACAGCGCGAGAATCGTTTCGAACGTCTGCGTCAGCATGATTGCTCCTTGTTCATGCGGGCTTGAGCACCTTCTTGTGCTTGCTTGTCGCTGGTTGCTTGAACATCGCCTTGCACTCGGGGCTGAGCTGCTCAAGATGCGCCTTCATACAGACGGTGATTTTCTGCTCGTTCGGAATTTCCGATGCGCAGTAGTGAAGCGCGTCGCCTTTGCAGGCTGCGGTCTGCTCCTCGCGGGAGGCGGCAAACGCAGCACTGGTCAGCAGGATTCCAAGCAAGGAAAAAACGATCAGTAAAAGACGGGTCATGGCATCAGTAAAACGTGGCGATATCCTCATTCAGCAAATCGCGCGCCCGCCCCTTGCCTGAGGGCCGCCTGCGGACTCTGGCAGCCCGCATCGACGCTTACCGGCCGCCCTTCCTCCTGCGCGACGCCTGAAAAATCCGCCATCACCCGAACGGGCCTTGATCCGCCAGAACAGTGCGCACATTACGCAACTCTTGTGTCAACATGCGCAGCTTCATTTCATTCGCTACACGCGGTATCCCTTCATGGCTTCGAGCAACGCGCATCACGCGACCGGGTGGGCGGCAGGTCTTATCGCTGCTGCGGTCGTCAGCAAGACCGGCGCGACCGGTCCGTATCACCTCTGGGGCGTACTCAGTTTCTGTGCCGGCGTGTTCGGCGGCACAGCGCCGGACTGGCTTGAAGTGGCGTGGTGGACGCGGGCGCGAAGGTTGTGGATCACGCACCGCACGCTCACGCATTGGGGCGTTGGCTGGGTTGCGCTGCTCGCCGTTTCTTACCATCTGCTCGGCGTGCGCCCCTGGGCCGCCATCAGTTTCGGCTTCGCCTGCGGTGGCTTGATGCATCTCTTCGCCGACTGGCCCAACCCGCTCGGCGTACCGTGGCTCGTCTCCCGACACTCCCTGAACTGGTGGAACAGCGGCCGATGCGACGCGCTGATAGTCGGCGCAGCGTGGATCGCGGCGGCCTTGGCTGTAGACCACATCTGGTTTCACAGCGCCTACGGTCTAAGGCTGCTTCACGCACTCTGAACAGCGGCTAAGCAGTTGGCGTGTTTGCTTGCTTCCACTCGCTTGCGCTCGCCGACGCTCAGCGAAAGCAAGTGGATACGCTTTTGCGTCGCATCTCCATCCACGATGGATCAGGCGGACGGATTTTCCATGTTCAGACCTGCCAAAGCGCCTTCCCGAGCCCCCTGGTTTCTATCGGAAAAGCGACGCAAAACCTGTGGATTCCGCTCGTCGCCTAATACCGCGCGTCATGTCGTACGAAAGCCGCAACCTGCCTGAACGCCCTGTCCCATGGTTCATTGTCCGCAACGTCCATCGGACCGAGCGTTTGTTGCGGCGCAATAAACAACCTCTACCCCGTTTGAGCAATTCTTTTTCGCTGGTGACTATCGGCGCCAGTCGTACGGGCAAGCCGCCGTGATAAGGCGCATGCCCGCACGATTCCTTCAACAGACGGAGACATGTACTTGTTCCTTTACGGCTATGGTCCACTCCTGCTGGCGGGCGCGAAGCAGACGGTCGCGCTTGCAGTCCTGTCTCTCGCGGTATCCATCCTGCTCGGGCTCGCGGGTGCAAGCGCGAAGCTGTCGCGCAACCGCGTCACGCGCAGCCTTGCCACCGCCTACACGACGCTGATTCGCGCGGTGCCCGACCTGGTCCTGATGCTGCTGCTTTTCTATAGCATCCAGATTGCGGTCAACCACCTGACCGACGCGCTCGGCCTGGACCAGTTCGACATCGATCCCTTCACGGCCGGCGTGCTTACGCTCGGTTTCATCTACGGCGCCTACTTCACCGAAACCTTTCGCGGCGCGTTTCTCGCGGTGCCGCGCGGCCAGCTGGAAGCGGGCAGCGCTTATGGCATGAGTGGCGTGCGGGTGTTCGTGCGGATCCTGTTTCCGCAGATGATGCGCTTCGCGCTGCCGGGGATCGGCAACAACTGGCAGGTGCTGATCAAGGCGACGGCGCTGGTATCGATCATCGGTCTCGCCGATATCGTCAAGGCCGCGCAAGACGCCGGCAAAAGCACCTACAAGATGTTTTTCTTCATGCTGGTCGCAGCCGCTGCCTATCTCGCCATCACGACGGTTTCGAACGTCGTCCTGCTGTATTTTGAACGCCGCTATTCCACGGGCGTGCGCCATGCCGACCTCTAAGCGGCGCCTGAGCGACCTCTTAGCAAACAGGAAAAAGCGACCATCATGATCCAGATACTTGCCGACTACTGGCGCCCGTTTCTTTACTCCGACGGCATGCGCGCCTCGGGTCTTGTCGTGACCTTGTGGCTGTTGGCAAGCTCGCTTGCGCTCGGTTTTATCGCGGCGGTTCCGCTTGCCTGCGCCCGTGTATCGAAGAACCGCTGGCTCTCGACGCCGGTGCGCCTCTACACTTACGTGTTTCGCGGCACGCCGCTTTACGTGCAGTTGCTGCTGCTCTACACCGGCCTGTACAGTCTCGAATTCGTACGCTCGCAGTCGCTGCTCGAAGCCTTTTTTCGCAGCGGGTTCAACTGCGCGATACTGGCCTTCGCGCTCAATACCTGCGCGTACACCACCGAGATTTTCGCCGGCGCGATCCGCTCGATCCCATACGGTGAAGTAGAGGCTGCTCGCGCGTATGGCATGAGCACCTTCACGGTGTACCGGCGCGTGATCCTGCCGTCCGCGTTGCGACGCGCGCTGCCGCTGTACAGTAACGAAGTGATCCTCATGCTGCACGCCACAACCGTTGCGTTCACCGCGACCGTACCGGACATCCTGAAGGTCGCGCGCGACGCAAACTCGGCCACGTATCAGTCATTCGAGTCGTTCGGGCTCGCGGCGCTGATCTACCTGGCCGTATCGTTCCTGTTGATCGGCGCATTCCGGCGCGCGGAAAAGCGCTGGCTTGGGTATCTGGGCACGAGCCGTCGTTGAAGGTCGTCGCTTGGAATCGGCGCGTTAGAGCGTCACCTTGGTTTAAACCGCAGTTCAGCCAATCACCCTGGGAGTATGAGTTGGAGCTAACCGCCAAAGATGCCGCGACGAAACTGGTCGCGCAGGACATTCACAAGCGCTACGGCGACAATGAGGTGCTCAAGGGCGTATCGCTTTCCGCGCGCGCGGGCGACGTCATCAGCATCATCGGCGCGAGCGGTTCGGGCAAGAGCACGTTCCTGCGCTGCATCAACTTTCTCGAGCGGCCGAACGCGGGGCAGATCGTGGTGGATGGCGAGACCGTGCTCGTCAACGCCGACCGCGCGGGCAGCCATGACGTGGCTGACCGCAAGCAGTTGCAGAGGGTGCGGACCAAGCTCGCGATGGTGTTCCAGCACTTCAACTTGTGGTCGCATATGACCGCCATCGAAAACGTGATGGAAGCGCCGCGGCATGTGCTCGGTCTTTCGAAGAAGGAAGCGGAGGAGCGGGCCCGGATGTACCTTGAGAAGGTGGGGCTCGCGCCTCGCATCGAGAAGCAATATCCTTCGCACATGTCGGGCGGGCAGCAGCAGCGCGTGGCGATTGCGCGTGCGCTGGCGATGCATCCTGACGTGATGCTGTTCGACGAACCCACTTCGGCGCTCGATCCCGAACTGGTGGGCGAAGTGCTGAAGGTGATGCAGAAGCTTGCCGAAGAGGGTCGCACGATGATCGTGGTTACGCATGAGATGGGCTTTGCGCGCAACGTCTCGAACCATGTGATGTTTCTGCATCAGGGCCGCACGGAAGAGGAAGGCGCGCCGGGTGATGTGCTCACGGCACCGAAGAGCGAGCGGCTGCGCCAGTTTCTGTCTGGTAGTCTTAAGTGAGGTTTCGTTCGCACTTGGGGTTTGGGGGGGGGCGCGATGTTGGGGGCGGTAGGGTGGTGATTGGGCGTTGGGCGTTGGAGTTAACGGGTGAGGTCAATGCCAGGGTTCAGGTTAGTGGTCAGGGTCTATGCTGGGGTGGTCGGTTCTGGGGTTAGTGGTCGAGGGTCTATGCTGGGGTGGTCAGTTCTGGGGCTAGCTGTCGGAGTCTATGCTGGGTTGGTGCTTTCCATGTTAGCGGCCTGCGAGAGTCGGATTTTCTCTTTATCACTATTAGCCACTGTGCGTGGCGGCACGTCATTTCTTTGTCCAAAGCGACAAAGAAACGAAGCAAAGAAAACGCTTTTAAACCGCGCTACCCTAAGTGTCCACAGCGTGCAGTTTCTATTCATAGGTGCCCCAAAAGTACGGTGCTCGCCAGAGCGAAGGATGTGTGAAACCCTCCTTCTCGCGAATCCTGACATGAACACGCTTCGCCCCGTACGCTCTCGGGCAAGCACGAATTGCCGAGGGACCCGCACGGCCTCACGCGTATTCGCTGCCGCGTTTCTTGGAGCGTTGGCCAAGCGTGCACTGTTTTTTTGGTGGGCTACACGGCCGAACGCATACTTACGGCTTCATGTTTGGTGGGTAGTTGTGCGGCCTGCACGATTTTTTTCCCAGCTACGGCCCGACGCATCCGCGTGGGCCGTGTCTTGGTGGGTTAGCGACGTGGTCCGTCATGTACAAATTCGGCAGGAGGTTGTCCGCGGATAGCGCGGGGTGAACCTTGGGCAGATTCAGTCACTGGTGGCGAAGCGTGTGGGTATCCGTGTTCGGAGAAAGAGGGGTTCACACATCCTTCGCTCTGGCGAGCACCGTGCTTTTGGGGCACCTATGAATAAAAACTGCACGCTGTGGACACTTAGGGTAGCGTGGTTTAAAAGCGTTTTCTTTGCTTCGTTTCTTTGTCGCTTTGGACAAAGAAATGACGTGCCGCCACGCACAGTGGCTAACAGTGATAAAGAGAATATCCGACTCTCGCAGACCACTAACACTGAAAGCACCAACCCAGCATAGACCCCGACCGCTAACGCCGAAACCACCACCCCGGCATGGACCTCGACCACTAACACCGAAAGCCCCCCGACCACTACCCCTCCCCATCCCTAGTGCGAACAAAAACCAATTTCGAACATGAGCGCGAGCGTTAACCCGGCCCCGAGCACCAGGCCACTCAAGGTCGCGATCGTGGTGCTGCCTCCCTGCTCCATGAGCGGCGTAGGGCTAATCCTCGACAGCCTGCGTCTCGCGAACGAGATCGACGGCCACGCGCTCTACGACTGGCAAATCTGTTCGTGGGACGGACGCCCCGTAACGTTCGCCGGCGGCGCGCAACTTCCCGCCGACACCGCATTCGGCGATGCCGTCACTTGCGACTGGCTAATCGTGGTCAGCGAGCGGTATCAGCAATTCGCGGACTACCGGCTGTTCCTGCAAAGCCTCGCGCGCGTGGGCAGCCGCACGCCCCGCGTGACCGGCATTCACCACGGCGTCTGGTGGCTCGCGATGGCCGGCCAATTGAGCGCCTACCGCGTGGCGGTGAACTGGGAAACCTACCAGCAGTTCGCCGAGGAGTTCGAGCGCTCGATCGTCACGCAGCAAATCTTTGAGATCGACCGAGATCGTTCGACCTGCACCGGCGGCCAGGCGACCGTCGACTTCATGCTGGCGATGATCGCACGCGACCAGGGCGCAGACCTGGCGGAACGGATCGCGGATTCACTTGGCATCGGCGTGTTGCGCTCAGGCGAAGAGCGCCAGCGCATTCCGTTCGTAACCGCGCCGGGCGAACGCCATCCGCGGCTTAACGACGCGCTGCAACTAATGGAAGCGAACATAGAAGACCCGCTCGCCACCGATGAAATCGCCGGGCTTGTCGGCATTTCGCGACGCCAGCTCGAACGGCTGTTTCGACAATACCTCGGCGCGATGCCATCGAAGTATTACGTCAACCTGCGCCTGACCAAAGCCCGTACGCAATTGCAGCGCACCAGCAAATCGGTGGTGCAGATCAGCCTCGCGTGCGGGTTTGCATCGGCGGCGCATTTCTCCAATGCGTACCGCGACCGCTTCGGCGTGACACCGCGCGAGGAACGCCGCAACTGGATCGAAAAACATAGCGGACAGGCACCCGATGAACCGCGTGGCGGCGCGCTGCTCGGTTCGTCACGTGAGCCTGTTTGAAGCTTGTGCTTGAGCCCGTGTTTGAAGCTCTTTTATCGGCTTGCGTACGCCCCCCCATCTCGCGTTCGCCGGAAACGTGACCGTGCGAACGTTTAAAATCACCGCCCCACCCCCGAGAGGTATGCATTGAAGAACGTTTATTGGATGAATCACAAAGTCGCCGCTTTCGCGGTTGCCGCCACCACGGTGTTCGCGGCCTCATTCGCCGCACCAAGCGCGCAGGCGGCGGATCTCAAGGAAATTCGCTTTGGCGTCGAGGCATCGTATGCGCCGTTCGAATCGAAGTCGCCGAGCGGCGAGTTGATCGGTTTCGACATCGATGTCGGCAACGCCGTATGCGCGAAGCTCAAAGTCAAATGCGTCTGGGTCGAGAATTCGTTCGACGGCCTGATTCCGGCCCTGCAGGCACGCAAGTTCGACGCGATCAACTCGGACATGACCATCACCGACCAGCGCAAGGCGGCCATCAATTTCACGAATCCGATCTACGCAATCCCGAACCAGTTGATCGCGAAGAAAGGTAGCAAGATCCTGCCCACAGCCGACGGACTGAAGGGCGCGCACGTCGGCGTGCTGCAAGGGTCGATCCAGGAAACCTACGCGAAGGCCAAGTGGGCAACGGCGGGTATCGATGTAGTGTCGTACCAGGCGCAGGACCAGGTCTATGCCGATCTCGCGGCCGGCCGGCTGGATGCCGCGTTCCAGGATGCGGAAGCGGCGTCGAAGGGCTTCCTGAAGACGCCGCAGGGTGCGGGCTTCGCGTTCGCCGGACCCGCCGTGGCCGACGAAAAACTGCTGGGTGCAGGTGTGGGTTTCGGCGTGGCCAAGAACAACCACGCGCTGAAAGCTGCCCTCGATCAGGCGCTGACGGATCTGAAGGCCGACGGCACCATCGACAAGCTGGGATCGAAGTACTTCGATGTGAAAGTCGTGGTGAAGTAAGAGCGCTTCGCTATCGGTCCCACAGCGCGGGACCGACCCGCGAGCTAACGCCAGGTGTCAGCATGACATCTGGCTTTCATTTACGTCACAACGAATGCAACAGGCCGTGCGCCCTTTTTTGACCGGGCGCGGCGCGCTGTATCATCACGGGCGCACACCAGGCTTCGAGTTCTTGGGTTGATCGATAAGCATGATCCACAAGCAGCTCGACACCCGTGTGCATGGCAGAGTCGCCGCCATCCGCACGGAGCCCTTCCCTCATGACAAGCTACAAGCAAGACCGCGTCGAAACGCTCGACGTCCCGGCCGGCACCGGCGCGCCTCTCGCGGCCGGAACGCAAAGCCCGGTTCGCGCCCTGATCGCAGCCGTTTCAGGCTACGCGATGGACGGCTTCGATCTGCTCATCCTCGGCTTCATGCTGAACCTGATTTCCGCCGACCTCGGCCTGACGAGTTCACAGGCCGGATCGCTGGTCACGTGGACATTAATCGGAGGAGTAGCCGGCGGCCTGGGCTTCGGCATCTTGAGCGACTACCTCGGCCGCGTCCGCGTGCTGACCTACACCATCTTGCTGTTTGCACTCTTCACGGGCCTCTGCGCGCTCGCAACGGGTTACGGCGATCTGCTCGTCTACCGGTTTATTGCAGGTCTCGGATTGGGTGGCGAGTTCGGTATCGGCATGGCGCTTGCCATCGAAGCATGGCCTGCGGACAAACGCGGCCGCGTGTCGTCGTATGTCGGCATGGGCTGGCAAGTGGGCGTCCTCGCGGCGGCCGTGGTCACACCGCTGCTGCTGCCGCATATCGGCTGGCGCGGCATGTTCGTGGTCGGCCTGTTTCCGGCAGTGGGGTCGTTCGTGATCCGCAAGGCTATCGGCGAATCCGACCTGTTCGTGCGCACGCATGCCGCGCAGAAACGCGAGTTCCCGATCAAGACCCTGTTTCGCGACAAAGCCACGACCAAACACAGCATTGGCGTAATCATCCTGTGCTCGGTTCAGAACTTCGGGTACTACGGCCTCATCGTATGGATGCCGGCTTATCTGTCGAAGATGTTCGGCTACACGCTCACCAAGTCAGCCATCTGGACCGGCTGTTCGATCCTCGGCATGCTCGCCGGCATCTGGATCTTCGGCCAGCTTGCGGATCGCGTAGGACGCAAGCCGGCCTTCATCGGATATCAGGTCGGCGCGCTGGTCATGGTGTTCGTCTACTCGACGCTCACCACCCCGGACGCGCTGCTGATCGGCGGCATTTTCATGGGCTTGTTCGTGAACGGGATGATGGGCGGTTACGGCGCGTTGATGGCCGAGCTTTATCCAACGCACGCCCGAAGCACCGCGCAAAATGTGTTGTGGAGCATCGGGCGCGGTGTTGGCGGATTTGGTCCGCTCGCCATCGGCGCGCTCGCCGCGCATTACTCGTTCGGCACGGCAATCGCCTTGCTGGCATCGATCTATATTCTCGATCTGCTGGCAACCGTCTTTCTGATTCCAGAGTTGCGCGGGGTCGAGCTGGAGTGATCGCCCTGGGTTGCCCTTCGTGCAACCGTTCATGCAGCCCTTCATGCGGCCTGCCACAATGCCGGGTGAATTCCACCAAGAGGGCAAGGCATGTCAACGTTATTCGATTTGAGCGGCCGCACGGCGCTCGTTACGGGATCGGCGCGCGGTATTGGTTTTGCGCTGGCGCAAGGACTGGCAAACGCAGGCGCGGCCGTGATTCTTAACGGTACACGCGCGGACACCGTCGCCGAGGCAGTCGCCCGGATGGACGCCCAAGGCTTTGCCGCGACCGGCCGTGCATTCGATGTAACCAACGAACACGCTGTCGCCGATGCCTTCGCGCAGTGGGACCACGATGGGGTCCACATCGACATCCTGATCAACAACGCCGGCATCCAGTTTCGCAAGCCGCTCGTGGAACTGGAACTCAGCGACTGGCAGCGCGTGATCGATACCAACCTGACCAGCGCCTTCATCGTTTCGAAGGAGGCGGCCAAACGAATGATCGCGCGCGGCTCGGGCGGCAAGATCGTCAACATCGGGTCGCTGACGAGCGAGGGAGCACGCGCAACCGTGGGCGCCTACACGGCGGCCAAGGGCGGCATCAAGATGCTGACGCGCGCCATGAGCGCCGAATGGGCGGCGTCGAATATCCAGGCGAACGCCATTGGCCCCGGCTATATCCTGACCGACATGAACCAGGCGCTCATAGAAAACGCCGCCTTCGATGCATGGGTGAAAAGCAGCAATCCGTCACAACGCTGGGGCAAACCCGAAGAGCTGGTCGGCACGGCCGTGTATCTCTCGTCGTCCGCGTCGAGTTATGTGAACGGCCAGATCATCTATGTCGATGGAGGCTGGCTGGCAGTGCTTTGATCCGGCATTTTGCTTCATGCCGGACGTCAGTTCCTGCATACTGACAGCCGCATCATCGAAACAGCGTTGCCTTGCGGTCCCGCGATGCGATCCATCGCCGGGTATCGTATTACTCAGGAGCATGATCCATGCATGATTCTTATCTCACGCACGTGCGCAGTACTCTCGACCAGATTCGCGCCGACGGTTTCTACAAGACCGAACGCGTGATCTCAAGTCCGCAATCGGCCGCCATCCGGCTCGCGAGCGGCGGCGGCATGCTGAACTTCTGCGCGAACAATTACCTCGGTCTCGCCAACGACGCCCGCCTGATCGAAGCCGCCAAAGCGGGTCTCGACCACGATGGTTTCGGCATGGCGTCAGTGCGCTTTATCTGCGGCACGCAGACCGTCCACAAGGAACTCGAGCAAGCGCTCGCTTCGTTCCTTCAAACCGATGACTGTATCCTCTACTCAAGCTGCTTCGACGCCAACGGCGGCCTGTTCGAAACCCTCCTCGACGAGTCCGACGCAATCATCAGCGACGAGCTCAATCACGCGAGCATTATCGACGGCGTGCGTTTGTCGAAGGCGAAGCGCTACCGCTACAAGAACAACGATCTCGCTGACCTCGAAACCCAATTGCGCGAAGCGGACGCTGCCGGCGCGCGCTTCAAATTGATCGCCACCGACGGCGTATTTTCGATGGACGGCATCATCGCGAATCTCGCCGGCATCTGCGACCTCGCCGATCGATACGGTGCACTGGTCATGGTCGATGACTCGCACGCTGTCGGCTTTATCGGTGAACACGGACGCGGCACGCCTGAGTATTGCGGCGTGCTTTCTCGTGTGGATATCATCACCGGCACCTTGGGCAAGGCGCTGGGCGGCGCATCCGGCGGTTATGTCGCTGCACGCCGCGAGATCGTCGAGTTGCTGCGGCAGCGTTCACGTCCCTATCTGTTCTCGAATACGCTCGCGCCCAGCATTGCCGCTGCCACGCTGAAGGTGCTCGAATTGCTTGCGAGCGACGAAGGCGCCCAACTGCGCGCAAGCGTGCGTGCCAACGGCGCGCATTTCCGCGACGCCATGAGCAAGCTCGGTTTCACGCTCGTGCCCGGCGAACATCCGATCATCCCGGTGATGCTTGGCGATGCGCAATTGGCATCGCGCATGGCGGACGCGTTGCTGCAGGAAGGCGTCTACGTGATCGGGTTTTCGTTCCCGGTGGTGCCGAAAGGCCGCGCCCGTATCCGCACGCAGATGAGCGCCGCGCATACGCCCGCGCAGATCGATCGCGCGGTCGATGCGTTTGCGCGCGTCGGCCGTTCACTGGGCATTATCTGAGGCATCGGGACAAATCGGAACAATCATGAAAGCACTGGCAAAACTGGAACGGGGTCCGGGGCTGACGCTGACACGCGTCAAGAAGCCTGAAGTCGGCCACAACGACGTGATGATCCGCATCACACGCACGGCGATCTGCGGCACCGACATCCATATCTGGAAATGGGACGAGTGGGCGCAGAAAACGATTCCCGTGCCCATGCATGTGGGTCACGAATACGTTGGCGAGATCGTGGAAATGGGGCAGGAAGTGCGCGGCTTCGCTATCGGCGACCGGGTGTCGGGTGAAGGTCATATCACCTGCGGGTTCTGCCGAAACTGCCGTGCGGGACGTCGGCATCTGTGCCGCAATACGGTGGGTGTGGGTGTCAATCGTCCAGGCGCATTTGCTGAATTCCTCGTGATTCCAGCGTTCAACGCGTTCAAGATTCCGCCGGAAATTTCCGACGATCTCGCCGCTATCTTCGATCCGTTCGGCAACGCGACGCATACGGCGCTATCGTTTAATCTGGTTGGCGAAGACGTGTTGATCACGGGTGCCGGGCCCATCGGGATCATGGCCGTGGCCATCGCCAAGCATGTGGGTGCGCGCAATGTAGTGATCACCGACGTGAACGATTACCGGCTGGAGCTTGCCCGCAAGATGGGCGCGACGCGGGCGGTCAATGTCTCGGAGACGTCACTGCGCGACGTCATGGCCGAGCTGCACATGACAGAAGGGTTTGACGTAGGGCTGGAAATGTCAGGCGTACCGAGCGCGTTCATGGGCTTGCTCGAAGCGATGAATCACGGCGGCAAGGTCGCATTGCTTGGCATCCCGCCCGCGAACATGGCGATCGACTGGACCCAGGTGATATTCAAAGGACTGGAGATCAAGGGCATCTATGGCCGCGAGATGTTCGAGACCTGGTACAAGATGGTCGCCATGCTGCAAAGCGGCCTCGATCTCTCGCCTATCCTCACGCACAGCTTCGCGGTGGACGACTATGAAGAAGCGTTCGCGACCATGCTCTCAGGCCAGAGCGGCAAGGTGATTCTGGACTGGACGGTTTAAGACCTACGGGCTGGAGGCATATTTACGACTCCAGCCCGGCGCAACTACGCGCGTTCCAGCGTCGCTATCTCACGGACCACAACCAGCAGCATCGAAAGACTTGCGCCGCTTGCTGCGCGCAATTCCGCCAGCAAACGCGCGTAACGTTCGACCGCGGCTTCCCTTCTTGACCGCCAGTTTTCAACGATCACCTCAGGCGTATCGATATCGCGTGTTTGTTCGAGCGCACTGACCGTCAATGCGCGCTTGAGCCGCGCGAGCTCTTCCAAAGCAGCCGCCCGTGCAAGCAGGTCCCAGTGAGTGGACGCGGGCAACGCCATCGCGCGCTCCGCGATCCAGCCGTAGTTCAGCAACGTGCCTATGGCGAAATAAACGCTCGCGACGGTCTCAAGGCTACTATCACAATTGGCCGCTACTTCCGCGCTGTCCAGCACGGCCGTCGATAACTCGCCGCTCGCCACTTTTGCCGCGAGCTCACCTTCAACGCCCGCCTCTTCCAGCACGCGACGCCGTTCGGTCCACCCGTTGAGTTCGTCGGCAGGCAGCAAATTCGGCAACTGCGGCGCAAGCCTTTGCGCCGCTTCACGACAACGCGTGACACGCTCGACTGCGAGACTAGCTTCCTGCGTCGATACCTTCAAATGACGCAGGAACCAGAGCGTCGCGCCCTCCAGCAACCGCACGACATCGACGAACATCCGGGCTTGCACTTCGTCTGCGACACGATTGTCGAGCGCATCGATACTTCGCCAGATATCGTTCAGATCGAACACGTCACGCGCCATGATGCAGGCACGCACGATCTCGCTCGGACGCGCGTCCGTTTCTTCCATCAACCGATGCACGAAGGTGCAGCCCACCCGGTTGATCAGTGCATTCGTCAGGTGCGTCGCCAGAATTTCGCGCCTGAGCGGATGACGCTGCATCGGTTCGCTGTAGCGCGTCTGCAAAGGCAGCGGGAAATAGTCGGACAGCATGCCTGCTACAAGCACGTCCTCGGGAACGTCGGATGCGAGCAGTTCGTCGTACAGCCACATCTTGCTGTATGCCAGCAGCACCGCGCGCTCGGGTGACGTGAGCCCAAGCCGGGCCGCCTGACGTTCGGCAATGTCCTCATCCGACGGCAGGAATTCGATCTTGCGTTTCAACCGGTCCGCGCGCTCAAGCCAGCGCATCAGCCGCGCTTCGGCGTCGAGCATCTCGGCCACGTAGCGGTTCGCAATCGATAACGCCTGCGTCTGCGCGTAGTTGTCGTTCAACACGAGCAGGCCGACTTCATCGGTCATCTCGGCAAGCAGCGCGTTGCGCTGCTTTTCAGTCATCTCGCCGTCAGCCACCACAAGGCCCAGCAGGATCTTGATGTTCACCTCGTGGTCGGAACAGTCGACGCCTGCGGAGTTGTCGATGGCATCGGTATTGATACGCCCACCATGCTGCGCGTATTCGATCCGGCCGAGCTGCGTCACGCCAAGATTGCCGCCCTCGGCTACGACCTTGCAGCGCAGTTCGGAGCCGTTGACGCGTACGGCGTCGTTGGTTCGATCGCCGACTTGCGCAGGCGTCTCGCGCGTCGACTTGACGTAGGTGCCCACGCCACCGTTGTAGAGCAGATGCACCTCGGCCAGCAGGATCGCGCGGATCAGTTCGTTCGGTGCAAGCGTCACGGCTGTCACGCCGAGCGCGGCCTGGACCTGCGGCGACAACGCGATCGTTTTCGCCGTGCGCGGGAATATTCCGCCTCCGGCTGAAATCAGCGTGGCGTCGTAGTCTGCCCAGCTCGATCGCGGCAGCGCGAACAGGCGCTCGCGTTCGTTGAAACTCGCGACGGTGTCAGGCTCCGGGTCGAGGAAGATATGACGATGATCGAACGCCGCGATCAGGCGGATATGACGCGAGAGCAGCATGCCGTTGCCGAACACATCGCCGGACATATCGCCGATACCCACTACGGTGAAGTCGGTCGTCTGCGTGTCGACGCCCATCTCGCGCGAATGCCGCTTGACCGATTCCCACGCGCCGCGTGCGGTGATCGCCATTCTCTTGTGGTCGTAGCCTACCGAACCGCCTGACGCGAACGCGTCGTCCAGCCAGAAGCCGTATTCGCGGGCAATGGCGTTGGCGTAGTCGGAGAACGTGGCCGTGCCCTTGTCGGCGGCGACAACGAGATAGGGGTCATCGGGATCATGGCGAACGGTATCCGGTGGCGGCACGATAACGCCGGCCACGCGGTTGTCGGTCACGTCGAGCAGACCACGCAGGAACATCTGGTAGCAGGCTACGCCTTCACGCGCGAACGCCTCGCGGTCCGTGACGGGCGGCGGGTTCTTCACCACAAAACCACCCTTCGATCCAACCGGCACGATCACGGTGTTTTTCACCATCTGCGCCTTCATGAGGCCGAGCACTTCCGTGCGAAAGTCTTCCCGTCGATCCGACCAGCGCAAGCCACCTCGCGCCACTTTTCCGCCCCGCAAGTGCACGCCTTCAACGCGCGGCGCATACACCCAGATCTCAAACATTGGCTTGGGTTCGGGCAAGCCCGGCACCATCGACGGATCAAGTTTGAATGACAGATAAGGTTTTGGCTTACCTTCGGCATCCTTACGAAAATGGTTGGTTCGTACCGTCGCGTTGATGACACCCAGGAACTGCCGCAGGATGCGGTCTTCATCCAGATTCGGTACGTTATCAAGCGCGGCTTCTATGTCGGCGCGCACCTGCTGCGTGCGGGCGTCGCGAAGCTCACGACTTTGAGGGTTATCGCTGAGCACCCCTGGAAGAGCCGGATTGAAGCGCACCAGGAACAGTTCAAGCAACTTGCGCGCGATCGCCGGGTTACCGGTCAGCGCGCGCTCTATGTAGGCGTCGCTGAACGTTGAGCCCACTTGCCGCAGGTACTTGGCATAAGCGCGCAGGATCGTGACGTCGCGGGCGCCGAGTTGCGCGCGCAGGACCAGCCGGTTGAAGTCGTCGTTCTCGACTTCACCGGTCCAGACGCTTGCGAACGCGTTCTCGAACAGTTCCTTGACGCGATCGATATCGAACTCCACGTCGTCGGCAAGCTCCAGACCGAAGTCGTGTATCCACGCATGCGGCGCACCCAGCGGTTCAATGCGATAAGGCCGCTCTTCATCCACCCGCACGCCGAGATGCTCCAGCATCGGCAGGCTATGTGACAACGCGATCGGGTCGCCCACCCGGTACACCTTGAAGCGAAACGCCCGGCGCCCAGCCTCAATCGGCCTGTAAAGGCTCATCGCAAGGCCGCCCGCCCTCACCTGCGTCTGCTCGATCAACTCGATATCGCGCACCGCAGTACGAGCCGGATAATCTTCGCGATAACCCGCCGGAAATGAATCAGCGTATCGATTCAGGAGCCGGTTGCCCTGCTCTTCGCCGAAGCTGTCGACCAGTGCATCGGCGAGATCGTCTTGCCAGCGGCGCGCGACCTGCACGATCCGTTGCTCGAGTTCGCGCGTATCGGCTTCGGGCATCGCGCCTTTATCCGAACGCACGGTGATATAGATGCGCGCGAGCGGAGACTCGGACAGCAGCGGCGTGAATTCGATGCTCTTGCCGTTGAACGCTTGCATGAGCACGGTCGCGATCCGTTTGCGCAAGTCCGTGTTGAACTTGTCGCGCGGGACGAACACGAGGCATGAGACAAAGCGGTCGAACCGGTCGCGCCGCACGAACAGGCGTGTGCGCTGATGTTCCTGCAATCGCAGCACGCCGAGCGCGATATCGAACAGGTCGTCCTCATCAGCTTCGAAGAGTTCTTCGCGCGGATATTGTTCGAGCACGGTCACCAGTGACTTATGCAAATGTCCCTTGGCGAGAAAGCCGGCACGCCTGATGATGTTCGCGCATTTGCGCCGCACAATCGGGATCTCGGACGTGGGCACCAGATACGCGGTGGACGTGTACAAGCCGATAAACCGCCGCTCGCCAATCACCTTGCCATCCGCACCAACGCGCTTCACGCCCACGTAATCCAGATAACCGGGCCTGTGCACCGTCGCGCGCGAATTCGCCTTGGTGAGAAAGATCGGCACCGAGCCGTTGATGATGGCCGCTGCAGCCGGAGGCAATGGCGTGACGTTATCGGCTGCGGGCGGGCGCAGGCTTTCGCGCAACAATCCTGCGCCGGAACCCGGCACGCCGCGCAGCGCAAAGCCGTCATCCTGCGTAATGAGTTCGTAGTCGCGATGCCCGAGGAAGGTGAAATGATCCGCCACCATCCACTCCAGGAACGCGCGTGCCTCGATGCCATCCGCGCTGGTCTCACGCGCTTTCATTTCTCCGATAGTGGCGCGCGCAACCTCAAGAATCTTCGGCCAGTCTTCCACTGAAGCACGTACGTCACCGAGCACGCGAGCGATGTCACGGCGTAGCTCGTCGAGCTTGGCTGCCTCGCCGCAGCGATCCACTTCGAAGTGAATAAACGACTCGAGGCGCGATTGCGGATCGCCGCCGTCGACGTGACCCAACGCGATGCGCGTGATTGCTCCGCTTGCGTCGCGGGAGACCCTGAACACCGGATGAATGGCGGAATGCATCGCCAGACCAAGTCGGTTGACCGCCATCGTGACCGAGTCGACGAGGAACGGCATGTCGTCGTTGACGATCTCGACCACCGTGTGATCGGAGTGCCAGCCGTGTTGTTCAAGGTTGGGGTTGTATACCCGCAGGACTTCGCGGCCGGTCGTGAATTTTTGCGCCGTTTGCCAGTGCGCCATGGCCGCGCCGTAGAGATCGGCTATGTCGCGGCTCTGGATGTCTTCGGGGTCCGCAAGCGCGTAGTAGTGGCTCAGCAGGGGTTCAACGACATCGAACGCGGGCGCGGGAAGCCGTCCCCGTGCAAAATCGACTACGTCAGTGAGAAGGTGCGCAACGCGCTCTTCGCTCTTGGTCAGCATGTCGTCTCCCGGATCTGGCACGTACGGTGCTCGGATTATGCGCCAAGTTTTGTGACACTTAAGCGCCGGAAGCACCGTCCGCGGAAACCCTCAGACCCTGACCCTAACGCTGATTGGAGCCCGATACGACATCGATCCACACCGCGAGCACGAGAATCCCGCCCTTCACGATCATCTGCCAATACGAATCGACGTCGAGCATCGACATGCCGTTGTCAAGGCTCGCCATCACCAGCGCCCCGATCAACGCGCCATAGACGGTCCCCGAACCACCGCGCATGGACGTCCCGCCGATAAAGCACGCAGCAATGGCGTCGAGCTCACCCATCGTCCCCGCCGACGGCGACCCGGCCGCGAGCCGCGCCGTGTTGACCAGCCCGGCAAGCGCGCACATCAGGCCCATCAGCGCGAAGATCATCAGCTTCACGCGGTTCGTATTCACGCCCGACAAACGCGTTGCTTCGAGGTTTGAACCCACTGCATAAATGCGGCGGCCGAACACAGTCTGCGTCGCAACATAGGTGAAAATACCGAGCAACGCCAGCAGTAACAACACCGGCACAGGAATGCCGCCGTACTGGTTCAACGTGGTCACGAACGCGACCAGCACCAGCCCCGCCGCCACGATCTTCACGCCGTCCTGCCAGAACGGCACGACGGCCAGGTTGTAACGCAGACGGTTCTGCCGCTGGCGCACGGTCAGCGTGACAAGCAACGCAAACAGCACGACAGCAAGCGCATTGCCCGCCATGCGCGGCAAATATCCCTGGCCGATAAACACGAGATTGCTGGAGACCGGCGCGATCGTCGAACCTCCGGTCACGCCAAGCAGCACGCCCCGATACGCCAGCATGCCGCCAAGCCCGACAATGAACGACGGCACTCGCAGATAGGTCGACCACCAGCCGTTGAACATGCCGATCGCAATGCCGAGCAGCATCACGGCCGGCACGGTGAACTGGATCGGCCAGTGATGCGAGACATCGAGAATAGCGGCCACGCCGCCGAGCAAACCGAGCAGCGATCCAACCGACAAATCAATCTCGCCCGCGATGATCACGAACACCATGCCGCATGCGAGCATGCCGGTAATCGACATCTGCCGGAGCAGGTTCGACAGGTTGCGTGGCGTGACGAACGCGCCGTCGGTGAGGAAGGAAAAGAAGATCCAGATGACGGTTACCGCCAGCAGCAACGCGAGCAATTTATAACGCGTGAAAAGCTGCTTGAAGCGCTGACCGGATGTGGTGCTTGCG
The DNA here is from genome assembly GCF_018449515.1 of Caballeronia sp. dw_19. GTDB lineage: Bacteria > Pseudomonadota > Gammaproteobacteria > Burkholderiales > Burkholderiaceae > Caballeronia. Next base: position 65,539 of record NZ_JAAVUQ010000021.1, on the reverse strand, counting down.
CCGCCGGTAACGCTGCGTTTGGGCGACGAGGTGACGTCAGGAGTCATGCGACGCTCGCTTGAAAAGAGTTTGTCTGTGGGGTCGCGCGGATGGCCGCTGCCAGGATATGTTCTTGCGTGAGCCCTTCGTTAATAAAGTCGCCGCGCAGTTGGCCCTCGCCTATGACCAGCACGCGGTCGCTCATGCCAAGCACTTCGTTGAGCTCTGACGACACCACGATGATTGACATACCGCGCCGGGCCAACGCGAACATGAGTTTGTAGATCTCGAACTTGGCGCCGACGTCGACGCCCCGCGTGGGTTCATCGAGGATAAGAATTTCCGGGTCGGTCAGCAGCATCTTGGTCAGCACGGCCTTCTGCTGATTGCCGCCGGACAGGCTGGCAATAGACAGCATAGGCGTGGCGGCACGTACGGAAAGCCGCTTCATTTCTGTATTGATCGTGTCGAGTTCGGCCGCCGAATCAATCCGCCCGCCCTTCGCAAAACGGTTCAGCACGGCAAGCGTGATGTTATGTCCCACACCGAGTTGCGGCACGATGCCATGACGCTTCCGGTCCTCAGGCACCATGCCGATACCGGCATCGATCGCATTGGCCGGCGTCTTGATCTTGAGCCGTTTGCCGTTCAGATAAACCTCCGCCTCGCTGATCCCCGGGTAAGCGCCAAAGATTGCCTGCATCAGTTCGGTCCGCCCCGCGCCGACCAGCCCGGCAACGCCGAGAATCTCGCCCTTGCGCAGCGAAAACGAGACGTCGTCCACGCGCTTGCGCCGCGAGTTGGTCACATCAAAACAGGTGACGTGGCGCGCCTCGAAAATCACTTCGCCAATGTCGTGCGGCTCGCGCGGGAACAGGTTCTTGATCTCCCGGCCGACCATCATCGCGATGATGCTGTCAGTGCTCAGATCCTTCATGGGCTGCGTGGCGACATGCTTGCCGTCCCGGATCACGGTGATGGTGTCGCAGACTGCTTCCACTTCGTCGAGCTTGTGAGAGATGTATACGCACGCCACGCCGCGCTTCTTCAGGTCGCGCACGATGTCGAGCAAGATGCGGATTTCGCTCGCGGTCAGGGACGAAGAAGGTTCATCGAGGATCAGCAACTTCGCGCGCTTGTTCAACGCCTTGGCGATCTCGATCAGTTGTTGATGGCCACCGCCGTAGTTCATCACGGGTTGAGCCACGTTGATGCCGCTGATGTTCAGTTCGCGCAGCAGTTCGTCGGCGCGCTGATACATGGCCGCGTAGTTCATCCGGCCGCCGCTCAACGTGATTTCGTTGCCGAGGAAGATGTTTTCCGCCACCGACAATTGCGGCACCAGCATCAGTTCCTGATGGATGATGACAATGCCGGCATCTTCCGTTTCGCGGATGGTTGATGCCCGTAAAGGCTCACCTTCCCAGAGGATTTCTCCTTCCCACGTGCCGTGCGGATACACCCCGGACAGCACTTTCATCAGCGTCGATTTGCCTGCGCCGTTCTCGCCGCACAAACCCACGCATTCCCCGGGCGAGACCACGAGGTCGATTCCATCGAGCGCCTTCACACCGCCAAACGTCTTGACGATGCCGTGCATTTCCAGCAGCGCGTTTGCCATGCGGTTTTTATCCTGGACAGTGAATCAGCGTGAAGGCCTCATACGCTTAGAGCGTATTTTCAAGGCCCTCACGCCTGGCATGACGCAAAAGGCGTATTAATTTCCCGCCAACTGGGCCTGCGTATAGAAGCCGTCCTTTATCACGGTATCGACATTGCTCTTGGTCAGGAGCGTCGGCTGCAGCAACACGGTGTTGACCTGCTTCTTGCCGTTATCGTATTTCGCGTTATAGGCCGGTTGCTGCCCTTTCGCCAGGTCCACCGCCAGTTTGGCCGCTTCGCCTGCAATCAACTTCAGCGGTTTATAGACGGTCATGGTCTGCGTGCCATCCACCAGGCGCTTGACTGCCGCCAGGTCGGCATCCTGCCCGGAGATAGGCACCTTGCCCGCGAGGTGTTGCGCGGCAAGCGCCTGGATCGCGCCGCCGGCCGTGCCGTCATTGGACGCCACGATCGCGTCGATCTTGTTGTCGTTCGCGGTCAGCGCGTCTTCGGTGATGCGCAGCGCGGTCGCGGCGCTCCATTCCGGCACCCATTGCTGGCCCACAACTTTGATGTCGCCGCGATCGATGGCCGGCTTCAGGATCTTCATCTGCCCTGCACGCAGCATCTTCGCGTTGTTGTCGGTCGGTGCGCCGCCGAGCATGAAGTAGTTACCCTTGGGCTGGGCGTTGAACACGCCTTGAGCCTGCATTTCGCCGACCTTTTCGTTGTCGAAGGAGATATAGGCGTCCACATCGGCGTCGAGGATCAGACGGTCGTACGACACCACCTTGATGCCCGCCTTCTTCGCTTCCGCCACTACATTGCCGAGGGTTTTCGAATTGAACGGCACGATCACGATGACATCGACACCCCGCGAGATCAGGTTTTCGATCTGCGATATCTGCCGTTCTTCGCTGGCATCGGCGGATTGCACGGACACCTTGGCACCCAGCTTCGTGGCGGCGGCGACAAAATAATCGCGGTCACGCGACCAGCGCTCGACCCGCAGGTCGTCAATACAGAAGCCGATTTCAGGCTTGTCCTTGCTCGCATGAGCGAGGGTAGGAAGTACGGACAAACTGGCGAACATCGCTCCACAGACCAGCGATCCCAGCACGGCACGGCGTTTTGCGAACTTCATGTCTCACTCCTTTTTATGGTTGACTAGCCGATGCGTCTTCCTGCGTGGCCGGTCAGGACAACGCATGTGCGAGAGAGGGGACGTCGGCGGAATCTACTGCTTGCGCCGCGAATCGATGTTCGCGGTCGTCGGTTTTGCGGGTGGGTCGTCTCTTTATTTTGTCGTTAGCTTGGGCCCTTGATCGCCTTGGATGCAATTGCGAAATCAGCCGGGCCGCTTAATGATTTTCGATGCGGGTTTCCGCGAATAAGCACATCACTTATAGATCGCCCTGTTCACGATATTTTCAAGCTGCTCCTGTTGTCCGCTCACATGCTGAGGGTTAACACGACGTCCAAGCGCATCGATAGCCAGCGACTCCAGAGAGTAACCGCCCGAGAGTATCTTGCGGCCAAATTCCGTGTCCCAACCTGCATAACGCTGCGTCTTGAATTCGGCAAGCTTGTCGTTCTCGACCAGCGTGGCGGCCCGTTCAAGTGCAATCGCTATCACGTCGATCGCGCCTATGTGCCCAAAGAACAGGTCTTCGGGCGCTACGCTCTGGCGCCGTACCTTCGCATCGAAATTCATGCCACCGGTGCTGAAGCCGCCGTGCCGCAGGATTTCATACAGCGCCAGCGTCAGCTCTTCAACGCTGTTCGGAAACTGGTCGGTGTCCCAGCCGTTTTGCGGATCGCCGCGATTTGCATCGACACTGCCGAAGATGCCTAGCGCGTATGCCGTCGCAATCTCATGGTGGAATGAATGTCCCGCGAGCGTTGCATGATTCGCTTCAATGTTTACGCGGATTTCATTTTGCAAACCGAACTGTGCGAGAAAACCGTGGACTGTCGCCACGTCGTAGTCGTACTGGTGCTTGGTCGGTTCTTGCGGTTTCGGCTCGATCAGCAACGCGCCTTTGAAACCCGTCTTGTGTTTGTGCTCCACCACCATGTTGAGGAAACGTCCGAGCTGATCCCGTTCGCGCTTGAGATCGGTATTGAGCAGCGTGTCGTAACCTTCGCGACCGCCCCACAACACATAGTTTTCGCCGCCAAGCCGATGCGTGGCCTCAAGTGCCTGGAACACCTGCGTGGCTGCGAACGCAAATACTTCGGGGTTTGGATTGGTCGCGGCTCCTGCTGCGTAGCGCGGGTGCGAGAACAGGTTCGCCGTACCCCATAACAGCTTGATGCCGGTCTCTTCCTGCTTGGCCGCCAGATAGTCCGTGACGCCTTTGAAGTTGTTGACGTAGTGCTTGATGCTGTCGCCTTCGGGTGACACGTCCGTGTCATGGAAGGTGTAATACGGCGCGCCCAGTTTCGAGAAGAATTCGAACGCCGCGTCGGCTTTCAGATGGGCGCGTTCGATAGCGTCGCCGGGTTGCTGCCACGGCCGGTGAAACGTGCCTTGGCCGAACATGTCCACGCCCGGCCAGACGAACGTATGCCAGTAGCAGACGGCCAGCCGCAAGTGATCTTCCATGCGCTTGCCGAGCACCAGTTTGTCGGGGTCGTAATGGCGATAAGCAAAGGGGTTATCCGACTGGGGGCCTTCGTAACGCACGGCGGGCAAATGTTCGAAATATGACATGGGCGTCTCCTTCTTTTTAATGTGTCACCATGCTGCCAGCATCGTCGCGGACCGGGCAATTGCGAAATCCGCCAGCGCTTATGGTGTTTCTTGAGGTTGGAGGTTAGCGGGAGGGGGGCGTTCGCACTTGGGGTTTGGTGGGCTATGGTGGGGTGGTGGGTTCCCGGGGGTTAGTGGTCGGGGTTAATGCCGGGGTGGTCGGTTCTGGGTTAGCGGTCGGGGTCAGTGCCGGGTTGCTGCTTTCGGTGTTAGTGGTCTGCGAGAGTCGGATTTTCTCTTTATCACTATTAGCCACTGTGCGTGGCGGCACGTCATTTCTTTGTCCAAAGCGACAAAGAAACGAAGCAAAGAAAACGCTTTTAAACCACGCTACCCTAAGTGTCCACAGCGTGCAGTTTTCATTCATGGGTGCCCCAAAAGCACGGTGCTCGCCAGAGCCACGGATGTGTGAACCCCTCCTTCTCGCGAATCCTGACACGAACACGCTTCGCCCCGTACGCTCTCGGGCAAGCACCATTGCCAAGGAACCACACGCTTCGCCACCAGTGATTGAACCTGCCCAAGGAGCACCCCGCGCTATCCGCGGACGACCAAACACCAAATGTGTAAGCGCCTCGAACCTCGTCGCCAACCCTGCTGGAAACGAAGCCGCAAAGATGCGGACGGCCGTGACCGACGAAAATAGCTGTACAGAACGCGCAGCCAATTCACAAAAACTGAAGCAGTAAACACAAACACGCAAGAAGCTGTGGCCTATGAATACGGTCGCACAGACCAGGAGCTAAGCTGTCAAAAAGCCGCAGCCGTAAATACCCGTAAGGCAGTGCGGGTTCCTTAGCAATTGTGCTTGCCCGAGAGCGTACGGGGCGAAGCGTGTTCGTGTCAGGATTCGCGAGAAGGAGGGTTTCACACATCCTTCGCTCTGGCGAGCACCGTGCTTTTGGGGCACCTATGAATAGAAACTGCACGCTGTGGACACTTAGGGTAGCGCGGTTAAAGCGCTTTCTTTGCTTCGTTTCTTTGTCGCTTTGGACAAAGAAATGACGTGCCGCCACGCACAGTGGCTAATAGTGATAAAGAGAAAATCCGACTCTCGCAGACCACTAAGGCCGAAAGCACCAACCCGGCAATGAACCCGACCGACCACTAACCCCGGAACCGACCAACCCAGCACTAACCCCGACCGCCAACCCCAGAACCCACCATACCCCCAAAAAAATCAACGCCCAAACCCCGAGTGCGAACGAACACCCCTGCCCAATTTCGTAACACCACTAAGTGAAAATCAGGCTGGCGGTTCCCCGGCGCGCGGGCCTAAAATCAGCAAACGCTAAAAAGACCCCGTAAAAAAACAGGCGCATATTGCGCCGCAACAGAGACGATGGACATATCGCGGCCAGCGGCATGCATCCATACGGAGTTCGATGACACGACCACAGACCGCTCAGGCTTCACACCGGATCGCGCTGCTGTTCAACGCGAACAAGGTGTATGACCGCGAGGTGATTACCGGCATCGGCAACTATTTGCTGTCCACGCGCGTCGCATGGGATCTCTTCCTGGAGGAGGATTTCCGCTGCCGGCTGAATGGCATTGAACGCTTCGAAGGCGACGGCATCATCGCGGATTTCGACGATCCAGCAGTGGCCGAAGCATTGGGAGATTCCCAACTGCCCGTGGTCGCCGTAGGTTCGTCTTATGCGGACCCGACATGTTATCCAGCCAGGCTGCCCTATATCGCAACCGACAACACCAAGCTGATGTCGCTTGCGTACACGCATCTGATCGGTGCGGGCTTGCAGCGTTTCGCACTTTACAGCCTGCCTGAAGCACCGGAAAACCGCTGGGCACAAGAGCGTGAACTGGCCTTCAAGGCGCTGCTCGCAGCCGATGGGCTGGAGGCAGATATCCATCGCGGCCTGCCGACCAGCGCGCCGGTCTGGAGCCAGGCAAGCGCACAACTGACCTCATGGCTCGAGAGCTTGCCGAAGCCCGTCGGCGTGATCGCCGTGACCGATGCCCGCGCGCGGCATCTGCTGCAAGCGTGCCTCATCTCCGGTATTCCCGTACCTGAGCAAGTGGCCATCATTGGCATAGACAACGATCCGTTGACCCGCTCGCTCACCCGCATTCCGCTCTCCTCCGTGATCCAGGGAACCGAGGAAATGGGCCGTACAGCGGCTCATTTGCTGCACCAGATGCTGGGCGGCGCGCGCTTTCACGGCCGGCGCATCCTCGTGCCGCCGGTGGGCATCAACGTGCTCGAATCGACTCGCCATCAACCGGTGTCGAGTCCCTATGTCATGCGTGCGCGCCATTACATCCGCCAATACGGATGCCAGGGCATCAAGACCGAGCAAGTGGCCGATTACGTGGGCGTATCGCGCTCGTCGCTGGAGGATCACTTCCGCCGCGAACTCGGTTGCACCGTGCATCAGGAGATACTGAATCACAAACTCGATGTCGCGAAGCAACTCCTCGCTCGTCACGATCTATCCAGCGCCGAAGTCGCCATCCGCTGCGGTTTCACTTCGCTGCAATACATGTACGCCGTGTTCCGCCGCGAGTTGGACTGTACGCCGCGCGAATATCAGGAGCGCCTGGCGGTCGCGCCCTGCGCACAACCCGGCTGATCCCCGCCCTCCATGAGTTTCGCCGAAATTTTCGCCGATATGCCCACCCCTCTCCGCCCAGGCTCTGCGCGCGTAAGTGTCGAACGCTGGGGGGAGTTACCCGGCGGCGATGTTGCGCGCCTGTTCACGCTGCGTAATGTGCACGGCATGCGCGTCGCAATCAGCGATCTCGGTGCAACGCTGGTCTCGTGGAATACCGCTGATCGCGCGGGACGCGTGGCAGATGTCCTGCTGGGTCACGACACGCCCGCCGAATATTTCGCCGGCCATGCTTATCTGGGCGGGGTGATCGGACGCTGGGCAAACCGCATCGAGAACGCCCGCTTCGCGCTCGACAACGTTGCCTATTCGCTCGATCGCAACGAGGGCGATAACCTGCTGCATGGCGGCGCGGCAGGATTTCATCGGGCGCTGTGGGACGCCCGCGAAGTGGACGGCGCACTGGTCCTCACGCATGAATCGCCAGAAGGCGACGCGGGGTTTCCAGGCAATGTGTCAACCACATTGCGCTATACGCTCGACGACGACGGCACCTTGACGCTCGCGTATGAAGCCGTATCGGATGCACCTACACCACTGAACCTGACGAACCACGCCTGCTTCAATCTGTCCGGCGACGAAACCGCCGATATCCGCGGCCATGTCATCTCCATCGATGCCGACACGTTCTTCGAAGTCGACGCCGCCCTGATCCCCGAAGGCCGCGCTCAGGTCGCGGGCCATGCGTTCGATTTCCGCGCAAGCGCTCCGCTCGGCGCACGGCTCGACTGGCCACACGATCAGCTCGCGCGTGCTGGCGGTTTCGACCATTGCTATGTCGTGGGCGAAACCGGCAAAACGCTCAAGCCCGTGGTACGGCTCTACGACCCCGGCAGTGGCCGCGAGTTGACAATGGGAACCAACGCCCCCGGCGTGCAGTTCTATACCGGCAATCATCTGGATGGCATCGTGGGACGGCACGGACAGCGTTACGGCAAACACGCCGGCCTGTGTCTCCAGGCCGGCGCGTTCCCAAACCAGGTCAACATGGCGGACGCGGGAAGCGTGATCGTGCGCCCCGGTGAACCATACCGGCAGGTCACGTGGTATCGGCTGGGTCTGCAGCAATAGCCCGTAGTAGTCCCTTCTATTTCACAACAATCGTGCCCGTCATGTGCGGATGGATCGAACAGAAATACTTGTACGTGCCGGGCTTCGGGAACGTCTGTGAAAACTGCTCCCCGGAATCTAGCGGCGCCGATTTGAATTCGCGCGGCGTTGCATCGTTGACGATGGTATGAGGCATGTCGTCATGGTTCTCCCAGGTCACGGTCGACCCTGCTGAAACGGACAACTGAGCAGGACTAAACGAGAAGTTGTCGATCACAACGATAGCCGCCGGCTTCGCCTCGGCGGCGAATGCGGGCGCAGCCACCAGCGCCGTTGCAAAGGATACTGCGACCAGCGTTTTGGCGGCGGTCTTCGCTACCCATACACGCCGAAGATCAGACATCATCGTTCTCCGCTTGTTCAAGATGGCGCTCATACGCTGAGCCGCGTATCGACAATGGCCAGGTCAGCTTTGCCTGGAACATAGTTGACTGTGCGCACCCCGAGCATCTTGCGTAGCGTGTCCGCCGGGACCTTCATCGGACCGGGACCTGCTGCCGTGCCCGGTGCGGGTTGCGGAAAAGCGGTCGACAACGCGGAGTAAAAATTGATCTCACCTTCAACTTTTTGTGCGACCTGATGCACATGGCCGTTGAGCACCGTGACCGAGCCGAAACGCTTCATCAGGCTCAGCGCCTGCGCGCTGTCGTCGGTGCCCCAGCCCCATTGCGGATACAAAGACCAGAGGGGGATATGCGCGAACACCACCAGCGGCGTGCTGCTCGTGCGCGCGTGCAGGTCTTGCTTCAGCCACGCTAGCTGTTCGTCGCCGAGAAAACCCAGGCCGCCGCCACGCAGATCCAGCACGTTGGTCAAGCCGACGAAATGCACCCCGCCTTGATCGAAGCTGTACCACTTGGGGTCCGCGGGTTTGGCGAAGCGCTCGAAATATGAACCGCCGTCATCGACGAGCACGTCGTGTTCGCCCGGTACGTAGTGCACATCGAGCCCGGCGCTCTGGACGATCTGCGTGGCGGTGTCGAACTCGCCGGGCTTGGACAGGTGGCTGATGTCGCCGGTATGGATGATGAACCTGGGCTTCTCCGAGCTAGTGCGGATCTTGTCGACGGCTTCCTGCAGCGTGCTGGCAGGATCAAGGTTCGGGTCCTTGCTGAAGCCAATATGACTGTCGCTGATCTGCACGAAGCTGAACGCATGACGGTCGATTTCGGCAGCCTCTGCGGTGCCCCCTATCAGCTTTGATCCCGGCACGCCGCCGTTCAGGGTCCACAGCATGCCTGCACCGGCCCATGCCATGCACGTCAGTGCGGTGCGCCGTCTGGCGCCGTGTTTCGTGAGGGGGTCGGGCGGGAGGATTTTTTTGTCGAGGTCGGGCATGAACGGCTCCTGATGGATGGGTGTGCAAAACGGGTATGCACGTGGCTATGCATTGGCCCATGCCCATCAAACTCAGAGGTCCAGCGCTTTATTCCTGGTCAATTTTTTTCGCCAAACTCGCATAATCGGGAATAAATCAGGTAGTTGACCGGTAAGTACAGTCGAGAGCCGGCGTCTTGAATTGCGGTATTGCGGACCGACCGGCGACCCGTCGTGCGCGTCGGCGTGTGGCGCACGTTTTGCACGTTCCACAGGTTCCGCGGCAACACCGCTTGCCAGGGAGAGTACCGATGGCGAAGCACTCGCCGAATCGCTTCGATGCGGTGATGCTGCCGCATCTGGACGCGGCGTATAACCTTGCCCGCTGGTTGAGTGGCAATCCCACGGACGCCGACGACGTCGTGCAGGAAGCCTTCCTGAGAGCCTTCCGTTTCTTCGATAGTTACGAGGGCGACAATCCGCGCGCCTGGCTGCTGGCGATCGTGCGCAACACGTGGTTCACCGAATGGCGCAGGCAACATAACCGTGTGGATGCCACGCCCTACGACGATTCGCTCAACGTCGACGATCAACTCCCCGGCTGGGCCGATGAAAGCGGCGACGATCCGGAAAAGCTGGCGGTGCGTCAGGACGAGACCGAACTCGTGCATCGGGCGTTGGCTACGTTGCCGGTTGAATATCGTGAGGTGATCGTCTTGCGTGAACTGGAAGACATGAGCTACAGGGACGTAGCGGCCGTGGCGGGCATCCCGCTGGGCACAGTCATGTCACGGCTTTCGCGCGCGCGCCGCCTGTTGTGCGCGGCTGTACGGGCGGCGCAGGGCGGCTCGGAACAGCAGGCGATCCGCCTGGTCAAAACACCACCCGCCGGTCCAGAGGAGTCCAAGCGTGGAAACTAAATCCAACTCATCGCTCGCGGGGAAACTGCGCGACGGGTCGCTTTATGAACGGGCCCCTGAATCCTTGCGCGCGCAGGTGCAAGCCCGGTTGAAAGCAGAAACGGCCAGGAAAAGTCCATCGCCTTGGAACGGGTTGTGGCGCATGGCGGGATTGCCGTTCATCGGCGGGGGAATCGCGGGGATCGGCTTGTGCTCGCTGGTCTTCATGACGCTGCTCTGGACCCGGCAACCGCCCCGAGGCGCTGACCTGCAACAGGAGATCGTTTCAAGCCATGTACGGGCGCTGATGTCGGCGCGCACGATGGATGTGCTGTCGAGCGACCAGCACACGGTGAAGCCCTGGTTCAATGGACGTATTGACTATGCGCCGCCCGTGGTCGATCCCCAGGCGCAAGGCTTTCCGCTGGTCGGCGGGCGGCTCGATTACGTGGATCATCGCCCCGTTGCCGTCATGATCTACCGGTATCTGAAACATCCGATCGACTTGTACGTCTACCCTGATGATCGTAGCAAAAGCGCTGGCAAAAGCGCGCCGTCGTCCACGCCTCTGATCACGCAATCCGACGATGGTTACTCGCTGGTCGAGTGGCGTCAGGACGGCATGGTGTATTGGGCAATCAGCGATGCATCGCCGGTCTACATCAAGCGGTTCGCCGAAGCGATCAGAGCTGAAACGCGGCAATAACCGGAAGCGGACGGCCTGAGCCCGTGGTCCGCGGTTCATTTGTTCGCGGACCACGGGCCGGCGTGATGGTCCGCATCATGGCGCGGCCCGGGCCGCTGCTGCGCTTGCGCTTTTATCCGACCTCGCCGCTTCCTTGTGGCGCCACTGCCGGTGACCGTTTTCCAGCGGCGCTACGTCGCCTTGCGGTTCTGCTACGCTTGCAGCCGCGTCAGGTGTTGCGTCAACGCGCTCTCTTCCATTGCCATTCGCACCGACACTTGCTCGCGAATAACCGCTGGTTGCGCGAGCAACTATTCACAGACACCTGCTCTTGTGCCTGAAGACGATTCGGCGTCTCATGTAAACAACACTGCGTCTGGAATTATCGGGCGAATTGATCGTTTTCAATCCTGAGACCCTGCTTCGGGAACGCGTGGGCGAATGCATGCATTCGCCGCCAAGTGCCCGGAATTACAGGCGATTTTCGAACGATTCTCGTAAAATATATTACTTTATACTGTCAATTTTCTTTCTAATAGACACGTTCACTGCAGTTTTGTAACGATCGGAAAAATGGCGAGTAACGTCTGTAATGGCGCTTCGTGGTCAACTGAATTAGCGTTCAGGTGTGCTCCTTTTAATGCAGCAGATCGCGGGACGGTGCGATATCTGCTTACTGCTTACGGTAAAGAATCGGGGAGCGTGTCGTCAAACCAGGTTGGGAGAAATGTCGTGAAACGCCTGAATTCTTGCTTGCCGCTGGCGGCGGTCGCAGCCGCCGCAGCCTATCTCTGCGGGCCGGCAAATGCTGCACGTGTTTTTGTTGGGGTGGGCGTGGGTGTGCCTTATTACTATCCGGTTGCACCTGTTCCGTATTACTACCCCTATCCTCCGGTCGTGGCTGTACCGGCACCGCCACCGGTCAACTATGTCGAACAGGGACAAGCGCAGGGTCCGGGGCCGTCGGCCGATGCCTCCGGACAGCAGGGTGGTTCCTGGTACTACTGCGATGCATCGAAAGCGTATTACCCGTATGTGAAGGACTGCCCGTCCGGCTGGCGTCCCGTGGCGCCGCAGCCAGGCAACTCTCAGTAATCCTTGAATGGAAGATCAAAGCGTCATGAAGTATCCAAGACTTGCATTACTCGTTTCAATGGGGGTTTCGCTGGGCATTCTTGGCGGGTGCGCCGTAGTGCCGTCGGGACCGAGCGTGATGGCCCTTCCTGGCACTGGCAAGACTTTTGACCAGTTCCGCGCGGATGACGGTTCGTGTCGCCAGTTTGCGTATGGGCAGGTGGGCGGCGAATCGGCCAATCAGGCCACTACCAACAGCGCGGTGGGCAGTGCAGTGGTCGGTACGGCGTTGGGCGCCGCGGCAGGTGCGGCGTTCGGCGGCGGTTCGGGCGCAGCTATTGGTGCCGGCGCTGGCTTGCTGGGCGGCAGTTTGTTTGGTGCGACCAATGCGCAAGGTTCGGCGTATGACGTGCAGCGACGCTATGACTACGCGTATCTGCAGTGCATGTATGCGAACGGCAACCGCGTGCCAATGCGCGGCCGGATGATGAGCGCACCGCCGCCGCAAGGCGTTTATTCGACGCAGCCGCCTCCTCCGCCACCGCCGCCCGGAATGCCGCCTCCTCCGCCGCCGGGGTATTGAAGAAGGCGCGCTTTCGTTGGTTTCGTTCGCACCCGGCCAAAGGGTTCAGTTGGAGGAGTGCGAACGAAAAACCTATCCAGGCGTATGGATTGAGTCGCTGATTGTGCGCGCGCAATCAATCACTGTTGGTGCCAGGCGCTGCTTCGCTTCGGCGAGCGTCCGGTGAGTCGTCGGCGCGACAACAGCACCGATCCCACTGGCCGCCGCTCCCGGTCAACCACGGCCGCTGGAATCGTCATATCGCCAATAATCAGCCCTTCCCCGTTCGACGCATAGTCGCTAAGCCTCCCTTGCATCAGCCGAGAATCACTCTCGCCCGAGATCCGTCACCGTGTACCGCGTATGCACCACACGCTCACGCCTGGTTAAAGCCAATCTGCATCGCATTCAACACAAGGTGGTAACGCTTCGCGCGCGGATGCTTCTTCACATACCTCAGCTTTTCAAGCGTGTAGGTCATCCGCTGCGCTGAACTCCTGGTGATCGACTTAGCCACCGCCATCCCGGCAACGTCATCGTGTTTCACTGCGGCCGGGGTACAAGCAAGTAGCGCCAGAGCGCACCCACCTGCAGAAAAAAGACATCCGGGAACCGAAGAAGCGTAAATTCATTGGATAGGTTCCGGCCTGTTGCGTGGATCATGCGACGGGTCAAACGTCGAAGTCGGACAAGTTGTACAGGAGGAGCAGCCATGAACACAAAACAAAGTAAAAAGGGACATCTCGAAGCCGCAGCGTCGCATCACGAGCAGGCCGCGCGATTTCACCGCGAGGCGTCACACCATTTCGAAGCAGGCAAGGACTACGACCACGCCGCCCATCAGGCGGTCATGGCACACGGTTATGCGCTTCACGCCATAGACGAGGCCAACAGCGTCGTCAAACACAACGCCGGTTCGTCGACAGTATTGCCGCCGCCAACGGGTTCCGCTGAACACAGCACGACCGCCGCGCAGCATCACGCAACAGCCGCGGAACTCCATGGGCAAGCGGCACAGCATTTGCGCCACGCAGCCAAACTCTTCGACGATGACCGTAGCGCTGTTGCTCACGACACCCAGCTAGCGTTTTCCCTTGCCGTGCGCGCGCTATCTCACGGGAACGAGGCGGCCAGGCAGCATGTCACGTCAATCCGCGATAAAACCCCAATCACCGGCGCGGCCTGAGCACACGGTTAAACGATGTTGCCGCGAGCAACATAAGGGAAACCATCAGCGCCCTGGCCTCTTCGACCGGAGCCGGCTAAACGAACGCCAGGGCGCGTGCTCATCACTATCAGCCCAAGGATCAGCCCAAGGTCGCGCATTGCATGAAGCCGTGGGCACTTAAATCCGGCCTATGTCGTCACGGCCGCGCCGCCGAATGGCTCGGCCATGCTGGTTTGGTTTCTGCCTGAAGCCTTCGCTCGATACACGGCCTGGTCTGCCGCCTTGATCAACGCGAGCGCGTCGGTTACCTCTTCAGTATCTGTACACGCCACGCCGATGCTCACCGTGATCAACCCATGTTCGCTGCCGTTGTGTTCGATAGCCAGTCCACGCACCGCCGCGTGGATAGCGGCTGCAACTATAGCCGCCGCCGCGCCGTCCGTCTCCGGCAGCAAGACGACGAACTCCTCGCCCCCGAAGCGCGCAGCGATATCGCCCGGCCGCTGGCTGTTACGCGCGATCGCTTGCGCCACGGCGGTCAACGCGTCGTCACCGGCCTGATGACCGTACGTGTCGTTGTAGCTTTTAAACCGGTCGATATCCACGAACAAAAGCGCCAATGGTTTTCCCGAGCGTTTCGAGCGGTGCCATTCGAGCATGAGACGATCGTCCAGACTGCGCCGGTTGCTCAGACCCGTCAGCCCATCGATACGCGTCATGTCGCGCAACTGCTGCTCGACGATCAGCCTGTGCCGGAATTCCACGGAGAGAAGCTGCGCGGCAAACAACATGCCGATGATCAGCAGCGCAGTAACAATGCCGATGTACCACGCCCGGCTCGTCCAGTCCGCAAACACGTAACGGGTCGCGGGCGCAATGATCACAATCATTTTCAGCTTGTCGAACCGGCGAAAGTTGTACAGCCGCTCCTCTCCGTCTTTCCCGGATGTGTCGATGAACGACGTCTCATGCGTCTGCCTGAATCGCTCGAAGTTTTTTCTCCCGCTGAAGTTCTCGTCGACCGGGGTTCCATCGTTCGGATAACGCAGGATCACATGGCCGTCATCCTGCAAGAGCGTAATGGCACCCCCAGGACCAAGCTGGACGCCCGACAGCAGGTTCTGGAAGTAGTCGAGCCGGAAGGCCGCCACCACCACACCGGCGAACGAGCCATCAGGATGGTTCACCCGCCGGCTGAACATGAGATCGACTTCACCGGGATTCAGGCGCGACTGTAGCGGACGGCTGACGAACAGGCCCAGCTTTGGATTGTCGCGATGAACGGTGAACCATGGGCGATCGGACAGATCCACGCTGCGTGGAACCACGCTGGTGGAATCCACAATGATCCTGCCCCTCGAATCAAGGCACAACAACGCGCCTATGTACTGGCTGGCGGTAGCGGATCTATCGAATAGAAGTTCCCGCCTCAGGTGGTCCGGCAGCCGCATGATGTCTGCGTCTTGTGCGCCGTCCACGGCCGCTTGAATGGAGAGGTCCGTGAGTTCGGAGGTGTAGGTGATGTCATGTTCAATGACCCGCGCGAGATTGTCTGCATTCTCGATAGCGCGAGCGGTTGCGTCCTCACGCGCCTGCACCAGGACAGCCAGGGCGAACCCGAGCACGATCACCGAGAAAGCGATGCTGCCTAGACCTATTGCATTCGGATGGCGCGCTAAAGCCGCTCTTAGCCGAAAGAAAATAGTCGTTTTTTTTAACATTCGAAGGCTTCCAACGCTAAGGCGGTATTGTCTGACGCTCTCGGACCCGAGCCGACCCGCGCCTGTTCGCACTTCGCCGATCGCCCCTCCTGCTTGCGGAAAACGGTTTCCCTAAAGGTTTCCCTAAAGCCGCGATCACCCACGCAATCAGTCAATGCCTTGCATGCACGTCCCACCTTTCGATTTTCTTTCCTGTTCTGGTCTTGTGAGCAGTCCAGCGCTCATTCGTCATGCAATTATTCTATGCGCTCTGGGCTGGCGCGCGATGATCTTTCTTCTTGTACGCGTTTGTCCGTCGAGGCTGTCACCGCGATCCAACGCCGTCAGGCTACGCGTCGCACAGGGCAATGCCAGACGCGGAAAAGCCGTTCCTGCGAAATGCAGAACGGCTTTTTCAAAGACTGCTTAATGCCTTGCTGATGCGCTTTGTTGATGCGGACGCAGCGGATTTAACCGGGATTCGACGCCATGCCTGCGCATCGATCAGCCGGAAAGCTCCGAATCAATGGCAGCGATTCACCCAATGGTGATGCACCTTCACTTTGTGGCACTCGCGATGATGATACGGCGCAGCGGAAGCCGGAGCGATAGCGCAGAAGCTCGTTGCTACGAGAGCGAGGGTGATGGCAATTTTCTTCATGGTGTTTTCCATAAGTGCGAGGCGGGTAAAAAGTGAAGTAGCTTCACATGGCGAGTCGTGCATTCATGCACAGGTGGTACAGACGCCGACATCGGCGGACAAGTTCAACGGCAGACATCAACCCTGGCGCTCAACGAGCTTTAGCTCGTCGCTTTAGCCCGTCTAACGATCGATGATGCGGTCGGTCAAACATCCCAGGAACCTTCCGGCCGGTCGATGGTTGTCCATCTACTTGCCTATTAACGGCTTGAATGCCGATTTGGATAACAACTTTCTGCAATTTTTTTTGCTCATGGGAATGGGGTTAACTCGGGTCAGGACACGGATTGATGCTCATCAAACTTCAGTTGATATGATTTCGATGTCGGCATTGTAATCTATCCGGGTGTTACGGACCCCTTCATTCTTCACCTCGCATGCCAAGTTGCGGCATGCAGCGATAGAAGCATGCGCAAGGTTTGTTCCACGTGTGTCAGGGAGCACTTGTCACGCGGTGTAACGCATGTAAGCAGCCCTGCAATGCATTCGCGGCAAGCACGGCATACACTCAATATGCGTCTTCTCCCAAAGACGCGGTTGTGAGTGATGCAAGTGACTGCAGCTTGGCCCGCCCTCTTGGGTGGGCCGTTTTTTTCTTCACGCTTTGATCCCGTCACTTTGATCACTTTCACGAGCCTTCGCGGCAAGCATGCTATTTCCATCGACCGGATCGCGCGACTGAGCATCACGAGCTGATCAATACAACCGAGTCACACATGAACCGTATCCCGTTTGCCCCGGGCGTCGCCTGTCTGTTGTTCATTTCCTCAGCTTACGCACAGTCCAGTCCGGACATGGCCAACTCGGCCATCGCGCAAAACTTCCAGTACATGAATCATCCGCCCGCGCCGCCGGTTCAAGCCAGCGCTCCGGCCGCAACCGGAAGAGGCCATGGGCATCGGCACCAGCAGGCCTCGACCGACACCGACCAGGCTCAATAGCCACGCTTGGGGCCAACGCCCGCCGTTCTCCGGACGGCAGCGAAACGCTCGTTGGTTGTCTGGATAGCGAACGCTCGACCCGGTTTGAACTCTGATCCTGCGCACGCGCGTTCACAATCCCGTGGGTCGTGTCAGCCATGCAACTGGAGGCAAGGATTTCACCCAAGGAGCCGCGCTCATGCGCGAGACCGGTCCGATCGCATAACAACTTGGCAATGCTAATGGTTAGTTATACTTCGGCACAGTGAGTTCACCGGCCGCGATTACGAGGGCCATCGAAGCGCTCGGTGCAGAACTCAAGACCCGGGACAAAGTATTCATGGCAAGCCATCACCGCCGATGACTTCTCCGGCGCATACAACTATTTTTCGGGTAGCGCGGATACTGGGTGAAGGCTTGAGCAAACCAGCCGTCAGGCGACGAGGTGACACACCGCTTCAACGCGATTGCCCGCCGGATCACGGAGGAACGCGGCGTAATAACCTGGATGGTAGTCGGATCGTAATCCTGGAAGTCCATCCGAGCGGCCCCCAGCCACAAGGCCCGCCGCGTGGAATGCGTCGACCTGCCCACGGGAAGCGGCCTTGAAACACCAATGCCGCTTGTTGTCGCCTATCAGGCCCTGATCCAGGTACACCGCGAGATAAGTCGATCCAGCATCCTGCGGCGTGCACCGTTCGCCGTATCCCAGCGCGTGAGGCAAGTCGTACACCTTCGCTGCGCCGAGCACGCTCATGATCGCGTCGTAAAAGCGCCGGGCAATGTCAAGATCGGGAACACCGATAGAAACGTGATCGAGAAGCTGCATGCTCGGGCGCTCAAGGAGGGAGACTCAGGATGACGTGCTCACAGCGCACAGAACCGGGATAGCGCAAGCTTTCAAAGCAAGCCCTTACTGCCCGGCTTCTATCTGCGAGAAGGTATAGAGGGATCTCAATTCAATCCCGATTCCCTCAAGCATTTCCTTGCCGCCGCTTTCACGGTCGATCACGCACAGCGTCAACGAAACCGGCACGCCGTCGGCGCGCAGTTTAGCCACCGCGTCGGAAATTGCGCCGCCGCTCGACACAATGTCCTCGACCAGCACCAGCTTGCGTCCGGCCAGCTCGGCGCCTTCCGCATACTTGCAGGTGCCGTACTCTTTCGCTTCCTTGCGGATATACGCGGCGGGCAAGCCAGTCACCTGGCTGAGCATGGTCACGATTGGAATACCGCCCATCTCGAGACCGCCCAATATTTCGGTGCCGGGGGGGATCAGGGGCACCATCGCTTCCGCAATCGCTTTCAGCAATACGGGATCGGATTCGAAGCGATATTTATCGAAGTAGGTGTTGCTGCGCTTGCCTGAACGGAGCAGGAAATCGCCGCTCAACTTGGACACTTCGCGGATTCGCCGGGCAATGGTCATGAATGGTTTCCTCTTACTTTTACCGGGTAACAATTGTTTCGCGGTCGCAAATCTACGCGAAAACTCGCTTTCGCGGAAGCAATTATCCCAGGCGCGGCCTTTCCGACATCGCGTAAAGACAGGGTCCCGCCTGAATTATCCAACGGTCAAAGACGTCGATAACGCGCCGCCCGCATGTCCGCCAAAGGCGAAGGGGTACCGCCCTGGACGCGCCAGGCGGCGCTAGACTTGGGCCCGCACCCGCTCCCACCCTGTCAGCATAGTCACTGAACCGCCCATGATCACTCTGCAAAAATCCATCGAAATCTATATTCGGGCAAAGGACGGCAATCGCCCGTTTTTGATCACCGACGCATTTACCGCCGATGCCGAACTGACGATGCAAGTGAACACCTCGGAAATCTCGTTCCCGGCTACGGTCAAAGGCGCGAAAGCTATTTCGACTGTTCTGGTGAGCGAATTTGCCCAGCGTTATGAGAACGTCTACACCTTCTGCATCGGCGATCCGCCCGCCGCCGGATCGTCATTTAGTTGCGACTGGCTTGTTTGTATGTCGGAGAAAAGCACCGGTCTGGCGCGCGTCGGTTTCGGCCGATACGACTGGTTGGCGGCGGAAAATTCCGGACAGGTCCGGCAACTCCGTATCACGATAGAAGAGATGACGACATTGCCGCAAGATGCTGTCGAGCCGATCTTGCGATGGGCCGACGCCCTGCCGTACCCGTGGTGCCCTCGGGAACAGGTCGGCGGGCGCGCGCCGGAGATCCCGGCGATCGACCGCATCCGGGCCGCACTTGCCTAACGCATCCGCACGATGAAAGCGGAGTGAAACCGCTTGGGACGGAATCTCGGGACCGAACCCACCGAAAGCGTTCGACATGTTCCGGCCCTGATCGGGCACGGGCCAAATCGAACGCCCGCCCGACTCAGAGCGCGTATGCCGGCTTATAAGCGCAGTCGCGGATCAGTGCGGTGATGTCGTCCGGTCTTGGCACGCGCGCGAGTTGATTATCGAAAATACACTCGGCCACGCGCACGGCCACATGAAGCGAGGCCTCGAAAATCTTGCTCTGCGGCGGATAGATCAGGCCGGTTGCCAGACTGGCTTCGGAGACCTGCTCGGCCACTGCTTTCGCCGCGATAATGAACATTTCGTCCGTGACCCGAGTTGCCTGGGTGGCGAACACGGCCATGCCCAGCGCGGGAAAAATATAGACGTTGTTGCCTTGTCCGGGCACAAACGTGCGCCCTTCTATTTCCACCGGCGGGAACGGACTGCCGCTCGCGAAAATAGCGCGGCCGGAGGACCACCGGTACGCTTCCTCGGCCGTGCACTCGGAGCGTGAGGTCGGGTTGGAATACGGGAAGATGATCGGACGCTCGTTGATCTGCGCCATGGCCTCGATCACCTGCTGGTTGAACAGCTTCGGCACGGTACTGACGCCAATGATGCCCGTCGGTTTCAGCGCCTTCACCGCGTTGGCAAACGTATCCACGGGCGCATGATCCACAGCGAAAGGCTTTTGGAAATCGGCCAGGTCCTGGCGCGATTTCACCATCAGCCCATTCACGTCGAACAGCGCGTTGCGTGCCCTTGCTTCGTCGATACTCAAGCCTTCCAGCACCATCGCCTGGCTGATCAATTCGGCAATGCCGGTCCCCGCCGAGCCGCCGCCCAGGAACAGGAACCGCTGGTCGACGAGCTTTTGCTTCGAGATGTGAAGCGCGGCGAAGATCCCCGCCAGCGCGACGGCGGCGGTGCCCTGGATATCGTCGTTATAGGTGCAGATTTTGTCTTTGTATCGCGCGAGCAGCGGCACGGCATTGAAGTTGGCGAAGTCTTCCCACTGGATGCAGCATTTCGGATGCAGCTCCAGCGCAGCTTCGACAAACTCGTTCACGAATGCATGGTAGTCGTCGCCTCGTACGCGTTCCTGACGCAGGCCCAGATACAGCGGATCGTCGAGCAGGTCGCGGTTATTGGTGCCCACATCCAGCGTCACCGGCAGGCAATATTGGGGCGGCACGCCTGCGCAGGCCGTATAGAGCGAGAGCTTGCCGATAGGAATGCCCATCCCGCCGACGCCCAGGTCGCCAAGTCCGAGAATGCGTTCGCCATCCGTCACCACAATGAAGCGAACATCCTTTTCAGGCCAGTTTTGCAGCAACTCTTTCACCCTTCCGCGCGCCGAGATGGGCACGTACATGCCCCGCGTCGCACGGAATATATGGTTGAATTTCTGGCATGCCTCGCCGACTGTCGGTGTGTACACGAGCGGCATGAACGTCGCCGGATCGGACATGATCGTGGCGTAGAACAAGGTCTCGTTGCGGGCCTGGAGATCGGACAACAGAAGATATTTTTGCAGGTCGTTGTCGAGGGCGGCCAGTTCCGTATGCGTACGCGCGACCTGCAATTCCAGTGAACTGCTGCCCGGCGGAAGCAGTCCTTCGAGATGGTATTGGCGGCGTTCTGCTTCGGTAAAGGCGGAGCCTTTGTTAAGACGGGGATCGCGAAGGAGATCGCGGCCGGTGAGCTCGCTAGGTTTTTGCATTGCAATATTCCTGTCAGCCGGCGCTTCGGGACGGCGCCGAATAGCGTATGGATAAATCGCGTCGGGCGCCGCCACACCAGCCGCTAGAAAATAGCCAAGCCACGCGACGACGAAGAGAAGAAAGCCTTACGATGACAAAGCCTGCATATGGACATACAAATCGCTCTTGCCTTCAAAGCCGATGCCGGGAAGTTCCGGCAAGGTCACATAGCCGTTGTGCACTTTCACGCCGTCCGGAAAGCCGCCGAATGGCTGGAACAGATCCGGATACGATTCGTTGCCGCCCAGACCGAGACCCGCTGCAATGTTCAATGACATCTGGTGGCCGCCGTGCGGGATACAGCGCGAACGCGACCAGCCATGCTGGTGCAGCATGTCCAGCGTACGCAAATATTCGACCAACCCATAGCTCAACGCGCAGTCGAATTGCAGGTAATCGCGGTCGGCCCGCATGCCGCCATAGCGGATCAGGTTACGCGCATCCTGCATCGAGAACAAATTCTCGCCAGTTGCCATTGGCTTGTCGTAGTAATTTCTCAGCGTGGCCTGCAGTTCGAAATCGAGTGGATCGCCCGCCTCTTCATACCAGAACAGGTCGTATTGCGAGAGGGCCTTTGCATACTGAATGGCCGTGTCCAGGTCGAAGCGGCCATTCGCATCCACAGCGAGCTTTTGACCGTCCTGCAGCACGGAAAGCACGGCGTCGATGCGGCGCAGGTCGTCGTCGAGTGAACCGCCGCCTATCTTCTTCTTGACCACCGTATAACCGCGGTCAATATAGCTGCGCATCTCGTCCTTGAGCTTGCCGAAATCTTGGCCCGGATAGTAGTAACCGCCCGCCGCATAGACGAATATCTCACGGTCCGGCGTGCCGTTGCCGTAGCGGTCCGGCGTGCCGTTGCCGTAGCGGTCCGCCAGCAACTGGAACAGCGGCTTGCCTTCGATCTTCGCGACCGCGTCCCATACCGCCATGTCGATAGTGCCGATGGCCACCGAGCGCTCGCCGTGACCGCCGGGCTTTTCGTTCGTGAACATCGCGGCCCAGATCTTGTGTGGATCGAGGTTGTTACCCGAGATGTCGAGCAACGAATCCGGCTCGGCTTCCAGCACGCGCGGAATAAAACGTTCGCGCATCAGCTTGCCTTGGCCGTACCGTCCGTTCGAATTGAAGCCGTAGCCTACGACGGGTTTACCGTCACGGATGACGTCGGTGATAACGGCAACGAGACTGAGCGTCATCTTGCTGAAATCGATATATGCATTCCGAATGGACGAACTGATCGGAATGGTTTGCTCGCGGATTTCCACGATTTTCATGTGACTGTCTCCTGAGTGCCAAGGAATACGCGAATGAATGCTTAAGCGGATAACGAAGCTTACGCTCGTGCACCCGCATTGCACTTCACCGCTACACATATAATTATTCAGTTTAAGTGAAGAATGACTAGTCAGAAAATGCCGGGGCTCTTGTTGGGAAAGGCTTTTGTTGCATTGCTAACCGGGGTACACCCCAAGGAGGCTCCGATCCGTACTCCACCAGCGTTCCGTTTCCAAAAGCGCCAGCACGCGGCTTCCCGGCACTGTGCCGAGAAAGCCGTAAAACGGGTGTGGGAAGCAACTGATGCGGTGATGGTCATTTACACGACGCGGTCACCGTCAGTGCGATACGGCAAGCCAATAATATGGCCGGCCCGATGGGTAGCCCTGCCTATCGTGCTCAGTCCTATTTTCGGTTCGGTATGGGCCAGCACGGTCCACACTACTGGCTTGCAACCCGCTGCTGGTTGTCCAGCGACGCTTCGATCTGAAGCGCCACCAGTTTTCCCATGGCGGATGCGTCGTGCTCTGTAGTCGATCGTGTGTTTCCGGCCGCTTTCTTGGCCGTACCGACAGCAAGCGACCCGCCGCCCATGGTTAGAAGCGCACCGGGCGACTTACCGCTAGCCGAACTTACGTCGAAAGCCAACACAACCGTCGAGCGACCGGATCTGACGGAAGACACGGTGACGTGCATCCTGACCGTGCTTGCGCCCCGTCCAAGCCCGACCATGATCCGCTTGCTTTCGTTGCCTTCGCTGATAGCAAGGAATTCACCGTCAACCACAAGAGTGGAACCGGCGCTGGCCCCCTCAGGCTCCCCCACTTTCCCGGTCGGAATCTGGACCTTCTTCAGCTCGTCGGACAGCCCCTTCGTGAAGGCCGTCTGAACGTTTTGAGCCAGCATCTCCGGCGTCAGGTCGTCAGGTGTATCGAACAAGTTCATTCTGTGCCTGCGCAACCTCGCCGCAAGAGACGTGTCCAGCGCTACTCCGCTGACGGGAGGCGCCAAGTCGCGTACCAGCACGATCTCCGGTTTAGGAAGATCGTGAACGTCCCCGCCAACCTCGACTTTATCGACCCTGGCCCCACCCGTCAAAACACTGCCGACGCTGTCTTGCGCCTGCGCGGCCTGAAGTGCTCCAAAAGTCAGCAAGACAGCTGCAATCGCGGTGCGTTTCATATAGATCCCTTCAATTTGGTAGCAATCGCCGTCCCGCTTTCACTCGGCTTACCGCACCGATAGGGCCGCGTCCCGGAGACAGCGGGTTCGCTTTCTCCGGTGCGTATATTGGACATCCTGCGCACGACTCACCAGCGCATTGCGACGAAGCGGCGTGACAAGTCGCGAAAGGTCTCCTCACCATCGCGGAACGCAAGTCAGTTGCCGGTTAGGCCGGGATACGCCTGGATACGAAAGATCATGAAATCATCAAATCGATGAAGATGCCCCGTTGCAGCGGCCGCGAAACGTCAACCCAGGCGGCGCTGGGCAATTCCAGGCGTTCTGTCGCTTCATTGTGGCTGCCCTCGTTGGTCTACCGAAAACGGACAGTCAGATGCGCGGACGCGCCATTCGACGCGACCGCGCATCTGACTGCCCTTGGGCGTGTTACTGCTGGGCGTGTTACTGCTGGGCGTGCTTCGCTGCGTCTTCGATCACCGCGGCCACTTCCTTCGGACGCGATTCATAGACCGAGTGGCTTGCACCCGCCAGCACGGTGGTGTGGCTATGGGCGCGCTGGTAATAGAAGCGCTCCAGATCCGGATTGATGATCTTGTCGGCGCCGGCCACGATGCCCCAGCTCGGCTTGGTGGTCCACGCGGCGACTGTCATCGGCGCGGAGAAGACTTTCGCCGCCGTCAGGATCTGCGATTGCGCTTCGAGCTGCGCTTGCTTGAGCGGCAGGTCAGCAGCGAAGTCCTTCGGAAAATCCGCCGGATTCAGGTACGTATAACCGTCGTCGGTCTTCTTGATCGCGCCCGGCTGCTTCGACGTATAGCTGGGCATCTTCTTGCCCAGATCGGACTCGTCCTCGCCGACGGCCGGCGCATGCGCGGCCACATACACCAGGCCGGCCACCTTCGGATCGACACCGGCTTCAGTGATGATCGAGCCGCCATAGCTGTGCGCCACGAGAATGGCCGGGCCGTCCTGCAGGTCGATCACGCGTTTGGCGGCGGCGACATCGTCGTCGAGCGAGGTCAGCGGCTCCTGCACCATGGTGACGTGGTAGCCATCCTTGGTCAGGATGTCATAGACCGGCTTCCAGCCCGAGCCATCCACCCACGCGCCGTGTACCAGGACAATGTTCTTGATCGCGGTGGTGGCAGGTTGGGCGTCCTGCGCCATTGCTGCGGAAGAGGCGAACACGCAAGCGGACAGGGACAAAACAGATGCAGCGAAAGGCAAGATCTTCACGACGAAACTCCATTAATAGGGGGTGAAATTAAGGGGTTGAAATAAGGGGGATGCAATTTAAAAAATAGCTGGCTTGATCCGTCACCGCGCGGGGCTGCGCGACGCACTCGTCTATCAAGCTGTCTATTTCTACAAGCAGAACAAGCGGGGATCCTGCTTACGCCGGCACATGGCACAGGATCCGTACCGGCGCACTTAGCTGCCGAAGAACACATTGCAGAAGCTGACCGGACCGACGCAGTCGGACTGCATCGCCGTATGGGTTGCCGTATGGGTCGCCAAACGTGTCGGCGCACCCGACGCTGAACTGCCGTTCTCCGCGACACCGCCAACGGCCTGGTTTGCCAGTTGCGGATCGTTTTGCGCAGCGATTTTGGCTTCAGCCGCCTGTATGTCCGACGGGTAGTTAATGTCGTTAGCGCCCGGCGTATAACCGGCCTTCTCGACACGAACGAGGTCAGCGCGAACTTCTGCACGCGTGAGCGGTGCATTCGACTGGGCGAAGCTGAGAACCGGAGCACCAAGGGTGGCGACGGCGAAAGCGATACCAACAAAAAGCTTCGACATGATTAAGACTCCTCTATTAAGTTAAATTAACTGAGCGGCACGAACGCCTGTCAGCGGGTGATACATAATCCGGTTGAAACTACTTTCAGGTGACTCAGAAGCAGTCTGATCCTCCCGTGATTTAAAAAAGCGATGCGATCATTACCAATCTGTTATGTTCGGGCGCAGACATTCATTCACATCGCATTCCTAACTGAATGGCAACTTATCCTCGGTATGGAACGTGATAGCTAACCGCAACTCTTCTCGTCCGGTCCCGTCTGCTTGCCTCACGCCTGTCTATATGAGGGCAAACACAGGGACCCAGGATTTATTCCACACTTTTCTCGAAACGGATCAAAGTACGGGGTTGGTATCTCGGCGTCGCCTTATCGGCCGGCGCCGGACATCAATTCCTTGCGACAGGCAAATATTCGCTCCAACGCGTGTCCGTCTCCAGCGATTTGCGACGGATCGGCCGTATGCGTCGCGAAACGCACTGGAGAAGTCGCGAAACGCGCGGGCTTTATGAATCAGGAGTATGGAGGGCTGAGGACTTACGCAGCGGGGTCCGGCTACGTTACCTTACCGTTATTTTCTTTTGGATCTTCGGTACGGCAGTGCGTCGCGACGCGGCTGCCGCATGGGCAAGCCGCGCGCATCCCGTTACGCAGTCGCATATCCCAGATGTGTCGCCGTCGTTCCCGCAAGGGCTAGGAGTTTGTCGCCACCCGTCGACGCACGAGGAATGACATAGAGATCGGCAATATCGGTAACAGGATCACTGAACGGCGTCGGGGCGTGACGTTGCGACATAAGAAAGTCGCTGATCGGTGACGCATCCGCCAGGCCGAGGAACTGCCCCATACTCGCCGCCGTCGCGCCCGGGTCCTCGATCACCGTGCGATACGAAACCGTCAGGGCCAGGTCCGCCGGGATCTCTTCGAAAAATTCGATAATCTCGCCCACATATTGCTCCCAGACACGTATCCCATCTTCGATAGATCCAATCCAGTGCTTGTGCAGCAGCGAATTGGCAACGTGGCGAGGATCGCGATGGATATGAATGAAGCGCGCTTGCGGCAGCAATTCACGTATCAAGCCCAGACACGATCCTGAACGTGGCAAGCGTTCGATCGAGCCTGTCCGGCCGGAGAGCACCGTCGGGTCGGCGTAGGACGGATGCTTATCTCCCCAGATGGGCGCCGTTATCTCGATCTCTTCGCGATAAAAGCGTTCAACCCACGCGCCAAGCGTGCGACGGCTGAAAGTGGAAAAGCGGTCACGGCAGGCCGGACTCAACAAGTCGGGACGATTGCTGCCAACGTCCAGCATGTCCTTGAGTAACGCGAAGACCCGGCACTCATTGGTCAGTTGAATGAGCGGATGCGCGTTCAGGACGGAACAAAGAAAGGTTGTTCCAGACCGTGGCGAGCCAACAATGAAAAGCGGGAATGATTCCATTTGCCCTCCTTACGATTGCTCCGGTTCCAAGCATACGCAACGCAGATGGCACAAACCTGACGCAGCCATGACCTTTCTGACCAGGCGCGGCTTTTTTAGACCTTTCTACGGGCGTAGCTTTATTGCTTGCAAGCTTGACGTCGGCGGGCTCAGCTATGTTTGGACGAAACGTCCTAACCTAAGGGCGAGTTTTTGTTTTCGTTTTCATTTCAACTTGCAAGGGATGTTCCCGCGCTCAGCCACGCCGTCTTGAATATTAGATGCGGTTCAATCAAGGCTTATTTTGTTTTCTCCGGACTCGAATGCGCCGATCTCGGCTTGTTCGGCTTGTTCATTTCCCCTGCAACGAGCAGGCGCAAACCCGGCGCAACGTTCAAGCGCTCCGGTTCGGTCCAGAGGTTCTTGTACACTTCGAGTCGGCGATGGGTGAGTGCGGTTTCATCGCGAAGCCATTTGTCGGGGACGGAAAATTTCAGGATTTGACCAGCGCCACCGCTTGCCAGAAGCTTGCTCACATTTCGCTTGAAATCGATGGATTCCACTCGAATTTAAAATGGGGGTTTTGAAATTGATATTGGGCTAAAACCCTTGTCAGGTAAGACGCCTGGCCCGTTGACTGAAGTCATGGACCATCGATTTGAAACACTCAACAGCGTATTCAGTTTAAGTGAAGAACGACGTCACCTCCGATCTCGAGTTTTTTGTTCAACTGGCGCGCCTGGGCAGCTTGTCGGCTGCCGCGCGTGCGCTTGACCTGACGCCACCGGCCGCCACCCGGCGGCTCGCGCTGATGGAACAGCGGCTGGGCGTGAGGCTCGTGAACCGCACCACGCGCAGCGCGAGCCTCACTGACGAAGGCGACACGTATCTGCGGCACGCTACGCGTATTCTTGCCGCCGTGAGCGAGATGGAAGACGCCGTATCGCGTAGCCGCGAAGCACCGCGCGGCATATTGCGGGTGAATGCCTCGCTGGGCTTCGGCCGCACGACCATCGCGCCGCTCGTATCCGCGTTTGTGCAGCGTTATCCGCAGGTCGAGGTTCAACTGGATGTGACCGACCGGCCCGTGGATATTGTCGAGCAGGGTTTCGATCTCGCCATCCGCTTCGGCGCGTTACCCGATAAGCGGCTCAACGCGCGCCGCATCATGTCGAACCGACGCTTTCTGTGCGCGTCGCCGGCCTATCTGCAACGGCACGGCAACCCGACCGCGCTGGCGGATCTTGTGCGCCACCGGACTATCCTTCACCGGCAAAACGACGACGCCTACGGCGTCTGGCGTTTCACTCGCGACGGCGAGACGGTGTCGGTCAAGGTGCACGGCGGGCTCTCGAGCAATGACGGCGACATCGTGCTCGGCTGGGCGCTCGATGGACACGGCATCTCGATCCGCTCAGAATGGGACCTCGCAAAATACCTGGAAAGCGGCCGGCTGAAAGTCGTGCTGCCGGACTTCCTGCTGCCGCCGGCGGACCTGTTTGTCTACTATCCAAGCCGCCGCAATCAACCCGCGCGTATTCGTGCGTTCATCGACTTCCTGGTCGAGCACTTCCGCGCGTCCCAGTAACCCTTCCTGGTGATATCGACTGCTCTTTCATGACAACTGCTCGCATTGCGTATGTACAGTGGCCCGAAGGATTGCAACCGGCCGGTCCGGCATGGGATGCCATTCGTCGTTCCGTTGAAACTGCCCGCCCTGACATTTTAGTCACCAACGAAATGCCGTTCGGCCCGTGGCTTGCAGCGCATGCAAGCTTCGATGCGCAAGCCGCGCAACGTAGCATCGCGCTGCATGAGCATGCCCTCGATGCATTGAGCAGCCTTGGCGCGGCAGCGGTGATTTCATCGCGGCCGGTGGCCTTCGACGGTCGTCTTGCGAACGAAGCGTTCGTACTGGAATCGAATGCGTATCGCATGATCCATCACAAGAAATACTTCCCGCAGGAGCCCGGTTTCTTCGAGGAAGCGTGGTACGTGCGTGGCGCGGGCGGATTCGACTGCGTGCAAGTCGGACAAGTGAAGGTGGGCGTGTTGCTCTGCACCGAGTTGTTCTTCAACGACCGCGCGCGAGCGTATGGCCGCGATGGCGCCGACCTCATCGTGACGCCGCGCGCAGCCGGAATATCCCTGTCGCGATGGAAAACGGCGGGCACGATGGCGGCCATCGTGTCGGGTGCATGGTTCGTCAGTTCGAACCGGCATGGCCCGGGCGCACTCGGCCAACAGTTTGGAGGCGCCGGATTCGTGGTGTCGCCTGAGGGCGTTCTGCTTGAGGAAACCAGCGAAGCAACGCCGCTGCGCGTGGTTACGATCGACCTTGATGCCGCTCGTGCGCAGAAAGCGCAATACCCGTGTTACGTGAAAGACATGCCCTGATTCGAACGGGTCAGAGCGCGGCGAACGCGCTCTGACGAGCATTTATTGCTGATTCGAATGGCTAACGGTTAATTCGGAGATTTATTACCGAAATAGGGCCAACAACTATGCACCACCTTAGGGAGGGCGCCCATTGTTGCGGTAACAGCAAATATATTTCGCTGAAACTATCGTGTCAAATCGTTGATAGGCGGCCTAGACTTGTTTTCATGAGAAGCGCATGCAGACAGAGGCACTCAGTCTCAACGACTTCCGAAACCGAAAACAAACTATGGAGATCTCATCATGACCAAGTCACAGAAGTCACTTATTCCCGCCCTGCTGATTGCTTCGGCTCTCGCGGCTCCATCGTTCGCATTTGCGCAGGACAACAACGCGCCTGTAACGCGTGCGGAAGTCCGCGCCCAACTGGTCCAACTGGAACAAGCCGGGTATAGCCCGTCAAGCAATGACAAGTACTACCCCGCAGCGCTTCAAGCCGCGCAGCAACGTGTTGATGCATCGAACGGAGTAACAGCACAAGCGTATGGCCCGTCGACCAGCGGTACATCGGCTTCAGGTATGCGGACCACCGTCGCGCCGGCCTCGGGCAACGAGCAGCATTCGATTTACTTCGGTCACTAAGATTTGATCGAGGCTTGATCGACCGCGCTGCGGATTGATCGCTTAGCGCAGAGTCAAAAAAGTAAGGCTCCAAAAATCGCTCACCGCTTAAAGGCGTTGAGCGATTTTTTACGTGTGGCGAATAACTAAGCTATGCAAAGTATTTCTTACATCCGAAGATCGCGTCAACAGAGTCTTTAAAGAACCCTTAAACGTCCAATGGCTTCTGCAACATCGCGAGAATAGCGCCCGCGGCAAGCAGGATGGACGAATACACGAGCCCGCGAGCGAGGCCCGCGCCATCCGAGATCCAGCCGATTACGATTGGCCCGACAATCTGTCCTACAGCGAAAACAATCGTAAACACGCCGATTCCGCGAGTCCATTGCGTGACAGGAAGATTGTGCCGGACGAATGCCGTGGTCGATGCCACGGCCGACAAAAACGTCGCGCCAAATAACGCGCCCGATACAAATGCCACTGCCGGTTGCGTGAACAGTGCGGGCATCAGGGTCGCAAACGCGAGGACCGCGTTGAAGACCGCCAACGCCTGTCCGCCGCTCATGCAGTTGAGCAGCCCCGACCAGAGCCGGGCGGAAACAATCGTTGCCAGACCGAGCAGCACATAGAAGGCGGTCACTACTGCCGCGCTCATGCCGGCCGCGCGAAGCAGCGCGATAAGAAAGGTCATGTAGCCGATATAACCCACGCCAAAAAGCGCGTAACCGACCAACATGAAACCGAAACGTCGCCAGGGCAAAGTGCTCGAGCGCAGCGGCGAGGCAGCGTGTGGCGCAGCGGGAACAGGCGGGACGGGTTCGCTGTGTTCGATCCTGCGAGCGGCGGCAATTGCCGCTATGGACGCCAACGCGCAGGCCGCGGCCAACGCAAACCAGGCCCATTGCCAGCCATGCGGACCGCTGAACGTGGTCATGGGCACCAGCAGCGCCGCAACGACTATCCCGCTACCCGCACCGCCGTAATAGAGCCCGAGCACGAGACCTGCATCGCGTGGATGGGCCGTTGCGAGACGCGCGGCCAACACCCCGCCGCCGACGAAAATCAACGCACTGCTGATACCGGTGACAACCCGTTGCGCGAGCAACGCATGGGTATCGGAAACCAGGCCGCCAATGGTCATCAACGCCGCCGTCAAGATACATCCCGCGATGAAACAGAGACCCACGGACCATCGACGCGATACAAATGGAAATGCGAGTGCGCCAAGCAAGTAACCAAGCGCATTGGCGGTGTTCATCGCGCCGGCTTGCGCGAAGCTCCAGCCGAGGTCGGCCTTCATTGCCGGCAACAGGAGTGCGTAGGAGAAGCGCGTGAGACCCAGCGCGATCGCGCTGCCGAATGACAAGCCCGCTGCCAGTACAAGCGTGTTCCGCCGAGAGCGTGATGCATGAACAGGTGCTGCGTGTGCCGGGGTGCTGCGTGTGTCGTCGATCATCGGCTAAGGCGGCTTATGGGCTGACGGGCTGGAGGAGACTCGGGGACATGAACGTCACCGGCCACGGCATCTGGCGACGTGTCGCTATGGTAACGCGCCTTAGCCTCGTGGCGGCACGCTCGCGCCATTCGCTCCCGGCTCAACGCCTTGACGCCAAGTCCGCCTTTCGGCTCAACAAAACTTCGCCTCATAACGCAAATAGCGCGCCGAAGCACGCTATTCCCTAACCCCACGGCACAGACTCGTGGCCCTACTTCTCGCTCGCTGCACCCGATGGCCTGACACTCGTACACGTCGCCACGCATCCCAGCACGAGCGCCACGCCGGTCACCACCAGCGCGCCATTTGCCAGCCCGACGCCGGCCGCGACCACCGAACACGCGGCATACCCATTCGATGCAGCGATAAAAACCGGATACGCGCGGTCGGCCATCTCCATTGCAAGGTACGCGCCGATCAACGCGACCATTGCGCCGATGATCACCACCGCCACCGCGCCGCCCTCGAACCCTGCCGTATAGGCAATCACCGTGCACAACGCGGCGCAGGCGAAGTGCATCGTGCTCGTTAGTTTCGCATTCGATAACCCGAAGCGCACACGGCTCAGCACGAACACCGACGCAATTGCCGCGACGCCGCCGAGCGCCGTCAACTCGAGCGAAGCGCCCGGGTCGAAACCGAGCACACGATCGGCTGATGCCGACGCCAGCGCGGCCAGCGCCAGCGCGCTTTGCATCGATACGGGCGTGGTCCGGCCTAACCGCGGCGTCAGCATCGCGAACGCAGCGATGGCCAGCGCGACGAGCGTC
The DNA here is from genome assembly GCF_018449515.1 of Caballeronia sp. dw_19. Classification (GTDB taxonomy): domain Bacteria; phylum Pseudomonadota; class Gammaproteobacteria; order Burkholderiales; family Burkholderiaceae; genus Caballeronia. Next base: position 33,458 of record NZ_JAAVUQ010000021.1, on the reverse strand, counting down.
GAGTCGAATCCCGTCGCCATGCCGTAAGCGACGATCACCGCGGCCCCCACGCCGGTTGCATCGCGCAATGCCTGCCGTCGCGTGGGCGCGACTGCACCCGGCGCCTTCAGGCTCTGCATCGACGCCATCACTGCAAACGCACACAACGCACCGTCGAGCATTGATGTCTCCGCATCAGAGCAAGCGATTGACCAGGGTCCCGATACCTTCGATCGAGACACATACCTCGGCGCCGTCCTTGATCGAGCCGATCCCGAGCGACGTGCCGCAGGCGATGACATCGCCGGGTTCGAGCGTCATGTCGTGCGAGATCAGGCTGACCTGTTCCGCGGGCGTGAAGATCATGTCGTCGAGCGGATAGTTCTGCCGCTCGACGCCGTCGAGCGTGGTGATCACGCGCGCCGCACGCCAGTCGAATCCGGTCGCGATCGAAGGTCCGACACACCCGAATGTATCGAATCCCTTCGCTCGGCACCATTGCGGAAAGTTCGGATCTTCCTGAAGGAGTTCGCCGGCCGTGACGTCGTTGACGCACGTGTAGCCGAAGATCGAAGCCTCGGCTTCCTCCACCGATATCGACGAGCAACGTCGGCCGATCACAATGCCCAGCTCGCCTTCGTAAGCGATCTTGCCGTCGTAGCTGACGGGCCGGCGGATCGGCTCATGCGTACCGATCACCGACCGTGCGGGCTTGATCAGGAACAGCGGATGTTTGGGCGGCGCTTTATCGAGCTTCTTCGATAGCGCGTAGAAGTTGTTCCAGAGCGCGACGATCTTGCCCGGCTGGCAGGGTGCCAGCAGCGTGAGCTCGTCTATGCCCAATTCCTTACCCGTCGGCTCGGGCTCCGTACTGTCAAAGGGAGAACCCTCGAATTGCATGACGCGCCTGCCATCTTCCGATAGCGTGCCGAAGCCCACCACGCCATCGGCGCGGGAAAAACGTATCCAGTTAGCCACGTTGAAAGCCCTGAAGAAGTGGTGCTGCCGTCTTGGAAGAACAACAGCTGGAACCAGCAGCGATGCGCGCCCTGACCTAGATCGCCCCGAGGCTTCGCAACGTCGCGATCTGATCGGGCGAATACCCGAGTTCCGCCATCACTTCGTCCGTATGCTCGCCCAGCAGAGGTGAGCGCACGACGTCCGTGGGGCTGTCGGAGAGCTTGATCGGATTGCCTACGGTCAGGTATTTGCCGCGCACCGGGTGGTCCACTTCAACGATCGTGCCGGTCTTGCGCAGCGACGGGTCTTCGGCAATTTCCTTCATCGAGAGAATCGGGCCGCACGGAATGTCGTGCTGGTTCAGGATCTCCATGGCCTCGAACTTGGTTTTGGTCATCGTCCACTGTTCGATCTCGGCGAAGATGCCTTTAAGGTGCGGAAGCCGTGCGGCCGGCGTGCGGAAGTCGGGATGATCGATCCATTCTTCCTTGCCGATCACCTTGCATATCTCGCCCCAGACTGGCGCTTGCGTGATGAAGTAGATGTACGCGTTCGGATCGGTTTCCCAGCCCTTGCACTTCAGGATCCAGCCCGGCTGCCCGCCGCCCGATGCATTGCCGGCGCGCGGCACGGCCTCGCCAAACGTGCCGTTCGGGTACTGCGGGTATTCCTTCATCGTGCCCGTGCGTTCAAGCCGTTGCTGATCGCGCAGCTTGACGCGACAGAGGTTGAGCACGCCGTCCTGCATGGCCGCGAGCACCTTCTGGCCGCGGCCGGTGGCGTTGCGTTGATAGAGCGCGGTGACAATGCCGAGCGCCAGATGCAGGCCCGTGCCTGAGTCGCCGATTTGCGCGCCGCTGACGACCGGCGGGCCGTCGTCGAACCCTGTCGTCGATGCTGCGCCGCCTGCGCACTGTGCGACGTTTTCGTAGACCTTGCAGTCTTCGTAGGGGCCGGGGCCGAAGCCTTTCACCGACGCCACGATCATCCTCGGGTTCAGTTCCTGGATGTGTTCCCACGTGAAGCCCATGCGGTCGAGTGCGCCTGGGGCGAAGTTTTCGACCAGCACGTCGCATTTTTTGACGAGCGACTCGAGGACCTTCTTGCCGTCCGGGTTCTTCGTATCGATGGTGATCGAACGTTTGTTGTGGTTGAGCATGGTGAAGTAGAGGCTGTCGGCGTCGGGAATATCGCGCAGTTGCTCGCGCGTGATGTCGCCTGCGCCGGCGCGCTCGACCTTGATGACATCGGCGCCGAACCATGCAAGCAATTGCGTGCAGGTCGGGCCTGATTGAACGTGCGTGAAATCGAGGATACGCACCCCGTCGAGGGCTTTGCTCATGCCTGTCTCCTAACCTTTAGCAGGTTTTATATCGTGGTACTTGTGATGCCCTTTTTAGCGGACTGTGGGCCATGCCGGGTTTTGGTGTTGTGGATTTGTTCTGTTTCGGGTTTGTTCTGTTTCGTATTGCGCTGAACATGATGGGCTGTTTTTCTCCGCTTCTGTAGATGGAGAGGACCCTCATGGCAATGGGTTTAAGTGCTGACGCTGTGATATACAATATTCTATACACAGTATTAGTCAAGTGATTTTGCGTGGCACGCGGTGGGTTGTGCGATGCGGTAGGCCGGAGATGCTGGCGCAATAGCCGATGATGGTGTTTGATGTTGCAGTGCGGGAGATGGCGAGGCCCGGCAGTGTGGCGGGTTTGTGGGGCTTATCGCAGGTTGGGGTGTGCGGGCTATGGGGCAGCGGTTTGAGTTAATGCCGGGTTGGTGCTTTCAGTGTTAGTGGTCGGGGTCAATGCCGGGTTGGTGCTTTCAGTGTTAGTGGTCGGGGTCAATGCCGGGTTGGTGCTTTCGGCCTTAGCGGTCTGCGAGAGTCGGATTTTCTCTTTATCACTATTAGCCACTGTGCGTGGCGGCACGTCATTTCTTTGTCCAAAGCGACAAAGAAACGAAGCAAAGAAAGCGCTTTAACCGCGCTACCCTAAGTGTCCACAGCGTGCAGTTTCTATTCATAGGTGCCCCAAAAGCACGGTGCTCGCCAGAGCCACGGATGTGTGAAACCCTCCTTCTCGCGAACCCTGACACGAACACGCTTCGCCCCGTACGCTCTCGGGCAAGCACATTTGCCAAGGAACCTGCACGGCCTCACGCGTCTTTACTGCTTCATGTCTTAGTGGGTTAGCGGTGTGGTCCGCACGCTTATTTTCGTGGGTTACGGTCTGAACAAGCCTGAACAATTTTGCCACTTCGTTTCGAAGTAGTTCGTTATACATAACAATTTGGAGGGAGGTTGTCCGCGGATAGCGCGGGGTGCCCCTTAGGCAGGTTCAATCACTGGTGGCGAAGCGTGTGGGTATCCGTGTTCGGAGAAGGAGGGGTTCAAACATCCTTCGCTCTGGCGAGCACCGTGCTTTTGGGGCACCTATGAATGAAGACTGCACGCTGTGGACACTTAGGGTAGAGCGGTTAAAGCGCTTTCTTTGCTTCGTTTCTTTGTCGCTTTGGACAAAGAAATGACGTGCCGCCACGCACAGTGGCTAATAGTGATAAAGAGAAAATCCGACTCTCGCAGACCACTAACACGGAAAGCACCAACCCGGCATTGACCCCGACCATTAACCCCAGAACCTAGCAACCCCAGAACCGACCAACCCCGCCCCCCAGCCCCAAATCAAGTGCGAACAAACCCCTACTTTCAGTCAAGAAAATCGCAATTAGCCTCAACAAACGCCGCCAGATCCAGCGAATGCTGCCGCACCAGCCTCTCGACCAACTCAGTATCCCGCGCTTCAAGCGCCTCAATAATCTTCATATGGTCTTCAATCGACCTCGCCGCCCGATCGCTTTGCGAAATCGTCATCTTCCGGATCGCGCGCACGTGCACAAAAATATTCTTGATCGTATCGAAGATGATCTGCGACTTGCTCAACTGCACAATCGCCTGGTGAAAAGCAATATTCGCCTCCGAATACTCTTCAATATGCTCGGCCGGCGCCTGATTCTGAAAATGGTCAAACATGTGCCGTAACGTTGCAATCTCTGCATCGGTCGCGCGCTGAGTCGCAAGCCTCGCCGCCATACTTTCCAGCGCGGCCCACATATTGATCATCTCGACAATCTCGTGCTTGGTCTTACGCACAATATAAATCCCACGACGCGGCACCGTTCGCAGAAACCCTTCCTGCTCGAGCAACGTCATGGCTTCGCGAATCGGTGTACGACTCACGCCCAGCGCCTCAGTCAAATCCTTCTCGTCCAGCCGGATCTCTTCCCGCGAACGATAAATGTCCGCCTCGGAAATAGCTTGGCGCAGTCGCGCATAAGCCTGATCGCGCAACGAAACCGTCGCGTTGATCGGCGCCAGCGAAAGCGTCACGCCAACAGGCTTACCTTCCGCCCGCGGCTCAAGAAGACTCGCCGGGGTTGCAGCAACTTCAGTATCAGATGGCATTGATGGTTTGATGTCCCAGGTTCCGCCCGCCCGTCGTCGCCCGTGTACCCGTGCTGCCGCCCTGGTCATCCGCCGTCAACCCAGCGTACCGACCATTGTCCTGCGCGCGCTGCAACACGTCCTGCGGCACCACCGATGCCAGTGCAAACGTCACACCCACACCGCCCGCTACCAAGGCAATTCCGATCACGACTAATAAAGCGATGCTCATTTCCGGCTCCTAGTGGTTTACTCCAAGAGCCTTCAGTATATGTTGCGTTGCAATGCAACGCAACATATTTCGTATGTGATATATCAGAAACAACAGCTCTTCTGTGTTCGCAGTTTAAGCGGCTTTTTGCGAACGCGTGAAGGATTCAATCGTTTTGATACCGGGTTTGGCCGTTCCCTGGTTGACGCCTTCACGCAGCTTGATCAGCGCGAGCACGGCGTCGATCATCGGCGTGTCGACGGCAAGCTTGCGGGCGATTTCCTGCACGACGGTCACGATCGGATCAATCTCCATGGGCCGGCGCGCTTCGCAATCCATCAACATCGAGGTCTTGTGAGCGCCGACCGCGGCCGCGCCGTTGATGCGCTTTTCCACATCCACCCGAAAACGAACGCCTAGCTGCTCGGCAATGCCCTGCGCCTCCTCCATCATTCTGCGTGACAGTGCGCGCACTGCCGGATCGCTGGTAAGCACGTCGAGTGTGGCGCCTGTCAGTGCGCTGATGGGGTTGAAACAGAGGTTGCCCCATAGCTTCAGCCAGATCTCGTCGCGGATGTTGTCGCGCATCGGCGCTTCCATGTCGGCGGCGCTCATGATGTCGTGAAACGCTTGCAGGCGCGGCGTCACCCGCCCGCTCGGCTCGCCGATGGGAAATTTCTTGCCATACACATGACGGATCACGCCGGGCTCCGCAATTTCGGCGGCGGGAATCAACACGCAGCCTATCGCCCGTTCCGGTCCGAGCACCTGCCATTGCTGGCCGCCCGGATCGACGCTTTCCAGCGTGGTGCCGGCGAGCGCGCCGCCGTGCTCATGGAAATACCAGTAAGGCAGGCCGTTCACCGCCGTGACCACCGCGGTATCCGGCCCCAGCAGCGGTTGCATCAAGTCCACCACGCCAGGCACCGAATGCGCCTTGAGCGCAATCACCACATAATCCTGCGGCCCGAGTTCCGCGGGATTGTTCGTGCAACGGACCTTGACGGTGTGCTCCTCCCCCTCGATCTGCAAGCGCACGCCGTTCGCCTGCATGGCAGCCAGATGCGGCCCCCTCGCGACGAAACTCACATCCGCTCCCGCACGGGCGAGTTGTGCACCCATGTAACCGCCGATCGCGCCGGCACCGTAAATGCAAATTTTCATTGTCGTCTCCTGGACCATTCTCTCTTCTGATATACAACATATTAGATTCAGTATTGGATAACAACGGAGAAAGCGCAAGAAAAAAGCGCGACTCTTTTTCAAGGAGCCGCGCTTCGGATATTTCGGTGGATTGGGATCAGGCGTTAGCGATTTGCAACGGCTTGTGTTCTTCATCATAGGACGAAACGACATGCGTCCAGATACGCGCTGCCTGCACTGGCAACGTGCGGCTCTTGCGCCTCACGAGCGCAACAGTTCGCGTCACTGGCGGCCATAGCGGCACCGGTTGCACCAGCGCTTGAGCCGAGGCTGCGCCTGCGTGCATCGGCTGGATGCCAATGCCAAGTCCCGCCGCAACCATCTGCACGACGCTCGCGGCCTGGGTCAGCCGCTGAAGCCTGATGTTCGACGCGCCGTGTTCATCGAGCGCACGCGCGATGACGTCGAAACTGCTGGTGTCGTCGTCGAGAAGGAACAAACTCGCACCGATCAGGTCGCGCCATCGCACCGTGGCGTGCGATGCCAACGTATGACGCGCCGGCAAGATCGCGCACAGGGACTCGGAGAAAAGCGTTTGCGTCGATAGATCGCAGATATCATCAGGATTACTATCGTCCAGGGAGCCGGTCAGCAAACCCATGTCGGCATCGCCGGCGCGCACGAGTTCGAGCACCCTGCCCTGCGGTGCATCATGCAACGTCAGCGCGATATTGGGGTAGCTCGCCCGGCACGATGAGAGCAGCGCCGGCAGCACCGAAGCAACCAGGCTGGAACTGCTCGCTATCGACACCACACCGTTTTCAGCCGTGGAAACCTGCCGCCCGAAACGCAGCGCCACTTCGAGTTCATCGACCAGTAACGCAATGCGCGGGAGCAGCGCGCGGCCGGTATCGGTGAGCGCGACCTGGCGAGTCGTGCGGTCAAACAACCTCATCTCAAGCAGGTCTTCCAGCTCCCTGATGCTGCGGCTCGCCGCCGACTGCGTGACCCCGAGCGCGTTGCCCGCCTGCGTGAAACTCCGATGCTGCGCCAGGATCACGAACAGGCGTAACTGCTGCAGCGACACGCCGGACGCCTTCAATCCCTGCACGGCATCAGTCTGGCTACGGGTCATTGTGCCGACGAGTTGCGCGGCGCTTCTGTCCAGGCAGCCTGAAACGTCGCGGCATCGAGCCGGCTCGACTCGGCCACCGTGTTATCGATCCAGCGCTTTCTCATCGGCGCGAGCACGAACTTCGCGCACAAGCCAGCCGCAATCGATATGGTGGCCGTCGCGATGAACACCGCGTCCCATGAGCCGATGGCCGACAGCACCGAGGCGAGCGGCACCAGCATCGAAGCCGTGCCCTTCGCCGTGTAGAGCGTACCGGCGTTGGCGGCGGCATATTTGCTGCCGAAGGTATCGGCGCACGTGGCCGGGAAGATCGAGAAAATTTCACCCCAGCACAGGAACGTGATGGCCGCGAAGAACATGAACAGATACGGGTTGTGGCCGAACTCCATGAGACCGAGCAACGCAACGCCCTCACCGATGAAGATGAAGAACATGGTGTTCTCGCGGCCAATCTTGTCAGAGATCCAGCCGCAGAGCGGACGCGTGAAACCGTTGCACAGGTTGTCGATCGACAGCGCCATGGTCAGGAGGGGCAAGGTCACGCCGAGCAGGTTGACCGGCATCTTCGCGAAGCCGTATTCCTTCGCGATCGGACCGAGTTGCGCCGTGGCGATCACGCCGCCCGCCGCGACGAACACGAACATCATGTACAACACCCAGAAGAGCGGCGAGCGCACCATCTGACCTGTCGTGTAGTCGATCTTCGACGCCACCACGCGCTTGGCCGGAACAGCATAAGCCGGCGGCCTCGGACGCACCAGAAACATGCCGAGCAGCAGGATGCAGACGCCCTGGAAGATGCCGAAGAACACGAAAGTGTGTTCGTAACCGGAGCGCTGGATCATGTTCGAGATGGGGATGACGGTGACCGCCGCGCCCGCGCCGAAACCCGCCGCCGTCAAACCGGCAGCGAGGCCGCGCTTGTCCGGGAACCACTTGAGCGCCGTGCCCACGCAGGTGCCATACACGCAACCCGCGCCCACGCCGGCAATCACCGCCGCAATGTAGAGATGGATCAGGCTGGTCGCGTTTGCATCGATGATCCAGCCTAGCGCCGCACAGATCGAGCCGCCGATCACGACCGGCCGCGGGCCGAATTTATCGACGAGCCAGCCTTCCAGCGGCACCAGCCAGGTTTCCGTGACAATGAAAATGGTGAACGCGGTTTGAATCGCCGCCTGGCCCCAGTGATGTTTCGCATCCATCGGGACTACGAACAAAGTCCACGCGTACTGCAGATTGGCGACCAGCCCCATGCAGATGATGCCGATGGCGAGCTGAGCCCACCGATTATTGTGCCACCCCATTTTGGGCTGACCAGCGGCCGGTGCCGTCGCTGCGTTTGCCATGTCTGTCTCCGTTATGTTTCAGCGCTCGTACGGCGCGTAATCAACAGCTTCATCGGCTGCTTCATCGACTGCTTCGTCGATTACTCAATCGACTGCGGCACACCGCGTCTTACTCGACGGTGTGAGAGGGTCTTGGTCGGTCAGGGAACGTGTTCGTGGCGTGTGCTGCCGGATACGGCCATGCCCGTCCTGCGGGCCGTAAAAGTAAGAGCGGTGAAAAGAAGAATCATTTTTAAGCGATTCCCAATGTTCTGATGTTTATGGGGACAATTCAGGGGACGCCTCTACTGCTGCCCTCTCCCCGCGTGCACCTTACGAAACTACCGCACGTTGAAAGCATCCTGCGGCAGAAAAACGATTAGGGAAAGTTAGAAAAATTTATTGTATAAATTAAGGATCGTTTATAGGTGGACATCCGTCATGATGCGTAATGCGACGCTTAGGCAACTGAAAATATTCGAAACCGTTGCACGGCGGCTCAGCTTTTCGCGCGCCGCCGAAGAGCTCTACCTCACCCAGCCGGCCGTCTCCACGCAGGTCAAGCAGCTTGAGGAGCACGCCGGACTGCCGCTTTTCGAGCAGCTCGGCAAGAAGATCTACCTGACGATGGCCGGCCAGGAGATGCTTCACCACAGCCGCGCGATCCTCGAACAGTTCCGCGAAGCCGACGACGCCATGGCGCGACTCAAGGGTATTTCCGGAGGCACGCTGAACGTGGCCGTGATCAGCGCCGGGGATTATTTCTTCCCGCGCCTGCTGGCCGAATTCACCAAACGCAATACGGACGTCAAGCTGAATCTGGCCGTTCATAACCGCGAAGAACTGCTGCACCAGCTCACCGACAACCTCACCGACCTCGCGATCATGGTCCGCCCGCCGAAGGACATGGACACCGAGAACGTGTCGTTTGCCCCGCACCCTTACGTGATCGTGGCGCCGCCTGATCATCCGCTGGTGGGCAAGAAAAACATTGCGCTGGAGTCGCTGGCGGAAGAACCGTTCATCGTCAGGGAGCGCGGCTCCGACACCTGGAATTCGATGGAAGAAGGTTTCGCGGGACGGCTCAAGCAGCTCAACATCGCCATGGAAATCACCAGCACGGAAACCATCAAGCAGGCGGTCATTGCCGGCATGGGGATCAGCTTCCTGTCGGCGCACACGGTCAGCATGGAGCTGCAGATCGGACGGCTGGCCGTGCTCGACATAGAGGGTTTTCCCGTGATGCTCAACTGGTATCTCGTGCATCGTCATAACAAGCGGCTTCCGGCAGTGGCGATGGCGTTCAAGCAATTCCTCATCGAAGAAGGGGCGGCGCAAATCTCGGCCATCACGCATATCGGGTAAACCATCTATTAGGTATCTTTAATAGTTAGGCTTAAAACAAGTGACTATCGTATATGGATGGTTCTTTCTATCCTGCAGTTAAGCCACGCAGCTACATCACGCTGTCATTCATGGCTAACAAGGAGACGACCATGAACCGTTCACAAACCACGATCGCCGATGCGCGCGAACTCCAGACCCAGCTTTGCGCCTACAACAGCGCCTTCGAAGAACTTGACCTGATGTTCCGCTGGGACGTCGAAACACTTCGGTCGCTGGCGCACGCTGCGAGCGATCAGGCGCGCATTGCGCAGTACATCGAACTGCATTGCCCACACTTGCTCAAGGCGTACAGCGCGGAGTTCCTGTGCGAAGCCATCGTGAGCAGGAAGAACGCGTATTACGAAGCGTGCCGTGCCACGACCATCGCCCGCGCCGACGACACGCGCGGCGCACAGATGTGGCGGCCGGATTGCGACAGCCCACACGCGCAAGCCGCTTGAGGCTTGTCGCTTGTCGCGTAGAGTTGTTCGCGCCTGACAGGTACCAAGCTCTCAAAGGGCGCGGGTTAATCAACCCGCCCCTCTTCTCGTTGCATCCAGCCTCATTGCGCCAACGACACCCACACGCTCTTAGGCTCCGTGAAGTTCTCGATAGCCACATCCCCGTGCTCGCGGCCAAAGCCTGAATCGCCGGAGCCGCCCCACGGCAATCGCACGTCCGTATAACCGTACGTATTCACCCAGACCGTGCCGGCCCTGAGCGCTGACGCCATCCTGTGCACCCGGCCTATGTCCGCGCTCCACACACCCGCCGCGAGGCTGTATAACGTCCCGTTGGCAATGCGTACGGCATCGGCTTCGTCATCGAAGGGAATGACGCTGACCACCGGGCCGAAGATCTCCTCCTGCGAGATGCGCATCTCGTGCTCGACATTGGCAAACACCGTGGGCTCGACAAAATAGCCGCGCTCGCCCCAACGCCTGCCCCCCGACACGATCGACGCCCCTTCGCTCTTCCCAATGTCCACGTAATCGAGCACCGTCTGCATCTGCTTCGCGGAAATAAGCGGCCCCATGGACGTCTCTTTCTGCGATGGATCACCCAGCGTGATTGACTTCGCCCGCTGCGCCAGACGTTCGACGATGTCGTCATAGACCGGTCGCTGGACGAGGACACGCGAGCCTGCCGAACACACCTGCCCTGCGTTGAAAAATATCCCCGACGCAGCCGCGCGTGCCGCTTGATCGAGATTGGCATCGGCGAAGATGACGTTGGCGGACTTGCCACCCAGTTCAAGCGTTACCCGCTTGAAGTTGACCGCCGCGCCCTGCAAGATTCCCCGCCCGACCGATGGCGAACCGGTGAACGTAACCTTGTCCACACCCGGGTGCGCCACGAGCGCGTCGCCAACCACCGAGCCCTTGCCGGTAACAATATTGAGTACGCCCGGCGGCACACCGGCTTCCAGCGCGAGACGGCCGAGCATCAACGCCGATAACGGCGTCAGCTCCGCCGGCTTGACGACCATCGTGCAGCCGCACGCAAGCGCGGGGGCGATCTTCCACATGCCGATCATCAACGGGAAATTCCACGGCACGATGGCCGCGACCACGCCGACCGGTTCGCGCACGGTGTACGTCAGCGCATCCGGGCGCGTGGGCACCACTTGCCCATTGATCTTGTCGCACCAGCCCGCGTAATACGCGAGGGTGTCGATGGCAGCCGGTACATCCTGGCGCCGTACGCCGGAAATCGGCTTGCCGGCGTCGAGACTTTCTACCGCGGCAATTTCATCCTGATGCGTGCGCATCAATTCTGCAAAGCGCATCAGGATCCGGCCGCGCTCGGACGCCCTGATTGCGTTCCACGGTTTCAACGCGGCGCGCGCCGCCTGCACGGCACGGTCGACATCCGCTGCGGTGCCCTGGGCAACGCTCGCTATCGGCGTCTCCGTCGATGGATCGATAATGCTGGAATACGCGCCTCCACCGGGCGCCACTGCTTGGCCACCAATCAGCAGCTCGTAACGTTTCACGTCCGCTTGGGCGGTCATTGTTGTCTCCATTTACCGTAGTGCGGTCCCGCGCGCGAGTCCCTGTATTCGGATCACGCGCCGGATTTTGCTTCGAGTTCAGCGAGACGCTTGCGCAGGTTTCGCTCTTCGGTGAAGCGGCTGGTTTCGTCGCGTATGACGGCTACGATGCCGCTGACACCCGGCTCCGGTCCCGCTGAATGCAACAGCGCAACCGTGAATGCAATCGATAAGGATCGTCCGTCCTTGTGCACGGCCGGCACGCGCAGCACGTCGTGCCCGTACCGTGTCTCGCCTGTCGCCATGGTCTTTTCGTAGCCGCTCCAGTGACGCCCTCGCAAGCGCTCGGGAATAATGAGGTCCAGCGAATTGCCCAGCGCTTCTTCAGGCGTGAACCCGAACATGCGCTCGGCAGCGGGGTTCCATAGGGTGATCGCGCCACTGGCGTCGGAGATGACAACCGCGTCGCCGATCACGCCAACCAGTTGCGCGAAATCGATGGGGGATTTTGTATGCACGGCGCTATTCATTGTTGAAATGGCCTTGTCTATTTCATAGCGATTCTGGCCGCGCCGTGGGTCCGTCAAGGCAATCCACGGCGCTGTGCTTTCGCGTTTAAACGGCTTGTTGCTGATGCAGGTTGGCGATTTGCGCGCTGCTGTAACCCAGGCTCTCGAGCACTTCGTCCGTATGCTCGCCCAGCAACGGTGATGCCGTGATTTCCGGCTTCATGTCCGAGAACTTGATCGGGCTGCCGACCGTCAGATACGAGCCACGTTCCTTGTGTGCGACTTCGGTAATCGTGCCGCTTTCACGCAATGACGGATCGTTGGCCAGCTCTTTCATCGTCAGCACAGGCGCGCACGGAATATCGAACTTGCGCAGGATGTCCACGGCCTCGAACTTGGTTTTATCGGCGAGCCATTCTTCGATCGTCTTGAAGATGTCGAAGATATGCGGTTGACGTGCCGTCGCCGTGTTGTAGTTCGCGTCTTCGATCCACTCGGGTTTGCCGATCGCGCGGCAAATCGGCGCCCACGCGTGGCCCTGGATCGTGAAGTAGATGTACGAGTTCGGATCGGTTTCCCAGCCCTTGCATTTCAGCACCCAGCCCGGCTGACCGCCGCCACCGGCATTGCCGCCGCGCGGCACGACATCGCTGAATTCGCCGTGCGGGTATTGCGGATATTCCTCAAGGTAGCCGAGCCGGTCCAGGCGTTGCTGATCGCGCAGCTTCACGCGGCACAAGTTCAGCACGCTGTCCTGCATCGATACCGCGACCTTCTGCCCCTTGCCCGTCTTGTCGCGTCCGATCAGCGCCGTCAATATGCCGATGGCGAGGTGCATGCCGGTGTTGCTGTCGCCCAGCGCTGCTGCGCTAATGGTCGGCGGGCCGTCCCAGAACCCCGTGGTCGATGCCGCGCCGCCCGCGCATTGAGCGACGTTTTCGTAGACCTTCAGGTCGTCGTAATGGTGGCCATCGCTGAAGCCTTTCACTGACGCCAGGATCATCTTCGGATTCAGTTCCTTGATGTACTGCCACGGGAAACCCATCCGGTCGAGCGCGCCCGGACCGAAGTTTTCCACCATCACATCGGATTCCTTAATAAGTTTCTCCAGGACTTCCTTGCCTTCCGGCTTCTTGGTGTCGAGCGTGAGCGACTTCTTGTTGCTGTTGAGCATGGTGAAGTACAGCGCGTCGACGTCCGGGATATCGCGCAGTTGCGTGCGGGTGACGTCGCCCGAGCCCGGGCGTTCTACCTTGATCACGTCGGCGCCGAACCACGCAAGCAACTGCGTGCAGGCCGGGCCTGCCTGCACGTGCGTGAAGTCGATAATCTTGATTCCCTCGAGTGGCTTGCTCATGATTCCTGTCTCCTGACTCACTGGCTAAAGGTGGGTTACTCATGTTCTTGCAGCGGCATCGGCGGCGCGTTTTGACAAAGCCGCCAATGCCACCGATCCCGCCGGTACCTTCCAAGCGGATTACTTTTTCATCGCCGTGCTTTGCGGATTCAGATTTGTCAGGCGGCCGCTCTCGGTACCAGCGGCTTCATCGATAACCGCGTTGATGAGCGTCGGCTTGCCGGACGCAATGGCTTCCTGCAGCGCCTTCGTCAGCTCTTCCGGCGTTGTGGCGTGACGGCCTACGCCACCGAATGCTTCAATCATCTTGTCGTAGCGCGCGCCCTTGACGAACACCGTCGGGGCAACATCTTTGCCGCCGGTCGGGTTCACGTCGGTGCCGCGATACACGCCGTTGTTGTTGAAGACAATGGTGCAAACCGGCAGGTCGTAGCGGCAGATGGTTTCGAGTTCCATGCCGCTGAAACCGAACGCGCTGTCGCCTTCAATGGCGACGACCGGCTTGCCGCTCGTCACCGCCGCGCCAATCGCGAAGCCCATGCCGATCCCCATGATTCCCCACGTACCCGAATCGAAACGCTTGCGCGGCTCGTACATGTCGATGATGCTGCGGGCGTAGTCGAGGGTGTTCGCCCCTTCGTTGACCACATTGATATCCGGGCGCGTCTTCAACACGTCGCGGATCGCGCGCAGAGCGCTGTGGAAATTCATCGGCGACGGATTCTTGGCCAGCGTCGCGGCCATCTTTTCCAGGTTCTTGTTCTTGCGCTCGGAGATCGCGCCCGTCCACTCGGCGGGGGGCTTCGGGAAGCTGGCGTCAATGCCCCCGAGCAAGGCCGACACGCAGGAGCCGATATCGCCGATCACCGGCGCCGCAATTGCCACGTTGCTATCGATTTCCGTCGGCGAGATGTCGACCTGGATGAATTGCTTCGGTGCGCCACCCCACGTCTTGCCCTTGCCGTGCGACAACAGCCAGTTCAGGCGCGCGCCGATCAGCAGCACGACATCGGCCTCCTGCAGTACGAACGAGCGCGCAGCCGACGCCGATTGCTCATGGGTATCGGGCAGCAATCCCTTGGCCATCGACATCGGCAGATAAGGAATGCCGCTCTTTTCAACGAGCTCGCGAATCTGCGCGTCGGCCTGGGCGTAAGCCGCACCCTTGCCCAGCAGGATCAGCGGACGCTTTGCGCCCTTCAGCACATCGAGCGCGCGCTTGACCGAGTCAGGCGCCGGAAGCTGGCGCGGGGCCGCGTCGACCACGCGGACCAGGGACTGCTTGCCCTTCACGGCGTCGATGGTCTGGGACAGCAGTTTCGCCGGCAAATCCAGGTAGACGCCGCCGGGACGGCCCGACACGGCCGCACGGATCGCACGCGCAATGCCGATGCCGATGTCTTCCGCGTGCAGGACGCGGTACGCGGCCTTCGCGTAGGGTTTGGCGGCGTTGAGCTGATCCATCTCCTCGTAGTCGCCCTGCTGCAAGTCGACGATCTCACGCTCGCTGGATCCGCTGATCAGGATCATGGGGAAACAGTTGGTGGTCGCGTTGGCGAGCGCCGTTAGACCGTTCAGGAAGCCCGGCGCTGAAACAGTCATGCAGATGCCGGGCTTTTGCGTCATATAGCCAGCGATAGCGGCC
Source organism: Caballeronia sp. dw_19 (assembly GCF_018449515.1). Lineage (GTDB taxonomy): Bacteria > Pseudomonadota > Gammaproteobacteria > Burkholderiales > Burkholderiaceae > Caballeronia. The sequence goes on along the minus strand of NZ_JAAVUQ010000021.1, from coordinate 18,373 downwards.
GCGTTACCCGCGTGCTGTTCATGACGAAAGCCGATGAAGCGCATGCCTTCGGCTTGCGCAAGGCGCGCCAGATCGGTAATGGGAATGCCGACCAGCCCGAAGATCGTGTTGAGGTCATTCAGTTTCAGGGCATCGATGACCAGATGGAAACCGTCAGTGGTCGCCGGGGTTTCTTGCTTCGCTGTCTCGGCTGTAATGGCGGTCTGCGGGTGGTTCAGTACTTCTGCCATAGCGTCTCTCCTCCTTGGCTGGCGTTGTTTGGTTTGTGATATACAATATTCCACACACAGTATTAGTCAAGTGGATTTGTTTGCCAGGTCGAGAGTGGTGCGGTGCGATTGAGGCGGAAACGCTGGCGCTGCGGCAGGTTTGCCGTTTTTTTTGCTGCGATGCGATGAGGAGCGTTTGGGCGATGCAGGAGATTTCGCGGCCGAGGATTGGGGCGAATGGGATTGCGCTGAGGGCGGTCAGCGCGGTCGCTTGTCACTCGCGCCGAGGGGCGGGTTTACCAGCGCCTGGAGGCGGGTCGCTGCGGTTGATTCGTCGATCCGGGTTAGATCAGCGGGGTGGTTTCTTCGTTGTCGTCGCGTTCTATGACGTCGAGCAGATAGTGAGAGATCGAAGAACCCATTGCCGGGTCCATTCCGGTCATGCCGCTTGTGATCACCGAAGGCGAGGACGATCAAGCGGTTAAAGACGAATGCGATCGCCAGGAGTTGCGCTGGCGTGTTTGTATTTGTGCTGTACAGCGCGTCACCGGCAAAGGTCCGGCATGAGCGATTACCTCGCCCAGTCCGCCACCATCCGCGCATCGACACTGACTCCGCCGCACACCACGATCACCACATCGTGCGCGGCAGCAATCGCCGGATGATCGAGGTAACCGACAGCAAGCGATACCCCGCACGCCGGTTCCACGAGTTGCCGATGGTCATCGGCGAAACGCGTCACGCCCGTGATCGCATCGGCATCCGTCAACACAACCGATTCGTGCGGAAACTGCCTGATGGCACTGACCGGCCAGCTCGCCACCTGAAGCGCAGCAAGCGACTTTGCGATGCTGTCGATGCGATCCAGTTTCACCGGATGCCCTGCATCGAGCGCCGCGCGAAACGACGCCGCGCCCGTCGTCTCGCACGCGATCACACGACAATCCGTGCGGCCATGGCGCAGCAAACCGGTCAAGATGCCGGCAAGCAAACCGCCCCCGCCCACGCTGGCCACGACCGCATCCACCTGCGGCAGCACCGCGACAATCTCATCGATCATCGTGCTATGACCTTCCCACAACACGGGGTGATCGAAAGCCGGCACATATTCGACTTCATCCGACGCCGACAATGCCAGCGCATGCTCGTTCGCCTCATCCCAGACATCACCATGCACGATCACCGTCGCACCGAGCGCGGCAATCCGCTTGCGGGTGCTTTCAGGCGTCGTGGAAGGCACCACGATCTCAGCCTGCATGCCGAGCAAGCGCGCCACAAATGCTGTTGCAAAACCGGCGTTGCCACCCGACGGGCACACTACGCGGAGTTTGCCGGCCGCTTTCGCCCGCGAACACAGCAAGCCCATCCCGCGCATTTTGAACGAGCCGCTGGGCTGCAGGTTTTCAAGCTTGAGCCAGATGCGGCGCGTGGACGTAGACAGTCCGGGATGCAGGATCAACGGGGTTTCGATGTGAAGCAAGATCGGTCCTTTTCAAACGGGAATTCCGGGACCAGACGGTTACCATGACGGCCGCGACTGGATTCGAGTGTCATAGTTTATTGCAGGACGGGGATTTTATCGTTATGCGTCGTGGCGTGTGTCCGATAATCACGAACCGGAATGAAGCGATGAAGAATCTAATTCTGACCGATGGCTTGATGAAGCTTCATTCCCCATATTCATCGCTTCGGACTATTAATCAGCATTCCGAATCAAACCGCGGGCTCTGAGAACGATCTGTCCCGCCCCTCACCCTCGTGCCCTCTCCACCGCTGAGGCGTCATTCCCTCCCACTGGTTAAACGCCCGTGAAAACGAATTAACCTCTTCAAAGCCCAAAAACCACGCGATCTCGCCGGCCGCGAGATCCGTACTCCCCAGCAAGCGGCGCGCTATCCGGTTGCGCACGCGGTCCAACTGCTGCTGATAACTCGTCCCATCGAGCGCAAGCTTGCGTTGCAGCGTGCGTGTACTGATCCCCAGCTCCCGCGCCAGCGCTTCAACACTCGGCCGCTGGCCGCGCATGTTCCGCGCGAGCACGGCATCGACGTGATCGGTGAAAGTTTGCTCGCGGGCCAGCGCGGCCAGTCCGGCATCGAGTTGCGGCAGCACAGCGGCAAGCAAATCGACGTTATGCGTCACGAAAGGCAGCGCGAGACTTGCCGCATCGAATACGAGCACATCGTTCGGGGCATCGAACACGATCTCGCAACCATAATGGCGCGCAAACATCGCCCGGTTGGCCGCCCGCCGTGTCAGCTCCACGCGACGCGGTTTGATCGGCACACCCGATCCGCGCCGCGCCATGGCAAGTGCGGAAGCGAACATGGCGTCCGCCAGCAGGTCAGGAATAAAACCATCGGCCAGCAGCCACCGGAACGTCACAGCCGCCTCGTCACGCTGCACGCTGACCACCACCTCCTCCGGACAACTCAGCCGCTTGTAACGCCCGAGCTTCGCCAGCGCCTCGCCGAAATTGGCGGAATGCAGCGCCGCGAGCGACATTGCGTCGAGTTGCCCGTGCGAGGTTTCAGCACCAATCCGCAAGCCGATGGCCGGGTCCCCGCTCACCTGCGCGATAGCCTCCCACAGCGCGAAGTATTTCTGCGTCGTCAGCCGCAACCGGGCCGCCTCGGCGTTCGTCGTCGCCGGCACGGGCAGGCCCGCCGCGCGGAACGTCCGCGGCACATCCACGCCCAGCGTCTCTAGTCGTACGAGCAGTGCGTGGCTGATCGGAACGCCATCGGTTTTCATCAGCTTTTCAGTCCCTTTTCAGTCCTTTACCGGCTGCTTCACGATCGCGAGTTTATCGATCAACCCGCGCCATTCGGTGGCATCGCTGGCGTCGGTCGACAAACTCACGTGACGCCACTTGGCGTCCATCGCGCCGCGCGCTTCATGCACCTGTCCTGCGATATGCACCGCGTCGCTGCCGAGCAGCAAACGCAGCGGCGGTTCGTCCAGTCCCGCTATGCCGAGGATTGCTTGCGCCGCTTTCACCGGATCGCCGACTGGCTTATGCGACGCGCGGTATTCGAGCAAGGGCGCAATGCTCGCGGCGTAATCAGGGCCGGGCGCGTGGATGGTCATCGACGAACCGGCCCAATCCGTGCGAAAGCCGCCCGGCTCCACGATCGTCACCTTGATCCCAAGCGGCGCAACTTCCTTCGACAACACCTCGGAGAATCCCTCCACGGCCCATTTCGCTGATTGATACGCGGCAAGGCCAGGTGAACCGACGCGTCCGCCTATCGATGAAATCTGGATGATATGGCCGCTGCGCTGCGTGCGCAGGACCGGCAACGCGGCGCGCGTCACGTTGACGACGCCGTAGAAATTGGTTTCCATCTGCGCGCGGAAATCGGCGTCGTCGCCTTCCTCGATCGACGCGATGTTGCCGTAACCCGCATTGTTGACGACGACATCCAGACGGCCGAAAGATGCCACGGCCTGCTGCACGGCAGCCCGTGCCGAGGCGGGGTCGGTCACATCGAGCGCGACGGCGCGCACGCGCTCGCCGTACTGCTCCACGAGCGCGGCGAGATCGTCGGGACGGCGCGCGGTCGCGACCAGACGATGACCCGCGGCCAGGACGGCCTTCGCCAATTCATGGCCGATGCCGCGAGAACTGCCCGTAATAAACCAGACTGAAGACATGAGCGTGATTCCTTTAACAGTGAACGATGAGTGCTGCGTCCACCGGATTCTAGGAGCGCGCTCTCCGCAACACTAATCCGATCGCGCCAACTTGCAATCGGATCGCGCCAATGCCTTGAGTCTGACCGGGGCAATTATCCGTGACGAACTTCGCTGTCGAGATGGGCCATTTGCGCGGCAGCGTAACGGTCACCGGCTGCGGCGCCCTTCGGCACAGCGTATTCGATTGCACTGAGATCATCCGGCGTCAGCATGACATCCAGTGCCCCCAGTGCTTCCGTCAACCGGTCCCGCCGCCGTGCGCCAACCAGCGGCACGATATCCGCGCCCTGCGCCGCGACCCACGCAATCGCGATCTGCGCCACCGACACGCCCTTCGCTTCCGCAATCCGCCGCAACGCTTCGACCAGTTGCAGGTTGCGTTCCGCGTTTTCGCCCTGAAAACGCGGGCTGTGCGCGCGGAAATCGTTGCCGGCCAGATTTTGCGCCGCCTGCCAATGGCCGCTGATCAGTCCTCGCGACAACACGCCGTAAGCCGTCACGCCAATCCCGAGTTCGCGGCACGTCGAGAGAATATCGCCTTCGATACCCCGTGAAATCAGCGAATACTCGATCTGCAGATCAGCGATTGGGTGTACCGCAGCCGCGCGCCGGATAGTCTCGGCGCCCACCTCGGACAGCCCGACGTGACGCACATAACCTGCCTTTACCATCTCGGCAATCGCGCCCACGGTGTCTTCAATCGGCACATTGGGATCGAGTCGCGCCGGCCGATAGATATCGATGTAATCCACCCCGAGACGCTGCATCGAGTACGTCAGGAAATTTTTCACAGCGGCCGGCCTCGCGTCATAACCGACCCAGCCGCCGGCCGGATCGCGCAGCGCGCCGAATTTCACGCTGATGATGGCGGCGTCGCGTTTCGTGCCCTTGAGCGCTTCGCCGATCAACGCTTCGTTGTGGCCGCTGCCGTAGAAATCGCCGGTATCGAGCAGGTTGATGCCGGCATCGAGCGCCGCGTGAATCGTGGCGATGCTTTCGCTCCGGTCGGCCGGTCCGTACATGCCGGACATGCCCATGCAGCCAAGTCCGAGTGCCGATACACGCGGTCCGGTCGCGCCGAGTTGCAGATGGTTCATGTGAAGTCTCCAGGAGTCTGGCGTCGCGTGATTGCGAGCGTTGATGAGAGTATGAGAGGCGATTTGTCGTGCGACAATCCGGCCTTCACAGCACGGGCTGTACGAAAAAACGCACAATGAACGATCCCGATCTCTCCGATCTCAGCGCCTTCGTGGCCATCACCGAGGTACGCAGTTTCAGGGCCGCGGCGCGTTTGCGCGGGGTATCGGCTTCCGCGCTGAGCGAAGCGATTCGCCGGCTTGAAGCGCGGCTCGGCGTGCGTTTGCTGAACCGCACCACCCGCAGCGTCACGGTGACGGAAGCCGGCCAGCGTCTGCTGGAACGGCTCGCGCCGGCGCTCGGCGAGATTGCCGGCGCGCTCGACGCGATCAACAGTTTCCGCGACAGCCCGACCGGCACTTTGCGACTGAACGTGCCGACTATCGTGGCGATGCACGTGCTGCCGCCCATCGTCGCGCGCTTTCTCGCCGCGCATCCGGGGATCACGCTGGAGGTGGTGTCGAACGATACGTTTATCGACGTGCTGGCAGCAGGTTTCGATGCCGGCATCCGCTACGACGAGCGCCTGGAGCGCGACATGATCGCCGTGCCGATCGGCCCGCGCACGCAGCATTTCGTGGCGGCGGGCGCGCCGGCGTATTTTGCGGCGCACGGATGGCCTGAACACCCTCGCGATTTGCTGGAGCACGCGTGCATCGGGCATCGGTTTGCGAGCGGCGTGCTGGCGGCGTGGCGCTTCGAGCGTGCTGGCGAAGAGGTTCGATTCACGCCGAATGGGCCGCTGGTGGCGTCGGTGATGGAGCTTGAAGTCGGCGCCGCGACAGCGGGCCTGGGGATGATCTATACGTTCGAGGAATTCTTGCGGCCGGCGATACAAAGCGGCGCACTCGTGCCCGTGCTGCACGAGTGGTGGGAGAGTTTTTCAGGGCCGTTTCTGTACTACCAGAGCCGCACGCACATGCCCGCGCCGCTGCGCGCGTTCATCGACTTCATCAAGGAGGATTGAACGCGCGTGCGGCAATTAGCGTTCCGAGAAAAACGCCCGGACCGCGGCCAGCGCGTTTTCAACCGCAGCACTGTCCACGTCCAGATGCGTGACCCAGCGCTGTTTCGTCGCGCTGTAGGCCGACGTAATGCCAATCCCGCGCGCCGCCAGATGCTCCTTGAAGTCAGCGGCAATCGTGCTGTCCACTTCCACGAACACGATGTTCGTGTCCGGCATCGTGACCTTTAGCTGCTCGTAGGCGACCAAGCCCTTAGCCAGAGTGGCCGCGTTGGCGTGGTCATCGGCGAGACGCCTCACGTTATGCTCCAGCGCGTAAAGCCCGGCCGCCGCGAGAATGCCGACCTGCCGCAAACCGCCGCCCACCATCTTGCGCGTGCGCCGCGCCTTCGCGATTAACTGCTCGCTGCCGACCAGCACCGAGCCGACCGGCGCACCCAATCCCTTCGATAAACACACCGACACCGTATCGAAGGACCGCGTCAGCGTGGCAACGGGCGTATTCAACACCGTGGCCGCATTGAAGATCCGGGCACCGTCCAGATGCGTAGCAAGACCGTGCCGACGAGCCAGCGCCGTCGCCGCTTCCATGTACTCCCGCGACAAAACTTTCCCGCCAATCGTGTTCTCCAGTGCCAGCAGTCGCGTGCGCGCGTAATGCGAATCGTCGGGCTTGATCGAGTCCTCGATCTCCGCCAGCAGCAAGGAACCGTCTGCCTGATTGTTCAACGGTTGCGGCTGGATGCTCCCCAGCACCGCCGCGCCGCCCGCTTCCCAGCGATAGCAATGCGCCTGCTGCCCGACGATGTACTCGTCGCCACGTTCGCAATGCGCCATCAGCGCGACCAGATTCGATTGCGTACCCGAGGTCAGGAACACCGCCGCTTCCTTGCCAAAACGCTCGGCCATCACGGCTTCCAGTTGCGTGACGGTGGGATCGTCGCGGAAGACATCGTCGCCAACTTCCGCCGATGCCATCGCCGCGCGCATGGCCGGGCTGGGTCGCGTGACAGTGTCGGAACGGAAATCGTGCTGGATCGGTGTGCTCATTGCTGCTCCTGATGGGTGGAGCGGGTATTTTGCCATCGTGAGGAGGCAAAGGTGGCGCAGCGTACGTTGAAAGATCAAGGTTGTACGCGCGGGAGTTCATTGGGTTTCGAGATCGGGAACGGGGGTTTGGTGCTTAATTTCTTGATTTAATCGTTCAAAATCATATAGATAGGGTAGATAATTGATCTAAAACTTAAATAAATATAATTTTATTAACAAAATCAATTGGTTAGATGGAATTTCTTCAGTTAAGCAGGAGCATGAGGAATGTTTGATAAAGCACTTCAGGAAGCTACCCCTATAAAACAAATTTTTCTTTCTAAAACATAGGCTTATGGAGCTTTTCTAAACTAATTTCTAATTTTTAGAAATACCCGAAAAATTTTTCGCAAAATCCATTAACTATCAACAACTTACACAAACTATTTAAATCACTTTGTCGGTTAAATTATCGCCGAGAATCATCCACTGTTCCAGCCCTAAAAATTCCCTTGGTGTGCATCCCCAAACCGCTCCATCACGCAGACTCCCACCCTCGACCGTGTAAAGTTTCAAACATTCCGCCTTACCCATTCACCCTGCCAACGCCTGCAAGCCAATGAACGCGCCCGAACCGAAGTTGCAAGACGATCCTCACATTGGCCGCTATGAGCGCTCGACGGGACAGGCCGCCGAGTGGTGGCAAGTGACGCTCTCCGATCGGCCGCAGATGTATCGGATCGAACATGGATACGACGACGGACCTGCCAATATCGATACGGTCGTTGACCTGGAAAACCTCAAGTCGAAGTTGCAAAAGTGGCATCGGGAGGGGTTTTTTCGACCCAACGATCCGGCGCTCGCACCGCTGCCCGCGCAAGGACGAACCGGCTTCCTGAAAGAACTCCGGCACGCCGTTCGCCAAACGCCTCAAGCTGCGAATCCGGATTCAAGCGAAGCAACAACGACGATCGGCCCGGTGGACATGCCTGTCGGCCAGCCTGGTCCGCTCGTGCCGCGCCTGAACCCTGCCTATCTCTTTCCCGAGCGTTTCGGCGACATCCTCCAGGACATCGTGGAGAACCGGCGCGTGCTGCTGATCGGCCATACCGGCGCGGGAAAAACGAGCCTGATCGAGCAGGTCGCGGCGCGTTCGCAACACGGCGTGCTGCGGGCGAATATGAACGGCCAGACGACCATCGGCGATTTCGTGGGTTTCTGGACGGTGAAAGGCGGTGAAACGCTCTGGGTGGACGGCGTGCTGCCGACAGCCATGCGCGAAGGCCTGTGGCTTGTAGTCGATGAAATCGACTTCGCCGAGCCCTCGATTCTCGCCGTTCTCACCGCCGTTCTCGAACCTCATGGCCGCTTGTTGCTGAAGGAAAAAGGCAACGAACTGGTGGCGCCGCATCCGTCCTTCCGGCTCTTCGCAACCGCAAACGCGGTCGGAGCCATGAGCGTTTATCGGCATCTGTATCAGGGCGCCAACCTGATGAACGAGGCGTTTCTTGATCGCTGGCGCGTGTATCTGATGAATTACCTGTCGCCCGAGGAGGAGGCGGAAGTGTTGATGCGCACGCTTGGCGGACGCTTCACGCGGCCGATGGCGCAAACGCTCGCGGCCATTGCCGCCGATTGCCGCGCAGCGTTCGCCCGCGAAGATCTGGCAAGCGCGTTCTCGACGCGACGCCTGCTCGACTGGGCCGACCTGATGCTGCGCTCCGGCGACCCGGAGCGCGCCGCCGGCCCGGCGATCTACGCGAAAGTAAGCGCCGAGGACGCCGCGCTGATCCGCAGCATCATCCGGCATCACATTGCGTTTGAAGAATGAACGACGCGTTTATGCTTGATCAAGCCCGCTTTGCGCGATGCTCCCCGACCATCAGCACGGTTTTCACGTCGGCCGACATGGAAAACAGCGAGAAGCGCAACGCCACCGCGTTTTACCGGTAACCGATGTGGCCGCCTCCGACCTGACCCATTCCGACACGACGCAAACCATGCTCGGCAAGATGGCGCGCGTGCTGACGGGCCGATACGGCGTGACGGTATCGTTCGATACATCCGGGCCTCGCGTCGAACGTGATCGGATCGTGTTGCCGGAGCTTTCCGGTGCAGTCGATCTGGACGCGCTCACCGGCCAGCTCGACTTGCTGGTGGCCCGTTCGAAGTATTCCACCCTCAGTGAAATCAGCGCGCTCAATTCGGGCGTCACTCAGCGCATTGCACAATCGATCGAAGACCGGCGCGTCTGTGAGCGGCTATTCAGTGACTATCCGGGTGCGCGCAGATTTGTCGGGAAACTGCGAGAACAAACGGCGCGGAACACACATGAACGCTGGCCGACCCTGGCCTGGCGCGACAAGCTGATCTGGTTTATCGAACGCGCGCTCTGGGACGAAGCGCCGGACGTGAGCGAACGAACTCCGGCCCTCATCGCCACGCTCGGCGCCGTGAGCGAGCTGCTTCAGACCTCCCGTGCCAGCCGCTCGACTCTTGAAAGCGTGGTGGGCGCGCGAGCGCTCGTGGCACGGATCAGGTCGCTGGCAGCCGGCGATGTGAACACCATGATGTTTACCGCCGACGCCGACGAAGCGCTGGACGCCGAGCAGGTATCGGGCGATCCGGATGCATTGGATGCGGCGTCGCAGGAAATGTCCGACGCAGCCTCCTCCGATGCCGCCAGCATCGCCCAAGCGCCGTCGGACGCGAGCGCAGAGGCGTCGGAAGCACGCTCGCCCGCCGCGCCGATGACCTTCGATATCGACATGATCGATGGCCGACCTCGCCGTTCCATTCCGCTCACGACCGAATTCGATCTCATCACCGACCTCACCGGCTTAGGCGACGCCGCCGCGTGGCGCAACCTGCGCGCGCTCGCACGCGCGGAAACCGCGCCGCTAACCGCGCGCCTTGAACGTGCGCTGAAAGCCGATGAACAGACGCACTGGAAACGCGAACAGGAACGCGGGGAAATTGACCGGCCGGCGCTGGCGAAGCTGGTTGTATCGCCGGGATACCGCACGCCGTTTCGCGTCAAACGAACGACCGAAGGCCGGGACGCCGCCGTCACATTGCTGATTGACCGCAGCGGCTCCATGGCCGGCGAAAAGATTGCGCTCGCCCGACTCTGCGCCGCTGCGCTCTGCGACGCGTTGATGCAGCTTTCGTTCAAGTGCGAAGTGCTTGGCTACAGCTCGGTCGAATCGCCGGAAATGCGAGCACTTTATGAGCAGAAGCTGGCTGAAGGTGTGGATGTGAACCGTTTCAACCGGCGCGTCGAACGGCTCGATCTACAGATTTACAAGCGCTTCGGTTCGAACAATCCGGCAGGTTTGAGCGCAATTGATTGCGGTCACGAGAATCCGGACGGCGAGGCGCTGGCGTGGGCAGCCGAACGTCTGGCTGCACAACGCGCCGGCAGGCGCATCCTGATGGTGCTATCCGACGGCTACCCCGCCACGGGCGACGGTCACCCCGTGATATTGCGGACCGACCTGCGGGCGCGCATCGACGAGATCACAAACGCGGGGATAGAACTGATTGGCATCGGACTTCTCGACGACGCCGTAGAAAAGTTTTATGCGCATAACATTGTTGTGCGCAAACTTGACGAACTCCCCACGATGGCGTTCACGGTGCTTAGCCAACTCCTGCTCAAGCGCGGCTACAGGCATGACAGGCACTAAGCCGCTCTTTTACCCACCCCACCGCGCTCCAGGCTCATCCCGCCCCAAAAAATTAATTCAATAGCTTGCTAACGAATTGTCGTCGAAATACAATGCGCGCCATGCCAACAATCGATGTCCTCCGTCAATCCGTCAGCAGCGCGCTCGTGATCGCCTCCCGCCAGTGGCGGCGCACGAGCCACGACGTAATCGCGGCCTATAACGTCTCGGAAGCCTGCGCGACGCCGCTGCTGATCGCGGCGCGGCTTGATGCGCCTATCCGGCAAGTTGCACTCGCCGAGTTGACGGGAATCGAAGGGCCGTCGCTGGTGCGTCTGCTCGATCAGTTGTGCGCGGCCAACCTGGTGCGACGCGACGAAGATCCCGACGATCGGCGCGCGAAAATCATCTCCCTCACCGACGAAGGCCGGTCGGTCACCGCCAAGATCGAGAAAGAACTGGTCGGACTGCGCGCCGGCGTGCTGAACGATGTGAGCCGGGAAGACCTGGAAGCGACCCTGAGGGTATTCGCTGCGTTTAAACTTGGCGCGTCCAGTCAAACTCAGCAAGATCCGTCGCAAGCTCCAACACACGTGTCGCCCCAAGGCACGGCCGGCACCGATACGGAAGAAGGCGTCTAGCGCACCATGATGTACCCCACTTCGCGCGACTGGATATTTTCGGTCAAGACCTTCGCGGCATCCATGCTGGCGCTGTATATCGGCCTCAAGCTGGAGCTGCCGCGCCCTTACTGGGCCATGGCGACGGTTTATATCGTGTCGAATCCGTTCGTCGGCGCGACGCGTTCCAAGGCGCTGTATCGCGCGCTCGGCACCATGATCGGCGCATCGGCTGCCGTGCTGTTCGTGCCGCCCTTCGTGGAGTCGCCCTACCTTTTTAGCGCGGTGGTCGCGTTATGGACGGGCACGCTGCTGCTTCTCGCCATCTCGGACCGCACCGCGCGCAGCTATGTGTTCATGCTGGCCGCCTACACCATGCCGTTGATCGCACTGCCCTCCGTGATGAACCCGGCGGGGATCTTTGATCTCGCGGTATCGCGGACCGAGGAGATCGTGCTCGGGATCGTGTGCGCCAGCGTGGTCGGCAGCGCCATCTTGCCGAGCCGTCTCGCGCCTACGCTGATCGAACGGACCGACGCCTGGTTCCGAGACGCCGCGTTCTATGCCAAAGAGACGCTCTCAGGGCGCGTGGGTGGCAAGACCATCTCGGCGTGCCGGCAACGGCTCGCGGTCACCGTCAACGCGCTCGAATTCCTGCTGAGCCAGCTTGCCTACGACCACACCCGGCCCGACGTGCTCGCGCGGGCGCAGGCGTTGCGCGGGCGGATGCAATTGCTGATGCCGATCATGTCAGCGATCAGCGACCCGCTGGCCGCGTTGTTCAACGGCCAGAAACCGCCGCCACCGGGTCTCGAGCCGCTACTCGCCGATATCGTTACATGGTTCGACGAACCGCTGTCCGCGCGCACCGATACAGCGTCGTCCATCAATGCCAATAACGACCCCAAGGCCGACGCGCTGCGCGGCCGGATCGCTGGCCTGCAACCGGACGCGGACGCTCTGCGGACCTGGGACGGCGCGCTGTTGTCGAACACCCTGTGGCGCTTGAAGCAACTGGTCGATGTCTGGCAGGATTGCCGCGCGCTGCGCGTGATCATCACGAACGAACAAGGCAGCTGGCGGCCCCGTTACCGGCACTGGCGGCTTGGCGGCACGCAGCAGTACTTCGATCGCGGCATGCTGTTGTTTTCGGCGGGCTCGGTCGTGCTGGCCATTTTCATCGCGTCGAGCCTCTGGATTGCATCCGGCTGGAACGACGGCGCGGGCGCGGTCACGCTGGCCGCGGTGGCGTGCTGTTTCTTCGCCGCCCTCGATGAACCCGCGCCCCAGGTGTTCTCGTTTTTTATCTACACCTGTCTTGCCGTGGTGCTCGCGGGGCTGTATCTATTCGTCATCCTGCCGACGGTGCACGACTTCCCCATGCTCGTGATCATGTTCGCGGTCCCCTTCATCCTGATCGGCACGCTGATTCCGCGGCCGCAATTCAACCTCGCGACCATGCTCACGGCCGTGAATACCGCCACGTTCATCAGCATCCAGGGCACCTACGATGCGAACTTCCTGACCTTCATGAACAGCAATCTGGCTGGCCCGGCGGGTTTGTTATTCGCGTTCGTCTGGACCCGCGTGACCCGGCCTTTCGGCGCTGAACTGGCCGCGGCCCGGCTGATCCGGTCGGGCTGGCGCGACGTGGCGTTGAGCGCGTCGACCCGGCCCGTCGATGACCAGAAAAATCTCACCGCGCGCATGATCGACCGTCTCATGCAGATCATCCCGCGTCTCGCCGCCAGCGACGACCAGCGTCATCCGTCCATCGAGAGTTTTCGCGATCTGCGCATTGCTTTCAACTCGCTCGATCTGCGGCGTCTGCGGCGCCGTCTGCACGACAGTGATCTCGCGTCGGTCGATGGTGTGCTGGAAGGTGTGCGCGCGTATTTCCAGCAATGCGTGGAGCGCGGCGCGCGTCAGCCGGTGCCGGCGAGCCTGGAGGCGGCTATCGACGCAGCACTGGATCGCATCACAAGGCGCGGCGGTGCGGTGCAGGCCGAAGCGGCGGCCGAGGCGGCACAGCCGGACAAGACAGTCCCCGGACGCCAGATTCGTGACGCGTTACATGCGCTGGTGGGCATGCGTTTATCGCTGTTCCCGGATACGCTCGCGTCCGCGTTGCCGCCCCAACCGGAGCCTGCTGCATGACACGCCGCTCCTTCCACTCCTTTTTCCAGAGCACTCCGCGATGATCGGTGAAATCGATATCTACGGCGTGTTCCTGCCCGCCGTGCTGGTACTGATGCTGGTTTCGTACCTGCTCTGCCTGGTCGTTACGCGGGTGTTCGCTCGCGTCGGCCTGTACCGTTTCGTCTGGCATCGCTCCATTTTCGATCTCGCGATCTACGTGATCGTGCTCGGCATCGTTGTCATTGTTTCGCATCGGCTATTACCGTGAAATTATCGTGAAAAAAGCCTGGTTCTCCGTTGGACAAATTCTCTTTACGCTCGTCGTCGTGGCGATCGCCGCATTCGTGTTGTGGCGGCTGGTCGACTACTACATGTTCGCGCCCTGGACCCGCGACGGCCATGTGCGCGCCGACGTCGTGCAAGTCGCGCCCGACGTGGGCGGCCTGATCGTGAGCGTGAACGTGGTCGACAGCCAGCCGGTGAGCGCGGGCCAGGTGCTGTTTGTCATCGATCAGGCGCGTTATGAACTCGCGCTGCGCCAGGCACAGGCAACCGCCCAGCAACGGCGCGCGACCCTCGATCAGGCCCGCCGCGAAGATGCCCGCAACCGCACGCTCGGTGACCTCGTCGCGCGTGAAGTGACTGAAGAAAGCCAGTCGCGCGTGCAAACGGCGGAAGCGGCGCTGGCGGATGCCGATGTTGCCATCGATACCGCCCGGCTCAATTTGCAGCGCACGACGGTAGTGAGTCCCGTCGACGGTTATCTCAACGATCGCGCGCCGCGTACGGGCGAGTATGTGACGGCGGGACGCTCGGTGTTGTCGGTGGTGGACCTGCACTCGTTCCGTGTCGATGGGTATTTCGAAGAGACCAAGCTGCACGGGATCGATATCGGGCAATCGGTGGATATCAAGGTGATGGGCGAGACAAAAATCCTGCGGGGGCACGTGCAAAGCATCGTGGCGGGGATCGAGGATCGCGACCGGGTGCAGGGATCGAATCTGCTGCCGAACGTGAATCCGGCGTTCAGCTGGGTACGGCTCGCGCAGCGGATTCCGGTGCGGATCGCGCTGGATGAAGTGCCGGCGGACTTTCGCATGATCGCCGGACGCACGGCGACAGTATCGGTACGCGATATCACGCCGCTCGCTAAATCGAATACGGCGGGTTCGAATACACCCGGTGGCGCGAGCGGTGTCGTTGCTGCTTCAGGTGCCTCCGCTGCCGCTCCCGTGAGCGCCGCAAGCGGTGTCTCGCCGGTTAGCGGTATCGGCGCTGCGACTGCCTCCGCGCCGGGTGCAACGCCGGGTGCAAGTCAATGAAGATGCCGCGCGCTCTCGTCCTGACGCCGTTCGTGCTCGCGCTTGCCGCGTGTTTTACGGTCGGTCCTGACTATTCGGTACCGAAAGATGCCGTCGTCAATGCGCCTTTCGCCAACGCCCCGCTCGACGGCGCGGATGGCCAGTCGACGGTATCGAGCGGTCCGGTGCCAATGCATTGGTGGCGTCTTTACGACGACCCCGTCCTCGACGATCTGGTCCAGCAAGCCATGGCGTCGAACACGGATCTGCGCGTCGCCGCGGCCAATCTCGGCCGCTCGCGCGCCGCGCTCAGTGTCGCGCAGGCGCAAGGCGGCTTTTCGGGCGGTACGTCGGCTGCGTTCAAACGCGCGCAGGAATCGGCGGAGCAATACTTGATCTTTGAAAAGATCCCGGTCGCGAATGAAGGCGATATCGGCATCAACATTTCGTATGAGCTCGATCTGTTCGGCACGCTACGACGGGGCGTGGAAGCGGCGCGAGCAGACAGCGATGCAACCCAGGCCGCAGCCGATCTCGCGCGCATCACGGTGGTGGCAGATGTAGTACGGGCTTACGTGCAGAATTGCTCGGCGGCGGAAGAGCTTGGCATCGCACAGCGCTCGCTCGACTTGCAACGCCAGCGGGTGTCCGTATCGCGGCGCTTGCAGCAGGCGGGGCGCGGCAATGCGCCCGATGTCACGAGCGGCCAGACGCAAGTGGAAACGCTCTCGGCGAATATCCCGGTGTACACGGCACGCCGGCGGATCGCGCAATACCAGCTCGCCACGCTGCTGGCGCGTGCGCCCGCCGATCTGCCAAAGAGCGTGTTTGCCTGCAACAAGACGCCGGTGATTGCGCAGCCGCTGCCCGTCGGCGATGGCGCCGCGCTGTTGCGCCGGCGTCCCGACGTACGCGAGGCGGAACGAAAGCTTGCGGGATCGACAGCGAGGATCGGCGTGGCCACGGGTGCGCTGTTTCCAACGGTGACTCTCGGGGCATCGGCGGGGCTGACTGGGGTACTGGAGGATCTAGGCACGCAACCAACCGCACGTTGGGGCTTCGGTCCGTTGATCAGCTGGTCCTTCCCGGTGAACGGTCAGCGCGGCCGGATTCAAGAAGCGCAATACGGCGCCGATGCCGCGCTAGCCCAATTCGATGGCGTCGTGTTGAAGGCGCTGCGGGAAACGCAGTCCAGCCTCGCCACCTATGCCGCCGATTACACCCGCGCCGATGCATTGACGGCCGCGCAGAAATCAGCGGCTGAATCCGCCGATCAGACCCATCGTTTTTATGTCGCGGGGCGCGAATCGTTTATCGCGGATCTGGATGCGACGCGAACCCTGACATCGACGAATGGGCAGTTGGCTGCGGCGAGGGGACAGGTCGCGCTCGATCAGGTCAACCTGTTCCTCGCGCTGGGCGGCGGCTGGGAAATGGATCCGAACTCGGCCCCGGACCCGGCCAAGGCAGCCGCCGCGCCGGTGAGAACAAGTGCTGGCGCTCCGGGTCAATAAAGCGGATGGGCGAGTTCGTTGGCTGATGAGTTAGATCGTCATCCTATCTGTTGAAGCGGCTGGGTCACGCGGCAACTGTCTGCGCCGACGCACGAATTATAATCCGAGCGTCTCCTCACATTCCCCTACTTGCCCATGCGACGCATCCCCCAGCAAGAACGCGCCGAACGGCGGATGCAGGACATGCTGGCGGCGGCGGGCGCTGTCATCGCGGAACGCGGTTTCGATGCCGCCACCATGACCGAGATCGCCACGCGCGCCGGAACCTCCATTGGCGCGGTGTACCAGTACTTCCCCAACAAGAATGTGCTCGCCGTTGCGCTGCGTACCGAGTATGGGGACCGCATGGACCAACGCTGGAGCGCTTTGTCCGAGCAAGCCCGGATTGCGCCCACGCCCGATCTGGCTGCGCAACTGATCGACTTGATGACAGGGTTCATCAGCGAGCACCCTGCGTATTTGCCCTTGCTGGCGGCATCGATTCCGTCCGGCCGCAGCGACGACGACCGGCATCGGCTCCGCCAGCGCTTCGCCGAGTTGTTCGCGTATCGTCGCGAGGACCTGGCCGCAGCCGACGCCCTTCGCATCGCGGAAGTGCTGCTGCAGATCGTCAAAAGCCTGGCGCCGCTCTACCTGGCGGCGAAGCCAAAGGAGCGCCGTCTGCTCGTCGATGAATATAAAACGGTCGTGACCGCGTATCTGACAGAACGCGTAAGCTAGGTCTGAAGCCGTCCCTGGAGTCATTTTCCCGGCGGCATGCGGGTTGCTTCGAAGCACTTCCAGCGCGCATGTCCATACTAGGGGAACATGCGCCATGTACTTCGATACCCCCGGCCTATGAAAACTTTCCATTGCAATCATTGCAATCAGCTGGTGTTCTTCGAGAATTTTCGCTGCGAACGCTGCGAATCGCTGCTTGGTTTTATCCCGGAAATCGCTGAAATCAGCGCTTTCGAGGACATGGGCGACGGCCTCTGGCGCAGCCGGCACCCTGAACATCGAGACATCCTGTACAAGCGCTGTCATAACTACGAAGTCGAAAAAGTCTGCAACTGGATGGTTCCGGCCGACTCCACCGACCCGCTGTGTCACGCTTGCCGCCTGACGCACACCATTCCCAATCTGCGGGTGGCGAACCGCCGTTACTACTGGTTCAGGCTGGAAGCGGCCAAACGCCGCCTGCTCTACACGCTCGGTGCGCTGGGGCTGCGCGTGGAGTCGCGTCAGGTCAACCCGAAGACCGGGCTGCAGTTCAAATTCCTGGAAGACAAACGCGGTAAAAGAGTGCTGACCGGTCACGATAGAGGTCTGATCACCATGAATATCGCGGAAGCCGATGACGCGCAACGCGAACGCGTCCGGCTTGCGATGGGCGAGCCGTACCGGACTTTGCTCGGTCATTTCCGGCACGAGATTGGTCACTACTATTTCGATCGGCTGGTCGCCAATACGCCGTGGATCACGGGCTTTCGTAAACTATTCGGCGATGAGCGGGCGAATTATCGCGAGGCGCTGGCGAAGCATTACAAGGACGGAGCGCCGCCGAACTGGGGCAAATCGTTTGTCAGTGCGTACGCGACCACGCATCCGTGGGAGGATTGGGCGGAGACCTGGGCGCATTACCTGCATATCGTGGATACCGTCGATACCGCGATGGCCTGCGGCGTCGCGCTCATGCCGGGGAACTCGCTGGATCCTACGCTGGAGGCTAAGGCACCGCCGGGCGAAGCCACCTTCGATCATCTGATGAAACAGTGGTTTCCGCTTACCTATGCGTTAAACAGCCTGAATCGCAGTCTCGGCATGCCGGATGCGTATCCGTTCGCGCTCGCGCCACCCGTCGTGGAAAAACTGCGATTTGTGGATAAGGTGATCGCAGCTTCGGGGCATGCCGAGCGGTAGGTTCCTGGTTAATAGGCTATGGCGGGTTGTTAGGGTTCTGGGGTTAGTGGTCGGGGTCTATGCTGGGTTGCTAGGTTCTGGGGTTAGTGGTCAGAGTCAGTGCCGGGTTGCTGCTTTCAGTGTTAGTGGTCTGCGAGAGTCGGATTTTCTCTTTATCACTATTAGCCACTGTGCGTGGCGGCACGTCATTT
>NZ_JAAVUQ010000020.1 GCF_018449515.1 Caballeronia sp. dw_19 | reverse complement strand
CAGGCCTCTCGTGAATCGAAGCACGCCGGGGTTGGACACGCGTGCCGGCCCGTGTCCGCGGGCTTGTGCTCACTGACCCATTACCCCCATGCCATGGAAGCATGGCAGGCGCGTCCCGATAGCGCGGATTTTTAGCATTCGAAACGCCGCCCGACCCGAGGCATTTCGCCGTTCACCGTCACCCTGCATATGCCTTGGCACCCGGGCAGGAAGCGTACTGCGAGCGCGGACTGTTAATTGCTCAACGTTAAGTGTTGTGAATTGCAGTGAACGTCGTGATGTCCCCCAAGCACGAAGAATCGACTGATTCCGCGCTCGGCTGGTCACACGCCACGCCTATCTACGGCACGCTTGAAACGCGTAAAAAGCCATGAAAAAGCCGAAAATTGTCCTATCTGTTACCCATCTACAAAACCGGGCATCAGGCCAACGCATGTGCCCTGAGGATTTCGCGGTGTACGCGTCGTATCAGATCAACGCCGGCGGATTGTTTGTAGGAACACTAAAGGTTATTAGAAAAACCGATGGACGCCTGTTGTTCCCGTTCCAGGGAGCACCCGTGCTCGGACCGTACCCTTCTCGAGAAGAGGCGCGCGAGGCGGCAGTCATGCGCGGCGAGCAGATAGTCGCTAGTGATATCGCCAATCCGGAAGATTGAGAGAAGCGCGAACCCGGATCAATCCTGATCGACCGGTCCTGGCATTGATTGAGGATCACGCCGAGGCGGGAAAGAACCCGAGGTAATCGAATGCAGGCGCGTCCGTTTTCACGAAATGAACGCCTGTCGCGCCTATGGACGTGAGCGTGTCCACGGTTTCGCGACGGTTCGACACGACCTTCCATAGCGGCACGTCCTCGCTCGCGTCACCGTTCTCGCGAGCACGTTTCAACGCGGCGATGACCAGGTCGCCAGGCGGCGAGTAGACCACCAGTCCCTCGTTGGCCAGCGCTGCCACATCAATGTCCAGATCGGCGCATGCGCGCGCTTTGGCCGGTGCGTCGCTCACGTCGGCCGCACGCGATTTGGCGATCAACGCGAACGTCTCGGGATCGACCACCTGTTGTGCGCTCATCAGAAGCGGCTTGTCCGAGGCCCACGCTTCCGGCGGACATTCCTTCTGCTCAGGCTTCAACTCGATGAACGGATTGATCTCCGCGGGATAGATCCGGCAGACAGTCGGGCGTTGCTCATACACCGCGCAACTCATGTTTGCTTGCAAGTTCGGACACGGACCCTCGAACGATGCCGCCAGGACCACGACTACACGCACGGGCAGTTCGCCGCTGGAAGCGGCGAACGATCGGCGCCGTTTATGCTGCGCCTGCAGATTGTCGGCAGGCGGTTCCTCAGGCCAGGGAATGGCTTCACAGAGAAACTGGATATCGCCGCCGCGCTCAAGCCATGCGAGTGCTTCGTCAACGCTCAAGGGCAACTTGAGGTCGTGGCAGCATTTGCCGCACATGGTGCATTCAAAGTTGATATCCATCTGGTGACGCTTCTCCTCGAAAGGCATCTGTAATTGTCGTCAAGCGCTGTCGCGGTGTTGAATAATAGGGCGACCTGTATGCTAGTTCGACGACTTCAGGCAACGGGTTACATGCTCCGGTTTTCCTGTGCGAATCGCCTGCAACTACATGACGGATAATCGTTCGTGTGTCTTTATCGGTTGTTTGGGCTTCGTGCGATAAGCGATGCCCTGCCCGGGCAGATTCTATTCTCTTTAGCGACACAAAAAATACTCAGGCAAGCCGAGCGGTGATTGCCCGCCGCCCTGCCGACGCGAACGTTCACGAGGTTGCCCTTGCGCCGCCGCGTCGAAGACAAGCACATCAAGCCTACGTTTCATTTCTCCCTTTGCCGCCGGTCAATCCGGTGTCCTGCCGCTTCAACATGCGGGATTATTCGTATACCAACAAAAATCTATTCTCACTAACCGCATTTATCTAATGCTGATGTTTGAATAACTTAGTGAACATTTTCATCCGTGGGGGAAAATCCTCCCCTGCCTCCACGGCCAGCCCTGGATTTACCCAAGAGATCCGGGGCTTTTTACCCGTTGTTCGCTCAACAAACGCAAAAAACATGACGACCGCTGCGCAATAAAAACGTCGATTAAACCGGCGACGCAGCCAAATAGACCATTGGAGGAGACATGAACAAACTCACAGCCGTTGCGCTGGCAT
Organism: Caballeronia sp. dw_19; assembly: GCF_018449515.1. Taxonomy (GTDB): domain Bacteria; phylum Pseudomonadota; class Gammaproteobacteria; order Burkholderiales; family Burkholderiaceae; genus Caballeronia. The sequence goes on along the minus strand of NZ_JAAVUQ010000020.1, from coordinate 148,848 downwards.
CGGTGCTGGCTACTTGCGCAGCGGCCGCGTGTGCTCAAAGCAGCGTGACCTTGTATGGGCGGATAGACGCGGGCCTGGAGTACATGACTGGCGTACCCACTGGACAAAACCCTGCGACCGGCGCATCGACCGGAAGCGGTCATCGCTTCAGGGCGGAAAGCGGAGACTGGGGAACGAGTCTTTGGGGCATCAAGGGCGTGGAGGATATTGGCGGAGGCACCAAGGCCATATTTCACCTTGAGGGCGCATTCAACACCATGACCGGTCAAGGCCCTTCAAACAACGGCTTGTTCGACCGGTATGCAACGGTGGGCATTGCCAACGACCGCTTTGGTACGGTGCTACTTGGCAAAGAGCTTTTCCTCTCGAACGGGGTCTGGGACTTCGACCCGTTTGGGCAAAGCAACTGGTCGTCAGCATCGCTCGCTCGCGGTCGCAACTGGAATCACACGAGCAACAACATCTCGTACCAGTCTCCTACCATTGCAGGCTTTGACGTCAGCGGGCAATACGCGCTGTCCAACGCGACCAACTGGAATGGCAACGGCACTACCGGACAAGGCCGCGCGGACGCTATCCAATTAACCTATACACAGCCGGTTTTCCAGATCCGCGCAATCTACGACGAATGGCGCGACGCCGCTAATGGAACGTTGGACGATGTGTTCAATTTCTCGCGTGAATACTTCGGCGGCATCAACGTGTTCTTAGGGAAATTCAAGCTTCAGGCGGTTTATCAGCAATCGCATTCAAGTTCCGGTGCTTTGTCGGGCGGCATCACGGTCACCAGCCAGGAATGGGGCGGCGTGACATGGCAAGCTACGCCAGCGGCCGCGCTTATTGCAGCGGTGTATCACGTCAATGCAAACAACGGCGGTGGCAACGCGACCATCTACACGGTCGGCGGCACCTACAACCTGACGAAGCGTACCCTGCTCGATTTCCAGATTGCGACCGCCCGCAACAGCGCCAATGCGAACTTTGGCTTGAACGCTAATTCCTTCGGCGATACAACCAGCACCGACAACCCGCTCCCCGGTCATAGCCAGTCCGGCGCATACGCCGGGATCCAGCATCTTTTCTAGCGATCCACCAATCGATGCGTGCACCGATACTTGGCGGCTGCACGCATCGATTGACGCGGCGAGTCTTTGGCTGTGGTGTTTATCGGGGTGCCGAGCTTAGCAGATAGAGGCAGTAATTTGTTAGAGCGAAGCGCCGTTCAATAGACATTGCCTCGATGCCGGCTAAGCGCGTGACGAACTCGTGTACGATCCGGTTTTAAATCCGCCTGGCTTGCCATGCTCGCGCTAAAGCTGACGCTAGTCCCATTTTTTCTCCTGGTCGTTTCCATGTCGGGTAAGTGGTGGGGTCCGACTATCGCCGGCTGGCTTGCAGGATTGCCCTTTGTTGCCGGACCTATCCTGTTCCTTCTGGTCCTGGATCAGGGACCGGTTTTCGGAGCGCATGCGGCTACCCTGTCTCTGTCCGCCATACTCGCCTCCGAGGCATTCAACTTCGCTTATGCGTGGACCTGCCGATCCCGCTCCTGGCCCATTGCCCTGACAACTGGACTGGGAAGCTGGCTCATAGCGGCGATTGCCCTGGCTTCAATGCCGGCATCCCCGGCGTGGGCAATTGCGGCCGCGCTCATTGCCGTTGCGTTTGGGCAAACGTTTCTCCCTCGCAGCAACGCCATTGTCACGGTTGCGCCGCTTAGCCGTAACGACCTCACTGGACGCATGATTGCCGGCGCTGTGCTAACGGTCGCGGTCACTACGCTGTCGTCTGCGCTTGGGGCTAAATGGAGCGGACTTCTTGCGGTGTTCCCGCTATTGGGGATCGTGCTTTCTGTCTCGTCTCATCGGGCGCATGGCCCTGACTTCGTCGTGTCGCTTTTGCGCGGCATGGTACTCGGCCGGTTCTCATTCGCCGCCTTCTGCCTCTACCTTATCTTCGCGCTTCCCAGACAAGCGGCTTCGCTCGCATTTGTCGAAGCCGCCATCCTGGCAATGGCCGTGCAATGGACCACGAAACGCCTTGCACATGCACAACATGCACGCACGGGCGAGGCGCTCACCGTGCCGGCGCCGCGAGATTGAACGGTAGCTATGTTCTTGCTCGTGGCGGCAGGCTTAGATCTGCCCCAATCCGCCGTCGACTGCAATCTCGCCGCCCGTCAGGTACGACGCATCGCTTGATGCCAGAAACAACACGGCGCGCGCGACTTCGTCCGCTTCGCCCCAACGTCCCATTGGCACCTGGGATTCGACCCACGCGCTAACGTCGGGGTTGTCGGTGGCAGCCGTTGTGAGTGGCGTACGGATCGCGCCCGGACTGACAACATTGATACGCACCTGTTGCGCCAGAACCCGCTCATCGGCCGCCAGCGTGCGGGCAAGGCTGCGAACCGCAGCCTTGCTTGCGCCGTAGAGCGCATCGCCCGGCCGGCCGCGTTGTTGAATGACGGAACTCGTGAAGATGACCGAAGCGTTCTTCGCCAGCCAAGGGAAAGCATGCGTGAACGCATAGAAAACACCTTTGACGTTCACGCCCATCAGTCGATCGAAAAAGGCTTCATCGGTATCCAGTATGTCGGGACATTCAGACATGCCTGCATTGGCGAACAAAACGTCGATCCGGCCAAAGCATTCGCCAACGGTCTGCATCAGCGTATGAAGATCGTCCGGTTTCGCGACGTCGGCACATACGGTTAGCGTATTGCCGCCTATCGCGTCCCTGGCTGCTACGAGCGTCGACTCATTACGCCCGGCAATAACCACCTGTGCGCCTTGCTGTCTGAATACGTGCGCTGTCGCCAACCCGATCCCGCTGCTGCCACCCGTGATCACCGCCACCTTGCCGTCAAGTTTGCCTTCGGTCATGCCGACTTCATCCCTATGTCATCAATTGATGACACGAAGTATTGTTCCTTGAGCTTGTCGCTGTCAACACTCGATGACAAAATGCAAATCGACCCGCAATAACCAGGCTCTCCACGTGAAAGACACTCCGAAAGACGACGCGCTCCCCTCACGCAATGCCGCACACACACGCGAACGCATCCTGAGCGCGGCACGCGTGCGGTTTTCCCGGCAGAGCTATGAGAACGTAGGCACGCGCGATATCGCGGCCGACGCTGGAGTGGACGCGGCGCTAGTCAACCGGTACTTCGGCAGCAAGGAAAAGTTGTTTGCGCAAGCGATCGAGGGAGGCTTTCACATCGAGGAGCATCTGCCGGACAACATGAGCAATCTCGGCATACATCTCGTTGCACAGGTTCTGGACAACGCGGACGACAGTGAATCCTTCGACGCATTGCGCGTATTGCTTCGGGCAACCGGCAGCCCTGCCGTCGCCGCGATGGTATCCGAGCGGTTCCACGCGGAATTTGTCAGACCGCTAGCCAAGCTCCTTGGAGGGCGTGACAGTGAACTCCGCGCTGCACTGATCGCGTCATATGTACTCGGCCTTGCAACGATGCGTCATGGACTGGAATCCCCTTCGCTGGTGGGACCCGCGCGGCGAAAGGCGGCAACGATCGTGGCGGAGGCAATTCAATCCTGCGTTGGCAAGAAGGGCGAATGACCGGGGAAGCAGCACAGCAATCTGGACGTTGCACGCGACCTTGGGTTTGCCTACGTGCCGGCCGAAAGCCTGCTTACCTGAGCCGGAATCGGAACCATAAAAGCCAATGCCTCGCGTTCAATCGCGAGGCATTGGCTTTTTCTGACGGGCTACCGCTGTCACCAGCGGCGCCCCAAGCGTGGTTACATCAAGTGTTACTGACCCGTGTACCCGACCGGAACCGTAGCGTTGGCCTTGGCAACCGTCGCGTTACTCGAGACAATATATTGCGGGACTTCAGTCAGCGTCAGCGTCACTTTGCCGTTGGTATAGGGAACCGTGCTGACATTGCCGTAACCGTCGATCTCCGTCACGTTGCCCGACGCGCCGGCAGCGTCCACCTGAAGCGAGTAGCTGGTCGAGTAGGTCTGGCTATAGAGTCCGCCCGATGCCGGCCACTGCGCATTGCTGTGTGTCCACAAGGCCGTCACCACCTTGCCGTTGCCGAGTTGCTGGAACGCATACGCGTATGTCCCGGCGGGCGTACCCGTTACTCGGCCAAGCGTATTGGTGCCGTCAAGCACCCGGGTCATCGCGGCGAATGCAAGTGCTTCGGGCTTGGGCGACAGATTCGATGCGCCGTACGCGCCCTGGGCATCGTTCAGGTCGAAGAACGTGCCGTAACCAGTCTCGCCAGGATAGTCCGCACCATAGAACAGCGTGGACAATTGTGCGCCGCCACCGAGGGTAATGATGTGCGAGCGCACGCCGACCGCAGCTTGAGCAAACAGCTGGTTCTGCGACGGTTGCGTAGGTCCGTAGTTGACGCCCGGATCGTAGCTGGTGCCCGCTTCGGTAACGAACAGCTTCATGTTCGGCTTGCCGGCTTGCATGACGGCACGCAACTGAGTCATCAGGTTATCGAGCGCGTTGGCCTGGTTAGCCGGGTTCGGATCCGAGTCCTGCAATTCAGGCGGATGGGACGGATAGGTGCCGGCGTTCCAGTAGCCATGCGTCGATACAGCGTCGATGTAGTTCCACAAGCCGAGCGCGCCGAAGGTCTGCAGGTAGCCGGTCGTGCAAGTGTCGCAATTGGCCGGGAACGGGTTGGTGGGACCCATCACGACTGCGTTCGGATCGGTCGAGTGCAAGCCCAGATACGCGGCCTTGTACATCGCGACAAAGTTTGCCTGACTGTCAGCCCATCCGAGGCTTGGCTCCCAGGTCACCTGGTAGTAATTGTTCTGCTGGTTCGGGTAATTGGCGGCACGGATCAGGCTCGTGTCGGTACCCACGCGGCCCATGAAGTTCTGGAACTCGGTCATGTTCGACGGCGCATAGTAGCTGTCGTTGAACTGACCCGTCTTCGAATCCCATGCCGGCAGTCCGTCCAGACGCACGATGCGCATCTGGTCAGGGTTAGCCTTGTAGAACGGGTCCAGGTCGCTGACGCTCGGCGTATAGGTGTTGGGGCCGTTCGGCTCCATGGCCGACACTTCGCGATCGTCGATGGTCCAGGAAATTCCCAGATCGTGCAACGCGGCAATGTTGTCGTTGAAACCCTGCATACCGAACCGATGCTGGTCCTGGTGTGCATACGTCACCGTGCCAAGGACAGAGGTGAGATTAGGCAACACGCCGAACGTGGCAATGCCCATTGGACGCGTGCCCATATTCGGCAACGTCCCACCGTTAGATTGCAACGTCGCAGTGATCGAGCCATAACCGGACCATGTCGACTTGCACGACATCGTGGCGGTCTGCACACCGGACTTCACGGCGAAGCTACCCTGTGTCTTGATCGCGCCGTTCGCGTCAGCGACCGACCAGATGACCGTGTCTGCCTTCGGCGAGTTGGTCGTGACCGCTATGTTGAATGCTGTGTTATTCGGGAAAATGCGCATGCCGTCGGTTGTCGGCGTGTCGGCGCTGATCAAGCCATTAGCGGTGCCGCCTGACGTTTGCGTAGGCGAGCCGCATGAGATGGCCGCAGTACCTGGAGTCGGCGTGGTGGCCGGTGGCGTGGTAGCCGGCGGCGTCGTGACGGGTGGCGTGGTAGCCGGCGGCGTCGTGACGGGTGGCGTTGTCACCGGCGGTGTGGTGACCGGTGGCGTGGTGACCGGTGGCGTTGTCACTGGCGGAGTCGTAACCGGCGGTGTGGTGGCTGCGAGGCTGACCCAGCACGATTTTCCGTAACCGTAAGCGGGATCAGTCTGCGAGACAGCGCCGACATAACAGCCGACGCCGTTTGTGAAGGTACGTGGGCTAGTCAGCATGGTGGTCGGCGAGTTCGGCGGAACCGCGCCGAACACTACGGATCCCTTGCCGGAAAACGTACAGTTGTCGTTCTCACTGCCGCAGAACGTATATTTCACGCCGCTGACGGTGATGGTGCTGCTTTGCGCCTGGGCGTTACCGGCACCGAACATAGCCAGTGTCGTTGCGATAGAAATCGGAAGTAGTCTTAAATATTTCATCGTAATCCCTGTTGTACTTCTACAAGTATTCCCCGAGGATCGACAAGATCGACCGAAGTCGTCCCGCGTTCGCGTTTTTTGTGGAGCTGAGAGATTTATCCTGGGGGATGCGGCTGATCGCTGACGTGCTGCAGAAACGGCGCCCTTCGACATGTCGATGCCGAACGCGCGCTTGACTCCGCTGGTTCTCGGCTGACCCAAGGCTCTCGTGTATGGAGAACCGGTCAATTACATGAAATATTTCTTCATATAATATGTCATCCTAATTAATGGCGAATTTATCCCAGCCGTCTTGACAGGGTCACAAAGACGGGGAACCAGGCTTGCTTCGAGGGATCCAGCCGGGCTAAATCGTCCTGCTGTTACACGCCCGACTGCGGCTGAGCCGCACGCGCGATCATCCCCCGGAGGCTTCATCAACCTCTACGAAACGGACATCGGTCGCCGTACGCCGCGTTGTCAGCAACGCAGTGATTGTTGGTTTCGCTCAAGTCGTTTGCATACCTATTTATACAAAATGTAAAAACAATTCCGTGTCATCGAAAAAAACGCGCAGCCCTGACAGATAACGGCATACCTGATCGCCAACTCCTGCTTCGAGCCCCTCTCCCGGCCGCCCTGGCGCCGCACGCATGACTCTCACAGAGCGCTGGTTGCGCGCCCTGAGAAGACGTCATACCGTCGCAACGAGGGTTACCCGAGACAAGCTGCGTCAATGCTGCACCGCGATATCAGTCCATCAGGCAGGCGCAGGCTTCGCGCGTCGAAGGCAGCGATCAATTCCATATTGGGTAAATGCTTCTGATATAAAAGTCTTCTTGCAGCGATCTGGTATTAGTTACAGTCCACTTTGGATGGACGAATTATATTCGCAAAAAAACGTTTCATCTGTGTAACGTTCGCAAAGACTTGGAAATAAGTAATAGTTTCTCACGCATCATGTGCTGAACGGCCGCTATCCCAGAAGAGAGGAAAATGCGGAATTTCCTTCTCAATTCTCCGTACTCAAACGAATGAATGACTATTTATCCAATCTTAATTGTATGACGTTACCTTTTGTTAATATTATGGGTAAATATAACCGAACCGGTTTCCACATTAATCTTAAGAAAATGAATATAGCGCGATATAATCCTTATATTAATTAAATCTTACTTATTTCTTTCATATTTAATACGGTTTTCAGAAGGCTAAAAATGCAGCAACAATGCGCTTTGCTGTACTGCAAAAGCGTTGTTTGACGCGCACAGCGTTCATGGTTTCGAACGCGTAGGTCAGAAGAAGGTACTTCGCTTCCGTATTGATACCCGACCGTTGCACCGAGGCACTCAGCCAGGAATGGCCGATTTCGAGCTTTCTATTAACGCGATCGATCTTCCAGAACCGGGTGCTGCCCACCACCTGCCCAGTCTCTCGTTTGACAATAACAAACGGCATCACAGTTCCGGCCTGCTGACCGGCTAGCGCAGTGGCAATGTATTGCCCTGCCGTCTCGGGACCGGGAACGACCGTCACCTTCATGGTCCACAATTCACCATCTGACGCGGCGTCCACCAGCGCCTCCTGATGCGATGACTGCAGAGGACGAAGTTCGATAGTGGGGCCGGTCAGTGTAGGTTGAATATTATGGGAAGCGTCAGGGATCATAGCCAGCAATTTTGCTTTTTAGGGCCTTGATCATAAGTCAAACCCGGACAACGGATTCCGATTGGAAGCAATCACAAAACCCTGGTCAAGGTCGGGCCGACTCCTCAACGACCCATTGTCCGTTCGCCCTGCTTGTTGCCAAAACCCCTTAACATCACGGCCGGTTTTGCGTTTTCTGCATCCAGTCCACAATGCCATCCACCACCTTTTCTTCGATTCCATAGTACCCGTGCGGAGTCAGGGAACCGCAATCATCCCGAGTACTTTGCGTGCCACCGCTAACGGTCAGGACTGCTGTTGGAGCGTGGCGAATTGATTGCGCGATTGACTGCGCCATGGACGGTGGTGCGACCTTGCATCTGTCATCCAGGTTTGCGACAACAAGCGAAGGCACGCGGACATCGCCAGGATGTGCATCGAAAACTGTTTCATGAGAGCCGCCGAGAATGGACACGGACTCGGTCAGGATCAGGCCGGCAAGCTGCGTTCCTCCGGCATGCGATGCAGCGTTCATGGCGGCAATGGAACCTTGGCTGGTACCAAGCACCCATATAGGGACATTCGCCTGCCTATGTGCAAACTCGATGATCTTTTTCGTTATCTCTGCGTACGCGGCGCTACTGCGCTGCCCTCGCATGGACTGATGATCCAGCGCATCGACCAGCACGATGCCATAACCCCGGTCATGCCAAAGATCGTCCGAGCGCACGACGAAATTCTTCGCATTCCTGACCTGTCCACTCTTCTCGATGTCGATCTCGCCGGTACCGCCGGGAAACATCACGATGATGCCTTTTGTTCCGCGACTGGCAGCAGTGTACAAAACACGCTGGAAACCTCCGCCTTGCAAAGGCAGGTCTTCCACTACGCCCTCGCCGGCCGACGATACCTCCACGGCCTGGGCACTGTCCGGTGAGGAGTGGTGCATCTCCATCTCACGTCCGAAGGCATGGGTGCCGAAGGCACAGCAAATGGCTGCAAGCGACATGCGCAATAGAAGGTGATGCGGCCTATGTTGAAACATTCAACGCTCCTGTCGGGCTAAGCAGCCCAAGTGAATTTCCCCAGCGTGCCAACTTGATCGACCAGAAAAGCGCACAGAGTACAAAGCGTTGATTGAAATGTAAAATATATTCTATCGATGGCTGCCATACGAATTTAATATGCCTTTGTGGATTGGCATTGATGCCTGTGCCGCCGCCGACCTGATATTGCGCGTACTGAAATATTGGGTCGACATCGGTACTAAGGCGCGGTCTTCCAGGCAGCAACCGGTTTTATCTCTTCTTTAACGCTGCGGTGCTCGGCTTATGCGTGCACACCGCAGCGGATTTGCCAGGCTAACGAGCCCTAAACACCATGTTTTCAGTTACGGCAGCGGCGTTTGCATGACCGGCTCGAAAAGCAAAGTGGGCTTGTTCGCACCTTCCTTCGACTGGAAAAGATAAGACTGCGTCGTCACGCCACCGCGCACGCAGAATGCCACTTCCGTTTCGCCCGCTGCAATCGCATTCTTAATGAGCTGCGTCACATCGGAAGCTCGATATTGAACGGCATTGTCGAGGTATAACTGAGCCTTTGGCCCCGTCGATGGACAAGCCGGCGCGTTATCCCAGGTAACCGTGCTTTCGTCCCAAGTTGCGTCCATTGGATACAGATAAATCATGTTCGCGCCGCTGGAAGTGGCACCCCCGTAAAGATTGACCTTCACTGCGTTGAAGTTAAGCGTCGCGGCATTAGCAGGCAACGGGAAACGGAGCATGGAAATTTGCTGTTGTCCGGGAATGTTGGACACATATAAATTAGCCGAACTTCCGTAGTTTTGCGTATCGTTCGGCGTACTTTCGATATAAGCGTCGCTGTCCGGTTCACTATAGGCCATCGGGATGGAGTCGCCGCAGTCTACCCCCTTGTTGAAGCAATAGTCGGTCATGTATTGCATTGACTGCACCGGCCAGCCATTAAAGAAATCTCCGTGAGCAGTAAACAAATTGCCCCACTGAAGCGTGGTTGATCCATCCGGGTTAATGATTGGGTCAAGTGATAGTTGCACGTCACTCATGTCGGTATTGGTACCAAGAAAATATGCCACGTTCATATTCACGGTAGGGATGCGGACCGGATAATCAGAAGGACATACGTCATTGGTGCTATAAACTGCGTTTTTTACGGTAGTGGTGGGCGTCATTGTGTGGCCGTCCCAGCAATCTGGAAACTGAATGCCAATGTTGAATTGCACGCCGCTTACCGGGTCAGTGCTCCACGCTGGGCAGGTAGTTTGAGGCGTTGATGTGTACTTCGTTGCGGCGCCTTTGCAGAAGTAAGTGATCGCGCTGCTCGGGCCGGTATTGAGAGGACTACCTGCAATCAACTTTAGACCCTGAGGCATGGGTGTGACCGGATAATTCGATGCGTTAGGCACCTGATAATAGGTTTTTTGATAGGCCGGTGGGACAATTACCCCGCTGCGCATAAGCGAGGGAACCCAGTACGAGGTACCGTCAGCTTGATTATCGCAAGTATTCGCGGGAGTGTTATACAGATCGGCTGTTACGGTATTTGCATTCGCGGAAATATTACCAAAGAAGTCATGAAGCATCGACATGCCGGGCATACCGGGCATCAGGATTGGGTCATCCGGAAGTGTGTGACTGTAGTTGCACTGGACGTTGGTTTGTCCGTTCAGAACGGGCAATGATGCGGTATTGGCTATGTTTTTTAATACTGAATCAGCCACCGCACCGCTGCCCGAACTATCCCCGTTACACGCAGCTACTACTAGCGTACAGACGATCACTGCCAAACCCGCAAGCTTTAAACGAATTTTCATGATCCGAGTCTCTCGATTTTTTGGATTTAATCGCGGTACGAATGACCAGCAACAGCTAGCTTCGAATTAATCGACCCCGGCGCGCCGCGATATTGCACGCTGAACTTGATTAAACGCACAAAACATTAAATTAAAGTTGAGATGAATAATTTGTCAATCGGGCCAATTTTTCTCGTTATGTAACGATCGCTGCCTGCAGCAACGAATTCCGCATCGTTCGCCATGCAGGCTGGGTAATGTAGCCATTTGAGTACCTTATAGCGGCCGGGCATGTTTCGGCCATTCACAAGGTAGGGGCGCTATTTTTGGTCGACTCCTGCTTTCTATCGCATGTGTCAAATTATTTTAATACGCAAGCGTGTACTTTATTCGCGCCAATTTTGTAATTTTTTGTGCCAATATTGACGATAGCGGTTGCAGCGTCATCATTTATTTCGCGAAAATCAATTGGCGTGACCAGGATGCGATATGTTTTTAATGTGCACGTTGGTGCGGGTCAATGTAGAAGATTCATCCACGCCACCTCCAAAGGGATTTCGTTCTCTTCAAAACTTTCTGCTGTGAATAAGCTGTAATGGTCAAGACATTTGGACATTACCCGAGCCATATAAAAACGGCGGCTATTCAACGAACAAATAAAAGCGTTCTGTCGACTTGCCATAGCGGGCACAATGCGACGTGTTGCTTTATACGCGGGCAAGAATCTTTCGACCAAGCGTAAGGAACATCTGGATAGATCTGCTGCTGTGTAGTTATCGAAAACGAAGAGTGCTGCGGCGATACGAGAAAGCAGAGCATCCGTTTCGAATCATCAAACGGCAATTCGGATTCGCCAAGGTTCGGCTGGGTCGCGGCCGACGCGCCACGCCTGTGGTTCCTGATCGGAACGCCATTCGACGGAAACACTGCCAGCCCCGGCAACGGACAGATGACGGCCCTTCTTGCACACGACCGCAACACCGTCGATCGCTGCCACGCCATCGCACTGGCGAACGGAGGCACGTGCGATGGGCCGCCGGCTTGCAGCCGCACTATCATGCGCATTATTACGGCGCGTACTTTCGTGACCTTGACGGAAACAAGCTCAGCGTGTGCTGCCATGACCCCGCCTGAGTGCGGCGTCGATCCGTGCAAGTTTTGCGAAGCGGACCTTGCAGAAATCTCAGATAGACTCAGGCCACCGGTAGCCCAGCACCGACGCTAACGGATAGTCGAGCTCGCGTACTTCTCCAAGCTGATTGCCGCCGAAGAGATAAATGGCCTCTGCGTCGTGGCGAAGATAAAAGCCGACGTGCCCTTTCCAGCTGGGCGGATCGTCACGGGACAAGACAACGACGCAACCATAAGCGGGACCCTCTAGAGCCCGGCCCCACTCAAGCCAGGAACGCGCAAGCGCGGACCCCGTGCCATGCTGGCCAGTATTCGCAAGACACCAGTTCAGGAACGACGAGCACCACGAGATTTTGTCGTCGTAGCCCACCAGATTGGTGTGCGCGTTGTATTCGACAATACGCGGATTACTCTCTCCCGGGCCAAAGCGCCCGACCCCACGCTCAGAGAAAGCCAGGGACAACCATGCAGGCGTATCGATTTGATTAGCCATACCTACAATCATTCTCCGCTGTACGCCGGACTCAAGGGGCCACTGCAATGCTCTCTTTCCTCAACCGGCCCATTCGCGTTCTAACCGCCCCTTTGCGACACATTCTGTCGCATCGATCCTCCGCCCACGCTTTGCCCGGCATCGCGGGCGACCTTGAAGTATCCCCATACGGAGAGCAGCGTCAGCAAGCCGGCGAACAGAAACGCGAGCCGGAAGTCGTCGAGTGTGAAATGCATGCCATCCACACTAGCCGTCTCGCCGTTAAGCAGCGCGGCAGCCCGCAAGGCGACGGCGCCATAGGCAATGCCTAGCCCTATTGTCATCTGTGCAGCCGCGCTCCATAACGTGCTCGCGGCGCTCATTTGCGGGGCGCCCACGTCGGCATAAGCGAGGGTGGCCAGCAACGAAAACTGCATGGAACGCGCTACGCCATAGACGAATACCACGATCAAGACCCACGCCAACGGCGACAAGGGCGTAAGGAGGCCGCATATGATCGTAAATATGCCCGCTGTGGCCACAGCAACAATGGAGACATACCTGAAGCCGAAACGCCGCAGAATTCGCGTGGTCAGCGCTTTCATTCCGAGATTGCCAAGCGCACTGGCAAGCAACAACAAACCGGACTTGAAAGCAGAAAGACCAAAGCCGATCTGAAACAGCAACGGCATTAAATACGGCACGGCGCCAATGCCGATCCGCGTCAGCGAACCGGTCAGGACGGTTACCGAATAAGTCGGAATCTTCAGCGTCGAAAAATCGATCAGCGGATGCGGATGACCCGCCGCGTAGCGAACCGCTGCAAAGCCAATCACGAGGCCGGCCAGGACTAAGCCCCCTGCAATCCATGGATTGCTGTCGGGCTGGCTCGCAAGTTCGGCGCCGTAAAGAATGGCGGTCAGGGCTGCGCCGCTAAGCACAAGGCCCACTATATCCAGAGGCTTGCGTTCGGCGCCACGCAGGTTCGGAACCAGCATGGCGACGGCTACCAGCGCACAGATTCCGAACGGCACGTTCAACAGGAAAATCCAGCGCCATGACGCGTACGTCGTGATGAAACCGCCAACGGGTGGCCCGACGACTGGCGCGGCAATAGCCGGCCAGGTGATGGTGGAGATAGCCTGCATGAGGCGGCTTTTCTCCGTGCTGCGGACCACGATCAGCCGCCCTACCGGCACCATCATCGCACCGCCTGCACCCTGCAGCAAACGCGCCGCCGTGAACTCCGTGACCGAGTTCGATAAACCGCATAACACTGAGGCAATCACGAACACGACGATCGCGCTAAAGAACACCGTACGCGAACCAACGCGATCAGCTACCCAACCGCTAACCGGAATAAAGATCGCCAGTGCCAGCATGTAGGCGGTCATCCCGATGCTTAGCGCATTCGGGCCGACACCAAACGAATGGGCCATCTGCGGCAACGCGGTTGCGATGACCGTGGTATCCAGATACTCCATGAAGAACGTTCCCGCGACTATGTAAGGCAGCCAGCGAGCGGCAGAGGATGTTGGCAACGAACTGCTGCTCATCGAGAATCCCAGGTTGAGCGGCGACATCGCCTTGAGCGACGCGCGGTAGTTGATATTGGCGCTCTTTCAGCGCCGGTGGATCCTGCGAATACGGGAAGTCTTGCACAAGATGCGCGGTTGGATACGCGTTAACCCGCCCGGCATTATCGCGTAACACTTAGCTCCATGTCATCGGTCCATGCACCGTGATCGACTAGCCGGCATCAAGCCGAATTGACGCTTTCATTACTGAAAGCTTCACGACCAAGGCGCTTTGCAGCGTCACGCACAGCAGCGAAACTCATGACGCACTGCACGATCACCGCGTCTTGACAGAGAGGGTCGGCATGCAGAATAGTGTGTCCATAAAGTGATTAATATATCCACAATATGGACAAGGAGCTAGCTCATGGCAGGCGCTAAATCCGCGGCGGACGCAATGACGCCGTATCAGCTTCCATTTCCTAAAGAAGCGGCTAAGGAGATCGTGGTTGAATCGGCGATCCCCAAAGACGAACGCCTTTGGGTCCCTCAAGCCGAGAACGTCTGGTTCCGTCCGCTGTGCCTGAATGTTTCGACCGGGTACTGGATGAACCTGCTGCGCGTGCGCAAATCTGGCGTGCTAAGCCGGCACCGGCATCCGCAAGCGGTGCACGGCATGGTGCTCAAAGGCCGTTGGCGTTATCTGGAACACGACTGGGAAGCCACCGAGGGCAGTTATGTTTTCGAACCGCCGGGCGAAACGCACACGCTCTATGTACCAGAAGACGTGGAGGAAATGATCACCTACTTCCAGGTCAACGGCGTGATGTTCTATTGCGATCCCTATGGCAATTACACCGGCTACGAAGATGTTTTCACCAAGGTCGATATGTGCCGCAAGCATTTTTCGTCAGTAGGTCTGGGAGAAGATTTCGTTGACCAGTTCATCCGTTAAGCCGGAGCAAAACTTAACACCCGAAGCACCTTCCACGCAGACTCTCAACGAGCACCGGAGGAGACACCATGTTGCAGAAATCACCGCGCCTCAAGCGCATTCAGGTGGTCGCGATCACGTTCCTGACACTGGCCGGGATCGTGAATTATCTCGACCGGAGCACGCTTTCCATAGCGAATCATTCGGTTAGCCAGGAACTGGGGCTGTCCGCATCGCAGATGGGCTTGCTGCTGTCCGCCTTCTCATTTGCCTATGCGTTTTCGCAGTTACCCATTGGCATACTGCTTGATCGTTTCGGTGCGCGCGTGATGCTCGGCTTAGGCATGTTCGTTTGGTCAGCCGCGCAATTGTGCGGTGGCCTTGTGACGAGCCTGTCGGAGTTCCTGGTCGCGCGGGTCGCGCTGGGTCTCGGCGAGGCGCCGAATTTTCCCGCCGGCGCAAAGGTGGTCAGTGAATGGTTCGGCGTGCATGAGCGCGGCCGGCCGACCGGTATCTTCATCACGTCATCGACCATTGGACCCGCTCTCGCGCCGCCCGTCCTTACTGTGCTCTTGCTGGCCTTCGGCTGGCGCACGATGTTCATCGTCATGGGTCTGCTTGGCATTGCAGTATCGATTGGCTGGTATCTTGTCTACCGTGATCGTCGCAACCTCGCCCTCGATTCTCAAGAGGTCGCGTTCCTGACTGAAGGAGAGCCGGAGCAGCGCGCCGATCGCCGCATGACCATGCGCGAATGGCGCGGGTTATTCGGCAAGTCGACCACATGGGGCATGATCTTCGGCAACATGGGCGTGATCTACATGGTGTGGCTTTATCTCACCTGGCTGCCCGCATACCTCGAGCATGAACGCCATCTGACAATCGCACATACGGGCTGGCTCGTGTCGATTCCCTACCTCTTCGGCACGCTTGGGATGCTGTCCAGCGGATTCGTGGCCGATGGTCTGATGGCGCGTGGCATGGCGCCCATGAGAAGCCGTAAGTGGCCAATCTGCGTCGGCTTGCTGGGCGCTGCGCTCTTCACGGTGCCGGCGGCGTTTACCCCGAACCTGACGCTCGCGATGGTCTATCTCTCTGCCGCCATGTACTTCGTCAACATGGCGAGCGGCGCATGCTGGGCGCTGGCGACCGTCGCAGCGCCTCGTCACATGGTGGCCTCGCTGGGCAGCATTCAAAACTTCGGCGGATACTTCGGCGGTTCTTTTGCCCCATTCATCACCGGCATCGTCGTAGATAAAACCCACTCCTTCATCAACGCGTTCCTGATCAGCGCGGGCGTCGCATTCGCCGCGGCACTGGTTTATATATTCGTAGTACGGAATAAAATAGAGGATAGCGAGCCCGTCGTTTCAACCGTTCCCCTGTCCGATCTTTCCTGACCGACCATGACTTTCCAGACTGATCTTTTCAAAGGTAAAACCGCCGTTGTGACTGGCGGCACGCAGGGTATTGGCGCCGGCATCGCTCAGTGTTTCGCGGCTCTCGGCGCGCGTGTCCTCGCAGCAGGCATCGCGCCAACCGATGTTCAGCGCAAGGCGCTGGGCCCCGCCGTGGAAGTCGTCGAACTCGACGTCAGCGACGATGCGAGCGTAGCGTCACTGGTGGCGCAGGCCGACTCCATCGATATGCTTGTCAATTGCGCAGGCATGATCCGGCGGGGTGACGAACTGGCTATCGACGTATTCGAGCGTGTGATCGCCGTCAATCTTAGCGGGACAATGCGTGTCTGCGCCGCGGCACGCGAGCGGTTGAAGGCAAGCGAAGGATCGATTGTCAACACGGCGTCCATGTTGAGCTTTTTCGGTGGTGGTCTTGTACCCGCTTACAGCGCAAGCAAGGGCGGCGTGGTGCAGTTGACCAAGTCGCTGGCCATTGCTTATGCAGCCGACAACATTCGCGTCAACGCGGTCGCGCCCGGCTGGATTGCTACGCCGCTTACGCAAGCTCTGCAGGATAGCGACGATCGTTCGCAAGCAATCCTTGATCGCACGCCAATGAAACGATGGGGCCAGCCCAGCGACGTCGCGCAAGTGGTGGCGTTTCTTTGCTCGCCAGCGGCGGCGTTCATGACGGGAGCGGTAGTCCCGGTTGATGGAGGTTATATGGTTGTGTAGCGGGGTTTATTATAATTTTCGGCGCCTCGATCACTGCTTTTCAATACCACCGGTACACCGTCAAGTTCCTTCGGACGCCATGCCAAAACCATTTAAGCCCGCTATCGGCCGCCCCAATTCGCAGCGCCCGCCAGACGATGCCAAGCCAAGCGGCACTGCTGCGTTCTCCAAGTTCATGGTGGTACTTCAGTGCATCGCCGACGCACCGGCGCCACCCGGCATCGCCCAACTTACCGCTGCGTCGAAGTATCCGAGGCCAACGGTATATCGCATTGTCGGAGCCTTGATCGCCGAGGGCCTGGTGGTCGAAACGCCGCGAGGCGGCAGCTATTCGCCAGGTCCTCGTTTGTTATCCCTGGCAAGCCGGAGCTGGGAGCGCTCCGACCTGCGCGTGGCTGCCAGCGAGGCGCTGCAGACCTTGCGTGACCTTACCCAGGAAACAGTTCACCTGGCGGTGCGCAGCGGCTCTGAAATGGTCTACATCGAGAAGCTCGAAAGTCCGCACGCCGTGCGCATGGCGTCGCGAATAGGCACACGTGTCACGCTGTATTCAAGTTCTGTCGGCAAAGCCTATTTGTCTTCGCTCAAGCGCCCGGATCGCGACGCGTTACTTGCCACCCTGAACTTCGAGCGCTTTACGCCGAATACCATCATCGAACGCACCGCACTCGATGCCGAACTCGACGCGACCCAAGCTCGCGGTTATGCGGAAGATCGCGAAGAAAACGAGGAGCAGATCTTTTGCTACGGCAGCGCAATCCTGGGAGCAAATGGCGATCCGATCGCATGCGTCAGCATCAGCATTCCCCTATATAGGAAAAGCGTGACGCCGCTGGAAACCTACATCGAGCCATTGAAGGACGCTTGCCGTGCGATCGCCGAAGGGGTCGGCCCGGGATCGCGCTAGGGCATAGATTCATGTCCGGGCTCGGCGATATAGCTTGCCTGAGGAGCCGGTGTCCCGCGCTTGGTGCGAGTCGCTCGAGAAAAGTTATTCATTGACGGACACGATATTATCCGATCGATCCTCTCCCCAAAAATAGACACACCATGATTACCTGCTACCTTCGCTACATTATCGTCCCTTCGAAACTCAATGAATTTGAGGCCTACGGAAAGATGTGGATTCCACTGGTCGAGAAATTCGGTGGCCAGCATCATGGCTATTTCCTGCCGTCGGAAGGCGCGAACAATGTCGCGCTGGCGCTGTTTTCGTTTCCGAGCCTGTCAACCTACGAGAGCTACCGTCAACAATCACAGCTTGACCCGGAATGTCAGGCAGCGTTCAAATATGCGGAAGAAACGCAGTGCATTGTCAGCTACGAGCGCAGCTTCTTTCGCCCCGTTTTCAGTTAACCGTGGACTGAAAATGAAAAAGCCGGGAGGACTTCCCCGGCTTATCAAAGCTTCCTGCCAAACACACCGCGCTAAGCTGCGGCCTTCCCGCTCATCATGTCAAAGGCCGCAACCATTCGCTTAGCCATTCGCTTAGAAGCGGGCACGCAAACCAATGGTTGCAGCAACCTGGCTATTGGTCGACGAAGCGCTCAACCCGTTGATGGAAGCAGTCAAACCCGAATCACCCGTACCGCTCACGTGCTGATACACGCCTTGCAGATAAACGTCGGTGCGCTTGGATAGCGCGTACGCCGTCTGCAGGGTCACCTGGTTATATTTCGGGCTCACGCCGTCCAGGCTTGCATCGGTGAACGTATAGGCGCCCGACAGCGTCCATGCAGGCGTGAAGTTGTATCGACCGTTCACTTCATAGTTGCTAAAGCGCGCGCTGCCACCTGCCAGGGTGATGCCGTTTGTCGTACCCGAAGCCGACGCGCCAATGCCCGTCGCGTTGGACAACTGGGTCTGCGAAAACACGAAGCCGACGTTTGCTGCGCCGAATGCATAGTTGACGCCCGCGCCGTAGGTGCGTTGACGGCCCGCTGCGAACGTAGCGTCGGCGGTCACCGCGCCGGACGAGTTCAGCGTAGAGCCCGCGCTATTGAGCTGCATGTAGCTGGCCGCTGCGCTCAAAGGACCGTAGTTATACGACGCGCCAAGGCTATATGCACGATTGTCCGAGAATCCGCCCGCGTCGTTCGAGAAGCCATACAGGCCGCCGAACTGGAAGCCGCCGTAGTTGACGCTCTGGTACTTGACCGAGTTATTGATGCGGAAGGAGTTGTCGAGGTTGTCGTTATCGAACGGGTGAGCCGCCTGCGTCCCACCGAACTGCGTGCCGGTCAGCGCCAACGGGGCGAGGTAGTCGACCATTGAGTCGTACTGGCGGCCGAGAGTGACGGCGCCTGCCTGGTTACTCGACAAACCAACGAACGCCTGACGGCCGAACTCCAGGCCGTTCTGGCCTAACTTGCCGTTGTCGATATTAAAACCATTTTCCAACGTGAAGATGGCCTTGAGACCACCGCCCAAATCTTCGGAGCCACGCAGGCCCCAACGGCTGCCGTTGACCTGGCCGCTGGTTGCCTGGATGTTCTTGCTGCCGCCCTGGTTGTTTGTGTAGGTAATGCCCGCGTCAATCAGGCCATAGAGGGTCACGCTGTTCTGAGCGTGTGCCGCTCCGGCGAAGGTGCCGATGACACCGAGAGCAAGAAGGGATTTTTTCATTTCAAATTCTCCGAGAATACGATTGAGCAACGCGGTCTGCTTGCCCCATTGCCAAGGGTTGCAAACACCGCGGTCTCGCCAGATAAACGTGCATCGCTGCACGCACTGATCGACGTCGCCGTGCGTCGATCAGACGGGCACCATTAAACAGCAGCGGTTTGCGAGGGCTGTTGGAAGCGGACAACAAGCATCGTTACCAAGCGTTGCACCTGGTCAACACAGTAATGCAACGGTTTGCGTCCAACAGGGCGCCTGATTGAATGCTGTGGACCGGCAAAGCGTTCTCTGGAAAGGCGTGCGCGGGTGCTCCCGTGCAACGGCCGGCAAGACGCGGGCCGTCATCAATAGTTCGGCGCGTACCGTGCGGTCATGAACGGGAACATTCGGGAACAATTTGGTGACGCATGAAACGCGGCCGGGCAGCGCTCGATGCAACGAGAAAAGACGTCATCGCCGCGTTGATGCGCGCTGACGTTCGTCGTGTGCAACAGCATAATCGTTCTATCGTTAAACCAATATGAAACGTACGCAATGGATCGTCCTGAAGACCTTGACCCCATCGCCTCGATAGTTAATCAGGCCGCTCTAATTCCTCACCAAGCATTTCACTGTGTCTCCAAGCACGAACTCTGTATTCATCACGAGTGCCGCCTTGAACTCCTTTCTCTCGTGAGAAAGAGTGGTCCGAAAATGCGGCAAACCCGACCGGAAGCTTTGCCCGCAAGCCTGAACGACTAGCCAACGTAACGCGTCTTTCCCCGAAGCCCCGCCGATCAGCCGATGCACCCCCTATTTCCGGCGAGAAATGCGGTAACGAAGCCGTAACGCGCCGCGTCATATAGCGAGCTACTTTAGTGACTCGTCTAGCGACTTGCACCCGAGGGCAGCAACCATGATGAAGCACATTCTTTCCACACAAGTTCTTGCAGCGGTTCTGCGAGCCAGTTCAACACCGTTGTTTTCGGACATGCTCGTTGCCATGTCGGAGGGCCGGCAACGCACCGCGTTCTTCCCCGATACCGAAACGAATCCAGCCGCCTTGCGGCGAAGCAACGCCCGCTAACGTTGCTCGCCCGCAAGAAACAGGGATAGAAATGCCAGCTTGCTCCCAATCCGCCCCTGACAGAGCCGCAAGGTAGCTTGCCTGCCGTACGGCCGCTGCCCATCTTGTCAATACCTTACACAATAAATAAGGATTACATAATATGCCATTAGTTAAAGCAAGAATCGATTCCCAGCGCGGCCCGGTCCGGCCAGAAGGGATCGAAAGAAACGACCTGTCCGAGCCCGTGCGGGTGTCTTCCATCGAGCGCATCGAGCTGGAACCCGACGGCCAACATATGGTGGTGCACAGCGACCGGTCGACCCTGACGTTCCATTACTCGGTATTCCGAGAACTGCTGGCGGTGCTTCCCGCCGCGATCATGCAGTCGGAGCGAATGCTTCAGCGAACGCCGCACATCAACTTCGCGATGGGCTGCGAAGGATGGGAGCTCGGCGCGATCGATAACGGCAAAAGCCTGGTCCTTACGTTCCGGCTGCAAGGCGGTGCTGACGTTTCCTTTTGTCTTCCCCGGGAGCAGATCCCGCCCATGGTCGACGCGCTTATTTCGGCAGCACGACTGGTTCAGATTCCGGCCCATGCGAGCGGCCCCTTGCAATAAGTGGCTAGCGCAACGCGGTTCCTGAGCGGCCAGAAGACACAAGGCCAGGCACGGCACGGATCACGTCCGATACGACGCGGAAAAGCAGGGCAACACATTCGGGCCGATATGCTCGTCAAGTACATCAAATGAAATTCAACTTCCGAACCTTCCGATCATTACGTACCGCTCACTCAGCCGTTGCCATCGCATTGAACGTGTTCCTTGCACCGGGCGTCTATGCGGCGACCAGCAGTTTTGTCATCAAGGACATACAGATCGAGGGCCTGAAGCGCATTGAGCCCAGCTCGGTCTTCGCTTATGTCCCGCTCAAGCGAGGCGACCTCTTCTCGGACGACAAAGCGTCGGAAACCATTCGTGCCCTCTATGCAACCGGCTTCTTCGACGATGTTCAGGTCGAGACGCAAGGTAATGTGGTCATTGTAAAAGTGCAGGAGCGCGCTGCCGTCTCGTCAATCGACTTTGCCGGCATCCACGAGTTCGACAAGGACAACCTCACCAAGGCATTGCATTCAGTCGGCCTGTCACCAGGCAGCACCTACGACAAAGCGCTTGTCAGCAACGCCGAACAGGAACTGAAACGCCAATACCTGACGCGAGGTTATTACGCCGCCGAGGTGACCACCACGGTCACGCCGATTGACCGCAACCGGGTATCCATTCTGTTCTCGGTAACAGAAGGTCCCAGCGCGAAAATTCGTCAGATCAACTTCATGGGCAATCAGGTTGCAAGCTCATCGACGCTGCTCGACGAAATGCAGTTATCGACCCCTAACTGGTTCTCCTGGTACACGAAGAACGATCTCTACGCGAAAGACAAGCTAACGGGGGATCTGGAAAAGGTGCGCTCGTATTACCTGGACCGTGGATATCTGGAGTTCAACATTGACTCCACGCAAGTGTCGATCTCGCCCGACAAGAAGGACATGTACCTGACCATCTACATTCACGAGGGCGAGCCGTACACCATATCGAGCATCCAGCTTGGCGGCAACCTGCTCGATCGCAACGCCGAACTGCAAAAGCTCGTGTCGATCCGCGGGGGCGAGCGTTTTTCGGCCGAAAAATTGCAAGCCGCGACCCAGGCTCTGGTGGATAAGCTGGGGGAGTATGGCTACGCATTCGCACAGGTCAATGCCCAGCCGGAGATTGACCAGGTCCATCATACGGTCGCGTTGACATTGCAGGTCGATCCGGGACGCCGGGTGTACGTGCGCCGGGTGAACATTGAAGGCAACACCCGGACGCGCGACGAGGTGATCCGTCGTGAAATGCGCCAGATTGAAAGCTCATGGTTCGACAGCAGCCGCCTGAAGCTCTCGAAGGAGCGCGTCGATCGTCTGGGATATTTTACGAACACGGAGATAACCACAGTCCCCGTTCCCGGCACCACCGACGAGGTCGACATAGACGTCAAGGTAGAAGAGAAACCAACGGGCGCGGTCACGTTGGGCGCCGGCTACGATTCGAGCGACAAGGTTGTGCTGTCGGCCGGGGTGTCGCAGGACAACGTGTTCGGCTCTGGAACAACGCTCGCGCTGAACGTGAATACGGCCGCGACGTACCGGACCTTGTCGGTGACGCAAACCGATCCCTACTTTACGATCGATGGCATCAAGCGCATTACCGACATGTATTACAGAACCACCTACCCGCTCTACAACTTCAGCGACACGAGTTTTCGAATTACATCGATCGGCGCGGATATGAAGTTCGGCATACCGTTCTCCGAATCGGACGTGGTTTATTTTGGTGCGGGTTTCGAGCAGGACCGGTTCAATACAGACTCGTCAACGCCACAAAGCTACCTGGACTATGTCGCCGAGTTCGGTCGCGTGGTGAACAACGTTCCAGTGACAGTCGGCTGGTCGCACGACGCACGCGACAGCGCGCTGATACCCAGCAAAGGCTATTTCCTTCAGGCCAACGGCGAGTTGGGAACACCGGCAGGAAATACCCAGTACTACAAATCAGATGTTCAGGCCCAGTACTATTACACCCCCGCCAGGGGTTTCATTCTCGGCCTGAATTTCCAGGCGGGCTATGGTCACGGCATAAACGGCGACGCCTATCCGATCTTCAAGAACTACTACGCCGGCGGTATTGGCTCGGTGCGGGGCTACGAGTCCGGTTCGCTCGGACCGCGTGACGCCACGACCAACGACCCGATCGGTGGATCGAAGATGATTGTCGGCAATATAGAAATGACCTTTCCGTTGCCGGGTACGGGGTATGACCGGACCCTGCGCGTGTTTACTTTTGTCGACGGCGGTAACGTCTGGGGCGACGAAGGTAACAGCGTGGGCGCCAACGGCCTGCGTTACAGCTATGGTGCGGGACTTGAGTGGATATCCCCGATCGGGCCGCTCAAGCTGGACCTCGGTTTCCCGATCGTGCGGCACGCGGGAGACCAATACGAGAAGTTCCAGTTCCAGATCGGCACGTCGTTCTAACCCGTGCGGTCAGCAGAAACGCTCATCCGGTTCACGCCGCGCATGCGTCATATCGCGGTCGCAGCGGCGATCGTCATGTCCCTCACCCCTTCGCCCGCGCACGCGCAATTAAGCGGCGCGGCGGCACAGGCAGAACCGATCGATCCACCCTGGGGTCTTCGATTCGCACCTCAAGTGACGGAGCATCCGTTGCCGGCGAACACGTCGCCAGCCGTATTCGGGATCGGCGATGCAGCGGACGGCGACGAGGACCGCGATCTGTCGCTGAAGGGCAATGGAGAGCTTCGGCGCGACGCTACCATTGTCAGAGGAGACGCCGTGCACTACGACATCGATCGTAATGTGGTCGATGCGTACGGCCATGTGCGCATAGTCGACAACTACGATGTCTTTGCCGGCCCCGAAGCGCATCTTCAGGTCGAGGCCAACGAGGGCACCATGACAACGCCGACCTATCACTTCAATCTGACGGGCGGCTCGGGGAGCGCCGACAGCATCGACCTGATCGACAACGAACGTTCAGTCGTGCATCACGGCACGTACACCGCGTGCCAGTGCGAAAGTGACCCGGCCTGGTACCTGAAGGCGGCAAGTTTCGACATGGATCAAGGGTCGAACGAAGGCATTGCCCACAATGGCGTGCTGTTCTTCCAGGGCGTGCCCATCTTCGCGAGTCCGTGGTTGTCGTTTCCGTTGTCCAACGCTCGCCAGAGCGGCTTTCTTCCGCCGACTTTCTCGCTGAGTTCGACGAACGGATTCGACCTCACCGTCCCGTATTATTTCAATATCGCGCCGAACTACGACCTGACGCTGACACCGCGCTACATGTCAAAACGCGGCGCGATGCTGACAACGAATTTCCGCTATTTGTCGCCTACGTATTCGGGCTCGGTCACTATTGCCTATCTGCCCGACGATGCCCTGACCAAGACCAACCGTTATTCGATCAACATCCAGCACAACCAGAACTTCGGCGGTGGATTCGCTGCGTATGTTAACTATGCGCAGGTGTCGGACGTCAACGTCACGACGGATCTGAATTCGAATACCGCGTCGCTGGTCAATGGGCAGGACATCTTCCAGCAAGAGGCTGGAGTGACTTACAACAACGGGCCATGGTCAGTGCTGGCGCGGGTGCAACGCTGGCAATCGTTCAGTACGGCGCCGCCCTACAATCGGGCGCCGGAACTGGACGTTAAATACGATAAGTACAACGTGGGCGGATTTGATTTCGGCGCCGAGGCAGACGCCACGCGCTTTAGCATTTCCACAGCCGACTCCACGGAAGGCAGCCGCTTCACGTTCAATCCGTATGTCAGCTATCCGTTGTCTGGACCGGGATGGTTCATCACGCCGAAGGTTCAGTGGCACTACGTGGCCTACGACCTGTCCTCGATCGGAAGCACAGCGCCAACGGGACAGCCGAAGAGCTTTTCGTTCAATGTGCCCACCCTCAGCCTAGATTCGGGGCTCGTGTTCGAACGCAGCATCCGCCTGTTCGGAACGGACTATATCCAGACGCTGGAACCGCGCCTCTACTACGTCTATACGCCCTACCGGAACCAGACCTTCGCACCGGTCTTCGACACAGGCGAAGAGGACTTTGGACTGGCCCAGATTTTCACCGACAACACCTTCGTTGGCGGCGACCGGGTTGCCGACCTGAACCGTGTCACGGCCGCCCTGACAACCCGGTTCATCAACCAGGCGACAGGAGACGAACGAGCCCGCTTCGTGGTGGCGCAACAATACTATTTCACCAATCCGGAAGTGACGCTGGACCCGGGCGCGTCCGTGACCGACATTCGCGGCAGCGACGTCATTGTCGGGGCGTCGCTCAAGATAGGCCCGGGCTTTACGACCGAGCAGGCGGTCCAGTACGACGAGCAGCGCAACCAGTTGGACCAGGGTACCTCTGGCTTCACCTGGAAACCGGGAGATCGAGAAGTAATCAGCATTGCTTACCGGTATACCCGCGCCGACGAAGATCTGGACAACGAGGCGGAAAACCAGATCGTAGCGTCCGGTCAATGGCCGCTGAGCCGCAAGCTCTACGCTGTCGGCCAGGCCAATTTCGACATGGTCGCTCATCGCCTGGTGGCGGGATTGCTCGGGGTTCAGTACGACGCCGATTGCTGGTCGCTCAGCTTCGCGGTGCAAAAATATACGAATGTGTCCACCACCACGACTGCCGCCAGTAGCGCTACGCGCGTCCTGTTGCAGCTTCAGCTCAAGGGATTGACGAAGATCGACAACGGGCTGTCCGAGCAATTTAAAGCAAGCATTCCAGGCTATACGCCATTGCCTTCACCGCCTGAGCCTGAGTCGCGGTTCTCGAACTACGAATGACGCATGACGGCCGGCCACGCAGACCGTGGCGTTGTTACGCGCCTCATCAGAACCTGTGACGCAATCCCACCGCGACGACAACCTGCTCATTCTTGCTGGACGGTGACTGTCCGCTGATGTCGGCGGTCAGTCCCGAGCCATCGCTCGCAATGTGCTGGTAGCTCGCTTGGACGTACGCGTCGGTGCGCTTGGAAAGCAAGTAGTCCGTCTGCACCGATACCTCGTGCCACTTGGGATGATGCTCTCCGCTAGCCGTCGACAGCGCGGCATCCGTATACGTGTAGGCGCCATTCACGGCCACCGACGGTGTCAGCAGATAACTCGCGTTCACTTCGAAGTTGTCGAAGCTCGCACCCTGACCGTTTTGCTTGAGACCCAGACTGTTCGCCCCGTTGATAACAGCAAGGCCGCCAAGCTGCGTGCGTGTCCAGACGAACCCGAGCTTCCCGGCCCCTATCGAATAATTCACACCTGCTCCATAGGTCCGCTGTAATGCTGTCAGGAAGGTACGGTCGGTCAGCGTGATCGCGCCGTCGGTATTACTTACGCCCGGATTGTTCGCCTGCAGATAACCGGCGGCCAAACTCAGCGGGCCGGCATCATAGGACGCGCCGAAGCTGTATAGACGGTTGTCGTCGAAGCCGCCCGCTTCATTCGAGAAGCCGTAGAGCGTGCCGAACTTCAGGCCGGCGTAGGGCGCGCTCGCGAACTTCACGGCGTTGTCGACGCGAAACGAGTTGTTCAGGTTGTCGTTGTCATACGGATGCACGGAGAGGTTGTTGCCGCCCGGACGCCGGCCGGTGAAACTCAACGGCGCAAGGTAGTCGACGACCGAGTCGTACTGCCGTCCAAGCGTCACCGTGCCGAACCGGTTGTTGCTCAAACCCACATATGACTGGTAGCCGAACTCACGGCCGCCCTGGCGCAAGCTGCCGTTCATGACGCTGAAGCCGTCTTCTATCTGGAAGATCGCCTGGGTGCCGGCGCCCAGGTCCTCGCGCCCCTGCAGTCCCCAATGGCTGCCCGTCACGGCGCCGCTGCTCGCCTGCAGACTGGCGTGATCCTGCGCGTTGTTCGTATAAAGCAAGCTTGCATCGATAACGCCATACAGCGTCACGCTCGACTGCGCGTGGGCCGGGCCGGCGATGAAAGCGGTCGCGATCAGCGTCATGGCGAACGCCTTTTCGAGGTATCGCCTTGTACGACTGGAGCCACAGGGAAGTCCGGAAAGCCGCGATGCAGCGGGCCTGAACACGGGCGAACGACAGACGCGCGGCGAAGATCCTGAAATCGGCATGTTATAGTCTTTAAATGAGAATCAATGTCATTACGCGGCAACACTTTATCGGCGAAATGTATTGGCGATATGTTGAAAAGCCGCTGTTTTGTATTGGAATGTGTTGGCTCAATTGCGGACTTTTCAATCGCCTTACGGCCGTGATTCATTGACTCCCCTCCCCCGATTCCCGCTTGATGCATCCGTGCAGATGGACCGCCTACCGGTAGTCGACGAGAGCGCCCGCGCGTTGCACGAAGGCCGTGCATGAAGCTTCGCCTCTGGCCCGACACGCTGTTCGGACGCCTCGCGCTGATCCTTGTGGTCGGTATGTTCGGCGGCCAACTGCTGACCAGCACGATCTGGTTCGAGACCCACGACAACCGCACGCTGGAGATTCCTTCACGCCTGTTCGCAAGCCGTCTCGCGGACACCCTGCGCCTGCTGCAGATCGCACCGGACCAGGCAGCGCGGCAAACCCTCGTGCGGCAGTTGGAGGACCGTAACTATCAATTGCGCTGGATCGAAGCCCCGGCGCCAGCGCCGTCACCGTCGCACACGGTCGCGCAGCGTGCGACTGAAGACTTGCTTGCAAGCGTGCTCGCGCAGCGTCTGCATAGGCACGTCCCGCTGCGTTTGATCGATGCCGAGCTGACCGACGACACCGGACGTCATCGCGGTATCTTCAGTCTCTTCGACTCCCGCATGCCGTCGGGAGATTTTCATGTGCAGATACAAGCACCCGGCGGCGCTTGGCTCGACATCACCGCACAAGAAGGGCAAGCGGGCCGGCAGAGCGAGCCGCGAACGCTGGTGATCGAGTATCTGTTGCGCATCTATGCGATCAGGTTCATCGCCGCGCTGCTGTTCGCGCTGGTGGCCGTGCGCATTGCCGTTCAACCGCTAAGGCGGCTCGCGGTCGCGGCTGACGCGCTTGGCAAGAATGTGTATCGAGCGTCGCTGAAGTTATCCGGCCCGCGTGAGGTGCGAGTCGCCGCGCAGTCGTTCAACTCGATGCAGCAACAATTGATTCGTAGTATTGATGAACGAACGCGCTTGCTGGCTTCGATATCCCACGATTTGCGCTCGCCCTTGACGAAGCTTCGGCTACGCGCCGAGATGTTGCCGGATGCGGCGTCGCGCGAACGCTTTTGCACTGACCTCGATGAAATGGACGCGATGGTGCACAGCACGCTCGACTTCGTGCAGGGCGTAGAGATAACGGAGCCGCGCCATCAGATCGATATCGACTCGCTGCTGCGTGCACTCTGCGATGACCTCGTTGAAACGGGAACACGCGTCGAACTCGACGGCCACGCCGCCGCGCCTTTGAGCGGATATCCGCGAAACCTGAAACGCTGCCTGCAGAATCTGCTCGACAACGCAATCCTGCATGGCGGCAGCGCGTCGGTGCACATCCATGATGATCGCGACGCGGTACGCATCACGATCAGCGATGAAGGCCCGGGCATTGCAGGAAAGGACATGCTTGACCGGGTATTCGAACCGTATTTCCGCGCACAGCCCGGGAACACCGAGGGGACCGGGTTGGGGCTGACCATTGCGAAGAGCATCGCGATGGCGCATGGTGGCACGCTGGTGTTGAGCAACCGAGCAGAGCGCGGACTCGATGCAGTGCTGACCTTGCCTCGTGAGCCACAGGGTTAGCGTGCGTGCGCAGATGGATGCTTCCCACCCTTTCAAGGTATTAAAATCGACGATGGCATGCATGGCAAATCATGCCGCGATTGCTTATCCTGTTTCCAGTTTCCGTACGGCGGCGCTGGGGGCATCAATCAATAAGACAGGATGCCGTACCGAGTGACAGAACGACATGAATCCAGCAAGCAGGAGCGCACGATGAACAAGGCAATACATGGCGTGCATCACGCCGCAGCAGACGGCTACGCGACAACAGCAACGGCGGACACCTATGTACGCGGCCGGCCCGACTACCCGCCGGAGATCGCGGACTGGTTACGCGATCAGCTCGGGCTTCGCGCCGGGACGACCGTCGTGGATCTCGGCGCGGGCACGGGAAAATTTACACCGCGCCTGATCAGCACAGGCGCCAGGGTGATCGCAGTCGAACCCGTGGCCGCGATGCTCGACAAACTGTCCGCCGCGCTCCCGCAAGTGCAAACGTACGCGGGTACTGCTGACTCGATCCCGCTTCCCGATGCATCGGTTGATGCCGTGGTTTGCGCGCAATCATTCCATTGGTTTTCGACCCACGCCGCGCTGGCGGAGATTCTTCGGGTCTTGAAACCGGGCGGCAAGCTCGGCCTGATCTGGAATTTGCGCGATGCCAACGTCCCGTGGGTCGCCCGGCTCGACGCAATCGTGAATCGGGTGGAAGGCGACACACCGCGTTATTACACCGGCGCCTGGCGGTCCGCGTTTCCGTTCAATGGTTTCGGCCCGCTCAATGAACACCATTTCATCATCGGTCATACCGGTTCGCCCGAAGACGTGATCCTGAATAGAGTGCGCTCCACCAGCTTTGTTGCAGCGCTGGACGCCGACAAGCGCGAGAAGATCGATGGCGAGGTCAAGGCGTTGATCGCGGCTGAACCGCTGCTCGCGGGCAAGGACGTGGTGACGGTTCCGTACGAGACGGCGGCGTTTTATGTCGAGAAGCTCGCACGCTAGAAGGCAGGCAGGGTCGATACAAGGCGCAGTCGTGCCGTGCACACGCACGGCACTTCTCTGTCACAGTGGAGGACTGCACCCCAGCCCCACTCACCAACGACCCGATCTCCATGACCCTTCGCAACAATGGCGTTCCTCCCGCACTCGAATGCCGCGGCTTGAGCAAGGCGTACGGCGCAGGCCGCGTGTTACTGGCAAGCCTCGACTTCTCGCTTGATCCGGGGGAGTTCGTCGCGATCATGGGCGATTCGGGCGTCGGCAAGTCGACGCTTTTGAACCTGATCGCGGGCCTCGATCAAGCCGACAGCGGTGAGGTGCTGATCGACGGCACGTCAATTTCCCGTCTCGACGATAACGCCGCCACTCGCCTCCGACGGCAAAAACTCGGCTTCGTCTTCCAGGCATTTCACGTCCTGCCGCATCTCACGCTGGTTCAAAACGTCGCGCTTCCGCTATTGCTTAACGACACGTCACCGGCCCGCGCGCTCGACTTGCTGGAAGCCGTCGGCCTGGGTGGCCGTGGCGACGACTTTCCACGACAGCTATCGGGCGGAGAGCTGCAGCGTGTAGCAATCGCTCGCGCGCTGGTGCATCGGCCCACGTTGGTCCTGGCTGACGAACCAACCGGCAACCTGGATCCCGAGACCGCGCACGAGGTGCTCTCGTTGTTCCGTGCGGAGATCAAGGCGAACGGCGCCGCGGCAATCATGGTCACGCATTCCATGGCGGCGGCAGCCAGCGCGGACCGGACACTTATCCTGAGCGAGCATGGCCTGCATGCGGGACGATCGGAGCGGTCGGCTGGTGAATTTCAGTGAGCGAGCCCACGACAGAACCCTCGCGGCGAATTGCAGGCGGCCGGCTACTCGCACGCTGGCTGCTCGGCGCGGAGTGGCGCAGTCATCCGGCTCGAGCGATTGTGGCTATCGCAACTATTGCGTTGGGCGTGGCGCTCGGATATGCCGTGCAGCTCATCAACAGTGCCGCATTCAACGAGTTTTCCGCGGCCGCCAAGAGTCTTTCCGGCGAGGCCGACTTGCAGGTTCGCGGCGCGCAACCCACCTTCGATGAACACTGGTACCCGCGTCTCGCAACCACACCGGGCGTAGCTTTAGCCAGCCCCGTTCTGGACCTGGACGTGACCGTGCCCGGCCAGACCGCTGCGTTGAAAGTACTTGGCATCGACGTTTTCAGGGCGAGCCGCATCACGCCGGAACTGATCGGCGTGCCGTCCGCGCAGCGTCCGCTCGATACCCTTTCCGACGACGCCATCTTCCTCTCGCCCGCTGCGCAACAGTGGCTTCACGTGGCGAGCGGCGAGCACGTCGCGCTGCTTAGCGGTACATCGATTATTCGTTTTAGAGTGGCCGGCGGCCTGGTCAGGACGCGGCCGGGACAGCGCGTCGCGGTGATGGACATCG
The DNA here is from genome assembly GCF_018449515.1 of Caballeronia sp. dw_19. Lineage (GTDB taxonomy): Bacteria > Pseudomonadota > Gammaproteobacteria > Burkholderiales > Burkholderiaceae > Caballeronia. The sequence continues at coordinate 117,719 of NZ_JAAVUQ010000020.1, read as the reverse complement.
CCGCCGCCCAGTGGCGTTTCGGACTTGAAGGAAAACTCTCGCGCATCGACTTGCAACTGCAACGCGGCGTCGATCGGGAACGCTTCAAACGCGAGTTGCAAGAGCGGCTTGGCAGTCAACTGGTCGTCGCCGAAACACGCGACGATGAAAGCCGCACCGACCGACTCTCGCGCGCTTATCGCATCAACATGAACGTGCTCGCGCTGGTGGCGCTCTTCACCGGCGCGTTCCTCGTGTTTTCAACGCAAGCGCTGGCGGTCGTCCGGCGCCGCGCGCAGTTCGCGATGCTGCGCGTATTGGGCTATACGCGCGGCCAGCTTCTACGCCAGATCCTGATGGAAGGAGCCCTTCTCGGCGTACTGGGTTCCATGCTCGGCCTCGCGCTGGGCTACGCGCTGTCGAGCATTGCGCTGCGCTTCTTCGGCAGCGACCTGGGCGGCGGCTACTTCCCGGGCGTGCAGCCTCACGTCAGTTTCGAGCCCGTAGCGAGCGCCATATTTCTTGCGTTGGGTATCGGCGTGTCCGTGCTTGGCAGTCTCGTCCCGGCGCTGGAAGCGGCCCGCGCGCGACCGGCGGCGGCGCTCAAAGCGGGCAGCGAAGAAGGCGCGCTGGCGCGGCTGGCGACACCCTGGCCCGCGGTGTTTTGCCTCGCGGTCGCGGGAATACTGGCGCTGTTGCCGCCGATATTTGATGTCCCCATCCTCGGTTATCTCGCGGTCGCGCTGCTGCTGGTTGGCGGTATCGCGTTGATGCCGCGTTGCACGGCGATCGTGTTCACCGCGCTGAGCCGATGGCGTGCCAAACGCCGTACGCGCGCCGTCACGACGCTGGCGCTTGCCCGCCTCGCCAATGCACCCGGCCAGGCATCGATCGCCATGGGCGGGGTTTTGTCGAGCTTTGCGCTGATTGTCGCGATGGCCATCATGGTCGCGAGCTTCCGCGTATCCGTCGATGACTGGCTGACCCACCTCCTGTCGGCCGACCTGTACGTTCGAGTCGCGGCCAATGGCGACACAGCGAGCCTGAGCCCTGGCGAACAAACGGCAATCGCCGCGACGCCCGGCATCAGGCATGCCGCGTTCAGCCGCACGTCGCATCTCACGCTAGACCCTGCACGCCCCGCGGTGGCGCTGCTCGCGCGTGACATCGATGCAGCCGATCCGGGCGCCGCCATGCAGATGACCGGCCCCGTGCTGCCGCCGTCCGCCCTGCAGGATGGCGAGACGCCTATATGGGTCTCGGAAGCGATGGTCGACTTGTATCGATACAAGCTGGGGCAAAGGCTTAACTTGTCGATCGGGGCACACGGCGGGACGTTCGTCGTAGCCGGCGTGTGGCGCGATTACGCGCGGCAAACCGGTGCGATCCAGTTACGGCTTGCCGACTACCGACGCTTGACGGGAGACACGGGCGCCACCGATGCCGCCATCATCGTGGACCGAGGCGCAAGCGCGGAAGGTGTCATTGCGAACCTGCGCAAACTGCCCTTCGGCGCCGCGATGGAGTTCGCCGAACCCGGCGACATCCGCGCGCGGACGCTGACGATTTTCGATCGGAGCTTCGCGGTGACCTACCTGCTGGAAGCGGTAGCCATTGTGATTGGACTATTCGGTGTGGCGGCAACGTTCTCTGCGCAGACACTCGCTCGCGCGCGCGAGTTCGGCATGTTGCGGCACGTCGGCGTGACGCGCCATCAGGTGCTCGCGATCCTCGCGGCGGAAGCCGGCATGCTGACTGCGCTCGGCATTGCAGTGGGCTTTATCCTGGGCTGGGCGATCAGTCTCATCCTGGTGTTTGTCGTTAATCCGCAGTCGTTCCACTGGAGCATGTCGATGCATATTCCCTGGCATGTGGTGAGCACGGTGGCGCTGGTCATGCTGATTTCGTCGTGCGCTACAGCCGTGGTTGCGGGACGAAAGGCGGTGTCGCTCGATGCCGTGCGCGCGGTGAAGGAGGACTGGTAATGCTGAATCGAGCCCGGCGATGGGCAATGATCGCGTGCGCTTGCGGCTTCATCAGCACACCTTCCATGGCGGTGGAATTCGCCGCAGTCACGCCCGATCATCCGCTTGTTTTTCCGCAAGACACTGGCGCGCATCCGGCCTTTCGCACTGAGTGGTGGTATGCAACGGGCTGGCTCAATCGGCCGGACGGCAAGCCGCTCGGTTTCCAGATCACGTTCTTTCGCTCGGCGACCGGACACGATCCCGCGGACCCGGGTGCGTTCGCGCCGTCGCAGTTGATCATCGCTCATGCGGCGCTTAGCGATCCTTCACTGGGACGACTCGTGCATGATCAGAAGATTGCGCGTCAAGGTTTCGGTCTTGCTTATGCAAAGACCGATAACACCGACGTCAGGCTCGATGCCTGGCAACTCGTGCGCGCCGCCGATGGTCACTACACCGTCACCGTAACTGCCGCCGATTTCACGCTGGACCTGGCGCTCACGCCGACTCAGGCGCCGATGCTGCAGGGCGACAAGGGTTACTCGCGAAAGGGGCCACTAGCCGCGCAAGCGAGCTACTACTACAGCGAACCGCAACTGCGCGTGAGCGGCAAGGTCACGCGCGCTTCGAGCGCGAAGGGCGAACCTGGACTTGACGCAGCAGTCACCGGCTCGGCGTGGCTGGATCACGAATGGTCAAGCACGGTGCTGAGCAGCGACGCCACGGGATGGGACTGGCTCGGCGCCAATTTGTCTGACGGATCGGCGCTGATGGCGTTCAAGGTGCGCGGACAAAACGGCGGGACAGTCTGGTCACACGCGGCGCTTCGCGATGCAAGCGGCCACGTGAGCGCATTCGATGGGGACCAGGTCAACTTCACGCCGCGCCGGACGTGGCGCTCACCACGCACGGGTACGTCTTATCCGGTATCGGAAACGGTCAGGACCGGCGCGCTCACGTGGCAGCTCGACCCATTGATGGACGATCAGGAACTCGACTCCAGCCAGTCGACGGGCGCGGTGTATTGGGAGGGAGCGGTACGGGTCAGCCGTAACGGCGAGACCTTGGGTCACGGCTATCTTGAACTGACGGGATATGGGAAGGCGTTGAAGCTGGAGAGATAGCCGCGCTTGATTTCATAGCGCAGCGTCATGCGGAAACACTTGGGACTTAACAGTTGCGGGTCATGCTGGCACGCCGTCTTGCAATACTCGCAAGCGCCTGCGCGTGCCAGCCGTCGCCTTGAGGGCGACGCCAAGCTTAACCCTTCAGGCTGTCCGGCACCTTTCCACCATTGGCGGCAAGCTGTTCCATCACGGCTTTGTGAAGCCAGACGTTCATCGATGCGGAATCGTTGGTGTCGCCCGAATAGTGCAGCTCGCCGGCCAGCTCCTTGCGTGCGCCAAGGCTGCTGTCGAGACCCAGCAATTTCATCAGGTCGACAATCGATGTCCGCCAGTTCAATTGCTCCGACGTATTCGCCTGCATGGCAGTCAGGACTGCCTCAACATCCACCGGTTCTGCGGCCGCAGCCGGTGCTGCAGCGGCGTCAGCCGCCACGGTTGGGTCCGCCGCAGGGGGCGCGGCCGGATCGGCGGGCGCTGTATTCGCGGGATGGCTTGAAGGGAAGATCTTGCTCAGGATCGTGCCGAAAATGCTCATGATGTTTGTCCTTGGTCGAGGTAGTCAACGACGTGGTGAAGCAGCGCGTTCGCCGCTGCGAGTGGAGGAGGAGGAGCCGCCATGCAAGACACGTTCCCGAGACCATCAATAAATGTTATGTCTCGAGTCCGGCGCACAGCTGCAAGGACATTGTAGGTGATCAATCATCTTGAAAATGCCCTGACATAGAGAAGCCGCAACGCGCGCAGGATACTGTTACCGCGACATGCGTTTAACAGTGGAATCGTTTCGTTTCTGCTAGTGAGTACAGTGGACGATCATCCTTGCAGCCAGGGAAACAAAGATCATTCATGCGATGATTCGGCCACCACTACCCGATGCTCCGCCATGACAACAAAACGCCAGGTCGACTCCGCTCGCTTCGTACACGGCTCGACCTTGCGGCATGTCGTGGTCATGGCGGGAACCGGGGCAATTGGATTGATGGCCGTGTTCGCGGTCGACCTGGCTAATCTCTTCTACGTGTCGCTGCTTGGCGACACAGCGGTTGCCGCTGCGGTCGGATTCGCCGGCACCATCAACTTCTTCCACACCGCCATTTCCATTGGCATGACCATAGGCGTCAGCGCAACCGTCGCGCGGCTTCTCGGTGCGGGCCAGCGGACCAAAGCGCGGCAGGTGGCATCGGCGAGTCTGGTGCTGATGATCGTCATCACCGTCATATTGAGCGCCGCCACGCTGCTCTTCCTCGACCCGATCCTCAACGCGCTCGGGGCGGCCGGCGAAACGCGCGTACTGACCCGCGGCTTCCTGCTGATCACCGCGCCCACCTACGTGTTCCTCGCTATTGGCATGTGTACGGCCGCGCTGATGCGTTCTGTCGGCGATGCCCGCCGTGCCATGACCGTCACGCTGACCGCAGCAGTGGTCACCGCGATCCTCGATCCAATCCTGATCTTCGGTTTTCATCTCGGGCTGACGGGTGCGGCCATATCGAACGATATAGCACGTATTGCGCTCGCGCTTGTCGGTCTCCATGGCGCAACCCGCGTCAACGATCTCATTGCCCGTGTCCGCTTTGCACGCTTGTGGTCCAACAGCCAGCCGGTCATGAAAGTCGCCCTGCCCGCCGTGCTGACCAACCTTGCCACGCCCGTTGCCAGTGCATACGTGACGCATGCAATGGCGCGTTTCGGCGCTGCCGCGGTGGCGGGGCAGGCCACCATCGACCGCATCACGCCCGTGGCGTTCGCGGTGATCTATGCGCTGACCGGCGCCGTCGGTCCGATCATCGCGCAGAATCTCGGGGCGGGCCGCGCGGACCGGATTCGCGAAACGGTTCGCAGCAGCCTCGTGTTCGTGCTGCTGACGGTCGCGGTTGCGTGGGCCGTGCTGGCGCTGGCTCAGGGCGGCCTGATCCGCGCGTTCTCGGCGCGCGGCGACACCGCCGTCATCATCACGGCGTTTTGTTCGTGGCTGGTGGCAAGTTATGCTTTCGTCGGCTGCCAGTTCGTGGCGAACGCGACCTTCAATAATCTTGATCGGCCGTTGTTATCGACCCTGTTCAACTGGGGGCGCGCGACCATCGGCACGGTGCCGTTCGTCGCGGCCGGGATACGGCATGGTCCTGTGGGCGTGATGATCGGACAGGCCGCCGGCAATGCGATCTTCGGCACGATGGCAATGCTGGCCGCGTACGCCGTGGTCAAGCGCTTGCCAATGGGCGATTGCGCCGCGCTGGCCCGCAAGAGCAGCAACCGGCTTGAGCAATCATCCGTCAATGTCCCGGCCGCTGCCGCGGGAAATACCATGGCGCCGGACGTGGAGTTAAAGGAACTGCCTGTGCAAGGCGGTTAGGCTGTTAATCGGTTAAGCGGATTAAGCCGTTAAGCGTTTTCTCTTTGCGTTCAAGCCTGATTCAGCTTCTCTCATTGTTTAGAGTTGTAGGACACCTGCCCTGATCCGTCGACGCGTCAACTCGCCCGGACGTCGGCGGGCAGGCGTCCTACAAGCCCCAAGGGAGGAAACCGACCTCGTCGACTACAGGCCGCCAGTACACGCCTACTGTAAATAGCCCGGAATCTTCGCTTTGCACTCCTGTAGCGCCCGCGTGTCAGGATCGACAACCCCAAACCGATACTTGCAGTAGTCGGCAAAGTGCGCACGATCGGTCGGCGACAACTGGTCGATCGGCTCGTCATCCCCCTCATTGGCAAACGGGTCGTAGAACTTCGCCTGCAACGTCGGATATCGTTTCAGGAAAAACGTGGTCTGCGTCTCATGATCTAAATACGAATTGACATAGCCCGTGTACGCAACCGTCAAGAGAACGATGGCCGTGCCAACTGTCGCCCCAAGCCATTTCCATGGCGCGCTCATGGCGCACTTAGCCCAGTCAATTTCCGCAGCTCTTTTACGAACGCCGAGCCAACATTGCCGGGGCAAATCTTGCCCTCCCCCAGTTGGCCAGGAAACTCGCGGTGGCCGCCAAGCGTATTAATAAAAAAGAACTCTCGCAAAATCGCGACGAATGCTTCGAGCGATTGCTTCTGCTTCTCGGGTAGGAGCGGTCGCTCGTTAAAACCTATGACATCGAAAAGCTTTCGGACCATCGCGACGCCATCACGGCCTTCGTCCGGGGCCGCCAGGTTCTCTAGCAGCACAACACCGATGACTCCCGTGTTGTAGTTGTGCACGTTCTCGCCCTTGAACCGGATATCCCGGCCTTCGAAGACATTGCCGAAACAGTCAAGCGCATAGTGATAGCCGATATCGTCGCTCGCCGCTGTGCTCTTTCCCATCTGCATGTCTTGGATTTCCAGCATCTGAAGCGCAGCAGGGCCGCACGTAAAACTACGTCCGGCATGATGGATGGCGATCTTGGTGTAGTTCCAGTCGTCGTGCATCCGCTCAGAGCGATTCTTGTGCGCAGCCCAATCCGATCGCTCCACGAAGTTCATGCCATTTTGTCTTACGTGATTGATGATTGCTTGTCGCGTTGCGGCCCGATCGTGAACCCTGATTGAGACAGCATCGTCTTTGCTGCTGCCAACCATCGTACAAGCCGAAGTCCAATGCTCTATGTTGTAGTCTGCTGCCACGACTAATTTCCTTGACGAGGTTTCAGGACGCGCTTCGGCGACGAAAAGATGACATGGATGTTGAACAATTGCTCGCCGTTGGTCTCGATCTTCGCGTAGCCTTGTCCGTCAGTCTTCCCGTATTGGCTTCGGCCTCCAACATCGGCAACAAAGCCCCGATTAGCGATTGGCTCGCCAGTGACACCGTCCCGGACTAAGCACCAACGGGAAGGCTTCGCCTCATCTAAGGCTTGCGGTGGGGACGCTGTAGCGGCAACACTGCTCACGCGCGCCGAGCCTTCAGTGATCTCAAGAAAAATCCCAGGGTTGCTGCCAACAATCACCCTGTTCTTCTTGCACGGGCACAGCACCTGATCGCCGTCAACAACCACGACGCGCCCCTTTTCGGACATACCCTTTCCGGTGCCGAATATCTTGAATACGCCCTTGCAATTGCCGCAAGTTGCTTCGTCGCCACTCAGCGCAACCTGTTTCCCGTCGTCGTGGATTGTTGACGAGTAAGCAAGAACAACTCCGCGCGTTGTCGTCGGATCGCCGTGCCGTACTGCAGCCTTACGCATGATTGTTGCCTCCCTCCGTCGCGATGATCGGGGGAAGCGTGTAGGCAGGATCAAACAGGCCGGGAATCGTTTCGCCGTCGCGAACCGTGATACCCCAGCCGTCCTGCAATGTTTCTGTGATCGTATCGCCATTGCTCAGACGGGAACCAACCAGCGCGAACGGCTTGTCATCCCATGCGGCGGCAAACCCAGCTCCGTCAATGATTGTAGCTTCGCTGCCGTCGTCATAGGTGACGATATCGCCAACGCGAGCCAGAGCCTTGCCTTCATGCTCTGCCTTGGTTGTTACCCGTGTAACTCGGCCTCCAAGCTTGGTGCGAGAGCCGATAGTGACGAACAAATACGTGGTCTCGTTGTTTTGCTGTTTCAACATGTTTAAGTCTCCTATGTGAATGAACGCCACGCCCGAGATGGTGGCCTCGCCAGCGTAACCGTCCTCACTCGGGCATTTTGTCAAAAATTGTCGTGCGCTGACAAACGTCAAGCGGTCGGTCAAGCAAAAGGTTGCCCATCGCAAACTCAAGGTACTTCCCCGATACATTCGCAATGCGGACGCGCAGACTTACGAGTTGTCGCCAGCTAGAACTTTTTAAAAGCGTTCACGTCCGCGTAGCTTCGCTAGCGTGACCAGAATCTATTCCGGCGTGGCTTATAGTGCGAGCGCCGTCGACACGCAAGGGTCAGGTTTGGAAGCCCGAGCGATAGCGTCGTGCCAAGCCCGCGAAAGCGGGTTCCGCGCAGCGCCTTGTACGACGACGGGCGGGCCGTGGCGAGGGAGCCGCAACGCTCGCCCGGTGCACTATCGCCGGTCTTCCAACCTTGCCACTGTGCCCGCTCACCCGTAGCGCTATCACGCCCCATTTTCTTAGCGAATTCGGCTAAGCCAACTGCCTCCGATTATTCGTTTTGCGTGGAATCACTATTCCCCTCTATCGGTACAATATTTCGATAGTGCGCGCATATACTCCATTCCATCGACGCAGCGCACCAACCAGCAGGACCGCTGCGTAGCCCATGAAATGAAGTCACTGAGTCACTGATACGCATCGGAGCACATCATGAACAAGACCCTTATTGCATCGTTGTTAGTCGCCGTTGCCGCCGCCGTTGCAGCGCCCGCATTTGCCAGCAGCGGCTATGGTCCGGCACCGTCGTACAACCCGCAGGTTGGCGCACCCTCTTCGCAACGCGGCCAGAGCGCGCAAACCATCGCAGCGGAAAATGCAGCAAACAATGCTGACGCAAGCGCTTACGGCGGCGTGCGCAGCACCGCCACTCAATCCGGTAATCGCGTTCAAGCTGACGGCACGCGTTCGCTCTACTCGCATAACTGATCAAAGCCGAAGTTTGGCGCTTGGCAGCAAACCGATGCCCGGCGAACTCAGGTTCGCCGGGCATCGGCGTTTGTGGATATTTCAAGCTGCGGACACAGGCTAGAGCACTTTCATGCATAGTTGAGAGCCGTCGACTTAACCAACGTCGCCGCTACCGTCTACTACGAAGGAAGATCCTCATGTCAGAGCAAGCGCAATTCGAACTCTTCGCGTTCTGGCGCTCGTCCGCCGCATTTCGCGTACGTGTCGCCCTTAATTTGAAGGGCCTCAGCGCGCACGAACAAAATATCGATCTCGACGCAGGCGAACAACGCAGCGCCGAATTCCTGAAAATCAGTCCGCTAGGGTCCATTCCCGCATTGGTTGAACAAGGGCATGAACCGCTGACGCAATCGCTGGCGATCCTCGAATTCCTCGATGAACTCCAGCCTTCCCCACCCTTGTTGCCGAGCGATTTATACGGTCGCGCACGAGTGCGCTCGATTGCGTCCATGTGTGCAGCCGATACCCATCCGCTAGTCGTGCCGCGTGTGAAAAAGTATCTTCAGACAACGGGTGGATTCGACGATGCAGCGTGGCGCGCATGGCAAATCCGCTGGTTCGGCACGGGCCTCACCGCAGTCGAAGAACGTCTGGCGGGCGCGCCGGAAACGGGCACGTTCTGTCATGGCGATGAACCGACCATTGCGGATATTTGCCTCGCGAGCATTGTCGCTGTGGCGCGTGTGTTCAAGATCGAGATCCCTGACATTCCGACTATCGACCGGATCATGGCCACATGTGACCAGCATCCGGCATTCATGAAGGCCGATCCCAAGCGGCAAGCTGGAGCGCCGGGGTAAAGCGCGAGCGGCAAGGGGGTGCGGCTGCTAATGAATCCCGGCCGCCGCACCCTTGCTTTAATATCCCGCGCCACCCCTTGCCGCTTGTCCTGCCATTACACCGGCCTTCTCCGCATACGCTTCGGCCACTGACGCAATAATGCCGATAGCCTCCTGAACCTGCGCTTTCGTGATGTTCAGATACGGAATCGCGCGCACGCCGTCGGTACCGGAAGGCAGCACATACAAGCCCTTCTCGTACAAGCGCTCGACAAACTCACCCGCTGGCAAGGACGTCACCACGAACCGGACAATATTCGTCTCGACCGCATTCACATCGATCTCGATACCCGGCAGTGATGCAATTCCTTCTGCAAGCAGACGGGCGTTTTCGTGATCTTCGATCAGCCGCGCCCGGTTATTTTGCAGCGCATAGAGCGCACCGGCCGCAATGATCCCGGCCTGTCTGAAGCCGCCGCCAATCTGCTGCTTGAAGCGCCTGGCCCGCGCGATGAATTCACGCGATCCCGCCAGCGCAGATCCGACAGGCGCACCCAGTCCCTTGGAAAAGCAGACGCTGACCGTGTCGAAATGCCGGGCATATTCACTCTCCGCAATACCGGTCGCGGCCGTGGCATGCCAAAGCCGTGCGCCATCCAGATGCAGCTTCACGCCGCGCGCACGTCCTGCGTCGCATACGGCCTTGAGTTGCTCGAGCGGCCACACTTTGCCACCACCAATGTTGTGCGTATTCTCAAGACACAGCAGCCGGACGGGAGCGGGAATGGTGGCGGGAAAGAACCGGTGGGGCACACCGATAGCCGCTTCCACATCGCCTGCATTGAAGATGCCGCGCACGCCGGGTAACAAGCGCGGAAGCACGCCGGCATACGCTGCAGGCGCGCCGCCTTCGAGTATGTAGACATGGGCGTTCTGATCGAACAGAACGGCATCGCCCGGCTCGGTATGCGCCCGGATAGCCACCTGGTTCGTCATGGTGCCGGTCACCATGTAGACGGCGTCTTCCTTGCCGAGCAGATCCGCGACCTCGCGTTCGAGCCGTTTGACTGTGGGGTCGTCGCTATAGACGTCATCACCGACCGGTGCCGTCGCCATCGCGTGACGCATGGCTTCGGTGGGTTGGCTACAGGTGTCGCTGCGCAAGTCGATCATGGTTTTCTCCATTCAATGAATCGATGGAGTCCAGTCTGACGGACAGCCGAGCGTGTGCCTTGAAGAAAATTGCGGTTCTTTCTAACGAATCGCCGTGCTGGGCGGCACACCGTAAAAACGTCTGAATTCGCGGCTGAAATGCGCCTGGTCGCTGTAACCCACTTCAATTGCGACCAGCCTCGGTGCATGCCCTTTCAGTAACAAGCGGCGTGCTTTGTCCACACGACGTTGCACAAGATACGCATGAGGCGGCACACCGATCGCCTTCTTGAACTCGCGTAACAAATGAAAGGGACTCATGGCGGCCGCGCGGGCGATATCGTCAAGTGACGGATTCGCTGCCACGCTTGCATCGATAAACTCTCTTGCACGACGCACCGCGCCCGGCTCCGCGCGCGGCAGTTGAGCGCGCGGCATGCCCTGGCCATGCCGTGTCATGAGTTGGCGCAAGGCGTAGATCAGGCGCGATGCCTTTTCGAGTTGCGAAGCGTCCGAAGACTCGGAGCACAAGTGCGCGGCGTGCAGTGCCTGCAATGTTTCAGGGTCGTCTATGACCGATTCCGCGAAGAACGGCAAGTCGCGCGCGCTAACAGGTTCCGAGCCCGCCAGAACCATCGCCAGGCCCTCGGGCGGGATATAGATCATCCGATAGTCCCAGCCGACCTCGGTCGCGCCCCTGCCCTCGTGGAGCTGCCCAGGATTGATCACGCAGATCTTTCCCACCGGCATGATCAGCCGCTCCTTGCGGCCGCGCGTATAAGCCTGCGCGCCGCGTTCGATGAAACCAATCGCGTATTCGTCGTGTGCGTGAGGCGGAAATTGATGCGTCCGGTAAGCCGCCCGGAGCAATTCAGCATTTGCCAGCGCCGGCTCGCGCCAGATCCGCGCCCGGTTTGCGGGCCGGCTCCGGGTGTCGAGTGTGGATGGAACAGCGATAGGCGAAGTCATGATCGATCGAAGCGCCAGACGGGTCGCGCGTGCGGATTCTGAAACCTCAGATGCACGACGCTTGGCGAGAACGTTCAATCTAGCAGAAAAAGATCAGCGCCACCGGGGTGGGTTTTTGTACCGGAGTCACTGCTCCTGCGCATCGATCTCCTGCTTCACACACAAGTTCACCCCCATGCGCCTCCTCGATCCGCTCGGTCACCCACAGATCAGACAGCTTCGGCGAAACCTCGCAAACGGGCTGCTTCGATCGCCATCGTCTCCTTGGTGAGATCAAGGAACGCCTTCACCAGCGGGTTCGAATGCTGTAACTGAGGACAGACCGTGAAGCCGCGAAACATGACTTCCGGCGAGAACGGCCTGAACACGATGCGGGCCGGATTGGTATCGGAAGTGGCCAGCGGATTCACCACGCCCACACCCAGGCCACGCGCGACCATCGCGCAAATGGTGGCGCCGTAAGGCGTCTCGATCACCGGCACCTGGTTCACGCCGGCCTGCCGCAACGCGTGGTCGAGCGACGAGCGTGTGTCGTCGGCGTAGGACGGCAGGATCAGGCTCTGATCCCTCAAGTCACGCGCATGAATCCGCTTGCGCGCGGTGAGCGGATGTTTCGCGGGCAGCGCGCAGACCCCCGCCAGCCGATACAATTCCGCGCTGGTCACGCCGAACGCATCAGGCGTAGTGGTGGCAAAACCGACATCGCAATACGCCGACGATGCCCAGCGCTGGATCGTGCCCTCGCTGCGCATTTCCAGCGACACCGCAATACGCGGATATGCCGCAAGGAAGCGCTCGATCACAAGGGGTACGAACGATAACGCCAGCACCGGCGGCGCCACCAGACGCAGCCGGCCACTGCCGAACTGGCGGATCTCGCGCGCTGAATGCCCAAGCTTTTCGAGTCCGACGAAACTGCGGTCGACCTCGCGATAGAACGCGGTCCCCGCATCGGTAGCCTGGATCCTGCCGCCGTTGCGCGTGAAAAGCGCGAGTCCCGTCGACGCCTCCAGCTCCGCGATCAGGCGGCTGACGCTAGGCTGCGAGGTGCCGAGTTCTTCGGCCGCGGCCGTCATCGATCCCCTCAGCATCACCAGCCTGAACGCTTCGATTTGCTTCTGGTTCATGTGTCCGCTCCCTTGATTTGCCCGGTCCGTACGGAAGCTTGTCATATCAAAAATGAATAGCAGACCTTTTTGGCCGTATTTGACCGGATGACGGAAGCGCTCCTAGACTAATTGCAACTAGCCACTCCCAGCGAACCATGCGAGCCGACGCACTGCTTTTCCACGATGACTTTCGCATCGCACCCTATTGGTGGGATGCGGCGCCGCCAGAAACATCGCGCGTCGCGTTGCCGCCGAGCGTGGATCTGGTGATCGTGGGGAGCGGCTATTGCGGCTTGTCGGCGGCGGCGGAAGCGGCGCGGCAAGGTGCAACGGTGGCTGTGCTCGATGCCGCCGAGATCGGCGCGGGCGGCAGCACGCGCAGCGGCGGCATGGTGTCGAGCGGGCAGAAACTGGCGCTGACCGACGCCATTCGCGGGGTATCGGCGGAACGGCTGAGCCGCTTGATGGCCGAATCCACGGCGAGTTTCGACTATCTCAAGCACCTGATAGCCAGTGAATCGCTCGACGCCGATCTGCAGATAACCGGTCGCTTTTTTGGTGCGTTCACCCCCGGGCATTTCGAGCGGCTGCGTAAGCAAGGTGAACTGCTGCGCGAGAAAACCGGCGTGACCGTACATGTGGTGACGCGTGCGGAGCAACGTGCCGTGGTGGGGTCCGACTACTACTATGGTGGCATTCTCGTAGATGAATACGGCGGCCTGCATACGGCAAAATATCATCGCGCCCTGCGCGAACTCGCGCGGCGGCGCGGCGCGAGCCTGCATTCGCACGCGGCGGTCGAACGAATTGAACGGACCGGCGCGCGCTTCGCTGTTCATACAGCGCGCGGCAAGATTGATGCAAAGCAAGTGCTGATCGCGACCAACGGTTATACCGGACCCTTGCTGCCATTTTTATCGCGGCGCGTGCTGCCGGTGGCGAGTTACCAGATCGCCACGGAACCGCTGCCGCCCGGACTCATGGATGTACTGAATCCCGGCCGTCGCATGATCAGCGACTCCAAGCGCAACCTGTTTTATACGCGTCCTTCCCCTGACGGCACGCGCATGTTGTTCGGCTCGCGGCCATCGTTTCGCGAAGTCGGCGAACGCGAGGCGGCGCGAATCCTGCACACGAAGATGGTGCAGCTCTGGCCCGCTTTGCGCGATGTGCGTATCACGCATGCATGGAAGGGATACGTTGCGATGACCGGCGACAAGCTCGCGCACATAGGCGAACGCGACGGCGTGTTTTACGCGCTCGGCTGCAACGGCAACGGCGTCGCGTTGATGAGTTACCTCGGGCAGCGCATCGCAAGAACACTATCAGGCTTCGACGCCGCACCCAGCGCATTCGGCGAAGGTCCGTTCCCGCTAAGTCCGGGCGGCATCGCGCGCAACTTGAGCGTGCCGGTGGGTGCCGTGCTGTATCAGCTTGACGATTGCTGGAACGGACGTGTGCGCGGCGCGTTGTCCTGACGTTTTTAGTAACGCTGTATCGACTCGTCGTATTTTCAATTCATCGCTGGCTTCCCTGGAGCAACATCATGCGGTTTCGACACTTTCTCAGCCTCGTTTCAATCGTCGCTTCCTTCTCATTGATGGCCGCCACCAGCGCGCGTGCCGACGACCTCGGCACGCTAGCGCCGGGCAAGCTGATGGCCGGCGTGGACGCCAACAACAAGCCCTATTCCTACATCGATAACGGCAAGATGACCGGCTTCGACGTGGAGTTGCTGCGCGCGGTTGGCGCAAAGTTGGGATTGAGCGTCGACTTCCGCGCGCAGGACTTCAGCGGCTTGCTGCCGAGCGTGTCGAACCAGCAGATTGATCTCGCCGCCGGATCGATCTCGATCACGACCGACCGTCTCAAGATGGTCGATTTCTCCGAGGGTTATCTCACTGGGCTGCTTAGCGTAGCGAGCCTTCCCGATAGCCCGATCACAAGCGACAAGGCGTCGGTCAAGGACAAGCGGATCGGCGTGGTGCAAGGTACGATTGAAGACACGTATTCGGACAGCTACTTGCCGGGCGCGCAGATCGTGCGTTTCCCTAACGTGAACGCGGGCTTTCTCTCGCTGCGTTCAAAATATATCGATGGTTTCTTCATCGATAAATCGCTGGTCGACGGTCTGCAAAGCAAGTACCCGCAGTTGAACATTACCGACCGCCTGGATATTTCCGCGATCAACCTGCCCGCCGGTTTTCCGATACGAAAGGGCAACGTCAAACTCGAAGCCGCGGTCAACAAGACGCTTAACGAGCTTGTAGCCGACGGCACCTGGATCAAGCTCTACACCCAGTTCCATCCCGGTTATCCGAAGCCCGCCAGCCTGCCGCCGTATGTGATGAAAACCGGTAGCTGAACTTGTCACCGACATGATCCGGAGAGCGCCATGAACGCATTCCTGCAGAACTTCCTCGACTGGCCGTTGCTCACCGGGTCGCTGCCTGCGCTGCTCGAAACCGGACTGGTCAACACGCTCGTGCTGTCGCTGTTTTCGACCTTGCTCGGGATCATCGCAGGTATGGTGCTGGCGTTGATGGCGGTGTCGCATATGCGCTGGCTCGAAGTGCCGGCGCGTGTGTTCGTCGAGGTCTTTCGCGGGCTTCCCGCCGCGCTCGTGATCCTGCTCGTGGGCCAAGGACTCGCGCCCGTCGGGCTAGCGGTGTTCGGCCCGAATCCGTATCCGCTTGCGATCGTGGCGCTCGGGCTGATTTCATCGGCGTATATAGCGGAGATTTTTCGCTCGGGCATTCAGAGCGTGGGCAAGGGACAGCTCTCCGCGTGTCAGGCGCTCGGCATGACGTACTGGACCGCCATGCGCCATGTGATCGTGCCGCAAGGCATCCGGCGCATTCTGCCGGCGCTGGCGAACCAGTTCATTTCGATCGTGAAGGATTCAAGCCTCGTTTATTTTCTCGGCTTGCTGACCTCGCAGCGGGACCTGTTCACCATTGGACAGAACACGTCGGTGAACGTGGCAAACCTTTCGCCGCTGGTCGCCGCCGGGTTCGTCTACCTGTTGATTACGGTGCCGCTCACGCACGCGATCAATCATATCGACCGCTGGACCAACCGGCATTCGAATCCGCGTTACGGCGGCGCAAGCATGGCTACCACGCGCAAGCAACTCAAACGCCAGGCAGCAGCCACGCGCGCGGGCATGACCGAACAACACAACTAAAAAGCAGGGAATACCAAGCTTATGGGACCACCAGTCGAGACCGTCACCGACGACACCACCTTGCCGGACGAAGTGGATGTCGTGGTGGTCGGCGGCGGAATTATTGGCGTGAGTACGGCACTGTATCTAAGCGACAAAGGCCTGCGCGTGGCAGTGTGCGAGAAGGGCTACATAGCGGGCGAACAATCCAGCCGTAACTGGGGTTGGGTGCGTGTCACGCATCGCGACATGCGCGAGTTCCAACTGAGTATAGAGAGCCTGAAGCTGTGGCGAACGCTCGACCAGACGCTTGGCATCGATACTGGTTTCAGGCAATGCGGCATCCTGTACATGGCCAACGACGACGCGAAAATGGAAGGGCATCGCGTATGGCTTGAGAAAGCGCGCGCCCTGGCCGGGAACGACGCATTCGATACTCGCGAAGTCGATCCCAGGACCGTCGCCGGTTTGCTTCCGGGCGCGACGAAAGCGTTCAAGGGCGGCCTGTACACCCCCGGCGACGGCCGCGCCGAACCGCAGAAAGCCGCGCCAGCTATTGCAAATGCACTGCGCAAACGCGGCGTGAAAATACTCACGCCCTGTGCGGTGCGCGGTGTGGAAACAAGCGCGGGACGCGTCAGCGCGGTGGTGACCGAGCTGGGGACAATCCGTTGCAAGAGCGTGGTGGTTGCGGGCGGCGCGTGGTCGCGGCTCTTCTGCGGGAATCTGGATGTCAACGTGCCGCAGTTGATGGTGAAGGCTTCCGTGTTGCGGACGGCGCCTATAGAAGGCGGTCCCGCCGTGAGCGCCAGCAACAAGGAATTCGCGTTCCGCAAACGCGCGGATGGCGGTTATACGATCGCGTTCGGCTTTCGTACCTACACGGATATCACGCCCGACAGCTTCCGCCTGTTTCCGCAATATATCCCTGCGCTCAAGAGTCAGATGGGCGCGTTACGGATTGGATTGGGTGCGCGTTTCTTCGATGAACTGCGCCGGCCGAGTCACTGGGCGCTTGATCAGCGAACCGCTTTCGAGGAAGTTCGCACACTCGACCCCGAGCCTATTTCCGCCTATACCGATGCAGGCCTGCGTGAGTTCGTAAAGGTCTTTCCGCATATGAGCGGTGCACGCATCGCGCAGCGCTGGGCGGGTCTCATGGACGTGACGCCTGATGCCATTCCCGTGATATCGGGCGTTGAAAGCGTGCCGGGGCTTTTTATCGGCACCGGGTTTTCAGGGCATGGATTTGGCATCGGTCCGGCAGCGGGAAAACTGATGGCGGATCTGGTCACCAACGACACACCGCTCGTCGATCCGCACATGTTCCGGCTAAGCCGTTTCAGTGACGGCACGAAGATCGTTATCGATGCAGGTTTTTAAGCAAGGGGCTCGGCAATGAACAAGGTAGCGATGATTTCCGGCGCGAATCGCGGCATTGGCCTGGCGGTGGCCTCGGAATTGCACCGGCGGGGTTATCGGCTGTCGCTGGGCATGCGTGATCCTTCGTCGGCGCACCTTCCCTTCGATGCATTCACCTTTGCGTATGAAGCGCGCGATCCGCTAAGCGGGCAACGCTGGGTCGACGCGACCGTCGAGCATTTTGGCCGCATAGATGTCCTGATCAATAACGCGGGAATATGCACGCATATAACGCTCGAGGACGGCACCGACGAGCAGTTGGAAGAAACGCTCGATATCAACGTGAAGGCGCCCTTCCGCCTGATCCAGGCTGCGTTGCCGCACCTGCGCAAACCCGGCGATGCGCGGGTCGTGCAGATTGCATCGTTATCCGGCAAGCGCGTGAAGAACCTGAACGCCGGTTACCAGATGTCGAAGCATGCGGTGATCGCGTTGAATCATGCGGTGCGCCGAGCCGGCTGGGACGACGGTATTCGCGCGACCGCTATCTGCCCCGGCTTCGTGAATACCGACATGGCGGCGGGCATAGCCGACCTTGAACCCCAGGCGATGACCCAGCCCGAGGATCTGGCCTTGCTGATCGCGAACACCATTGCGATGCCGAATACGGCAAGCGTCGCGGAGATCCTGGTGAATTGCCGGCACGAGGACTTGTTCTAGCCTCT
Organism: Caballeronia sp. dw_19; assembly: GCF_018449515.1. Taxonomy (GTDB): domain Bacteria; phylum Pseudomonadota; class Gammaproteobacteria; order Burkholderiales; family Burkholderiaceae; genus Caballeronia. The sequence goes on along the minus strand of NZ_JAAVUQ010000020.1, from coordinate 99,851 downwards.
GAATCCAGCCTCTGAAGACGGCAGCCAGCCGGTTGCGGTCACTCGATTGGCTAACAAGGATCGCAGACCATCAGGTCGGTACTTGCCTCGGGTACACTCATGTCCCAGCCAAACGCGCCGCAAAAAGCATGGACAGCCAGCTTCTGGTCATCTGCGGACTTACATTTGTAATCCACGTGATTGCAACATTGGCCTATGCCGTGCGAATCGCAGGTGTTCGCACGGGCCGCATTGCTGTGTCGTTTTCCCTTTTCGGGATTATTGCGCTGGTTTCCCGGACAGCGAATTCCTTTCAAGGACCGTTCATCGCGAAACGGGTCGAACTGGACATTGCGCATCATCTGGGCGCCGGATTGCTCAACGATTTTCGGTTGTTCCTGCTGACTGCCACAGTGGCAAGCATTGCAGGATCGTTCCTGATTCCCACGTTCCAGCGTTACTTCAGTCGCGCGGTCGGTCAGTTCCACGCAAACCGCTCGATTCCTCGCCTGCTGCTGCACGTCTTCAGTCGTGCCGGTCTTAACACCATTCGCACGGGCGCGCGGCTTCCTTCTCGACACAACGTTACGCAACTGGCCGCAAGCGCTGGCGTGTCCTGGACAGTTATCGGGCTGAACGTTGTCGCAATGGCGATCTGGACGGTCGGGGTGTTCGCATCGTTGTATGCGGGATACCTGAAGCCCGAGCTGCGGGTGACGTGCGCGAATCTGTCGTCGGTCATCAATGGCTTTGCGACCGTCGTGCTGGCGGTCATTATCGACCCGCAAGTTTCCGTGATGACTGACGACGTCATCGAAGGAAGGATTTCGGAAAACAGCTTTCGGCGCGCGATCACGACGCTCGCGGGTGCACGCGTTCTCGGTACGCTGTGCGCGCAGGCAGTGCTCGTTCCGGCGGCAATCGTCATTGTCCACGTAGCTGAACTCATTTAGCACGGTGAGCGATATGCGCGACGCCGATTGGATCGAACTGGACTGTCTTGTCGAAGATGCAATGAAGTGCTGGGCCATTCCCGGCCTGGCCATCGCCGTGGTTCAAGGCGACGACATCATTCTGCTCAAGGGTTATGGTGTACGTGAACTGGGCGCGAGCGCTCCGGTCACGCCCGACACGCAATTCATGATCTGCTCGCTGACCAAATCGATCAACGCCGCCGGTATTGCGCTACTGGTCGACGAAAATCGGTTGAATTGGGACACGCGCGTTCGTGAAATACTGCCGGAATTCCAGCTTCGCGATCCGGCGACTACTGAAGCTATCACTGTCTCCGATCTGCTTGCGCATCGTAGTGGGCTCCCCCGTCATGACCGCATGTGGTCGCTGCCAGAAGCGCGGTCGCGGGAACAGATCCTATATGCCATGCGTTATCTGGAATCGAGCCGGCCTCTGCGCCAGGCGTACCAGTACTCGAACCTCGGCTACATCGTCGCGGGCATGGTCACTGAGCGGCTCAGCGGGCAGAGTTGGGAACAGTTCACGACGCAGCGCCTTTTGTCGCCTCTGGGTTTCAGGAATTTCGGATTCTCGACTGACACATTGGTATCGGCGGCCGATTTCGCGCATCCGCATGTTCGGGATGGGCGGCATGCCCGTCGAACGAGATTGTGGCCGATGCACGCGACGCCTGCCGGCGGCATCCACACTTGCGCGGCGGATATGGCCCGTTGGCTGCGGTTGCTGTTGTCGCGAGGACGCGTCGACGGTGCGCAAATCCTTTCGGAAGCGGCAGTGACCACGATGATGACGCCGCACATCGACTCGGACGATTCGGGATTCGCGGAGATCGGTAGGAACCAATACGGATACGGGCTGACGTGCCAGCTTTATCGTGGCGAGCGCACTGTGTCACACACCGGTTCGCTGCCCGGCTGGGGTTCGCTGTTCCGCATGATGCCGGATCGTGAGATTGGGGTTGTCGTGCTGACGAATCGCGATCCCTGTCCCGTTCGCGAATTGATCACGTACGCGGTGTTCGATCGATTGCGCTCGCTCTCGCCGATCGACTGGTTCGAGATCTTTCACGCGAGACGGCAAAGCACTTTAGAAAAAGAAGAAGCTGACGCACGGCGTTTTGGCGCCAACGGTATTGTGGTTCCGTATCCAGACGAGCTTCTCAAGCACTTCATCGGCGAATATAGCAATCCAGCTTATGGCACGATTTCGATCACCCACAATACATCCGGCATGCGTTGGAGTTGGCGGGGCCTGAAAGGCAGGCTGGTATATCGCGGTGAAAGCTCGTTGCAGTTGAAAGAGGATGACGAAGCTCGCTTGTCTGACCTGGTTTTCACGTTCGACCGACATGCGGACGGTGTCGTTACCAGACTGAGATCGCCGTTGGAGCCGGCGGTTTCGGATATCGTCTTCACGCGTTGATTGGCCGCGTGAATGACCGTTTTTACGTCACCCGCGATGACCGCGGCACGTCGTCGGGTACGGCCGATCGTCCGTAGGGCGGAAGTCAAGACGCGTCATTTGGCAAGATTGCCGCATGGACATTGGTGCGGCTGCTTCGCTCTGAAAGCGGCCGGTCGAGCGCCAGTGAAGTACGTCGCATCATCGGCCTTTGCGGTCGTTCGGGATGCCTCGTGGTAGCGAGGGAGCTGAACTCACCTTTAACGATCCAACCACTGAATAATGTCGAGCCGCCAGGACGGCAGTGCATCTTGATGATATCGCGTTCGGGCTTGACCATTCGAGAGGTCAAGCCGAACCGCCCGCTTCCGCGGTGACGAGACCCGACAGATCGATGCCCGCCTTAAGAGAACCGTACAGGTTCATCGCGATATATGCGGGCAGCACCTCTGCGCGATGGACGTGGTCGCCGAAGGCGCAAGAAATGCGGCATGTCTCACCGTGATCGGCGAATATAAATGACTTCACGGAAAAGCTTTTGTTCGCCTCCGAATAGTCTTCCTGTGTCAGATCCGGTCTTTCGTTGAGCATAGTGTGAACCGGATGCCGGGCTGGCAGTAAATCGGAAAGACTGGGATCGTCCGATATGCGCTGCAAATCGGAGCCGTAGTAATGAACGCCGCTGTAGTGTTCGAGGCACTTGTAGAGCGCGAGGATCTGCTTAGTTGACCAATGAGAGAGCCGAAAGGTCCCGTCATACATTGCGTATTTGACGCAGACACTTACCACTGCGCCGGAAACACTCATGACAGCGGTTTTGAAGCTGGCAGCCAGATTCGGCTCATCGCTGGCGCGACGATTCTCGATGCGCATATTGGATCCCCAATTGGCTAAGGATAACTGAATAATCTGGAGTACGGGAGCGCCGAAGTGCTCCGTTCCTTGCGGCAATTTTTGAGGAGAGTGATGATTCGTGACTGATATGCCAGACCCGTCCTGCGTGGATGAAGAGTAGACCGACCGGACAACGCAGACCGGCATTCGCCGGTCTGCGCTCCCGATCACTCGACGCGCCGACGGGTCCACACCGATGATGACCGAAAGGCTCAGACCGTCTTGATCAGCCCCAATTGCGTGAGAGCCGACACACCGTCGTCAAGACCAAGCTCTTCGACGATTTTGCCCTCCTTCAAACGAAGTACGGTGGTGCCGGTGAAGTGCATCTTGCGGCCGGTTGCCGCCGGCAGAGACCCTGCAAGAAAGTCGCTAAAAGCCGGGCCCGTGTGCGTACCACCACCTTCCCATTGGCCTACGACGTAATCGCCTTCAGCGATGAGATCCGTGACGCCCCAGAAATTGAGGTCCGGAAAGGCTTCGCGGAAAGCGGTCATGAACGCTTTGATGTCGTCACGACCACGACGTGGTTCATGCAGCGAGTATTTCAACAGCATGTCCGGCGCAGCGATCTCGTCGACAATGCTCAGGTCACATTTCTCGCCCCAGAAACTGGTGAACCAGCGACCTACGACCGCCTTGTTGTCCTCTTCCTTTGACATGTTCGACTCCTTACTGAGCTTGATTGGCAGCGAAGCGGGCTTGCTTCGCCTGGAACGAACAATATCCATCGCGCCTCCCCACTACTACCCGTTTCTTGCGGTGCGATTCAGACAATCCGTTCCACGCCGCTCATCCGGAACCGGGGAGCAAGAAACAGAGAAGGATTGCCTGCAACACGTATGGTTGGTTCTATGCGCCGGGCGCCTCAATAAGCTAGTACGCGCCATGCCTTGGGCCGTCTCATCTGCATACGGTAGTTGAACTCGTGACTTCGAGAAACTGACGTCGAGTTGAATACCGCAAGAACCGGAGAGACGTACCCATCAAAAGATCCTACTTTCGACGCTTTCTGGAGAAAGGCTCTCATGTTGAAATACCTCTGCGCTATTACAGCCGAACGAACCTTCGCCAACGGCGCTGCGGTGATCAACGAGGCCCTGCATCGGCAGGCTCATATATCCACGTCCTCCGACGACACGCGACTGGATCGCCTGGTACAGCGTCTGCTTGACCTCGACGATGACGACGCGATGGAGCTGGAGGCACTTGGTGGCGTGCCGATGGCGTTGGGCAGCCGAAGTCCCGCAAGCTTCAACAAAGCCCTGCAGCAGGTCATTCGGCAACTTCAATTGACCAAGCTGTTCTGTCCCAGCCAGGAAGGCGAATTCCACCGAAGCATCTGTCCGGCTGCTTATAACGAACGAACGGGTGAACATCATCCAGAGGAGATGACGCGATGGCGGGCGGAATTCCGGGGCATGGCTCCGGAACAGCAGATGATGACAAGCACGATCATCTGGCTATATCAATCGGGTCCCGATTCGACGTGGCTGCGTCGCGTCCCCTGTACCTGGCGAGCAGGCGAAGCGATTCAGTACATGAGTGACGCCGGATGTCTCTCGCTGTGGCTCTGCCTCATTGCAAGATATCCGGGCTGGTAAGCCATATCGAGGTCATGCCGCTGCGGCAGGGTGATGCGGTGGTCTTCGCCGTCAACCATCGCCCCGTGCGCTCCATGCGTGGGTTCTATCGCTCGAACTTGCGCCATGGCGTCAGCAAGCTGGATCGCGGGCAGCGCCATACACTGGGCATCATCTTCCACTACGCTAAATAGTCCCTGGCCGGAGACCCACCCCACAGAACGAAACGAAGCCGTACGCCCCGGCACTCGGTCCGCCATCGACGGAGGTGGCCGAGTATGACGAACCGGGACTCGCCTGCACGCACACCTGCGCGGTACCCACGGGTACGCATGGCGCGCCAATCCCCTCGCCGGGCATTCACCGGTTTGAATAGATGCCTTGGCTCGTCAAGGCGTAGTAGCCGACAACGAAGATGAAAATCCCAATTGCGATAAGCGGGTGAACAAACCAACCTAGCGCCGCTGCAATGATGTAAAGCAGGATGCCAAGCGCCGGTCGAAGCACCTGCGACGCAAAAGCAGCCGCCGGCAGATGCGGCTTCAAGAGTTCAGGATGGCGATGCAAATGCCGAAAGGCAGGGAGCCATGACGCCGACATGAGTCCGGCTATCAAGGCATAAAGCACCACGGCTGCCTTCTGGTCCATGAGGTTCCCGTCGCGGAATGCACCCGCCAGCACGCCGGTCGGAAACGGAATCAAGGCTGCGGTGCCAACGATGCCGAGATTGATGCAGTTGAGTGTCACATCCACCTTAGAGAGACGCTCGAACATGTAGTGATGGTTGAGCCAGATGATTCCAACGTAGATGAACGCAATTGCATAGGCCAAGTAGGAAGACCATTCCGCCACAAGCTCTTCCCCCAATCTTCCTGGCGCAGCATTCGGGCGATGGATCTCCAGAACAAGCAGCGTAATGATGATGGCGAAAGCCCCATCACTGAAGCTTTCCACACGGCGTGGCTCGGGGAGGCCAAAGACGCTTTTTATCTCGGCAACCTGTGCCGCCTCCGCGTTGGGCCTCGCGAACGGAGACGACGGACCTGCTTTCCGGGCGAGTGCGTTGCACACATTGCGGGCCTTGCACCAGAGGGCTCTCGACCAACGTCCGATGAAAGGTTTATTTTCCTCTAGTGCTGGCACGGTGAATTCCTTTCGCGTAATCATTCTGAGGGGCAGTTCGGGGCATGCCCGTCTGGGGAGCAGCGCAGGGGCAAGGGACGGTCGTCGCCGATCTCAACGACCCCTTAAACCGCTGACGCGGCATCTTGAGTTCGATGACGGATCTCGTCGCGGAAAATGTATCGCAACGGTCGATTCAAGACACTCCGTTCCTTGCTTTGGAATTCGATATCGAGGCAGTGCTTCAACGACCGCTTGAGGATCTTGACCGGTGCGTATTGAGATGCCGGTTTTGGCCGATAGCGCCAGTTCAACCAAGGCGCCTAAAGCCGACATTCGCGAAGACTAAGACGAGCTCGCCCACGACCGCAAAGGCCGAACTGCCGACGGCCGTTGTACCTTGGAAGCCGCCATTGAAGTTGACTCGTGACGAACGACGGTAGTGACGGTAGTAGGTCAAGCCGAGCCGGTCGTCGTTGGATTCGATCGTTAGGGATTGTAGACGCCTCTCCTAAACACCCGGCCTGCAAGCGCACGCGAAAGCCGGCGGGCAGGCGTCCGACAATCCTTAACAAACTGGGACTTTAAAGCTGCGTCCGGATACAACAAAGCCGACTTGACGTCGGCTCTGTTGCAAAGCATAGGGTCGCACTTTGTGGGTAAAGCCTATCCCTGCACTTGCTGCAAAAATATGCCTCCTGTTTCAGGGCCCTGCCCTACGATTGCGGATAACGCACGTTCCATTGCTTAAGCGCCCTTGTTTCGCGATCGAAACCTAGCACGCTCACCGACGCGGTATCGAGTAGCAAATGCGCTCCAAGCGCCGCTGAATCGGCCATCCAGCAGGCACCGAGAACCCGCAGGAAATGCGCATGCGAAAACAGCGCGATGCGCCCGTTCGTGGCAAGCAGCCGCTGGATCAGAGACTCCGCGCGCGCCTGGATGTCTTCGACATTTTCGCCTTCCGGTATCGGCGAGGTCCATACGGCCCAGTCAGGGTCCTCAGCGCGGATATCCTTCGTCGTACGGCCTTCATAGATACCGTAGTTCCATTCGCTCAGCCGCGGCTCTTCTTCTGCCTGGGCACCAAGACCGGCCTCGGCGCAGGTATCGCGAGCGCGAGACATCGGGCTGCACAGCACGAGGTCGAAGGGCTGTGCGGCAAGCACCGGCCGCAGCGAACGCGCCTGTTCGCGCCCGTGATCGGTCAGAGGAATATCGGTGCGGCCCGTGTGCTGGCCGGACAGGCTCCATTCGGTTTCACCATGACGGATCAGCCAGATCTCGGGCTGGTTCACGTGGTTTTCGGTAGCGGTAGCGTTCATTGGCGTTGGCAGGATGAGGTCAGGAATCAGCGTTCGGCTTAGTACCGAAACGAGCGGAGCTTGCTTGCGTCTGACCCGATTCTACGGGGCTATCGACAAATTTTCAGAGCAGGCCCCGCATGTCAGATGATCGATCGCGTGCGGGTTCGGCCAGACGCGGTTGCCTTCAGACCGATTCGAAGCGGTCAGCCCTGAACGGCGTGACATCGACGAACGGTTCTTCCCCCGTCATCATGGACGCGATCAGCCGCCCGGTGACCGCGCCGAGCGTCAACCCATGATGCGCGTGTCCGAACGCAAACCACATGGTCTTGTGACGCGGCGCGGGGCCGATGATCGGCATCATGTCGGGCGTACACGGACGCCGGCCCATCCACGGTTCGTCGTCTACCCGCTCGCCGAGCGGGAACAGCGTACGCGCCACGGGCTCGGCACGCATCAGTTGCACGGGTGTCTTGGGCGCATCGCGATCCGCCAGTTCAACACCCGTTGTCAGCCGAATGCCGCGTGCCATTGGCGCGAGCAGGAAACCGTTATCCACGTCCAGCACGGGATGGTTCAGCACCGTCCCGGGTTGCGGCGCGTAATGCATGTGGTAACCGCGCTTGACCGCAAGCGGCAGCCGGTAGCCGAGCGCTGAGGTCACGTCTTTAGCCCACGGCCCCAACGCGATCACCGCCGACGACGCACTGACCGCACCGTCTTGCGTCATCACGCGCCAGCCGTCGCCATCGGCTTCGAGCGACGTTGCATCGCCGGTCAGGAAGCGGCCTCCCAGACGCTCGAAGTACGCTGCATAACCCGCGACCAACGCGCCTGGATCGGTGACCGACACCGCATCCGTGTAATGCAAACCACCTATTAGCGAACGGTCGAGATGCGGCTCCGCTAGTTGCAACGTCGCCGGATCGAGGAGCTTGTATTGCACGCCAAACTCGCGATGCCACCGCTCTGCGTCACGCAACTCGTCATCCTGAGCGGCAGCACTGTGGAACACCTTGATCCAGCCCGTTGGCCGCAACAACGACTCAACGCCGGCCTCGCGCGCAAGGACCTCATGCTCGGTCACGCAATGTTCGATCAGGGTAGCGTACTGACGCGCGATGGCGGCATGGCGCGCGGGTTCGGAATTGCGCCAGTAGGCCCAGAGGAATGGCGCCAGCGCGGGCAATGCGTCGCGATGGTAATGGACATCGATGGACGAATTGCGGGCGTAGTGCATCAGCGTGCCGATGTCGCGGGGAAGCGCGTAGGGGTAGACACCCTCGCGCTGCAACAGCCCCGCGTTGCCGAATGACGTTTCGAGACCCGGACGCTTGCGGTCCACGAGCGCGACCGAGCGGCCACGCTTTTGCAAATGAATGGCGACCGATACCCCCACGATGCCCGCGCCCAGCACGACTGTGTCGAACTTCATGCGTTGAATCTCTCCTCTACGTCCAGTTTGTTCGCGGCGGCGAATGGTGGACGGATATCCGCCACTCATCGTTCACCGCCCCAGAAACTTCCAGACGTAGATCATACGCGCGCGCTCTCCAAGCTTTCGGAATAAAGCTTTCGTTTCATCTCGGCCGGCGTCTTCGCGCCATGATGTGCCTCGATTTGAGCAGGGCTTTAAGCGGTCGTCTATCAGGCGATGTTCGGCAGAGACACTGCGGGGATGGAGAGCGTGCCCGCAGTGCCTGCCACACAACGCGGCCACGCCGTTGCGTGTGCCGCGCCGGTGGCATAACGCGTGCTTAGCTTTTGCGAAGCGCTGGGGAGCCCCATGGCGCGCCGATCGTGCCGCCATCGACCACAATCTCGGCCGCCGTGATCCCGGACGCGCCGTCCGACGCAAGGAACAATACGGCCTCCGCGACCTCTTCAGCGGCGGCGAGGCGTCCCATTGGAATAGCCGGTGAGAGTGCGTCTTCCGTGCCGTCCAGTGTCGCGCCGACTCGTGCACCACGGGTCCAGATCGGCGTACGCGTGGCGCCGGGGATCACCGTGTTCACGCGAATGCCGCGTTGCACGAGCTCACCGGCAAACACTTTCGCCATGCCGGTAATGCCGGCCTTCGACGCCGAATAAGCCGCCGTACCCGCCCGGCCAAGCTCACGCATGACCGAACCATTCAGCACGATCGATCCCCCCGCCGACATCAGCGGCAGCGCCGCCTGAACCGTAAGAAAAACCGCCGTCAGGTTAGTGCGCAGAATCGCCTCGAACGCCGCAGCGGTCGTGCCGCCCAGCGGCGTTGGCCCTGAAATCCCCGCGTTGGCAAACACGATATCAAGCGAACCGTAAGCGTCGCCGACCTGCTTGATCACCGAATCGATTGCGGTCGGATCGTCCAGATCCGCCTGGATGGCGAGCGCGTTTGCGCCAAGCTCCGATGCCGCCTCGTCGAGCTTCGCGCGGTCGCGCCCCGTGATCGCCACGCGAGCGCCTTCAGCAATCAACAACTTCGCTGTCGCAAAACCAATCCCGCTGTTTCCGCCCGTAATCAAGGCAGTTTTATTGGTGAAACGCATGGGTCCTTCTCCTGTTGGTCACCGCCCGGTTGCGGCAGAAAATGCATCGATGTAACGACACGCCATCAATCTAAATGTTGATCATAATCCACAAATTCAGTATTATCGTCATCATGCAGATTGTCAAGCGAGGATTGAGATGGGTTACTCACAGGCGCAGAAAGCGGAGAGCAGGCAACGCGTGCTGGACACGGCAGCGCGGCAGATCCGCGAGCACGGCCTGGAAGCGTTGGGGGTCGCCGATTGCATGCGCAGTGCGGGGCTTACCCACGGCGCGTTCTATGGACATTTTTCGTCGCGCGATGCGTTGATCATCGCCGCGCTGGAACAGGCAATGACACGGGGCCAGACACGCGTGATGTCGCGTGCGGCCGATGCGGCGAAACATTCAAAGACACCATTCGCAGCGATCGTCGATGCCTACCTGCACCCCGCTCACGCGGACAATCCCGGCACCGGATGCGCACTGTGCGCACTTGCCGGCGATACGGTGCATGCAACAGCGGACGTAAAAGCGCTCTACACCACGCACTTGCGGCGGCTTGCAGATCAGTTGACGCAAGCCGCGGGAGGCGGAGACGGAAGCGGAGACGAAACCGGGAGCGAAGCGCTGGGACTAGGAGTGGCGGCCACGATCGTGGGCGCGATCACGCTGGCGCGCGCAGTGGACGATCACGAACTGGCGCTGTCGATTCTCACCGCCGCACATGCGCTTGTCATGAAGCAGGACGGGGCTGCGCAGCAATGAACCCACGGTGAACGGTGGCGGGCATGAGTGCAGGTTCAGTGGTTCTCAGCAAACTCACGGGTGCAGAATCGATGCAACTGCTGCAATAACTCGGAGCCTTGCGAAGTCAGGCGCGGCGTAGCCCGACCGCTCGTGCTCGCATCAATGCTGACGAGGTGCTCGTGCTCGAGACTCGCCACGTCGGAACATTGAGGTTCCACTTGCGACGGCGAGTGTTGGATCAGGAGCAGTGTCGACAACTCGTGAGGGCTGAGCATGGGAATCTCCTTGCATGAATGAATCGCAACCGTTTGCGTTCATGCATCCTAGAGAGCCAAATCGACATTCACGCTACAGCCATTTTTCACGGCATTACACGGTTACATTCTCGCAATGAACAAGCGCCGTGCGGGCCGTAACCGGTGCCCGCAGAAACTTCCCGTTGCAATTGCCGGGTCAACCGAGCCAGACTCAAGTCTTTCAGCGGGTAAGGAAGCGCATGCCGGCCGTAAAATAAGGTGACTTGGCATGCGCTTCGCCACCTCAATTCACCCCTTGCCGCTCAAGTGCCCCCACCGATTCCGCCTGTTTTGACTCGTTCGACTCACGTCCATTCTGAAGACGCGCCAGGCCGCGAATGCCAATCAGCGAGACCGCCGACAGCACTGTAAAAAAGAGCGCGAGCGGCACCCATTGACCCTGGAATCGCTGCGCGATCATGGTCCCGATGATCGGTGTCGTACCGCCGGCAATCGTCGCACAGAGCTGGTACGCAATCGAGATGCCGGAATAACGCAGATGCCGGGGAAACGCATAAGTCATGAAGCCCGCGATAACCGCATAGACCGCCGACAACACGACCACCGAGAACGCGATACCCGCAATGATCGCCACCGGGTTTCCGGTATTGACGAGCATGAACATGGGGTACGGCGTCAGCATCGAAAGCAGCGCAGCGGCCGTGAGGAAACGGGCATTGCCAAATCGTTCTGCCAGCATCGCCGAGATTGGTTGCGAGAGAAGCTGAATGACGGTGACGGCAAACAGGCAGTCGAGAATCAGCGACTTCGACATATGCAAATAGACCGTCACGTACGAGATCATGAACGTGTTGGTGAAGAAGAATCCGGCAGACCCTATAGTCGTTGCCGCCGCCGCAAAAAGGATCGGCACCCAATGCGATTTGAGCACTTCCTTGACGGGTGACTGCACCATTTCGTCCGACTTCTTCATTGCCTCGAACTCCGGCGATTCATTGACACCCGAGCGAATCACCAGGCCGGCCGCGAGCAGGATGAAGCTTGCGAGAAACGGCAAGCGCCATCCCCAGGAGATGAAGTCGTCGTGATTGAGCGACGTCACCAGCCGGAAGGAAATGAGCGAAAGAATCAGGCCTGCGGGGCTTCCCATTTGCGGGAATGACGCGAAGAAGGTCTTGCGTCCTTCCGGCGCGTGTTCACTCGACATCAGCACGGCACCGCCCCACTCGCCGCCCACTGCAATGCCCTGCACTATGCGGAGCACGATCAGCATTGCTGGCGCCCAGATACCGGCTGTCGCGTAAGACGGCAACAAGCCGATGCCGGTGGTCGCCACGCCCATGAGAAACATGGTCAGCAGCAGCATTTTCTTGCGTCCCAGCTTGTCGCCCAAGTGCCCGAACACCGCACCGCTCAGAGGCCGTGCAATGAAGCCGACCGCGAATGTGCCGAATGAAGCGAGCGTGCTGATGAAGTGATTGCTGCTTGGAAAGAAGACGTCACCTAGCACGAGCGCGGCGGCTGTCGCGTAGGTATAGAAGTCGTAGAACTCGACGGTCGTGCCGATAAAAGCCGCAAACGCTGCGCGGACGGGTTGCCTGCCGGAGACCGCTGCCTTCATGATTTTCGTGTTCCTTGAAAGTGGCGCGCGTTGTTCAAAACGCGATGTACGAGAGGGGATACCGACTTATCAAGCGTCAAAAATCATTCGTACAATCGCGTTTTTGCATTGTCAGTATCAACGTGGCTAATACTTCCATACCCGCGTTGCGGTGCGGGCGCTGCGGCGTTTCAATGCCAGGAGTCCGGGTCAAGCATTAGCAGGATTGATGATGAGGATAAGGACAGGGAATTTGACGAATGCTTTCTGTTCAACGAACACTACGTCCTGTCACCGCGCACGAACTAGAGAGATCCATAGCATGCAAGCAACGCAAAATCTGCCTCCCGATACGCACAAGGCCGTGTTCGACGCCGACATGTTTGACTCTGATGAATGGCAGGTCCGTTCGGATCTGGCGGCGCTGTACCGGCTTACGGCCCATTTCCGCATGACGGACATGATCGATACGCACATTACTGCGCGCTTGCCCGGCGCGACGCCGGCATTCCTGATCAACCGGTATGGCGTTATGTTCCATGAGATGCGGGCTTCGGATCTGGTCAAGATCGATCATCTGGGCAATGTCATTGATGAACGCGCCGCTACCGAACCCGCGCGCTTTCGCGTGAATGCTGCTGGATTCACGATACATTCCGCGATTCACATGGCTCGCGAGGACCTTGGTTTTGTGGTTCACACGCATACGGCCGCGGGAACGGCGGTGTCTGCGCAAGAGCATGGGCTGTTGCCGATCAGTCAGCATGCGCTCAAGTTCTACGGCAAGCTCGGGTATCACGACTACGAGGGCATTGCGTTGAATCTTGGCGAGCGTGAACGTCTGGTACGCGATCTTGGTCGCAACAAGGCGATGATCTTGCGGAATCACGGTTTGCTTGTAGCGGGGGCGACGGTTGCCGAGGCGTTCCATGAGATCTATTTTCTTGAGCGCGCTTGTCAGGCGCAGATTCAGGCGTTGGCGGGCGGGACCCCGTTGCGCATTCCGTCTGTGGAAGTTTGTGAATTGACCGCCAGCCAGTTCAACCGCGAGGAATCGGCGGAAATCGTGGAGATGGCTTGGCGGGCGGCGTTGCGATTAATAACGGATTAGTTTTTTGCTCGCGCCGGTGGACGGGATTTTGGGGTTTGGGGTGGTAATGGTCGGGGTGTTCGGTCCTGGGGTTAGTGGTCGGAGTCTATGCCGGGTTGGTGCTTTCGGCCGTGGTGGTCTGCGTGAGTCGGATTTTCTCTTTATCACTATTAGCCACTGTGCGTGGCGGCACGTCATTTCTTTGTCCAAAGCGACAAAGAAACGAAGCAAAGAAAACGCTTTCAAACCACGCTACCCTAAGTGTCCACAGCGTGCAGTTTCTATTCATAGGTGCCCCAAAAGCACGGTGCTCGCCAGAGCCACGGATGTGTGAACCCCTCCTTCTCGCGAATCCTGACACGAACACGCTTCGCCCCGTACGCTCTCGGGCAAGCACCATTGCTAACGAATCCAAATGGCCTCACACGTATTTACGGTCGCAGTTTTTTTGGTTGGTTAGCTGCCTGGTCTGCGCGGTCATATTCATCGATCGCAGCCTGTTCCATAGTAGCTTGACGCGAATTGCCGCTTCGAGTTTTAGTGAATTGGCTACGTTTTCCATACGATTATTTTCGTTGGCTACTGCCTTAAGCATCTTTGGGGTTTGATACGTTGCGGGTTGGCGGCGTGGTTCGACGAGAGTACAAATTCGGAGGGAGGTTATCCGCGGATAGCGCGGGGTGTCCCTTGGGCAGGTTCAATCACTGGTGGCGAAGCGTGTGGGTATCGGTGTTCGGAGAAAGAGGGGTTCACACATCCTCCGCTCTGGCGAGCACCGTGCTTTTGGGGCACCTATGAATAGAAACTGCACGCTGTGGACACTTAGGGTAGCGTGGTTTAAAAGCGCTTTCTTTGCTTCGTTTCTTTGTCGCTTTGGACAAAGAAATGACGTGCCGCCACGCACAGTGGCTAATAGTGATAAAGAGAAAATCCGACTCTCGCAGACCACCACGGCCGAAAGCACCAACCCAGCATAGACCCCGACCACTAACCCCGGAACCTAACACCCTGGCACTGACCCCAACCACTACCCCCAAAACCACCCCCCGTCCACCGGCGCGAGCGAAAAACTTATGACTAAAATTGTCCTCATCAGCCGCGACTTCGATATGTCGCACCTCGTCCCGTCCATTCTCCGCGCAGCGCCCGACCTCGAAGTCACGTTGCACGGTCACGAAAACGCCCAAAACGCCGAGGTCGCCGTGTGCTGGAATCCCCCCCATGGCGCTATCGCAGCGTTACCCCAGTTACGGCTCGTGCACAGCATCGCAGCCGGCGTCGACAACATCCTGACCGACCCCAGCCTGCCCCGCGTACCCGTGTGCCGAGTGGTCGATCCGCAGCACGCACGCGGCATGAGCGAATTCGTGACGTGGGGCGTACTGCATTTTTATCGACAACTTGATCGTGTGATATTGAACCAGCGCGAAGAACACTGGTTTCGCCCCACTCAGCAAGATCCATCAACCTGTTCAATAGGCGTGATGGGACTCGGTGAGATCGGCAGCCGCGTGGCAACAGACGTGCATCGGCTAGGATTCAGCGTACGCGGTTGGGCGCGTCGGGCAAGAGACCTGCAAGGCGTCGAAACATTCGAAGGTGCGCAAGGGCTGGAACCGTTCCTCCAAGGCACTGACATCCTTGTTTGCCTGTTACCCCTGACGGACGAAACGCGCGGCATCCTGAATGCACGCACGTTCAATGCATTGCGTCCCGGCGCAAAGCTGATCCACGTGGGAAGAGGGGAACATCTGGTACCGGAGGATTTGCTGCGCGCGCTGAATGAGGAGCGCATTGGCGGCGCCATTGTCGATGTCTTTCCAAACGAACCACTGCCGCGAGGACATGCATTCTGGCGGGCGAAGAACATGATCGTGACCCCGCATATGGCGTCGGTCGCCAGCGCGGATACGATCGGACTACAGGTAGCGGAGAACGTGCGGCGGCTCGTGAACGGGGAGGCTTTGCATAACGCGGTTGATGTGACGCGAGGCTATTAGCACACCAGGCCCTTCGCCCAAAGCGGCCTCTAAACCGCGACAGGAATCACTTCACCGCCTTCCGTATCGATAAACCGGTGCAACGCATCCAGGAAGGCCGTCTCGGCCGCGCTGAACTTCCGGTCATTCGACCAGAGCAGATGCACATCGAGATCGGCCACGCCCTCATCCGGTGGCAGGCGCTGAAAACGCCCCTGCGCAATATCCTCCCGAACCACATGTTCAGGAAGACAACCAATGCCGAAGCCGGCGAATATGAATCGCTTCACTTCCCACATGCTCGACGAAGATCCGATCACGCGCTCGGTGAATCCCATCTCATCGCGGAAGAACGTCAGCGGCGACATGTGATCACCTACCTTGTCACCCGTAAAGGACACAAATTTCTCGCTCACGAGATCGGACGTGCGCAAGTCCGTGCGCCCGAACAACGGATGGTGGCGCCCGCAAAAAAGTGCATAACGCTGCCTCAGGAACACGCGGCTCTCGACTCTCTTGGGCAAGGTACGGCGCGGCGTAAGCCCAAGTGTTGCGGACTTCTGCTGCAAACTGCTGACTACGTCGGCGCTGCGCATCTCCTGACTCTCGAGTTCAATGCGCGGATAGTCGCGATGGAACTCGGCGAGGAATGTGTCGTAGGCAGGGAAATCAATGCCGCTCACCGTGCTCAGGCGCACCACGCCCGAGATATCGTGATCGCCGTCGACCTTGGCCAGCGAAAGCCGCGAGATCGTGCCGTACACATCTTCTGCGATCTGCTGCACTTCAATGCCGGCCTGTGTCACTTCTATGCGCGGCCCATGACGATCCACCAGCCGCATGCCAAGCTGATCCTCCAGACGCCGCAGAGCCTGACTCACGGCGGGTTGCGTCAAATGCAGCCGCGTAGCCGCGCGGCTCACACTGCGCTCGCGCGCTATAGCGAGAAATGTCCGCAGCAGATTCCAGTCGAGCCGATCATTCAGGTAGGTATCGGATCGTTCGTTGCTCATTGCTAACCTCAGCTGTCATCATCCATGAAAATTATACTTAAAATAAATATTAGAAATTGGACTAATCATTTTGTATTCCCGATAAAGGAGTCATGCGCCACCGCGCGACACGAATTAGCGAGTGCAAAAAGCTAAGCGGGCAGCGGCAGCGATGGCTTAAGACCTGCACTTCCTACCCACGCTCCCACATCAGCAAGGACTTCATCATGAAAGCGTTTGGCCTGCCCCCTCCGGTTGCACGTTGCATGGTATTGGCGCTGGTTTTATTGTCTGCCGTGTTGGGTTCCCCGCCCTGCGCGTACGCCGATTCGCTCGACAACGTCAAGCAAAGCAAGGTGGTGAAGATCGGCGTATTCCAGGACTATCCGCCGTTCGGCTCGATCGGCGCGGACATGAAGCCGCGTGGAATCGACGTAGATCTTGCCGCGGTCCTGGCGAAAAAACTCGGGGCGCGCGTGGAGCTCGTACCCGTGACGGGCACGAACCGGCTGGCGTACCTCGCCGATCATAAAGTCGACCTGCTGATGTCGGTCGGGCAAACACCGGCACGAGAAAAGGTCCTGGACTTCACGCAAGCCTACGCGCCCTACTACATCGCCGTGTTCGGTCCGAAGGCCGTCGAGGTCAAGCAAGCCGCCGACCTGGGTGGCAAGTCGGTCGCGACCGCAGGCGGGACGAACGAAGACATCAGCCTGACGAAAGTGGCACCGGGCACCGCAACGATCAAGCGTTTCGACGATCAAAGCAGCGCGATTGCCGCGTATCTTGCGGGGCAAACTCAGCTGATTTCACTGGGAGGAGACGTGGCTGCACGCGTTCGCGCAATGCATCCGCAAACATCGATCGATGAAAAGATTCGTCTGCTCGACTCACCCATGCACATAGCGGTGAACAAGGGCGAAGGGCCGTTGAGAGACGAATTGAACACGGCCCTGGACAGTGCCCGCAAGGATGGCTCTATCGATCAGATCGAAAAGAAGTGGCTGGGCGTCTCGGTACCCGCATCCTCATTCTGATTTTTAATTTCGCCCGGAACGACAGTCGCGCACACAGGTCACGAGACAACAAACATGAAACCGGCATATCCCATTCGAGCGCCCGCGTTGCGGCGCGCATGGCTTTTCGTTCCCGGCGTCGATACCCCCAGCCATGCAGCCGCGCTCGCAAGCGGCGCGGACGCTATTGTTGCCGACCTCGAGGAAATGACCACGCCTGAGGATCGGCCAATGGCGCGAGAGCGGATCGTCGCGATGCTGCGTGAAGCCGCGCGCCTGGGATTGATCGGCGCCGCACGCATCAACAAGCTGGAGAATGATGGACATGCCGATCTTGAAGGCATCATGTCCGGAGCCCCGCATGCAGTCTTTTTGCCCCACACCGAAACCACGGATCAACTCGTCGCGCTGGATGCGGCGCTCAGTGAATTCGAACGTATCCACGATATCGTGCAAGGCACGACGGAGATTGTTCCGACTATCGAATCCGCAAAGGGTCTGGTCGCTCTCGGAACGTTATTGACCGTCAGCCCGCGTATTCGATGCTGCATGCTCGCAGTCGAGGATCTAGCCGCGAATCTGGGCGCACGTCGCACGCCTGAAAGCCGGGAACTGCTTTATGCACGCAGCCGGTTTCTCATTGAATGTATTGCGGCGAATTGCGTGCCGATCGACCTGCCGTGTACCTACCGATCCCCCGCAACGCTGGCAGCGGATATGGAGCTCTCGACTCAGCTTGGATTTACATCGAAGTGCGTGGTGTTCGCCGAACACGTTGATGCGGTCAATCGCGCGCTGACACCGTCAGGGAGCGCTGCGGAGGCCGCGCGGGCAATGCTGGCTGCTTGCGAAGCACAAGGGGCCTATGCCGCCGACGCAGACAATTGGATCGACGCACCCGAACGCAATAATGCCAAACGTCTGCTCGCTCGCTACGAGGCTTTCCACGGCGATAAGTAAGCTTGATAAGTGAGCCTGGCGTCAAGGATTGCCGGGCTTGGTAAAGTCCCGGAATCAGTCGCGACGTACGGGCGCGGTAAGCATCGTATTCTGTCTAGAACTGCGTATGTAGCAGCGTTTCTTCAGAACGGATGCACGCGATAACCTGCACACGTGAATTCCGAAAAAATGCCGCCGTCGGGTAAGCTCCACTCACTTGACGCTCTGCAGGCAAATCCATGTCCTCCGTCTCCGCATTCAAGCTTGTCCTGCTCTCGCTAATCGTGATGATCGGCTTGCAGTTGCTAGCCAAGCGCCTTAGATTGCCACCCGCTGCCGCGCTGCTGATTGGCGGCATGGCCATGGCATTCGTGCCCGGTCTTCCGCCCGTTCGGCTTGACCCGGACCTGGTGATTGTCGTATTCCTGCCGCCGCTGCTCATGGATGGTGCCTACTTCTCTGTCTGGGAAGAGCTCAAGCGCAATCTCGGCGCGATCCTGCTTCTCGCTATCGGTGCCGTTGCGTTCACCACACTTGCGGTCGGTGTGGTCGCCCACCTGATTGTCCCCAGCCTGCCTTGGGCCGTCTGCTTTGCGCTCGGCGCTATTGTCTCGCCACCCGATGCCATCGCAGCCAAGGCCGTGCTCGAACGTCTCGCGCTGCCCCGCAAGCTGATGTCTATCCTCGAGGGAGAAAGCTTGCTCAACGACGCGGCCGGCCTCGTCCTGGTTCGCTTCGCCGTGGCGGCAGCGCTTACCGGAACGTTCAGCATTGAACATGCTGCCGCAAGCTTCGCCCTGCTCGGCCTGGGTGGCGTGGTGGTCGGCGCCGTCGTTGGCTACGTGATCGTGCAAATCATCCGCTGCCTCGCTGACGACTATCTCATCATCACCATCAGCGTATTGACGGCATGGATCAGCTACATTGTTGGCGAAATGCTTGGCGTCTCGGGCGTCATCGCGACTGTCACGGCAGGCCTGACCCTGGGCTGGTATCAACACGAAGTCTTGAGCGCAACTGTTCGCATGCGCGGCACCGCGTTCTGGCAAGTCATCATCTTCCTTCTCGAAGCGCTCGTATTCATCCTGATCGGGCTCTCTCTTCGAGGGGTCATCGCCCGGTCAGGCGGTGCCGACGATGCACTCCTTACGCTCGCGCCAGCCGTGGCGGCAGTGCTTGGTGCGGTGGTCCTGTCGCGCTTCGTGTGGGTCTTCGCTACCGAGTTTTTCAACGCGTCATGGCAGCGTCTAACCGGCCGCAAGAACGTGGCGCTGGATTGGCGAACCGCGACCATAACGAGTTGGGCGGGCATGCGCGGCGTGGTCACCCTCGCGGTTGCGCTGTCGCTTCCAGAAACCTTGCCCGGACGGGATTTGATCCTTGTCGCGTCGTTTGCCGTCATCCTGGTGACCGTGTTGCTGCAAGGCGCCACCATTGGCGTTCTCATCGAATGGATCAATCCTGATCGCAGCCTGGATGCCGGCGCCCAACATCTCACCGAACCGCAAGCATGGGCAAGACTGGAGGCGGCGCAGCTCGCCGCTATCGAACCACTTGTACGCGACAGTGAGGGAAAGGTGATTCATCCCCGGCTGCTAGAGCAATATACCTACCGGGCAACACTCACCAAAGCGTATGGCGACCGGACTGATTTTCCGCATGAGGAACGTGTCACTCATTACGATGTTGTCCTGGCAGCTATCGCAGCCGGGCGCAAGGAGTTGCTCCGGATGCATCGCTCCGGCGCCATTCACGACGAGATGTTGCACATCCTCGAGCATGACCTGGACTTGCAAGAGGTATCCGCGCGGCATGGACGTGGATGATATTGCCGAGTGCCGGCAGGCGGCCCCGGTTAGTCCGCTTCGCTTGTCACGCCGGGTACCAAACTGACGAGGAAGCTTGGGTTGGTACAATCGGGGCAAGCTCCCCGTCCTTCTTCACCACATGTCCGAAATAAACTGGCTGTCCGAACCCAGCACCGCGTCCAAACGCATCATCTTCGCGCGCCACGGCGAATATCCGTGCAACGTTCGCGGCGTTTGCAACAGTAATCCCCGCACCGGCTTTTACCTGACCGAGAAGGGAGAAGCGCAAGCCAGGGCCTTGGGCGAGCGCCTGAAGGACGAGAAAATCGAGCTTATCGTGACCTCGGAATTTCTGCGTGCGCGGCAAACAGCATGGCTGGCCAATAAGGTATTGAACGTTCCGCAAGTCGTTAATCGGCTAGCCAACGAAAACCGGGTGGGCGCCGAATTTGAAGGAAAGCCTGGCGATGATTTCCAGCGATTCATTGCCCACGCGCCGGCTACTACCGCCATGCCGGACGGCGAACCGTTCACGGGAATGCTCACGCGCGTTCAATCACTGATCGCTGACCTGAAGCTGAGTAGTCCGCAGACCGTGCTCGTCGTCACGCACGGCTGGACGCTTCAGGCCGTGCGGGTCATCCTGAACGAAATCAGTATGGATGACGCCGCTCGATGCGTGGACATGCCGTCCAATTGCGAAATTGTCGAAGGAAGGTTTTAGCCTCCGTCCGGCATGTCACTTGAACGCGTAGGCGACTCCAACGCCGTAAGTGATTTGATTCCGGTTTCCGCGCTGCGTGACGATAGGACTGTCAGCCGCCGAGCCGGATAACCGCTGGTAGTAAATCATTGCTCCGCCGAACCAGTGTTTGTCGATCTGGTAGATCGCGGCAAGCCACCCGGTCATCTGTTCAAGCCCACCGGAAGGAGTGAAAGCGGGCAGGCCGCTGCGCGCGGAGTCCTCTTCCGTGACGCCGTAGTACACCTGGTTAAATCCCTGGCTGACCCAGCTCGCGCCCACCCCTGCACCTACGAAAATGCGCCGCTGCACGGGCAACCAGAGGCTTCCGTTCATCGACACACGCGCTCCCGTATAAACAATGCCCGCGTTGGTCACCACCGTCACGGAACCCCGCAGGCGATACGGGAACGCGCCTTGATTATCGTATTCATAGCCCACAAAACCGCCCGCTTCCACGGTCGTGTTCACGTCGTGGATCTGGGAAACGACCGGATCGTCAACATGACTTCGTCCCAGGCGAAGCTCCACGGCGGGGCCGTATTGCAGTCCTGTCAGCCCACCAAGATCGAACTGGGCATAGGGCCCGTATAGCTCGAACAGCTGCCCGCCATCAGTCACATAACGCACGCCCGGCACAGCGCCGATAAAACGGTCCTTGGCCCCTGCATAGTCCGTTGTAGACCCAAGGCCACCGCCGACCATGCTGGGAAGCGCGCCGGGAAGGTCAATGGACGCTGCCCGGCTTTCCCGAGTGATCAGACAGCACGTTGCCAGCAAAACGACGTGCAGGCATGCTTGGATCGAGTGGTTTTTCATTGGCCGGCCATTGGAACGGGGGTGGCTTGAATTCAGGTTCAAGTCTTAGCGCCAGGCACTGCCGACTTGAACGTAGAACGCGTTCTGGCCGGGGCCGCGTGCAATATCGATACCCATCGTCAAACCCAGCTTGCGGGCGATCAGGTAGCGAAAACCAGTGCCGAAACCATAGGCTGTCGGCGCATCTGAAAGTGAGTGAAGCTCGCCGTACGCTTTGCCGGCGCCGCCAAAACCGAGCACATACCAGCGCGGCGCGACATTCCACCTGAGCTCGACTTCACTCGTCAGTTGATTCCGGTCTTGATACTTCGCGTCAGACACGCCTCGTAGCGAGACGTAAGGCTGCGCAAAGAACGGGATATTGCCTTGCGAAAATCCGGTGTCGGCCCGCACACCGAGGACCCATGACGGAGCGAGGGGTATCCAGTGATAACCCTTTGCTGTCTCCATCTGGAAATTTGAAGAGCTGCCTAGCCCACCTCTGGCAATTTCCGCTTCAAGCTCGGCATAGGTTCCCTTGCCCGGGAAAAAGAAATTGTCGCGGGTGTCGTAGTCAATGACGACACCGCCCTTTGCGACGCGTTGCTCGTTCTTGAAATCGAGCAGTCCATTCGGCAGCATGGCGCCGAACCGCGTGTTGGAATCCAGGAACGTATAGCGAGGGCCAACGTACCACGGACTATCGCCCAAGCGGAACAAGAGCTGCTGAACAACCGCCACGCCACTTAGCTGATACGCATGCGATCCGCCGTCCGAACCGTAGTAATTCAGATGCAGATTGATCTTTCCCACAATGCCGAGGTAGCGAATCCGGTCGTCGTCCCAGGTGTGAAAATGCATCAGCCCTACACCCCAGCTATGCGTGCCTGTCGCGAAGCCGCCCAAGCCCGTGATATTGGGAGGCGCTGAGCTCTTGACCTCGCTCTGAGGGGCATCCGGATCACGCTTGGGCATGGTGAAGTAAAGCAGCCCAAGGCCGAGCCCATATCCAACCGCAGGTTCCGTGACAATAGTGGGTACCGGCAGGACTCCGCGATGTGACAACAACATATCGCTCAAGTCGAACATGCCGTCTTCAGCGTCCGTGAATTTGCCTTCGGCAGACGCAACGCCGGTGAGTGATGCAGTGAGCACAAGGCAGCCCATTAACGGCCTTATCCTTTGTCGTAATTCAAGGACAGCGCTTAAATCCCGCTTGCATAATTTCATTAACACGAATTCCGTCATGCAAGATTGGGTTCATCGCTCGCCAAGCGAATGCACATTGATCGACCCGGTGACTTCAAAGCTTCGCTGCACGTTTAAGCCTCGAGAGACTGCATCGGTACTCGCCAATAATTTAGCAATTCGAACCGTTTTGGTCCTGCGATTCAAATATGGATTCTGTAAAAATGGAAGCCATGCTCGCGGCTCAACCCGCCTGACAAGGTCGACCGATATCAGAAACCCAAACAGAACGCAATCATGGTTCGAGGCGCGACTAATCCCCCGCGCGCAAACCAGGCGAGCACGCGCGAAACCGTTATTTTGGACACTCCAGCGACACCCGCGACATGGACCATGCGGTGAGGTGCGGAAGTCGAAACTTTGCCGCAACTACCCAAGTTTCGGCCCTTTTATTCGATCGATGGCACTAAGCAAAACCGGTAGCGATACAGGCTTCGCGAGATGAGCATTAAACCCGGCACGCAGCGCTTTCGCAGCATCCTGAGCACGTCCAAACCCGGTGAGTGCGATCGCGGGCACCGCGACCATCCGTGGCAGTTTTCGCAAGGCTTCAATTAATTCGTAGCCGTCCATTTCCGGCATTCCGATGTCCGACAGAATCAAATCGAAGTCGTTGCTGGTTGCCGCCGCAAGGGCCTGCTTCGCGGTCGCCTCCGCCTGCACGTGCGCGCCCTCAAGTTCGAGAAGCGTGCGAAACGCTTCGAGCGCTTCCAGCGAGTCGTCGACCAACAGGACTTTCAGCCCCATGAGAGCACTCGAATCGAGTGGCTCACCCGGATGGTTCAACCCTCGCGAAACGGGGCTTTCCGGTAACCAGAGACGAAAACGAGCGCCCTTTCCCAAGCCCGCGGACTCGGCCTCGATGCGTCCACCATGCATCTCCGCTATTTGCTGGACCAGCGAGAGCCCGATTCCCAATCCTCCACGATCACGTCTTCCTGCCGCTTCAGCCTGGCTGAACATGTCAAATATTCTCGGCAGGAAATCCGGCGCAATGCCCTGCCCCGTGTCTGCAACTTCGATGCAGATGAAATCCTCATCGCGCAAGAGCGTGATCCCAATACGTCCCCCGCGCGGCGTGAACTTCAGTGCATTACGCACGAGATTCCAAAGCATCTGCTCGAGCCGGACCGCGTCGGCCCGGATGACAACGGGGACGCTCACGCCAGACGTCGATAGGGCAATGCCGTTTATTGCCGCATCGGCCGCGCTCGCCTCGACCACCGATTGCACTGCGACCGAAACGTCGACCGGTCCCCGCTGCAACGCCAGCTTGCCGGTGCGGGCGCGCGACAAGTCGAGCAGATCGTCGATGATTTTCGCCTGGCCGACGACCGAGCGCTGGATAGCTTCGGCCGCCTCTTGAACGACTGCGATACCTCTTGCCTCGGGCGTGCGGGTGAGCAACTCCGCTTTCACGTGAATCAGATTGAGCGGGTTCTTTAGTTCGTGCGACAACACGGCAAAGAACTCGTCCTTCAAACGGTTGGCGGCCTCCGCCTGAAGGCGCACTTCGCGCTCAAGCGTCAACTGTAACTGCTGCTGGCTTTCAATCCCTTTCTGATCCGTGACGTCGCGAACGATCTTCGCGTAACCCTTAAAGCCGGCTGCATCAATGAATGTCATAACGCCGCTGCAGTAGGCTTGCGAGCCATCATGCCGCAGGTACCACCGTTCGTCTTCCGCGCGCCCGACGCCGGCCGCTTGCGCTCGCTCAGCTTGAGCAATACCGTCCCCCCGATCTTCGGGCAAGAAAATCATATCGATGGAGTTGCCCTTCGCTTCCGCTTCCTTGTATCCGAATATGCGTTCCGCACCCTTGTTCCAGCTAACAATCACGCCGTCCATGTCCTGGACGATGATCCCGTAATCGTCGGTCGTCAGCGCCGCAAGCTTCAGCCGGTCGTCACTTGTGCGCGCCTCCAGTTGCGCTTGTCGTTGAGACGTGACATCGATCAGCGTAAGCACAGCGCCGTCGATGTGGTGGTCAGCAGTGCGATACGGCAGCAAACGAGCCAGAAACCAATGGCCATCGCCCGTTTCGACCTCTCGCTCGATCATCTGCAGGGTGCCAAAGACAGCGGCAGCATCGTTGGCCAGTTCGGGATATTTCACGCGATGCGTAAGATCGAGCAATGGGCGGCCGACGTCGGACTTGATCAGATTGAACAAGCCGACTGCGGGCGCGGTATAGCGTTTAATGCGCATCGCCCGGTCTACAAAAACAGTCGCGATATCCGTTGAGGCAATGAGGTTCTCCAGGTCATCGTTCGCCTTGGCCGTCTCCTCCACCTTCGATTCCAGCTCGACATTGACCGTCACCAGTTCTTCATTGACCGAGTGAAGCTCTTCCTTGCTCGTTTCGAGCTCTTCGGTAGCCGACCGGAGTTCTTCAACGATGGCTTGCAGCTCTTCGTTGGATGCTTTCAACTCCTCGGTCGATACGTTCGACTGTTCAATGGACGACTGCAGGTTCTCTTTCGCGAGATGCAACTCTGCTTCAAGCTGCGCCATAACCGGATCGTTCGCAGCGGAGCTGCTTTCGTCATTTGCACTCCCTTCGTGCCGTGCGACGTCTTCCAGTTCACTAAACGAAATTAGCAGGATGTCCACGCCGCTTGCCTGATCGTGGTACGGATGCACCTTCATCCTGATTCGCGTGGCCGTCTCACCGCCGGACAAACGCACCGGCCGCGTGTCGACGTCGATGCCTTTTTGTGTCGCCTGAAACAGCGCCGTGCGCAGTTCGAGCCGCAAGTCAGGATGGATCAGCGTGAGAAGGTTGTGTGATGGCTCGCCACCTGGATAGTGAAAAAACTGCCCGACCTGACCAGACATATGCACGACATCTGCGTCGCGATCCACAATTACACTGGGAGGCGCACCGTGTTCAATCGCCCGGCGATGCAAGTCGGCGGTCTCCAGGCGTGGCCGTTCAGTAACGGGTCGCGCCGCGATGCTGAGGTATGCCGGCCCCGCCGCCAGCCGGGGGAATGACGCAGCAGACGCACGCGGGCGCGAAGTCAGGATCTTCGCTTGATAGATCCGGTTCTTTTTGTCGATCGCTATGAATAGATCGTCTGCAACTTCGGCCGATTCCGAGCTTCCCAAGAACAAAAAGCCACCCGGCTTCAGCGCAAAGTGGAATGTCTGAAAAATTTCCCGCTGAATCGCGCGATCCAGATAAATCAGCAGATTGCGACAAGACACGAAGTCCACCTGCGAGAACGGCGGATCGCGCAGGATATTGTGAGGGGCAAAAAGCACCTTTTCGCGTACCGACTTGTCGATCACATAGCGACTGCCGGCGTGGTTGAAAAATCGGTTCAAACGGGTGGGCGGCACGTCCGTCAGGATTGATTCAGGATAGTTACCTGCCCGGGCGATTTCGATAGCGTGCTGGTCAATGTCGGTCGCGAACAAGTGAATCGCCGGCAGCTCGTTCCCTTCCGGCTGGCGTTCACATAGCAACATCGCGAGCGAGTAAACCTCTTCTCCGGTGGAACAACCGGGCACCCACACGCGCACCGGATCGTCGAGCGAGTTCCGCTCGGTAACGATCTTCGGGATTACCTCACGCTCGACCGCTTCGAATGCTTCGCGATCACGGAAAAAGTTGGTAACGCCAATTAACATGTCCTTGAGTAGCGGTGACGTTTCCTCGGGATGCGAACTCAGGAATCGCTCGTACAACGGGAGGCTGGGCAGTGCATTGACTTGCAACCGCCGTTCGATACGCCGCAGGACGGTCGCGCGCTTATAGTGATGAAAATCGTGACCGGTGCGGGTATGCAGGGTCATTAATATCGAATGAAGCGCGCGCTCGGCAGGCGAAACGATGTGCTCTCCGACAACGGCGGGAGCAACGGGTTGTTCCTGACCAGATCGTGGCACCTCGATAGCGCGCATGTTGGCCCACAATTCGATCAATTTTTGCGGGATGTCAACGATCGGCAGCACGATGTCCACCATGCCGGTCGCAATCGCATTGCGAGGCATGTCCTCGTATTCGGCGTCCTCGGGGCTCTGCGCGATCGTGATTCCAGCCAGCTCCTTGATACGACCGATGCCAACCGATCCATCACTTCCGGACCCGGAAAGGATGATGCTGATGGCCCGTTCGCCGTGCGCCTCGGCCAGACTCCGAAAGAACAGGTCAATCGTGACGGGCCGACCGGGTAGGCGATCAACATGCGTGACACGCAAATGTCCGTCTTCCATGGACAAGTTGTTCGACGGCGAGATGAGGTAGACGCAGTTCTTTTCGATTCGCGTGGGCGTCGTCACCTGAATGACGCGCATCTTCGTTGCACGTTGCAGGACCTGATCCGCGACGCTCTCGTGTTTCGAGGACAAATGCAAGACGATGACGAACGCCATGCCGGCATCGCCAGGCGTGTTTTCAAACAGACGAAGCAAGGTCTGGATGCCACCGGCCGAGGCGCCGATGCCCACCACCGGAAAATCCAGCGAGCTTGTTGCCGAAAGCTGTTTGGATTCGGGAGCAGGCGTCTCGTTTGGCGTTTTATCGTTTGTCATCGCGACTGTTCGCACCGCGGTCTCAATGTAGGCGTTGAGACGCAACGAGGCGTCGGTAAAAATGTAGGTGGGCTATTGCTACGAATACCCACATGAATTGGCAATTTCCATGCCTAAGCGATCTACGGACAACTATCGGCGTTCGAGCGGCAAGCGGGACGAGTGCAGATCAAGATGCTTCACGCGTCCGATAAACGCGTCATCAATCGTTGGGCATCAAATGGCGCCCGAACCTTTTTGTCGTTGTCGAAGTAGCAGAACACATCATCAATTTTTCCTGGACGGGCGCGTGCCGGCGAGAAAAGCTTCGCATCCGGAGGTGCGCTTCCCGCGGACCAACTCCGGATCCGACTTGCCCAATGGTCGAGCCCTTCATCGGTATAGGCTCCGCCGTACAGCGTCTCAGTGCCATGAAGGCGCATATACACGAAGTCAGCCGTCAGATCTTCGGCATAAGGCCACCCTGCCACCGAGTCTGAAATCACAAGCGCAACGCGATGTTCGCGCAGCGTTTTTATAAAGTCCGGGCTTGCGAAACTCGGGTGCCTGATCTCGATCGCGTGTCTGAGACGGTGCTGGCGCCTGATGTCAAACCACGGCTGCTTTACCCGGGTGTCATGCTGGCTCGCCAGAGCGGCAGCTTCGCGAGTGTCATGCGGCAGCAGCGCCAGAAACCGGTCCAGGCGCACCGGCTCAAAAGAATAGTTAGGCGGGAACTGCCAGAGAAAAGGTCCAAGCTTCTCTTTAAGCGCGAGGACGCCAGAGGCGAAAAAATTCGCGATGGCCGGCCGCACTGAGTCGTCCCGGAATCGGAGCATATGGGTCAGATAACGCGGACCCTTTACGCTGAACACAAAATGAGCCGGCGTTGCCGCATACCACGACTCGTAACTGCCGATCGTTTGGAGGGAATAATGCGAACCGTTGATTTCTATCGTATCTACCGCACGAGAAGCGAATTCCAGTTCGCGAGCCTGTTGAAGGCCCTTGGGGTAGAACACGCCGCGCCATCCCTCGTAGCGCCAACCCGATATTCCGATCCTGTTAGCCATCGTTTCTCGCGCGCTCGTTGTTAGGACGTCAAGCCGTGGGCACATTCCCCGTGTCGGTCAAAGTTTCGCGTCGATACCGGCATGGCGCGAGGCACCGGAAAGAAAGTCGCGAATTCACGGCTGGCCCGAGCCGCCTGATGCACCATAGACCTGCCCGGTCACGTAGCTCGCCTGCGCAGACGCAAGCTGCACGTAGACGGGTGCGATCTCCGCCGGCTGCCCTGGGCGCCCCATCGGTACCTGCTCACCAAACTTTTCGACATTCTCGGTTGTCTGCCCGCCGCTGACCTGTAGCGCTGTCCAAAAAGGACCAGGGGCAACCGCATTGACGCGGATGCCCCGCTTGATCATTTGCTTGGAGAGCCCTTTGGAAAAGTTGGCGATAGCCGCTTTGGTCATTGCGTAATCGAGCAGGTTGAATGAGGGATCGTAAGCGTTCACCGAACTCGTATAAATGATCGCCGAGCCCGGTGGCATGTGAGGAATCGCGGCCTTCGTAATCCAGAACATCGCATACAGATTGGTACGGAGTGTCCAGTCAAACTGCTCAGTGGTGATGTCGAGGATCGAGTCGTGGCTTTGCTGTCGTCCAGCGTTGCTCACCAGAATGTCCAGGCCGCCCAGTCCTGACACCGCCTGTTCTACCAGCGCCTGACAGAAAGCCTCATCGCGAATATCGCCGGGTAATGCGATTGCCTTGCGACCCGCGGCACGAATGATTTGTATGACCTCACGGGCATCGGGTTCTTCCGCCGGAAGATAGACGATCGCGACGTCGGCTCCTTCACGTGCATATGCGATAGCTGCGGCGCGACCAATGCCCGAGTCACCGCCAGTAATCAGCGCTCTTCGTCCGTTGAGACGGCCAGAAC
The DNA here is from genome assembly GCF_018449515.1 of Caballeronia sp. dw_19. Lineage (GTDB taxonomy): Bacteria > Pseudomonadota > Gammaproteobacteria > Burkholderiales > Burkholderiaceae > Caballeronia. The sequence goes on along the minus strand of NZ_JAAVUQ010000020.1, from coordinate 70,394 downwards.
CTCGATAGCTGGTTTCGCCGTGATCGGGGCGGGGCGTCATGCGCCCTGCAAGGCCTGGCCACGGTTGCTCCTGGGCAGGGAATGGCGGATGCGGATAGAGCGTGCGTGGGTCCTGCGGCGGGCTCGCCATGGCGGTTCCTGTCGAATTGGAAACATCGGTCTGTGCGACAGCCCGTGCTGCCACTGCGGTGACAAATCCCGCTGTGGCGCCTTGCATCAAAGTGCGACGCGAAGTGGATATTTTTTCGGACGGCATGGCGCACTCCAATGTTTACGGATTCATACGAGGCGTTCGGTAATGGACATACCAGCAAGCGCGATTCCTGCCTTCCATGCGCAGGCGGTAGGCAGTAGAAGAAAATCTTTAATGACGCGCTGTCAGGGTAGCGACATGCAGTTGAGCGGGACGAACGATGCTCGTTCTCCTCTACAAAATGTTCACCAGCCGCGTGCGGCACGAAAGAATCATGTCGGGGCTGTCCGAAATCCGCCATTTTTCGACAGAAATACTGGATGGCAGACGTCGCTCTCATTCTTTATTTTATAAAGAATGCCCGGAGGTGCGACATGGACGCAAAAATCATTGGGGTTATAGAGTCGAAAGGGATTTTCGCAACGCACTGGGAATTTGATTTCACGATAGGCAACAGCGAAGGCAAAGCGGTAGCGGGAACCGTATCCCTCGACGAAGCCATCGCGTTCGCAAATCGTCGTGATCTCGGCCCGGTCGCCGACATGTGCCGCGCAATCAAGACCACACCTCCGCCGGAGTTTTCCTGGCTCGTTGGAAGGATTTTTAGGGACCCCCGGTGAACCGTTCTTCCGCAGCACAATGTGCTGTCAAGCATGTGCGGCAACCTCGCGGCCTGATCGCTGCAAACACACAGTACGCGCGCTAACCAGCCGCTCGTTACTCGACTCTTCCGGTTATCCATGGACTACGCACCGTAGTCCTACCGGTTGCGCTAAAGCCCAGCTTTCCAATCAATTCGACACCTTCGTGTGATTCGACCAGACCCGCGTCGCCGCTACGAGCTTGCTGCACGGAACGTACCGATGCAAGCGACTCATTTTGCGCTCGTTACCCTAAACAGACGCCACCATCTCCTGCCGCGACCCGTGCACTGCGTTAATTGCGTCCTTGGGCAAAGCCGCGCCAAGCGGGGAATACACATTGCTATTCGGTAGTCTCCGCCACCCACCTTTTGGAGCATCCCATGGCCGCAACAGTTGGCGACTTTCTCGTCGATCGTCTCTATTCGTGGGGCGTTCGCCGCATCTTCGGCTATCCCGGCGACGGCATCAACGGCGTGTTCGGCGCGCTTAACCGGGCCGAAAGAAAAATAGAATTCGTCCAGGTCCGGCATGAGGAAATGGCGGCATTCATGGCGGCGGCGCATGCAAAATTTACAGGCGAACTCGGTGTCTGTATCGCGACCTCAGGGCCGGGGGCCTCTCATCTGGTCACTGGCCTTTACGACGCCAGAATGGATCACATGCCGGTCCTCGCGATCGTGGGACAGCAAGCTCGCGCGTCGCTCGGCGGGCATTATCAGCAAGAACTGGATCTCGTTTCCTTGTTCAAGGACGTTGCCGGCGCCTTCGTGCAGCAAGCAAGCGTTCCTTCCCAAATTCGCCATCTCGTCGACCGGGCTGTGCGGGTCGCGTTAGCCGAGCGCACCGTCACCGCACTGATCCTTCCAAACGACTTGCAAGATATTGAGTACGAGCCGCCCGGTCGAAAGCATGGAACAGTGCATTCAGGCGCGGGCTATCGTGCCCCAAAGACAGTCCCCTATGCCGACGACCTCCGGCAAGCCGCGGATGTGCTGAACGCGGGCAAGAAGGTGGCAATTCTCGTCGGCGCAGGCGCATTGAAAGCGACCGACGAATTGATCGCCGTGGCGGACAAGCTCGGCGCTGGCGCTGCAAAGGCGCTTCTGGGCAAAGCCGCGTTACCGGACAACCTGCCCTGGGTCACGGGTTCGATCGGACTGCTAGGCACCAAGCCGAGCTACGATTTGATGACCCAATGCGACACGCTGCTCATGGTCGGCTCCGGCTTTCCCTACTCGGAGTTCTTGCCGAAGGAAGGCGCCGCGCGTGGCGTTCAGATCGATCTCAAAGCCGATATGCTGAGCCTGCGCTATCCGATGGAAGTGAACCTTGTTGGCGACAGCGCCGAGACCCTGCGTGCCCTGTTACCGCTCCTCGAAGAAAAGCAGGACCGCGGTTGGCGCAAGACGATTGAAGGATGGACCGAGGACTGGTGGCAAACGCTCGACCGGCGTGCACACGAATCCGCCCAAGGCGGCGTCAATCCGCAGCGCACGGTCTGGGAGCTCTCGTCGCGCATACCATCCAATGCGATTGTCACAAGCGATTCCGGCTCTTGCGCCAATTGGTATGCACGCGACCTGAAGGTCCAGCGCGGGATGATGTGTTCGTTGTCGGGAGGGCTCGCGTCGATGGGGGCCGCGGTCCCTTACGCCATCGCTGTGAAATTTGCACATCCGCAGCGGCCCGTGATCGCCATTGTTGGCGACGGCGCAATGCAGATGAACAATATGGCTGAACTCATCACCGTGGCGAAATACTGGAAGCAATGGGCCAGTCCGCACTGGATTTGCATGGTGCTGAACAACGAGGATTTGAATCAGGTGACGTGGGAGCAGCGCGTCATGGAGGGCGACCCGAAGTTCGAGGCATCTCAGGACATTCCCTCTGTCGCGTATCACAAGTTTGCTGAGCTGATTGGTCTGAAGGGAATCTATGTCGACAATGCCGACAAGATGGGGGCCGCGTGGGACGAGGCGTTCGCCTCGGATCGCCCTGTCGTACTGGAGGTAAAGACCGATCCGAACGTGGCGCCCCTGCCGCCGCATATCACGCTCGCGCAGGCCAAGGCATTCGCATCGACATTGATGAAGGGCGACCCGGATCAGGGCAATGTACTTATCGATACCGCCAGGCAGGTACTGGGCGCAGTGCTGCCCGGCCATAAAAACAAGTAGCACGCTGTGCCGCAGCAGGAGCCCAAAAAAGGATTACCGCGATCAGAGCGAGCGCCTTTACGATTCCGACTGACTTAGCGGAGGCTGACGGTTTCGCGTCGGATATCCCGGCGCCATGCGTAAGTCCGCGACTTGAATCACGCCGTCGGCCGAGATCCAACCTCAGCGAAGTTTGTTGCTTTTAATCGGGAAGCGAATATGGACCTGATGCCGACAACACTTCATTGGTTCGATATCGTGATCCGTCTCGCGCTGTCGGTGCTGGCCGGAACATTGGTAGGATTTAATCGCGGCGAGTCAGGCAAAGTAGCCGGGCTGCGGACAACGTTGCTCGTCTGCCTGGCCGCCTGTCTCGCGATGCTTCAGGTCAACGCGCTGCTCGCGCAAGCCGGCAAGCAACCCGGGTCGTTCGCTGTACTCGACTTGATGCGTTTGCCGCTGGGGATTCTTTCAGGCGTCGGCTTTATCGGTGCGGGGACCATCCTGCGTCAAGACGGTCTGGTGATCGGCGTGACGACTGCCGCGACGCTATGGTTCGTCACGGTCATCGGGTTATGCATTGGTGGTGGTCAATTGCTCCTCGGTTTAGCCGGACTCACGTTGGGCATGATCGTCCTATGGGGTTTCGAGTACGTTGAGCGTCGCATGTCGCGTGAAAAAACTGCCTTGCTGACTGTCGAATATGACCGGGCGAGTGCATGCAGGGAACGGCTGACCGAACTGCTTCGACTAGAAGGCTATCGTCTCGCAACCAGGGGCTTTCAGCTAAAGGCGGGAACGGCCACCGTCGAGGAACGTTTCGACGTCCGATGGCGCGGATCGTTCGACGCGTTATCTCCGCCACCGTTTACCGAATCGGCAATGGAAGCCGGTGCGGTGTCCGTTTGCTGGACCCTTGTCAGATGAATTGCCGCCTAGCCGGTTCGCCGTTCGCCGCGAGCGGGTCCACCGCTTGCTGCGATCGATTGAACACCCTATTTCTGTGGGAGAACATCATGAAGCACACGTTAGAAGCTTCTCGCATACCGGAAGAGCATCGCGACGCGAAAGCGGAGGAAGCAAAGCGAGCGGAGCAAGCGAACATGGCTGGAAAGCAAGGCAGAAGAGCAGGAACGGATTCGCGCGCAGATCCATCGCCCGACTCAAAGCAAACCGCGCGAGACGTGGAGGAAAAGAACAAACACCCAGCCTCAGAAAATGCGCTGGATTCTTCCCAGGACAAGAATCCCATCCCCCCCGGTTCGACCGCTAACTGAGGGTGCCGCGGGGTCTATCGACTGACCGCTCTCGCTGACGACCTCCGATGCGCGCCTGAGAAGAGGATCCAAGCTCCGGTGAATCACGCGTTGCCAAACGCCCGGCGCTCGTCCACTAAGTACCCTAAATTCTCATCGTGCCTTGGCGACGCACGCATTGACGTGAAGAGGCGGTTTCGCGTCGTCAAACGGCGGATGCGGCATAAAGCTTTGCACCACGGCCGGCTGGAAAACCAGGCAATATGTTGAGCCGCCGTATTGAAAGTAGCCGAGTTCATCGCCTTTGGCGACCCGCTGTCCGGGAAGCGCCTCGATGACACACGAGGACACATCGGCCATACCGACGAAGATGCAACCTACAAGGCCGATCCGGGGATCATCGCAATCGATCACGATGACCGCGCGCGCAGCAATTGCCGTCGTATAACCCTGCGAATCGTTCAACCCGCCGGGGTCGACGCCCTCCGATTCCGCATTGGAGTAATAGCTGCCGTCGACGTGATACGCCTTGACGATCTTGCCACCGACCGGCGCGTGCCAGCGGTGATAGTTGAACGCGCTAAGAAAAGCCTGATACACACTGCCACCAACAAATTGTTTCGCCAGCGCGTGCTGGCTCGTCGTGAACATCTCTTGCAGCGAGTACGGTTGGGATTTAATCCAGAACTGATCATGCAGTTTGACGTCATGCTGTATGTTGTAGGGAGACGCTTCGCATGCGCTGACAATGACCTTGTTGTCATCCGGTTCGGCGACCGGGCGCTCGCCCGGCCGGAATTGCCTCGTGAAGAAACTATTCCACGATGCGAATCCCCAGTACGGCGCGTCCGGGTCGCATATGAACTGCGACATGCCCAGTTGCTTCTGCGCTTCTGGCGAAAACCATCCGTCTGGCGACGAGGTATTCAGATGTGTTCGCGAATGGGGTCCACTAAGGAAGCCGCACCAGACGTCAAGTACGCGCTTCAACTGGGCATTGAGCGCGGGGTCGCGAAAAAGCGCATAGCCCGACGGCATGCACATCGGCCAATCGAGAACCGCGTTCAGCGGGCAATGAATAAGGCTCGCTTCGCTAAAACGCGGCGCGTATGTCATCAGGTAGTCGACAATATCGATCAACTCGTCGATGGTCGAATAGCCGAGTTCATAGCCGGCGGTGACCGCGTCATTGATGGCGCGTGTCAGGTCCATCCGAAGCACCGGATCGTTGCCAATCAGCGTTGCCAGCTCCTCGACTACGCTTACGCGCGGAGCCTGCCCAGCCCGCCGCCGCGCTTTTGCCGCGAGGTCCTTTCTAAACGCCGCTAGCTCCGGTTCTTTCCGCGGCAGCCAGCCGCCCAGGCGACGCCGCTCTGTGAAGGAAACGCTTGAATGACTGGACATGGGGACGGCTCCTGTTGGTTCTTACAGCGGTCAACCTCGCGGCACCACGCTTCGGATTCGACGCAATGCATATGCCAGATAACTACGCGAGTGAATGGATGCGCTAGCCATAGCTCGGTCCGGTCAAGCTGACACGCGGCAGCCATACATTTATCGTTCCAGAAATAGAACACTGCTCATCGATATTGCCCGCTACCCGAACCCGTCACGCACGGGTAGCATGCGGTCGTTGATCAACGTTTTCGTCCAACGTGTCCATAACTTGAATCTTTTGCGTGGGCTCGCTACCGACGCTGCAAGGAGCCATCGAATGCCCAACCGTACGCTTAAAGCGATCCATCGCGCGCATCGCGACGATATAGCCGACCTGACCACACGGCGTCCCCTGCCGGGGCCGGCGCTGCCGCATCTGAATCCGTTCCTCTTTCTGAATCACCACGGCCCACAGGTGTACGCACCGCACAATGGCGGATTGCCATTTGGGCCGCATCCGCATCGCGGATTCGAGACGGTGACTTTCGTGCTCGACGGTAGCCTGGCGCACTCGGACACCGGTGGACAGGAGAGCGTCATCGACGCCGGCGGGGTCCAGTGGATGACGGCGGGCAGTGGTCTTATTCATGCCGAGCTCTCGCCGCATCCGTTCATGGAGCACGGCGGACCGCTGGAAATCCTGCAGCTATGGCTGAACCTGCCGGCGCGCCTGAAGATGACGTCGCCTCGCTACGTCGGCCTGCAGGAAAACAATATTCCCGTGGTGAGCACACCCGACCAGGCGGCGCATGTTCAGTTGATTTCGGGAGAATGGCAAGGCGTGCAAGGTCCCATTGAATCGCTGACGAGCACCTTCATGTCCGTCATCCGCATGTCGGCTGGTAGCCGGGTCAGATTCGAGAATGTAGGAGGTCGCCAGATCTTTCTCTACGTCGTCCGTGGCAAGGTCGCGATAGAAGGGCAAGAGGTTTCACAGTTCAACCTGGCTGAACTGCATGACGACGGTGATGCGCTCGAACTGACCGCAGCGGACGCGTCCGTCCTGCTCTTCGGTCATGCGGAGGCGATCGACGAGCCGATCGCAGCCCGCGGTCCGTTCGTCATGAACACGCAGGAAGAACTGAATCAGGCTGTAGTTGATTTCCACGCGGGTAAGTTCAACGTCCCCGCCGCATAGCGCATGGCGCATGGCGCATGGCGCATGGCGCATGGCTCAGGCTGCGCGCAGGCGCAGCTTTACGACACATTCATGCCGGGCTCGCCAGACCAGCGGCCCGGTTCATACGTACGAAATCTTGTGATTCAAGCGAGCGGCGAATCCTCCCAGCCGCCCCCGAGCGCCTTGTAGAGCCGCACCACCGTCAACGACACCTCTGCATTGCTATGCACGAGTGCCGTCTGCGCGTCGAGCAGCGAGCGCTGCACCACGAGCACGTCCAGGAACGTGCTCGCCCCGGCCTTGTAGCGCGATACCGCCGCCCGGTACGCGGTCTGGCTATGCTCGACTGCCGCAGTGAGACTGGCGCGTCTGCGCTGCTGCGCGTCGTACGCAATCAACGCGTCGTCAATTTCCCGCCACGCGTTCAGGACCGTCTTCTGATAGGCCAGTGCCGCCTCCTGCTGCTGCGCCTCGCGCAACTTCAGTGTGCCCTTGAGGCGGCCGCCTTCGAAGATAGGCAGGCTCATCGTGGGGCCGACTGCAAACTGTCGCGCCGCCCACGTGCCGAGCGACGCGAAAGACAGCGATTGCATCCCGATGTTGCCCGAGAGCGTTACATGGGGGTAGAAGTCAGCCTGAGCGACGCCGATGTTCGCAGTGCTGGAATGCAAACGTGCTTCGGCCTGACGGATGTCCGGCCGCCGCCGCGCGAGCTCTGACGGCAACCCGACCGGTACCTGCGCCGGCACCGGCGGCACAGGCCTTGCGCCAGCCAGTTCCGCTGTCAATGTTCCCGGCGGTTGCGCGACGAGCAGGCTGAGCGCATTGACCAGATGCCCCTGCTGCTCTTCAAGCGCGGGCAATTCCGACTCAATAGATGCGACGAGTGCCGACGCCTCCGATACTTCGAGGGTGGTGGCGACACCTTCGGTGCGGCGTCGTTTCGTGAGCTCAAGGCTCTGCTGCGCCAATGTGAGCGACTCGGTCACCGTCGCCGTCGTCGCCTGAACCGCACGAAGCTGGATGTAGCTGGTGGCGGTTTCCGTCAATACGGACACGATTACGCCGTGTCGCATTTCATCGGTCGCGACAATCATCGCATCTGCGGATTCGTTCGCGCGGCGGTTGCGCCCCCACAGGTCCAGTTCCCAGGCTGCGTCGAAGCCGTATTGGTAGAGATTGAACGGTGCGCCTGCTTCGGCGCCCATGACGCTTGCGTTTCCACCGTCCGCCGGTCCGGAGGACTCGCCCTCCTGCCCCAGTACGCCCACGCCGCTCACGCCCGTACGCTGGTAGGCCGCGTTAGCGCCCACGGACGGCAGCCCCGCCGCACCCCCAATGCGGCGCTCCCAGCGGCTTTGCAGCAGTCGCGTCGCCGCAACCTGGATGTCCAGGTTGCTTGATACCGCGCGCTGTATGAGCGCGTCGAGCTGAGCGTCGCCAAACTGACTCCACCACTTCGGGTCGATCGACGCATCTACCGGATGGCTCTGCGTCGTTGCACTGGTATGGGGAGTCCATTTTTCGGGCACCTGTGCCTGCGGAGCGACGAAGTTGGGGCCGACCGTACATGCCGTTAGCAGAGCGAAGGAGAGCGTAGTTAGCCCGGCACGAACCAGGTGACGTGGTTGTCTCGTGGTCATGTGGCTACTCCGATTTCGCCGGACTTCCGGTATTGATGTGCGTGACGACCGACATGCCGACGCGAAGCAGGTTTTCCTGCGGCTGGTCCTGGTCCAGGGCTATCTTCACGGGCACGCGCTGAACGACCTTGGTGAAGTTGCCCGTTGCGTTGTCGCGGGCGACTGGCGAGAACGTGAGTCCCGTTGCCGGCGCGATGCTCTCGACACTGCCCTGCAATAGAAGGTCGGGATACGCATCCACCGTAATCCGGACGCGTTCTCCGACGCGCACACGCGTCAATTGCGTTTCGCGGTAGTTGCCGACCACATAGGCCTTGTGCAGAGGCACGACAGCCATGAGCGTAGTCCCCGCATTTACATAGGCACCCACGCGGACCGAGCGCTGCCCGACGATGCCATCGACGGGCGCCGTGATCGTTGTGTATGACAGGTTCAGTTGCGCCTGTTCCACCGCGGCCTCAGCGCGCTCCACCGTGGCAGCGGTTTCTGCCCGCTGGCTCTTCAGCACGCCCAGTTCCTTTAGCGCCGCGTCGGATGCTGCTGCGTCCCGCGCCCGGATCGCGGACTGCTGCCGCAAGGTGAATTCGGCCTGTTGCTGCTGCTCGATAGTACCGGCGCCGTCCTTCGACAACCGCTGATAGCGCTCGGCGTTCTGCTGCGCGAAGGTGATAGCCGCATCGTCCGCCGCGATCGAAGCCTTCGCCTGCGCGATGACCGCATCCTGCTTCGCAAGCTGCGCGTCGATGTTGGCCAGCCGTGCGTTGATGGCAACCAGTTCGGCCCGTGCCGTCTGAAGACCGGTCTGAAAGTCGCGGTCGTCAATGCGCGCAAGGGTGGCGCCCGCCATAACGCGCTGGTTATCCTCGACCAGCACCTTGGCAATCTGGCCCGAGACCTTGGGGGCGACCAGCGTGTAGTCGGCAGAGACGTAGGCGTCGTCGGTCGACTGTTCACCCGACTGGCTGCGGCCAGTCATCGCGAATACGGCACCCGCGACGGCGAGTACTGCCACCGCAACGCCGGCAGCACGGAGAAATTTCTTGTTCATCGAAACACCTTACTTCGAGGGCTGTATGAAAACGGATTGAGGAGGCAAAGCGCGAACGGGTAGAACCATCAACAGAATGACCAGCGCGAGTGCGATGCCCATAATCAGCAGGTAGGCGTCGGCGAGACTCAGCACGACTACCTGCTCGTGCACCTGGGAGCCAAGTCGAGCGCCTACCGCGGTCTGCGGCAAACGCCCGGCGAGATTGCCCGCGCGATCGAGCAGCATGGTCCAGTGGAAGCGTTCACGATGAGCGATGAATACCTCGATGACGGTCGCGCCGACCGCAGTGCTAAGACCACGCACCGTGTTGAACATCGCCGAAGCAAACGGTCCTTCCATCGGCTGCACGACGCCGGTGGCGCCCATCAGGATAGGAAGGACGGCAAGCGGTTGGCCCAGCGCCTGCATCGCCTGCAACAGGTAAAAGTTATCGCGCCCCCAGTCGGACGTTAGAAACGAGCCCGCGAAACACGACGCCACCAATAGCGCGAGACCCGTTGCCATGACGAACCGGCTATCCAGCCAGCGGAGATTGCACAGCGCGGCAGCGGCCGGCGCTGCGAGCAACTGCGGAATCGCAATGCTTAGCGCGAGCGGTCCAATCTCCAGTGGCTTGAAGTCCTGTACCTGTCCGAGGTAAAGCGAAGGCAGCATCGAACCCGACATGAAGACTGTCAGCAAGCCTCCGAGTGCCAGCAGGCCATGCGAGAAATTGCGGCGCGCAAGGATTTGCAGCTTGAATAAGGGCAATGGGTGATGCCACTCGTTAATGCAGAAGACCACGAGCGAAACGGCCGCTGAGCCGAGCAGCACGCAAATGAGCGGCGAGTTGAACCAGTCCAGCCGCTCACCCTGCTCCAGACCTATAACCAGCGCCGCCATGCCACCGCATCCGGTCAGCACGCCCACCCAGTCGAATTGCCGGAAGCGCTCGAGGCGCAGCGGGTCCTGCGGAAGACCGTAGGCAATCATCGCCGCCGCAATCAGGCAAGGCGGGATGATTTGCCAGTACACGAATTGCCAGCCCACCGGCCCCGTCCAGAGTGCGACGAGCGGTACCGCGAGGTTCGGGCCGAACGTCGCGGTCAATGCGTACGCGCTCAACCCGTAAAGCTTGATTGGCGGTGGCAGGAACCGAAGCGCCACCGTCATCAGGAGCGGCGGCAGCGCGCCGCCGAGCAACCCTTGGGCGATTCGCAGCGCGATGATGGCGTTGAAGCCCTGCACGAAAGGAAACACCGCGCCAAGCAGTGCGAAGAGCAGCACCACGGCCATCGCGAAGCGGCGCAGTGAGAACGTCACGGCGCACCACGCGGACACCATCATTGCAGCCACTTCCGCTGCGGCATAGGCCGCGCGCACCCACGTGCCTTCGTCAAACCCCATGCCGAGTACGCCCCGAACGTCATTCAGCGCGATATCCGTCACGCGGTTATTCAGGCCCGAGGCCAGCGCGGCAATCAGCACGCCCAGAAGGCCGACAATGAGCCGCCCGTTAAAAGGTGTGGGCACCGGTGGCACGGGCGGCGGTCCGCCTACTGCTATGGATTGTATCGAGGTCATCTCGTGCTCCAACTGAAAGAACGCTCACCGCTGGACGCATGTTAATGCTCACCATACGGTACTTCAACTCGTGTTACGGTACAGATTCAAAATAAGCGCGAAGTCTATCATACGATCCGTTGTATCGTATCGTGGATATTTTGTGACGCACGACCGTACAGACGCGTTAAACTCCAGACTCACCGAAAAGCGACCGACCATGAACGAAAAGCAACAACAGAACGGCGACGACGAGCGCGGAAACGGCATTCAGGTCATTGGCCGCGCCGCGAGAATCCTGGATGCCCTTGGCGCTTCCCCGGGCGGCATGAGCCTGGGCGAGATAGCCAAAGTAGTCGAACTGCCCCGTTCGACGGTGCAGCGCATCGTCAACGCGCTCGGGACCGAAGGTCTTGTGCGATCCGATCGCGCGGACGGCGTGCGCCTCGGCCCTTCCTTGCTGCGCCTTGTGGGGAAGCTGCATACCGACGTCGTTGCGGTCGTTACTCCGCATATGCAGGCGCTGTGCGACGAGGTCGCCGAGACGGTGGCGCTCACGCGCATGAGCGGGCGCGAGCTTGCGTTCGTGCATGTCGTCGTCTCCGAGCAAGAGCTACGCGTTGTGCCGCGCGTGGGCGCAAGCCTGCCGCTTCACAGCACATGCGGTGGAAAGGCTCTGCTTGCGCTGAACCCCGATGAAGAAGTGCTTGAGCTCATGGGAGACACCTACGAGCGCGTAACGCCCCGCACGTTGCACTCAGCCACCGCGTTGACAAAAGAACTTCGAAAGGTGCGCAGTGCGGGCTATGCGTACCAGGAAGACGAGACCGAACCTGGCATCTCGTCGATAGCCGTCGCGATCGACACCATTCTTGGCCGCTACGCCGTCTCGGTGGTCGTGCCAAGCGCGCGGTTCGGTGTTAAGCGCGAGATGCTCGCCGCTCAGTTGCTCAAATGCCAGGAGGCACTGCTCAGCGAGATTGGAAAGGCTTCGGCCGATGCGTGAGTCATCTGTCCGTGTCATTCCCGAGAGCTTCCGACCGCGGCTTACGAGCCAGCCCTTGAACGCTGGACATTGGGCTTCAAAATGGCACAACGACCTTTGCCCAGACGCTCGTGCCCTCCGTACGATTGCGCGCGGCAAATTCCTTCAGCACCTTCAGGTCGAGGCCAACCTTGCCGAACTGATAATGCGCAGCCGGCCCGATGGCAGCCACGCGGCCGCGAAACCCGTCTCCGTCGACAGGCATGCCGTGCTGATAGTCGTCCGTGGTTTGGTTCACGTAGTACCCGTTCACGCCAAGACGCAGGTCTTTCGCGACCGGATAGCTCACCGAATAGTCGAAGTGGAAAATCTGCCCCGACCGGTAATCAGTAGCCGCATTGCGTACGTTGAACGTGTACGTGATCTTCGCCGACACTTCCAGACCGTTTGTTGGCAGATAAGTGAAAGCGACGATCGGGCGGAACGAGTAGTAGTTGCCGCCGGTGTTCAGGCCGCGTGCCATGTCATAGCCGCCGACGGGCAGCACGATGTCGACCGCGACCAGCGGGTGAAACGCGCCGACGTCCCAGCCGACAGTCGAGCCCACCGTGACGTCGCCCACGCCGTTGCGATGGTCCTTGCCAGATGCCGAACTGCTTTGCAGCGACGCAACATTGCCAATGGCAAAAGCCCCTACCCGGCCACCCGCAATCTTCAGGTTCGACATGTAGAAGAGGCGCGCGGCAAGAACTTCGGCCGAGAAGTTAAAGCCCGGGATCGAAGATTTACCATGGCTGTCATTGAACCGGCTTGCGTGATAGTAGTTGGTGTACAGCACGCCATACCAGCCCGGCTCAGGCAACATGCCCGCAAAGAACCCCTCCGAGCCCTGCCCAATGTTGTCGCCGCCGCCTTCGGTCGCGATGGCGGACTGTGAGAGTGCCGCCGCAAGCGCGACCAGACCGACGAGGATACGTTTCTTGAGCGTTGTCATGCGTGTTACTGCCAAACAGCAGTCTTCAAAAATGGTTCTAAGATTAGTTAGGATGACGAATTCACAGGAACGTCCGTACAGCGGGCGAGATCCATCGGGCCTCGCCCGCGCGCTACTGGTTCAGTGCATTTTTAAGTGAAGTGGAGAACGCGGGCGACCACCCGCGATCGTCACGCGGCGTCAGCGGCCGCAAATTGTTCCTGAGCTGCGTGAATCGCGGCGAGTGCAATCGGGAAGCCGGCGGTGATGCCGAGCTGGATAAAAATATCGATGATGGCTTCCCGTGTCACGCCCGCTTTGAGCGCCGAAGCGATGCGAAGCTTCAACACCGCTGCACCCGTCGCACCGAGCGTCGCCAACGAGGTGATCGCCACTATTTCTCGCGTACGGGCGTCGAGCGACGACTCCCCCACCATGTCCGCAAACTCCCACTCCATCACGTAGCGTGTGAAACGCGGTGCCACATCGGCGAGACTCCTGGCGAAAGCGTCCGCCGGAATGCCGAGTGCTTCTTCGAAAATCGCGCTGCCGCGCGCATACCGGCTGCCGGGTTCGGGATGTTGATTGTCTTTCATCGGATACCTCCAGATCGATTTAATTGGATACGCACTTAGCTGTGTTTCGTCAGCGCCTGCATCAGCGAGTTGCCGAAGAGCGTCAGACAGACCCCTGTCAGCATGACCAGCGCGCCGGCAAGCTTGATACCTGACACCTGACGGGTCATCACGCCGACCAGGCCGAAGTGATCGATGGCGAGCGACGACAGCAGTTGCCCGGCAATCACCAGCGCCAGCATGTTGGCCAGACCAATGCGTGGCGCGAGCAGTACGGTGCAGAAGATCGCAGCCGCGCCGAGCAGACCACCGCCGAAGCGCCAGACTGGTTGCGACGGCAGGCTCACGATCGCAGCCGACAGACCGCCTTTGCCAAGCGCAATTGCCGCGAGCGCCACCGTGCCAATTGAGAACGACACGAGGGCCGCGGCCACAACGTTGCCGCCAAGACCACCCGCGAGTTGGCTGTTGACTGCAGCCTGAATCGAAATGGCCGAGCCGGCGCAGAATGCGATGAGCAGAAAAATCAGGTTCATGTCACACCCATTTTGGTTAGTCTCAGGCCTGCGCGACTTTCGGTGACGCGTCCGCGAACGGGTCGGCAATGTAACCGGCGCCAGCGAACAGATGCGCACGGGAAGCTTCCGTCGCCTGCTTGAGTGCCGGGAAATCGAGGCCGAGCAGCTTGCCGCCCGACTTCCGAACGCGGCCGCCCACGATCACCGTATCCACGTTGCTGCGTTCCGCGGCGTGAACGATGGTGCCGATGGCATTGTTCGATGGGTACAGGTTCAGGTCGTCGGCGCGGATAAGCACGATGTCAGCCTTCTTGCCCGGGGTCAGGGAACCCGTTTTTTCATCGAGGCCCGCCACGCGTGCGCCATTGATGGTTGCCGTCTCGAGGATGCTACGTACCGACACTGCCGCCGGCGCCGTTTCATCGCCCCGATAACGACGATTCTGTGCGTGCGCACGCTGCATGAAGTAGGCGGCGCGCATCTCGGCAAACATGTCTCCGCCGTACGAGGCTTCAACGTCGATACTGATGGCCGGCGCAATGCCGTGGTCGATCGCGCGCTGGTACACACACAGCCCTTCTTCCAGACCGTATTGCGCATCCGAGCGCGGGCAGACGTCGACGTTCACACCGGCCTCACGCAGGATTTCCCACTGCTCATCGGAAAGGCCCGTGCAGTGATTGAAAATATTGTCCGGCCCGAGAAGCCCTTCTTCCTGGAGACCCGGCAGCAGCTTGCCCATGTCTTCGCCAAGGAACTCAGTGATGATGCGCAGCCCCACCGCGCGCGCCGCCGCCCACGTTTCGCGATCCCACTGCGACATCATGGCCATCGTGACGAGCCGGTCGTCTGAATCGAAGCGTTCCTGCTTCAGCCGCCCGAGGTCTTGCGGCCAGTGGTGCGCCCATTCCCCCGCGAGCGGCTTGCCCGGTGCATAGACCGCGCGGATGCCGGCGTCTTCGAGCGCATCGACCGAGGCATCCGAATGCGCCGGGCTTCGAGCGTTGTGGGAGTTGTCGACCATGGTGGTGATGCCGGAGTCGATTGCACCTAGCGCCGTGATGAGGTTGCCGACGTACATGTCTTCCGGACGGTAGTGCGTCGCAAAGGAGAAGTGCGTCGACCTCAGGTAGTCCATCAGGGTCGGCGAGTTCGGGTCGATACGGCGCAACTGCCCTTCCCACGCGTGACGATGCGAATCGACGAAACCGGGCATGACGATCATGTCGGTGGCGTCGATGATTTCAGCGCCATCGGCGTCGATCGACGGCGCGATCGCGGCAATGCGGTCGCCCTCAATCAGGATGTCGCCGAGCGTGAGGTCGCCCACTTCCTTGTCCATGCTGACGATTGCACCGCCCTTGATCAGGACGCGTTGTTTATCGTCGACCGGTTCGAGCGGCTTGACGATAGAGCGAAGGTGTTCCCATGCGGTCGGCGGGTAATTATCGAGTGACATTGTTCGGTTCCAGCGAATGATCGGGAATGGTTGGAAAGCTGCCCGTCGTCGGACGGGCGAGGAGATTCAGGAGAAGTCCTGCTTCAGGCGTTGGTGCCGCCATCGATTTGCAGCACCGTACCGGTGGTAAAGCCGTTGCCGATCGCGAAGAGCGCTGCATCGGCGAGTTCGTCAAATGTAGTTGCGCGCGCCGCCCCTAACAATCACCTATAATTTTCATACTCTGTGAAGCTGGGGATACATAATGAGAGGAAGCGATTTCGCCGATGTACGGGCCTTCGTATCGGTCGCCGAACAGGGTTCGTTCGCCCGCGCTGCGGGACAGATGGCGGTGTCACCTTCTGCACTGAGTCAGACTATTCGTGGGTTTGAGGAGCGGCTTGGCGTGCGCCTTTTCAATCGCACGACACGTAGCACCAGCCTCACTGAAGCCGGAGCCCGGCTGCTCGCGCGCATGCAGCCCCTTCTCGCCGAATTCGATGCCGCACTTGAAGATGCGGCCGAGAAAAAGGGGAAACCGTCGGGGACGCTTCGCGTATGCGCGCCGCAAATGGCGATCATTCACCTGCTGCAGCCAATGCTCGGCGTGTTTCAGGAGGAGTATCCCGATGTCGTGCTCGACCTGACGAGTGACGAGAGCCTGGGGGATATCGTTGCGCGCGGTTTTGACGCTGGTATCCGGCTCGGCGAGCACGTCGACCAGGACATGGTGGCGGTACGCGTGGGTCCCGATCTGCGCCAGATTGCAGTTGCCTCCCCTGAGTATCTGGAAAAGCATGGCGTGCCCCAAACGCCTCACGATCTGCACAACCACCGGTGCATTAACTGGCGCCGGGCGGGGCAGACCAGCGTCTACAACTGGGAATTTGCGAAGGACGGACAGTGGTTTGACGTGTCAGTCAAAGGCACGTTGATCGTCAACGACTGTGCGGTCGCGCTTCAGGCCGCCATCGATGGACTCGGCATCACAGTGTGGACCGAAGACTGGATGGGGCCGCAACTGACGTCGGGGCGTCTTGTCCCTTTGCTGCAAGAATGGTCTCCGTTCTTCCCGGGGTTTTACCTCTATCACCCGAGCCGTACCCGCATGCCCGCAGCGCTGCGCGCGTTCATTGACGTTGTCAAAAGCGTGTCGATGGGAACAGGCGCGACGCCCTCGCCACTCCCGGAAATGCTCGCACCCGGACTACCGTCCGGCGGACAAGCAATCGAAGCGGCTTGAGTGGGTGCATTCGCGCGGCTTGCCAGAATGTCCGAAACTCAACATCCGCAAACCGCCCGGAGGGTTTTCCATCGGATAGATTGAAAGGATGGAGCAAGCGCCGCCGCGCTGCCTCTCACATCCCCTGGAAAGATGATGAATCTGGACGCAATCGACACCGTTATCCAAGAGACCACGCTCGAAGAAATTCGCATCGGCAAGGTCAAGCGCCTTGCGCAAACCACCATCATGACCGGCATCGAAAAATCGGTCTGTCAAGGACCGGTCCGTGTCTCCGATGTCCGGATTGAAGGCGACGAACAGGGCGAAGCGGTCATTCACGGCGGCCCGCATAAGGCGGTGCTGCAGTACGCGCGGCACCACTACGATGCATGGAGAAAAGAGCTTCCCGCCAGTGCGCACCTATTCAACCCTGGCGGATTCGGCGAGAACCTTGTGGCTGACGGCTTCGACGAAATGAACATGTGCATCGGCGACGTCGTGGAGGTCGGGTCCGTCGTTCTGCAGGTCGCGCAGCCTCGCCAACCATGCTTCAAACTCAATCATCGGTTTCAACAGACGAGCATGTCGCGCCGCACCCAGGAGTCGCACCGAACCGGCTGGTATTACCGGGTTCTTCGGACAGGTGAGGTGTGCGCGGGTGATCAGATGCGCGCCGTAGAGCGCCCGCACCCACAGTGGACTGTCTCCCGTGTGCAGGACATTCTGTACTCCGATACACAGAACTTGCCCGCCATCGCCGAGCTCGTTGAACTCGAAGAGTTGGCGCCGGACATGCGTGCATTGTTGAGAAAGCGGCTTGAATCGATGGAAGTCGAAGAGTGGAATTCGCGCCTGATCGACGAAGAGACGAGCGCCATCGAATCTCTTTCAACCGACGAACGCTGGACAACGGTGACGGTAAAGAGCGTCACGCTCGAAAGCGCCACGGTGCGTTCCTTCGAACTCGTGGCCACGTCCGGAAAACGGCTTCTTCCCTCCACGCCGGGCGCTCACGTCAAGGTGAAGTTACCCAACGGGCTTGAGCGCGCGTACTCGCTCTGCGAGAACTCAGACGGCAGGGCCTACCGGATAGGAGTGGGACTCTCGCCATCGAGCCGCGGCGCATCGAAGTGGCTACACACAAATCTGAAGGCGGGTGACACGTTGAAGGTGTCCGAGCCCATCAACACCTTTCCCGTAGAGGAAGGCGCAGGGTTCCATCTGATGATCGGCGGGGGTATCGGCATTACCCCGTTCCTGTCGATGATCCAGCACTTCCGTGCGACCGGCGCGAGGTTCCTCCTGCATTACTGCGCGCGCTCGGAGAAAGAAGCCGCCTTCGTTGAGCAGCTCGGCGAGCTGAAGGCACGCGAGGTGCGCTTTCATTTCGACGGTGGCGCGCCTCAACGAGGCATCGATCTCGACGCCGTTCTGGAAGGGCTCGATTCGGACACGCACGTCTACTGCTGCGGACCGGAGGGATTAATGAAGGCGCTGCAGTCGAAGCCCACCCGCTTGCCGCTCAAGAACTTCCACTACGAAGCGTTTTCCGCGTCGGGCGTGGATGACGGCGCCACAGCCTTCTCGGTCAGAATCGCATCGTCCGGGCAGACCCTCGAGGTGGCCGCCGGCCGCACCGTTCTGGAAGTGCTAAGGCAACACGCAGTCGACGTCCCTTCCTCGTGCGAATCAGGGTCATGCGGGACCTGTGTGGTGGGCTACCGCGATGGGGTCATCGCTCACAACGACTATTGCCTCTCTCCCGGTGAGCGTCGGACGAAGATGGCCGTGTGCGTGTCCCGCGCGAACTCGGGGTGCGTCACGCTCGACATCTGAGCATAAGTTCGAGTGTCGAACGTTACCAAATGCTGCTGTTCAGATACTTCAGCGGCGATTCGCCCGTTACCGCCCGGAATGCCGCGATGAATGCCGACGGGCTGCTGTAGCCAGCGGAGCACGAAGCCGTTTTCACCGACCGCCCGGACAGAAGAAGTGCGATGGTTTCCGCCAGTTGCACGCGAGTGCGCCACTGCCGGAAGCTCATGCCGACTTCATCATGAAAAATTCGCGACAGCGTGCGCTCGCTCGCGCCAAACTGCTCACCCCACTCCTTGAGCGTACGCTGGTCGTGTAACGCATTGATGAGACGGAACGCGATGGGTCTGGCGCGTCGATCACCCGGAATCGGAACGCCGGACAAATAGCCCAGCAACGCGTCCTCCGGCGAGTGGACCTCATCCCGCCCCGGCGCCTCGAACGATGAAAGTACCCGGCCCGCCAGATCACCCTCGGCCATCAATGCGTCCCGACCCAGCCGGCGAATTTTCGGGTGGACGGCATGTGCCGGATCGCGCGGGGTACTCTCGGGTTGCCTTACGCAAATGGTCCTGAGGGTAGTGGTCGTATTAGCCACAACCGTATGCACGACCCCGGCCGGCACAAGTGCCGCAAAGCCTTCCGGCACTACGCTTAGCCAGTCGCGAACGAGCAGCGCTACGACACCTTTGGATGGGCATAACACCTGGGCGAAGTCGTGGGAGTGCCAGCCGACCACAAGGCCGTTATCAAGCGTCTCCGCCAGCGATAGCTGTGGAAATTCCGGTGTCAGACTGACGTCCCGCGACGCCGACTCCACGAGCCTCGGCTTTTGCCACTGTCCAATCATTGGCCGCTCCAACGTACTTTTGCGCTGTGAACGAGCCATCATATTCGAGAAATCCCTGGTGCGTTTCGCTCGTGTACTCCCCGACGCGATGCGCCGCCTCCTCCATGCACCGCGTCGAATGATTTGATGGGACGCACGCCCTTTGCCGGTGCGCGCCCGCTCTCGCATAGGGCGCAATCTCTCGAGTCATATGAAGATTAGATGGGCGAAGTGAATTGTGGCGGGAAGTCGATATCCCACGCGGTTGTACGCAGATATTTGACTTCTTAGAGTGGACTCACTGACTGCCAACCCCAGGCTGCCGAGCATTCGAAAAGCGATTCGGCCAGTGCCCCCTTCCGATACCGGAGTACGTGATGCTAAGAGACTATTTCCCGCACTGGGATGTTCCTGTCAACCGTCATCCGGACCAACCGATCGCGCCCGATGAACGATTGCCCTGGGGACAAACCATTGCGATGGGTATGCAGCACGTCGTGGCCATGTTCGGCGCGACAGTGATTGCGCCGCTCATCATGGGATTTGACCCGAACGTGGCGATCCTCATGTCCGGCGTCGGCACGTTGCTGTTCTTCGTGATCGTGGGCGGCCGCGTGCCGAGCTATCTGGGTTCCAGCTTCGCATTCATCGGGTCGGTAGTCGCCGTAACCGGATACGCCGGTCACGGCATCAACCCTTCTCTACCTGTCGCCCTCGGCGGCATTATTGTCTGCGGCATTCTCTATTCGCTCATCGGCCTGCTTGTCATGGCCGTCGGAACCCGCTGGATCGAGCGGGTCATGCCACCGGTTGTCACCGGCGCGGTAGTGTCCGTGCTGGGGTTGAATCTTGCGGGCGTCGCGGTTAAAGGAATAAGTACGAATCTCTTTGACGGTCTGTTCGCGCTTGTGACCATTGTGCTCATCACTGCCGTGGCGGTGCGCGCGAAGGGCCTGTCACAACGTCTGATGCTGCTGCTCGGCGTGTTTGCCGCCTATGTGCTGTACGCGATCGTGACCAATGGACTCGGCTTTGGCAAGCAAATCGACTTCTCGGTTGTCGCCAACGCGGCCTGGATCGGCTTGCCAAAATTCTCGTCACCGACATTCTCGTCGCACGCAGCATTGATGATGGCGCCGATCGCGATCATTCTTGTTGCGGAGAACCTTGGCCACGTAAAGGCGGTCGGCGCCATTACGGGGCGCAACCTCGATAGCTACGCGGGACGCGCTTTTCTCGGCGATGGGTTGGCAACGATGCTCTCCGGCGCCGTAGGCGGTACAGGGGTGACCACCTACGCGGAGAACATCGGCGTCATGGCGGTGACCAAGATCTACTCGTCGCTCACTTTTGTCGTCGCGGCACTGGTTGCCATCCTGCTGGGCTTTTCACCGAAGTTCGGGGCGCTCATCCTGACCATTCCTGCAGCTATCATGGGCGGTGTATCGGTTGTGGTCTTCGGCCTGATCGCGGTCGCCGGCGTACGCATCTGGATTAACCATCACGTCGACCTGTCGTCCAGTCGCAACCTCATCGTAGGCGCAACGATTTTCATCCTCGGCACGGGCGATTTCACGCTCAAGTTCTTTGGCTTCTCGTTAGGCGGTATTGGCACCGCGACCTTCGGCGGCATCGCGTTGCACGCGATTGCCTGCGCGCTCACCCGCGAAAAGACTGAGCCGGTCGCGAAGGTTCACCCCGATGAGCATGTCATTCACAGCCTTTGAGCGCTCGTTCGACCTCGTCAAGTTCGGCGACCACTTCAACCTGCGGCGGCGCACAGAACTCATCGTGATGCTGGCGGACAAGGGTATTGTGCTCGGGGCGCTTTCAGTCACGGTCCTTCGCGAGAGCCCACCAACCCATGCCCCTCACTCAACCGTCACCGACTTGGCCAGATTCCGTGGCTTATCGATATCCGTTCCCCGTGCGAGCGCCGCGTGAAACGCCAGCAGTTGCATTGGAATAGTGTGCAAGATAGGCGATAGCAGACCGAAGTATTCAGTAAGCCGAATCACTTCAATACCGGGACTGGGCGAGATGCCACAGTCGGCATCGGCGAATACAAATAGCTTGCCGCTACGCGCACTCACCTCATGCATATTCGACTTGAGCTTTTCGAGCAGCCGGTCATTAGGCGCGACGGCCACAACTGGCATCTCGTCGCTAACCAGCGCAAGGGGACCATGTTTCAACTCGCCGGCTGGGTACGCTTCGGCATGAATGTACGAGATCTCTTTCATCTTGAGGGCGCCCTCCAGCGCGACCGGATAATGCATGCCGCGCCCAAGAAACAGGATGTTCTGCCTTCGCGTAAGTTGCTCCGCCCAATCCATGATCTGCGGCTCCAGCGCAAGCACTTTGGTCATCGCGTCCGGAAGATGGCGAAGCGCACGAAGATGGGTCTGCTCATCCTGTTCGGATAACCGCTGACGCGCCTGAGCCAGCGTCAACGCCAGCAGGAACAACGCGACTAGTTGCGTGGTGAAGGCCTTCGTCGATGCCACGCCGATCTCTATCCCCGCCCGCGTGAAGAAAGTCAGCGCGCATTCACGCGCCAATGCACTGGTCGGCACATTGCAGATTGCGAGCGTATTCAGCATGCCCTGCTGCCTCGCGACTTGCACAGCACCCAGGACATCCGCCGTCTCTCCGCTTTGCGACACCGCGACAACCAGTGTCTTCGGATTCGGCACGCTTTCACGATACCGGTATTCACTTGCGATCTCTACGCTCACCGGCAACTGTGCCAGGCTTTCTATCCAGTACTTGGCGGTCAGCGCCGCGTGATAACTTCCGCCACACGCGAGAAGCAACACGGAATCAACGGAATTCAGCACGCGCCAGGCGTTGTCGCCGAATAACTCCGGCATGATCGATGTGACATCCTGAAGCGTGTCGGCGACCGCTTGCGGCTGCTCGAAAATTTCCTTCTGCATGTAATAGCGATAAAGCCCCAGGTCAGCCGCCCCGCTATGCGCCGCGACCGTATGCACACGGCGCTCGACACGGCGGCCACTGGCGTTTTCTACCCGATGCCGGTGAAGCTGGATGTCGACTACGTCGCCGTTCTCCAAGTACGCAATCTGATCGGTGACGTTCGACAACGCGATAGCGTCCGACGCCAGAAAGTTCTCGCCGTCACCGATGCCAACCACCAACGGCATGCCATCGCGCGCGCCGACGACCCGATGCGGCTCGTCGCGGCACAGCACGGCAATGGCATAGCTCCCACGCAGTTGAGTAACCGCTTCCTTGACGGCCTCGAACAGGTCGCCGTTATACAAATGATCGATCAGATGCGCGATAACCTCGCTGTCGGTCTGACTGGCGAAGACGTAGCCGCTTTCCTCAAGCTCCGCGCGCAACTCCTCGTGATTTTCAATGATCCCGTTGTGTGAAAGCGCTATTCGTGGCGCTTCTGCATTCGGTGAAAAATGCGGATGCGCATTCGCGGTAACCGGCTTGCCGTGCGTCGCCCAACGCGTATGAGCAATCCCGGTATAACCGGACAAAGCCTCGCTGGAGATCACGTCTTGCAAATGCGCAACGCGATCGACGCTACGAGCCCGCACCAATTTCCCTGCCTGATATAACGCGACACCGCACGAATCGTAGCCGCGATATTCGAGGCGTTTAAGTCCATCGACCAGGTTAGGCAGGATGTTGCGTTGCGCGACCGCGCCGACAATTCCACACATGACGTTGTTCCTTAGGCGGCTCCCCTTTGGAACCGGTGCAGGAATATTAAGGTTGACTCCATGCAATTTAATTTCATATTAGTAGAATGTTTGAAGTTTTTAATCAACCAGAATGCGTGATGAAATTTTATTTCACGCTAAGCTAAGCGCGAGTGACCACCCTTAGCGCTCAAAGCGGAGCCCAAAGTGCCTGGAATTTATCTGGATGAACTCGACCTTCGAATCCTCGCCATCCTGCAAAGAGACTCGTCTGTCTCCAACGTCGAGCTCGCCGCCCGCGCGCATGCATCACCGCCTACGTGCTTGCGTCGGGTGAGCAAACTCAAGGAAGCCGGGGTCATCCAGCGCGAAGTGGCCATTCTCGATTACGCCAAAATCGGGCCAACATTAACCGCGATTATTGAGGTGAGTCTTGACCGGCAAGCAGCCGAGGATCTGGACGCTTTCGAAACGTATATCTGCGAGGAAGCGGTGGTGACCCAGTGTTATCGCGTGTCGCCCGGGCCTGACTTTCTGGTCGTAGCCGAAGTCGTCGACATGCCGGAATACGACGAACTCGCGCGCCGCCTGTTCAAGACATCTTCGAACATCCGCAATGTACGCACATTCTTTTCGACGCATCGCGCCAAGTTCGAAGCCAATGCTCCGGTCAGGGTCGTGGGTGATCGAGCCAGATAACGCGTGACCGACATTGACCTCAGTCCTCTGAGCTTGAGCTTGAGCCTAAGCCGAACGGGCGCACGTCCGATAATCGCAGCGACAAAGATCCGCTTCCAAGGCACGCGCCGCCTCTCACACACTCGCCAACCGGAACACGTTGACGGTATCGCGCAGCATCTGGGCCTGCTCCTGCATCGACTGAGCCGCGGCCGTCGCTTGTTCGACCATCGCGGCATTTTGCTGGGTCGTTTCGTCCATTTGAGCAATAGCAATATTCACCTGCTCGATACCGCGGCTCTGCTCCTCGGACGCCACTGAAATTTCGCCGATGATATCCGTCACGCGCTGCACGGCCTGAACCAGCGAGTGCATGGTCGTGCCGGCGCGCTCGACCAGCGCCTTGCCGTCATCGACCTTGCCGGTGGACTCTTCTATCAGGCTCTTGATCTCCTTGGCCGCGTCCGCGCTGCGACGTGCGAGATTGCGCACTTCGCCCGCCACTACCGCAAAACCACGCCCTTCCTCGCCCGCGCGCGCCGCCTCGACGGCCGCGTTAAGCGCAAGAATATTGGTCTGGAAAGCGATGCCTTCGATCACGGAGATGATGTCGACCACGCGCGTAGAACTGGCCGCAATGCTTTGCATCGTCAATACGACCTGCTGCACCGCCGTCCCGCCTTCGCTTGCAATCAGCGATGCATTCGCGGCCATCTTGTTCGCCTGATGCGCATTCTCCGCGTTCTGCTTCACGGTCGCGGTGAGCTGCTCCATGCTCGCTGCGGTTTCGCTGATCGACGACGCCTGCTGCTCGGTGCGTGCGGAGAGATCGTGGTTGCCCGCCGCGATCTGCTGGGCGGCAACGGTAATGGTTTCAGTGCCGCCGCGAATGCGCCGGACGGTATCGGCGAGCCGTTGCTGCATGCGTTGCATGGCGGACAACATGCTGCCGGCATCCGTTGCGCTCAGCGCGACTTCGTGCGACAGGTCGCCATTCGCAATGCCCTCTGCGACGGTGGCGGCATACGCCGGTTCGCCACCCAGGCTGTGCTTCACGTTACGGATAATCAACACCAGCGCCGCCGAGCTAACGCCGCCAATCAACAGGATCACGATCAGGTATTGCAACAGGTTGGCCTTGAACGCGTCATTGATATCGTTCACGTAGACGCCCGAGATCAGGTACCAGTCCCACGGCGCGAACCGTTTGACAAAACTGATCTTCGGCACCTGTTCCGATTTGCCCGGGAAGCGTGCCATGTACGGCACGAAACCCTGTCCGTTTGCATGAGCGACCTTGACCATTTCCACGAACAAACGCTTGCCGTTCGTATCCTTGTAGTCGGTCACGTCCTTCATGCGCAGATCGGCCAGCACCGGATGCATGATGACCACCGGGCGCGCGGTCGTAATGATCATGTAGCCGTTTCCGGAGAAACGCATGGCGGCGAGCTTCGCCTTGGCCTGCTCCTGAGCCTGCTCCAGCGTCAGTTGATGGCTGTCTACCTGGCTGGCGTAGTCAGCAACAATCCCGTACGCCGACTCGACCACGTTTTCGACGCCAGTCTTGCGCTCCGCGGTCATGGTTTCGCGCGATTGCCACGCGGCCCATCCGCCGAGGAACAAGAGTCCGAGCCAGGTAATAAGCAGCGCCAGCCATAATTTGGTGTTCAAACTGAGACGGTCCAATCTACTCTCCGATGCGAGGCACAGTTCATGACCCAGCGCATCAGGATGTACGCGCCGTTGTGTGCATATCGGCCGTCTGGAGGAATTCTGAAGTATGGAACACACCGAATGGTGTCAGCGCAAAAGGGGATATCGCCGGGCGCAGCGGCAAGCGGCTCACATTGCCTTAGCGGTCTGCCACATAACATTCATTAGACTTTCATCGAAAATACCAGCGTGTCGCGCCACTCGCCTCTGATCAGCACGTTCTTGCGATAAAAATCCACCTGCTGCATCCCGAGTTTCTCAAGCACATGAATGGACGCGACATTCTCCGGCCGGCTGGTCGCAAAGATTTCTCGCACGTTCCGCTCGCTCACCAGGTAGTCGACCAACCGCTTCGCCGCTTCGGTAGCGTAGCCCTTGTGCCAATAGCGGGGACTAAGTGAATAGCCGATCTCCGCCTCGGCACCGTCTTCCGACAAACTTGCCCGGTAGCTGCCTATCAGGCTGCCGTCGTTGAGCACCGCTGCCAGTTCCACGGTTCTTCTGTCGGGCAACGAATTCCCCAGTACACAGGCTGCTATATATTCTCCCGTCTGCTCGATCGTGTTAGGCCCCCATTCCTGATGCAAGACGACCTCGATCGAGCCGGCATATTCGTGCACTGCGTCGACATCGGACGGTTCCAGATCCCTGAGATAAAGACGCTCGGCAATCAGTTTCATATCGATGCAACCCCATCGCGCGCAACGATCCTGCCGCGGGCAACCACGAGCTTGCGAACCGGTCGAGAAACAACCGCTTGCGCGACTGTTTCAGCGTCTACCAAAACAAGATCGGCCCGCGCGCCTTTGTGCAATCCATAGTCCTCGAACCCGCAGGCCCACGCACCCAATGTACTGACGCAGTCAAACGCAAGCGCGAGATCTTCGTCGCGTCGAAGGTCGTAGCGCATGCCAACGAACATGGCCCGCTCGAGCATGTCGGGCTTGCCGAAAGGCGTCCACGTATCGCGTATTCCGTCGTTTCCCGCAAACAACGTTACGCCTGCCTCGATGCAAGCGCGCATGGAAGGGACGGGCACGGATGGCGGCGCCGTCGTCAACAGCGCGACGTCGAGATCCGCGATCCTCGCCAACAATGCATCGCGCTCGCGATCCGGCAACTGCCCCAGGCAAAACGCATGACTGACGACAACGCATCCCTGCATGCCTAAGGCCTTGACGCGGTCGAGCAGCAGGTTGAAGGTGAACGCGCCTATCTCGCCGGGTTCGTGAAGATGGATATCGACAGGCTTCTGAAGGCGGTTCGCAATCTCGAACGTGGTGTCGAGCGAGGTGACCGGGTCCTGGTCGATAAGCGCAGGGTCCAGTGCACCGAGCACGTCGGCTCCAGCCTTTAGTGCATCGTTTAGCAGCGCGTCGGTCCCTGGACGGCGCAGCATGCCCGACTGGGGAAACGCCACGACCTGTATCTCCATGACATCGGCCAGCGTTTCACGCGTCGCCAGCACGCCATGCAAATGCCTGAGCCCGGCGTCCGTGTCTATGTCCACATGCGTTCTAAGCCGCGTCGTCCCTGCTGCGAGAAAAGCCCGCGCAAGTGCGAGCGATTGCGCACCCGCGTCGTGCCCCGTGCTCGCGCGCCATGCTCGTTCGTTCTCGATCCTGTCGATGAGCCTCGGGCCCACATCGTTGCGATACCACGGCATGCCCCAGTTCGTTTTGTCGAGATGCGTATGGCCTTCGACAAACCCCGGCAGGACCAGCGCGCCCCGGCCGTTTTCGCGCATCACGTCAGCGCCGCGCTGCAGGTTCGGGCCAATTTCTTCTATCCGTCCACCTCTGACAGCAATATCCACGAGGGCGCTGTCCGGCAGACGGACGTTGGTGACCAACAAGCTATCGAGCACTGGAACTCCCGGAAACAGAAAAGACAATCAGCGGACTTCAAAGATCGCGTCTACTTCCACCGACGCTCCCGCTGGAAGCGTGGCAACACCCACCGCAGTCCGGGCGTGCCGGCCTCGTTCGCCGAACACCGCGAACATGAGATCGGAGGCACCGTTGATGACTTTTGGCACGTCAGGATAACCCGGCGTGCAATACACGAAGCCGCCCATCCGATGACAACTGACCACGCGGTCAAGGTCGCCATCGAGTGCGAGGTGAAGCGCTGCAAGCAGGTTGAGCCCGCAAATTTGCGCTGCCCATTGCCCTGTTTCAAGGTCGTGCTGTGCACCGACAGGACCGACGTATCGCACCTCGCCTTCCCATTCGCAAATCTGTCCCGCGAGGAAGATCAGCGAGCCCGAACGCGAGAACGGCTTGAACGCGCCGCGAGGCACAGGCACTTTCGGCAGCACGAGTCCAAGCGCCGCAAGGCGCCTTGCGGGTGAATCCGGGTTGGCCGGAACGGGCACGGATGTCATTGACGGTCCTCGATTAAAAAAGATGGGCCTTAAGCGAAAGAACGAATGAATGAAATGAAATGAAAGCATTCGCGACGAAGATCCAAGTGTGTCACAACATCTTGAACGAACAAAAGCGCATGATTGACGAGGCATTACATAGTCATTCAACAATTCCGCGTCGCTAACGGAGACCTCTTAGGGGCTGCCCGCACAGCCGCTCAGGCAGGTTTAAGCGCGGCCGGGGTTCAGCGAACATTTCCATCAAGGTGCATACTCTTCGATGGTCGCGCCGCTGCGACCGATTCACGCGTCGCAGCGCCAAGACCCTGCGACTTTGTCCGCGCCCCTCATTACCTCATTACTCCAATCTCCATGTCCCGCAGCCCGCAATCGTCGCGTCGTCTTGTCATTGCAGCGGTCATGGCTTCAATGGCAATGGTCGCCATCGAAGCCACCATCGTTTCCACCGCCATGCCGCAGATCGTCTCGCAGCTTGGCGACCTGCATCTCTATAGCTGGGTCTTCTCGTCGTTCCTGCTGACGCAGACCGCCATGACGGTCATCTTCGGCAAGCTCGCGGACCTGTATGGCCGCAAGCCCGTCGTTCTTGCCGGTATCGCGATCTTTCTGATCGGCTCCATACTTGCCGGTTTCGCCTGGTCGATGCCCGCAATGATCGTGTTCCGGCTGATCCAGGGAGTCGGCGCGGGCGCGATCCAGCCGGTCACGCTAACGATTGTCGCCGACCTCTACCCCGCGCGCGAACGCGGCAAGGTGCAAGGTTATCTGGCGAGTGTATGGGCCATATCGGCGGTGGTCGGACCAATGGTAGGCGGGCTCATCATCCACGACTTTTCGTGGGCCTGGATCTTCTGGATGAACGTGCCGATCGGCCTCGCGTCGGCGGCCGGGTTCATCGCGTTCCTGAAGGAATCCGAGCGGCACACGCGCCCCTCCATCGACTTTGCGGGGGCGGCGCTTTTCATGGTGTCGATCGCCGCGCTGATGATGTCGCTGACGTATGCAGGCAATGACGACGTCACGAAGGCATTGATCGCGGGCGGGTTCTTTATCGTGTGCCTGCTGTTCTTCCTGATGCAGGAGAAACGGGCAACCGAACCCATGATCTCGTTCGCGCTCTGGAGCCGCCGGCCGATCGCTGCGTGCAATGGATCGACCGTCTTGTCCGGCATGATCCTGATGGGCGCAACCACCTTCCTGCCGATGTATGTTCAAGGTGTCCTGCATCGCTCGCCGGTGATCGCGGGTCTTGCATTGACCATGATGATGGTCGGATGGCCCGTTGGCGCGACGCTGGCCGCGAAGTCGTTTCATCGGATCGGGCTGCGGCGCATCCTGATTGGCGGCAGTGCGTTTATTCCGGCCGGTGCGGTGTTCCTGATCGTGCTGTCGCCGGAAAGCTCGCCGCTCATCGCGGCGTTTGGTTCGCTCATCATGGGCTTCGGCATGGGAACGTCGAGCGTCAGTTCGCTCGTGCTGATCCAGGAGATAGTGGATGTTGCGCAGCGCGGCAGCGCGACTGCATCGAATCTATTCTCGCGTAATCTCGGCAGCACGATCGGCGCGACCTTGTTCGGCGCCGTGCTCAACTTCGGTCTCAGTCATTCGAACGGTGCGGCAGCGGTTACGTCAGATCAGTTGAGGGCCCTGCTTCAGAATCAGGTGACGAACCTCGGCAGCAGCGATGCAATCCGTCAGGTGCTGCATCAGTCGCTTCATCTGACGTTCCTGTCGATTTTCGTGATCGCGATTTTCGTCGTCGGGTTTCTCCTCTTCCTCCCTACGATCACGCTGGGGCACGTGAAGAAGATGCCGCTTGAGGCGTTATCGCCGATCGAAGACTAAGTGCATTAAAGGCCGGGCCGATTCAAGAGTCGGCCCGGTTCTGTGCAGTGCCTGCTCCTCCTTCATGCAGCGCAAAGCCCCCAACGCTCAATCCAACCGGCCCCTTCGCGGCCGCTATCCCGCCAGCCATTCTTTCAGAATACTTGCAACGAACCCGTCTAGCCACTAAAATGCGAATGATTCCCATTTATGGCAGATGACTTCGATGAAGCAGGCAGCAGTAATTTTTCGCACATCCCGTAGCGCGCCCATTACCGCACGTCGGGCATGAGATCGTGGCTGGTGCGGTTGCACCGTTGGTTCGGCCTTGGGATTGCGCTGTTCCTGTTCATGTCGGGTTTGACGGGTGCGATCATCGCGTGGGATCACGAACTGGATGCCGCGCTGAACCCGGAGTTCTTCGTGGCAAAGTCGTCTGCGTCTGCGTTGCCTACGCTGCCTGCACAGTCTCCGCTGGAACTGGCGAACCGGATTGAAGCCGCCGATCCGCGCGTGCAGGTCACGTACCTGCCGCTCGTGGCCGAGCCGGGCCATACGCTGCAGATGGGCGTGACACCTCGCACCAATCCGGCAACGGGCCTGCCCTACGAAATCAACTTCAACCAGCTTGCCGTCGATCCTGCCACCGGCGAGATCCAGGCGCGTCGCGAATGGGGCGCTGTCTCAGTCTCACGGCTTGAGTTGATCCCGTTCATCTACAAGCTGCACTACTCGTTGCATCTGCCAATACTGTCGATACGCGGCGGTATTGACCTCGGCATGTGGCTGATGGGCATTGTCGGGATCGTATGGTTGTTCGACAGCCTGATTGCGATCGTGCTCTCGTTTCCGAGTATCAAAAGCTGGCGCAAGTCGCTCGCGTTCCGCGTGAAGCGCGGTGGTTATGCGCTCACCTTCGACCTGCATCGCTCGGGCGGCGTGTGGGTGTGGGGTCTGCTGATGATGATCGCGCTCACCTCGGTCTCAATGAACCTGACGAACCCCGTCATGCGCCCGATTGTGTCGATGTTCTCGACGCTGGGCTCAACACCTTTCTCCGACCCCGGGCTGGCGTTGCCGGCCAGTCCGACTGCATCGCCGTTGAGCCGGGAACAGGTCGTTGAGATGGCGCGGGTCGCGGCGCGCCATGACGGCATCGATGCGCCGCCGGGCGGCCTGCTGTATTCGCCTTTGGTGAACGCTTATGGTGTGGGTTATTTCGAGGCCGGCAACGATCACGGCGATGCGGGTCTGGGCAACGCGTGGCTCTTCTGGAACGCGCAGACCGGGAAGTCTATCGGTACTCAGATTCCGGGCCGGGGATCGGCCGGCGACATCTTCATGCAGGCTCAGTTTCCGCTGCATTCGGGCCGCATCATCGGCTTGACGGGAAGGATCCTGGTCAGCGTCCTGGGTGTCGTAGTGGCCATGCTCAGCGCTACCGGGTTCCTGATCTGGATGAAGAAGGCGCGAGCGCGTCGCCGGTCAGCGAGCGGATCGAAAGTGAGCGTGGGGCGCGGCACGATTGCGTGAGGGGTGTTCGCTTACGTCTCCCACGGAGACGTTCATCTCCGTGGCGTGAGCGAAAATCTAAACGATCATCTGCCAGCCAAAGAACACCGCCAGCGAGACTGCAATGGTCAGCAAGGGCTTGCGCGTAAGCGCACATACGACAACGGCCACCACCGCCGCGATCAATTGCGAATTACGCCAGGTAAGCTCGGCAGCACCGCCGTGCGGTGCAAACGTCATTGGCACGATGATCGCCGTCAACACCGTCACCGGCACGAAATCAAGCGCCATGCGCACAATGGGCGGAAAGCTCAAGCGCTCACCGAACACGAAAACCGCAGAGCGGATGCCATAGGTAATCACCGCCATGCCCAGGATCAGAAGAGCGTATTTCATTTGGCACGCTCCATTTCCGCGGGGCGTTGCGTGGGACGTTGTGCCGGGCTTTGCCTGGAGTCGGTGGAGTCTTTTGCACGCATCGACAGCAGCATGCCCACCGCCACCCCCACCACGACTGCCGCTAGCAAACCGAGCTTGTATGGCCAGTCATTCCACGCAAACGACAACACGCCGGCGGCCAGCGCCGCTGCCACAAAACGCAACGCAACAAGCTGCGGCACGATGATCGCAATGAACGTGGCGACCATCGCGAAGTCGAGTCCCTTCGACTGGAGACCCGGAAACGCCGAACCGAACAGCAGTCCGGCGACGGTCCATATCTGCCAGTTCACATACATGGAAACGCCCGAGCCAAGGAAGTAATACGGCCCGGTTTCGCCCGGTGCCCGGCGCTGATAATGCGCGTACGAGACGGCAAATACCTCATCGGTCATGAACGCGCCGAGCGTCCAGCGCCAGCGCGCAGGCAAGTGCGCGACGTAGGGCGCAAGCGTTGCGGAGTACAGGACGTGACGCAGGTTGACGATGAACGTGGTTGCCCAGATCACCGCAAAACTCGCACGGCCGGCGATCAGCCCAAGCGCGATGAACTGCGCCGAGCCGGCAAATACCGCAAGCGACATGAACTGCACCGACCACGCATGCAGCGGACCGGTAGCGGCGAGTGTGCCGAAGATCACGCCAAATGGCGCGGCGCCGATCATCATGGGAATGGTATCGCGTGCGCCTGCGCCGAATTCGGTGAGGTTACGCGGCTGATGGGCCTGATGGCCTTGATGGCCTTGATGCGTTGAGTTCAAAGTCTCCTCCGTTGATAGCGAGGATAGGACGTGCCGCGGTCAAGCGCTTGTACGTTCTTGCGGTCGGGTTACATCGACAGGATGCGGTGCGCTAACACTCAACGCCAGCGTCCTGGCGACACGCCGAAGGTCTTTTTGAAGTGCCGGGTGAAATGGCTCTGGTCGGTGAAACCACTGGCCGCCGCCACGTCCGTCACCGGGACGCCCGCGCGCAAGGCATCGAGCGCGCGATTGACACGCATCTGGTTGCGCCACGCGTGAGGGGCAAGTCCGGTCTCGCGCGTGAACAGGCGCGCGGCATGGAAGGTCGAGAGTCCCACGGTCTGCGCGAGTTCGGCAAGCGATAACGGCTCAGTCAGGTCATCGGTCAGGCGGGCTTTCATCGCATTCACACGCACCGAGTCCTGACGCATGCGCTGTACCGGCTGGCGTTGTCCGGCATGACGTGCAAGCAGCGTGGATACCGCGTCGAGCAACGCATGTTCCGCCCCGAGCGGATCCAGGTCGGCTTCCATTGCCTGATGCGCGATCTGCACGCGTTGGGCGAGATCGGCGTCGCGGATGACATCGGCGGAGAACCACGGCATGGGCTGGGTGCGGCCTGCCACTTCGTTGGCGACCGACTGCACGAAATCGACCGGCAGATAAAACACGCGATACCGCCAGCCGAAATCCACCGCCCGCGCGCCGGTATGCAGTTCGCCCGGATTGATGACCGGCACCGAACCCGCCTCGGCCACGAAGTTCGATCCGCGATAGTCGTACTGCTCCGCGCCCGCTTCAATGACGGGAACGGTGTAGGCGTCGTGCCAGTGGGGCGTGAAGGAATGATCGT
This sequence comes from Caballeronia sp. dw_19, assembly GCF_018449515.1. GTDB lineage: Bacteria > Pseudomonadota > Gammaproteobacteria > Burkholderiales > Burkholderiaceae > Caballeronia. The sequence continues at coordinate 37,161 of NZ_JAAVUQ010000020.1, read as the reverse complement.
AATACTCGGCCGTGAGCATCTCCGCGCCGGGCACGAGCGACGAGCGCCAATAGCGCGCGGAATTGCTGAAACGGGAGACGGTCATGGCTTTGCGATGCCGCGGGCGGAAACCGCAAGTTTAGCCCGGGTCGCGTTTTCAGCGGATTTTGAATAACCCTGCCGTTTTTCCCGTGCCTGAAAGAGCCTCGATCAGACGGCCGCGGGAGACCTCTTGGTCTTGATGAAACTCGTCAGCTTCCTCCTGAGTTCCTGGTCCGCTCGTGCGAGCAGCAACGCCAGCACGATCGAAATGCCAGCCACGACCAGCGTCTGGACGATCGGGTTGAGCACCCGGATCTCGAACGACTCGAACACCAGCCGATAGACCGGGAAATGGATCACGTAGAGCGGATACGAGAGTTCGCCCAGCACCTTGCAGATACCCTTGCCAATACCTTCTATGGACACCGAGCACAGCAACGCGACCGACAACGGAACGAGCGTCAGCGAGTTGACGAATGCCACCTTGGGACTGCCGATGGCGAAGCACGCCAGCGCTGCGATCGTGACCATTGCCGTGAATGCAGGATGCGCCCTCTTATACTGAAGCCCCATCGAAAAGATGAAAACCCCGGCGAAGAATTCAGCAATAACGCGTGGGAATCCGAGCAGGAAACTCTCCGCCCGCCAGCCTGGATTGATTTGCCGAAAGATGACCGTGCAGGCAATAAATGCGATGAACGCGAGTATCGAATATTTGGCGCTCGGCAGTTTGCGAAACTTGTAAAGATAAGCGGCAAATACAACGTTGACGAATAACTCGAAGAATAGCGACCAGGATGGATCGTTCAACGGAAAGGTCGCGCCTACGATGGTGTCCGTGCCAAAAGGCCAGCCGATAGTATTAAAGTACGGCAGCCACGCCGCGCCCAGCACAGTGGCTGTCGCGAGCTGCGTGCCCGATATTTGCGGTGTGCCGGTTTTTGCCATCGACAGCAACACGGCGCAGACGCCGAGGGCCAGCCCCAGGAGGTAGAGCGGCGCGAGCCGGACGAGCCGCACGAAGGCGAATTCACGAAACGACATTCCGTTCAGGATCTTCTTGCCATAACTGTGCGCGATCACGAAGCCGGACAGCACGAAGAACAGGTCGACCGCGACCCACGCCCCGCCGAACCAGTCCCAGCCGGTGTGCTGTGTGTAGTGGTGAAGCATGACGGCGATTGCGGCAAGACCTCTCAAGCCGTCAAGCAAATCAAACCGGGTGGACTTTATGGCGTTCATAGTGGCGGACCGTCATTATCGAGCGCTCAGTGTAGGGTGGAAAAAATGCGATCCGCGCGCGTAAAAATATCCCTTCAGGTCGCCAAGTCGAGAAAATATTAGAAAATAATTCGATAAGGGGTTTCGGCGGCGGGGGCGGACCGTAGCCGACCACACGCATATCGCAGGGCAGTTGGCGTGGATTCACCTCGCCGACAACCTCGATACCTATTCGGGGTCAAGGCCATCCTGAGCGCTTGAGAGATCCTGCGTCACGCGCAGTCGTTTATCGCCCCATTGGAAAAGCCGGTTCCGCCGCCTGCTCCTTCGTTTCGCCGAGCGCGTGAATTTTGAATCGTTTAGAAAACAAAAGACTTGCTAATAGACTTTGCGATGTCGCGAGCCGGGTAACCAGACGATCGACGTAGACAGACCACTACACGTTTCAGGGGAAACATGAAAACTTCGAAGTTGTTGATGACGCTTGGCGTAGTCGCGCTTAGCGTGTTCGCACGTTTGACGCCGGTCCACGCGGAAGCGCTGGATGACATCCAAAAACGCGGCGTGCTGCGCGTGGCAGTGCCGCAAGATTTTGCGCCTTTCGGATCGGTCGGTCCGAGCATGCAACTGGAAGGGCTTGATATCGACGTGTCCGGGTTGCTTGCGAAGAAACTCGGCGCCAAGCTGGAACTGGTGCCGGTCACGAGCGCGAACCGCATTCCGTATTTGCAGACGAACAAGGTCGACCTGGTCATTTCGACGCTTGGCCGCGATGCGGAGCGCGACAAGGTCATCGACTTCTCGCAGTCGTATTCGCCTTATAACAATAGCGTGTACGGTCCCGCGAATATGAAAATTGACGGCCCTGCGGACATGGCGGGGAAGACGGTGGGTGTCGCTCGCGGTACCTTCGAAGACTTGATGCTGACGAAAAGCGTGCCGCCCTCCACCACGATCAAGCGTTTCGAGGACAACAGCGGCATGATCTCCGCGTACCTTGCGGGTCAGGTGCCGCTGGTGGGCACGGGCGACTTCGTGGCTAACAAGATTGCGGCGACCTTGCCGGCGTCGGCGCCGAACAAACCTGCGCTCAAGTATGTGATTCATGAGTCGGCGTGTCATGTCGGGTTGAACAAGAACGAGCCGAGGCTGATGGCGAAGGTCGATGCGATCCTCACCGAGGCGAAGAAAGACGGCGAGTTGAACGGTGTTGTCGAGAAGTGGCTGCATGTGCCATTGCCGCAGAAGATGGCACAGAGTATGGATTGAGTTTGTTGCGGGGCTGGGTTTGTACCGTCAGGTTGCTAAACGCCGGGGTTGATGCTGGGTTGGTGCTTTCGGCCGTGGTGGTCTGCGAGAGTCGGATTTTCTCTTTATCACTGTTAGCCACTGTGCGTGGCGGCACGTCATTTCTTTGTCCAAAGCGACAAAGAAACGAAGCAAAGAAAACGCTTTCAACCACGCTACCCTAAGTGTCCACAGCGTGCAGTTTTCACTCATAGGTGCCCCAAAAGCACGGTGCTCGCCAGAGCCACCGATGTGTGAAACCCTCCTTCTCGCGAATCCTGACACGAACACGCTTCGCCCCGTACGCTCTCGGGCAAGCACAATTGCCAAGGAACTCGCGCGGCCTCACGCGTACTGCCGACCGTGGTTTTTGATGGGTTAGCAGCCTGGTTCGTGCGGCCATATTCATGGATCACAGCTTGGTGCCTGGCAACTCGATGCGTGTTTAGTGTTTCAGTCTTTGGTGAGCTGACCGCGTGCTTACGCGGTTATTTTCGTCGATTGCGGCCTTACATATTTTGGGGCTTTATTACTTGGCGGGTTAGCGACGTGGTCCGTCTTGCGGACAAATTCGAAGGGTGGTTCTCCGCGGATAGCGCGGGGTGCTCCTTAGGCAGGTTCAATCACTGGTGGCGAAGCGTGTGGGTATCCGTGTTCGGAGAAGGAGGGGTTCACACATCCTTCGCTCTGGCGAGCACCGTGCTTTTGGGGCACCTATGAATCAAAACTGCACGCTGTGGACACTTAGGGTAGCGTGGTTGAAAGCGTTTTCTTTGCTTCGTTTCTTTGTCGCTAAGGACCAGGAAATGACGTGCCGCCACGCACAGTGGCTAATAGTGATAAAGAGAAAATCCAACTCTCGCAGACCACCACGGCCGAAAGCACCAACCCAGCATCAACCCCGACCACCACCCCAAAACCACCCCCGCCCAACCCTTCGTCAAATCGACTTCTGAAACGGCGCTCCGGAATGCTCGCGCAGCTCATTAAAAACGATCTTCGGCCACGCCTTCTTCGCCACATCAATTTCGGAAACATGCGAAGCGAGATACGTCGGCGCATTCGACGCATCCAGCGCAATACGAGCCGAATACGCATCGGTAAACCGACGCAATTCGGCGGCGTCATCGCACGTAACCCACCGCGACATCCGATACCGCGCCGGCATGATCCGCACATCCACCTTATATTCCGCCGACAACCGATGCGACACCACCTCAAACTGAAGCTGCCCGACAGCGCCCAGAATAGTCGACCCGCCAAGCACCGGACGGAAGACCTGAATCGCACCTTCATCGCCTAATTGCCGCAGCGCTTCACCAAGCTGCTTCGCCCGGATCGGATCAACCACTTCCACCGTCTGGAAAATTTCCGGCGCAAAGAACGGCAACCCGACGAACTGCAACAGTTCGCCCTCAGTCAATGTATCACCGAGGCTCAGCGTGCCATGATTCGGAATGCCAATGATATCGCCAGGGAACGCTTCACTCACGGTCTCGCGGCGTTGCGACAGGAACGTCACCACGTTATTCGCGCGGAAAGTCTTGTTGGTGCGCGTCACCTTCAGCGCCATGCCGCGCTCGAAATGTCCCGAACACACGCGAATAAACGCCACGCGGTCACGGTGCGCCAGATCCATGTTCGCCTGCACCTTGAACACCACGCCGGTAAAGCGCGGCTCTTCCGGCAACACCGGACGTTGCACGGACATACGCATGGACGGCGGCGGTGCAAGCTCGACGAGCGCGTCGAGAATTTCCTTCACGCCGAAGTTGTTGATCGCCGATCCAAACAACACCGGCGACTGTTCGCCTGCCAGAAACGCAGCGCGATCGAACGCGGGCGTCGCGCCCGTGATCAAATCGATTTCTTCTTTCGCACGCGCCCAGCTCGGGCCAAAGCGACGCTCACCGTCGGCATCGTCGAGCGCACGCACGGTTTCGACCGCGCCGCCGGCGGTATCCTGACCAGCGCGGAATACTCGCACCTGATCGTGCGCAATGTCGTAGACGCCCTGGAATTCCTTGCCCATGCCAATAGGCCAGGTGAACGGCACAGCGGCCACACCCAGGTGCTGCTCAATTTCATCGAGCAGGTCGAGCGGTTGACGCACTTCGCGGTCGAGCTTGTTGATGAACGTAAGGATCGGCGTGCGGCGGCTGCGGCAGACTTCAAGCAGCTTGAGCGTCTGCGCTTCAACGCCGTTGGCGCCGTCAATCACCATCACGGCGGCATCCACCGCCGTCAGCACGCGATACGTATCTTCGGAGAAGTCTTCGTGTCCCGGCGTATCAAGCAGGTTGATGACGCAATCGCCGTATTCGAACTGCATGACCGAACTCGCGACCGAAATGCCACGCTGCTTTTCGATTTCCATCCAGTCCGATGTCGCATAGCGGCTGCTCTTGCGCCCCTTCACGGTACCTGCAATCTGGATCGCGCCCGAAAACAGCAGCAGCTTTTCGGTCAGCGTGGTCTTGCCCGCATCAGGGTGGGAAATGACCGCGAAGGTGCGGCGCCGTTTGAGTTCGGAGAGTGACATCGGTACTGGAGAGAGCTGTGGGGTTGAGCATTCGGGCGGGAGGTGGCCCGAAAAATGGCCCGAAAAAGCCGCGTGGTGTGGATGATACACGAGGGGGGGTCTGCTCGTGCCGGGGCCTGCCTGCCGGCACAAACGAGAAGGGCCCCGACTGGATCGGGGCCCTTCTCGAAAACGCTAAAACTTGAAGCTTAAAACTTGATACAGCTTAGGGCTTCGGTGCCGACGACGGGATCGTCGTCGCTGCTGCATGCTTGTGCTTCTTGTGATGATGCTTCTTGGTCTTGTGCGTGGCGCTAGCCGGTGCTGCATCGGCAGCCGTCGCAGCGGCAGGAGCCGGAGCCGGTGCCGAAGCTTGTGCGAATGCGCCAGCGGAGAACAAAGCGACAAGCGTCGCGGCAACGAGTTGCTTTTTCATGGCAGTGAGATCCTTGAGGTTGATGTCGACTACGCGGCGACGACGTCGCGTGTACCCGTTTAACGTCTCACCCCGAAGTGTGTTGACACGATCCCAAAGAAAAAATGACGGCAGCCACACAATTTTTCTGTGTGCAGGATTCCTTCGATTAGTACACAAAGCCGGACCCTGTACCTCGTTTATTCCACTGCATGAAATTCAGCGCCAGTACATAACGTTGTTTGACAATCGATGCAGCTACCAATCCGCCGCATGTTTCACGACGTTCAAACCGGCGAGGTCGAATTTGCATCGACATCGGCTGAGGGTGATTCGATTCCATCTCGCTTCCCGAGCCAGATCCAGACCATTCCAGCGAGCAACGCGCAGGCAGCCATCACGCCGCTCATCGCGAAGATGCCGAGTATAGGAAACAGCAGCGCCACGAATGAACTCGACGCCGCGCCGCACAGCATCTGTATAGATGTCAGCAAGCCGCCCGCCACGCCCGCCAACTCTGGAATGGGATCGAGCGCGCCGCGTGCGGCACTGGGCGCAGCAAGCCCGAAGCAAAAAGTACTCACCACGAGCAAGGGCATGACAGTCGGCAACGAGGCTTGATGCAACACGCTCAGTGCAATCAAACCGAAAGTTGCGGCCAGCGTCGTGCAAATGGCAGTGGCAAGAATGCGCCGCGATTCGACACCGCCCGCCGCGATGAAACCGTTCACCGTTGCACCCGCGACAATGCCCGCGCCGGTCATCGCGAACATCGCGGCGTAGATGATCGGCCGGACATGCAGGATATGCAGCAGCACAAGCGGCGAACCCGCCACATACGCGAACATCCAGCCGAACCCAAAGCCGTTGATGAGAATATGCCCAATCACCGCGCGATGCGTCAGCGCGCGTCGATATCCATCGCGAAGTCCGGACAGGGCGAAGCCCCCGCTCTGCTGCGGCGCCGATTCCGTCAGGCCAGCCCACGTAGCAAGCGCCGCCAGCAATCCGCAGGCGGCCATGACGCCATATATTCCTCGCCATTCAATCGCCGCCAGCAATCCAACGCCAATTGAAGGCGCCACAATCGGCGCTACGTTCGCGACCACGGTGATGGCCGCGAGCCGGTGCTGCATCGCGTTGCCTTCGAACAGGTCGCGGACGATCGCAAGCGCAATCGTCATCCCCGCGCCCGCGCCAATGCCCTGCACCAGCCGGGCGCCGAGCAACACGGCAATGCCCGGCGCCAGCGCCGAAACAATCCCGCCCACGGTGAACAAGGCAAGGCCGAGCAGCAGCGTAGGCTTGCGGCCACGCGCATCGGAAAGAGGGCCGTATGCGATCGGCCCGACCGCGAAACCCGCCATGAAGAGACTCAGCGTGAGTCCGGCCTGACTCGCACTTGCGTCCAATGCGTTCGCTATATTGCCAAGCGCGGGCAACGCCATATCGATGGAAATGGGCGGCAACGCGGCCAACGCGCCTAGAAAAACAGCGAACAGGATGGATTGCGGCGCCAGCCGCCAGCGTTGTGTCACGTCGTCAGATCCGCTTCGTGTGCGGTGTCAGCACCACGCGGCCTTTCGTCCCCTCCGCCACCGCCCGGAAGGCGGCTTGCGCATCTTCCAGCACGAAGGTGCGCGCGATGGCCGGCGCTTTGTAGCTGCCGTCTTCGAAGCCCGGACGCAGCGCCTCCAGCATCTGCGCGGACGCTACCAGATCGCGCTTCAATGTATCGACGCCAATCAGGCGGCTCTCGTTATGATAGAAATCCGCGAGGTTGAAGGTGACTTCGCGACGATCCGACGCCGATATCTCCACCAGCCGTCCGCCCACTTTCAGCATGTGCAAGGCCGTTTCGAACATCGATCCGCCGACGGTATCGAATACGACAGCCGCACCGCCGTTCGTTGCTTCACGAATGCGTGCGATGGCATCGGGGGCTTGCGAGTCCACCATTGCATCGACGTAGGGACTCGTCGCGGCCGCGCCGCGCCCCACGCCCACTACCTTCGCGCCAATACGTTTCGCGATCTGCGAGGCCGCCCCGCCCACGCCGCCGAGCCCGATGATCGCGATGCTCTCGCCGGCCTGCAATTGCGCGGCTTCCACCACGGCGCACCACGCGGTGATGAAATTCACGCCGATCGCCGATGCCTCCTCGAACGTCAGATTGACCGGTTTGCGACGCAGGCTTGCAACCGGCACCACGACCTGTTCAGCATGCGTGCCGTCGCGCGTGAAACCCACGTCGCCGCCCGAGCCCCAGACCTCCGCGCCCAGCCACTCGGCAGGACCTGCGATGACCACGCCGGAATAGTCGCGGCCGGGCGTACGCGGCAGCGTCGTCTGGCTCATGCGCCCTTGCACGTTCTTTACGTCGCTTGGATTGATCGATGCCGCGAAGACCTGTACGACGGCTTCATCCCCGGAAGGCGCAGGCGCGGGCAAATCGCTGGTAATCAGGACCGATGGATCGCCGTGCTGGTTGAAACGCAGTGCTTTCATGATGTTCCTCCGTTGTCATGCCCGCATTATTGCCCCCGGCGCGCGTGGCGAAAAGGCGTCCATCCGCATAGAATCGTTGCGTCAAGTGGAAAGATGGACGGAATCAAGATGGACCCAATCGATGCCCGATGAAATCAACGACCTGCGCCTGTTCGCGCAGATGGTGGACGCCGGCAGCCTCTCGGCGGCAGCGCGCCGGACCGACGGCTCGACCGCCGCCATGAGCCGGCGGCTGGCCGCGCTGGAAAAGCGCCTGGGCGTGCGTCTCGTCACGCGGACGTCGCGGCGCTTCGACCTGACGGTGGAAGGCGCGCTGTTTCATGAACGCGCAGTGGCCATCCTGCATGCCGTCGACGACGCCGAGGCCGAGATCAGCGCTCAGGCGCGCGTGCCGCAGGGTTTGTTGTGCATCGGCGCGCCGTCGGAAATTGGGCGCAAGCAGATCGCGCCGCTGATTGAAGCATTCTCGGACCGGTATCCGGAGGTCGAGGTGCGGCTCGTGTTGTCCGATATCGGGCTGGATGTGATCGACGACAATCTCGACGTGGCATTGCGTATCGGCTTGCCCGCGGATACCGGCGTGATTGCGAAGAAACTGTTGTCGAGCCGGCGCATTGTGTGCGCGGCGCCGGAGTATCTGGCGCGGCACGGAATGCCGGTAACGCTGACCGATCTCGCCACGCACGATTGCCTGCGGCTCGTGCGCGGGCAGCGCGTTTTCGACAGATGGTTATTCGTGGAAGACGGCCGGCACCGCGAGATTCAGGTCCGCGGCACACTCTCGACCGCGAGCGGCGAAGTGCTTCACGACTGGGCGCTCAAAGGCCGCGGCCTTGCGCTGAAGGCGCTGTGGGACATAGAAGACGATTTGCGCGCGGGCAGGCTGATTGAGTGCCTTGCGCCCTATCACTGCGATGAAATCGAGTTATATGCGGTGTTTGCGAACCGGCGGCATTTGTCGCCGCGAGTGCGGGTCTTTCTCGATTTCGTGCAAGAGGCGCTCGGCGTAAAAAGCTCCGCGTGAAGCGCTCCGCTGCAAGATACGCGCGAATTACACTTCAGCTTGAGCGCTTTCTCACCGCGTTAGTTGGAAGCCAGCGGCATCCACGGGTCGTTGCCGGTCGCGGGATACATGAGCGAAACCTCTTTGCTCACACGAACGATTTCATGGATGTTATCCCTGAAGTTCGGGCTCTTTTCGTAGCTGATAAAGCCAGCATCTGCAACGGCGGACAAGGTCAGTAACGCGAAAGCGATGCGCTCGACGATCATAAAACGGTGGGGCATTTCCAAAGTTCCTTGAATCTTTCACTTTGGGAATTATAAGGGTTTTCACCTATCTTTTGCCAGTCCAAATTAGGTGCCGGTGACGGAAAACGACACCGTCCAACGCACTGCTTAGGGAATTATTGCCTCTTTTCATCATACGAAAAGCTGGCGTTAATTCGTCGCTGTATTGTCGTTGTCTCGTCGTTGCATTGCCGTTGAACACGATCAGGAAGGGGTAGTTAACGCCTATGGCAATCGAAGCCGAGCACCGCACCACGGCGCAATTCCCGCCGGAGGGCTTGAAAACGGAGCGTGTCGTGCTGCGTCCGGCCAGCAGCCAGTACACCGGCGCGCTGCTGATCTACCGGCTCGGCAATCGCGCGCACCTCGACCGCTGGGAGCCGTTGCGAGAAGACTCCTTCTTCACAATGCAAGCCGCGAATGAACGCATGGCGTTAATGGAAAACGCGATGGCCGCCGGCACTGCGCTGCATCTGTTGATTTTCGCGAGCGAACGCCGCAACGTGCTGATTGGCGACTGCCACTTCACGAATATCGTGCGCGGGCCGTTTCAGGCGTGTCATCTCGGCTATTCGATCGACGAGCATTACGAGGGGCGCGGGCTGATGCGCGAGGCGCTCGCTGCGGCGCTGGGTTTTATCTTCGATGCATACCGGCTGCATCGTGTCATGGCGAGTTATCGGCCGGAGAATGATCGCAGCGGGCGTCTGCTGGCCAGCCTCGGATTCGAGCATGAAGGGCTGGCCAAGGCGTATCTCAAGATCGACGGGCAATGGGCGGATCACGTTCTGACCTCGCTGGTGAACCCGAAAGATTAAGTGGGGAAGTGCGATGGAGCGGACCGCCGCCGGATTATGAGTTTGAGAACTTCCTCATCCGACGTTCGCTTCCTCAGCCACCCGCACCAGCACCTTGCCGAAATTACGGCCATCGATCATATCGAGGAACGCTTGCGGTGCGTTCTCCAATCCCACGGTGACATCCTCCAGATGCTTCACCTGACCGGCACGCAAAAAGCCGCCGACATCGAGCAGGAAAGCATCCCGATACCCAGGCAGGAACTCGTAGTTGATATAACCGCGCACCGTCAGGCTGCGCGTAAGAATCGCGCGCATGGTCGCGGCGAGGCCATCGTCGGCGTCAGCGTTGTTGCCCGACGTCTGCGCCATCAATCCGCAGACGGGCACACGGCCGTATTGATTGAGCAAAGGCAGCACAGCCTTCCACACCGCGCCGCCAATGTTCTCGAAATATACGTCGATACCCTTGGGACATGCATTCGCCAACTGGTTGGCGAAGTCGGGCGCGCGATGGTCAATGGCGGCATCGAAGCCAAGTTCGTCCACCACATAGCTGCACTTCTTCGCGCCGCCGGCAATGCCCACGACGCGGGCGCCAGCGATCTTGCCAAGCTGACCCACGAGCGAGCCCACAGGGCCGCTTGCCGCACCGACCACGACCGTCTCGCCAGGCTTAGGTTTGCCGATCGCCGCCATGCCGGCATATGCCGTGAAACCCGGCATGCCGAGCACGCCCAGATAAGCGCGCGTTGCAATACCCTCTGCGGATAATGGACTCAGGTTGCGGGCATCGGCCACCGCGTGACTGACCCAGCCCGCGTTCACGAGTACCTGGGCGCCGACCGGGAGCGTTGTGTTATTTGATTCGATTACCGTCGCCACGCTCTCGCCGGGCATGGCCTCGCCGATCTGTGCGGGTTTCGCGTAAGAACGTGCTTCGTTCATGCGGCCGCGCATGTACGGATCAAGCGATAGATAGTCGATGCGCAGCAACACCTGCCCTTCACCGGGCACGGGCATGGGCACTTCTTCGAGGCGAAAATCAGAGAGTGCGGCACGGCCGCCCGTGGGACGCGAGGCCAACACGATTTGTCGAGCGGTAGCTGAGGTCATGCGGTTTCTCCAGGATGCATCGCGGGGAAACCGAGCATATACGCGCGGGCGCAATCGCGCTTTGTCGAGCGCTCAGACGCGGGTGATTCGCTTGATTCGCCTAAGCAACCGATGCCATGAACGCATCGATTTCCGCCGCATCCGGTGACGTTGCCGGTCCGTAACGCGTCACCGCAATCGCCGCCGCAGCGTTCGCGCGACGAGCCGCCGCTCGTGCGTCGGCACCAGTGGCAAGTACGGCCAGGAACACGCCCGCGTGAGCGTCGCCGGCACCATTGGTGTCGACCGCTTTTACTGCGAAACCCGGCACATGGTCGCGTGTTTCACCCACGCGCAGATGACAGCCGGAAGCGCTATCGCGCACGATTGCGAGCGCGCCGGTTCTTAACCGCGCGATGATCGAGTCGAACGCTGCATCGAAATTGTCGGTATTGGCGAAACGCAACGCCTCAACCCGGTTGCTCGTCCAGATTGATACGACGGCCAGCATGCGCGCAAGCAACGTTGCATCGATAGCATCGACAAGCGGTCCCGGATCAAAAGCCACCCGCGTTTCAGAAGGCAAATGCTCAAGCCAGTCGACAAGCACAGAGCCCTTGTCCGCAAGCATCAGGCTATAACCGCTGACATAAACAATATCGCGCGCGTTCACCGAGAGCGCATCAAGCACGTGCCGCTCGAGCACGCTTTCCGCCCCCATGTGCGAGACGAACGTGCGCTCGGCGGATGCATCGACAATGGCGACGCACAAGCCCGTGTCCCGGTCCGCGACCTCCGGCCCCGCAATCTCCACGCCTTCCTGCGCTAACGCCTGACGCGCCATGTCGCCGAAACGGCCATGTCCATGACCGCCCGGATACACCACGCGCATGCCGCTGCGCCGCGCTGCCGCCATTACGTTGAAACCGCCGCCTACTTCGAAGCTTGCGTTGTGCGCAAGCACGTCGCCACCGGGCGCGGGCAGCGTATCGATCTGCATGACCAGATCGACAATCACCTGCCCCGTATGAATCAATCTCGATGCCTGCTGTGAGTCTCTTTGCGTCATGCTGTCTTCCAACGTTTGGCCGTACCGCGCGCGCCGCCCAGAAGCGCATACATGCCTGCGGCCACCACGAACGTCACGATCCATCCGAGGCCATTACGTCCGAACCAGGAGTCCGCGAAAATGCCGTGGATCGCACCCGTGGAGATGAAACAAAAACCAAGCACGATCGCCAGTGCCCACGTACCGAACGCACGCCATTCAATGCCGCCTTTGTACCAGTACGCGCTACGCGGAGAGACATCGAGCAAGTCGGCCGGGGAATATTCCTGGCGATGAATCAGATCCACCACGAAGATACCGACCCACGCCGTGATAGGCACCGCCAGCAGTGAAATGAAACCGATGAACGGACCATAGAAGCTCCCGGCAATCAGCATGAAGTAGATCGAACCCGTGAAGATCACCACGACGTCGACCACCACCGCCTGCACGCGCTTCACCTTCAGGCCAAGCGTGAGTGTCGTCAAACCGGCCGAATACACGGACAGGTAATTGGACAGCAGCAAGCCGCCGAACGCTGTGATCAGGTATGGAATAGCCATCCATGGTGGCAACATTTCGCGGATCGCGGCGATCGGGTCCGTAGCCGACGCGAGATGATCGTTGCCAACCGACAGCAGCGCGCCGAGCGTGACGAGAAGGATCAGCGGAATGCCCGCGCCGAACGCAGCGGACGCCACCAGCGCCGGTCCCTTGACCGCAGGCGCCTGATAGCGCGACATATCGGCGCCCGCATTGGCCCAGCCAATCCCCGTACCTGCTGCAATCGTGCCAATACCGATAATGACGGCGCTCAACGGCGCGGGCGTCGCGTTGAACACAGCATGCCAGTCGATCGCCGTCACGAGAAAGCCGGCCACCAGCAAGTTGAGCACGCCGAAGACATAGGTGGACCATTTCTGGATCACGAGCAGCGTAGCGTGACCGAGTCCTGACACGATCAACGTCAGCACCACGAACACGGCGATGAACACGAGCGTCAGTACCGGTGCGTTCCTGGCTTCAGCGGGCGTGCCGAACACGATGGTTGCAAGCGACAGCAGCACGTACGCCGCGGTGGTCGTGTTGACGGTCTCCCAGCCGAGCCGTGACAACAGCGAGACGATGGTCGGCCCAATGTTGCCGCGCACGCCGAAGATCGCACGCGACAGCGTGAGACTCGGCGCATGCCCGCGCCGCCCCGCAATCGAGATCACGCCGACGATCGCAAACGATCCCGCCGCGCCGATCACCGCGACAAGCGCCGCCTGCCAGATCGCGAGATGCTGGAAAGCAACCAGCGTCGCGCCGAGCGGCAGTCCAAGGATGCTGATGTTGGCGGCGAACCAGACCCAGAAAAGCTGCAGCGGATGCCCATGACATTCGCCTTCCGGTACAGGTTCGATACCACGCGTCTCGACCCGGCGAGCGCTGTTTGACGTGCGTGACGAAGCCATCTGAGTCCGATCTCCAGATTAAAGGGTACAGCGGGGTGCTGCGAAAAATGCGTTAAAGCACGTTAAAGCGCGTCAGGCAGTCGCAGCGCGCAGTCCAAGCAAACGGTCGACCAGCGGCTCGAGATCGAGCGAATTCACGCGGCGAATGGTTTCGATGGGACCGGCCGGCAACGCGTCGTAACCCGCGCACGCGCCGAGGATCGCACCAAGCATGGCGGCGATCGTGTCGGTGTCTCCGCCCAGGCTCGCTGCAGCCCCCAGGGCGGCTTCGATCGTGCTGTCACATGTATCCAGATCAAAGGCCAGCGCGAAGGTCGCCACGACCGATTCCTGCGATGCCACCGACGTACCGATCACGTCGTAGATCGTGTCCGCCACCTCGTGCCCGGCGCAATTGCGCATCAGCTCACGGGCATGGCGAATGCGCGGCGCAATGCGCCCGCCCGCCACCCAGAAGCCACGGCTGTCGGCAGCCTCGGCCATCGAAATGCCCGCTTCCAGCGCTTCAACCAGGCTCGCGCCATTCAGTCCGGCCGATACCGCTGCCGCCACCGCCGCCGCGCTCGAAATGCCAAGCGTGGTGTTATGCGTCACGACACACGACTGCACGACGGCATCGATAAACTGGTCATGGCGCCTCAGGTCGAACGCAATCCCGACTGGCGTCACGCGCATGGCTGCGCCGTTGGTCGTACCAAAACGGCCCGTGCGCAGAGGGTCTTCACCGGCGGCAATGCGCACGATGGCCTGTTTCGTCGATGGTCCGAGCAGATCGAGCGAACCGCGCGCCTTCATGGACGCTTCCCATTCGATCAACGCATGCGCAAACGCCATCGGTTCGATCTTGCCGTGGCCATCGGCCAGCAAATGCGCAACGAGGACCGCTTGTTCCGTGTCGTCAGTGATGGAGCCAGCCCGAAGACCCGGCGCAATCGGTTGATCCGGAAACGCGTTTTCCAGCTTGTCGATCCGTCCAAACTGCTCGACGATGCGCTCGCGGCTGAGTGCCTGGGTCGGCATGCCGAACGCGTCGCCGAGTGCAAGACCGTAGAAGGCGCCGCGTGCGCGATCCGCCAATGTGGGGTGATTCAAAAGCAAAGACGAAGACATCAGAATTCCAGGTGTAGTGCAAAAAAAGCCGGGTCCAGCAAGCTCACGACATACTCGATAATCCGTTCATCCCGATCCCGCGTGAGCCGTCGCGAACGCAGGAACGAGGTGCCGGCGCGACGCTTGAGCAAGCGTGCATCGGCCGCTTCCAGACCGACCACTTCGGCCCACTGTTCGCCGTGATGCGGCACCATGCCGTGCTCGATCAACGTCCGGTTCAGCGAGCCGCCCACCAGCCCTTCCAGCGGCAACGCCGCGAGGTCGTCGTTGAACGGCAAGCGGCTGCGTTCGAGCGAAATGCACTGCGCCTCAGCGTCGGCGCCGATCACGCGCATCCGGTCGATCGCCACGAAGGCCGTGCGCTCAAGCTTCAACTCCTGCGCAAGCGTCTCGTCTTCGATCAGCGCAATCTGCAGCAAACGGGTCTGCGCGCCGCCGCCCACTTTTTCTATCGCAGTGGTCCAGCCGAGCGTCCCGTCAATCGCCTGACCATTGAACGTCACGAACGAGCCGATACCCCCCTTGCGCGTAATCAAACCGCCGCTGGTCAGAAGATCCAACCCCTTGCGTACGGTGTTGCGGCTGACCGCAAAACGCTCGACCAGCTCATTCTCGCTTTCGAGTTGCTGCCCGAACGGCAGACGCCCGGTGAGGATGTCCTGCTCGATCGTGGCGGCAACCATATGTGCCTTCGAGCGCCCGACCTCTGCGGTTTTTACTGCTCGTTTAACCATGGTGTGACTCCTGTGCCGATGAGATTGGAAGGTCCAGTCCCTGAAAAAGCACAAGTATGCACATGTTTTGCTAAAAAACGGCACACGAAGCGTGATTGAAAGATTCAATCATCGACGTTGCCTTAGTCCTGGTTGCTTGTTCTTTTTATGAACCTTTAAAAAGAACATGTAGGAACATGTACATAATTTAAGACGTCATATTATGATGGTCAAGCGGGAATTGATAAGGGGAAACCCTTGGGGTCGGGCCAAATGGCGGCCGGGCGGCGGGGTGCGCGGCAAGCGCGTGTCAGGGAAAGAGCCCGTCGCAGTTCCTCCCCTATTTTTACGATCGGGCTTTCGCGGGCGTCCGGCTCATCTCACGCAAGTGTTCAACGCCCTCGCGTATCGGGAAGGTGTTTTGCGTTCCGTCCCGAAGTCGCAGCGACACCGTCTCGTCGCGCTGGTCGCGTGGGCCCACCGTGATAAATATGGGGATTCGCTGTTCGCGTGCATCGACGATCTTCCGTTCAAGCCGCTCAGGCCTGTCGTCGAACACCGCCCTTAGTCCAGCTTCATCAAGCAAGTTCATCACGCGTTGTCCATAACCCACAGTGGGGGGCAGTGCTGGGGGGCGGTTTTGGGGTTAGTGGTCGGGGTTGATGCTGGGTTGGTGCTTTCGGAGTTAGCGGTCGGGGTTGATGCTGGGTTGGTGCTTTCGGCGTTAGCGGTCGGGGTCTATGCCGGGTTGCTGCTTTCGGCCGTGGTGGTCTGCGAGAGTCGGATTTTCTCTTTATCACTATTAGCCACTGTGCGTGGCGGCACGTCATTTCTTTGTCCAAAGCGACAAAGAAACGAAGCAAAGAAAACGCTTTCAACCACGCTACCCTAAGTGTCCACAGCGTGCAGTTTCTATTCATAGGTGCCCCAAAAGCACGGTGCTCGCCAGAGCCACCGATGTGTGAACCCCTCCTTCTCGCGAATCCTGACACGAACACGCTTCGCCCCGTACGCTCTCGGGCAAGCACCATTGCCAAGGAACCCGCGCGGCCTTACAGATATTTACGGCTGCGGTTTTTTGACGGGTTAGCTATCTGGTCTGTGCGACCGTATTCATAGGCCACGGCTTGATGCGTGTTTGTGTTTACTGCTTCAGTTTTTGTGAATTGGCGGCGTGTTCTGTGCAGCTATGTTCGTCGGTTACGGCCTTACGCATCTTCGCGACCTCGTTTCCAGCAGGGTTGGCGACATGGTTCGAGGCGCGTACAAATTCGGTGGTCGGTCGTCCGCGGATAGCGCGGGGTGCTCCTTGGGCAGGTTCAATCACTGGTGGCGAAGCGTGTGGGTATCCGTGTTCGGAGAAGGAGGGGTTCAAACATCCGTGGCTCTGGCGAGCACCGTGCTTTTGGGGCACCTATGAATAGAAACTGCACGCTGTGGACACTTAGGGTAGCGTGGTTGAAAGCGTTTTCTTTGCTTCGTTTCTTTGTCGCTTTGGACAAAGAAATGACGTGCCGCCACGCACAGTGGCTAATAGTGGTAAAGAGAAAATCCGACTCTCGCAGACCACCACGGCCGAAAGCATCAACCCGGCATCAACCCGGCATCAACCCCGACCGCTAACCCCAGACCCGACCACCCCAGCACTAACCCCGCCCACTAACCCCAAACCCACCCGAACCCCAACCCCGTCCACCGGCGCGAGCGAAAAATAACCGCCTGCGTCCTTAATCCAGCACAGTCACCGGCGCAACCGCAGCCGGATCGCTAATACTGGGCCGCCCGTTTTCAACATGACCCGCAAGACGACGCAAGAACGTCGGATCGTCGTTGCTGGTGACGCTCAGGTCATACCAATGATGACTCGCGGCAAGAATCCACGACTCTTCGATGAACCCCAACGACGGTACCAACACCGGACGCGGCCGAGCACCGTAGGCATTATCGACCACCGATAAGCGCGCAATACCACGGCCCCGGTTCGTGAACTGCAGGGACACATTGCCGTTCGCGACATCGTATTGCGCCGCCAGTTCAGGGGCAGCCGGCGGATTGGACACACTGCTGCTCCCCGGCGGCGTCAACGTACCGGTAAACTCGCGCACGAATCCGTTCGGACCATAGACCGTGAACGCATAGATGCCCGCCGTTCTGTTGATGTCGAAGCTGTCGCGCAAGGTCTTGCCCGCTTCAACCGTATAGCGCCACGGACCGTCAGTACGGTTCGATGAATAGACATAGAAGTGCGCGCCCTGCGAGCCAGTATTGGCGAAATGAAGCGTAAATTGCCTGTTGCCCGCATTGAGACTGCTTTGTACATACAACTCGTAGGGCAGCGCGCGAGCGAAGCGCGTACCGGGCTCCTGCGGATCAATCACGCCAGGTACGGCCGGCACCGTCGGAGCCGGTTGCGTGGCGCATTGATTGTCCGCAATCGTCTTGTAGTTGCTGGTGTCGGGCAGCACCGGCATCTGCGCGTCGGGCGTGCGGAAATCAAAGACCGTAGTCAGGTCGCCGCATACCGCGCGACGCCACGGCGTAATGTTCGGCTCCACCACCCCAAAGCGTGTTTCGATAAAACGAATCACCGACGTGTGATCGAACACCTGCGAGCAAACGAAACCACCCTTGGTCCAGGGTGAAACAACCGTCATGGGCACGCGCGGGCCGAGGCCGTACGGCAGGCCGTCGGCGGTGTAGCTGCCACCCCGTCCCGGATTGACGACCGTATGGAGTTCGCCTTCGGTTGTCACCGTCGACAAGCCTTGTGAGCGCGACATGGGCGGCTGCGGCGGCACAAGGTGGTCGAAGAAACCGTCGTTCTCGTCGTACATGACGAACAGCACGGTCTTGCTCCAGACCTCGGGGTTAGCCGTTAGCGCATCGAGAATCTGCGACGTGTATTCTGCCCCGTAAGCCGGCGTGTATTTCGGATGCTCCGAGTACGCTGCGGGCGGACACAACCACGATACTTGCGGCAATTGGTTCGCCAGCACGTCGGCTTTCAGGTCGTCGATCGTACGCACGGCGTTCGCGCGCAACTGTAGTGAAGAGCCTTGTGGCGCATTGATGATGTTCACAAAATTCTGCAGGATGTTGGTGCCGTAATTGCCGTTCAGCGGGTCGGCGCCGGTCAGGCCCTGCTGGTAGATCTGCCACGAAATACCGGCCGCTTCCAGACGTTCCGGATAGGTCGTCCACGAGAGCAACTGATACTGCGGCGGACCGTCGCCATCCACATAGTCGTTGTTGTCGAGCAGCGGACCGCCTTGCGTGCCGGTTGGATCGACCATGCCCGTCATGAGGTACGCGCGGTTCGGATGCGTCGGGCCGGCGAGCGAGCAGAAGTAGGCATCGCAGACGGTGAAGGCATCAGCAAGCGCGTAGTGAAACGGAATGTCGCTGCGCAGGTGATAACCCATCGTCATGTCCGTCTTGTACGCAGGCCACTGATCGTAACGGCCGTTATTGATCGCGTAGTGAGTCGGATACCACGAGTGATCCAGATCGCCAATGCACTGAGCGCTGGTCGTCAGCGTATTCAGATGAAACGGCAGCACTGGCTTCGTTGGGTCTTCCTTCGACGGCTGGAACCATACCGGCTGACCGCTGGGCAACGCGATCGGGAAGCGGTCGTTGTATCCGCGTACACCTCGCATGTGGCCCATGTAGTGATCGAAGGAACGGTTCTCCTGCATGAACACAACAATGTGTTCAACGTCGTTGATCGATCCGGTGCGCCGTGACGCCGGAATGGCGAGCGCTTTGCGAATCGATTCGGGGAACACCGTCAACGCGGCGGCGGCGCCGGCTGAAGTAGCAACGGTCTGCAAGAAACGGCGGCGGCTATTCAACGTCATTTTGATTCACCTCGTGGCGTCATGATAGGTGCAGCAATGCCGTCCCGGTCGAAGGACTCGATCGGAATGGGGATTTTTATTCACTGGAGCGCGTCGCTTGCGGCGTCACTCGGAAGCGTCAGGCGCGGAATGAAGGACGGGTGTGACCTGCTGCGCATCCAACGCGAGGCTTGCCTGAGCGGCCGCAATGGGACTGCTCGCGGCCTGGCCATCGGTTGGTGCGGCCAGCATGAGCGGCTCGACGGCGCTGGCCGGCAATGACGAGTTGGCCGAGGCTTGCGTGTCGCTGACGCTTGCCTGATCGTCTGGTCCGCAGGCGGTGAGCGCCATCGTTGCTGATGCCATTAGTGCCAATATCGCGGTTCGTTTCATGCTGTCTCCGCTTGTCGGGGGATACGCGCAAACGTTTTCGTTGCATCGCGGACGCCAGTCTGAAGATGCTTCAAGAAAGTTTTGTGAAATATTTGGTAAGGATTGGTAAGGCGCGGCGAGACACTAAATGCTGTCAATTAGCTTTCGCATTGCATATCGGAAAATCGAAAACTAGTTGCATAGCGAATCATTTTCTCCTAGAGTGTTTTCATGTTCGATCACTGCATCTACTTCAACACAACGGCACTTGCGCGAACCCTCGAGCGCGAGTGGGCGAACGCGTACAAGACGTTTGGTCTGACGCCGCCGCAGGGATTCATGCTGCGTGCGGTGCTGGCGAAGCCTGGCATCGTGCAGAGCGAGTTGGCGTCTGAACTCGCCATTTCGCGGTCCACTGCAACGCGGACCCTGGACGGTTTGCAGAAGTTGATGTTTATCGAGCGTCGGCTTACCGCGTCCGACGGACGTGAGACCGCGATTCATCCGACTGGCGAAGCATTGCGAATCAAGGACCAGTTGAATGCCGCGAGCGCCGCAGTCACCAAACGTTTGAAGGCTGAACTAGGTGAGAAACGTTTTGCGACTACAGTCGCAAGCGTGAAAGATGCACGGTCTAACCTCGACTGAATTTTTTCCTTAATAGTTGTATAGCGAACTAATTGGAGATGAAAAAATGCCGATTTTGAGCGTGAAGGTAAGCATTGAAAAATCACCCGAGGCTGTTGCGGCCATATCGGACATGTTGCTTGAACTGACATCCAGTATCCTGGGCAAGAAGCGCGAGGTAACGGCGATCACCATTCAATTCATCGACCCGGATAGCTGGGTAATCGGTGGCCGGCTGCTAAGCGAGCAGAAAAAATCCAGCTTCTATTTCGATATCAAGATCACCGACGAAACGAATACGAAGGACGAGAAGGCACGGTATATCTCGGCTGTTTTTGAAGGGTTCGGAAGGATATTGGGCGATCTGCATGAAGAGAGCTATATCCATGTTGAAGATGTCAGGGCGGCTTCGTATGGATACGGCGGCCGCACGCAGGAGTACCGGTACCATCACTGAATTTTTCGCTCGCGGGTAGCGTGACGCTCGACCCGCCGCCGGTGGCGCGGGCGCGCAATATCGATCTCGGTTTCGAGCATGAGACGGATGCCGGGGTCATGGGGAATCGGGAATTGCTGGCGAAGCTGTGCGGCAATCTCATCGATAACGCCGTTCGCTATGCCCGCGACGGCTCCGCCAACCGGTGGCCTGCCGCTGGAAGTGTTCCTGTTCGTGAACAGGACGAGCTGGGAATCGTACGAACAAATTCAGTCGGATATGTTCGACTACGTCGATGGCATCTTGCCGCTATTCCACTTGCGCGTCTGGCAAATGCGCTAGCGGCGCCGGGTAGGAGCCCGGTCGCGCCCGCGTTATCCAGCCAGCCCTTCGACAATACATACGACAACAGCAAAAGCGCCAATACAGGCGGCCAAAGTAGCTGCTGCCTTCGCAAAAGGGGTCATGCCGGGCTCCAAATCTGTTAGGGAAAGCGCATTTTATATTGAAATGAAAGCAAAAAGAAATAAATGTATTAAATGAAAGATTAAAGAAATCAGGCGCTGTTGAAGGGTGGACCGCTGGATCATTACTGACTAGGGCTCGCAAATAATAATTAAGTATCCTTAGTACCTTGCCATAAAAACGGCCCGGCGCGCTCTGCGTCAAGACGTGCGTCCGGCGTTTCCGATCGATGCCAGTGATGAGTCACGAGCGCCGCTGCCCAGTCGATCCCCTTGCTTATCGGACGGTATCTTGGCGGGGTTCTAATCGCTAGCGCGGGAGAGAGACTGTCACGGAACACGGTGACGGCGCCGACGGAGCAACCGCCCCGGAAACTCTCAGGCCCAAGGACCGCTTAGCAGGAACATCTGGAGAGCGGCGCTTTAATGCGCCCACCGACGGGGATGTCGTGCGTACAACGCCGCGACTGAAACTCTCAGGTAAACGGACAGATGGGGCATAGACGCCGGCAATCCCGGCGATGCCCAACTTTCATCCGGACCTTGTCATGTCGCGAATCGTCATCATTGGATCCGGTGTTACCGGCATCACGAGTGCTGGGGCTAGTGGTCGGGGTTGATGCCGGGTTGGTGCTTTCAGCGTTAGTGGTCGGGGTCAATGCCGGGTTGGTGCTTTCGGCCTTAGCGGTCTGCAAGAGTCGGATTTTCTCTTTATCACTATTAGCCACTGTGCGTGGCGGCACGTCATTTCTTTGTCCAAAGCGACAAAGAAACGAAGCAAAGAAAGCGCTTTAACCGCTCTACCCTAAGTGTCCACAGCGTGCAGTTTTGATTCATGGGTGCCCCAAAAGCACGGTGCTCGCCAGAGCAAAGGATGTTTGAACCCCTCCTTCTCGCGAATCCTGACATGAACACGCTTCGCCCCGTACGCTCTCGGGCAAGCACCATTACCAAGGGACCAGCACGGCCTCACGCGTTCTGCCGGCCGTGTTTTTTGATGGGTTCGCGGCCTGGTTCGCGCGGCCATATTCGTGGATCACAGCTTGATGTCTAGCAGCTCGATACGTGTTTAGTGCTTCAGTTTTTGGTAAGTTGGATGCGTGCTTACACGGTTATTTTCGTCGGTTGCGGCCTTACATATTGGGGGGCTTTATTACTTGGCTGGTTGGCGGCGTGGTCCGTCGTGCATACAAATTCGGTGGTTGGTCGTCCGCGGATAGCGCGGGGTGCCCCTTGGGCAGGTTCAATCACTGGTGGCGAAGCGTGTGGGTATCGGTGTTCGGAGAAGGAGGGGTTCACACATCCTCCGCTCTGGCGAGCACCGTGCTTTTGGGGCACCTATGAATAGAAACTGCACGCTGTGGACACTTAGGGTAGCGTGGTTGAAAGCGCTTTCTTTGCTTCGTTTCTTTGTCGCTTTGGACAAAGAAATGACGTGCCGCCACGCACAGTGGCTAATAGTGATAAAGAGAAAATCCGACTCTCGCAGACCACTAACCCTGAAAGCACCAACCCGGCATCAACTCCGACCACTAACACCCCAGCACCACCCTCCCCACGCCCCCAAACCCGTCCACCGGCGCGAGCGAAACTTCTCGCAACGGACGCTCAACCGGTGCATCAAGCACAAGACGTCCAAACTCCTGCGCGGCCAGCGTCGGTTCACCCTTGCCCCACAACAGCCTGAATTCCGCTTCCGGCAGGAGTGGCAAACCATACTGCCCATCGACCACCACAATGCCCGGCTCCAAGTCATCGCGTGTCAGCGGCGTGATCGCAAGCCCCGCCATCACGGCGGCACGGATACCCGACTGACTCGACGATGTAAAAGCGACATGCCAATCCACCGGCAAGCCATCCAGCGCTTCGAGCGCCACTCGCCGATTCACACACGGCGCAGGAAACAACGCGAGCGGCAGCGACGCCCCCTCTCGCGCTTCGAACGACTCAGCCGCCGCCCAGACGAACCGCGTTCGCCGCAACACGATACCGTCAGCATCCCGATCTGCCTCCGAACCCACGCACAGCACCACGGCAAGATCCAGTTCGTGCGCGGCAACCATCGCCTGCGAATCAAGGCTCATGCCCACGCTCACGTCCAGCCGAACATTCGGAAATGCGCGCGAGAATTGCGTCAGCAGAACAGGTAACCGTTCTCCCATGAAAATATCCGGTGCTCCAAACCGTACAACACCAGAAGCCGGCGAAGATTGAAAACGCTGGGTAACCGCGTCCATTGCATTCAGGATTTGCATCGCGTAACGCAAGAAATCCTCGCCATCTTCAGTCAGCGTCAAACTGCGCGTGGTGCGATATAAAAGCGGCCGCCCCACTTCTTCTTCAAGCCGCCGTATCTGGTGACTGATCGCGGACTGCGTGAGGTTCAGCCGCCGCGCCGCCTTGGTAAAACCGCCAGCTTCCGTGACAGCAACAAACGCGCGCAGGAGGGCAAGATCGAGGTTCATGGTCGCAATCAATGATGACGAAGCTTAATCAATGATAGTAAATTAAATCATTTCCATCATAAAGCAAGACCGCCGAGAATAAATCTAACGACTTCTTCCGGTAGCCTGCCATGGATGTTTCGCCTCGCTTAGCAAATCAACTGGCTGTCACGCTGCTGCTGACCGCCGTGATCGCCGCGACCTACGGGTTCGGCGTTTACCTGTTTCCCGTCGTCCTGCCGCAGATGAAACAGGACATCGGCTTCGACTATGCACAGGCCGGGTACATCACGGCTGCGCGGCAACTTGCCAATGTCGCGATGGCGCTGTTATCGGGACTCGCTGCCGCTCGTTTTGGGGCGGCCAGGGTCATGCTCACGGCGACCGTGCTCTCGGCCATCGACCTCGCTGGCCTCGCGTTCGTCGACAACACATGGATGATGGGCGCAGTTGTCGTCACGCTCAATGCCTGCGCCGCCGCGACCTGGGTCCCGATGATGGCGCTGGTCGCACCATTGATCGATGAGCGGCATCAGGCAAAAGCAATCGGTGTCATTGGCAGCGGCACGAACTACGGCGTCTTGCTGAACGGGCTGATGGTGCCCGCGTTGCTGGCGTCGTGGGGCTGGCGCTCTGTCTGGCTCGTGAGCGCTGTCCTGACCGCCGTGTTGAGCGGCGTAATCGCCCTCGTGTTTGCACGGCTTGGCCGTGCGTCGGCCGCACAGCCAAGCGTCACGCCACCGCGCCAGGTCAAGCGTCCGACCGAACGCCTCGGGCTGCGGCGCATGCTCGCCAGACAATTCCTGCTGGTGTACGCCATTGCATTGTTATGCGGGTTTGCCGGCGTGCCGTTCATCACCTATTTCTCAGCTTATTCGCACGATGACCTGCATCTGGGTCTCGATGTAACAGCGCACGCGTGGGCGCTTGTGGGGCTCGTCGGCGTGGTAAGTGGACTGGTGCTCGGTATGATCGGCGATATGCGTGGCAGTCCTGATCGAAACGGGAACACGCAACGCGACGGCATGCGCACCGCACTCGTCAGTGCCGGGGTCCTGCTTTTGTGCGCGTCGCTGATCGCCGCGTCGCGTCCGGGCAGTTATGCGCTGATGGTCGCGGCGGTTGCCCTGGGCTTTTCGTTCTTCCCGATCTTCGGCCTGCTGCACGCGTATGTCGGCAAGACAAGCGAACCGGCTCTCGCCGCGATAGTATGCGGAATCTGCGAAGCGGCGTTTGGTGTGGGCGGGGCGTTGGGAAACGTGCTGGGTGGCTTATGCAAGACCGTATTCGGTTCGTTTCAGCCGGTGTACGGGTTGGCATCGGCGGCATCGGTCATCCTCGTCGGACTGGCGTTCCTCATGCCGAACACCCGGCGGGCTACGCCGGTTTGCAGAAGCGGACTCGCCGATTTTCGGTGATGGCATAGCGAGCAGGAGTACTGCCCAAGCATGGGCAATACTCCATACCATGAATTCATTCCGCTACCGGTTTCACGCCTCCCTGACCTGCATTTGCGTCCGAATTACGAAAGCAAACCCGGACGCAAACCGTACACGCACATCATCTAAAGGAACGACTGCACAAAGCAAGGTTAAAAACCACGCCTGCAGAAACTCAAAAATCATCCCCGCTCTTCGAATGCGCGACGCAAAGACAACGCAATACCTTGCGCGGCCCGCTTCACTTCATCGAGTGCTGGAAAGGTCGGCGCAACGCGCAGATGCCGATCGCGTGGATCAAGGCCATGAGGGAACGCAGCGCCTGCTGGCGTCATCGCAATACCGGCGCCAGCGGCCAGCGCGACCGTGCGTTTAGCCAGGCCATCGGGGCTATAGAGACTGATGAAATAGCCCCCTTGCGGGACGGTCCAGGACACGCCCGGCAGATCGGCAAGGATCTCGCTGAAGGCCGTTGTCATGGCGTCGAACTTGGGTCGTAACAGCGCCCGATGCCGCTCCATCAAACCTTCCAATGTCTGCCGGTCCCGCAAAAACCGTACGTGCCGGAGTTGATTGAGCTTATCCGGTCCAATGGTCCTGATAGCCGAGCAACGCTGCCACCAGTCGATATTTCGCCGCGACGATGCAACGAACGCTAACCCCGCCCCGGCAACAGTAATCTTGGACAGCGACGCGAACACCAGCGCCCGGTCCGGATGCCCCGCCGCCGCGCAAGCCTCGATCATGTTCAACGTGGTGTGCTTGTGCTCAGTCAGGTGATGGAACCGGTACGCGTCGTCCCAGAACAGGCGAAAGTCGGAGGCGGCGGTTTGCATCGAGGCGAGACGGCGAATTGTATCGACCGAGTAGATTTCGCCGGTCGGATTGCTATAGAGCGGCACGCACCACATGCCCTTGATGGCCGGATCGGCGGCGACCTGTGCTTCGACAAAATCCATGTCGGGACCATCGCCTGTCAGCGGTACCGGGATCATACGCACGCCAAGCGCCGCGCAGATCGCGAAATGGCGGTCGTATCCCGGCACGGGACAAAGGAACGCGACGTCACCCGCGTTGCGCCACGGCTTGCCGTCGGCCATGCCATGCAAAATGGCAAACGCCATGGCGTCATGCATCAACTCGAGGCTGGAATTACCCGCAGCCACCACCTGCTCCACGGCAACCCCAAGCAGATCGGCGCCGAATTCACGTGCCTCGGGCAGACCCAGCGCATGGCCATAATTGCGGCAATCAATACCGTCCCGCGACGTGAATTCACCCGCTTTCAGAGCGTTGGCCAGTGCGTCCGAGGACAGGTCGAGCTGTTCCGGAGACGGTTTTCCGCGGGTCATATCGATTTTTATTCCGAGCTTCCTGAAGTCATCGTAAGTCATCGACATTGTTTCTTTTCCGGCGTTTTCGCGTTGAGAGACGCCCAGTATGTGAGGCTCATCGGATTCAGGAAAGCGAGTTATATTGAAGACTTCGTTCAGATTTTCTGATACCTCCAATACCCATGAAAACCTTCGACCTGGATGCGCTCTCCATGTTTGTTGCCGTTGCCGACACAGGCAGCTTCCTGCGTGGCGCCGCGCTCGTGCATCGTTCGCAATCCGCCGTGAGCATGCAGATCAAGTCGCTGGAGGCGTCTTTAGGCAAACCCTTGTTTTCGCGCAAGCCGCGCAACATCACGCTGACACAGGACGGCCATGTGCTGCTCGCCTACGCGCGGCGTTTGCTTGCCCTTCGCGACGAAGCCTGGGCGTCGATTGTTCGCCCGGACGTCAGGGGCCGGGTGTCAATCGGGGTGCCGGACGACTATGCATCGTCTCTCCTGCCCTCCGTGCTGAGAAAATTTTCGGCCAGCTACCCCAAGGTCGAGATCCAGGTCATCGGCATGCCGAGCAACGCACTGGCGCCGCTCATCAAGGAAGGCAAGATCGATCTCGCCTGCATGGCGCGAATGAAGGGGTTGAGCTGCGAATTTATCCGGCTCGAACCCATGGTCTGGGCCGGTTGTGCCATCGGCAACGAAGTCTGGAAGGAACGTCCGTTGCCCATTGCCGTCTTTGCACCGGGTAGCGTCGCGCGGTCCAAGGCGATCCAGGCGCTCGAACGGGCGAAGATCAGCTATCGCACATCTTATGAAAGTCCGAGCCTGCTGGGCCTTTTCAGCATGGTCGAAGCGGGGCTCGCGATTGCCCCGCTGTCCCGATGCAGCGTTCCGGAACGGTTCGTCCAGCTCGGCAGCGCGGAGGGCCTGCCTGCCCTGCCGGACCTGGAAATCGTGCTCGCGCGCAGCGCGGGATCGAACCGGCCGCCCTGTGATTTTTTGGCGGAACAGATCCTGACCGACCTGCGAATCCGAGCCGCTGCGAAGTAATGCGGTCCGCCGGCCAAGCTGCTATGCACGGGCCGCTTTCGGCTTGATTTGCGCTCTGCCGGCAAACTCTTCGAACCCTTCAATAGGCAACGGCCTGCAAAAATAGAAACCCTGGTACGCATGGCAACCGACACTTGCCAGGAAGTCGCGTTGTTCTTCAGTCTCCACGCCCTCGGCAATGACCCCTAATCCCAGGCTCTGCGCCAGCGCGACAATCGTCTTGGCAATGGCTGCGTCGTTTGGATCGACGAGCACGTCGCGCACGAATGACTGATCGATTTTCAACTGATCCAGAGGCAGGCGCTTCAAATACGAAAGCGACGAATAGCCGATACCGAAATCGTCCAGTGAAAAGACCACGCCCCGGGCCTTGAGTGCATGCATCTTTTGAATGATGTCCTGCACGTTGTCCACCAGCACGCTTTCGGTCAGTTCCAGCTTGAGCCGGTTCGGGTTGGCGCCCGTTCGACGGATCACGCTCAACACCTTGTGCACGAAATCGGGCTCGCGGAACTGCTGCGCGCTGACATTGACTGCGATCGTCAGGTAGGACATGTCCGGCCGCGTTGCCCATGACGCCAGTTGAGTACACGCGGTTTCGAGCACCCAGTTCCCCAACGCCAGGATCATCCCGGTCTCTTCAGCGAGGTGGATGAACTCCGCGGGCGGCACGAGACCGCGCTGGGGATGTTGCCAGCGCACGAGCGCTTCAGCGCCCATGATCCGGTCACCGTCGAGCACCTGTGCCTGGTAATACAGCAGGAACTGATTGCCCTCTATCGCCTGTCGCAAGTCTGCCTCGAGCGCAGCCCGTTCCACTACCACGGTCTGCATGGCCGGGTCGAAGAAACACATCGCGTTGCGCCCCAGTTCCTTCGACTTGTACATGGCGAGGTCGGCCTGCTTCAGCAGTTCGTCGATGGATGTCTGATAGCCCCGGAACACAGTGGCGCCAATGCTGGCAGTGCTGCGGTAATCGATGTCATCGAGCTGATACGACTTGCCAAGCACGCCAAGGATTATCTCGCCCACGGCTTCGGTCTGGCTGGCCGCCTCTTGCCAGGTTTCGTCCAGGCTTCCGAGCACCACCACGAACTCGTCGCCGCCTACCCGCGCCACGGTATCGCCGTCACGTACGCTCGCAGCCAGACGCTGCGCCACCTGCTGCAACAGCAGATCGCCCTTGTCGTGGCCCAGGGTGTCGTTCAGCGTCTTGAAGTGATCCAGGTCGATGAACAGCAGCGCACCGCACGCTCCGCTTCGCGCGCTGACCGTAATGGCCTGCGTCAGACGATCCAGCAGCAGCGTGCGGTTGGGCAGACGCGTCAGGGCATCGAAGAAGGCAAGCTCCTTGATGCGCTCTTCCGCGATCTTGCGTTCGGTGATGTCGTGATGCGTGCCCACATAGTGGCTAACGACGCCGCCTTCGCCTGTCACCGCCGAGATCGTCAGCCATTTCGGATAGACCTCGCCATTCTTGCGACGCCCCCAGATCTCGCCCTGCCAGCCGCCCATGCGGTGGATCGTTTCCCACATCTCGCTGAAAAAAGCGTCGTCGTGATGGTGCGAGCGCAGCAATCGCGGCGTCTGGCCCACGGCTTCTTCAGCGGTGTAGCCGGTGCACTCCGTGAACGCCGAGTTGACGCGCAGGATGGTGTTGCTGGCATCGGTGACCATCATGGCTTCGAGTGAATCGAAGGCGACTGCCGCAATCCGCAGTTCGGCCTCGACTTGCTTGCGGTCGGTAATGTCGCGCCCGCTGGTCCGGAAACCCGTGAAAACGCCTTTGGCGTCGGTGATCGGAACCCAGGAAACGGATAACCAGACCAGCGTTCCGTCCTTGCGAACGCAGCGGAATTCGAGGTCGTCGCCACGGAAGCCCTGAAGCCCCTTCAGGAACTCGGGGGCAACGCGGGCGCGGTCATCGGGATGGATCAGCGTGCCGGCGAAGTCGGTCATGGCCATGCATTCGGCGACGGTGTATCCGGTGTATTCCTCGACCGATGGATTGATCCAGCGTGGTTTGCCATCCGGTCCCCACCAGACTTCCCAGTTCACCGTGCAGTCCGCGATGGCACGGAACTTCTCCTCGCTCTCGCGCAACTCGCGGGTCATCGTGGAAGCCAGCCGCATCGCGCGGCCGCGGCCAGTGACCATCAACCAGGCGAGCAGTGCCAGCAGCAGGCTCAGACCGGTACCGGTGACGGCGATCAGTGCTTCGGCGTTACGGCCGAAGCGGCCCTTGAAGTCGTCCAGGGTGCTCATCGAGAGCGTCCAGTTGTGCCCTGCGACAACCAGGTACTCATTGGCCGAAATGAGCGGGGGCCGATGCTGCTCGCCCATGACACGGGAGCGATACAGCAAGGCCACGGCGGACGGCTCCACGCCGTCGTAGATGGCGAACGCGAGTCCGGGCAGCGGGTCGCCGTAAAGGCTGGCGATGACATCGTGCATGCGAAACGACGCGTACACCCAGCCGGCAAGATGCGCCCGGCGCTCGACAACGCTGTCGTGCGACTGGCCCCGGTCATAGATAGGCAAGTACATGATGAAAGCAGGTTTTGCATCCGGGCCGATGTCCACGCCCAGACGGACTTTCCCGGAGACCGCCACCATGCCGGAATCGCGCGCCTTCTCCATGGCCTGCCGCCGCACAGGGTCGGCCCACGAATCCAGTCCGAGTGGAGCGAGGCTGCTGGTAGCGGGCGGTTCGCGCTGAATGATCGGCGCGTAGTTCTCACGCAAGCCCTGCGGCTGGATGGTGTAGCCGGCAAAACCCATCTGATGCATCGCGGCAATATGAGCGTTCCTGCGCGCTGCCGGTACCCATTCGATGACCCCGATAGTCTGGATGCCGGAAAAATTGGCGTCGAGATTGAGTGCGCTGACGTAGTCGCGCAAGTGGTCACGGTCCATCTGGCCGGTGGCGGCGAACAATCCCTGCACGCCGCGCAGCATCTGCTCGTAAGTCGACATGCGCTGTTCGACGCGGCTGACCACGTCGCCCAGTGAAAAATTGAACTGGGAGAGCAATTCGTTGCGGGAAGCTTGCCGTTCGTGATCCCAGACTATCCACGTGACGCCAAGCGCGGCGGACAAGATCAGCAAGGGCAGCAATACCAGGCGCGCCCAGGTCACGGGGGTGCCTGGAAATCGACCATGGATCTAGCCAGATCGGGTTTGAAGTACTTCTCGAAAATACGCAGCACGGTTCCGTCTGCGCGCATCTCGTTCACCAGCGCACGCCACTTGTCCTGCTCGGCTGGCGGCAGCGCCTTCTTCGACATGATCACGCCATGAGGGATGGCGGGATCGTTGAACTCGATGATAGTGGTGACATCGCGGATATTCTTTTCATCCAGCGCGGGGTAGTCGAAGGGCTCCATGATCATGCCCTGGATACGCTGATGGATCAGCGCCTCGTACAGCGGCGCCAGGCCGCCGGCCTGGCTGACACGATTTTCAGCCGCGAGCGTGTCGACCAGCTTGTTGGCGGAGTCGCTGTACCGGAAGCTGCGAATCACGCCCAGTTGAAACTGGTCGCTACGCTCGAAATCGGCTAGCTGATGCATGCCCGCGTCCTTGCGCACCAGCAAATAGTATTTGTTGCTGAAGTACCAGGCGAACGAAGCGAAGCGGTTACGCTCGTCGTTGGCAATGCCGGACAAGCTGAAATCGAGCGCGCCGGATTCGATCAATTGCCAGATGCGTGCGCGCGACATGAGGCTGACATTAATCTTGCAGCCGCTGCGGCGGATCAGTTCGTCGGCGAAATCCTTGTCAATACCGGTGTCGGTATCGGCGGAATAAAGCAGGCCGTGGTCATGCAGTGCAAGCGTGAAGGGACGTGAGCAATCCGGGCCTGCCGCGACCGCGCGGCCGAGGCATGAGATCACCAGTAGCAAGCCGCCCAGAGTGTGTCGGATCACAGCGTCGCCATGGTGGTGGAAGTGACTAGAATACAGCCCTCTTTTTATTAACACCGGTCGCGGGGGCGTGCTTGGTGATTCAGGCCCCTCGACAACGAGTTATGCAGGGAGTCTTTTTCAAGACGCCTTTGCATATCCGATCTGCCGCACGGAAAACGACAGAAAATTGCTTATTCTGGCAGTCCCGGCAGGTAATCGGTTTAGTAAAAATGATAACGCCCCGTGAATTAATACTACCGGACGCTTATTAAAACTGCAACTGACGGGAATCATTTGCCAACCCCCGGTGTAGCTACGGGTTCTACCGTACCGGCAACAAGTGGCATTGGATTCCGCCGCTGTAGAGCCATGTTCCGACCTTTGGCTGTCAATGGTCTGCACGTCGGCGCATAGGCTAGCTAGTGCAAGTGACAGATTCGTGTGCCCTGTTCGCGTCGATAGTTTTATTTCGCACCCGTCAATCCCCTGATTAAAGATCGGGCTGTCTCAACGGCAAGCGCATAGACAAGGAGGGTTTTCCACTGGAATGAAATTAAACGTCCGCAACACTCACGAATCCATTTGATGGCGTTACACGATGGCGTTAGACAACAGTGCTATTGCGATAGCAAAGGATATCGATATCGCAATGGCACAGGACGCGCGATTCGCATGATTGCGTGCGAGCGAATGCGCGTTGTATAGGCTTTAGTTGCCGATTTTCAGCAACTCGACTTCAAACGTCAGCGTGCTGTTCGGCGGAATCGGGCCTACGCTACGATCGCCGTACGCAGTTGCCGGCGGGCACACGAGCTTGGCCTTGCCACCCACCTTCATCTTCTGAAGGCCTTGTGTCCAGCAAGGGACTACCTGGCCGAGCGGGAACGATGCCGGCTGCCCGCGCTTGTACGAGGAGTCGAACTCGGTGCCATTCGCGAGCGTGCCGCGATAGTTGACGGTCACCGTGTCGGCGGCGGTAGGCTGCGCCCCGGTGCCTTCCTTGATCTGCGTCACGATGACGCCGGAAGGAAGCGTTTCAGTCGCACCCGTAGCAGCATAAGCCGATGACGAAGCGATAAAAGCAAGAGCGAGCAGCAGTGATACTTTTTTCATAAAGCGTCCAGAACGTCCCGAAAGTGGGTGGGGTGAGTAAAGTACAAAGTCAACCAAGCCAAGCCAAATACAGTAGCACGGACAGGCCACGGCATGGCAGAACCTCGTTTCGAGACGATTCTTTACGGTTCTTTACGGGTAAGCTCGGGTGGACTTCAGTGTGGGCCGCGTGCGTTCGCCAAACGGGCCTTCTGCACGTTTCGCTGCGCAGGATTGAGAGTAAGACTGGGTCATGGTGACAAGCGTCGCAGGCAGCCCCTCAGGGGCCGCAGCGCCCACGAAACAATGTCCAGGAGCCACGGCAAGCCGGTTAAAAGTCGCCAGCGGCAATGGCATGGTGGCCCAAAGCCGCACTCGCGTGCTGACAAACGCTCAGACTTCCGCTATTTCCTTATTTTTTGCGGCAAGCGTCTCCCGCACGGCGCGGGCCGCCAGGATCATGTTTGTCAGTGCCGCTTCTGTCTCCGGCCAGGTGCGCGTTTTCAAACCGCAGTCAGGATTGACCCATAGATGCTCCGCAGGAATGACTTCGCATGCACGTTCAAGCAAGCGCTGCATTGTCTCCGCGCTCGGCACCCGCGCCGAGTGCGAGTCGTAGACGCCGGGCCCGATTCCGTTCGGGTAGGCAAACGCACCGAAGCCGTCCAGCAACTTTATTGAAGAGCGCGATGTCTCGATCGTAATTACGTCCGCATCCAGCGCCGCGATGGACGGAAGAATGTCATTGAACTCCGAATAGCACATATGGGTGTGAATCTGTGTTGCATCGGAGACGCCGCTAGCGGAGATCTTGAATGCCCGAGTCGCCCAGTCAAGATAACCGGGCCACTCGGCCCGGCGCAAGGGCAAGCCTTCGCGGAACGCCGGTTCATCGATCTGGATAATGCGAATGCCGGCCTTTTCAAGGTCTTTTACCTCGTCGCGAATGGCCAATGCAAGCTGCAGCGCTGTTGTTTCGCGGGGTTGATCGTCACGGACAAAAGACCATTGGAGCAGGGTCACCGGTCCCGTAAGAATGCCCTTCATCACGCGGTTGGTCAGGGATTGCGCATGGCACGTGTTGTCCACCGTCATGGGCTCAGGACGATAGATGTCGCCGTAAATGATGGGCGGCTTGACGCACCGCGAGCCGTAATTCTGAACCCAGCCGTTCTCCGTCAGCGCATATCCCCACAGCTTCTCCGCGAAAAATTCGACCATGTCGTTGCGTTCCGCTTCGCCATGCACGAGGACGTCGAGTCCGAGTTCCTCCTGCTTGCGCACGGCTGTTGCAATCTCCGCACGCATGCGTTCCAGGTAATCGAGTGCGCCCAGTTCCCCGCGCCGGTACGCCGCGCGAGCTTGCCGGATGGCTGGCCTCTGGGGGAACGAACCAATGGTCGTGGTCGGCAGGAGCGGCAACCTGAGCGTATGCCGCTGCACTCGCTTGCGCATGGCGAAAGGACTTTTACGGCTTGCCATCGCGTGGGTGATGGCAGTGGTCCTTCGCTGCACGAGGGTATTGATGGTCGTGTCAGAACTGCGACGTGTATCGAGCGCTGTGTTCGACGCGGCAAGTACAGACCCGGCTTCCGCCGAATCGCTTAATGCGAGCGCGATGGCGGCAACCTCATCAAGCTTTTCAGTCGCGAACGCAAGCCATGACGTTAACCGGTCATCGAGCCTTTTCTCCGAAGCAAGCGTAACCGGCACGTGCAGCAGAGAACAGGACGGAGCAATCCATAAGTTATCCGAACGTTCTTCGCTCAGGCTCCGGAGCGCGTCGACGATTTTGTTGAGGTCTGCCCGCCAGATATTCCGGCCGTCGATCACACCCACCGACAGCACTTTGTCCGCCGGCAGCACCGCGCGCCACGTGTCCAGTTGCTCGGGCGCCCTGATCAGGTCGATATGAACACCCTGCACAGGCAGCTTCGCGATGAGCGGTGCATGGTGAGCGGCCGTGTCGAAATAAGTGCCCAGCATTACCTTGTTGCCTGACACGCCAAGCACATCGTAAGCCGCGTAAAAGGCCTCGATCCATTCGTCATCCAGATCAAGGCACAGTGCCGGTTCGTCCAGTTGAAGCCATTCAATCCCGCGTTGCTTCAACCGGTCGAGAATGCGCATATAGCGAATCAGGAGTTTCGGCAGAAGTGAAAGCCGGTCAAAGCCCGGAATGGGGCTCTTGGACAGCCACAGGTACGTCATCGGGCCGATGAGAACCGGCTTGACAGAATGATCCAGTGCGAGCGCTTCATCGATCTCGTCGAAGAACCAGTCAACGCCACCATTGAATGTCGTACCCGGTCCCAACTCCGGCACGAGATAGTGGTAATTCGTGTCGAACCACTTGGTCATCTCCATCGCGGGTTGTGCCTTGTTGCCCCGCGCCAGCTCGTAATATTGCGCGAGCGAGAGCGCCGACGGCTCGAATTCGAACCGCTCAGGCAACGCGCCCAACAGCGCGGTCAGGTTCAGCATCTGGTCGTAATAGGCGAAGTCGCCAACCGCTACGAAATCCAGCTTCGCCGAGCGTTGCAACGCCCAATGGCGCGCACGCAATGCCGCGGCGACGCTATGCAAATAAGCATCGTCGCACTCCCCGCGCCAGAACGCCTCTTGCGCGACCTTGAGTTCGCGATGTGCGCCGATGCGCGGAAAACCATGTAGATGAGTGCGAGCCATAACGCGTCCTTAACCAAGTGGCCCACAGTCTGAATGCCGGCGTGTTATTCAACAAGCGACATGTTTTCATCTTCCTATTAGTTTCATTCATGTCGGCGCAACTTGCGCATCCTTGCGCACTCTGCCGGGAAGCGCGGGTTCTCGCCGACGCTTATGGGCAGATGATCTTTTCACGAGCCGACGCGATCGATACGTCCTCACTTAGCAGCGAGCAAATTCGGGCACTGACGGGTGCGCTGGATCAACGCGGTTCGGTGCGTTAGCTGTTTGTGTTCGATTGGGAAAGTAAGGAACGGAGCCGCCCGAACCCGTGCGGCCTCGCTCATGCCTTAGCGGCTAACTTCCAACTCGTCAAAACGTTTTGCACGATAAATCAGGACCGACACGATCCAGCTAAAGGCGAAAATACCAATAATCACAAAGCCAAGCGTGCCGAAATTATCGTTCAAGGTCCCTATGGCATCCCACACCGGGCCTTGCAGTTTCAATTGATCGGCGAGCAGCCCCAGCGCCTCTATACCGCCAATCACGACGGCCACGATGACGGACACCAGCGTGATGGTCATGTTGTAATAGATTTTCCGGATCGGCTTCAGGTAAGCCCATCCGTAAGCACCGAGCATCAGGTGACCGTCCAGTGTGTCTATCAGGGACATGCCCGCACTGAACAGCACCGGGAACACCATGATCGCCCAGGGAGAGAGCCCTTGCGACGCCTGGGTTGCCGCTATGCCGAGCAAACCAATTTCAGTCGCCGTATCGAATCCCAGACCGAACAGGAAACCTAGCGGATACATTTGCCAGCTTCGCGTGATCATGCGAAACAGCGGGCGAAAGATGCGAGCCAGAAATCCGCGATCGGCCAGAAGCAGATCGAAATCGTCATCGACATAAGCACCACCGCTCCGGATGTTGCGCCACGCTTTATAGATCGACCTCAGGATAAGCAGGTTCATCAGGGCAATCGCGAACAGGAACAGCGCCGACACCAACGTGCCGACCACTCCGCCAATTTCCTTATAGTGGTCGAATCGGCCTTGCATGGCCGACGTTGCAACCGCCACGCCGACAGAGGCGAGTACGACCACGCTCGAGTGCCCAAGGGAAAAGAAGAAGCCGACCGCGACGGGGCGTTTCTTCTCCTGCATGAGCTTGCGCGTGACATTGTCGATAGCGGCAATGTGGTCGGCATCCACCGCATGACGCAGCCCAAATCCGTAGGCCAGCAATGCGGTTCCCAGCAGTACCGGATGATGACGGAACGCCACCAGTGCCCAAACCCAGGCGACAACATTGATCGCAATCAATATCCCGTAGATGCCGAAAAGCTTGCCCCGCACTTTGGCGCCTGAGTCATTAAAAATCTGTACGAGTTGAGAAATCATCTGGGCAGCCCTCGGGAAGACGCGTCCCGCTTGAATTGGAAAACGATCGGGAGGAGAGGTCTGACTCTTGGTTCGACAATCTAAAAGCTTACGAACCAAATACAGTGGCGCGACCGTGCCGGGTTCTCACCGGCTTCTCCCCTTGTGTGCTTTTACGCCGTGCCTGTCGCGATGTCTATGAATTCACGGGCAACATGTATCAGCCATCGATCATACCTAAACCGCGATCAACTCCCGCACGCCCTGCGCTTCCATATCCGCACCTGCACCACCCGCGACGATCTCACCGCGGCTCATCACCCAATACCGGTCGGCAAGCTCGCGCGCGAAGTCGTAGTACTGTTCGACCAGCAGCACCGTCATGCCCATTTCATCGACGAGTTGACGCAGCGTGCGCCCGATATCCTGAATGATCGACGGTTGAATGCCTTCTGTCGGTTCATCGAGAATGAGTAGCTGCGGCTCACTCATGAGCGCCCGGCCGATGGCCAACTGCTGTTGCTGGCCGCCCGACAGATCGCCACCGCGTCGACCTTTCATCTCCTTGAGCACCGGGAACAGCTCGTAGATCCGGTCCGGGACTTTCGATGGCGCTCGGCGA
>NZ_JAAVUQ010000002.1 GCF_018449515.1 Caballeronia sp. dw_19 | reverse complement strand
CAGAACCTGGCAACCGGGCATTGCCCCCGACCACTAACCCAGAACCCTAACAACCCACCCGAAACAAACCACCCCTAATGGCCTAATTAACCCCAGTAAAAGCAACCCCCTCACCAACATCAGACTGAACGGCACTCGCACCATGCAGCGAGACCTTTGACGTTTCCGGCAACATCAATCCACCGATCAATCCCATCACCGAAATCACGATCAAATACAGCGCAGGCGACATGTTGTTACCCGTCGTCGTGATCAGCCAAGTGGCGACAAGCGGCGCCGTGCCGCCGAAAACCGTATACGCCAGGTTATAGGTAATGGCAGAAGCGGTATAACGCGTGCGCGTCGGAAACACCTCCGACAACAACGGCGCCGTGACCACGCCCGACAACACCGCGCCAATCGCCAGCATCCCCACGCCAATCACCGACGGCAAAAAGCGCCCCGACCCCGCCAGCGAAAACGACGGATAGACGGTCGCGATCAGCACGACGCACGTCGTCAATACAGTCTTCCGGCGCCCAACCCAGTCCGAATACAGTCCGGCCAGCGGACACAGCGCCGCCGCGAAAAACAACGCGATCACCGTAATCAGCAACGACGTTGCGCGATTCAACCCGCCAGCCACTTGCAAATAGGTCGCGAAATAAGTAGTGAACATATAGAACGACAACGCAGTCACCGAGATGAACGCCCCCAGTTTCAAAATGCCCCCAGCCTGCGTGCGCAGCGTGTCGCGCAGCGGCGCATGCGCCACGTCATGCTCGCCTTCAAGCGCGCGGAAAGCCGGGGTTTCGTTGAGATTCATGCGCAAGTACAACCCGATCAGGCCGATAGGCGCGGCGGCCAGGAACGGCACGCGCCAGCCCCAGGCGCTCATGGCATCGGCGGAAAGCGACGCGTCGAGCGCGTACGCAACGATCGCGGCCACCGCGAAGGACGAGAACGTCGATACCGGCACAAAGCTGCCGTAACGCGCCCGCTTGTGCTGCGGCGCGTGCTCCATCACGTAGGCGCATGCGCCCGCATATTCGCCGCCGGCAGAAAACCCCTGCACGCAGCGGATCACCGTCAGCAGGAACGGCGCGAACGCACCGACTGCGGCATAGGTCGGCAACAAACCGATCAGCGTGGTCGCGCCAGCCATCATCAGGATCGTCAACGCGAGCGTGCGCTTGCGGCCAATGCGGT
The DNA here is from genome assembly GCF_018449515.1 of Caballeronia sp. dw_19. Taxonomy (GTDB): domain Bacteria; phylum Pseudomonadota; class Gammaproteobacteria; order Burkholderiales; family Burkholderiaceae; genus Caballeronia. The sequence goes on along the minus strand of NZ_JAAVUQ010000002.1, from coordinate 432,890 downwards.
CACCAATCACGCCAAACACAATGCCGCCCAGCGGCCGGAATGCAAACGCCACAGCGAAAACAGCGAAGGTCTTGAGCAGCCCAACCGCCGGGTCGCCGCTCGGGAAAAACTCCCGCGTGAGGATGGTCGCGAGAAAACCGTACGCGGCAAAGTCGAACCATTCGACAAAATTGCCAATCGATGCCGCGAGGATCACCTTACGCAGCGTTTTCAGATCGACTTCAGGGGGCGATGCTTCCAACGTTCTCGACATTCGATGACTCCCGGGAAAAGGAACGGTGATGCAGGATGGTTTTTTTAGCGGGCCGGCACACCGGAAACGCGCTGGATGGGTCCCTTTGAGTAGATGCGACCATAAACCCCGCTCCTAGAACGATCGCGTCATGGTGATAGGACCGAAGCGACATCGCAGCCGACGCGAGCACAGCGCTTCTGATGAATGTGAGCACGCCTATCACTTGCAAAATCTGCGCGCAACGGACGTTCGCACGTCATCGTTACCGGCTCACAAAATAGCTCACCTAATAGCTCACCGAATTACCCACCGACAGGCCGTGGCGGGAACGCGCACTGCTGAATACATCGTCAGCCGCCGTCCGGCGAGCCCATGGAAAAGCCATCCCATCCATTCAAGGAGCAACGATGAAAGCACTCGTGTACGAAGGTCCGCGCAAGGTGACAGTGAAGGAGATGCCGGACGCGAAAATTCAACGTCCGACGGACGTGCTCGTCAAGATCACGACCACGAACATCTGCGGCTCGGACCTGCATATGTTCGAAGGCCGGACCGACATGGAAACGAACCGCATCTTCGGTCATGAAAACCTGGGCGTGGTCGTGGAAGTCGGCAACGCCGTCGAACGGATCAAAAAAGGCGATCGCGTCTGTCTTCCGTTCAACATCGGCTGCGGATTTTGCAAGAACTGCGAGAAGGGCCTGACCGGTTTCTGCCTGACGGCCAACCCGGGCATGGCGGGCGCGGCGTACGGTTTTGCCGGCATGGGACCGTACGAAGGCGGACAGGCCGAATACCTGCGTGTGCCGTTCGGCGACTTCAATTGCCTGTTGCTGCCACCCGATGCCGAGGAGAAGGAAAACGACTACGTGATGCTGTCCGACATCTTTCCCACCGGTTATCACGCGACCGTGCTGGCCGGCGTGGAACCGGGCGACAGCGTGGTCATCTATGGCGCCGGTCCGGTCGGATTGATGGCCGCGATGTCGGCGTCCATCAAAGGCGCGAGCAAGGTGATGGTCGTCGATTCACACCCCGACCGGCTCAGGCTGGCGGAGAAGATCGGCGCGATCCCCATTGACGACAGCGATGGTTCATCGGTCGAGCAGGTCCTGGAGATGACTGGTGGCGAAGGCGCGGACCGGGGCTGCGAGTGCGTCGGTTATCAATGCAGTTGCAAGGGCCATGAAGTGCCGAACCTGACGATGAACAACCTCGTCAAGTCGGTGCGGGCGACAGGGGGTATCGGCGTGGTGGGCGTGTTCGTGGCGGAAGATCCGAAGTCGGAGGACAAGCTGATGCAGAAGGGTCAGCTCGCATTCGACTTCGGCACGATGTGGATGAAGGGCCAGCACATTGCGACGGGGCAGGCCAACGTCAAGGCGTACAACCGCAAGCTGCGCGACCTGATTGCTGCGGACAAGGCGAAACCATCGGTGATTATTTCGCATGAGTTGCCGCTTGCGAAAGCGCCCGAAGGTTACCAGCACTTCGATGCGCGCGACAACGGTTGGACCAAGGTGGTGCTCAAGCCGGCGGCTTGAGTCCGTCGCATGCATGTACGCTGGTCAAGGTCGAGGGCCGAGGCAAAGCGCCGGGAAACCGGCGCTTTTTTGACTGCGTGCAGCTAAAAACAGTCACTTCTTCCCATGCGTGCCGACGTATTTGAACGTCCCTTGCGCACTTGCAATCAGCAGCTTGTCGTCCACCCATGCTTCGCCGCGAGAGAAAAAGATGCTGCGCCCTTGCCGCTCGATAAACCCCTTCGCCGTGACGCTTTCGCCTAATCCCGTATCGAGATAATTCACCGTCAGCGAAAGCGTGAAACCATGAATGACCGTTTCGCCTTCTGCTGCATACACGCCGGCGTAGCCGCACGCGGCATCGAGTAAAGTCGCCACCGCGCCGCCTTGCAACACGCCCTGCCGGTTGAGGTTACGGGCTTGAATCGGCATGCGGAACTCGGCGTAACCGCTCTTCCACGCAACCAGGCGCGCATCGAGGAATTCGAGAAACGGATTGTCGAGAATGAAATCGGACATCGGAAAAATCTCCTGCCGCAAAGTAATGTTCAACCAGGACTGTGCCATGACGAAACGTTTTGCGTGCGAAGGCCCTCGCCCGCCCCTCGCGCAAGCCTTTCCAATTTGGAAACGGTCGTGGAAAATCCGCTGATTTTCAGGCCGTCGACTCAGGTTCATCATGTCCGTATAACGCACCGCCATCCGACATGAGGAGCCCCATGAAACGCCTGTATATCCAGGAAGTCGCGACCCGCGACGGCTTTCAGAACGAAAAACAATTCGTCGATACCGACGCGAAGATCGCCCTGGTCAACGCCCTGAGCGCCTGCGGATTCGCGAAGATAGAAGTGACGTCGTTTACATCGCCGAAAGCCATTCCCGCGTTGCGCGACGCTGAAGCCGTGATGCATGGCATCGCGCGGCGTGACGGCGTGGTCTACACCGCGCTCGTGCCGAACGTGCGCGGGGCGGAACGCGCGTTGTCATGTGGTGTCGATGAAGTCAACCTCGTGATGTCGGTAAGCGAGACCCATAACCGCGCGAACCTGCGCATGAGCCGCGAACAGTCATTCGCGCAATTGTGCGAAGTGATCGGCGTGGTGAAAGCAACGCCCGTAGCCATCAACGTGTCGTTGTCCACGTCGATGGGTTGCCCCATGGAGGGGGACGTCGCGGCAGAAGAAGTGCTGCGCTGGACCGAGCGTTTCGCGGGACTCGGCGCGCACGGCGTGACGCTCTGCGACACTACCGGCATGGCGTTTCCCTCACAGATGAAGGCACTATGCGAACGCGTGCGTGAGGCATTCCCCGCACTCGAACTCACGCTGCATTTCCACAATACGCGCGGCATGGCACTGGCCAATACGCTGGCGGCGCTAAGCGCGGGCATCGATCGTTTCGATGCATCGCTCGGCGGCATTGGAGGTTGTCCCTACGCACCCGGTGCAACCGGCAACGTGTGTACGGAGGAACTGGTACATATGCTGGAACTGGACGGCTACGACACCGGCGTCAATCTCACCGCGGCGCTCAACGCAGCAGCGTTGCTGCCGGGCCTGATAGGCCACGACGTGCCGAGCCAGATCCTCAAAGCGGGCCGCCGGCTCGACCTGCACGAGGCACCGCCAGTTGACGCAGGCTGCGCCCCCGCACAACAGGCATTTGCCAAGGAAGGAGCCTGACATGGCCATTATCGATCATCTGGATCACCTCGTTCTGACTTGCGTCGACGAAGCCGCGACGCGCCATTTCTACACTGAAGTCCTGCAAATGAAGCTTGAAACCTTCGGCGCGGGAAGGACTGCGTTCAAGTTCGGAAACCAGAAAATCAACGTGCATGTGCGGGGCAAGGAGTTCGAGCCGAAGGCGCATGTACCGGTGCCGGGCGCGCTGGACCTGTGCTTTATTGCGGCCGTGCCGCTGGACGACGTGATCGCGCACCTGAAGCAGTGCGAGTGGCCGATCATAGAAGGACCGGTTGAGCGTACCGGCGCCACGCAGAAAATTCGCTCGGTCTACCTCCGCGATCCCGATCTGAACCTGATCGAGATTTCAGAGTTGATTTGAGAGGCCGCGCGGGGGGTTGCCGGGCAGCAGCGTTTATTGCGTCCGAATACGCCCCTATAAGCGTCAACAAATGGCGCACGACGCGTTCGCGGCAGCGGCATGCCTCGCGCTACACCTGAGTGCTCTCTCACTCCGGTAGCCGAATCCCCGACAAGCGCTCACACGCCTCGATCAATCGATCCTGCAAACCCGCATCGTGGACGGCCGCGCTCGGCTCGCGCCGTTTCATATGGAAGAAATATTCACCGGTCACCCTTGCAGCAGGATTGTCGCTGACGGCGAGCCACGCCTGTGTTTGCGGCGCCGCTTTCAGGTCATCGGGTGCGCCAGCGCCGCCCATCCTGGTCGGTACCCAGCCCGGATGCACCGCATTTGACAACACGCCAGGCCAGCGGCGAGCCACGCCGAACGCAAGCAAGATGTCGTGCAATTTTGAATCGGAATAGGCGCTTGCGCCTTGCCAGGACCGCTGTTGCCAAAGCAGATCGTCGAGACGGGTATCGCCGCTTTCGTGCAGGCCCGAGCTGAGATAAACCAGGCGTCGGGGCTTATCGATCAATGCAGTCAGGATGTAGGGTGCGAGCGTGTTGATCGCGAATACATGCGGCAAACCATCCACGGTCTCGATGCGCCGCGGCTCGCGATACCCCACGGCGGCGTTATGAATCACGGCATCGAAGTGTCCAAGCCGGTTCACCTGCTGAGCCACGCGGGTAGTCTCTTCGATACTCGACAAATCGCCGGACACGGCAGCTTCCGCGCCCGATACGGCTTGCATCGCTTGATGCGCACGCTCGGCATGGCGGGCATGCAGCACCACCTGATGGCCTTGCGCGATGAGCAGACGGGCGGCCATTTGACCGAGTCCATCGGCGGATCCTGTAATGAAAATGCGTGACATGGCGCCACCCTTTTAAAGATCAGACGAATAACAACTGGAAGAATATCGATCTGGCAAACGTGAAAGCGAGCGTAGCGTGAGCGCTTGCCGTTAGCGAGCGCGTGCCGGTCATCAAGCCCATGACATGCAGTCATGGACGGTAAGCACCACGGTAAGCACCAGGGATACTTAGTAAAAAACGATGTTTGCATCAGACGCGCGGTCAGCTAAAGTAATCGATCACGCCCTTTTTCGAGTGAGCGAATCATGGACGTTCCCGAGCATGTTGCCGACATCGCCACGCCCAAACCGTCGCGGCTCTTTTCGTCATCCGCGCGTGATGCGGGCCTAAGCCTCGTCCGCAATCTATCGATACCAAAGCCCTTTCCCGAAGCCGCCTTCGAAATCCAGTTCCTCGAAGACCACAGCCGTCGTTTCTGCGCGTTTCGCCGTGCGTCGGCGCTGCTCGCGCTGACCGTATGGGTCTGCTTTCTCTGGTACGACTTCAACTTCGGGCGCGAAAGCGCGGTGCTTGCCCCTGTCTTCATGCAGATCATGGCGCTGCGGCTGGCCGGCATTGTGTTGCTGGTGTTCGTCGGCAGCCTGACCTTGAGGGCCTCGTTCGCGACGCATGCCACGTCCCAGCGCGTGATCCTCACCGGCGTCTACGGCTGCAATCTGATACTGCTTCTGCTGGTGGCTTTGTCGCCGGGACCGTTCAATTACACGTGGTATTTCGTTGGCCTCTACCTCGTGTTTTTCTTCCAGTTCGGCTTCTTCTACCTGAAGTCGAGGGTGGCGCTGACGGCTGCCGTGGTCACGTTTTCGTCGATCATCCTGCTGCAGCTGACCATCAGGATTCTCTCGCCCGAAGACTTCTACATGGGCCTGTTCTATCTCTTCAACGTGGTCGTGATCGGTCATGGCGTGTGCGTGCATGCGGAGCGGGTATCGCGTGAGCGCTTCGCGGCGGAGCGTGCGCTCGGCGTGCTCAATAACGAGCTCCTCACCGCAAACGTTCAACTGGAACGAAAGAACCTGGACCTGCTGGCATCGAAGAAAGATCAGGATACCAAAACAAACGCATTGCTCGCGCTCAAAGAGCAACAGATGCTGGCCGCGGAAACCGCAAGCCGGGAGAAATCGAATTTCCTCGCCGCCGCCACGCACGATTTGCGGCAGCCCATGCACGCGCTCAATCTCTTCCTGCAAGCTGCCTCCGAAGCGCTGCATCACGACGATGTCACCGAAGCCGCCCGGCTGATCGATGAATCCGGCCGGTCGTCGGTGATCCTTGCGCGCTTCCTCAACGCAGTACTCGACCTCTCGCGGCTCGAGTCAGGCCGGGTCGTGCCGCGCTATCACGTGTTCGACCTCAAGATCGCCGTGCTGGAAGCGGCTGAACAACTGCGCCCGCTCGCGGCCATGCACGGCGTCGAGTTGCGGCTGCGGATGCCTCAGGCGCCCGTGTACGTACGCAGCGACGCGCACTGGCTTGGGCGGGCCATCGTGAACCTGGTGTCGAACGGCATTCGTTACGCCGATGCCAGCAAGAAAGCCAAGCCCGTGGTTATTGTGGGCGTGGTGCGGTCGGCCACGCGAACGCGCATTGATGTGGTGGACAACGGCATTGGCATTGCATCGGAACATTGGGATTCGATCTTCCAGCCGTTCTTCCAGGTGGGCAACGCCGAGCAGGACAACGATCGGGGACTGGGCCTCGGCCTGTCGATCGTGAACGCCGTGGTGTCCATCCTGGAGGAGCATCGGATCGAGTTGAAATCGACTGAAGGGCGCGGTTCGCGCTTCTCGCTCGAAATGCCCATTTGCGGTTCGCCTCTCGGCGAAACCGCGCCGCGTGCGCGGGGTGAGACCGCCGATTTGCAGACCGTGCCGCTGGACGGACTCTATGTGTTGCTGGTGGAGGACGACAGCCTCGTGCGGGCATCGACGGAAGCGTTGCTCGTGCAATGGGGCGTGCTGTTCGACTCCGCGAGCAGCTTCGAAGAGTTTGAGGAAACGCTGAACACCATCGAACGTTATCCGGATCTCATCATCACGGATTTCCGTTTGCGCGATTCGAAAACAGCACGCGACGTGGCCATGCTCGGTGCGGCGAAACTCGGGCGGCGCTGCCCGTGCCTGGTCGTCACTGGCGAGCCGGCTGCGACCATCGTGCCGCTTGCATGCGACCACGACGTGCTGAGCAAGCCGGTTAGTCCGGCGGAGTTGCGCCGGCAGATTGCGTCGCTGATATCGGGGCGCTCGGTGGGCGATGCCACGAAGGTTTGCTGAAGGAAGATGAATCGACCGCCCGGAGCGCGAGCGGTCGTCAAGCCCGCCTGCACATGTCGCCGGCAAAAGGCAACAAAGCCAACAAATGCAACTTCAGAAGGCTTCAGCGCCAGCCGCCGGGCCGCAGCCGACCTCGGCATGCATGTTGTCCCGGGTAATGCCAGCCTGCAGGTGATTGAGGTCATACGCGGCGAAACGCGCAGGCATCGTGGCGATGCGTCCGGCTTCCGCGTCGGCAACAAGCCGCGCGCCGCTGTTGCCGGTTTTTTCTATCACAACAGGCATGTGGAATCCCGGTATTGGCCTCGTCCTGCCACGGCGGCAAAACCTCGGCGCCATTGTAGAGGCACAAATACCGGCAAAACCTCATCACACTTATTTTTATCAATCTCTCAGGTCCAGCCTTGCCTATCGGGGCGCGCCCGCAATCGCCGTGTTGCCCATCGGCATCTCGATCCCCCGTCGCGCCATTTCCACGATCAGGAACGTCCGCCGAGTCACATGAAACCGGGCGAGGAGATCGCTTGAGTACTCCTTGGCGGTGTTCTCGCTGATATTCATTTTTCTCGCGATCGCCTTGTTCGACAAACCCTGCAACAAATAGCGCAGCGTCTCGGTCAGGCGGGGTGGCAAGTTCAACGACTCCACTGTCACGCCGGAATGCGTGGACACCGGCTTGGGGCTGTGGCCGCCCTTTCCCAGCACGCTATTGGGCAAATACACGCGGCCGCTCAAAATCGTCTTGAGAGCCTCGCGGAACACGCCCGCCCCTTGCTCACTCGCCTTCGAAATAAAGCCGCATGCGCCGCTCCTGATGCATTCCAGCACCGTATCGCGGTCGTCTTGTGCGGACAGCATGATGGTCTGTACCTCGCGCTCCTGCTCCCCGATCCAGTTCAGCAGATCGAGTCCCGTGGAATTGCCCCGTAATTGATAGTCGAGGAAAACGAGATCGTACGAGCGTGCGGACAGCTTCTCCGTCGCCTGTTCGAAGCCGTCAGCCTCATCGATATCGAGCAACGGTTCATTGGCCAGGATCAGGCTTTTCATGGCGCTTCTCGTGAGCCCCTCATCCTCGACCAGCAGCACCGTTTTGAAATTGCCGTTTTCCATCGCTATTCCCGTAAATCACACCCTGATGGTAACGGCATGTCGAGGTCTCGCCACCCCCCCTTTCGCAGGGATACGAAGGGGGGTCCGCGGCCCCCTCGAAAAATTCGCACGCGTCCCCTCCTCGACCGGGTTTTGCGGCAAACGCTTAACCGCGACACTGACTCATCGGTTCCGCAGCAATCCCATCGCCGGATTCGAAGCTGCCGTCAATGGAGGTGATACGGCCCGGCGCCCGTCCCGTTACATAAAACCATGAGGAGGACACCATGAGCAGTCGTTCAGGCACTGATGACGAGAGACACTTTGCATTATGGAGCGGCAAGCAGGCACGCATGCCGATTGGCTCACCGCGGGTACTGATCGCCCACCAGGACAAACTGATCGGGGAATCGCTCGCCGCGCTGCTGCGGCTGACGGGGTTGCAGGTCATGCATACCCAGAACCTGAAATCGGCGCGTTCGCTGCTGCAAAACTGGAAGCCCCAGGCACTGATACTGGACACGCGGCTCGACAGCGAATCCGGTTACGCCTTCATCGCCGCGCTGCGCCCCGACGCCGACATCACCGGCCGGCTGCTGGTCGCGATCAGCAATATCTGGCCCGCCGATCCTATTGAAACCCTGAAAGATGCAGGCTTCGACGCCCACTGCCGGCGTCCCTGCGCCACCTGGCGCCTGGCGGAAATGCTGGCCACCTACTTCTCGATACCGAAGCGGCACCAATACTGAAGCTGAAGCTGCGTTGAAAACACGTTGAAACAGCGCCGATGCCGACGTCGACGCCACTCACACGGGCAGCACCGAGAGCAGCCTCAAGCAGGCGGGAGCGGTCATCGCGCGGAGGCCGGCGACAACGCCGATCAGGAGGGCAAGAAGATATAGGGACATCGACGGCTCCAGTTCCTGGTGCATTCGGGATGAGCGCACTGCTGGGGTGCACGTGCTCGCCCGGCAGGAATACCGCAAATTCGCGGCATTAGAAAGGGATAAAGACACGTCGATGCAGCGATCGAGCCGTTGACGGACAAGCGAACGTTTAAAAGCCAGCGTATCGATACATAGAGAGTTCAGTGCGACGAGACCAACTCATAATCATTCGTACAACGAAATATAATTTTTCGATAGCGTCATACGGATATAAGGACGTAATGCGATTCAGCGTATAAACGCGCAGCCCACCGAAACGCCTATAGGTACAGTTAAAGGCAGCGCGACCGCAGTCGCGCCGCTTCATTCACCCGCCGGACAGTGGCACAGTGCGTTAGAACGTGCTCCAGCCCTCCTCGCCGGCACCTGCCGTTTTCAGTGGTGCAACCAACACGGCAGGCGAGCGTTTAATAGCTCGTTTGGCGACCGGCAAAGCCGCAGCGCGAACTGCCGGCTTAACCGTCGACGCAGCCGCCAGCGCAACCGCTGGACGTGACGCAACCGTCGCGCCCTCCATCTGGAAGAACGCCACCGCCTCCGTCAACTGCCTGCCCTGATCCTGCAGTGACTGCGATGCCGCCGCCGCTTCTTCCACCAGCGCTGCGTTCTGCTGCGTGACCTCGTCCATCTGCGTGATGGCCTGGTTCACCTGTTCTATGCCTCGCCCCTGCTCAATCGATGCCGCCGCAATCTCCTCCATGATGTCAGTCACTCGCGCGACCGCCTGGGTCACCTCCGACATCGTCTCGCCGGCCTGACTGGCAAGCGCCGAACCGTTCTGGACCTGCGTCACCGAGTTCGCAATCAGATCCTTGATCTCCTTGGCCGCATTCGACGACCGTTGCGCGAGACTGCGCACTTCGCTCGCGACCACCGCGAAACCGCGGCCCTGCTCCCCGGCCCGCGCCGCTTCAACCGCTGCGTTCAACGCCAGGATATTGGTCTGGAAAGCAATCCCTTCGATAATCCCCGTGATCTCCGCAATCTTCGCCGAGCTTTCGCTGATGCCGTGCATGGTGTCGACCACCTGCCCGACCACCTTGTTGCCACGCTGGGCGACATCCGAAGCGCTTGTCGCCAGCGCGCTGGCCTGCTGCGCGTTTTCGGTGTTCTGCTTGACCGTCGACGTCAGCTCTTCCATGCTCGCCGCCGTTTGCTCCAGCGACGCCGCCTGTTCCTCCGTGCGCTGGCTGAGGTCGGTGTTCCCCGTTGCAATCTCCGACGACGCACTCGCGATGCTGCCGCTGCTTTCACGCACGCGGCTCACCGTTTCGATCAGCCGCGCGTTCATGTCAGCGAGCGCGCCGAGCAACTGGCCCGTTTCATCGTTCTGAGTAACCACGATGCGGCTGCGAAGATCACCGCGTGCCACCGTGCTGGCCACATCGACGGCACGCCGGATCGGCAGCGTGATCGAGCGCGTGATGAAGGCGCCCGCCGCCAATGCCGTGGCGATCGCGGCCACGCAAATGGCGATCAGCAGGTTGCGCTGCATCTGATACTCATCTTCCGAGTCGCGCACCAACTGGTCCTGGCGGCTGCGCGTGAAATCAGCGTAGGCATCCGTCGCCTTCACGAGCGCAGCCAGCAGAGGCCGGCATTCGTCATCCATCTTGACAATCGCCTCGTCGTGCTTGCCCGCAAGCGCGAGGGCCACGATGTCGTTCGCAACCGGCCCGTACAGCGTCTCCACGCGATCGATTTCGCCCACCAGACTGCGTGCGGTATCGCTGCTGTCGGGTCCGCTCGTGACCATGGTTTTCAACAGTTTCAGCTTCGCATGCACGTCTTCCGACGCTCGCGCGACGTCGGCCTTCTCGGTTTCCAGGTCCGACGGTTTCGTCACCAGGACAAGATTGCGCGCTGCAATGGCACGTCGGTCGACTGCAGTGCGAACCTGCGTTGCCACGTCGGCCCGCGCGCCAGGACCATGGACGTAGTTCGAAAACTCATCGGTCGAACTGCTCAGCGCGTGTAGCGACATCGCTGACACACCGAGCACAATGGCTGAGAGCACACCAAATCCAGCAATAAGCTTGCTTTTGATGGTCATGTCTTTGAGATTCACGTGGTGACTCCTGCCCGAACGGGCTCTTGAGCGCTGAATAGCCGCCGCCGTTCTTGGCCCCCCAAGCGCCGGCAGCGGTATGAGTGCAACGCGGACAGGTCGATCCCGTGTCCGCGCGCCGTGCCTGTCGCAAAGTGTTCATTGACGGCGAGGCTCTCACCCTCAAACGCGCCAAGCTTTTCCTGATGTTCCGTCACACATTTGTCGACATAGGCAAAGGGTTTAACGACCGTACCGGAGGGTTGCTTAAGGTAAATATGCAAAGTTTTTACGGGTATTGTGGAGTTCGTTTTTAAGCCGATGCAGGACAAGCGCAACGGCGTCCCGATAGAGCAAAACGCTTTCGATGGACTTGAGACGAAAACGGCGCACCAGATGGTGCGCCGACGGGACACATGCGCTTGTCGCGCGTGCCGGGAAACTATGAGAGCAAGCCGGCTAGATCGAACTTGGGAAAACAGATGTCTGGGGCATGCTTTTAACCGCAAGCCGTTTCGATGAATCGAGTAATGATTCACCGCGGACCCACAAGGGACCTACCGCTAACCCACCGCTAACGATCAGCCGCGGGTGTCGACCCATTGCCGCGCCCACTGGCGCGAATGACCGAGCGCTTGCGCTTCGTTCTTGAAGTAATCGAGAACGTGGAACTGGTAGCGGTTGCCCTTCTCGCTGCCGCTATGGCGCTCGAGCAAAAGGTTCGACGCGAATGATCCATCAGGCAGACGATGCGCGGAAGGAACGACTTTATAGCCGTTGTACAAATAAATATTAGAGTTATGCATAAGTGATACACACGAACAAACGCGGGTCCGACAAACATTGATTGTCAGGACGCGTTGATAACAGGCACGAGGCCTTAAAAATTCGCAGAGGAGACAGCAGAAAAACAGCAGAAAGCAGCCGAAATCACAAGCGCGCCAACGAACAATTAGCGTTCGTTTTAGATCGCAACGTGTGGCAGCGAAGTTGCAGGAGATTGCAGAGGGACTAAAGCGGACTAAAGTGGAAGTGCAAACAGATGCAAGCAGAGGCAGACAGGTGCAATGCTGGTGGTAGCGGCGCCGTTCAACAAAATCGACTGCCGCAACCGGGAACCGAAGCTCCGCGAAAACATTTACTGCTCGCGTAAATTGGCGTGAGCCAACTTACGCGATAAATCAATTACACCACCAATTACAGCGGGGTAATGTTCGAAGCTTGCAGACCCTTCGGGCCTTGCTTGGTTTCGAAGCTAACCTTTTGGTTTTCGGCGAGCGTCTTGAAGCCGTCGCTACGAATTTCCGAAAAGTGGGCGAAGAGGTCGTCGCCGCCTGCGTCAGGCGTGATAAAGCCGAAGCCCTTGCTGTCGTTGAACCACTTGACGATACCGGTATCCATGAGAATTCCTTGAAAATATAAAAATGATGCAACCCCGTATTGAGGCGAGAGAAGCTTCAAGGAAGTGAGAGGACAACAAATACCGCGGAGATAACGAGGCAGAATGATGAACAGCAATCGAGCTTCTTGAATACTTCGACCTTCAGGTTACGTGTCGCGGGGTAAGGTGTCAAGCTATTTCGGACCGCGCCTAGTCACACAATGAAACGACCCTCGCCGATTTGCGGTGGACTGCCGCCGCTCCACGCGCCCGGCAAGTACTGTCTGGTCGACCACAACTGTCACTCAGGCACCGCGATGTCACCGTCCACAAGGCTTGCGCCATATTGCTCCGCGTAATCGCGCGCGCTTTGTGCGTCGGGGAAAAGCGGCATGTCCGCGCAACCGACAAACGGATAGATCACGCGCTTGTCGCTCAGCCGCGTGATACGTAGCGTGGGCATGGTGCCGCCCGTTGCGCGCCTTGAGGAGGCCGCCACGTTGTAATTGGCCCACCCGGCCGGCTTGTCGGCCGTCCGGTTATCGAGCGAAGAGGCCACGGGCGGATGATCGAGCGAATAACTCATAGATCGGCGATCGATTCGCCCGCGACGTTGCCGTCGATCAGGCTTTCTGCATAACGCGTGGACGCCAGGCGCGCTTCGCCCGAGCCGCTAAACGGACCGGTGCCCGGCACGCGATACACGCGGCTGGTGGTCGTGCTGTCATCCACGCCGCGCCGCGAAATCTTCACGGCGGCGTCAAAACCCGAGTCGTAATGGCGGGAACCGTCCGCACCGCGCGGCTTGTGCGGGTAGATCAGGGGATAAATTTCGAGGCCGCGATAGCTTCTTACAGTGTCGTTCATGATGTTCTTAAGTTATTGCGCGACGCCCCGAGGTCTTGTCACGCGTGGCTACTGCGAGCGTTGCCGCTCATGTGGCGTTGTCTGCGCCGCCTGGCTGCGAAGGTGCGGACGGTGGCACCGGCGCAGATGGCTGGAACCGCCGCACCGAGCGGGAAAAGCGCCCGCTTCGCGCGTTATACAGTGCACCGGCCTGAACCTTGCCGTCGATGATGTCTCGACCATATTGCATGGCCAGATCAATAGCGTCGTCGGCGCTGGCCGGCTCGACACCCTTGATGGCTGGTGAATAGCGCTTGGACGTGGCGCTGTCGGACGGTACGGTGTCTATCTGAACAATCGCGGAAAAACGCTTGGGACCTTTTGCAAATGGATCGCCATGCGGCGGGAAAATCTGCTGCGAATAAGCACGCAATGCATAGCCGCGATATTCGATGGTATGGATGGTCATAACGCACTCGCTGGACACACTGCGCTGACCGTCGTGGAAATCTGCTGAAGACCGATATGCAAACTGACGGTCATCGGCATCGGAACGATTAAGAATGCGCTAAATCGTTGCGTGAGGCAAGGCAAATCGAAGTTTGCCCGGCATTGCAAGGATGGCGGAGTCGCTTGACCAGCGCAGGTGCCACGACAATTTTTAAAGCATTAGTTGAAGTACGCCGGTCGCATTTCCCTGTGATTGCACAAATTTCGTATGAGACGGTATTTTTGGCCGAATCCGAATCTGGATACCGATTAAAGTCGTTTTAGTGCGTCAAACGCCGAGTGAAAACAAGGCTCCCGGACAAAAACAGATGCAATTTCCCAGCGCGCTAATCCACTGAATAAAGCGACCGGGAGTATTTGTCGCGGGCACCTTGATTTATTTATATTGGCCCATTGCGACAAACCCTTGTCCATATTTAACAACGTATCCGGTTGCGACCGGATTTCCCCCGACGCTACAACGAAAGTTTCGTTGGTCTTATAAAGCGTCAAATGGCCCCTGAGAATAAACCGCCGGGCCAGTTTATCTCCGCGAAACGCGGCCCTCCGTTGAATCCTTCTGCCGCAATATCGCCGGCAAACCGAACAGCAGGAGCAACGCACCGATGAGGCTCATCGCGCCGATCGCGTACAACGCGGGCGTCGTGCTGCCGGTCAGGTCGCGAACCCGTCCGACCATCACCGGACTCACAATGCCGCCGAGTTGCCCGATCGTGTTGATCAACGCTATGCCGCCGGCTGCGCCCGCCCCCGTCAGGAGCTTCGGCGGCAGCGCCCAGAACGCCGGGATCGAGGCCACCACGCCAGCCCCCATCACGCCGAGCGCAACGATCAGGAGGCCCGTTTGTTTATCGAAGATACCGGCGGCAAAAAAACCGATCGCCGCCATCACCAACAGTCCGCAGACGAATTGACGGCGTTCGCCCGAGGCGTCGGAGAGACGGCCCACCACGACCATGGAGATCGCACCGCAAATATAGGGCACGGCGGTCAGCAAGCCGATGGTGGTCGGGTTGTGCGTACCAGCGCTTCGAATAAGTTGCGGCGCCCAGAAATTGAGCCCATACGACGCCACCTGAATCAAAAAATAGATCAGTCCGAGTGCCAGGAAGCCGCGTGTCCTGATTGCGTCGATCAATGAACTGCCGCCGCCCGAGTGAGGAGCGTGCCGCTGGATGCGGCTTGCCAGCAGTGACTTTTCCGAGGCGCTAAGCCAGCCTGCGTCCTCGATGCGGTCCTTCAGCAACTTGAGTACCAGCAGGCCGAGGACGATACACGGCAAACCGCCAAGTAGAAACAGCCAGTGCCATCCGCGGATGCCGAGCACGCCGTCCATGTGCCCGAGGACCAGACCCGACAACGGCGCGCCAACCAGCCCGGAGAACGCCGAGGCAAGAAACAGCATGGACGTGATGCGACCGCGATGGCTCGCGGGAAACCATAACGTGAGGTAGTACAGAACGCCTGGGGCGAAGCCCGCTTCCATTGCGCCGATGATGAAGCGTAGCGCATAGAACTGCCATTCGTTGCCGACCAGCACCATGGCGCTAGTGGCGATGCCCCACGAAATCATGATGCGCGCGATCCAGCGGCGGGCGCCGACCTTGTAAAGCACCAGGTTGCTGGGCACTTCGAACAATACGTAGCCGATCACGAAAAGGCTGGCGCCGAGACCGTAGGCGGTGTCTGAGAAACCGAGATCGCTTTGCAGTTGAAACTTCGCAAAGCTGATGTTGATGCGATCGAAAAACGCGAACAAATAGCAGATCATGATTAACGGCATCAGCCGCCAGGCAACCTTGCTGATAACCGCTTTGAAGTCGTTTTCGCTGTGTGCCAGCGGTACGGCCGCAGTGGCGCCAAGATCGCTCATGATCGTCTCCTTGCCGGACTGGCTCGAAGGCCGTCCGGTCATATGTGTTCTGGTGATGTTGGGGGAAAGGTTTTTCGGGTAGGAAGCAGCGGCACCTATTGCACAGCGCCCTCGCTGCGTAGCCGTGCGACATCGATTGGATTGAATCCGAGATCGGACAGTACGGAGTCCGTATGTTCTCCAAGCGCCGGCCCTTGCCATCGAACTTCGCCGGGGGTGTCGGAGAGCTTGGGCACAATGCCCGGCATCTTCACCGACACCCCGCCGGGCAACGCGGCATCAAGCAACATGTCACGCGCCTGATAATGCGGGTCCGCAACAATGTCGGCCACGGAATAGATCCTGCCGGATGGCACTTGCGCCGCTTCGAGCGCGGCAAGCACGTCGTCAATCGGATGATGCGTGGTCCATGCGGTGATGGCTTCGTCCAGCCGTGCGCTCTGTGCGGCGCGGCCGTCGTTGCGGGCAAGTGCGGGGTCATCGGCGAGATCGGTGCGGCCTATTACGTGCATCAGGCGCTTGAAGATGGGATCGCTGTTGCCCGCGATCACCACAAAAGCGCCGTCTTCCGTGCGATACGTATTCGACGGCGCGATGCCCGGCAACGCACCGCCGCTGCGCTCGCGCACGTGCCCGAGCAAGTCGTATTCGGGGATCAGGCTTTCCATCAGGTTGAAGACGCTTTCCACGAGCGACACATCCACGACTTGGCCCAGGCCCTGCCCGGTCTTCACGCGCAGGATCGACATCAACGCGCCGATCACCCCGTGCAGCGAAGCCAGCGAGTCGCCAAGAGACACGCCCACGCGTGCCGGTGCGCCATCGACTTCGCCGGTTGTATAGCGAATGCCGCCCATGGCCTCGCCGATCGCGCCGAAGCCCGGACGATCGCGATACGGTCCCGACTGCCCATATCCGGAGATGCGGACCATCGTGAGTTTGGGATTGATTGCGTGCAGCACGTCCCAGCCAAGGCCGAGTTTTTCGAGCGCACCGGGACGGAGGTTTTCAATGACGACGTCGGCGTCCGCGGCGAGACGCTTGACCACATCGACGCCGTCCGGTGACTTCAGGTTCACGCACACGGACTTCTTGTTGCGCGACTGCAGATACCACCAGAGCGACGTGCCCTCGTGCAGCTTTCGCCATTTGCGAAGCGGGTCGCCATTATCCGGCGCTTCAATCTTGATGACGTCGGCGCCGAACTCCCCGAGCATGCGGGCGGCGAACGGCGCCGCAATCAGATTGCCGATTTCGATGACGCGAATGCCTGCGAGCGGTCCAGCCATGATGCATGTCTCCTGAAAAACCTAATCTGGAAGACAGCTTAGGAGCCGGCAACGCGCCCCGTCCAACCGCATTTCGCCAATGACCGTTCGCGAACGGCGAACGCTCAGCCGCCCTTCTGCCCTTCGTGCTCTGTGTGCTCCACGGCAAGCAGATGATCGAACAGCATCCGGCTCACTGGCGGGAGTCCGGCAACATCGCGTACTACGACTATCAGATCGCGCTGCCTCCAGGTTTCGTCGAGCATGACGGCTGTGAGTCCGAGCGGACGGCCAACAGTGTTGAAGACCTTCAGCGGCAGCACGCTGATGCCCAGACCAGCCTGCACCATGCGGCAGACGCCATCGAAACCCGGCACCTGGATGCGCAGCCTCAATGGTTTACCCGCCTGACGCGCGGCCGTTTGCGTGCGCAGGTTGATGGAGCTGGCCGCATGCAGCCCGACGTAATCGCTATCCAGCGTTTCGACGAACGTGACCTGCTCGCGGACCGCGAGCGCATGATCCTGGCGCATCACCACGACCAGCAAGTCGTGCCGGTAGTGCGAGACATCGAGGCCGCGCGTATCGGCTTCGCCTGAGCAGATGCCGACGTCGGCGAGGCTGTCCGCTATGCCTTGCACCACGCCGCTGCTCGGGCGCTCTTCCAGGTCGAGCTTGATGCGCTCGTTCATCGAGAAGAACGCCCGCAGGTCTTCAGGAAGGAATTCAACGATAGCCGAAAGGTTCGCCATCATGCGGACATAACCGCGCACGCCGGTCGCGTGTTCGGCCAACTCGATCCCGATGTTCTCGACATCGCGCAACACGCGGCGCGCGTGATGCAGCAGGGTTTCGCCAGCGGGCGTGAGCTCCATGCCCCGTGCCCGGCGGACAAACAGCGTCGCGCCCACGGCCTGTTCGAGTTCGAGCAGCCGCTTGCTCGCGGCCGATATCGCAATCGCCTCGCGCTCGGCCGCGCGAGTCAGCGTGCCCTCCTCGTAGACCGCGAGGAAAAGCTGCAGCGTGGTCAGGTCAAGCCGTCTCAACAGGTTTTTGAGTGCCATGCGGGTGGTTAAGCAAATGAACACAAAAGATGTCCGATGTTACCCGAGGCATGCACTACGCATTACTCCTGCTTCGTCACTCTTGCCTGGCTTCGCTCCAGCCGCCGCCGAGCGAACGGTACAACGCGACCGCTGCCAGCGCGTGTTCACGCCTCGCCTGGTTCAGCGCATCCGAGTCCTGCAGATACGCTTCCTGTGCCGCGAGTACATCGAGGAAACCGCTCGCACCGCCCTTATAAAGTTGAGTGGACAGGCGCAGCGACTGGTCGGAGGATTGCAATGCTTCCTTCAGGCGGTCGGCCTGTTCCGACGTGCCGACAAGATCGGTTCGCGTGTCCTCCACGTCTTTCAACGCTTGCAGCATGGTCTGCCGGAGACGCAGATCGGACTCACGCATGCGGCTTTGGCTCTGCTCGATGCCAGCCGTGATGCGTCCCGCATTGAAGATAGGACTGGTCGCATTGAGCGCTGCGCTGAAGAGGTTGTCGGTGAGCGTGGGCAAGCCAAGATACGACGACGCCAGCAAACCGTCGGTCAGTTGCAGCGAGAACTTCGGATAGCGGTCCGCTTGCGCAACGCCCACTTCCGCCGCGCGTTGCGTGAGCTCGGCGTAGGCACTGCGGACATCGGGACGACGCAGCAGCGCTTCCGAGGGCAGCATCTGGGGCACCGCGTTCGACGGTGTCGGAATGGTCCCCGGCGTCGCGAGCACTAACGCATCCACGGATTCCGGCGTGCGACCCGAGTACACCGCGATTAAACTTAGCTGATGCTGAATGGTGGCGTCGGCACGCGGCAGACGCGCCTGCAACTCGCTCAACTGGTTCTGCGCGCGCGTGACGTCAAGGCGCGGCGAGAGCCCGTATTGCATGCGTTCTTGCGTCAGGCGCAGCGCACGTTCCCGGATCGCGATATTGTCCTGCAGGATCTTTTGCTCGCTTTGCGCCCAGCGCAGATCCACATACGCCGATGCCGTATTTGCCGCTAGCGCGAGACGAAGCGCATCGACATCATGTTGACGGCCGGTCAATTGCGCTTGTGCCGCCAGCAACTCAAGGCGCTCGCCGCCGAATACGTCGGGCGTCCAGCCGAGTGTTACACCGAAGCCCGCCTGACGAACATAGCCCAGCGGCGGCGGCGCGTTCTGGCGTGCATCAGCAGCGGTGCCGGTCGCGTCAAGCTCCGGAAGAAGCGCAGCACGACGCTGCGTGGTCACGGCCTGCGCCTGCTTCACCCGCTCCAGTGCTGCTTGAACATCCAGGTTCTGGCTCAGCACCGAGCTCACCAGTTCATGCAACACCGGGTCGCCGAATTGCTGCCACCACGCGGTGGCATCCAGGTTGTCTTGCGGCGCGTCGGCGCTCCAGTTAGCGGGCGCTATCGACTGTACGGTCGACGGTAAATCCGCATGGCTCGCGGGTTGCACGGCGCACGCCGCGAGCGTCATGCTTGCTGCCAGCGCCAATAAAATCTTATACATGGTCGACCTCAATGAGCGTCAGGAGAAGGCGGCGCGGCGCCAATGGGCCGCACGAAAATCACGCTGACTATGCCGACCGCGAAGCACATCGCGAGTACGTAGAAGGTGTCGGAGAAGGTCATCACCAGCGCTTCGCGGAACACCAGTGCATGCAGGTTGGCAAGGCCCGCGTTGGTCGCGTTCAGCGCATCTCCGGCCACCGATCCCCAGTGCGTGAATTGCCTCGACAAGAACGCTTCCGTCTCCGGACTTCCCGTCGTGACGCGCTCGCTGATGCGCAGATAGTGAAAATTCAGCCGGTCGTTGAGCATGGTCGCGCTGACCGCAATGCCAATCGCGCCGCCGAGATTACGCATCAGGTTGAACAGTCCGCTCGCCGACTTCAGGCGCGATTGCGGCAGCGAGCCCAGCGCCATTGTCACGATAGGCGGCACCGCGAACTGCTGGCCAATACCGCGCAGCGCCTGCGGCAATAGCAGTTGCTGCCAGCCCCAGTCGTTCGTAAGCGGCACGTAGAAGTAGCAGCCAAGACCAAAACACACGAGGCCGAAGAGCAGACACCAGCGCATGTCGATCAGACGGGAAGCGAACGCATAGGCGCCGAGCGCAAGCAACTGAAAAACACCTACCGACAGCAACGCAATCCCGATCTGCAGCGAATCCAGTTCACGCACGCGGCTGAGGAACAGCGGCGTGAGAAACACCGCGACGAAGATGCCGATGCCCGTCACGAACGACAGCAAACAGCCAATTGCAAAGTTCCTGACCGCGAGCGCGCGCAGATCGACAACGGGATCTTTCGCAGTGAATGCGTGCACAAGAAACAGGAAGCCACAGATAGCGGAGATCCACGTGCAGGTGATGATCACATCGTCGCCGAACCAGTTCTTGCGTGGGCCTTCTTCGAGCACGTATTCAAGGCAGCCGAGAAAACCCGACATCAATGCGATGCCCAGGTAGTCGCCTTTCTTCAATAACGACAAATCAGGTTCGTCGATGTGCACGAACTTCGGCACCATGATCGCGACGATCAGTCCCGGCACGAGGTTCAGATAGAACAGCCAGTGCCACGACCATTGCGACGTGATCCATCCGCCGATCACGGGGCCAATCGCCGGGGCGAGAGAAGCGAGCGCGCCGATCGTCGTCGATGCAATCAGCCGCTGCTTGCCGGGGAACAGCACGAATGCCGTAGTGAAAACCGTCGGGATCATCGCGGCTCCGAGCGCACCTTGCAGGCCGCGGAAAATGATCATCGAATTGATGTCCCATGCGAGGCCGCACAGCATGCTCGTGACGGTGAAACCGACCGCGGAAGCCACGAACAGCCAGCGCGTGGAAAACACTTTGGAGAGCCAGCCGGACATCGGGATCACCAGGATTTCCGCGATCAGGTACGAGGTCTGAACCCACGAAAGTTCGTCCTGGCTCGCCGACAAACCGCCGCCGATTTCCTTCAGCGACGACGCCACGATCTGGATGTCCAGCGTCGCCATGAAGAAGCCCAGGCACATCAGTGCGAACGCGAAAATGCGCTGTCTCGTGGGCTGGTTGGCGGGGTTCAACGGAACGGCGGGGCTCATGAACGGCTCGCGCTGTCGAGGTGAACCTTGACCGTCGCCGAAAGACCGGCGCGCAACACGTTCTGCATGTCCTTCGGTACGTCGAGGCGAATCCGCACCGGGACGCGCTGCACGATCTTCGTGAAGTTGCCGGTCGCGTTCTCGGGCGGCAGTACGCTGAACGTCGCACCCGTCGCTGGCGCCAGGCTTTCTACATGACCTTGAAAGGTCCCGCTGGAGGCGTCGAGTTCAACGTCCACGCGGTCGCCCACATGCATCTTCTTGAGCTGGTCCTCCTTGAAGTTCGCATCGATCCACAAGCCGTCGGCGGGCACGATCGTCAGCAGCGACGCCCCCGTGTTCGCGAGCATGCCCACGCGCGCCGTCCGGTTGCCGACATAACCGTCGACAGGCGCGCGGATGGTCGTGTACTCCACGTTCAGTTCCGCTACGCGCCGCAACGCTTCAGCGGTTGCGACACGCGCGCGGGCGTCGTCTATCTGTGCGGCAAGCACGGCGAGCTGGCGTTGCGAGGCAAGCGCCGCTGCGTTGCTGTTATCGAGCGTGGCGCGGGCCTTCAGGTAATCCGCGTCGGCGCGTTCGACCACCTGGTCCGATACCGCCTCGTCCTTGACGAGTTGCCGGTAACGCACCTGGTCGGACGCACTGCGCGTAACTTCCGCCGCCGATGCCCGCACCTCTGCCTGGCTCTGGTTGATCACGGCGGCCTGTAGTTGCTGCTTCGCTTCGAGTTCCGCGACTGCAGCACGCGCGCCCTGCACGTCTGCATTGGCCTGTGCAAGCCTCGCGTCGTAGTCCCGTGAGTCGAGCCGGATCAGCACCTGGTTCGCTTTCACGCGCTGGTTATCGGTGACGAGCAGTTCGGTAACGAAGCCGTTCACCTTCGGCGCCATCACCGTCACGTTGCCACCAACGTACGCGTCGTCCGTACTTTGAACGAAGCGCAACACGGTGAACCAGTACGTCGCCGCGGCAGCGATCACGATCACCACAACGATGATCGCGAGCGGCATCCAGCCGAGTCGAAAAGGCCGCCGCGCTCCGCGCTCAGCCGTGGGCGCGGCGGTGGAGATAATCGGCGTGGAAGGAGTGGTCATCGGTAGGTCCTGTTGGTTGCGTCGAACTCTTCATGCGGGGGTGACGAATGGCTCGCGTGGCTCACTCGCTGGTCAGGCGGAACAGTTCGCGCCGCAGACGTGCCGCCTGCCGGCGCCCGAACTTTGCCTCGAATTCTTCTTGTGCTGCCTGCCAGTGCTGCAGCGCGTCGGCGAGCTTCGTCCGTCCGCCTTCGGTCAGCGTCAACTGCAAACGCCGCTGGCAAGGTCCGCCCAGCTCCGCCAGGACAAGCCCGCTGCGCAGCAACGGCTGCAGCACCCGGACCAGCGTCGTGCGCTCCATCACCATGGCCTGCGCGAGTTCCGCCATCGTCATGTCCGGCGTGCGTGCAAGCGCGGAGACGATGCTGAATTGCGTCGGCGTGATCTGCACCGCCGACAAATGCCGCTCGTACAACTGCGAGATGTGCCGCGCAGCCTGGCGAACTGCAAAACAGTCGTCGTGTCTGGGAGGTCGTGTGTGCATGTGCACAGATTAAGTGTGCATATGCACGTAGTCAATCGTTATCGCGCACATCAAATTGATGACGAATCCGTCAACAATCGAAAGGAAATTGATGTGAAATTAAAATGAAAGCCTGGCCGCTTCGCTCAGGCTTCGAAGAATTCCACCGCGTGTTCAATGAACGCCCGCACCTTGGCCGGCAGCAATGTGCGACTGCTGTAAGCCAGACGAATCTCGATCGCGCCATCGACGATCTCGAAGTCGTCCAGCAACGACACCAGCTTGCCGGACGCCAGTTCGTCGCGAACCAGCGCAGAAGGCAATACACCCAGGCCGAAGCCCTCCAGCACCAGTTCGCGGTTGAGCACCGCGTTGTTCGACGTCACGTCCGCCTTCAGCGGCACCGTGATCTGCTCGCCGCCATCCAGCCGGAACGTCAGCATGGGCTTGCGGATCGACGCATGCATGGCGACGAACTCAAGCCCGGCGAGCGCGGACGGATGCATCGGCCGCTGCTTGCCTTCCAGATATCCAGGCGTCACCACAATGACGAGCGGAATGCGCTCGAGCAGGCGCGTGACGGTCGTGTCGCTGGTCAGCATGAAGGGCAGCACGACACCAAGGTCATAACCGTCCGCCACCAGGTCCACGGGACGCTCGGTCAGCGTGACGTCGAGTCCGATCAGCGGGTATCGACGGCGGAAAGTGGCGATCAGCGGGACCAGCCGGTTGACTGTCGCCGTCGTGTGAGCGACCAGTCGCAGCATGCCGGTCGGATCACTGGTGCGATCCGACGCCTGCGCCTCCAGCGCGTCGAGTTCATCCAGCACGCGTGAACAGCCCGCGAAGAATTGCTCGGCGGTCTCGGTCAAAGAGATGTGGCGTGTGGTGCGGTGAAAGAGCCGGTTGCCCAGCCGTTGCTCGAGCGTGGCGATGGCGCGCGACACGACCGGCGGCGACACGCCAAGCAGATCGGCGGCGCGCGTGAAACTCTTCGCCTCCACGACCGCGCGGAACACTTTGAGGCTTGTCAGATAGTCCATGTCTCGGTCCTTGGGGTGCAGCGCGGGGGCTTTCAGCCGGCTTTGCAGCCAGGCAATTCCTTTGGACAACGCCCGGATTCTCCTGCAAGCCGGACTTTTTTGCCGATCATCGTGCAGCGCCGAAGGGGAAACTGGCCTCGTCGGGTCATTTTCTCATCTGATAAGAATTGATTTCTTTTTTTGAGAATTGGCGAGTGAAACTTCCGTCATGAAGCATCCGGCCGAATCCTCCTCCGTCATCGATCGCGTCCTGCACGCGCTGACCAGCGTCGCACGTGCGGGGCGGCCGATCGGCGCCAAGCAGATCGCCGCGGATATTGGCGCGCCTTTGTCCACTGTGTACCGGCTGCTGGGCTCGCTCAAGCAGTGGGGACTCTTGCAGGAGCATGCGAACTCCGGCCTGTTCGAACCGGGTCCGTCCAGCGTACAACTCGCGTGGGGGTTCGACCAGAACGCGCAGCTCGTCACCCAAAGCCGCGATGAGATCCAGGCGCTCGTGCAAAGGACCGGCGAGAGTGTCGGCTTGCT
Organism: Caballeronia sp. dw_19; assembly: GCF_018449515.1. Lineage (GTDB taxonomy): Bacteria > Pseudomonadota > Gammaproteobacteria > Burkholderiales > Burkholderiaceae > Caballeronia. The sequence continues at coordinate 408,668 of NZ_JAAVUQ010000002.1, read as the reverse complement.
CGTCCCGATCAACGACGCCGTCGTATGTCTCTCAATGATTGAAAGCGACCAGCCGCTGCGCTGCTCGTTCGCCCGTGGCCGCGCGCATCCGCTGACACGCGGCGCCTCGGCGAAAGCACTGCTCGCGTTCCTGCCCGAAGCCAAGGCCGATGTCCTGATCGCCGGCAGCGCGCCCGACGACGCGGAAAGCGCCGCCGCGCTACGGGTGCAACTGGAGGAGATTCGCCGCCGGCGATTTGCGACGAGCGAGAGTGAAGTCGATATAGGCGTATGGGGCGTGAGCGCCCCGCTTATATCGGATGCGGGACGACTGGAAGGAACCATCACCTTGATGGCGCCCGTTGCTCGCATTGCGGGACGTGAAGCCGAACTGGCGCAACTCACGCGCGCTGCCGCAGATCGCATCGGCTACAAGCTTTGAGCCCCTTATTTTCAACTTTGCGTGGTCCACGCTATCCAAGGAAACCAGCATGAAACTGATCCAGGCACTTTCCGCCTTCGCGCTCGCTGTTGTAGTTGGTGTGGCCGCCGCGCCCGCCGCCCGCGCCGCCGATGACACCATCCGCGTGGCGACCGACGCGACCTTTCCCCCGCTCGAATTCGTCAAGGACGGCAAGCGCACGGGCTTCGATATCGAGTTGATCGAAGCCATGGCCAAGACCATGGGCAAGAAAGTGCAATGGGTGGACATCGACTTCAAAGGGCTGATTCCAGGGTTGATCGCGAATCGCTTCGACGTCGCCGCGTCGGGCATCTACATGACGGACGAGCGCCGCAATGTCGTCGATTTCACCGATCCGTACTACAAGGGCGGCCTCGTCGTGCTGGTGCGCAAGAACGACACGTCGATCAAGACGCCCGCCGACCTCGACGGCAAGAAAGTGACCGTGCAGGTCGGCACGAAGTCGGTCGCCTTCCTGAAAGACAACTATCCGAAGGTACAGCGGGTGGAGGTTGAAAAGAACCAGGAGATGTTCGATCTGGTGAACATCGGCCGCGCCGATGCCGCGGTCACCGGGCGTCCCGCTGCCGTGGAATACGCGAAGGTACAACCCAACGTGCGTGTACTCGACAAGGGACTCACCACCGAGCTGTACGGCTTCGCGCTGCGCAAGGACGAAACCGCGCTGACGGCGCAGATGAACAAGGCGCTGCTGACATTGCGCGCCAACGGCACCTACGACGCGCTCACCACGAAGTGGTTCGGCAAGCAGTAACGCGGCGGTCCTTACCGGAGTAACCGATGACGCTCGATTTTTCACCCGTATGGGCAGGCTGGGAAGCACTCGCGACCGGCGCTGCGACGACTGTCGAAGTCACGGCCTGCTCACTCGTACTTGGCTGCGTGCTCGGCCTGCTGGTAGGGATCGGCAGGCTCGCGCCGCAGCGCCGCGTGGTCTATGGCATCTGCACCGCCTATCTCACGTTCATACGCGGCACGCCCTTGCTCGTGCAGCTTTTCATCCTGTTCTTCGGCCTGCCGCAGTTCGGCATCATGCTGCCCGCGTTTGCGTGCGGCGTGCTCGGACTCGGCGTTTATAGCGGCGCGTATGTGTCGGAGATCGTGCGAGGGTCGATTCAATCGGTGGATCGTGGCCAGATGGAGGCCGCGCGATCGCTTGGGATGCCTTATCGAATGGCCATGCGCAAGGTGATCTTGCCGCAAGCGTTCGTACGCATGATTCCGCCGCTCGGCAACGAGTTCATCGCGTTGATCAAGAACTCGGCGCTGGTCTCCCTGCTGACGATCAACGACCTGATGCACGAAGGCGAGAAGATCATCAGCGTGTCGTACCGGTCGCTGGAGGTGTACATAGTGATCGCGTTCATCTACCTGATCCTGACGAGCGCGACGTCGCTGGTATTGCGCAAGACTGAAAAATCGCTGCGTGCCGACGGGAGAGTCTGACCATGAGCACGGCCGTGAATATGAGTATGAATGAGCCCATTGTTTCAGTCAGGCAACTGGCGAAGTCGTTCGGACCCAACCGCGTGCTGAACGGTATCGATATGGACGTGCAGCCGTCTCAGGTGATTGTGGTGATCGGGCCGAGCGGCTCGGGCAAGAGCACCTTCCTGCGCTGCCTGAACGGGCTGGAAACGGCCGAAGAAGGCACGGTCCGGATCTGTGGCCATGCGCTGGTGGACAACGGCCGGATGATCGATGAGAACGGCCTGAACCGAATCCGCCGGGATGTCGGCATGGTATTTCAATCGTTCAACCTGTTTCCGCATCTGACCGTGCTGCAGAACGTCACGCTCGCGCCGCGCTCGCTGGCCCGCATGAGCGCGGCGGAAGCCGACGCCCAGGCGCGCGCCCTGCTGGCGAAGGTCGGGCTCGGTCATAAGGCAGATGTTTACCCGGGCACTTTATCCGGTGGGCAGAAGCAGCGTGTGGCGATTGCACGGGCTCTGGCGATGCGCCCGCAAGTGATGCTCTTCGATGAACCCACGTCCGCGCTCGATCCCGAACTGGTCGGTGAAGTGCTGCAGGTCATGCAGGCTCTCGCGAGCGAAGGCATGACCATGCTGATCGTTACGCATGAGATGAATTTTGCGCGCGATGTGGCTGACACGGTTGTGGTGATGGACCATGGCAGCGTGATCGAGGCGGGACCGCCGGCACAGATTTTCGGGGCGCCGCGCGAAGCCCGCACGCGCAGTTTTTTGCAGGCGGTCTTGTCGCGCGAACAGGCGGCATGAGCAAAAAACTTTAAGGCCTCAGGATACCCCGGTCTCTGCCGGCCACGGCCAGCGGCTAAAACGCGATTCCGGTCTGGCTTCGTCTGACGGTGCTTGCAAACCTTCCGCAAACCACGCCACGTCGGTTCTGCGCTCCTTGACGTAACGCCCCCACCCCCGGGCGTTGCCGGCAAAGAGATCATGCTGCACCGTCGACGCCAGCAATGACCGGTTCAGGTCTTCATCGAGCAGGGTTTTTGGCCAGAGGAAAAATGCCGCGGTCGCGCGTTCGTTCACCTGTTGCGGGGTCAGGGCGGCATCGAGATATCCCAGCCATGTGAAACTGGCAAGCGAGTCCTCACGGGCAATCGCGTCGCCGAGCGTAGCGTGGCGCCGGTCGCTACGCGACAAGCACGACAGCGCCTCCAGCACATCGCCCAGATGCAGCAATAGCGCACGCCGTTCATAAGCATCTTTCATTAAAATCTCCAGATTCATTGGACCGGCTCCGAGCGATTCGAGAAGGAACCATGGCGTCGGCCAGATGAGGAAAAACGCTCTCGGATTGACAGGAAGGCGGGGCGGCCCCGGTCATTGTGTTGCGGTTTGACATGTCCAGAGAGTGTCGAAAAGACAGCAGCTCACTCGCGGATGCTCGTGTCTTGCATGAGCATGAAGTGGTCCAGCATACGGTAAGCGAGAACGCGAAACGCTCGGCCGGGGTTTGACCTCGCCAGACCCCGCTCATCGCCCTGCGCGTGACGTGCGTTCGTGTGCTTCATCAAGTCGTCCGCGCCGAAGTGTCAGGAACACATGACGGCTAGGCAGCATGAGCCGGTGAGCCATTCTCAAGCGTCCGCCCCGAGTTTCTGAAAGCTCAGACGATAATCATTCGGAGACACCCCTAAGCGTTGCCGGAACACAATTCGCATGCGGTCCGCCGTGCCGAAACCGCACTCATACGCGATCGTTTTCAACGGCGTCGTGCTGCTTTCCAGCGCGTTGCGCGCTGCATCAATACGCGCGCGCTCCACGAAATCATGCGGCGTCACCCCGGTCGCCTCGACGAACGCGCGCGCGAAATTGCGCTCGCTCATCCCCGCGATCTGCGCCAGCTTTTCCACCGTCATGCGTTCGCCAATATGCTCCATCACGTACGCCTGCACCTTGGCTGCGGGCGACGTTTCGTCGGCAGGCGCACTCAGGTACGGGCTGAATTGCGACTGGCCGCCGCGGCGCTGCGCAAATACCACCAGACGCTTGGCGACAGCGAGCGCGATACGCGAGCCGTGATCTTCGGCAACAAGCGAGAGGGCAACGTCAATCCCCGCCGTCACACCCGCCGATGTCACCAGGTTGCCGTCGCGAATATGAATACGGTCGAGCTCAACCTGGGCCAGCGGAAATTGCCGTGCGAGTTGCGGCGCATTTTGCCAGTGCGTTGTGACATGACGCCCATCGATCAGACCGGCATGACCCAGCGCGAACGCGCCGGTGCAGATCGAACCGTAGCGCTCGCAACGAGAAGCAACGTCGCGCAGCCACGTGCTCAGGCGCGGATCGGGGGGATCGAAGGGCAGCCCGGGACCACCCGCCACGAGGGCGATATCGTAGCGCTGCCGCGGCTCCTCGCATGTCGTGTCCGCCAGCATTCGGGTGCCATTCGATGCGCGCACCGGCGCATTGTCCGCGCTGACCAGCGTGATCGCGTACCCCGCATCCGCAGCGACAAAACCGTTCGCCTCGGCGAATACATCGAGTGGACCCGCTACATCTAGCGCCTGCACTTGCGGAAAAATCGCGATAGCGACGCTACGCATGAGGTCATGCTCCTTTGTCGACGGGAGTTAGCGTGTCGACCGGAGTTAGCGCTTCAGCGCTTACTCCGGTCCCATAGCGCTTACTCCCGTCCCATGCAATTCATTGCGGTCGACCGGAGTTAGCGTGTCGACCAGAGTTGGCGCTTTAGCGCTTACTCAGGTCCCATAGCGCTTTACTCCAGTCCCACGGAAAGGGCTGTTTTTTCACGCGTTTTACGCGCTTGGCAGCAGACGCCGTGCGGTTGGCAGACTTCGACGGACCCAATGCATTGCGGCCGTGGCGGCGCGCGGCCACACTGAATTCGTCGTCCACCCTCTTTCGTTTCTCCCGATGACCCGCTCCGAACAGCGCATTTTAGCAAGGTGTTCGCGGCATCGAACGCGGCATCGTGGAGAAGCCCAACACTCAAGGAACATTGAACATGACTACCACCATCGCCGGCATCCGCATTCCCGACAGCGCCATGGCGCGCGCGGCGACCGAACTCGTTCGCGACACCGAGCCGGACCTGCTGTATAACCACTCGCGCCGCGTGTTCCTGTTTGGCGCGTTGACCGGCGAACGGCGTCAGTTGGCCTATGACGCGGAACTGCTTTACATAGGGGCCATGTTCCATGACATGGGCTTGATCGACGCGTACAGCAGCGCGAATGATCGTTTCGAAGTGGACGGTGCGAACGCCGCGCGCGACTTCCTCAAGGGTTACGGCATTGGCGAACACGACATAGAACAGGTTTGGGATTCAATCGCATTGCACACCACGCCGGGCATTCCGCAGCACAAGAAGCCGGTGGTCGCGCTGGTCACGGCGGGCGTGGAGATGGACGTGCTCGGACTCGCTTACGACGAGTTCACCGAGTCCCAGCGCAAACAGGTCATCTCCGTGCATCCGCGTGAGGTGAACTTCAAGGAGGGGATCATCGATGCGTTCGCTCACGGCACGATCAAGAAGCCGGAGACCACGTTCGGCAACGTGAAGGCCGATGTCCTCGCACTCAAGGACCCCACCTACAAACGCCTCAATTTCTGCAGCCTGATCCTCGGGTCGTCGTGGAATGACAGCGCCGCCGGGTGCGCTCGTTGCAGTGACCCGGCACATAATCATTGATCGTTTGGCGAGGCGGAATCGCCGCTCCTCCACTGGAGCGGCCCGTTTATCGTTAAAACAGATAAGCGTATAGGATTTGGTTCGTTGACCTTGTTCGCACAGGATTTTAGATTCGGGGTCTGACCTTGGACTTTTGCGGCGTATGTTGTCGGTGCTTCAGCGACGCGTTGCCCCAAGCGTTCCCGCCTCGAATTGACGCTTCTAACCGAATTAACGAGTCCAGCGTGACGACCTTATCCCCACACCAGACCATCGAGATCACGCCGTTTGAAAGCTCACCGTTGGGTGCTGAAGTAACAGGTCTCGACCTGAGCCAGCCGCTTGCCGACGAAGATTTCAAGCGCATTCACCGCGCTCATCTCGATCATCACGTAGTCGTGTTTCGCGACCAGCGCATTACGCCCGACCAGCAAATCAGCTTCAGCCGCCGTTTCGGTCCGCTGCAAATCCACGTGCTGCATCAGTTCCAGTTGTCCGGCCACCCGGAGATCCTGATCGTCTCCAACGTGATGGAAAACGGTAAGCCGATTGGTCTCGGCGATGCCGGGCATTTCTGGCATTCGGACCTGTCGTACAAGGAAACACCGAGCCTCGGTTCTTTGCTGCACGCGCAGGAATTGCCTGCGGAAGGCGGCGACACGCTGTTCGCCAACATGCATCTGGCATGGGATACGCTGCCGCAAGCGCTCCGCGACGCCGTTGAGGGGCGCTCTGCCGAGCACACCTATCTGGCGAAATACGCCGAGTTGCAAAAGCGCAGCCCGTGGCGCCCCAACCTCTCCGCCGAACAAATCGCCGAGGTAAAACCGGTCGTTCATCCGATCATTCGCACGCATCCGGAAAACGGCCGCAAGGCGCTGTTCGTGAGCGAGCATTTCACCACGCGCGTGATCGGCCTGCCCGAAGACGAGAGCCGCGACCTGCTGCAAGCCCTCTTTGAACACAGCGTGCGCGACGAGCATATCTACCGGCACGTATGGCGCGAGCACGACCTCGTGTTCTGGGACAACCGTTCCCTCATGCATCTCGCAGCGGGCACGCCTGACCATCTGCGCCGGAAGATGTATCGAACGACAATCGAGGGCGATACGCCGTTCTGAGCGTCCTTAGGCCCTGTTTCACATTCAATTCTAAAAACACTTCTTCGGACTTTCGATGCCGCTTCCGTTCTCGCTTGCGTCCCTCTCCCGGCGGGGACCAGGAGGTTCCCGTTCGTCGCTGCGCTCGCTCACTGCGGCGTTTGTTTCCTTATCCGTTGCCATCTCGTCGCTTGCCGCAGCCACGCCCGCGCACGCCGAGGGCACCATCAGAATCGCGGAACAGTTTGGCGTGGTGTATCTGCTGCTGAACGTGGCGCGTGACCAGAACCTGATCGAACAGGAAGGCAAGAAAGCCGGCATCGATATCAAGGTGGACTGGCTGAAGTTATCGGGAGGAGCGGCGGTCAATGACGCCCTGTTGTCCGGTTCCATCGATATCGCAGGCGCCGGCATCGGGCCGCTGATGACGATCTGGGATCGCACGCACGGCAAGCAGAACGTAAAGGGCGTGGCCTCGCTGGGCAACCTGCCGTACTACCTCGTATCGAATAATCCGAACGTGAAGACCATCGCGGATTTCACGGAAAAGGACCGCATTGCGGTACCGGCGGTATCGGTGTCCGTGCAATCGCGCGTGCTGCAGTTTGCCGCCGCGAAGCGCTGGGGCGACAAGGACTACGATCGCCTGGACAAGCTGACGCAAGCCCTTCCGCACCCGGATGCCGCCGCGGCGATCATTGCCGGCGGGACGGAGATCACCGGGCACTTTGGCAATCCACCGTTCCAGGAGCAGGAACTGGCGGGCAATCCGAAAGCGCATATCGTGTTGAATTCCTACGATGTCCTCGGCGGCCCAGGCTCGTCCACCGTGCTCTACGCGACCGAAAAATTCCGCGATAACAATCCTAAGACGTATCGCGCATTCATCGCCGCGCTCGCGGATGCCGCGCGTTTCGTCTCGGCGAATCCGGAAGCGGCTGCGGATACCTATATCCGCGTGAACAATGCCAGGATTGATCGCAAGCTGCTGATCGGGATCATCAAGAACCCGGACACGCAGTTCAAGATCACGCCGCAAAATACGCTTGGGCTCGCCCAGTTCATGTACCGGGTCGGCGCGATCAAGAACGAGCCAAAGTCATGGCAAGACTATTTCTTCGCCGATCCGGCGCTCGGCAACGGAAGCTGAACCTGCCTGCCGCATGGCCCCGTTTTAACAACGCCCGCAGCGCCAGCGGGCGTTTTTTCGATCATCGCCTGAACGTACGATTACGGCACTGGAACGGCAAAACCGTCGCTTATGCGTCGGCGTGTTTTGAATATGCGCAATGATTGGTTCACGCGCGCGCGACGCGCCGCTAAGGTCGTGTTTTATGCATATACGCACAGCCATGGCCGCCAATCCTACCGTTCTTTATCCGCCGCCCGGGCACAGTGATTCTCCCGCGACGAGCGCCAGGCTTCTCACCGTCGATAAAGTCAGCCTCGAGTACCGCACCCGCGAGCGCATCGTGCGCGCGACGCACGAGGTCAGCTTCGACGTGTATGGCGGCGACCGTTTCGTGCTGCTCGGACCATCCGGTTGCGGCAAGTCAACGCTGCTTAAAGCGGTCGCTGGCTTCATTGAACCGACCGCGGGAACGATCCGGATCGACGATAAACCCGTGCGAGGTCCCGGTACGGATCGCATTGTCGTGTTCCAGGAATTTGATCAGTTGCCGCCGTGGAAAACCGTGCTCCAAAACGTGGCGTTTCCGTTGCGCGTAGGCAAGAAGCTGAGCCGCGCGGAAGCGCGCGAACAAGCGCTGTATTTCCTCGATAAGGTCGGCCTCTCTGCTTTCGCCGATGCCTACCCGCACACGCTTTCCGGCGGCATGAAACAGCGCGTGGCGATCGCTCGCGCACTGGCGATGCAACCCCGCGTGTTGCTAATGGACGAACCGTTCGCCGCGCTCGACGCCCTCACGCGCCGCAAGATGCAGGAGGAGCTGCTGCGCTTGTGGGAAGAGGCGAGTTTCACGCTGCTGTTCGTCACGCATTCGATCGAGGAGGCGCTGATTGTCGGCAACCGCATCTTGCTGCTGACACCGCATCCTGGCCGGGTTCGCGCCGAATTGAACAGCCACCAGTTCAACAAGGACAGCTCGGGGCGCACCGACTTTCAGCAAAGCGTTGCGCGCATTCATCGGTTGCTGTTTGAAGACACGGGGGCCGTTCAATGAGCACGCCCACCATCCCCTCGTTGGAACCTGCCGCGCTCGTGCCACCGGTTCGCGAAGAATACGAACGGATTCCCGAACCGCTAAAGGATGTCGCCGTAGAAGTACCGTTACCGTTCGGCAAGCGGCTTTCGAATCAGACGTGGTTACGCAAGGCGTTGATCGCTCTGGTGCTGATCGGGATATGGGAAGCGGCAGCGCGAGCGGTTGGCAACGACCTGCTGCTGCCCACCTTCACCGATACATTGACGGCCTTCGTACAAGGCATCTGGTCGGGCGAACTGATCGCTAAAACGGCGATCTCCCTGTCCGTGCTGTTGAGAGGTTATCTGCTCGGCGTGGCGCTGGCGTTCGTGCTGACATCGCTTGCCGTGTCTACGCGCTTTGGCCGCGATCTGCTGTCCATGCTGACCGCCATGTTCAATCCTTTGCCATCCATCGCGCTGTTACCGCTCGCGTTGCTGTGGTTCGGCCTGGGGACGGGAAGCCTGTTGTTCGTGCTTGTGCATTCGGTGTTGTGGCCGCTCGCGTTGAACACCTACTCCGGCTTTCAATCCGTGCCGGAAACGCTGCGCATGACCGGCCGAAATTACGGGCTGAAGGGGCTTCGGCATGTGCTGCTGATTCTGGTCCCCGCCGCCTTGCCTTCGATCCTGGCCGGGCTCCGTGTGGGGTGGGCGTTTGCATGGCGAACGCTGATCGCAGCGGAACTGGTGTTCGGCGCCAGTTCCGGGAATGGCGGGCTCGGCTGGTACATCTTTCAGAATCGTAACGAGCTGTATACCGACAAGGTATTCGCAGGGTTGGCGGCGGTGATCGTGATCGGTCTGATCGTCGAGCATCTGGTATTCGATACGTTCGAACGGCTCACCGTGCGTCGTTGGGGCGTGCAGCGTTAGAGGGTTTTGGAAGTTGTTGCGAAATTAGGTTTCGTTCGCACTGCTCGGGGGTTGGGTTTTGGTTTTGGTTTGGGTTTACTGGTGCGGCTTAGGGCGGTGCTTTGGTCGTTGGAGTTGGTGGTTGAGGTCAGGGCCGAGTTGCCAGGATCTTGCGGTGGCGGTTGGAGTCTATGCCGGGGTGGTCGGTTCTGGGGTTAGTGGTTGGGGTCAATGCCGGGGCGGTCGGTTCTGGGGTTAGTGGTCGGGGTCAATGCCGGGGTGGTCGGTTCCGGGGTTAGTGGTCGGGGTCAATGCCGGGTTGGTGCTTTCAGCGTTAGTGGTCTGCGAGAGTTGGATTTTCTCTTTATCACTATTAGCCACTGTGCGTGGCGGCACGTCATTTCTTTGTCCAAAGCGACAAAGAAACGAAGCAAAGAAAACGCTTTAACCACGCTACCCTAAGTGTCCACAGCGTGCAGTTTTCATTCATAGGTGCCCCAAAAGCACGGTGCTCGCCAGAGCGAAGGATGTGTGAACCCCTCCTTCTCGCGAATCCTGACACGAACACGCTTCGCCACCAGTGCTCTCGGGCAAGCACGTGTGTGTAGTGGTCTAAGAACCGGTATGGCCTCACGCGTCTTTGGGGGTGGCTGCTTGGTCGGCTCGCTTTTCTCGTGGTCACAGCTTGATCCACAGCCGCTCGACGTGACGCGTATTTACTCCCTCAGTCTTTGGTGAATTGGCTACGCGGCCTACACCGTTATTTTCGTCGGGTACGGCCTTACATACTTTGGGGCTTTATTATTTGGTAGTTGGCGGCGTGATTCGAGGTGCATACACATTTGGAGGGAGGTCGTCCGCGGATAGCGCGGGGTGCCCCTTGGCAGGTTCAATCACTGGTGGCGAAGCGTGTGGGTATCCGTGTTCGGAGAAGGAGGGTTTCAACTATCCGTGGCTCTGGCGAGCACCGTGCTTTTGGGGCACCTATGAATAGAAACTGCACGCTGTGGACACTTAGGGTAGCGTGTTTTAAAAGCGTTTTCTTTGCTTCGTTTCTTTGTCGCTTTGGACAAAGAAATGACGTGCCGCCACGCACAGTGGCTAATAGTGATAAAGAGAAAATCCGACTCTCGCAGACCACCACGGCCGAAAGCACCAACCCGGCATAGACTCCGACCGCTAACCCCAGAACCGACCACCCCGGCATTGACCCCTGACCCCTAACCCCTGACCACCAAACGCCAGCGGACCTCATCCCCCCAGTGCGAACGAAAACCAATTCCGCAATAACCTCTTAGCGCCAGGCCCCAAAAAACCCGCCGGGGGGCAAACCTGGCGGGTTGAACGCGCGGTTGAAAATCCACGCTTTATCGACTGGGTTGCATGCCGTGGAGCCGCGCCCATCACGCCACTCACCGCATCCTTTTGGCCATCCAATGACCGTCGATTTTTTAAAAAACCTTCAAAACACGCTTCAAAAAACATTAACCGGAACGTTCACCATCAACCGATAAACGTCGCTACTGGAATCCGAATAGTACGTGCTGCCGTGGTGATGCATGTAATAGAACTTTGCAGTGGTTCCCTTCAGCGTTCCAGAGCCAAACGTATAGGAAGGAATAAAGCCAAACTCGTAATGGGTGCCATGAACCGGCTCGCCATTCTTCCAGTATAGATCATGCAAGGCGTTTGAAGAATCAGCGTACCGATTCGCCATGTCCGAAGCATCCGCACCCCAACCATACGCGCTCCACAACGTCATTTTCAAACCCGGAACACCATACCCACTCATGTTGACCGTGTAACTGAGTTGCAATGATTTTTCATGCGGCGCGTTGTAGTCGACGTCCAACGAATTCGCCAGATAATCGCCCGCGGACTGGCCGACATAATCGAAGAACTGATTGCTCGCGATCTGCTGGAATCCCACCGCTACCGTGTGCGCGTTATGCGTACCCGAGAGCAGCAAGCTATACGCGTGGTTATTGATGGAGCCTTCGCGACTCTGCCCAACGTCATGGGTGTAGTAATAAGTCAGGCCGCCCGTCCAGCGGATCTGGGACGGATCCCCAATACTGCGCGAGAGCGACAGATAATATTGATCCCACACATTTTCAGCACGACTTCCATATAACGACACGGCTGTATCGTCGTTAGGCGTATAGTCACCGCCCGCAAACGTGAAGCGGCTGAAGTGCGTTCCACCATACTCGGTCGACAACGACGAGACGCTGGTCTGACCGCGTGCCAGCACCGCGTCCACACTCCCCGCCTTCAGCGTCAGGTTCTTGATCTCATCGCTCGCGAGGGAAACGCCACGGTAGGTTGGCGGCAATCCGCGGTTATCGTGAGGAACGAGAAAGGGGCTATCGAATAACTGTTGACCATATTTAACAACCGTATTCGATACTCGCGCTTTCACGTCCCACACGCCCGGGTAGGTCCAGGCAAGCTGATTCTGCCCGCTTTGCCCGTCGTGATTCAAATGCACACGGTTACCGGCGCCTTGACCGCCATTCAGCTTGAACGCGCTGAACAACGACGCGTCAAAACCGACACCGAATAATCCCCGCGTATACCCGGATTCAAATACCGCCTGATTGGCAAGAACCGAAGCGTCCTTCTTCTTGATACCCTCTGATTCGAAGTGTTCAGTATAGTTGCGAAACAGAAGGTTAAAATGTGAATCTTCGATAAACCCCTGGGACTTCGCCTGATTACTGATCGGCGCATTCGCCTCGGAATTTGGCGGCGAACTCGGAGGTGCCTCAGTATGACGTGTTTCAACATCATCATCGTCTGCAAAAGCAGAAATGGCCGGGTTCATCAAACCAGTGAAAACAATTAGAGATAGAGCGAGTGAACGCTTTTGTTGTTTCATGTGCTTGTCTTTTAATTCTAACGGCAGCGAGTAAATAGGCCGATGGCCGTTCTCATATAATTTCAGCGCGAGCGAAAAAGCTCACGCCGGGCTCGGAACGACTCACCGGAGGGTTGTGACAGCAGGAACTACAGGAACTACAGGAACTACCGGGACTACGAAAACTTCACGATCGGGCGAACGACTCCCCGGCCCCCGTCAAGAACGGGGACCATCAGGTTTGGCCGGGGAGTGTCGAAACGACCGTTAAATCAAGCGATTAATCACGCCAATAACCACGCCAATCATCAGGCGAGTAAGCAGGCTGCCGCGACTCCATGTTCAAGCGTGCGCAGCGGCGGCACTTCAACAGAACAACGCGCCTCCGCTATGGGGCAACGGGTATGAAAGACACAACCCGTTGGGGGATTGATCGGACTGGGAATATCGCTGGAGAGGATCTGCACGACCTTCGTCCGTTCGATGGCCGGATTTGGCACCGGTACCGCGGAAAGCAACGCGCGCGTGTAAGGATGCCGAGGACGCGCGTAAAGCGAACGTTTATCGGCGAGCTCCATGACGTGGCCGAGATACATGACCATTACGCGATCCGAGATGTGTTTGACCACGGCCAGATCGTGCGCGATGAAGATCAGCGCGAGCTTCATTTCCTGCTGCAAGGATTTGAGCAGGTTGACGATCTGCGCCTGGATCGAAACGTCGAGGGCCGAGACGGGTTCGTCGCAGACAATCAGCTTCGGCTCCACGATCAACGCACGCGCAATCCCGATCCGCTGGCATTGGCCGCCTGAAAATTCGTGCGCGTAGCGGTTGATCATCTGCTCGCGCAAACCGACCTTCGCCATCATCGCCCGCACCCGCTGGTTCATTTCGTCCTTCGACATGCCCGGCCGATGTTCACGCAAAGGTTCCGCGATGATCTGCCCCACGGTCATGCGCGGATCGAGCGAAGCCAGCGGGTCCTGGAAAATCATCTGGATGTCGCGCCGCACACCGTGCCACTGTTTCGCCGTGGCGCCGCTGAGATCCTTGCCCATCCACACGATTTCGCCATGCGTGGCGGGAATGAGATTGAGGATGGCACGCGACAAGGTCGACTTGCCGCAACCCGATTCACCCACCACGCCAAGCGTCTCGCCGGCCTTCAGATCGAAACTCACCCCGTCCACGGCCTTCAGCGTGCGCGATGGTGCCCACGGCAACTTGCTCTTCGCCTTGACGCTGAAATGAACCTGGACGTCGCGGACGGACAGAATGGTTTGCTCAGACATGGGCCACCTCGTGCAACGACTTCATCTGCTCGACCGGGCGATTGCAGGCTCGCAGCCAGGTGGTGTCACCGCCAAACGATTCGAGCGGCGGGACCGCTTCAGCGCAACGCTGGCTCGCATCTATGCAGCGCTCCTGGAACGGACAACCCGACGGCGGATGCGCCATGTTCGGCGGATTGCCGGGGATACCAACAAGTGGCGCGTCGCTCTGATCGAGCCGCGGCAATGCGCGCAGCAAACCGATTGTGTAGGGATGCGAAGGACGAGCGAACAGGTTGTCCGCGTTGCACTGTTCCATCACGCGGCCGCCGTACATCACCATCACTTGCTCGCACAGGCCGGCGACCACACCGAGATCATGCGTAATCAGCACGATCGCCGTGCCGAAGTCGTGTTGCAGGTTGCGCAGGAGTTGAAGTATCTGCGCCTGGACCGTGACGTCGAGCGCGGTGGTGGGTTCATCGGCGAACAGCACTTGCGGCTCGCACAGCAACGCCATGGCGATCATCACGCGCTGGCGCATGCCGCCGGACAGTTCATGCGGGTATTGATCGATACGATGTGCGGCTTCGGGAATACGCACCGCTTCCAGCATCTCGATCGAGCGTTTCTTCGCAGCGCGGCGCGTCATGTTCTTGTGCAGTTCAAGCACTTCCGTCATCTGGCGTTCGATCGTCAGATACGGATTCAATGACGTCATGGGGTCCTGGAAGATCATGGAAAGGCGATTGCCGCGAATACGGTTCAGCTTCTTCGCCGGCATGGTCAACAGGTTCTCACCCTGATAGATCGCACTTCCCTTTGCGCGCCCGTTGGTCGCGAGCAGTCCGAGCATGGCGAGGACGCTCTGGCTCTTGCCCGACCCCGATTCACCGACGATGCCCAGCGTACTGCCTTCTTCCAGGTCGAAACTCACGCCGTTGACAGCGCGGACCACGGCGTCGGGCGAGTCGAAGGCGACTTCCAGATTACTTACCTTGAGCAGTGACATGGTGCTTACCGATCCTTCGGGTCGAGCGCGTCGCGCAGACCGTCGCCAACAAAGTTGATGCAATACAGCGTCACCGACAACAACGCCGCCGGGAACAGGAGAATCCAGGGCGCTGTTTCCATCACACCAACGCCATCCTGGATCAGCACGCCCCAACTGGTCATGGGCTCCTGAACGCCGAGTCCAAGAAACGATAGCACGGACTCCGTAAGAATAACGCCAGGAACTGTAACCGTTGTGTAAATAGCCACAATGCCAAGCAGGTTCGGCACGATGTGACGCAGGATGATGCCGCTGGTCGAAACGCCAATAGCGCGCGCTGCTTCAATGTATTCCTTCGAACGGATTGCCAGCGTCTGGCCACGAACGACGCGCGCCATATCCATCCATGAGAACACTGTAATGGTAAGCACCACGAGGTAGAACTCGCGGCCGAGCAGCGTGACCATCAGGATGGCGATGAGCAGGTACGGGATCGCGTACATCATGTCGACAATGCGCATCATCGCGTTGTCCACGCGCCCGCCTACGAAGCCAGCGATAGCGCCCCACACAATCCCGAGCGTGACCGACGTCAGCGTCGCGAGCGCGCCGATCAGCAGCGAGACGCGGCCACCCACCAGGCAGCGCACGAGCAGGTCGCGGCCGGTATCGTCCGTGCCGAACAGATGCCAGTTTGCAAACGTCGGCGTGGAACTCATCATGTTCCAGTCGGTGGAATCGAAGGCGTTCGGCAGCAGCATGGGGCCGATCGCACAGGCCAGCGTGATCAGCAGCAGGATCACGAGACTGGCCACGGCGGCCTTGTTGCGCGCGAAGCGCATACGGGCGTCCTGCCACGGACTGCGGCCTTCCACCGGCACGGCCAGCACGCTCTCGAGCGCGGGGACGAGCGTTCCTTGTTTCATTGCGGACCTCATGCTGGTTGACTCATTATTTCAGTAGCGGATTTTCGGATCGAGCCACGCATACGCGAGATCGACCAGCAGATTAAGCAGTACTGCGACCACGGTCACCAGCACGACCAGTCCCAGCACGAGCGTGTAATCGCGGTTGGCCGCACCGTTCACGATCAGCTTGCCGATTCCCGGCAACGAGAACACGGACTCGGTCACGACCGCTGCCGTGATCGAGCCGATCGCGAGCGGTCCGATCACCGAGACCACGGGAATCATGGTCGGCCGCAGCGCATGGCGCAGCACGACCGTCCAGCGCGACAAGCCCTTGGCATAGGCCGTTCTGATGTAGTTGGTGTTCATCACCTCGATCAGGCTGCCGCGTGTCACGCGTCCCACGGTCGCCACGTTGATGATGGTGAGCAGCGCGATTGGCAACACCATGTAGCGCACATGGAAGGCGTTCCACCCGCCGGCCGGCAGCCACTTCAGCGTAATCGCGAACACAAGGATCAGCACAGGTCCGATCACGAACGAGGGAAACGCACTACCCGCGTTGCCGATGATCATCAGCAGATAATCTGCCGGGCTGTTGCGATAGAGCGCGGCGACGATACCGAGCACGACGCCGAGCACAATGGCGAGCACCATGGACACACCGCCGATAGTCAAGGACACCGGCAACGCACGCAGCACGAGGTCATTGACACTCCAGTCCGCGTACCGGAATGATGCCCCCAGATCGCCGTGCAACAAGCTGTTGAGGTACAGCAAATACTGCTTCCACAGCGGCTCGCCGAGATGGTATTTCGCCTGCAGGTTGGCGAGCACCTCCGCGGAAACCTTGCGCTCACCGTCGAATGGACCGCCCGGTGTAGCGTGCAGCAGCAGATAGCAGACGGTAATGACAATCAGCAGCGTCGGCACCGTCAGCAGCACGCGCCTTAACGTATAGGACCACATGGGACATCTCTCCTGGCGGCGCCGCGACAGAGCGCGTCACGGCAACCGCCTCTTGCTGTTTGCTGGATAGTATTGGGGGGCAGTGCGTCGCGCTCAATGCGCCACGATATACATGTCCTTGCTGCGGTAACGGTCCATCGGGTTCTTCAGCGAATACCCTCCCACGTAGCTTTTCACCAGCCTGACCGTGGTGTATTGCAGCAGCGGCAGGATCGGATAGTCGTCCATCACGAGCTTCGCGGCCTGGGTTTGCAACTGCGTGCGTTTAACCTGGTCCGTGCTTTCGTTCGCTTCTTTGATCAGCGCGTCGGCCTTCGGATTGCAATTGCCGCTGTCGTTCTGGTCCGAACCGCATTGCACAAGCTGCAGGAACGTGGTCGCGTCGTTATAGTCCGCGACCCAGCCATTGCGTGCAATCTGGTAGTCGCCGCTATGACGCTTCTTCAGCAGGACCTTGAACTCCATCGCGTCGATCTGCGTGTCCAGGCCGAGCTTCGTTTTCCATTCCGAGGCCGCAAAAATAGCCATTTTCTTGTGATAGTCACTGGTGTTCGTTGCGAAGTGCAGCGTCGTGCCCGGTTTCACGCCGGCTTGCACGAGCAGCTTTTTCGCTTCTTCCACGCGCTTGGCCATCGGCCATGTCGACCAGTCGTAAGCCGTCACGTCCGCACCCTTCACACCCTTCACAATGACGCCATACGCGGGGATCTGCCCGTCCGCGGTGACACGTTGCGCGAGGATGTCGCGGTCGATCACCATGGAGAGCGCCTGGCGCACGCGCACGTCCTTGAGCAACGGGTCTTTGTTATTGAACGAGTAGTAGCGCAGTCCGAGCATCGGCGCGATCTTCATGTCGGCGGCGAACTCCTGCTTGTATTTCGGGTACATGCCGGACGGCAACTGATACACCCAGTCGTTGTCGCCCGACTGGAACAGCTTGATGTCCGTGGTCTCGCTCTCGACCGGAAGGTACGTCACTTGCGACAACTGCACATGAGCGGCGTCCCAGTATTGAGGGTTGCGTGCCAGCACGAGCTTGTTGTTGACCTGCCAGTCCTTAAGCATGAATGCGCCGTTGCTCACCAGCTTGCCGGGTTTGGTCCAGTCGCGGCCGTACTTGTCGACGGCGGCCTTGTTGACCGGTCCGAGATTCGTATTCGACATCAGTTCCGGGATGAACGACACCGGATACGGTGTCTTGATTTCGACCGTGTATGGGTCGATTGCACGGACGCCCAGCGTGTCCGGTGACTTTTTGCCCGCCACAATGTCGGCGCCGTTCAGCAGGAAGATGCCGAATGTACTGGCGTAGGGCGAGGCGATCTTCGGGTCGACAAGGCGCTGGCAGCCGTACACGAAATCGTTCGCGACCACCGGCTCGCCGTTGGACCACTTCGCATTCTTTCGCAAATGGAAAATCCACGTGGTTGCATCCTTCTGTTCCCATTTTTCCGCCACGCCCGGCACGACGGTGCCGTCGGCATCGGTTGCGGTCAGTCCTTCGAACAGGTCGCGCGTGACGTTGTTGGACGGCACAGTCTCAGCCAGGTTCGGATCGAGCGTCTCGACCTCGGACGCGTTGTTGCGCACCAGTTCCTGCTTGGCCGCGAGCTGCACACCGGGCGGCACGATAGCCGCATGAGCCAGATGAACGTTGCTTGCGGCCGCAACGCAGACACTCGCGGCAAGGGCAGGAAGCCACTTGCCTGAAACGCGGCGATGAACAGCATCGCCCGGACGAAAACACGCGTCAATGCGGGTGCTACGAGCAACAAGAGCTGCAAACAACGTCATGGGGATCCTTATTATTTATGTGTTCATCAAGCACTGAGCGCTGGAGCATAAGGGCTTTTGACCCTGTGCAACGGCGATGCGTGCCGTTATGTGCGGCTATCAGCCGCTATGTACCGCGGTTCGCGTGCCGAAGCGGACGGATAGCAGACGGACGGCGGCCAGCATCTTAGCCCACCTAACATTTCACTTTCGAATATGCCGTTCAAGGGTTGGCATCGTGTGCCTGCCCTTGTCGCGTATTGGTCTCCGTCGCCAACAGTTACCCTCAAAAATCATTACACACGCCCTACGAACTGACGACGGAACCAGGTTCGCCGGGAGTATTTCAGAGCAATAAAGTGGAATCCACTCACATGTGCTTATAGTCCATGTGTTTTGGGTATAGGCAGGCGGCGAACGATTTCACTTGCGCTTCATATACGCGCGCGCGACCGTAAATCACCAGGCGCGCGTAGTTCGCGCTACCATCGGCGTCCTTGAGGTTCGTGCAAGGTAATTCAAGATAATGATCCGTTTTCGCCAGATAGAAGCTTTCCGCTCGTTAATCATGATGGGTACCAGCGTCGGGGCCGCGCGCGCGCTGCACGTCACGCAGCCCGCCATCAGCCGCCTGATCGCGGATTTAGAGGCTGACCTCGGTTTCAGCCTTTTCAGCCGCGTCGGCGGGCGCTTGAATCCGACCAACGCCGGGTTGCGCTTTTATAAGTCGGTTGAAGAGAATTTCCTGGGGCTGGAACGCCTGAAACAGGTCGCCGAGATCATTCGCGACGAGGCGTCCGAAGGGCTGACCGTTGCGTGCATGCCGGTGATCGCGAGCACCCTGCTGCCGCCCATCCTGGCCGACTTCGTCGAGCGCCATCCGGGTGTGCCCATTCGCGTCGACTCGGTAAGAGTCCCCGAGGTGCTCACGATCCTGCAAAACCACAAGGCAGACGTCGCCATCAGCCAGGCGTTTGCGAAGGTCGCGGGGATCGAGGTGGAGAAGTTGCTGCGCGCGCAGGCGCAGTGCGCGATGCCGGCGTCGCATCGGCTGGCGAAGAAAAAAACCGTGCGCGCGCAAGATCTGCGCGGCGAACGCATCATCGGCTGGGTGCCGAATTCAAGGCAACCTTATGAGGCCGAGCAATCGCTGTTCGCGGCCGGCGAAGACCGGGCGAACTACACGGTGTTGACCGACACCGCGCACACGCGCTATGCCATGGTCGCGGGCGGCCTGGGTGTGTCGATCGTCGAACCGTTTGCAGCCAAGGTGTGGCGCGCGCACGGCGTGGTCGTGCGGCCGTTCGATGCAGCGATCGAATACGAGTACGTGCTGTCGTATCCGAGCAGCGGCATACGCTCGGATCTGGTTGCTTCGTTCCGCGAGTCCGTGCTGCGTGTGGTGGCAACGTACTCCCTCGACGAAGCGCCGGCATCCGCGAGCGCAGAGGCTTGACGCACGGGTCCTGCTCCGCGCCTCACCGGAGTGGCGAGACACCGTCAGCACAGGTCGCGATCGCCCCCCCAACGCTCTCCGGACCATCACGCCTGGCTCCAGGTCAAGCACGGGGCTTCCCGCCCTTTCGGAATCAATTACGCCCATGGTATAAGCCCCGGAGCGTCTCCGCCTAAGCCCTTCGTCGGAAAAGGCGACGGGGAAAGACCCATACCCCAAGGCGGGCACCCATTTTCAGGAGGAGCAAGATGTCCATGAAGAAGTCCATGAGCTCGCTGCATCGCACCCGTCCGTTCGCCCTTGGAACGCTCGCTGCGATGGCGTTTTCGCTCTCGTTCGGGTTTGTCGAAAGCGCCCCCGCCTACGCAAAAGTCGCGGCGCAACCCGTCGTCCTGACGGCATCGGCGGTGGCAGTCGCTGACAAGTTCGCAGCCGACGCCGCCGAGCAGGTCCTCAAGGAAGGCGGCAATGCCGTTGATGCGGCCGTCGCGATCGCCTTCACGCTGGCGGTGACGTATCCGGAAGCGGGCAACCTGGGCGGCGGCGGCTTCATGACGCTCTACGTGGATCATCGTCCGTACTTCCTCGACTATCGTGAGCGCGCCCCAATTGCAGCCACGAAGAACATGTATCTCGATGACAAAGGCGAAGTCATCAAGGGCATGAGCCTGTATGGGTATCGCGCGGTCGGCGTGCCGGGCACGGTGTCGGGCATGTGGGAAGCGCAGAAGCGCTTCGGCAAGCTGAAATGGAAACAGGTCGTCGCGCCCGCGATCAAGTATGCACAGGACGGCTTTGAAGTCAGCGACCAATTGCAGGAACGCAAGGACGCAGCGTCCAAGGACTTCGCCGGCAAGACCAACTTCGACAGTTACTTCGGAACCCTGAACAAAGGCGTGAACTTCAAGCAGCCGGAACTGGCCGCGACGCTTCAACGCATTTCGGACAAGGGTGCGAAGGGCTTCTATGAAGGCCAGACGGCGGATATGATCGCAACCGCCATGGCCGGCCACGGCCTGATCACCACGCAGGACCTGAAGGAATACAAGGCGGTCTGGCGGCAGCCGGTTCTCGCGAGCTGGAACGGCTATCGCATCATTACCGCGCCGCCGCCGAGTTCCGGCGGTATCGGCCTCGTTCAGTTGCTGAAGATGAAGGCCGATCTCAAGGACAAGTTTGCGAACGTGCCGCTCAATTCCGCGCAGTACATCCACCTGACCGCGGAAATTGAAAAACGCGTATTCGCGGATCGCGCCCAGTATCTTGGCGACCCCGATTTCTACAAGGTGCCGATCGCGCAGCTCATCGACGACGACTACATCCTGAAGCGTGCATCCGAGGTCAATCCCGACACGCCGTCGGACACGAAGAGCGTCGTTCCTGGCCTGGGCACCACGATGCCGGAAAAAGCTGAAACCACGCACTTCTCGGTGGTCGACAAGTGGGGCAACGCGGTATCGAATACGTACACCATCAACGGCTATTTCGGCTCCGGTGTGGTGGTGGACGGCACGGGTGTCGTGCTGAACGACGAGATGGACGACTTCTCCTCGAAGCCGGGCGTAGCGAACATGTTCGGCGTAGTGGGCAGCGACGCCAACGCCATTGAACCGCGCAAGCGCCCGCTTTCCTCGATGACACCGACCATCCTCACGAAGGACGATCAGGTTGCCATGGTGATCGGAACGCCGGGCGGCTCGCGTATCTTTACATCGATCTTCCAGGTAATCAGCAACGTCTACGACTTCTCCATGCCCTTGCCTGAAGCCGTCGCGGCAATGCGCTTTCATCATCAGTTGCTGCCGCCGAACACGATTTTCTGGGAGCCGTACAAGCCCATTGACGGCGATCTCGCGAAGGAACTGGAGGCGAAGGGATATACGCTCGCGAAACAGGGTTTCAACGGCGATATCCAGGTCATCAAGATCGATGACAAGACGCCGGAACCTGTTGCCGATCCGCGTGGCCGGGGCGTGACGCGCGTGATCCAGTAAGCGGCCGCGTTAGTTTCAGGTCGGTTCCGGACAGACAAAAGGGCCAGGTCATTCGAGACCTGGCCCTTTTGCTTTTATACCGTGCGCGTGCTCCGTCAAAGCCGTATTGAAACGAACCTTATAAGGATCGCGGCATGACTGGAATCCCATTTTTGAGATTGGAGGCGGCTTAATGTTGCCCTAGTCTCTGTGCTGGCCCCAGTCCAATGCGTTGGCTCCCGCCAACACTATAAATAAACCTATCGAGACGACCCTGAAGACGGCGCACCCGGTCTTGCAAAGACCATCCGGTGCGCTTGTTTCAGCCTGCTGATAAAGGAGAACAGCTCATGATGGAACCCCACATCCAGCCGCTTGGCGGCATCGACATCCAGGATGACGCACACGCGTCCCAATCAGGCGGATTGATCGACCGATATTTTCAAATCAGTGCGCGCGGCAGTACCCAGCGGCGCGAAGTGATCGCCGGAATTACTACCTTCCTGGCGATGGTTTATTCCGTGTTCGTCGTCCCGGCCATGCTCGGCAAGGCCGGATTCGACACCCGCGCCGTCTTCGTGGCGGTCTGCCTGACGACTGCGTTCGGCTCGCTCCTGATGGGCATCTGGGCTCGCTTGCCTATCGCGATCGGCTGTGCAATCTCGCTCACCGCGTTCACCGCGTTCGGGTTGGTGCTGGGCAAAGGGCTCTCGCCCTCCGTCGCGCTCGGCGCCGTCTTCCTGATGGGCGTCACCTTCACCGCAATCTCCGTCACCGGCGTGCGCTCGTGGATCCTGCGCAATCTGCCGGCAGGCGTGGCGCATGGCACGGGGATCGGGATCGGCTTGTTTTTGTTGCTGATCGCGTCGAACGATGTCGGCCTGATCGTCAAGAATCCGGGCGCGGGTTTGCCCGTTTCGCTCGGTCATATCACGGCGTTTCCCGTATTGATGTCGGTCTTCGGGCTCGCTGCGATCATCGGGCTGGAACGCCGGCGCGTGCCGGGCGGGATCCTGCTGGTGGTAGTCGGGTTGTCGGCGCTGGGACTGGCCTTCGATCCCGCCGTTCGTTTCACCGGCGTATTCGCGCTGCCCTCGCTGAGCGCGCCCGGCCATGCTTCGCTGATCGGCGCCATGGACATTCGCGGCGCGCTTTCGCTGGCCGTACTGCCTAGTGTGTTTGCACTGGTGATGACAGCCGTCTTCGACGCCACCGGCACGATTCGCGCGGTCGCAGGACAGGCAGGCCAGATAGACGAAAAAGGCCGGATTGTGAACGGAGGCCGGGCGTTGACGGCGGACTCGGTCAGTTCAATTGTTGCTGCGTGTCTCGGCGGTGCGCCGGCTGCGGCCTATATTGAATCGACGGTGGGCGTGGCGGCAGGCGCGAAATCGGGCCTGGCGGCCGCTACCGTTGGCGTGATGTTCCTGCTGGTGATGTTCTTCTCGCCGCTCGCCGGACTCGTGCCTTCCTACGCGACGGCTCCGGCACTGATGTATGTCGGTCTGCTGATGCTTGCAAGCGTGAGCAAACTTCACATGGACGATCTTGTCGACACCATGTCGGGTCTTGTCTGCGCCGTGTTCATTGTGCTGTCGGCCAATATTGTGACCGGCATCATGCTCGGTTTCTGTACGCTCGTGATCGGGCGCGTAGTTGCCGGCGAATACAAGAAGCTGAACGTTGGCACGGTGATGATTGCCGCAGTGCTTGCCGTGTTTTATCTCGGCGGATGGGCAATCTGACCTGACGGGCTAAAAAGCATTTAGCGCAGTCAGCACGTTCAGTATCGGCACCGCGGTTGCCGGCGATTTTCCCGGCAACCTTTTTAACGCCACCAAAGGCATGCTAACCGACGTTCGAGAGCGATGAAACGGCTCGATCGACACGTCGATTGGCTTAGCCGCAGCCGATTTACTTCCGGCGATACGCTTCAGCCAGCACTGCGCAATTTTGCAGATGCAGGTTCAGCGCGTGGGCAGCTTCGCGGCGAACGACAGCCTTCGCCTTGCGGAACCAGGAACCGAACGAAACGACAAGCGAACTTTGAGCGGTGGTTTTCATGAGAGCACCTCAGTGCGAATCAGGGATTACCCGTTAGGGAATACCCTTATTATACGCATTCGATGCTGCATTGCAAAAGATTTTGAGATCGGCGACGGTTATGAAGCGTCTGCACAACAACAGCGCTTGGCTCCTGCCCGGATTGGTAGGCCCTTGTTTTCAAAAGCGGTTCCGGGCCGAAGACGCGCCGCCTATCGCACCGAAGTATTCAAGGCACGACGGAAAGAAACAGGAATGTCGCGAAAATAACCAGGTGAACCACGCCTTGAAGCACTGTCGAGCGCCCGGTGCCGAGCGTCAGGACGCTCACTATCAAGGTCAGTGCGAGCAGTACGATTTCCTTCGAACCGAGGCCGAGTGCGATCGGCTGGCTGATCGCAAGCGACACGACAGCCACGGCCGGAATGGTCAGCCCGATACTCGCCAGCGCCGACCCAAGCGCCAGATTCAAGCTCGTCTGCAACCGGTTCAGTCGCGCCGCGCGCAATGCGGCGACGCCTTCCGGCAGCAGCACGAGCGCAGCGATCACCACACCAACCACGGCTTCGGGCGCTCCGGCGCTGGCAACGCCCGCCTCGACCGCCGGCGACAGCAATTTCGCCAGCCCAACCACTGATATCAGCGAAAGCAGCAGCAAACCGCCGGAGGCCCACGCGTAGCCATTGGTCGGCAGCGGAGCATGAACGTCGTCGGATTCGGCTCGATTCGGATCGAGCGCCGGCACTGGCGGCAGGAAATAGTCTCGATGCCGTACCGTCTGCACGAACACGAACACCACGTAAAGCACGAGCGACGTCACGCCCACAAATACCAGTTGCGACGTCGACAACCCCGGCCCCATCACCGTGCTGGTGAAGTTGGGCAAAACCATTGTCAGTACCGACAGCGCACACAGGATAGCGAGGGTCGCGCTTGCGCCCTGCAACTGGAAATTCTGCTCGTGGTGCCGCATCCCGCCCACAAGCAGGCAGAGCCCGACAATACCGTTGCACACGATCATGATCGCGGCGAACACCGTGTCGCGCGGCAACGCCGCTTTTTCCGGGCCGCCCGACACCATGACGGACACAATCAGCGCTACTTCGATCACCGTGACCGCGATCGCGAGCACCAGCGTGCCGAACGGTTCGCCAACGCGGTGCGCCACCACTTCTGCATGATGGACCGCGGCGAATACGGCCGCCGCGAGTGCGATGGCGGCGAGTACGAACAGGAAGCCGTTCGGCATGGCGAACGTCAGTCCCAGGATCACAAGTGCGGCAAATGGCGCAATGCACGTCCAGTCCAGCTTGAATTTCATCGATGCTCCAGGGCGGTGCTGCGTGTGGACGGAAGTGTCAGGAAAGCTGGCCGGCTCCAGGGTCTGGTCCGGCCATTTGCTTGAACGTGCCGTCAGATTACAGGTTCTTGGCCGGAACGGTCGGTTTCAGGGCTTGCAACAATTGCCCGAAGATGCATGGCCGGCTATGGACAGCGTTCCTGCCTGCGAAACCTGCCTGCAAACCGTTAGGGAACCGTAAACCGTTATGCGTCAATGAGTTGGAGACCGCTCCCGCACGTTGTCCACATGGCTATCCACAAAAAATGTGGATAAGTCGCGCGTCTGATTTTAGTCGGTAGCGTATGTCCGTTGAGTATCTGTGGGCAGGTCCGCGGGGTTCTGTCTGCAGCACACGATGACCACCGACGGCAGGCTCTGCAAAAAGAAAGGGCGCCCCCGGTTTCGCGGACGCGCCCTTGAGTGCCTCGGTCAAACGAAACTCAGGAAACGAATTCCGTGTTCAGCGTGATCTTCGCGTTTCCAGCGAACAGCTTGGAGACCGGGCAGCCCTCTTTCGCCGCGTTCGCGAGCTTCTCGAATGTGGCTTTGTCTGTGCCAGGCACTTTACCTTTCAAATCCAGATGGCAGGCGGTGATCGAGAACCCGTCGCCGTCCTTCTCCAGCGTCACGGTAGACTTCGTCTCGAGGCTTTCCGCCGTGAGGCCCGCCTGCGTGAGTTGCAGGGACAGCGCCATCGTGAAACAACCCGAATGCGCGGCGCCGATCAGTTCTTCGGGATTCGTACCGGGGCCGCCTTCGAAGCGCGATGCAAAACCGTAGGGCGCGTCTTTCAATACACCGGTTTGCGTCGAAATGTAACCTTTACCGTCCTTGATGCCACCACTCCATTTGGCCGATGCTGTCTTTTGCACAAGTGTTCTCCAGAAAGTCAGGGGGATATGCCGCGCACAACGCCGCAGCATGGAATCGACCGTCAAGCCGGTTGCACAAGGGTCGGCTTTTGACGGGCCATCGGTAGAGCAAAGCACACAGGATGCCCGAAAGCACAGCGGGCAGTTGCCGAGGCCCGTTTTCCCGAACCTGCACTCGCGTCTGCCCTATTAAGGAGGATAGATGGGTCCACAAGTAGTTGAAGTCATCGAAGATCGTGATTTACCCGAGCGTGTCGATGTTGTCGTTATCGGCGGCGGCATTATTGGTGTGAGCACGGCCCTTTTTCTTGCCGGGAAGGGCATTTCGGTAGCCGTCTGCGAGAAAGGCCATATTGCCGGCGAGCAATCCAGCCGCAACTGGGGCTGGTGCCGCGCGACGCACCGCGATTTGCGCGAGCTGGAACTCAGTCTCGAAAGCCTCAAGCTATGGCGCGAGCTGGACCGGACGCTCGGCATTGACACGGGTTTCCGGCAATGCGGCATCCTCTACGCCGCCGACGACCTCAAGGCCCTCGCCGATCACGAAAACTGGCTGGCACGCGCTGTCGGGCTGGTGGGCCGCGAGGGTATCGACTCACGCATCACATCGAGCGACGAGACGGCCGCGCTGATGCCGGGCGCCGCGTGCAAGTTTCCCGGCGGCATCTACACGCCTTCCGATGGCCGGGCGGAACCGCAGCGCGCGGCACCCGCCATTGCCCACGCGCTGCGCGCCAAGGGCGTAAAGGTTTTAACGCCGTGCGCGGTGCGTGGCATCGAAACGAGCGCGGGTGCGATCAGTGGCGTCGTGACCGAATACGGCCCGATCCGCTGCTCGAGCGTGGTGGTAGCGGGCGGTGCGTGGACACGCTTGTTCGCCGGCAGCGTTGGCGTTGAACTGCCGCAGCTGAGTGTGAGGTCGTCGGTACTGCGCACGGAACCGGTCGACGGTGGCCCCGAAGTCAGTGCTTGCAACCAGACGGTCGGATACCGAAAACGGCTGGATGGCGGCTACACGATCGCGAATGCGTTCCGCAGCCTGGCCGAGATTACCCCCGACAGCTTCCGGCTATTCAGCCAATACCTCCCGGCGCTGAAAAGCCAGTTCAGGTCGATGGACTTCGCGTTCGGCGAGCGATTTTTCGAGGCGTTGCGCCAGCCTCGGACATGGCGACTCGACCAGCCGACCGTCTTCGAAACCGTGCGCACGCTCGATCCGGCACCCACCCAAAAATTCAACGATGTCGCCATCAACGCGTTCCGTGCCCTCTTTCCGGCGCTTGGAAACGTGAAAGTGGCGCAGGCGTGGGCGGGTTATATCGACGTCACGCCGGACGCGGTGCCGGTGATATCGGCCGCAGAACAGGTTCCGGGCATGTTTATCGCCACCGGTTTTTCGGGTCACGGCTTCGGGATCGGGCCGGGTGCCGGGAAGCTGATGGCCGATCTGGTCGCGAACGACAAACCGTTGGTGGACCCGCGAGCATTCCGGCTGAGCCGCTTCAGCGACGGCACGAAGATCGAACTGGACGGTGGGTTTTAAGCGCGAAAAGCAGAGGAATACAGAATTTTACAGAGGGTGTTTGTGGCTTTTATAGCTTCGAAAGCCCTTGCAGCATGGGCGCGGGGCAGATACTAACAAACGTGACGCCCCCGGCCAGCTCCGAGCGGTCGCTCAGAGCTGCTTTTCCAACTTACTTGCCCGAGATTACCCGGCGTGCTTCGATCTCAGCGAGTTCAAGCGCAGCCTGCTCGGTTTTGACCGGACGACCACATCCACGTCCAATTGTCTGCCCAATGGGCCCGTTTACGTGTTCCGTGACAACGCGGATATAGCCCTTGAACATTGCGCCCGGTGCCGGCATTACGAGTGCCTCAACGGTCTTATTGCCCTTCGTTTCTTTGAATGCCATTGCGGCCCCCTGTTTAATAGTGGGCGGATCCTATCACGAACGGGCGTCGTCTCCCTTTCGGCGACAACTATCCGAAAGCATCCAGGAACCCAGCTTGTGGACCGGCAGCCAGCAGAAATGACATCGCCTGACCGCGAAAGCCCGCGTAAAGAGCGGACGGGGCTAAAGTCCAATGTCGGGTAGAATTTTGGACTAATTTGGACCAATTCTGGACCGCCCTGATATGACAAGCCCCAAGCTGTACCTCGACGTCTGGTCGGATTTCGTCTGCCCTTTCTGCTATCTGGAAGTGCCGGTCATCGACCAGTTCAAGAGTACCTATGGCGACGCGGTCGAAGTCCGCTGGCACGCGTTCGAACTGCGCCCCGAACCCGCTCCCCCGCTCGATCCGAATAGCGACTTCCTGCATGAAACCTGGGAAAACTCCGTCTACCCGATAGCCAACGAACGCGGTTTGTTGCTGCGCCTCCCGCCGGTTCAACCGAATAGCCGCAAGGCGTTCGAGACCGCATTTTTCGCGCGCGAATCGGGCCGTTTCGACGCTGTGCATCGTGCAATCTTCAAGGCGTATTTCGAGGATGGCATCGATATCGGCGATACCGATGCGCTGCTGGATATTGCCGCCACCTGCGGCATCGATCCGGAATCGCTGGAAGAAGCGTTGCTCGGCGATGAACTCACCGACGCGGTGATCGAAGACGAAGAGTTTGCGAAGAAGCTCGGCGTGACGGGCGTGCCGTTCGTCGTGCTGTCGCGTGACGGCGTGGGCGATCAGGAACCGCCGCCGCCCATCGCGTTGCGCGGCGCGGCGCCCATCGAGCATTTTGAAGCAGCGCTCGGACGCCTGTTCCCGGAAGGGTTTTCGGCCGCTTGAACGCGCTCGTCGGGATGCTTTAACGACTCGAATCAGGACACGGCGCCCGTCGCTACATCGTGCGCTGCGGGCACCACCGTTCCCGTCAACACGCCATCTATTGCTTCCAGCACCGTCGCGACATCGGGCGGAACACGCTGGTCGCCGACAGACACCGAATGCGTCGACGAGCCAATGCCGAAATGCCCGCGCGACGTTGCCGTAAAAATCATCACCGTGGGCCGGCCCAGCGCATACGCCAGGTGGACCAGCCCCGTATCCATGCCCACGACCAGCGCCGACGCCTCGATGCAATGCGCGCATTCGGTCACCGTCAGCTTCGGCAAAACGATCGCACCCGGCACGAGCGCCGCAATCTGCTCGCCCTCCCGGCGCTCGCCTTCGGTACCCCACGGCAGCGCGATCCGATAACCCCGCGCCGTCAGAGAACGCCCCGTCTCGGCCCATCGGTCGATCGGCCATTTCTTTTCATCGGCTGAGGTAGCGTGGAACAGCATGGCGATGGGCGCGCCCTGAGGAAGCTGCAACGGCGCAGCCAGCGGCGGCAGACGAAGATTGAAGTCAGGGGTTTCGTCGAGCGTGTAACCCAGCGCGTCGGCCACGCTCACGCGCATGCCACGCCACGCATCCGTTTTCGGCCGCGGCCCGAAGCGCTTGTTGTACGCGAACGCCGCACCAAGTTCGCCCAGATCCTTGTTCTTATAGCCGTAACGCCGGCGCCCGCGAGCCAGGAACGCGATGATCGCGCTCTTGTACACGCCATGGATATCCAGGATAACGTCGTACTTCTCGGCCCGCAGTTCTCCGATAGATGCAGCAATATCTTTCAAATCCGCCCAGCTGCGCGCTTTTTTAAACTTGCGCAGCGGCGCGCTCAACACGCGGTCCACGGCCGGATTCCAGCGAATGATGTCGGCGAAGGCCGCGTCTGCCGCCCAGTCGATTTTGGCGGACGGAAATGCACGGCGAAGATCGGAGACCACAGGCTGCGTCTCTACGATATCGCCCAATGATGTCACCTTGACAATCAGGATTCGCTTCATGGGGATGCTATGGGACCTTTATTTCGCCAGCGGCACGGATTCAGCTGGAACACCTGAATCCGTGCCGCTGGCCGGCTGGATCGCTTGACCCGTAGCGCGTTCGGCAGATCGAAAGCCGTTCGGGTCATGATCGATTTGAAAGCCGGAATTCTATAAATTGGCGTAAAGCCGCGCCGTCAGTATTTGTAAGTTCTGCGCTGCGCGTTCTGCCCGAATTATCCGTCGAAATAGCGGTTTTCACTACTGTTTCACGGTCTTTCATGAACAAAGCGCCGAACGTGCGAGCGCCTTCGCATTGAAAATTGCGTCATGCGGCTGCTGGCAAAACGCAGCACTCAGAGCGTTCTGGCGCCGAATGTGTCGCACTGTCCCAGATCGCCCGTCGCCAGTCCGCGATTCAACCAGCGCTGCCGCTGCGCGCTCGTGCCGTGCGTAAACGCTTCCGGAACCACGCGTCCCTGCGTCTCCTTCTGCAACCGGTCGTCGCCTATTGCTCCCGCCGCGTTCAGCCCTTCCTGGAAGTCACCGGGCTCGATCAGCTTCGCGTTGTTCCTCTGCGCCACGTTGGCCCAGACGCCCGCGAAACAATCCGCCTGCAACTCGACACGCACCGACAACTGGTTCGCCTGTTCCCGCGACATCCGTTGCCGGGCGGTCTCGACTTTATTCATGATGCCCAGCACGTTCTGCACATGGTGGCCGACTTCGTGCGCAATCACGTACGCCTGCGCAAAATCTCCGCCCGCACCAAAGCGGTCGCGCAACTCCCGATAGAACGACAAGTCGATGTACACCGTCCGGTCGTTCGGGCAATAGAACGGCCCCATGGCTGACTGACCGGTTCCGCACGCGGTCGCGGTGCCGCCGGTGAAGAGGACGAGCTTGGGCGCCGGGTAATCCTGGTTGTAGCGAGTCCGGAAAATCTGCTGCCACGTGCGTTCGGTGTTGCCGAGCACCCGGCGCACGAACACGGCGTCTTGATCGCTCGCGCTTGCCTGCGGCTGAGCGCGCGGGTCCATCTGCCGTTGCTGCGTCTGCGTCTGCTGCTGACTGTATGAACCACTCTGCCCGGTCGAACCGCCGCTCAGGATCAGCATGGGATCGATACCGAAAAAATAGGCGGCCGCCAACGCCACCACAATCGTGCCGATACCAATCGAGCGCCCACCGCCAATGCGAAGTCCTCCGCCCCCGGCCCCACGCCGGTCCTCCACATTGCGGCTCTCTGCTTCGTCATCAAGACGCATGGTTTTTCTCCGTCGCGGTGTTTGGTTGGCTTTGCTGCAGAGCGGTTATTCCGGCCCGGAAAACGCCTGCGATGCTGTTCCGTCATGGTACCCGGCGTATGCCGGCACACCACCGGAGAATCGCGCTGATAACCTCGCGGCATGCTACGCGCCAAACGCGCCCTTCGCCGCCTCCACGCGGCGGACCGTCTTTGACGCAGTGCGGTTGATTGTCGCGGAATTGGAAGGCCGGCCGTTTTAGACATTAATCCGATCTCTCAAAAAAACAATTTATAAACAGCTAGTTACAGATCACCCATCCTAAAAATTGCGACATTTCCGCACATTCCTGCCCCCTGCCGCGCCGCACCATTCATCTCAAAAACTGGCTTAGAGTCGCTTCCGTCGTACTCAG
The DNA here is from genome assembly GCF_018449515.1 of Caballeronia sp. dw_19. GTDB lineage: Bacteria > Pseudomonadota > Gammaproteobacteria > Burkholderiales > Burkholderiaceae > Caballeronia. Next base: position 376,988 of record NZ_JAAVUQ010000002.1, on the reverse strand, counting down.
TCCAACCAACCAGCGCCCGCCCGCGAGCTCGTTTCGAGCGCGCCCGCGATGGCTGCACAACCTGCCATGCATGCCACTCAGCAAGCGCTCGATCTAGCGCGTATCCAGTTCGCTTTTACGGTTTCTTTTCACATCGTTTTCCCGGCGCTGAGCATCGGGCTGGCGAGTTTTATCGCTGTGCTCGAAGGGGCCTGGCTCAAAACCGGTAAGCCGGTCTACAAGGAGTTGTGCCTCTTCTGGTCGAAGGTGTTCGCCGTCGCGTTCGGCATGGGCGTGGTGTCCGGTGTCGTGATGAGCTACGAATTCGGCACCAACTGGGGCGGCTTTTCGAGCTTTGCCGGCCCGATCACCGGCCCGCTGCTCGCCTATGAAGTGATGACCGCGTTTTTCCTGGAAGCGGGATTCCTCGGCATCATGCTGTTCGGCTGGAACAAAGTCGGACCGAAAGCGCACTTCGGCGCCACGCTGATGGTCGCCATCGGCACGCTGATCTCGACCTTCTGGATTCTTGCATCGAATAGCTGGATGCAGACGCCACAGGGGTTTCGTATCGAAGGCGATCATGTCGTGCCGGTGAGCTGGTTCAAGATCATTTTCAACCCGTCGTTTCCGTACCGGCTTTCGCATATGGCGATCGCGGCGTTCATTGTCGCGGCGCTCGTGGTGGCCGCTTGCGCGGCTTATCACTTGCTGAAAGGACGCAAGGACCCGGCCATCAAGAAGATGTTTTCGATGTCGCTCTGGCTGTTGCTGGTGCTCACCCCGCTTCAGGCCATGGTCGGCGACCAGCACGGCCTCAACACGCGCGAATATCAACCGGCCAAGATCGCGGCCATTGAAGGCCTGTGGGATACGGAGAAAGGCGGCACGGCGCTGAACCTCTTCGGCATCCCGGACATGGAAGCCGAAACCACGAAATACGCCGTGTCGATTCCGCACTTGGGCAGCCTGATCCTCACGCATAGCTGGGACGGTGAAATCCGCGGGCTCAAGTCGTTTCCGAAAGAGGATCGGCCGAACTCGACCATCGTGTTCTGGAGCTTCCGAATCATGGCCGGGCTTGGTGTCCTGATGATCCTGATGAGCGTGGCCGGCTTCGTACTACGGCGAAAAAATAACCTGTTCGAATCGAAGATGTTCCAGCGCTTCGTGCTCGTGATGGGACCGTCGGGTTTCATCTCGCTGCTCGCCGGCTGGGTGACGACGGAAGCGGGTCGTCAGCCGTGGGTGGTGTACGGCGTGATGCGCACGGCGCAGGCCGTGTCGCCGGTTACAGCGCAACAAGTGGGCGTGACGCTGCTGATCTTCGTGATTGTTTATACGCTCGTGTTCGGTACCGGCATCTACTACCTGCTCAAACTGCTTAGAACCGGCCCGGCATTGCCCGGCACGCACGGCACGATCACGCACGCACCGCGCATGGACGACGACAACCTTACCGCGCGCCGGCCGCTGTCCGCCGCGACACATTCAATCGAAGGAGCATGAGATGGACTTGTCCCTGACGTGGGCCGCGATCATCGCGCTGGGTGTGCTGATGTATGTCGTGCTCGATGGCTTCGATCTCGGCATCGGCATCCTGTTTCCATTCTTCCCCGAGGAGCGTGATCGCGACGTCATGATGAACACCGTCGCACCGGTCTGGGACGGTAATGAGACCTGGCTCGTGCTGGGCGGCGCGGGCCTGTTCGCCGCGTTCCCGATGATCTATTCAACCGTGCTGTCGGGGCTTTATCTGCCGTTGATGTTCATGCTGGTCTGCCTGATCTTTCGCGGCGTTACGTTCGAGATCAGATCGAAGGCGACTCGTACAAAGCACATGTGGGATCTTGCGTTTATCGGCGGATCGGCGGGTGCGACGTTCTTCCAGGGCGTGACGCTCGGCGCATTTCTCAATGGCATTCCAGTCACGGACGGCCGTTTTTCCGGCGATGCCTTCACCTGGTTCACCCCGTTCAGCATGTTCACCGGACTCGCGCTCGTGGTCACCTATGCGCTGCTGGGCTGCTGCTGGCTGATCGCAAAAACGGAAGGCGATCTGCAACGCCGCTTTTACCGGATCGTGTGGCCGCTGACGCTGCTGCAACTCGGGACCATTGCGGTCGTCAGTATCTGGACACCGCTGCAGGACGCGGGCATTGCAACGCGCTGGTTCGATACCCCCTGGTTCTATCGATTCCTGCCGGTACCCGTGCTTGTAGTTGCGTGTGCATGGCTGATGCGCCGGTCCATCCGTTCACGGCACGAAACACGGCCGTTCATGATGGCGCTGGCGTTCGTGCTGCTCGGTTATAGCGGCCTGGTGGCGAGCATTTCGCCCCATGCCATCTTCCCCGGCGTGTCGCTCTGGGAACTCGCGGCTCCGCATTCGAGCCAGATGTTCACGCTCATTGGCGCGGCGGTGATCTTGCCCGTGATCATCGCGTACACGACGCTGGGTTACTGGGTTTTTCGCGGCAAGGTGCGCCATGGCGAACATCACTATCACTAAGACCGATGCTGAAACCGATACTGATACCGATACTGCGACTGACAACAAGCGCCGCAAGGGTTCGCGGCTCAAGAGTACGTTGTGGTTCGTCGCGCTCTGGTGCGTCGGCGTAGGTGGCGCGATGCTGCTGGCGCTGCCGTTCAAGCTGCTGATTCAGGCGGCTACGCACTAGAACATGGCAGGAGCATTCAGCCGCGCGCACCCGCTGCAATGAGCGGCTGATACTCATACTCATGAAAAAGAGGCCGGTTTCAACTCGCGTTGAAACCGGCCTCTCGTGTCGTGGACGCTACGAATTACATCACGCGCGCCTAGAACCCCAGCGCCACAGCAAGCAGCCCCGCGACAATCCCGAATCCCACCACCGCAACGGCCACGAACGTCAGTACGCGCGGCGGAAAAGAACGGCCGAGCATCGCGACCGACGGCAAGCTGACCGGCGGCAGCGTCATCAGCAACGCGCCTGCGGGACCGACGGACATGCCGAGCGACAGCATTGCCTGGATGATCGGCACTTCGCCCGCTGTCGGGATCACGAACAACGTGCCGGCAATAGCAAGTCCCACAATCCACAGCACGCTATTGTCGATATTCGGACCAATATGCGGAAACAGCCACGCCCGCGCGGCACCAAGCACCAGCACGAGCACGATGTATTCGGGTACAAGCCGGATCGTCATGCGTCCGAGAATGCGAACCCAGCGCGTGAATGCCGTACCCGGATCTTCCGTTGTGACCAGCTTCGCCATCTCGATGCGTGACGCTTCAGCTTCCTTGGGCGTCACCATCCGGTTCACGGCATAACCCAGGCCGAACACCATCAGTACGCCAAGCGCGAGCCGCAGTCCCATCCATTGCCAGCCGAGCACGAAGCCCATGAAAATCAGCGTGGCCGGGTTAAGTACAGTGTTACCGAGCCAGAACGCGATAGCCGCTCCCGGCGCCGCCTGACGCGCCCGCAGGCCAGCCACCACCGGCGCTGCGCAGCAGGTGCACATCATGCCCGGCAGCGACATCAGGCCGCCGTTCACCACGCTGCCGAAGCCACTCTTGCCGAGCGCGCGCGCCACCCATTGCGGCGGTATCAACGCCTGCACCGCCGAGCCGAGCAAAAGCCCCAGCACCATCGCCTGCCAGATCGCCTTGCCGTAGGCAATCGCATAGTCGATAGCCGCCTGCCACGACGGCGCGGGCGCGCTCGCGGCGGTGCCCATCAGGATTGATTTGCCAATGGAATGCTGACTGGCCGCCACGAACGCACGGTTGTAGTAAGGAAACCATTTGACGTAAAACAGGCCCACGACCGCGATCAGCAGGAACGTGATCCAGCCGAGCGCGACGCGGGGTTGTCGAAGAGTGGATTGCATGGTCTTGGGTAGTTTGTATTGGATTGGATTGAAACGGCATCAGGCTGAGGTAACTGGCACGGCCTCAAGCCGTGCCAGCAGCACCCTTGCCTGCTCGACCACATCGGCGTCGTTCGGCCGGAACAGCATGTGCGTGGCGTGCGGCAATTCGCTGAAATTCTGGTGACTGCTGCGCGCGTAGGCCGGATCGTAATGCAGGTCGATCAGTTCGCGGGCAAGCTCCGCCTCCCGACCCGCGTCGATCAACGCATGCCAGCCGCTCACCCGCTCGCGGCTATGCAGCCCGATCAGCCGCGACAGTTGCTGCTTGAATGACTCCGGATCCTGGAAAAGATGAGCGTAATCGTGCAGCAGGAATGTGGCGCGATCCTCGCGGCTTGCCTCGACCTCGACACACGCGCCGCGGTGAAACGTGTCCAGCAGCGCGAGGGGCAAGGAGATCGTGCCGATCCGCCTGCTCTCCGCCTCGACGAACACCGGCCGGGCCGGATCGAAGCCGCGTAGCGCGCAGACCAGCAGCGTGTCGAACCATTTCTGCGATGGTTGCCGCTCACCCGGCAACGCGCCGAGCAGGGAGCCGCGATGTGCCGCCAGTTGTTCCAGATCCAGCGTCTGCGCACCGGCCTCGTGCAATGCGTGCAACAGACGCGTTTTGCCGCTGCCGGTGGGGCCTGTCAGCGCGATATATCGGAACGTGGCGGGCAAATGGTCGAGCGTATCGAGCGTCGCGCGCCGGTAGGTCTTATACCCGCCCGCCAGTTGCCGCGCCTGCCAGCCGATCATGCTGAATACCGTGGTAACGGAGCCGGACCGGGTACCGCCGCGCCAGCAATAAATCAGCGGACGCCAGTTGCGCGGCCGGCCGGCAAAGGTCGTGTCGAGGTGCTGCGCGATATTGCGCGCGACCAGCGCAGCGCCCACGCGGGACGCTTCGAACGGCGACACCTGCTTGTACATCGTACCGACCAGCACCCGCTCCTCATTGCTCAGCACGGGGGCGTTGATCGCGCCGGGGATATGGTCGTCCGCGAATTCGAGCGGCGTGCGGACGTCGACGATCTCGTCGAAATCGGCCAGGCGATCGAGGGAAACAAGCAGGTTTTTCAAGGTGCGCCGCGCAAAAGTGGCCGGATGGGAAGAGCGCGATTATCGCATGCGGAAAATCGGGTCGCGATGCGCCCGGCGCGCCGTCCAGACCGGCGATCCGGCATGGATACACTGTCTGCTCCATTCAAATTACCATTTCCGCATTTTTGGCTGCTCATCGTTTCGCCGCATACTTCGAGATCGACGCCTGGATCGGCCACCGGCCCCGGTCATCGCCGAAGGATGCGGCTCAACCTGCTCTCGCCGGCCGGATGCCGGATGCCGGATGTGCTACCCGGCCGGTGAGCGCAGGATAAGTGCCTGGAGAAGCCTTGGAACAAGGATCACACGATGAGCTATAACGAGACCATCGGTCTGCGGACTTACCGTTTCGACGACCTGAAGACGTTGCTGGCGAAAGCCAGCCCGCTGCGTTCCGGCGACCAGTTGGCAGGCGTGACAGCCGATACCGAAGAAGAACGCGTAGCGGCGAAGATGGCGCTGGCGCAAGTGCCGTTGCGCACCTTCCTCAACGAAGCCGTGATCCCGTACGAGAGTGACGAGGTCACGCGCCTGATCATCGACGATCATTCGCCGCAGGCTTTCGCCGACATTTCGCATCTCACCGTGGGCGATTTCCGCAACTGGCTGCTCGCGGACACCACCGACTCCGCCGCGCTGATCCGCGTGAGCGCGGGGCTGACACCGGAGATGGTCGCGGCCGTATCGAAGCTCATGCGCAACCAGGACCTGATCCTCGCCGCGAAAAAACGGCCGGTCATCACGCGCTTTCGCAATACGATCGGCTTGCCCGGACATCTGTCGGTGCGCTTGCAGCCGAACCATCCGACCGACGACGTCAAGGGCATTGCCGCATCGATGCTCGACGGCCTCATGTACGGCTGCGGCGACGCCGTGATCGGTATCAATCCGGCATCGGATTCGTTGAGTGCGATCACGACGCTGCTCGTAATGATCGACGACTTCCGGCAACGCTACGAAGTCCCCACGCAATCATGCGTGCTCACGCATGTGACCAACACGATTGCCGCGATCGAGAAAGGTGCGCCGGTCGATCTCGTGTTCCAGTCGATTGCGGGCACCGAGAAAGCGAACAGCAGTTTTGGCGTCTCGCTGGCGCTGCTTCAGGAAGCGCATGAAGCCGGGTTGTCGCTCAAACGCGGCACCGTTGGCAACGACCTGATGTATTTCGAAACCGGTCAGGGCAGCGCGTTGTCCGCCAACGCCCATCATGGCGTCGATCAGCAAACCTGCGAAGTGCGCGCTTACGCGGTCGCCCGCAAGTTCAGCCCGCTGCTGGTCAACACGGTGGTCGGGTTCATCGGCCCCGAGTATTTGTATGACGGCCGGCAGATCATTCGCGCCGGACTGGAAGATCACTTTTGCGGCAAATTGCTCGGTGTCCCCATGGGTTGCGACATTTGCTACACGAATCACGCTGAAGCCGATCAGGACGACATGGACAACCTGCTCACGCTGCTCGGTGTCGCCAATGTCAATTTCATCATGGGCATTCCCGGCGCGGATGACATCATGCTGAACTATCAAAGCACCTCGTTCCACGACGCGCTGTATGTTCGCAATGTGCTCGGCTTGCGGCGCGCGCCGGAGTTCGAGGCCTGGCTTGAATCGATGCGAATCGCCGATTCGCGCGGCAGGTTGCTGAACCAGTCCGCACCGCAACCGCTGCTTGAATGGATAAGCGCCTGATGGCCGATTTCGACGATCCCCCTTCTTCCGTCAGCACCAATCCGTGGGACGCGTTGCGCCGTTTCACCAACGCGCGCATTGCGTTGGGCCGGGCGGGCAGCAGCCTGCCGACGGCGCCGCTGCTTGCGTTTAATCTTTCGCATGCGCAAGCCCGCGACGCAGTGCATCAACCGCTCGATGTAGACGCCCTGCATGCATCGTTGCGTGCAGCGGGTTTTGATACGCTCGATGCCGAAAGCGCTGCCCCCGATCGCGATCATTATCTGCGGCGCCCGGATCTGGGCAGAAAACTGAACGATGAAAGCGCCGCACGGCTGCGCGATTACGCGGCCGCGGCGCCCGCTGCGTTCGATATCGTATTCGTCGTCGCCGATGGTTTGTCGGCCTATGCCGCCGCGGGTCATGCCGTACCGCTGCTTGAGCGGATGCGCTCGAAGCTTGCTGGCGTCAGCATCGGTCCGATCGTCGTCGCCAGGCAGGCGCGGGTCGCACTCGGCGATGGTATCGGTGAGCTTTTACGGGCGCGGATCGTAGTGATGCTGATTGGTGAACGGCCGGGTTTGAGTTCGCCCGATAGTCTCGGTATCTACCTGACCTATGAGCCGCGCATCGGCAAAAGCGATGCGGAGCGCAACTGTATTTCAAACGTTCGGCCTGAAGGACTTGGTTACGACGCGGCAGCGTTCAAGCTGCATTACCTGTTGACCGAAGCGAGGCGTCTGAAGCTGACAGGCGTCAAGCTCAAGGACGACAGCGATGCGTTGCTGCCGGCGGCGGGAGAATCAGGCTCGGCGTTGCCGCGTTAAGGCAAAGCGCGAAGGCGGAAGTCATCGCACGCAGCGCTTGCAACGGCGTCATTGTGCGATACCGTTGCTTCGCTCCGCCGGTCTCGTGATAGACCTTGTCCCGCTCACGTTTCCTACTGATACGACATGGTGAAGGTTGCTTTCGCGTTCGCAGAACCGCTGCCGATCTTGCCTGTACGGATGTACCGGGCGGTTAGCGGAACTGTCACCGTGCCGCCCGGGGTTTGCGCGGGTGTCAACACGAACTGACCCGCGTTTCCCGGTACCGACGAATCAACGCCAAACTTGACGGGCGTCGCGTTATAAAGGATTTGGTAACCGAGACCTTGCGCAGTCGAGTCCGAACTGAGCGACAGCGTTGTCGTGTTGTTCAAAGGCGTGCTCACGTCGGTTAGCGTGGTGTACACCTTGACACCTGCGTCGCAGTTCAGGCCTATGTTCAGGCTCGTTTCACCATCGGTTGATCCGACGTTCGGCAATCGGGAGGTGTAGGTCTTCGGCATGGTCACGGCAATGGAAGGTGTCGTGACCGTGCATGCGGCGATGGAAAACGTACCACTTGCGGCACCTGAGAACAGGTTAAACGTACCACCAACGTCCGGCAAATATTCGTTAATGATGACTGGCGCGATCGTCGTCAAATTGCCGGTTGTAGCTGTGCCGAGCTTCAAAAAATAAGCCGTCAGTTTTAGACTGAATATTTGCGGAATGCCTGTACTCGAAGCCGCGAGTGGGCAGTTGATCGTTCGTTTACCTTGTTTGACCTGCGACGGCCAGCCTTCCGAGTACGGGCTACAAGAGGTGCCTGTTGCATTTTCAATAATGTACCTAACGGCAACGTCTGGGAGATTCGTTTGGAAGTAGTACTGGTTTCCAGCTACGTTTACGCCATTGGGCGCGTATATATATAACTGTATCGTGTGACTTGAGCTGTCTGGAATGCATCCAATTTGCACCGTTGTGGAGTAAGGCGGACTTTGCGTGCCGATGGGAGCGTCACGCGGAAAAAGGTTGTCGGTGACGGCAGGAGCATAGTTGAGGCCTCCCGTTATAGAACACACGGTGGTCGCTGCAACCGACACTGACACGCCAACCGTTATCTGAAGCAGGCAAAACAGGATTATCACAAGTCGTTTCAACATGAAATTCGTCGTCTCATAGTTTGGCACCTGACACCGCGTGAACGTGACCTTGCGGTTATGTGATGTTTGCCTACCGCCTGACGTGTCGAGAACGCGGCCCCTTCAATGGCCTTATCGCTCGGCGGTCGCGGGAACGACTGTTGCAACCGCCCCCCTCCCACTCGCCACCATTTCACTTCCCAACACGCAATGCGACTGCAGCGACAAATACCCGGGGTTATAAGCCTTCGCCTCTTTCTTCGGCAGCGTATAAGCAATCCGGCATTGTTCGACCGGGCCATTTCCCCACTTCACCGTCAGCGCTCCCTGATCCTCAAGACCCCGTGCAAATATTCTGCTATCCTGACCGACCACACCCACGCTCTTGCCTTGTTCGTCTTCCACACTCGCTCCAAATGGTAACGTCCCACCACCTAGTTTCGGCGCCTGAATCAATGCAGCCCGACCACTCACCGTCTCGTACTTCATCATCACTATAGAGCCTGCACGCGGCGCCACTTGCGCCGATGTCGATTTAAATTCAACATCGGTGGACGTGCCCTTCGGATCAATATCCACTTCGTTCATGGTGTAAGGCGACAAGTACGGAACCACCGCATAACCGCGTGAATCCACCTTCGTTCCCGGTGAACTCGTCACCATCGCACCGGCTGCAGCGGGTGCCTCCACAATCCCGATCGTGTCGCCCACCGTCTGCGATAAAGTCACCCCGCCCGGATGCGCCACCACCGAACCCTGCACGCCGGCCGACACCTGACGCGTGCCGCCACCCGCGCTCGCCGATGCATTCAACGTCGCATAAGGCGCACGATACGTCGCGCTCAAACCCGCGTTGCCGTTGTTGGCCGAACTGCCGCCCGCGTTATACGTGCCATATCCGTTGTACGAGAACTGGTTCGTTTCACCCAGCGAACCACTCACGTTCGCCTGCATGTTCGTCGCGCCATCGGAGGTGTGCGAGGCGTTCGTGGTCAGCATCGGCGCATGCGCCTTGTGGCCCAGCGGAATAGTCGTGCTCAGCATGAATTCGTTCGACATCTGGCCATCCATTGACCGCGTGCGCCCCGCCGTCAGGCTGTACGTTCCGTACTTGAACGCGTTGGTGTAGCCGGCCTGGAACAGCGTGTCGTTACCACCGTGGTTCCAGTAGTTCTGCGACGAGCCCGTCACGAACATCGTGCCGTGGTCGCCCAGCTTTTGATTGATCGACACCTGCATGCGGTTACGCTGCCGATAAACCGAGTTGATATCGCCACCGTGATCTGCAATATCCCTCACCGATGCGGCATCGTTCAGGTTCATGTAGCCCGCCGTCGAGAAACGGTACGCCGCGACCGACACGTTCGTATCTGTTGCCGCGATGAACTTGCTGTAACCCACGCGCAAGCTCGTGCCGTGCATCGACTGCGCGTTCGGGATGCTGGTGAAGGCGCCCGTCACATCCATCGAGAATGCGCCGATACCCGTGTTCAACGCACCACCCACGTTCACTGCACCGTACCCGTTCGACACGACCGCGCCGCCGTAAGCGGTGACCGTGTTGGTCAGGCCGCGCTGGATGGTGAACTGGGCGAAGACGGGTTTCGTATCGAGCGAATCGTTGCGCAACTGGCCGGCGGTCGCGCTGAAACGCGTGACGCCGGGGCGCAGCAATTGCGCCACCGACGCAAACGGCACCGTGAATTCCTTGCTGCGGCCATCGGCTTCCGTCACGGTCACCACCAGATCGCCACCGTAGCCGGTCGAGTAGAGGTCGTTGATTTCAAACGGGCCCGGCGCAACGTTCGTTTCCTCCAGCACCTGGCCGTTTTGGCGAATCGTCACGCGTGCGTTCGTTTCAGCGGTACCACGCACGACCGGCGCGTAACCGCGCATCGATTCAGGCAGCATGCGGTCGTCGGTGGCCAGTTGCACGCCGCGAAACGACACGCTGTCGAAGATCTCGCCGGTCGTGCTCGTATCGCCCACGGTCAGTTGTGACCCGAGTTTCGTCACGTCGCGCTGCGCATAGGTCGCGATGTTGTCGAATTGCGTCTTTTGACCAGTTCCGGTCGATATCGACGATTGGTGGCGGATATGCCACGCGCCAATGTTCAGGCCGGCGCTCAGGCCGAGGTAGCTCTGGCTCGAACCGACGCCCGAGCTCGCCGTGTGATACGTGTTCGCGTTGTAGCTGATGAAACCACCGTTGACGCCCTGGTCCCATTGTTCGGGCGGCACATAACCGCGTGCCGAGTTCTTCATGAACGCTTGCGGCACGCTCAGTTCGAGCGTCTGCTGCGTGAAGTCGAAATCGACCGTCGCGCCCGGTACGATCGCGCCAATTTCATCGCAGGTGTCCGCGTGGGCAGTAGTTGTTGCCGGTGCAGCAGTCGTTGCCGCACCACGTCCCGCGGCCGCATCGGCCTTCGCCAGATCCACGCCCGCGCGCTGCAACAGCGCGCGGTTGAAACAAGGCGTTGAGCCCAGCTTGCCGTCGGTTGAAACAAAGCGAATGTCTTCACGCGCCAAACGCGCGCCATTCACGATCAGGTCGACCGAATACGTTCCCGGGGTCACCGCGTTGCCGCGCGTGAAACGGCTGGTGTCGATGGCCGTGCCCGCGTCCCCGCGCAGATACATGTTGTCGAAACTGACTTCATCGATGGCGCCGGTCTGGGTTTGCGGCGTTGTCGCGGCCTCCGCCACGGCTTGAGAAATTGCACCACACGCCATCATCGAGAAAGCGATCGCGGCAAGCGGCTTCAGGCGCAGCCGGAATGCGACCGGGTACTGAGCATTGAATGCGGTTTGAGCAGCGAGTTTCATGATTCAGCCTGCGATGGTTAGGTCGATTCAGACGCGACTTGACCCACCGGGCTGTTCGGGACAGTCCGCTCGGTAAAACGCGTGTTGAGTGTTGGGGGAAGGCGTCGGCTCGATATGGCCCGCGACACCTTCAATCCGCCCCGGTGCGGGGCGAAGCCTTACGGCGAGTCTTGCGGGGCCTTACGGGGTCATAGGTGCTTCGAACGGCAGGGCGCCGCCGAAATCGCTGATACCCTGGTACTTGACGTGCGCGTTGGCGGGAACCGTCTTCAGGTTCTTGATCGGGAACAGCGCGGTGCCGCGCGGCTCAACCATCCCGCCGATGTCGTTCGTATAGGTCTTGCCTGCACCCATCGCCAACTCACGATTTTCAAGGGGATACACCACCCGCGTGCCACTCACGGTCATGCTTGCGTCTGCACTGCCCGCCAAGAAGGCCGCGACCAGACCCAAACCACATGCAATTCGACTAATGGACTTCATGATTGATATTTCTCCGTGAAAAACGTATCTCGAAATTTCGGTAAAAAAACAGGCATCTGCACCCCGCAGATGCCTGCTGATACGGCTTACTGGTAGTCGACCGTGTACTGGACCGAGGTGTTGACCGGGCCGGCTGTGGCCTTGCCGGTGGCGTAGTACTGAGCGAAGTACTGCAGGTTCGCGGCACCCGACACGATTGCGACACCGTTGCCTGCCAGGTCGTTGTTTGCGCCTGTGACCACGTTGATAGGCAGACGCGATGCGTTGAGCAAACGAACCTGAACGTTCTGCGCACCGGCCGGTGCCTGGTTCATCAGATAACCGGTGGTCTGGTCGATCGTCGGACCGTTCTCGAAACGGGCAACCGCCTTCGTTTCGGTCGAGCAGCCGCTCAGCGCAAAGGTCAGGTCGGTCGCGCCTGTCGTGCCGGCCGTTGCGCCTGGGGCGCTCAGCGCGCTGCCCGTCACCGTCGGCAACGTGACGTTCTTGTCAGCGGCGCCAGTGGTTTTTGCATCGATCGAGCAAGTCGTATCAGTCACGGCACCCGTGAAAGTGATCGTGCCGTCAGCAGCGCTTGCGCCGGTTGAAGCGAGCGCCAGGGTGGCCAAGGTTGCAGCAGCAGCGAGGGTAGAGATGAAGGATTTCATGAACGTTTCCAATAGAGAAATGAATGCGGGTTTGTCGACGCTTACAGTGCTTAGGACTACTTCGTCCCGCGATGCTGAGCGCGCAGTGCGAGCCACCTGTTCTTTCATCGTCTGGATTCGTGTGGGAGGCGATGAACCGGTTCGTCTGCGAGTGAATGAATATTAAGACGGGGCCCCTCAGATGACCCTCGGAGCTCTCTTAAAGAATTAGGACAAAACTGAGAATTCCTAAAAATGAAACGGGGGATGTGACCTGACGCGGGTCTTTGAATGCAAAAAAGGCGTCCGTAGTGCGGACGCCTTTTTTGCTTTCGTACAGGTTCAGATGAGTGAGGGCTTTCGGGAGCCGAGCCTTGTGCGGGAATCGTTGTGGTTATGAGGACCCGCTCGATCCAGCAATGATGTGCTGCGTAGCAAGCGGATGCTACGCAGCGTAGTTCGTTAGTCGCGCTTTCTTACTTGACGAAGATCGAGGTCGGCCGCCGTTCATCGAACCACGCGCCCTTCCCCTTCTCTCTTCGCGACCGGCGCAACCGGTCTTAAACCGATCACATCAAGGACACGCTGGCGATGCGGAATCGCGAGCAACAGACCCAGCGCGACAGCGTCGGCGGCGAAACCCAGCGGGACATCAATCAGTCCGCCAGTGAGCGTGAACAATACCGAATCCACACACAACGAGATCACCGCGCCCGCTACGAAGCACATCAGTCCATCGCGGCCGACCGCGCCGACCCACGGCAAGCGGCGCGCAAACTGCTTCACTACGCCGTAGCGCGCCAGGTCGCCCGCAAGCCACGCGATGCCCAAGAAATTGACAATTCTCGCGCCGGCCAGATTGCGCTTGAAATCGCCATCGAAGGAAACGGGGAGCACGAGCAGTTTGTAATACGCCATGCCCGCGACAATCGCGAGCGCAGCAACGCTCACCACCCAGCCGAACCGGTGCGAACTCACCCGCTGATAGACCGGTTGGCAGCACGCGAGCACACCGAGAACAAACATCAACTGCCATGCGGCGGGATTAAAGTCCCACAGCGAGTCATCCGCCGACGGCAAATACTCGGCAACGGGAGCCGCCGCTGCCCACAACGCGATACTGGCGCCCAGTAACAGCCACGGCTTGCTGCGAGCCAGCGGCAACACCAGCGGCACGGCCAGCGCGAAGAATGCATACATGGGCAGCACGGAAGACAGATACGGCTGACGGCGCAAAAGCAGGACGTCGGCAAGCACGGTGAACGGCGCGGCGAGGAAGCTGTCCAGGTCGGCGGTAGCCAGATTCGGCGCACTGCCGAAAAATGGCCGCAGCACGAAACTTGTCGCCAGCATCAGGGCCGCAGTAATGAGAAACGCACGATAGATTTCGAATGCGCGCCGGAAAAACCGCGCCCGCGCGGCCGATTCCGAACGGCGGCCCGACATTGACACATAGGCGGTCGCGGTGGCAAATCCACCAAGGAACACGAAGACTTCGGCGGCGTCGTTGAGCGCGAACGCGTGAAGCGTCACGCGGGATATCATGCTGCCGCCAATATGATCGACCAGAATCACCAGCAGTACGAGACCGCGAAAAAAGTCCAATTCAACCAGGCGTTGGGATTTTCCCTGCATGTGAAACCTGAAAAATGCTGCCGGAGGCGGGCAGTGAAGATTGAAGGCGTGGGTTCCGGTACGGTTCCGGCTAAAGTAAGTGCACAGTTACCATATGGCGCGCAGCACTAGAGTTTACCCGCATTTTCGCGTCGCACCATTTCGATGGATTTGTCGATGTCAAACCCTGCATCCGTCGAACTTTTTGGCTCTGCAGCGCTCTCAATTATTTCATTAAGCTTACATTTTTGCTTGGCGCGTCACGTATCATCGCGAACGGCTGCCGCGTAGGCGTCGTAATCGGTTCTTCCTACTTCCCCAAGACCCTTGGATCTCATGGACTATTTAGTTGCATTGGCAAGCGACCCAGGCGCGTGGGCCGCACTGGCGACGCTGCTTGTCATGGAAGTCGTGCTCGGCATCGACAACCTGATCTTCATCTCCATTCTTACGAACAAACTGCCCGAGGCGCATCGTGCGCGTGCGCAGCGGCTCGGCATTGGGCTAGCGCTGATCATGCGGCTTGGCCTGCTCGGCACGGTCGCGCTGATCGTGCGCCTGACCGCCCCGATCTTCACCGCGTTCGGACATGACTTCTCCTGGCGCGACCTGATCCTCATTGCCGGCGGTGCGTTCCTCGTATGGAAGGCGACCACCGAGATCCATCATCACGTCGCGGGTGAAGGTGGCAATGATGGCGGCGCCGTGAAGACCTCCACGCTCACGCCGTGGTCGGCGATCGGCCAGATATTGGTGCTGGATCTCGTGTTTTCCATCGACAGCATCGTGACCGCGGTCGGCATGACGGAGCACATTCCCATCATGTTCGTGGCGGTGGTCGGGGCCGTTTCAGTGATGATGTTCGCAGCGGGACCGCTGTCGCGTTTCATCGAAAGGAACCCGACTGTCGTGATGCTCGCGCTCGGCTTTTTGCTTGTGATCGGAATGACGCTGGTCGCCGAAGGGTTCGGCTCGCACGTTCCCAAGGGCTATATTTATGCAGCGATGGCTTTCTCGGCGTTGGTCGAGGCGCTGAACATGCTGTCGCGACGGGCGAAGAAGAAACGCGCTTTGGAATGATGACGCGATAAGTCGACCCCGCCGCGCGGCTCAAAACCGTGCGGCGGGGTCTTCGGTTCCTTATCAGAACGGCAAGTCGGGCTGACGTGGCGGTTTATCGGCGCCCGTCACTTTTTGCGCCTTCAGCCAACGTTCGATTGCCTGCACGACATGATCCCGTTCGTCATCGTCCAGTCGTTTCCCCGCTTCTATGCCATGCCATTTGGCGAGGCAACTCCGGCAGCACGTCGCCGTGGCGTGCTGCGCGATAAACACCGGGTGGCCACGAAACGGCGTCTGCTTGCCGTCGTTCGGCGGTTGTTCGGATGCAAGCCGCCGGGTGATCAATTCACGCGCGTGGCCGATCACTTCCGTCATGCCGTGCTCGCGCAAATACGCTTGCTCACGCGCACCAAGCCGGAAACGCATTCGAAAATTCGAATGCGACAAGGCGTCGAAAACGATGTCGAGATCGCGCATGGCACGTGGCTCAGGATGGCTTGCGATACAGAGACGAATCCGTAAAACCTTCCGCATTCAGCACATACCCGACCACGATCAGCGCTGTCCTTTCGATACCTTTTTCAAGCACTTTTCCCGCGATATCGGCGAGCGTACCGAGTACCTTCTCTTCGTCGGGCCAGCTTGCACGAAAGATCACAGCGACAGGGCACTGCGCGCCGTAATGCGGAATCAGATCAACTACTATCCGTTCAATATGACGCACGCCAAGGTGAATAGCCATGGTCGCGCGATGACGTGCGAGATCGGCAAGTTGCTCGCCTTCGGGCATCGATGTCTTCGTGGCGAAACGCGTGAGGATCACCGTCTGCGAGATGCCGGGCAACGTGAATTCGCAGCCCAGCGACGCAGCAGATGCCGCAGCAGCCGTGACGCCGGGCACGATTTCATAAGGAATAGAAAGCATATTCAAACGCCGTATCTGCTCGCCTATTGCGCCGTATAGCGACGGATCGCCGGAATGCACGCGCGCGACGTCTTGCCCTTTAGCGTGCGCGGCTTCGAGCAACGCGACGATTTCGTCGAGGTGAAGATCCGCCGTATTCACCACGCTTTGTGCGCCATGCCCGCTCAACACGGCTTCCGGCACGAGCGATCCGGCATACAAGATGACCGGGCACGTGCGAATGAGGCGTTGCCCCTTCACCGTGATGAGTTCGGGATCTCCGGGTCCGGCGCCAATGAAATAGACCGTCATTTAAGGGGTTTTATCGAAAAGTGGATACGGATGGAGCCATGCAGCGAGCGTGTCCAGAAGCGAGCTTGTATCGGAGAACTCGCGTTCGACCGGCGGTAGGATCGGCCGCTGCAGCATGACCACGCGCAAGCCTCGTTCCCGTGCTACCGCCAGTTTCGCTTCGGTGGCCGCACCGCCGCTGTTCTTGCTGACCAGAACATCGGTTTGCTGTGCGTCGAAGAGCGCGCGTTCGCCATCGAGCGAAAACGGTCCACGCGCGCCGATGATTGTCGCGCGCGCGTTGCCGGGGTGTGGGTCAAGACAGCGAATGGTCCAGTGTTGCGAAGGGGGAATCTCATCAAGATGCGCAAGCGGTTCGCGGCCGAGCGTCCAGAGCGGATATTTAAAAGGCGCGAGGGCGTGGACTATATCCGGGAAATCTGCTGCCTCCCGCCAATCGTCTCCGGTTTGCGGTTGCCACGGTGCACGGCGAAGCGCCCAGCATTCAACGGACTTCTGCGCACTGGCCACGCTCGCGTGACGGCTCATTTGCGCGGCGTAAGGATGCGTGGCATCGATTACCAAGCCGATGGATTCTGCGTCAATGAATTCCTTTAATCCTTCTACGCCTCCAAAACCGCCCACGCGCACGCCGCAGACCAGATCGCCCGGTGTGCGGCCCAACCCCGCGAGGCTGTAGACATGAGTAGGGCCGAGACGGCGCGCGATTGTCAATGCGTCGCCGGTGCCGCCCAATAGCAAGACCCGTTTCATGGCGCCGCCCCCACGATGCGTCCCTGGCGGTCGATCGCAAAACATTCCACGGCGATCCCTTCAGGCACCACGCTCAACGCAAATTGCCGCGCGTGTTCGCAGACAATGTTGCCGAGCGGCACCCCGTGTTCGTGCGCGAGCACCAGCGCTTCCTGGCTCGTGTTGGCCGCGCGCATGGACTGTTGCAACGGGTCGCTTGCACCCGCATTCGCAGCCCAGCCGGCGAGTTGCGGCAGATCGATGCTCGAGTTCCTGCTATGCAGATCCATATGTCCCGCAGCCAGCTTGCTGATCTTGCCGAAGCCGCCGCACAGGCTCAACTTCTCGACCGGCGCACGTCGCAAATGCTTGAGCACAGCGCCCACGAAATCGCCCATTTCAATCAGCGCGATGTCCGGCAAGCTGTAACGCACACGCATGGCGTCCTCGCTCTGATTGCCCGTGCACGCCGCAATATGGACGTACCCGTTCGCGCGGGCAACGTCGATACCTTGATGAATTGAAGCAATATAAGCCGAGCAGGAAAACGGCCGGACAATGCCGGTCGTGCCGAGAATCGATAACCCGCCGACAATCCCCAAGCGCGGATTCATCGTCTTGAGTGCGAGTTCGGCACCGTTTTCCACGCCGATGCTGACTTCGAAGCCACCGCCGTACCCGTGCTCGGTTGCGAGTGCCGAAAGGTGATCCGTCATCATCTTGCGCGGCACGGGATTGATGGCGGGCTCGCCTATGGGAAGTGCCAGTCCGGCTCGCGTGATGGTGCCCACGCCCGGTCCCGCGAGAAACCGCACGCCCGGTTCTCCAAGCAAGCGAACGCGTGCAAAAACGATCGCGCCGTGGGTGACGTCGGGATCATCGCCGGCGTCTTTCACGGTACCTGCTTCCGCGCAATTGTCTCCAGCAAGACGGCAGAACACGAGCGGCATCACGACCTGTTGCCCCTTCGGCAACGTAATGTCCGCGTGCTCACTGACGTGACCCGCAAGCAGCAATCGCGCCGCCGCAAGCGACGTCGCGGTCGCGCAACTGCCCGTGGTCAGTCCAGTGCGTAGCGGCGCGGGCTGTTCGGGCGTTTCGTCACGCATGGTGGTATCGGATGAGCATGAACGTCATGGTTTAACCGCGTGCAGCAGCGTAATGGGCAATGCCTGACGCCAGGTATCGAAGGCGCCTAACGGCTGTGCATGGGCAACGCCGATACGCGTCATCTCCCCGCCATGAAGCGCGCGCCACGCGATCAGCGTCGCCTCGCTCTGGATCGTGACGGCGTTGACGATCATCCTGCCGCCTTTCTTCAGATGAGACCAGCACGTCTCAAGCATGTCCGGCGTGGTCACTCCGCCGCCGATAAAAATAGCATCGGGCTCGGGAAGTCCGGCCAACGCGCCCGGCGCTTCGCCCTCGACCAGTTGCAGTCCGGGCACGCCGAGCGCGTCGCGATTGTGTTCGATCAGGCGTTGACGCTGACCATTCGCTTCGATCGCGATGGCACGGCAACTCGGGTGCGTGCGCATCCATTCGATACCAATCGACCCGCATCCCGCGCCCACGTCCCACAGCAGTTCGCCCGGCTCGGGCGCAAGCCGCGACAGCGTGATCGCGCGGACATCGCGTTTCGTGAGCTGGCCGTCGTGCCGGTATGCATCGTCGGGGAGACCGGGCGTCAGCGGCAAGCGCAGCGCATGGCTCTCTGCAATGCAGTCGATCGCCACCAGATTGAGCGCAGCCACGTCACTTGCCGTCCACGCGCTGGCCACGCGATCGATACGGCGCTCCTCATCGCCGCCGAGATGCTCGAACACGCTCAGGCGGCTTGCGCCGAAGCCGCGCTTTGTCAGCAACCCAGCGACCGCGGCGGGACTCGCAGCGTCAGCGCTTAGAACAATCAGGCGCGCGCCGGGATGAAGCTGCGTTTCGAGCGCCGCGACCGGCCGCCCAACCAGCGACACCACCGCGACGTCCTGGAGCGCCCAGTGCAAACGCGCGGCGGCCAGCGACAACGAAGATGGCGCGGGCACTACGCTGAATTCATCCGCAGCCAGTTCGCGGGCGAACGTCGTGCCGACGCCGAACATCATCGGGTCGCCGCTCGCAAGCACGCACACCCGTCCACGTTCGTGACGATGTTCGAGTACCGGCGCAATCGTGAACGGCGTAGGCCATACGCGACGTTCGCCGCCAATCCGGGCGGGCAACAACGCGAGATGACGCGCGCCGCCGAAAATCGTATCGGCGGCAAGCAGCGCCTGGCGCGCGTGCCGGCTCAGGCCGCGCCAGCCATCCTCCCCGATCCCCACCACGGTCAACCACGGTGACATCCGCCGATCCTCGCTTGATTCATTCACTGCTTGATTCATTCACTGATTACGCCGCGTCTGCAACGTGGTCGAGACAATCCGGCGAAAGCACCGCCGGCCTGCCGCCAATGCGCTTTAACCGCCGCAAAAACGGGCATAATACCGCGGTTAGTCGGTGCCCTTACGGGCCTAACAGGGAACACAGCAGAACTGTGGCTGCCCCCGCAATTGTACGCAGCGAGTCCGCGCTCCACTGCCACTGGTTTCGACTGGGAAGGCCGGTACGGACGGCGACCTGCAAGCCAAGAGACCTGCCGACCGGAATTCTTCGTGCAAGCCAGCATCGGGCGGGGTGTACCGATGCCGCGAACGTGCCATGCTCTCAAAGGGTCCGGCATGCTCGAGGCGCCGCGCGAGACCGAACGGGTCACGCTTTGAACGAACCACTCACTACTATGCACCTATTACCGCAAGCATCGCGGCCGTCGGCTTGCCCGGGGCTGATGCGGATTGTGCCTGCGCGTGACGGCGGCCTGTGCCGCATTCGCCTCGCATGGGGCGAACTGAGTGCGGCGCAGGCGCGGGTGGTGGCGCACGCGTCGCGGACGTTCGGCTCGGGTTTCATCGACGTGACCAATCGCGCGAATCTCCAGATCCGCGGCGTAAGGGAAGACTCGCAGGAAGCGCTCGTCTCGCGGCTCATCGATGCGGGACTCGGCCCTCTCACGCCGGGTTCCGACGACCTGCGTAACGTCATGTCCAGTCCGCTGGCGGGCCTCGATCCGCACGCCTTGCTCGATGCCGCACCGCTCGTTTCCACGTTAATCGGGCAGATGCAGCGCGACGCGCGGTTGCATGAGCTATCGCCGAAATTTGCGTTGATGGTGGATGGCGGCGAGCGCCTTGCGATGCTCGATCATCCTCATGATGTCTGGCTTTCAGCGCTATCGGCGGAACGGTTTGTGTTCGGGCTCGCGGGCTGTCCACCACGGTTTGAAAACGATACGCCTGCGTTGGCTGCAGTGAAAACCGGGCACGTCCCCGCGTTGGTCGATGCGCTGTTGCATACCTTCCTCGATCTCGCGCAGCCCTCGCAGACCAGGATGCGCGATCTGCTGACGACGTGTTCCATTGAAGACATTCTTGGCCGCGTTCAGGAGAAGCTTGGTTTCCCTTCGGATCGTGACGTTGAACACTGGCGCCGTCCCACATCCGATGCAAGGCTGCGTTTCGGCATGCATCGTCAAGGGACGGGCGACAGCGTGTGCGTTGGTGCGCAAGTCCCGCTCGGGCGCCTGGATGCCGCGACGCTGTTCGCACTTGCCGATCTCGCGCCACGATTACGCATGACGCCGTGGCAAAGCGCCATGCTGCTCGATGTTCCGTCTGCCGAGGCCCAAGCGGTGGTTGAACAACTCGCTGCACTCGGCCTCGCGACAGACCCCGACGAACCACTCGCGCGCCTGATTGCGTGTACAGGTTCGCAAGGCTGCGCGAAAAGTTTCGCCGATACCAAAGCCGACGCGCACCTTCTCGCGCGGTCCATGCCGCCAGCAGGCAACGTCCACCTTAGCGGCTGCGCGCGTTCATGCGCGGCGGCACACCGTGTAGAAACCACCTTGATTGCTGTCGCTCCCGGTCGCTACGATCTTTACGGCGAGGCGCCTGAACCCCTCGCCCGCCATCTCACCATAGAACAGGCAGCCCGCTGGCTAGCCCGGAGCCCCTCTGATGCTTGACTACATTCGCGACGGCCAGGCGATCTATCGCGCGTCGTTTGCGACTATCCGCGCCGAGGCCAACCTCTCGGCCATTCCAGCCGATCTCGAGAAACTTGCCGTGCGCGTGATCCATGCATGCGGCATGACGGATGTGATAGATGACCTCGTGTTCTCACCCGGCGCGGGCACGGCAGGCCGCTCAGCGCTGGGTCAAGGCGCCCCCATTCTCTGCGATGCACGCATGGTCGCCGAAGGCATCACGCGTGCGCGATTGCCGGCGAACAACCGCGTGATCTGCACGCTCAACGA
This sequence comes from Caballeronia sp. dw_19, assembly GCF_018449515.1. Classification (GTDB taxonomy): domain Bacteria; phylum Pseudomonadota; class Gammaproteobacteria; order Burkholderiales; family Burkholderiaceae; genus Caballeronia. The sequence continues at coordinate 355,473 of NZ_JAAVUQ010000002.1, read as the reverse complement.
TCCATCCGTGCCTGAACGCGCTCACGCGCTTGGCAACACGCGCTCGGCCGCCGCGCTCGAATTGTGGCGGCCGAATCTTGAAGGCAGCGTGGTGGTGATCGGCAATGCGCCCACCGCGCTCTTCCATCTGCTCGACATGCTCGACGCGGGCGCGTCCAAACCTGCGCTGATCCTGGGCTTTCCGGTGGGTTTCATCGGCGCGGCGGAATCGAAGGCGCTGCTTGCCGCCGATAGCCGCGGCGTGCCCTTCGTCGCGTTACGCGGCCGGCGTGGCGGCAGCGCGATGGCGGCGGCCGCCGTGAACGCACTGGCAACGGAGACTGAATAGATGAGCGGACGCCTCTATGGCCTCGGTGTCGGTCCTGGCGACCCCGAGCTGATAACAGTAAAGGCGCTGCGTTTGCTGACTTCCGCACAGGTGGTCGCTTACTTCGTGGCGAAGGGCAAGAAAGGCAATGCGTTCGGGATCATTGAAGGGCATCTCAACGAGACGCAAACGCGTTTGCCGCTGGTGTATCCGGTCACGACCGAAGCGCTGGAGCCGCCGCTTTGCTATGAAACGATCATCGGCGACTTCTACGATGAATCCGCCATCCGCATCGCGGATCATCTGGAAGCGGGCCGCGATGTGGCCGTGATCTGCGAAGGCGATCCGTTCTTCTACGGCTCGTACATGTATCTGCATGACCGGCTGGCCGAACGCTTCGAAGCGCACGTAGTGCCGGGTGTATGTTCCATGCTGGGCGGCGTGGCCGTACTTGGGGTGCCGCTCGTGTACCGGAACCAGAGTTTGTCGGTGTTATCGGGCGTGCTGCCGGAAGCAGATCTCAGGGAACGCCTCGCCACCGCCGATGCCGCCGTGATCATGAAACTCGGTCGCAACTTCGATAAAGTGCGCCGCGTGCTGACCGAACTGGGCCTGGACAAACGCGCGTTGTATGTCGAGCGCGCGACCATGGCGAACCAGCGCATCGTGCCGTTGGAAGAAGTCGATCCCATGGCGTCACCCTACTTCTCGCTGCTCGTCGTGCCGGGGGAAAAATGGCAGGCGTGACCGCGTTGAATGATCAGGTTCCTGTGGCAATCGTGGTGCTGGGGACGGGGGCAATCGATACCGCGCGCCGCATTCAGGCCCAGTATCCGGGTTCGCTCGTTCATGGTCTCGCGAGCCGCGTGCAGGGCGATGTCGCGTTCACTGAGCTTGGTTCGCATCTGCGCGAACTCTATGGCCGCAACACGCCGATTGTCGCGTTATGCGCGGCGGGTATCGTGATTCGATGCCTCGCATCCGCACTCGCCGACAAAACCCATGAACCGCCCGTGCTGGCCGTGGCTGAGGACGGAAGTGCAGTCGTGCCTTTGCTTGGTGGACTGGGTGGGGTGAACGTGATGGCCCGCGAAATCGCGGCGGCGCTGGACGTTGCACCAGCGATCACGACCAGCGGCGAGCTACGTTTCGGCACCTGCCTGCTGAACCCGCCAGCGGGTTATGTGCTTGGCGATATCGAGCATGGGAAACGTTTTGTGTCGGACCTGCTTGCGGGCGCCACGACGCGCGTTGAAGGTCATGCGCCGTGGCTCGACGCAGCAGACTTGCCACGCGCTGCCGACGCAGGCCTGGCGATCCGCATCACGCCGCATACCAGCGAGGTTGCGGGCGACTTGATGATTCATCCGCGCTGCGCGGTTGTGTACGTGACGGCGTTGTCGTCGGAAGACTCGATCGTCGAAGGTGTGCGTCTCATGTTGCGTGGACATCGCCTTTCACCGATGTCGCTGGCGGCAGTGCTCGCGCCTTCGAGCATGATGGCTTCTGCACCGCTTGCAGAAGCCGCACGGACGCTGGACTTGCCGCTGCGCTTCGGAACCCTTCCAGCAGGCTTCGAAACGCTTGAGTCCCGTGGCGATGGCATCGTGATTGCCCTCGCGCCACAACCGGTCGATCCCTCAACGCTCGGGCAAGCACGCGGCACACTGACCGTGATTGGACTCGGCCCCGGCAGCGCGAATCTGATGGTGCCCGCGGCAAAACAGGCTTTGTCGCAAGCAGACGATGTGCTCGGTTACGAGACCTATGTGCGCATGGCCGGTCCGTTCGCGCCGCATCAGGTGCTTCATTGCACCGACAACCGCGAAGAGATGCAGCGCGCGCGTCACGCGTTCGAACTGGCGAGTACCGGACGTAATGTAGTGGTTGTATCGTCGGGAGACCCCGGGGTCTTTGCAATGGCCGCCGCCGTGCTCGAAGCGCTCGATGAGGCCCGGGATAACGAGCAGTGGAACGCGGTGGAATTGCAGATCGTACCGGGTGTATCCGCCGCGCTCGCTACGGCTGCCCGGGCCGGTGCGCCGCTCGGCCACGACTTCTGCATGCTGTCGCTTTCCGACAACCTCAAGCCGTGGACCGTGATAGAAACACGCTTGCGGCACGCCGCTCAAGCTGATCTTGTCATGGCGTTTTATAACCCCGTCTCGCGCGCACGGCCGTGGCAACTCGATCGTGCGCTGGATATCGTGCGTGAGCATCGGAGTGGCGCGACCCTGATCGTGCTGGGTCGAAACATCGGCAGGCCGGGTGAAACACTGACTACCACGACGCTGGATAAACTTCATTCCAGCCAGGTCGATATGCGCACGATGGTGATTGTTGGCTCGACCACCACCCGCAGTTTTCCCCGGACCAACGGCGATGGAGACTGGGTATACACGCCACGCTGGTACGAATGAACTAGCCGGAAGTCATGGAAGCGGCCGTACGGTACTCGGCTTGCCACGACTCGGCGAGCGTCATGCAACGCCCTAAACGCACCGCCTCACTCTCGAAATCGACGATGACAATCTGATCCGCTGCATCGGGACGCGATGGCGTTTCCGGACTGCGGCCGTCGGTCAGCAGCCACAGGAAACGCCGCTGCGAAGGGCGGCGACGTGCAGCCTTCAGAAGTACATTGGCGCCAGTGCGCACGCCCAGCGCGAGCGGCGTTCCTCCGCCGCCACCTATCGGCGCAAGCCAGCGATCGTTCCACCAATGTGCCGCCCCGGGTTCGCGACGCACTTGCGCCGTCGCACCGCCGAAGCAGACCAGCGCCACCTCTGCACGCTCGCGGTACGCCCGGTCGAACAACGCCACGACCAGTCCTTTAGCCAGCGCAAGCCGCTTGCCGCTAAGCATGGAGCCGGAGCAATCAAGCACGAAGCAATGCAGCGCGGTGCTGTCGCCTTGCTCGCGATGAAACCTCAGGTGCGTTTTATCCAAAGGATGATTGCGTTTCGCCAGCAGCGTTTGCAACCAGTCGATGCGAGCGCTCGCTTCCCCTGCGCGTGATCGTGTTCTACCCGGCGAGGAAGGTTCTAGCCATCGAAGGCGGCCGGGTTCGGCCTGTGCATCCGGTCTTCGATGGCTCAGGATTTTTTTGCTGCAAGCGGCCTTACGTTCTTGACTGCTGTGATGTCTACGGGCTCGGGAGGCATGTAGCCGAAGCTTGCTTCGTCAGTGTCTTTGGGACGTTGTTGTGGGCTAGGCTCAGAAGAGCCATGATCGCTAGCCGCGCTGCCATCCTTGCGCCGATGCAGCAACACCGACTCCGCCACGCGTTCAACGTGTTCCACGTTCACCGCTGAAGCTGCTTCAAAGGCTGCCAGCGCTCGCGCTGCGCGCAGCATGACGAGATCGGCGCGCAAGCCGTCCACATGAGCATTGATACATAACTCGCTGACGCGCGCGTGAACTGCGTCGTCGAATTCGAGCGTCAGAAGCGTCGCTCTGGCTTGGCGAAGCCTCAGGGCCAAGGCGGCTTGCTGCCCCGCAAACTGCGAGCGAAAAGCTTCCGGATTCGTATCGAATGCGAGACGCGCCTTGACGATCTCACGGCGTTTTTCAGCATCGAAACAATTCTGCAATTCCACCGCCAAGCCGAAGCGATCCAGCAATTGCGGCCTGAGTTCGCCCTCCTCCGGATTCATGGTTCCGACCAACACAAACCGCGCTTCATGCCGATGCGAAATGCCGTCGCGTTCGATCACGTTCACCCCACTCGCGGCTACGTCGAGTAACGGGTCCACGAGTTGATTGGGCAGCAGATTCACTTCATCGACGTACAACACGCCCTTATGCGCCCTCGCGAGCAAACCCGGCGAAAAGCGCACGCCGCCGTCGCGCAAGACAGCTTCGATATCCAGCGAACCGATCAACTGTTCTTCGCTTGCCCCCAGCGGCAAAGTCACGAACTGCCCTTCGGGCAGCAGTTCGGCAAGCGCGCGCGCAGTCGTCGATTTCGCGGTCCCACGCGGACCGCTGACCAGCACGCCGCCCAGTGCCGGATCGACCGCGGCGAGTAAAAGTGCTTGCTGCAAGGGTTCTTGTACGACCAATGCGGCAAACGGGAAGATGAATTCGTTCACGTTCGTTGCCCTTCGAGTTGCTGTTCGGCGTCCAGCAGATGGCGTTCGATCTGGTCCTGATACGCGCCTGGACTTTGCCATAAGCCGCGCTGCATCGCTTCGGTCAAACGCTCGCAGATCGAGTGCAGCGCGTGCGGATTATGCTGCTGCATGAACTCGCGCGTGTCAGCGTCGTTGACGTAGGCATCGGCAACAAGCGCGTACTGATGATCCGATACGACCCGCGCGGTGGCATCGTAACCAAACAGATAATCTACTGTTGCCGCGAGTTCCGAGGCACCCTTGTAACCATGCCGCTTCACGCCGTCGATCCATTTCGGATTGACTACGCGCGAGCGGATCACGCGTGAGATTTCTTCCTGCAACGTGCGGATGCGGGGCGCGGCCGGATTACTGTGATCGGGGTTATACGCTTGCGGCTGGGTACCCGAAAGATGCCGCACGGCCGCCACCATGCCGCCCTGGAACTGGTGATAGTCGTTCGAATCCAGCAGGTCGTGTTCGCGGTTGTCCTGGTTCTGCACCACCACGTCGATGGTCGACAAGCGCGCGCCAAAGGTGTCGCGGGCCTCAACGCCATCGCCCTTTTGCGAATACGCATAACCGCCTGAACTTTGGAAACCGCGCGCAAGGTCAGCGTCGTTTTGCCATTGCTTGGCGTCGATCATTTCCTGCAAACCCGCGCCGTATGCGCCCGGCTTCGTGCTGAATACGCGCCAACCCGCGCGCAAGCGCGCTTCCTTTTCATCCAGCCCGCGCGCCATGTGTTCGTCGCGTTCACGCATGATGCGCGCACGGATCGGATTGATGTCTTCGGCTTCATCGTTGAGTTCGGCCACGGCTTGCACAGCGGCGTCGAAGAGATGCATCAGGTTGGCGAACGCATCGCGGAAAAATCCCGACACACGCAGCGTCACGTCAATGCGCGGGCGATTGAAAATGGTGATAGGCAGGACTTCGAAATCAGTCACGCGATTGCTGCCCGCCGCCCACTTCGGTCGCACGCCGATCAGCGCCATGGCTTGGGCGATATCGTCACCTCCGGTGCGCATGGTGGCCGTGCCCCATACAGACAAGCCGATCGCGCGCGGATAGTCGCCGTGCTCCTGAAGGTGGCGTTCGATCAGCAGGTTGGCTGACTTCAGGCCGAGCGTCCACGCAGCGCGCGTTGGCACGGCGCGGGTATCGACGGAGTAGAAATTGCGGCCAGTCGGCAATACGTCCGGCCTTCCACGCGATGGCGATCCGCTCGGGCCCGGCGGCACAAAACGCCCGTCGAGACCGCGTTGAAGCTGCTTTAACTCTTGCGGGCCGCAAGCGTCGAGCCGCGCGAGCAGGTCGCCGTTCAGGCGTTTGAGTACCTGCGAAGTGTTCGGCCCCGCCGCATCGGATGGCCGGTCGAGCAACGACGTTGCGAGCAGTTCGAGACGCTCGCGGGTGTCGCCATGATGGCGCCACGGTGCATCGATCACCGTTTCGAGTTCAGCGGGACGAGGACCTGTCCACGGCGCGCTCCAGTCGGCATCGAGGGGATCGAACGTGTCGCCCAGATTCAAGTCGCGAGCCAGTGCAGTGAGCACGCTTGCGTTCGCGCCTTGCGCGTCGCCGGTTGGATAACGGCCGAGGGCAAGCAGGGTATCGCGGCGTTGCACGCCTTGCGGCGACGCACCGAACACATGCAGGCCATCGCGGATCTGAGCCTCCTTGAGCTCGCATAAATATGCGTCGGCACGGGTCAGTAACGCATCCTCAGTATTGGAATCGCGAGGTTTATCGAGTCCGAGTTCCTCATGCAGCCGATGTTCGACAATGCTCGCCAGAATCGTCTTGCGCAGGAGTTTCGCGCGGCGCGGGTCGACCATCAGCGCTTCATAATATTCGTCGACCTGACGCTCCAGATCCTGCAGAGGACCGTAGTTTTCAGCGCGCGTGAGCGGCGGCATCAAGTGGTCAATGATGACCGCCTGCGCCCGCCGCTTCGCCTGGCTGCCCTCGCCCGGATCGTTGACAATAAAAGGATATAGATGCGGCATGGCGCCCAGCGTCAGGTCAGGCCAGCACGACGCGCTCAATGCAACGCTCTTGCCCGGCAGCCATTCAAGGTTGCCGTGCTTGCCGACGTGAACGATCGCATCCACGTTGAATCGCAGCCGCAGCCAGAAGTAGAAAGCGAGATACGCGTGCGGCGGCACGAGTTCCGCGTCGTGATAACTCGCGTAGTCGCCACGCTCACGCGAGCGCGCCGGCTGGATGCCGATGAACACATGCCCGCAGCGCCAGCCCGCGATCATGAAGCGGCCGCGACGGATCGTGGGGTCGCTTTCGGGCGGACCCCAGCGCGTATTCAACTCCTGCTGGACGTTGTCCGGCAGCTTGTTGAAAGCGTCGAGGTAGTCGTCAAGCGCGAGGCTTTGCAACGCGGGACGCAAGTCGCGAACCACGGGATCATTCGTCACGCCCGAGGTCAGCGCGTGCATCAGCGCGTCACCATCGGCGGGAATGTCATCCACGCGATACCCTTCGTTAGCGAGCATCGAAAGGATATTGACGACAGATGCGGGTGTATCAAGACCCACGCCATTGCCGATGCGGCCTTCACTCAGCGGGTAATTTGCGAGCACGAGTGCGATGCGTTTGTCGGCGTTCGCGAGTTGCCGCAAGCGACACCAACGTTTGCTCAACTCAGCCACGAAACGCACTCGCTCAAGGTCGGGCTGATATCGCACGACATCGACTTGGGTGATCTTGCATCGATACGCGAGTCCCTTGAAGCTGATCGCGCGCGTGATGATGCGGCCGTCGACTTCCGGCAGGGCGACATGCATGGCGACATCACGCGAATTCAGCCCGTGGTTGTCTTTCAGCCAGTCTTCACGATTGCCGCCGCTGAGGATAACTTGCAGTACCGGCGCGTCGCCCGCGAGTTCGAAAGGCACAGGGTCGTCTATGACGCCGGCTGCGAACGAGGTCGTGTTCAGCACCAGCGACGCCCCGTGATCCGCGCAAAGCTGCTGCACGACTTCGCGGCTCAACGGGTCTTTTAGCGACGCCATCGCGATCGGCAGCGGGTTAAGGCCGTGAGCTTCCAGGGCCTCGATCAACGCATCGAACACGTCCGTATTACCGGACTGCAGATGGGCCCGATAGAACAGCACGGCGACCACGGGCGCACCTTGAATCCAACGTTTTTTCCAGTCGTCAATGGTCGCGATCTGCCGCGCCGGATGATAGATTGCCACTGTCGGCAACGGGCTCGGCGCATGCGCTTCACGCCCATACCCCAACGCCCGAAACGCGATGCAACGAAGAAACTCTTCAGCATTTTTCGCACCGCCCTCACGCAGATACCGCCAGAGTTGATCGCACAATTCGGGCTCGGCCGTACTCTTCGCAACGAGGTTCGGATCTTCCTGCAGATCGCCGGAAAACATCACGAGCATCTGGCCGTTGCGGCGCGCAAGCGCGGTAATGCTCTCGATTCCGTAAGGCCAGTATGCTTCGCCGCCAAGGTGATCGATAACGATCACCCGTGCATGTCTCAGCACGTCGTCGACGTAAAAATCTACCGATGCCGGTTGCCGCAAGAACGCCTGATTTGCCAGCCGCAGCGCCGGAAAGTCCGCTTCCAGATGCGGCACGACGCTCGCGAGAAGCGAGAGCGTGGTATCGGCAGAGCTGAGCACAACGATCGGCGCAGGCGTCTGGTCGATACGCATGACGCCGGCTGCGTCGTCGACAAAACCGCCGGGCGTCGTGCGTAGCAGATGCATGGATCAGGCCTGCACGGGTGCGTTGGCGAGCGCGGCAACCAGCGCTTGTTGCAGACGCGGCTGATCGAGATCTTCACCAATCAGCACGAACCGGCTGGTCTCGCTGGCTGCTTCGGCAGCAGTCCAGCGGCGGTCGAAGTAGGTATCGAAACGCTGGCCTACACCTTGCACGACCAGCCGCATGGGCGTGCCCGGCAACGCCGCAAAACCCTTCACCCGATAGATCGTGTTGGCATCGACCAGCGAGCGCAATGCGGAGACCACAGCCTCGCGCGACTCGACCCGCGCTTCCACCACGACTGAATCGAAATCGTCGTGATGATGATCGGCGTGCCCTTCGTCGTCGACGGAACCATGATGGTCGACACGCAGATGAATAGTCGTTTCCGATGCTGCCTCCAGCCCGAGCAGCGCATGCAGATCGAGCTGACCCATCTGCGCCGGCACGATCTTGACGCCCGCCGGAATCTCGCCGCGAATCAACGTTTCCGCCGCGCGTTGCTGCGTTTCATCGATCAGATCGGTCTTGTTGAGAATCACCAGGTCCGCTGAAGCGAGTTGATCTTCGAACAACTCATGCAGCGGCGATTCGTGATCGAGGTTCGGGTCGGCGCGGCGTTGTGCGTCGACAGCCTGCGGGTTCGCCGCGAACTGGCCGCTTGCGGCAGCGGGGCCATCGACAACAGTCACGACGGCGTCCACGGTGAATGCATTCTTGATGGACGGCCAGTTGAAAGCCTGCACGAGCGGCTTGGGCAACGCGAGGCCGGAGGTCTCGATCAGCACATGATCGATCTGATCGCGCCGCTCGACGAGTTGTTCCATCACCGGATAAAACTCTTCCTGCACCGTGCAGCAAAGACAGCCGTTCGACAGTTCATACAGATTCGGTTGATCAGTGACGCTTTCATCCTCGCAACCGATGTTGCAGCCCTTCAGGATTTCGCCGTCTATGCCGAGTTCTCCGAACTCGTTCACGATCACCGCGATCCGCAGCCCTTTCGCGTTTTGCAGGATGTGCCGCATCAACGTGGTCTTGCCGCTGCCGAGGAAACCCGTTACGACCGTGACCGGAATTTTGCGCATTTGCATCCGTTGCTCCGTGCTATTGATTGGCTGCTTGCTGCCGGAATGCGTGGTCCTTTGCCGCCCAAGGCGAACAATAAAATGCGCTCACAAGCGTCGCAATGCAGGACGGCAATCCGGAAAAAGCATGGTGAAAAGTATCGAGCATATGCCGCATCCCCGCGACAAACGCCCGCTTCAGGTGTTACTCGTTCCGGCCGGTATCCGGGCTGGCGAAAATGCCGCTTCACCTTCCCGCATGACATGGGCATGCAGTGGTTTTTCGAAGGCGGCTTTACCGCGCGAGTGGCGTGAATCAGGGTAAAACCACGTCGCGCGATTTTCGTTTACCGTTGCGGGGGCAGCGCAGGTTGGCATGGCCGGGGTTCCGGCAACGCTTCCTGCTTCCCGTTTAACTGCGCGCAGCAGAGACCACGCGCGAGCACCAGAAAACTACCGCGAAGTCTAGGCTGATGGGGGATTAGCGTCAAGGTTCGGGCGGGGCATGCAAGCGGGTTTAACCCGTCCCTGCAAACGCGCGCTTGCGCTATTGCGAGCGCGGAAAACCTGCGCCGCCGCCGGTTCCAGCCTGTAAAAGCCCAGCGCAACCGACACCCGCTGTGCTATCTTTGGCCCGCGTCTGGTGCTCACGCGCGCTTTTCCGGCGCGCGTAGTTAAACGGGAAACAGGATGTGCACGCGCGTATTTTCGAGGCTCAAGGCTCACGCTTCATGCCCAATGCGCCGTGTCGACGAAACCTGTGCTGTCCCCCGCAACGGTACGCGACCCGCGCTCGCTTCGACTGACTCTCATTTCTGGCTGTCATCGAACCGTGCGCCCATTTCCTCCACAGCCACTGCTCCGACGAGCGGGAAGGCGAGCGGAATGCGGTCGCCAAGCCCGGATACCGGCCAGTCGCCAAGTGGCGCGCTTTAGCTTTAACAGCGCGCTGGACGCCACATCCGCGAGGGACGGATGAAGGACGTAATGCTTATATCGTCGTACATGAATCCAATTTTTCAACGCTTGCGCTCAGTATCGAGCTCGACCCAGCGGCCGTCTTTCAGCGGTTTTGCTTACATGTGTCCGGGCTGTGCGAACCGAGCGCCATCATGAGCACATGGGTCATCGGCATAGGCTGCCGGCGCGGTGTAAGCGTCGAACAGATTCATGCCGCCGTGTTCGCGGCGCTGGGGACGCGGCCGCTGGCGAGCATTCGAGCGCTGGCATCGATCGATAGCAAGAAAGACGAAACCGCCCTGCTCGAATTCGCCACTCACCACGGGTTGCCGCTGCAGTTTTTTTCGAAGCGGGACATCGCGCAGGTTGAAACCAGCATGTCGGGACGGGTTCAGGCGCTGCTTGGTATCGACGGCGTCTGCGAACCGTGTGCATTGCTGGCATCGCGTAATGGGCGAATCATAGTGCCGAAAAGAGTGACCGATGGCGTGACCGTCGCCATAGCCGAAGACGGCTCGGAACAACAGACTGACAACGAGAGAACATGATGAAAACGGACGAAGAATCGCATCTACGCATGACCCAGCGACGCAAGGAAGGTCACGAGAAAAAGCAGGCCGCCGCCGCGCGCGAGAAGGGCCTCCTGATCGTCAATACGGGCACGGGCAAGGGTAAGACCACCGCGGCGTTCGGCATGGCCGTACGCGTGCTCGGACACGGCATGCGGCTCGGCGTGGTTCAGTTCATCAAGGGCGCGCTGCATACGTCCGAACGCGATTTCCTCGGCGCAATTGCGAACTGCGATTTCATCACCATGGGTGACGGCTATACGTGGGACACGCAGAACCGCGATGCCGATATCGCGACGGCTCGCCGAGGCTGGGACGCCGCGCGCAAGATGATTGAAAGCGGCGAGTATCAGATGGTCGTGCTCGACGAGCTGTGCACGGTGCTCAAATACGAGTACCTGCCACTCGACGAAGTGCTCGCGGTGCTCACCGCGCGGCCCGAGATGCTGCATGTGGTTGTGACGGGCCGCCATGCGCCCGAGGCGCTGATCGAAGCGGCCGATCTCGTGACGGAGATGCGTCCGATCAAGCATCCGTATCGCGAGCAAGGGGTGAAGGCGCAACGCGGCGTCGAGTTCTGACGTGCGCGCCTGCCCCGCTTTATTCATCAGCGCGCCCGCGTCGAACCAGGGCAAGACCACCGTCACAGCCGGGCTCGCGCGCTATCACGCACGGCTTGGCCTGCGGGTGCGGGTCTTCAAGACCGGCCCCGACTTTCTCGATCCGATGATCCTCGAACGCGCGTCCGGCGCGCCGGTGTATTCGCTGCATTTGTGGATGGTCGGCGAAAGCGGCTGCCGCGCGCTGCTCGCGCAAGCAGCAGAGGAAGCCGATTTGATCCTGATCGAAGGCGTGATGGGCCTCTTCGACGGCACGCCCAGCAGCGCCGATCTCGCGGCCACGTTCGGCGTGCCGGTGCTCGCCGTGATCGGCGCGCACGGCATGGCGCAGACCTTCGGCGCAATGGCGTTCGGGCTCGCGCGCTATCGCGCGGATCTGCCCTTCCACGGTGTGCTCGCCAATCGCGTGGCGTCGGCACGGCATGCGCAAATGCTGAGCGAAGCCATTCCAGAAGGCATTCGATACTGCGGGCATCTGTCGAGCATCGACGACATTGCGCTACCCGGGCGGCATCTGGGCCTCATGCAGGCAGCGGAGGTGGCCGACATCGATGCGCGGCTGGATCGGGCAGCAGACGCCATCGGCGAGACGACGTTGCGCGAGTTGCCGCCCGCGGTCATGTTCAATTACGCCGCCCTTGAACAGCCGCCGCGTTTGCTGGAAGGCATGCACATCGCCATTGCCCGCGATGCTGCGTTTTCGTTCATCTACCCTGCTAATCTCGATCTGCTGGAGGCGATGGGCGCAACGCTCGCGTTTTTCTCCCCCCTCGCCGATGAACCCGTTCCCGCGCATGCCGATGCGCTTTATCTGCCGGGCGGATATCCGGAACTGCACGCGGCCCGGCTTGCAGCGAACGCAGCGAGCGCGGCCTCGATTCGCGCGCACGTTGAGGCGGCCAAAACGGTAGTCGCGGAATGCGGCGGCATGCTGTATCTGCTCGATTCGCTGACGGATATCGAAGGTTCGCACCATGCGATGCTTGCCCTTCTGCCCGGCCAAGCGAAGATGCAAAAACGCCTGGCCCGGCTCGCCATGCAGCGTGTTGAAAGCCGCCACGGCACCCATACCGGCCACACCTTCCACTACTCGTCGATGACGACCGGCATGTCGCCGGTGCTCACCGCGACGCACGCGACTACCGGCGTGGAAGGCGAGGCGATCTATCGACACGGCCCGATCACGGCTACCTACATGCACACTTACTGGCCGACAAATCCGGTGGCCGCCGCCGCCCTCTTTCGCGGCGAAACGCTATGACAACGCCTACGGAACTGCCGATGGAAATAGACGTACCGCTCGAACTCACGTTCACCATCGAGCGCGCCAGACAGCTTCAACCCGTCGGCTCGCCGTGCACGGACGTATGCCGGCTCGACAAGACCACGGGTCATTGCGAAGGCTGTTTCAGAAGCCGCGAAGAAATCAAGGCATGGAAAACGATGGCCGACGGCGACAAGCTCGCCCTGTTCGATACCCTGCTTGCACGCAAGAGCGCGCTATGAAAAAGAGGCGGCCCGCAAGCCGCCTCTCATTGGATCCGCACTAAAGCCCTAACGCACTAAAGCACTAACGAAGTGCTCAGGCCGAAGCAATCCTCCGGGCCGGCACCTGTTCCATTTCACGTTGCGCGAGCGCGCCGAAGAGCAAACCGAGCGTGGTCCAGATCACCGCCTGAATACCGATTGCCGCCACCCGGAACTTCCACAGCAGCGTCGCTGAAAACAGTTTCGGCACTTCGTCGATCGGAGGCAGCGCAAGGTACGCCAATCCCATCAGCACGATATACACGGCAACGGAGATCAGCACCGCGTTCCAGTTGCCGTGGCGCGCTTGCAGCCGACGCTGCAGCCGCACAGCAAACACGGCCACGATCAGCGAGATCGCGACCATGCCGAAAAACAGCGCGGTCCGTGCGCCGATAGTGTCAGGATTGCCCACGGAAGGCGGATTAGGCGGGTACTTGAGGAACGGCACGATCGCGACGGTCACGAAGCCGAACAAGCCGAGTAACGCCGACGTGCCGCGTGCGCGCAAAGCGCCGAGCCGCGCATACGAAAAAGCGAACACGAGCGAGAACAGGCCGCCCAATGCTGTCCCGAACACGCAGACACCGGTCAACAATCCCAGCCCCGCTTGTGTGCCGCGACTGACGAGTTCGACGTCGTCGGCGGGATCGTGTGGATGCCCGGCCGCTGCGTCCGCTTGGTCGCGCAGCTTGTCCTGCTGCGACTCGAAAGCAATCGCGCGATCAACCGCAGGCTCACCAAAGGTTTTAGCAACGCAAAAGCCGAGCAGGCCCGCAACAAGTCCCGCGATCATGCCGCGTATCAAAAGATTTCGGATCATGGTCGGTCTCAGTGGCAGGGAAAGCCGAGCAGATGGCGACCGTCGTGGACAAACTCGTGGATATACATGCCCTGGAAGATCGAAGTCGCGCCCTGTTCGGCACCGACAAAATAAATCGCGATCAGCAAAAGCAGGCCGATAAAGACAGCCCAGGGCAACACTTCACGCACCGGAATGGGTATGGGTGCATCAAATGCGGGATTATTGCCGGACAAACCGGCGGCTACGGCAGGATGGTTCATGAACGACTCCAAGGGAATGCGCGTCCCGTAAGACAAAAGAAAGGCTGCAGCGGGGGTCTGACTTGCAGATGCTGAACGAAGGCTGAAGCGTTATCAGTCCCATTCGACATCTGCTCACAGTGGCGCGACCGTGCCGGGTTTTCACCGGCTTCCTCGCGCTGCAAGCTTGTCATTCTAAAATGAGTGAGTGGAATGTAAAGCAATCTATTAATCGAGCGCCATGAAAACCGAAATTATCTTGCTGTGCCACGCGACCACGCACGCCATGAAAACTGGCTCGTTTCCGAGTACCGGCGACGCCATCGATGAGCTTGAGTTATCCCGGCTCCCACACCTTGCTTCGATGTTTCAACCGGATCGCGTCGTCACCAGCCCGGCACACGCTGCCATGCAAACGGGCCAAGCGTTCGAAACCACGACGAGCGTTGACGCGTCATGGAGCGACCTGGATTACGGTCTTTGGCAAGGCCGTCCGATCCGTGAGATTCATGATGAAGACGCGGCCGGATTAGGCGCATGGCTTTCCGAACCAGGCAGCGCGGCGCATGGCGGCGAGAGCCTGGAAGCCCTTCAAACAAGGGTATGGGGCGCGCTGGAGAGCAATCGAGAGACGGGAGTCACGCTGATCGTGACGCATGCAATCGTGGTCAAGACCGTGCTGGCGAGCGTGCTGGAAGCGCCGCTTACGGCAATCTATTGCATGGACCTGGAACCACTTTCGGCAATCACGCTGACCCGCTCAGGCGAAGCATGGCGCCTTCGATGCAAGTCTTCCGTATGATAAAGACACGCCGTTCTTACCAGGAACATGAACACCCGGAGTAACGCTGCAAGCGCGCAAGCAATCAGCCCTTCGCTCCGCGCGCCATGCGCTGAAGCGTCGAAGAATCGATCGCGCCCGCGCAGATCCTGATCGCTTCTTTCAGCGTGCGGGGACGGCCCATTGCAAAATGCGCTTCAAGAATCGCGATGGCGCGAAGCCGTTCGTCATTGCCGAGCTTCTCGCCCGTCGCCAGTTCGAGCACCGAGATGAAGTACGTCGCCGGTGGCGTAGCGCGAGACGGCGCCGTTGGCGTGGCTGCGGGTATCGCGTCTGACCATGCCTGTTTTGCAATGGTTGCTACATCGGACTGGCCGCGCCAGTCCGTTTCTCTCAGTTCAAATTCGTTTCGACTAGTCATCAATCAAGCCCTGAAATAATCCTCGGATCACCCTATGCTAGTTAGCAAGGACTATTCCAGCTTGATACGAGGGCGCGTGTCTCAGCTTGTCAACCTGCTTCGAGCATCGCCCGGGCGACCCTGCACGCAGCCAGATCCCACGCCGCGCATCCAACACTCTTGAACACGACTGGCCGCTTGATTGCTGAATCAACAGCCTGAACGCTCAACGCACTGGCAAGCGGCCGTACCTCATCCCAGTCGATACCCGCCTGAATCAGGTCCCCCGCCTCATGCCGCGCGCCGGCCAGATCGTCCACGAACACATCGCTCGCAAGCACCGTCGATGCCGCGATTTCAGCCGCATCAGGCGTGAATGCGCCCACTCCGATCAAGAGCCTGCCCTCGATGGGCGGCAGCGTATAGACCGGCGTCTTGCTGGTGGTCGTCGCGATAACGACGTCGATCGACGCAGGAATATCAGCGTCCTTTAGCGCACTCAATTTCGTCGATAACCCCGCATGCTCCGCACAAAACGCTTCGGCGCGTTCGGCCCGCGAGCCCTGCACGATGATCTTCGCGGCCGGATAAAGCGCGCTCAGCGCCTCGACGTGATACATAGCCTGCTTGCCCGTGCCGATGATCAACACGGCCGAGGGCTCGCGCCCGAGCAGCGCCTGGATGCCGATCATGGTGACCGCGGCCGTGCGGCGGCCGGTTACCGTGGGACCGTCCAGCATGAAGAGCGGCACACCGGTCGCAGCATCGAAAGCCGTGACCTGGCCGTGAATGGTCGGCAACCCGAGCGCACCGTTCTTCGGACACACGTTGACGAGCTTGTGCATGGCGAGATCGGCGGCGGCAGCGGGCATCGAGAGCATCACGGCGCCGTCGCGAAGCGGCACCACCATGCGCTCGGGGCTCGTGATAAGGCCATCGGCATAGTCGAGCATGGTGAGCTTCAGGGTATCGACGAGGCGATCGAAGGGCAGCAAGCGCGCGGTTTGCGCGTCGTCGAAACGGGGCAGCGAAGAAGGCAGCGAAGAAGGCAGCGAAGCGGGAAGCGAAGAGGTATCGGTCATGGCGGTCAAAGGAGAATGCCGTTGGCAACGACAACGGGGCATTCTAAAGGCAAACAAAATACGCGCCGGCCTCGATTTCCACTGACCCTCAGCCGCAATCAGTGAACTCCATCCCACCGCCGCGACAGCAGGATCATCACCGGCATCAGGATTGCCCAGCCGATAGCCAGCACGATCGTCGCGGGCCATGGCTGCGCAAAGCGTACCGCGCCGAGCGCTGCGCCGGCGCGAAACGACATTGGTCCGGCAATGGCGCCGAGCACCGAAGCAAGCAGCATGCGTTGCTTGAGCCAGCCGAACGCGGTGTTGAACTGGGCCGCGAACAGCGCCCATAATGCAAGGATCCAGTCAGGTGCGATACCCGGAAACACGATGCCGTTCGGATACTCGAGCAGCCCGGTGGCGACCGGCACGCTCTCCCAGATCGCGCCCACCACCAGCACACTGACCAGCAGCTTGAACTCCTGCAACGGTCGCTCGACCCGCGCCAGATGCACGCCGAGGAGCACAATGGTTGTTGCCACGCCCATCCACGGCACGTCGCGTGCGGCGCTCAGTACACAGGCAAACCAGCCGAGCTGCCCGATCACGAAGTAGACGTAGGGCGCCCAGCGTTCGGCCGTTGATGGGTGCCGCGTGCCAGTGGACGAGTCGTGCATGCGGTTTCCGGTTTCCGGGCAAAGTGCGCAATTGATAACGCTACCGCATATCGCGGCCGGCCGTTCACGCATGGCGCTCGCGGATAAGCGGATCATTCGTCTAACCGTTGCTTCGTTTTTGACGCTCCTGTCGTAACATTCCTGAAATTATCGGGCCGGATAATCGATAATTTGCAGGATTGCCGGGTTTTGTATCGCCTGCAGGGACGAGTCAACGCGGTCAACACGCCCAACCAACGGAGCTTCCCATGATTTCGCAGGATAAACAGCGCCGCTTCGAAGAAGACCTGATCGACAGTTACGACGAAGAACTCGAGATGGAAGTCGACGACCGCATCCTCGACGGCGAGGGCGCGTTTTCCGCCGAAGCGCGCGAGCAGCGCAAGATCTACTTTCGCGAACTGTTCCGCCTGCAAGGTGAACTCGTCAAGCTGCAGGACTGGGTTGTCGCCAGCGGCCACCGGCTGGTGGTGATCTTTGAAGGACGCGACGCCGCCGGCAAGGGCGGCGCGATCAAGCGCATCACGCAGCGGCTGAATCCGCGGGTTTGCCGGGTCGCTGCCTTGCCCGCACCGAACAATCGCGAACGCACCCAATGGTATTTCCAGCGCTACGTTTCGCATCTGCCCGCGGGCGGCGAGATCGTGCTGTTCGACCGCAGCTGGTACAACCGGGCGGGCGTGGAACGCGTGATGAATTTCTGTACCGACGCCGAGTACGAAGAGTTCTTTCGCTCCGTGCCGGAATTCGAAAAGATGCTCGCGCGCAGCGGTGTGCAGATCCTGAAGTACTGGTTCTCGATCACCGACGACGAACAGGAAGTTCGCTTCCAGGCGCGTATTCAAGATCCGTTAAAACAGTGGAAGCTGAGTCCGATGGACCTGGAAAGCCGTCGTCGCTGGGAAGCCTATACGCACGCGAAGGAGGAGATGCTGAACCGCTCGCATATTCCCGAAGCGCCGTGGTGGGTCGTGCAGGCCGTGGACAAGAAACGCGCTCGGCTCAACTGCATTCACCATCTGCTGAGTCAGGTGCCGTATCACGAGATCGAGCACCCCACGATCGAATTGCCCGACCGCGTGTACAACGAAGATTACCTGCGGCAGCCCGTGCCCGAAAGCATCATCGTGCCGGAAATATATTGAGCGATAAAAGTGTTAGCAGTGACAGGTCTTCTCATGCAGGGCATGGACCTGCGGCGCGCGGACATTGCTACGATCGGCTTGATCGTGGCGACGCCTGAATACCGCTTGAAACATGTATTGCGAACCCTTCATGACCACGACGAACGTCACTTGCATCAGGTTGAAATCGAGCGTCACCATCAGGCGCATCAAGACCAACAACGGTAGAACGACGGCGGGTCGGTAGAGTTGTCGTTCGATTAAAGCTTTCATGACGGCTCCCGTATCCATGTTGTAATTCTACGGATCGGGAGCCTCCGGATAAACCCGCTGTAATCGAAGACACTTGTCGCGCGGGTTGAACAATCGCGCTTCCAGTGCAGCGTTTAATGCCTAGCGCGACGCGACGCTTGCATCTGCGGCGGGCGTAACAGGTGTAGCAGGTGCGGCAGGCGAGACAGGCGCAGCCGGCAACTCGCCCCAACCACCGCCCAGTGCGCGGATCAGGTTCACCGTCGACGTAGCCTGCACACCCGCCAGTTGCACCGCCGCGCGCTGCGACTGCAGCACGGTACGTTCGGCATCGATCACGTCAAGATAAGTGACCGCGCCCTCGGTGTACTGCGAGCGGGAGAGCTGCGCTGCCCGGTTCGACGCGCTTACCGCTTCTGCTTGCGTGCGTGTCTGATCCTGCAGGATGCGCAGCTCGGAGAGGTTGTCCTCCACCTCCTGGAACGCCACCAGCACCTGCTGCCGATAGTTCGCGACATCCTCTTCGTAGATCGCGCGTGCGTTCGCGAGATTGCCCTTGCGACGTCCGCCGTCGAAGATCGGCAACGACAACGCCGTGCCCGCAAACGGTCCGAGCAGGAACGTACGGCTCGACCAGTTGAAGAGATCGCCAAGCGTAGCCGATTCAAATCCACCCGAGCCCGTTATGTTGAGCGAGGGGAAAAACGCCGACTTCGCCACGCCGATACGCGAGTTCGCCGCCGCCATTGCACGTTCCGCCGCCGCGATGTCCGGCCGGCGTTCGAGCAACGAAGAAGGCAGGCCCGGCGGAATCTTGATATCGACGGGATTCAGCGGGTTGGCCGCCATCGAGAACTGCGAGGCCGACTTACCCAGCAGCACCGCGAGGCTGTGCTCGGACGCGGCGCGCAAGCGCTGGACCGTCATGGCGTCGGACTTGGCTGTGGCAAGTTCCGACCTGGCCTGCGCCACGTCGAGCTCGCTGATCTCGCCTTCGTTAAAGCGATTCTGCACGAGCTTCAATGCTTGCTCGCGCAGGGTGACGGTACGCGTAAAGACATCGCTTTCCGAATCGAGCTCGCGCAGGTTGAAGTAGTTCTGTGCCACGTCTGCCTGCAACGCAAGTTGCACGGACCGGAACAGCGCTTCGCTTTGCTCGGTGTCGGCGTTGGCGGCCCTCACCGAGTCCGACACGCGACCGAACAGATCCACTTCATACGACGCACTCCCCTCCGCGCGCCACAAAGTCTGTGCCGGTACGTTCGCGTTGGCCGGAAGGAACTGCGAGGACGGCGAGACCTTCTCGCGCGTCGGACCAAAGCCTGCATCCAGAGTCGGGAACAAGCCTGCCCGCGCGGTCTGGTTGATCGCGCGCGATTCCTTCACCCGCGCGGCCGCTGCCTTCAGGTTCTGGTTCGCCTCAAGCGCCTGATGTTCCAGATCGTTGAGCGTGGGGTCGTTGAAGACCGTCCACCATTCACCGCGCAGCACCTGTTCCGATGGTTGCGCGGTCTTCCACGTGCCCTGTTCTGAAGGGGCCAACGCCGTTTGCTGCGTTGTTTCCTGCGGTGTTTCCTTGAAGGCTGCCGGCGCGTTCACGTCGGGCTTCGTGTAGGTCGGCGCAAGCGAGCAGCCCGCGACGACCAGCAAGAGCCCAAGTAACGCCGACAATCCCAGCCATCGCTTTGTATTCAACGTTTTCATTTCAATCTCTCTCATGCTTCGAGCGAAGCATTGACACCGCGCATGTGCGGATTGTGGCCATGCTTGTCGACGAGATGTTCGCCGCCAGCCAGCTTTCTCAACAGCACATAAAACACCGGCGTGAGCATCAGGCCGAACAGCGTCACGCCGAGCATGCCGAAGAACACCGCCACGCCCATTGCATGGCGCATTTCCGAACCCGCGCCCGACGACAATACGAGTGGCACCACGCCCATGATGAAAGCGATCGACGTCATCAAGATCGGCCGCAAGCGCAGACGGCTGGCTTCAATAGCCGCCTCCACGATCGAACGTCCCTGCATTTCCAGCTCTCGCGCAAATTCCACGATCAGGATGGCGTTCTTCGCCGACAAGCCCACCAGCACCATCAAGCCGATCTGCGTGAAGATGTTGTTGTCACCCTTCGTGAGCCACACGCCGACCAGCGCCGAGAGAATGCTCATGGGCACGATCAGGATCACGGCGAGCGGCAGCGTCAGGCTTTCGTAGAGGGCAGCCAGCACGAGGAACACGAGCAGTACGCTGATCGGGAACACCCACATGGCTGCATTGCCCGCAAGAATCTGCTGATACGTCAGGTCGGTCCATTCGAACTTGATGCCGCGCGGCAGCGTTTCAGCCGCAATGCGTTCGACCGCAGCTTGCGCCTGGCCCGACGAATAACCCGGAGCAGGACCACCGTTGATGTCGGCAGCGGTATAGCCGTTGTAGCGCACCACCATCTCGGGACCATAGGTCGGCGTCACCTTCACGAGCGACGACAGCGGCACCATCTCGCCATTCGCGTTACGCGTCTTGAGCAGCCCGATGTCCTCGGAACTCGACCGGAACGGCGCATCCGCCTGCACCCGGACCTGGTAGACACGGCCGAAGCGGTTGAAGTCGTTCACATACAGCGAACCCAGGTACACCTGCATCGTGCTGAATACATCGGTCACGGATACACCGAGTTGCTTCGCTTTCACCCGGTCCAGATCCACGTTCAGTTGCGGCACGTTGATCTGATAGCTGGAGAACGTCGGGCCCAGTTCAGGCGCCTCCGATGCACGCTTCATGAACGCCTGCGTAGCGTCGTTCAGTGCGGCGTAGCCCAGCGCGCCACGGTCTTCCAGTTGCAGCTTGAAGCCGCCCAGCGTCCCCAGGCCAAGCACTGGCGGCGGCGGGAACACAGCAATGAACGAGCCCTTGATCGCCGCATATTTCTGATTCAACGAACCCGCAATGGCGCCCGCCGACAGTGCTGCACCCTTGCGCTCGCTAAACGGCTTGAGCGTCACGAACACAATGCCGGCGCTCGATGAATTCGTGAAGCCATTCACCGACAAGCCCGGAAACTCCACCGCGCTCTGTACGCCCGGCGTTTGCTTCGCGATATCCGTCATTTGGCGAATCACGGCCTCGGTACGATCGAGCGACGCGCCGTTAGGCAATTGCGCAAAGCTGATCAGATACTCCTTGTCCTGCGCCGGCACGAAACCGCCGGGCACGACTCGGCTCATCAGCACAGCGCCGCACAGCAGCACGACATACACGCCCATCATCAGCGCCTTGCGGTTGATGACACCCGTTACGCCCTTGCCGTAATTCTCCGAACCACGCTTGAAGACCTTGTTGAACTGGCGGAAGAAACCACCGAACACACGATCCATGCCGCGGGTAAGCCAGTCCTTCGGTTCGTCATGGCCCTTCAGCAACAGGGCTGCCAACGCCGGCGACAACGTCAGCGAGTTGAACGCCGAGATCACCGTGGAGATGGCGATGGTCATTGCGAACTGCTTGTAGAACTGACCCGTCAGGCCGGACATGAATGCGAGCGGCACGAACACGGCGGTCAGCGTCAACGCGATGGCGATAATCGGCCCGCTCACTTCGCGCATGGCCTGATAGGTGGCCTCTCGCGCCGATAACCCCGCCTCGATATTCCGTTCAACGTTCTCCACCACCACGATCGCATCATCCACCACGATCCCGATTGCCAGCACCATCCCGAACAATGACAACGCGTTGATCGAGAAGCCGAACGCCAGCAGCAGCGAGAACGTACCGATGATCGACACCGGCACCGCCAGCAACGGAATGATCGACGCGCGCCAGGTTTGCAGGAACACGATCACCACCAGCACGACCAGCGCGATGGCTTCGATCAGCGTATGAATCACCGCTTCAATACTGGAGCGCACGAACTGCGTCGGGTCATAGACGATCTGGTATTCAACACCCGCCGGCATGTCCGCCTGCAGTTCCTTCATCGTCTGGCGGACCTGGTCGGAGATTTGCAGCGAGTTCGCGCCCGGCTGCTGGTTGATCGCCATCGCGACCGCGGTCTTGTTGTCGAGCAGTGAGCGCAACCCATATTCCGATGCTGCCAGTTCCACGCGCGCCACATCGCCCAGATGCGTGACCGCGCCGTCAGGCGACGTCTTGAGCACGATGTCCCTGAACTCCGCTTCGGTCTGCAAGCGGCCTTGCGCATTCACGTTCAGTTGCAGCGGTACGTTCGATGAAGTCGGCGATGCACCGATCACGCCGGCTGCCACCTGCACGTTCTGCTCGCGGATCGCGTTGACTATGTCAGTTGCCGTCATGCCGCGTTGCGCGACCTTTTGCGGATCGAGCCAGATACGCATGGAGTAATCGCCTGAACCCCACAGCTGGACTTCGCCCACGCCCTGGATTCGCTCAAGCCGGTCCTTCACGTTGATCAGCGCGTAGTTGCGCAGATACGTCATGTCGTAGCGGTTATTCGGCGAGTTCAGGTGAACCACCATGGTGAGCGTCGGCGACGACTTGATGGTCGTCACGCCGAGCCGCGTCACGTCTTCCGGCAAACGCGGCAGCGCTTGTGACACGCGGTTCTGCACCAGTTCCTGCGCCTTGTCCGGGTCGGTGCCGAGCTTGAACGTCACCGTGATGGTCAGGTTGCCGTCGCTGTTGGCTTGCGACTGCATGTACAGCATGTCTTCCACGCCGTTGATCTGCTCTTCCAATGGCGACGCCACCGTTTCGGCGATCACCTTCGGATTCGCGCCCGGATACTGCGCATGGACGACCACGGACGGCGGCACGACTTCCGGATATTCGGAGATCGGCAGCTTGAACATGGCAATGATGCCCGCCAGCAGCAGGAGCACCGACAGCACACCCGCGAAGATCGGGCGGTCGATGAAAAACTTGGAAATGTTCATGACGTTTTCTTTATCTGCATGAGAGGCTGCGCGCGCGTAGCCGCCGGCCGGTCGATCCCGTCAGGAACAAACCCGCCACGTACTACACACACGAGGAGCCGCTGTTAAGCGTCTTATGAAGCGCGTCTTATGAAGCGTCTTTAGCCGGCGACGCACTCGCCATTGCTACGGAATTGGCCTTCACGACATCGTTCGGGCGCACGCGCTGCAGGCCGTTCACCACGATGCGTTCGCCCGGCTGCAAGCCCTTCGCGATCACGCGCAGGCCGTCGCTCAACGTGCCGAGCGTGACTTCGCGGTACTGCACGCGGTTGTCCGAATCGACCACCATCACGAACTTCTTGTCCTGGTCGGTCCCGATGGCGGCATCGTCGATCAGCACGGCCGGATGCGGCGTGCCTCCGCCTACCTTGATGCGTGCATAAAGGCCCGGCACAAGCGTGCCGTCGGCGTTATCGAAACGTGCCCGCACGCGGATCGTGCCTGAGCCCGTATCGAGCTGGTTATCGACGGATGCAACCTTGCCTTCGCGCGAGAAACCTTCTTCATTCGCGAGGCCGAGCGAGACCGGCACGCTTGCACGCGAGTCGCGGCTCAGATACCGCAGGTAGGTTTGTTCATCGACGTCGAACGAGGCGTAGATGGGCGACACCGACACCAGCGTGGTCAGCAGCGGCGCGCTGGAACCCGTCGACACGATGTTGCCAACAGTCATTTCCGCACGCGACACCCGGCCCGACACCGGCGCCACGATCTGCGTGTACGTCAGGTTGATCTTCGCCGTCTCGAGCGCCGCTTGTGCAGCCTTCAGGTTCGCCGCGGCTTCGTGCGAAGCGTTCTGCTTCTCGTCGTAATCACGCTTGGCAATAGCGTTGTCCGCCAGCAAGCGCTCCGCACGCGCGGCATCGGTCGATGTATAACCGTTGCGAGCCTGGGCCGCCGCGAGTTGCGCCGCGGCTTGATCGACTTGCGCCACATACGGCCGCGGGTCGATGGTAAAGAGCGGATCGCCCTTCTTCACCAGTGCGCCATCGGCAAAATGCACCGCGACGATAGTCCCCGGCACGAGCGGACGGATCTCGACCTTGTCGATCGCTTCCAGGCGGCCCGAATAGTTCTGGTAGTCGGTGATGGTCTTCGAGACCACCGTGGCGACATCCACTTCCGTGGCGGGCGCCGACGGCTTGATGGCAGCTTCGGCACCGTTCACCGGCAGATCGCCGCGGCCGAAACCGTGCATGGCAGTGAATGTTCCGATGCCTGCGACGACCAGCGCGGCGCCTAGCGCGACGGTAAGACGTTTGCGAGTGATGGACATGCGTTGCTCCGATTAAGTCGTTGAGATTTATTAAATTTTTAGTGTGCCGCGAGCGGCGCAAGCGTCTGCGCGCGAAGCCGTTTCTTGAAGAACGCGATTACGTCGGCGAGTGCGGCCGGGTCCGCTGCAAGCGCGTTATGCGATGCATTGACGTGCCGCGTGACTTCCGTCGGTACGCCCGCGGCAATCAGTTCGCCGGCATATTTCTCTGCCTCGATATGCAGCAGGTCATGCTGCGCGCTTGCGATCAGCGCAGGCGGCAGACCGGCCAGGCGCCGCGATTCCAGCGGCGCTGCATACGGATGAAGCCGTTGTGAAGCGTTCGGCAGATACGCGCGATAACACTGCGCGCACTCCGTCATGCAGATGTCGGGCGAGCGCACCTTGTTCTCGTCGGCCATGCGCGTCATGCTTGGGTCGAGCAACGGTGCGAGCAGCGCTTGCGCCAGGATCACGATGTCACCCCGATCCCGCGCGATCGCCGCGAGACACGTGGCCAGGTTGCCGCCCGCGTCGTGCCCCGCGACCCCGATGCGGTTTGCATCTGCGCGCTGCGCACGAGCGTTCGCCACGGCCCATTGCGCCGCCCGGTAAGCATCCTCGGGGGCCGCGGGAAACGGGAAAGCCGGCGCCAGTGAGTAGCCCACCGAAATAACCCACGCGGCCGTATCGCGGGCAATGGTGCTGGCGGTAACGTCGGCGTCATCGAGCGTGCCGCGCACAAAGCCGCCGCCATGGAAATAAAGCACGACAGGCAGGACGGTACCGTCCGAGGCGGGGCGATAACTGCGCAAGGTTATGGGTTGCGCATGTCCCGCGATTCGAACATCCTCTATGCAGAGGCCCAGATCCAGCGTCGATACCATGGTTATTTTCAGCGCGTCCGCGCCATCCCACCCGAGTTGCGATGGAACGAATTCTGGGGGCAACGACATTTGAAATAAATGCCTATAATCCGGCAACACAATTCGGTCGCACCGAACAATCGCAATCGAAACTGCCCATTCCTGTCTGAGCGGCATCCTTATTCCGGACGCCGCAAAGCATTGACGGTGAGAGAAAAATGGACCGGCTACAAGCTATGCAGGTGTTTACAAGGGTTGTCGACACCAATAGTTTTTCACGCGCGGCGGACACGCTGGACATGCCGCGCGCCTCGGTGACAACGATCATTCAGAACCTCGAAGCGTTCCTCAACGTGCGTCTCCTGCAACGCACGACACGACGCCTGAACCTCACGCCGGACGGCGCCGCGTATTACGAGCGCTGCGTGCGGATCCTGGCGGACATAGAGGAAACGGAGAGTTCGTTCGCCAATACCGGCAAGGGTCCGCGCGGCAAATTGCGCGTCGATATGCCGGGGTCGATCGGGCGCATGATCGTCATGCCCCAGCTTTGTGAATTCCACGCGCGTTATCCGGACATCGAGTTGATGGTCGGTTTCGGCGACAAACCGGTCGACCTGATCCAGGAAGGTGTGGATTGCGTCATTCGCGTGGGAACGCTGCAGGATTCCAGTCTTGTGGCGCGGCGGATCGGCGTATTTCAGGGCCTGACCGCGGCGAGTCCGGATTATCTCGAGCTTCACGGCGTACCGCACACCATCGACGATTTACAGCAGCACACGGCCGTGAATTATTTCTCCAGCCGCACCGGCCGCGTGATGGATATGGATTTTGTCGTCGATGGAAAGTCGGTCGACGTGAAGATGCGCGGGAAGATTGCCGTGAATGATGCCGAGGCTTATATCGCGTGCGGCGTCAAAGGGGTTGGAATCGTTCAGATAGCGAGGTTCATGGCCCTTCCGCATTTGCGCTCCGGTGAACTGGTCGAGGTGCTGCCGCAGTGGAAACCGTTGCCCATGCCGATTTCAGTGGTTTATCCGCATAACCGGCATTTGTCGCCTAAGGTGCGGGTTTTTGTCGACTGGGCCGCGGAGTTGTTTGAACGGTGTCCGCTGCTTTCTGGGCAGGAGGATGCCGAGCAGCGTTGTCTGCCGACGGCTACGCCAGCGAAATCAATCGTCAAGCATGGGACGCCGGATGTTGCCGGCACCGCTGAGGTGGTGGTTTAGTTTAGTTTTGTTTTGTCTTGCTTACGGTCCTTGTTCGGGTTGGGTCCCTCGCTCTTTGACGCTGTTGCGAAATTGATTTTCATTCGCGCCGGTGGACGGGTTTGAGGGATGATGGGTTTGGAAGCGGCGGTCGGGGTCAGTGCTGAGTTGGTCGGTTCTGGGGTTAGCGGTCGGGGTTAGCGGTCGGGGTTAGCGGTCGGGGTTGATGCCGGGTTGTTGCTTTCGGCGTTAGTGGTCGGGGTCTATGCCGGGTTGCTGCTTTCGGCCTTAGTGGTCTGCGAGAGTCGGATTTTCTCTTTATCACTATTAGCCACTGTGCGTGGCGGCACGTCATTTCTTTGTCCAAAGCGACAAAGAAACGAAGCAAAGAAAACGCTTTCAAAACACGCTACCCTAAGTGTCCACAGCGTGCAGTTTTCATTCATAGGTGCCCCAAAAGCACGGTGCTCGCCAGAGCGGAGGATGTTTGAACCCCTCCTTCTCGCGAATCCTGACATGAACACGCTTCGCCCCGTACGCTCTCGGGCAAGCACCATTGCCAAGGAATCCGCACGGCATCACGCGTTCTGCCGGCCGTGTTTTTTGATGGGTTCGCGCCTGGTTCGTGCGGCCATATTCGTGGATCACAGCTTGATGTCTAGCAGCTCGATACGCGTTTAGTGCGTCAGTTTTTGGTGAGCTGACCGCGTGCTTACGCGGTTATTTTCGTCGGTTGCGGCCTTACATATTCTGGGGCTTTATTACTTGGCGGGTTGGCGGCGTGGTCCGTCGTGCGTACAAATTGGCGGGCGGTTATCCGCGGATAGCGCGGGGTGCCCCTTGGGCAGATTCAGTCACTGGTGGCGAAGCGTGTGGGTATCGGTGTTCGGAGAAGGAGGGGTTCACACATCCTCCGCTCTGGCGAGCACCGTGCTTTTGGGGCACCTATGAATAGAAACTGCACGCTGTGGACACTTAGGGTAGCGTGGTTGAAAAGCGCTTTCTTTGCTTCGTTTCTTTGTCGCTTTGGACAAAGAAATGACGTGCCGCCACGCACAGTGGCTAACAGTGATAAAGAGAAAATCCGACTCTCGCAGACCACTAAGGCCGAAAGCACCAACCCGGCATAGACTCCGACCACTAACCCCAGAACCGACCAACCCGGCATAGACCCCGCCCACTACCCCCACAACCGACCACCTCGGCATCACCCCCGACCACTAACCCCAAAAACAACCTAAACCCCACCCCGTCCACCGGCGCGAGCGACCCTCCCACCGGTATGGGCTTAAATCCCTTTCACTCATAGTGGTTCTGTCGCAAAAGCCCTTTCCATAAGGGCTCCTTCGATTATTCGCGCAGCGCGATTAATCTTTTCGCTTAACGATCATTTATCCGCAGCGCTCACTTGACTACATTTCATCCTGTCGCAGCGCGGCTCGTCGATTAGTCGATGTCATTCTCTTTCGTTGCTTAGGCTCATTGCCAGGATCGACGCCCGCTGCCCCGCTATCAGTCCGATAGCATCGACTCCGCTCGATGCTTATCGAATGAATCGACAGGAGCAGCACCCATGAAAACCGCTATCGCAACACTCTCGCTTTCCGCTATCTCAGCCATTGTCTCCACTACCGCATTCGCTGACGGCGGCATTGGGCACGCAGGCACTTATCAAACCGCAGTGACCAGCCAAAGCACCATGACACGCGCGCAAGTCCGCGCTGAGCTCGCAGCATCCTATGCAAACGGCACACTGCCCGCGCTGAACCGCAACACCTACCCTGAGCGCAGCATGGCGGGGATCGCCATTGCCGAGCAGCACGAACAACGTGCACGCGACGCAGCAGCCGCAGAACAACGCAACCGTTCTATCGTGGAGTTCGCGAACGGATCGGTGACACAAAGCGGCAACGCCAACGCCCAGTAAATAAAGGAGTCCATCATGAATGAATCAGTACCCCTTGAAGACTTCTCCGCGCTCGACGACTGGCTTCCGGCAGCCCCGCAATGGCGCCCATACAGGCCGCAAGCAACGAGCGAGCGTCAGGCAGCGGAATGGGCAGATTCCGCGGCAGGTTGAACGATTCAACGCTTGGCCAGCGCGGACTCATCAAGTCCGCGCTAGTGCAATCGCTGGCGGCAATCAACAGGTTGAATGTGAGCGTGCATTAATCCGGCTGAGTGCCTGATCGCGGGTGAAAGTGATCAGGCACTCATGCGGGGCATTCACGCTTTAGCCGCACGCGCCTATTTCGCCGCACGCTGTACAGAAGTCGCAACCGTCCTTGCGGATCATCGCGTTGGCACCGCAAGTGGGACACTTGCGGCCAGGAATCGGCAGTAGCGCATGCGGGTTGCCAGCGTCTGCGTCGTCCTCCACAACCGCGGTGATCTCGTCATCGCTGGATTCGGATGACGCCGATACAAGCCCCGCCTGCGCACTCTCATGCCGACGCTGCGCAAGCAAGCGCGACGGCACTTGACCGCCCTCGATATCGAGGAAACCTCGCCGATACAGGATCTGCTGGATCGCATACGCAAGCGCCGCGACTTCCGAATCGTGCCAGCGTGGTGCTTTGTGACCACCGGGACGCTCGACGTCACCCAGCCGCACCTGTCCACGATCCCACGATACCTTGCGCATATCCTGCAGATTGCGCGCGACAAAACCACCTCGCGCCGCCAGCGACAATGACCGCATCGTCGCCGTAATCCATTGCTGCGATTCGTCGCGTTGCCCCGTTGGTATGAAGAACTCGATGGGCCGCTCGATAGTGACATCTTCGCCACCCAGCCGCCCGGTAATCTCCATGAACGACACCGCTACGTAAAGCGACTTCTTGCCGGCTTGCGTGAGGTACTCCACCTTCTCGATGATCGCCGGCAACTCGCCGCGCGGACGATGATCGATGGCAATGCGCAACGGGTCCAGTTGAACCTCTGCGTCCGCCGCGTCCGATGGATCGGATGCAACGATCGCGGGTGTCTCCGGCGTCACCGACAACACCGCACCCAGCGTGTCGTTCGGCCGGTAGGTAGCCAGCCCCTTCAGGCCGCGGCGCCATGCGTCGAAGTAAAGGTCCTTGAACGCGTCGAACGGATAATCGGCCGGTACATTGACCGTCTTCGAAATGGAGGTATCGACGAAAGGCTGCACCGCCGCCATCATTTCCAGATGATCGTTCGCGGACATATCGAGTGCGCTCACGAAATACTCCGGCAACGCCTTCACGTCGCCGCCCAGTTCGCGATACAAGCGGTACGCATGATCCTCCACTGAAAATGATTGCCGGCTGCCATCGGCCATGCGCTTGGTACGCTGGTAAGTCCACGAGAACGCCGGCTCAATGCCGTTCGACGCATTGTCAGCGAACGCCAGGCTCACGGTGCCGGTCGGCGCAATGGAAAGCAGGTGGCTGTTGCGAATCCCGTCGCGATGAATCTCCGCCTTGATGTCATCGGGCAGGCGCGACGCGAAAGTACCTGTTTCAAGGTACTTTTTTGCATCGAAGAGCGGGAACGCGCCACGCTCGCGAGCCAACTCCACCGACGCGCGATACGCCTCGTCGCGCATGGTCTGCGCCACACGTATCGCAAAATCGCGGCCCTCCTGCGAGTTGTAGCGCACGCCGAGCATGACAAGCGTGTCGCCGAGCCCCGTAAAACCCACGCCTATGCGCCGCTTCGCCTGCGCTTCCCTGTCTTGCTCGGGTAGCGGCCAGAGCGTTACGTCGAGCACATCGTCGAGAAAACGAACCTGCGTGCGGGTGCTTTTCGCCAAGCCATCCCAGTCGAATACCGGCGTTCCTCCATGACGCTGCGCGAACGGTTCACGCACGAAACGCGTCAGGTTCAACGGCCCAAGATTGCAGCACCCGTAGGCCGGCAACGGCTGCTCGCCGCACGGATTGGTGGCGCGAATAGTCTCCACCGCTCGCAGGTTGTTGTCGTCGTTCATGCGCGATACGAAAACCACCCCCGGCTCGGCGACGTCATAGGTCGAGCGCATGATCGTGTCCCACACTTCCCGTGCCCGCACTTCGCGATAAACCCACAGACCGTCTTCACGCTGCCGCGCATCGGCCGATGCCTTGACCGACGGTGAAGGTTCGGCGCGATGCACGAGCTGCCACGGGGTATCGTCAGCAACGGCTTGCATGAACTCGTCGGTCACCGCGACCGATACGTTGAAGTTATTCCAGCGCCCCTTCACATGCTTTGCCGCGATAAATTCAAGCAGGTCAGGATGTGAGCAATCCAGAATGCCCATCTGGGCGCCGCGCCGCGACCCGGCGCTTTCAACGGTCCTGCATGACGCGTCGAAAACATCCATGTAACTGCACGGCCCCGATGCCGACGATCCCGTGGAATGCACGCGTGCACCCTTCGGACGGATCGCGGAAAAGTTGTAACCCACGCCGCCGCCGCGCCGCATGGTTTCGGCTGCCTGCAGCAAGGCAACGTAGATGCCCGGCAAACCGTCCTCGTCCACGCCCTGGATGGCGTCGCCCACCGGCTGCACGAAGCAGTTGATGAGCGTTGCCTGGATACCCGTGCCGGCCGCGCTCATGATGCGGCCCGCGCCCAGTGCACCACGCTGGAAATTCTCGAAGAATTCGATCTCGACCTGCTTTCGCAGCGCCTCGGGCTCAGCCATTGCCACGCCTCGCGCAACCCGGCGATAAATATCGTCAATGCCCGCTTCATCTCCCTTCGCATACTTTTCCAGCATGACGTCGATGGAAAACTGCTGCGGTGAAACGGTGATCTTCAAGTCGTCTTCAGCCATGTTCTGTCCTCATGTCCAGCGGTTTGCTGCGTTGCATCGGAGTGGCGGAGCATGCCTCGCCGGCCGCGCTGGCCGAGCGTATCCCCTTCCAAATTACACCTTTCGGACTAGTCCCGCCGGAGGAGCGACATGGAGTCGCGTCCTCCCATCGGCGAATGGGCGGCACGTCGCGCAGTTCCTAATCTTGCAGTGATTTCCCAACTCAACGCAAATTTAATCGACAGGCAAGCAATATGACTGCCGTACGCAAGTCCCAAGCCACCCACGATGACGCAACCGCCGATCCGCGCGCCTGGCGCGTGCTGTGGTCGAGCACCTTCGCTTTCACCATCTGCTTCGCGATCTGGATGATGTTCGCGATTCTAGGCATTCCGCTGAAGACCCAGCTGGGTCTCTCCGATACCGAATTCGGCCTGATTGCCGCGACGCCAGTGCTCTCGGGCTCGCTGGCGCGCGTCCCGCTCGGCATCTGCACCGACCGCTTCGGCGGACGCATCGTCTTTTTCCTGACGATGCTCGCGACAGTCATACCCATCTGGATGCTTACCTACGCTACGCAGTTCTGGCAATTCATCGCGCTCGGACTGCTGGTCGGTCTCGCCGGCGCCAGTTTCTCGGTCGGTACGCCCTATGTGGCGCGCTGGTTCCCGAAGGAACGCCAGGGCCTCGCGATGGGCATCTTCGGCGCCGGCAATTCGGGGGCTGCGCTCACCAAATTCGTTGCACCCGTGCTGATCGTGACAGCCGGCACGTGGATGATCGTGCCTAAGGTGTATGCCATCGCCATGCTCGTTACCGCCATTCTCTTCTGGATGACATCGGCGACGAATCCCGCCCATCGCATTGCCAATCCGCCGAGCTTCGCCAGCCAGTTGCGCGTGATGAAAGACCGTCGCGCATGGCGTTACTCGCAGTACTACTCGGTCGTGTTCGGCGGTTACGTTGGGCTGGCGCTGTGGCTGCCGCATTACTACGTCAATCATTATGGATTCCATATTGAACAAGCGGCTTTGCTCGCTGCATGCTTCTCGCTGCCGGGCGGCGTCCTTCGTGCTGCTGGCGGATGGCTGTCCGACCGCTACGGCGCGAAGAAAACAACGTGGGTCGTGATGTGGACCGTGCTTACGTGCTTCTTTTTGCTCAGCTATCCGGACGCGGGCTTCATCGTGCAATCGACCCATGGTCCGCTCGCGTTTCACATCGCGCTCTCGCCCACCGTGTTCACGGTCCTGATTTTCACGGTAGGGATTGCAATGGCGATTGGTAAGGCATCCGTATTCAAGTTCGTCTCCGATGAATATACCGGCAACATCGGCGCGGTCTCCGGCGTAGTCGGTCTCGCCGGCGGCCTGGCCGGCTTCGCGCTACCCATTCTGTTCGGGTTGCTCGCCGACCTGACGGGCGTGAGCAGCACCTGTTTCATGCTGCTTTTCGGCGCTACCGCCGTCAGCCTCATCTGGATGACCTTCTCTTTCCGCTCGCATGGCGATGCTGTCCTGCCGCGCGCCCCTGTCTAATCCAACCCATAAAAACATGTCCGACTATCTTCTCAAGAACTGGGAGCCGGAAGATCCGGCGTTCTGGAAAACACGCGGCTCGGCCATTGCCAACCGCAACCTGTGGATCTCCATCCCGGCACTGATGCTTGCCTTCGCCGTGTGGTCGCTATGGAGCGTCGTTGTCGTCAACCTGGATAAAGGCGGCTTCCACTTCACGAAGAACGAACTGTTCTGGCTGACGGCGTTACCCGCCCTGTCCGGCGCGACGCTGCGCATTTTCTATTCGTTTCTCGTGCCCATCTTCGGCGGCCGGCGCTTCACCGCCGTCTCTACGGCCACGCTGCTGATTCCCGCGCTCGGCATGGGGTTCGCCTTGCGCGATCCGTCGACCAGCTATACCACCCTGCTCGTGCTCGCTTTGCTGTGCGGCTTTGGTGGCGCGAACTTCAGTTCTTCAATGTCGAATATCAGTTTCTTCTTTCCCAAGGCACGCAAAGGACTGGCGACGGGATTGAACGCCGGCATCGGCAATCTGGGGGTATCGCTGGTGCAGTTCGTCA
The DNA here is from genome assembly GCF_018449515.1 of Caballeronia sp. dw_19. Taxonomy (GTDB): domain Bacteria; phylum Pseudomonadota; class Gammaproteobacteria; order Burkholderiales; family Burkholderiaceae; genus Caballeronia. Next base: position 322,090 of record NZ_JAAVUQ010000002.1, on the reverse strand, counting down.
CGCCGCTCGTGATCGCCACGGCCGCCTTCGCTTCGCTCGCAGGGGATGGTCAGACGTTCCTCGCGAACGGGGTCGAACGAGGTATCTGGCTGCAGAACGCGGGCTTTATCTGGGTACCGTTCATCGTGGTGGCGTCGCTGGCGGCATGGTTCGGGATGAACGATATCGCCGATGCAAAGGCCTCCTTCGCCGAGCAAGCCGTGATCTTCACGCGCAAGCACAACTGGCTGATGTGCTGGCTTTATATCGGCACGTTCGGCTCGTTCATCGGTTTCTCCGCAGGCTTTGCACTGCTGACCAAGAGCCAGTTCCCGTCGATCAACCCCACTGCTTATGCGTTCCTCGGCCCGCTCGCGGGCGCCTTGGCGCGTCCGGTAGGCGGCTGGATCTCCGACCATCTGGGCGGCGCACGCGTGACGCTCTGGACCTTCCTCGGCATGATCGTGGCCGTGTTCGGCGTGATCTCGTTCATGCCCGCCACGGGCGTATCAGGTAACTACGCAGGCAACTTCGCGGGCTTCCTCGCCATGTTCATCGTGCTGTTCATGCTGACCGGCATTGGCAACGGTTCGACCTTCCGCATGATCCCGGTGATCTTCATGACCGAGCACCAGCGCCGCGCCAAGGGGCTGGATGCCGCAGCTCAACGCCAGGCCATGCACGACGCCGGCAAGGAGTCCGCGGCCGTGCTCGGTTTCTCCGCTGCTATTGGCGCGTACGGCGGCTTCTTCATTCCAAAGACCTTCGGCACCGCACTCGACATGACCGGTTCCGCCATACCCGCGCTGTACGTATTCATCGCGTTCTACGTGACGTGCGTCGCCATCACGTGGTTCTGCTACGCACGCCGCAACGCGAGCATGCCTTGCTGACGCGCCCTCTTCGACACAGGACACAATAATGAGTCATTTTCTGGATCGCCTGAAGTTCGTGAAGCGCACGCAGTCGACGTTTTCGAACGGACACGGTGCGGTGGTCAATGAAGACCGCAAGTGGGAAGAAGGTTATAGAACCCGCTGGCAACATGACAAGATCGTGCGCTCCACGCATGGCGTGAACTGCACGGGTTCGTGTTCGTGGAAGGTCTATGTGAAGAGCGGGCTGATTGTCTGGGAGACGCAGCAGACCGACTATCCGCGCACCCGCGCCGACCTGCCGAATCACGAACCGCGCGGCTGTCCGCGTGGGGCGTCGTATAGCTGGTACGTATATTCGGCGCAGCGCGTCAAGTATCCGATGATCCGCGGCCGCCTGATGGAAATGTGGCGCGAGGCGCGCAAGTCGCTCGATCCGGTCGCCGCGTGGGCGTCGATCAGCCAGGACCCGGTCAAGTCAAAACGCTATAAGAGCGTGCGTGGTCTCGGTGGCTTTGTGCGCGCCGACTGGGACACCGCTAACGAAATGATCGCGGCGGCTAATGCGTTCACCATAGGCAAGTTCGGGCCGGATCGCGTGGTTGGCTTCTCGCCGATTCCCGCCATGTCCATGGTCTCGTACGCAGCAGGTTCGCGTTATCTCAGCTTGATTGGCGGAGTGTGCCTCTCGTTCTATGACTGGTACTGCGACCTGCCGCCCGCTTCGCCGCAGGTCTGGGGCGAGCAGACCGACGTACCGGAATCCGCCGATTGGTACAACTCCACCTATCTGATGGTATGGGGTTCGAACATTCCGCAGACCCGGACCCCCGATGCGCATTTCTATACCGAGGTGCGCTACAAGGGCACGAAAACGGTAGCGGTATCGTCGGATTTCGGCGAGATGGTCAAGTTCGGTGACATCTGGCTTGCGCCTAAACAAGGCACCGACGCCGCGCTTGCAATGGCGATGGGGCACGTCGTGCTGAAGGAATTCCACGCAGCGAACGCATCGAACCAATCCGCTTATTTCCGCGACTATGTAAAGCAATACACCGACATGCCCATGCTCGTGCTGCTGCGCGACAACGACGGCATGCTGGTGCCCGATCAGTTCCTGCGCGCATCGCATCTCGCCGATAGCCTCGACGAAGCGAACAACGCGCAATGGAAGACGCTCTTGATCGACGCAGACAGCGGCCAGATCGTCGCGCCCAACGGCACGGTAGGCTTTCGCTGGAATGAAGCCGCGCACAACGACGGCCGCAAGGTCGGCCGCTGGAATCTCGAACTGAAAGACGGCGGTAGCGGCCGGCCGATCGACCCCCGTCTCTCGATGATCACTGCGGGCACGCATGACGAAGTGGTCACAGTCGGCTTCCCCTACTTCGGCAGCGAGCACAACGCGCTGCTGGAACGTCACGTCCCCGCCCGGCGCGTCACGCTCGCGGACGGCACGAGCGCGCTTGTCGCCACCGTGTTCGACCTGCAAATGGCGAACTACGGGGTAGACCAGGGACTCGACGGCCCGAACGTTGCCAGCAGTTACGACGACGACGTTCCCTACACGCCCGCATGGCAGGAAAAGCACACCACCGTGCCGCGCAATCTCGTGATCCAGGTGGCCCGCGAGTTCGCAACGAACGCCCATCAGACGCAGGGCAAGAGCATGGTGATCGTGGGCGCCGCGCTCAATCACTGGTATCACAACGACATGATTTATCGCGGCATCATCAACCTCCTGATGATGTGCGGATGCGTAGGAAAGAGCGGCGGCGGCTGGGCGCATTACGTTGGTCAGGAAAAGCTTCGGCCGCAATTCGGCTGGGCGCCGCTTGCGTTCGCGCTCGACTGGTCGAAGCCGCCGCGTCAGATGAACGGCACGTCCTTCTTCTATAACCACACCAGTCAGTGGCGTCACGAGAAGGTCGGGCTGAACGAAGTGCTTTCGCCGACCGCGAACAAGGCGAACTATGCGAACCTCGCCATGCTCGACCTGAATGCGAAGTCCGAGCGCATGGGCTGGTTGCCGAGCGCGCCGCAACTCGGCGCGAATCCGCTCGATCTGACCGACGAAGCAGCCCGTGCCGGCATGAAGCCGGTGGACTACGTGGTCGACCGCCTGAAGTCGGGCGCATTGCAATTCTCTTGCGACGACCCCGACAACCCCGTCAACTTCCCGCGCAACATGTTCGTCTGGCGCTCCAACATCCTGGGCAGTTCGGGCAAGGGCCACGAATACTTCCTGAAGTATTTGCTCGGCACGCAGAACGCCCTCTTCTCAGATGAAAACGACGCCATCATGCCGGGCCAGGTTCATGTGCGCGAAGCGGCTGAAGGCAAGCTCGACTTGCTGACCGTGCTTGATTTCCGCATGAGCACGACCTGTCTTTACGGCGACATCGTGCTGCCGACCGCGACGTGGTACGAGAAAGACGACCTGAATACATCGGACATGCATCCGTTCATTCACCCGTTGTCGGAAGCCGTGCAGCCGTTGTGGGAGAGCAAGAGCGACTGGGAAATCTACAAGGGCATTGCAGAGAAGTTTGCGGAGATCGGCGGTGCGCATCTCGGTACCCGTACCGATCTGGTCTGCACGCCGCTCATGCACGATACCCCGGGCGAACTCGGCCAGCCGTTCGAGCCGAAGGACTGGCGCGCCGGTGAATGCGACCTGATTCCCGGCAAGACCGCGCCGTCCATGACGGTGGTCGAACGCAACTACAAAGATGTCTATCGCAAGTTCACGTCCGTGGGTCCATTGCTGGATACACAGGGCAATGGCGGCAAGGGCATCAACTGGAACAGCGCGCATGAGGTGGATGAACTCGCGCACATCACGCACACGGTCACGGATCCGGGCGTGAGCCATGGACGTCCGCGGCTTGACAGCGCCATCGACGCCGCTGAAATGATCCTCACGTTCGCGCCCGAAACCAACGGCCACGTTGCAGTGAAGGCATGGCAAGCGTTGTCGAAGATCACGGGACGCGAACATGCACACCTCGCCGAAGGCCGCGAGCACGACAAGATTCGTTTCCGCGATGTCCAGGCGCAGCCGCGCAAAATCATTTCGGCGCCGACCTGGTCAGGGCTCGAATCCGAGGAGGTCAGCTACAACGCAGGCTATACGAACGTGCACGAACTGATCCCATGGCGCACCCTCACGGGCCGCCAGCAGTTCTATCAGGATCATCGCTGGATGCTGGATTTCGGCGAGGGTTCGTGCGTGTATCGCCCGGCTATTGACACGAAAACCGTCACCGCGATGCTCGGCGCGAAGCCGAACGGCGAGCATGAGCTCGTGCTCAACTGGATCACGCCACACCAGAAATGGGGCATCCACTCCACGTATTCCGACAACCTGCGCATGCTGACGCTCTCGCGTGGCGGACCGCACGTGTGGGTCTCGGAAGCGGAGGCGAAGCAAGCCGGTCTCATCGATAACGACTGGGTGGAAGTGTTCAACGTGAACGGCACGCTGACTGCGCGCGTGGTGGTGAGTCAGCGCGTGCCGCTCGGCATGTGCCTGATGTATCACGCTCAGGAAAAGATCATCAACGTGCCGGGCGCGGAGACAAGCGGCATGCGCGGCGGCATTCATAACTCGGTCACGCGCACGGTGCTCAAGCCAACGCACATGATCGGCGGATATGCACAGCAGGCCTATGGTTTCAACTACTACGGCACCGTGGGATCGAACCGCGACGAGTATGTGATCGTACGCAAGATGAAAAAAGTAGCGTGGCTCGAAGGCCCGCTCAATGAAAGCGAAGGAGCGGCATCATGAAAATCCGTGCGCAAGTCGCAATGGTTTTGAACCTGGACAAATGCATCGGTTGCCATACCTGCTCCGTCACGTGCAAGAACGTGTGGACTTCGCGAGACGGCGTGGAGTACGCGTGGTTCAACAATGTTGAAACCAAACCAGGCATTGGCTATCCGAAGGAATGGCAGAACCAGAAGAAGTGGCGAGGCGGCTGGACCCGCGACGCCAGCGGCAAGCTCCATCCGCGTCAGGGCGGCAAGCTCAAGGTCCTCGCGAACCTGTTCGCGAACCCCAATCTGCCCGCTATCGACGACTACTACGAGCCCTTCACGTTCGACTACGAGCATTTGCAGAACGCGCGGCTATCTGAAACGCCGCCAACAGCCCGGCCCGTGTCCGTCATCACCGGCAAGAAGATGGAGAAGATCGAATGGGGCCCGAACTGGGAGGATGACCTTGGAGGCGAGTTCTCGTCACGCGGTCGTGACGCGCTGTTCGAGAACGTGCAGAAAGAGATGTACTCGACCTTCGAGAACACCTTCATGATGTACTTGCCGCGGCTGTGCGAGCACTGCCTGAACCCTGCGTGCGTGGCATCGTGCCCGTCGGGCTCGGTGTACAAACGCGAGGACGACGGCATTGTGCTCGTCGACCAGGACAAGTGCCGCGGCTGGCGCATGTGCATCTCCGGTTGCCCTTACAAGAAGATCTACTTCAACTGGAAGAGCGGCAAGGCGGAGAAGTGCATCTTCTGTTATCCGCGTCTTGAAGCCGGTCAGCCGACCGTTTGTGCGGAGACGTGCGTCGGGCGTATCCGCTATCTCGGCGTGCTGTTGTATGACGCCGACAAAATTGGCGAAGCGGCGTCGGTTGAACGCGAACAGGACTTGTACCAGTCGCAACTGGACGTGTTCCTCGATCCGCATGATCCCGCTGTGCAGGCGGAAGCGCTCGCGCAAGGCGTCCCCCAAAGCTGGCTCGACGCCGCGGTCAAATCGCCCGTCTACAAGATGGCCGTGGAATGGAAGGTGGCGTTCCCGCTGCACCCGGAATACCGGACTTTGCCAATGGTGTGGTACATCCCCCCACTTTCCCCGATTCAGTCGGCGGCAGACGCGGGACATATAGGCATGGACGGGATCATTCCGGACGTGAAGAGCCTGCGTATTCCAGTGAAGTATCTGGCGAACCTGCTGACCGCCGGCGACGAAGCGCCGGTCACGTCCGCACTCGAACGCATGCTCGCCATGCGCGCGTTCAAGCGTGCCGAAGTCGTGCACGGCCGCGCGGAACCCGAACTTCTGGACGGTCTCGACCTCACGCCCGCCCAGGTGGAGGACATGTACCAGACCATGGCCATCGCGAACTACGAGGATCGATTCGTGGTGCCTTCGTCGCACAAGGAACTCGTGGAAGACAGCTTCAACGACAAGGGCAGTTGTGGCTTTACCTTTGGCAACGGCTGCTCGGGCGGGGTGTCGGAAGGATCGTTGTTCGGCAAGAAACCACAAGGCAGCGTGGTGTTCGCCGACATGCCCAAGTCACGCAAGAAAACGGAGTCCGCGTCGTGAACGACACACTGAAACCCCTATCCATCTACACGCTGCTGGCGAGCTTGCTCGACTATCCCGAGCCCGAATTGCTTATGGCCATGGACGAGATCGAGCAAGCGCTCATAGCCTTTCCCCAAGCCGCACAAGCCGCGTTGCAGCCGCTGCTGACGTTGCTGAACGCACATCCGTTGATCGAGTTGCAGGAGAATTACGTCGCCACGTTCGATCGGAACCCCGCGCACTCCCTGCATCTGTTCGAACACGTTCACGGCGAAAGCCGCGACCGCGGACAGGCGATGGTCGATCTGCTCGATGAATATCGCCGGCATGGTCTTGAAATGGCGACCAACGAACTGCCCGATCACGTGCCGCTGTTTCTCGAGGTGCTGGGCAATATCGACGCGACTGAGGCTCGCACGCTGCTGGGCGAGGCTATTCACGTTCTCGCTGCATTGGGCGATCGTCTCGCACGCGATGAAAGCCCGTACGCGGGTGTATTCACCGTATTGCGGTCAATGACAGATGTGGTGCCGATACCCGCCGAGGTGCCGCCTATCCGCGACATGGACGAAGCACTTGAACGCTTCGGCCCGGGCACTGACGGCGTCGAACCATTGCTGGCCCCATCCACCACCACGCCGCTGGCTCAGCCGATGCATTTCCATCCGCGGCCGCCGGCCACGGCCAACTGAGTTCAGGGATCACGCTCATGCTCAATCAATTCTTGTTCGGCATTTATCCCTATATTGCGGCCGCCATTTTCCTGTTCGGCAGCTTCGCGCGGTTCGAGCGAGAACAGTACACATGGAAAGCCGACAGTTCGCAGTTGCTTCATCGCGGCAATCTGCGGCTTGGCAGCATCCTGTTTCACGTCGGTATTCTCGGGCTCTTCTTCGGGCATCTTGGCGGCCTGCTCACGCCGGTTTCCGTTTGGGACTGGCTCGGGATTGAGCACGGCACGAAACAAGCCGTGGCGATGATCGCGGGCGGCGTGATGGGCTCCCTCTGTCTCGTCGGTCTCGTCATCCTGATTCACCGGCGCGTCAGCAACGCGCGTATTTCCGCCGTGACCCGTACCGGCGACAAGGTGCTGCTGTTGTGGATTCTCGTTACCCTGTTGCTCGGCTTGTCGACGATCCGGGAATCAGCGGGTCACATGGACGGCCACATGATGGTCCAGCTCATGACCTGGGCGCAGCACGTCGTCACCTTCCGAGGCGATGCAGCGCAGTACGTGGCGGCCGCACCGTTTGTGTTCCGGATGCATCTGTTCATGGGTATGTCGCTGTTCGTCATCTTCCCGTTCACCCGGCTCGTGCACGTCTGGAGCGGCTTCGCTTCCGTCACGTACCTGAGCCGCGCATGGCAACTCGTGCGGCCGCGCTAACCTGTTCAAGGAGAACATCATGGCGATCATCATCAACGGCGTGGAGCTCGCGGACACGGACCTGGAGCGCGAAATGCCGGCTCATGCAGACACGCCGGATGTAAAGCGGGCGGCGCTGACCGCGGCTGTCCTGCGCCGCGTCCTGCTCGATGAAGCCGCTCAGTTGCACATCGCCTCCGCTCAGGGTGACGAGCTGATGATCGAAGCGTTGCTCGATCATCAGCTTGCCGAGGCGGCCGCGCCCACGCATGAAGAGTGCGAGCGCCACTACCTGGCCGACCTGGAACGCTGGCGGGTGAACGAGCGCGCGCGGGTTAGCCATATCCTGTTCCAGGTTACGGAAAGAGTGGATCTGGTGGCGCTGCGTCAACGCGCTCAACAGACACTCGATGAACTGCTTCACGCCGACGACCTCGAACTGCGGTTCGTTGATTTTGCGCGTACCTTGTCGAATTGCCCGTCGGGGATCGATGGCGGCGCGCTCGGCGAGATAGGCCGCGGCGACACGGTGGCGGCGTTCGAACGTGCGGTGTTTGCCGCGCCTGCTGGTACCCTCTGCCCTGTGCTTGTGGAAACGGAGTTCGGCTTCCATATCATCCGGGTTCACGAAAAGTCGCCGGGCCTGGTGTTGCCGTTCGAGCAGGTTGAGCTGCGTATTCGCGTCGCGATGTCGCAGGCGCTGCGCGATCTTGCCGAGCGGCGTTATGTGATGGAAGCGGTGGCACGCGCTAATATCCAAGGCTGGAAAGACGGGGTAGCGACATGACAGAAGCAGCGGCGAAGCTGCGCATATTCGGTATTTGCGGGCGTTCGGGACAGGGCAAGACAACGCTGATCGAGGCGCTCCTGCCCTGGTTCCGCGCGCGCGGCCTGGTGGTGAACGTGGTGAAGCACAGCCATCATTCAATCGATCTCGAGCCGCCGGGCAAGGACAGCGCACGTTTCCGCGCGGCCGGCGCGGGCGAGGTGCTGATTGCCTCGCCGTACAGGTATGCCATCGTGCGCGAACTGCATGACGCGCCCGAGCCGCCGTTGACGGAACTTGTCGCACGGCTTGCACCCTCCGACCTGACGCTGGTGGAAGGCTTCACGCGCGAGGTCTTGCCGCGCCTCGAAGTCGTGCGTCCCGAGGCGGGCCGGGACCCGCTGTATCTGACCGACATGGCCATCCTCGCGATCGCCACCAACGACGCCCCGCGTCTTCATGACGCACCCGCGATCCCGCTTCTGCCTCTGGCGGACGTTGACCGTATTGGTGAGTTCATATGTAAAACAGTCGGACTCTCACTATTGGACGCCAGCACACCGGATAATTAGCACCCTTTGCATTCCGGTCGCGCAAGCACGCAGTTCCATGTCCGATCATCCGCTTCATCGGGCCGCACCCGCGGCCACACCCGAGGTCTCATCCCCGGCCTCACACCCGGCCCTGCTCGCCACGCCGTTCCGTTACCGGTTATCCACGCGCATTGTCGCGTTGTCCGGCGTTGCGCTGGCGTTAGTCCTTTCCATGATCGCGGGCACGCTCTGGCTCTCGTGGCAACTCGAAGGCGCGGGCGCGGCGATCAACGACGCCGGCAGCCTGCGCATGCGGGCGGGCAACATCGCCATTCAACTCAACGAAGCACGGGCCGGCCGTAAAGCCGATGTGAATTCGCAAAGCGCCCTGCTCGATCTCACGCTGGCCCAGTTGAAAAGCGGGGACCCCGCGCGGCCATTATTCCTTCCTGCCATGCCTGCGATCCACGCTCAGCTGGATGCCGTATCGCAGGCGTGGCACGACTCGTTGAAGCAGGCGATCACGCACGACGCGTCAAGTTCCATCGATACCCCCTCGCTGTATCTCGCCCGGCTGCCCGCGTTCGTTGCCGAAGCCGATGCACTGGTGCGCATGATCGAACGCGAAAACGCCCGCAAGACAGCCTGGTTGCGACGCTGGCAAATGGCCCTTGCGGCACTCGCGTGCGTGGGCACGATCGCAATCGTGTACCTGCTTTACGCGTGGTTCGTGACGCCCGTACGACGTCTGGAGCGTGGGCTGTCCCGTATCGAACAACGCGAATTCAGCGCCCGTTTGCCGGTCGAGTCGCGCGACGAGTTCGGTCATCTTGCGGAGGGTTTCAACCGGATGGCAAGCGAACTTCAGAGTTTGTACCGGGACCTCGCGCTACGCGTGACGAGCAAAACCGCGCAACTTGCCACCCGCAACGGCGAACTGGTCGCACTCTACGAGATGACCGCGTTCCTGCATGGCGCGCATGACGTTGAAGTGCTGTGCCGCGGTTTTCTTGCGCGCGTGATGCGTCAGTTCAACGCCGACGCAGGCACCGTCCGCGTGCTCGCTCAAGACGCGGACAACCTGCACGTAGTCGTGTCCGAAGGTTTGCCGGAGTCGCTGCTGAACGTGGAGCGCTGCATGCCGGCGAGCACCTGCGCGTGCGGCGCGGCAGCCACCGGCGGTCTCTCGGTCGTGCGCGATCTACGCATGCAGCAGATGGTAGACAGCGGTCCCGCGACGCATTGCGGCAAGGCAGGTTTCGATGCGGTCGCGGCCTTCGGTATCGTCTCGCATGAGCTTGCGCTGGGTTCGTTCTCGCTGCACTTTCGCGGCGACCGCCCGGTGCTGCCATCGGAAACGCGCCTGCTTGAAACGCTCGGCAAACATCTGGGCACGGCTTTGCAGAACCATCGGCTTGCCACGGCCGCGCGTCAGCTTGCGGTCGCGCAGGAACGTCACCTGGTCGCGCAGGGGCTGCATGACAGCATCGCGCAGAGCCTGAATTTCCTGAAGCTGCAACTGCATTTACTCGATAACGCCGCAAGCCGCGACGACATGAACGAAGTGCGCGAGATCGCGCCGTTGTTACGCGGAGGTCTTGAGGAAAGTTATGAGGACGTGCGTGAACTGCTCGTCAATTTCCGCACGAAGTTCGCGACCGGCAACCTTCGCGACGCCGTGGACGAGACGGTAACGCGGTTCGAACGGCAAACGGAGACACAAGTCAGCCTCGACTACGACGAAGCGGGCGGACTGCCCTTGCCGCCCGACCAGCAGCTACAGGTGCTGTTCATTCTTCAGGAGGCGTTGTCGAACATTCGCAAACATGCGTCGGCTACGCAGGTCCACATTGCGCTTACGAACGCCCGTGATTTTGAACTGACGATACAAGACAACGGCGACGGTTACGATCCCGCCAATATCGCCAGTCGAGGCGAAGCCCATGTCGGTTTTCACATCATGCGTGAACGCGCAGCGCGGCTCGGTGCGCAATTAGAGCTGGACAGCGAACCTGGCAAGGGCGCGCGCGTCCACCTTCTGCTGCCCGTCAGCGAACGGCAGGCAGCATGACCATCCGCATTCTTTTAATCGATGACCACACGCTGTTTCGCTCCGGTGTGCGCGCATTATTGCAGCGTCAGCCCGATTTCGAAGTCGTGGACGACGCCGCCGATGGTATCGAAGGGTTCAAGCGCGCGAAGCAGCATCGGCCGGACGTGGTCCTGCTCGACCTGAACATGCCGGGGTTGTCGGGTATCGAAACGTTGCAGTTGCTCCAGCAGGATTTGCCGGACACCGCGGTCATCATGCTGACCGTGTCGGAAGATGTGGATGAACTGACCCGCGCGCTGCGTGAAGGTGCATGCGGATATCTGTTGAAAAACATGGAAGCCGACGCACTCGCCACCATGATCCGCCGCGCGGCCGAGGGCGAATCCGTGATTGCGGAGAGCATGACTCAGCGGCTGATCGCGCAAATGAGAACACCGGTGCGCGCAGAAGATACTGCGCCGCCGCCACTTGAACCACGCAGCTCGCCGGCGTCGCCTGCACTGACGCCAAGAGAACGCGACATCGTGCGAATCCTGTCGCGCGGCGCGAGCAACAAGGATATTGCGCGTGAACTCGACCTGGCCGAAAGCACCGTGAAGATCCACGTGCGCAATGTGCTTCGTAAGCTCAATCTGTCGAGCCGTGTTCAGATCGCGATTCATGCGCTCGCACGCGACCTGAACGACTGACCCCGACTGACTCCGACTAACGCGCCTTCGCCCCGATCAGCTCGCGATACACATCGACGTATCGCAACGCCGACGCTTCCCAGCCGAAGTCCTGTTCCATCGCGCGACGCACGACGGCCTTCCATTCCAGCCGCCGCTGCTTCAATGCGAACGCGCGCCGGATCGCGGCAACAATTGACGGCCGGTCGAATTTCTCGAACACAAAACCGGTAGCCAGGTCGTCAGCGAGATTCTCCAGCGACGCATCCGTCACGGTGTCGGCAAGACCGCCCACGCAATGAACGAGCGGCAGTGAACCGTATGCCAACGCGTACAACTGCGTCAGGCCGCACGGCTCGAAGCGCGACGGGACCATCACGATGTCGCTGCCCGCGATAATCGAATGAGAAAGCGTTTCGTCGAATCCCAGCTCCACGGCAACCGCTTGCGGATGCGCCAGCGCGGCGTTCTTGAGGCCGTTTTCAAGCGCCGGATCGCCGGCGCCCAGTACAACGAGTTGACCGCCGCGCTGGACGATATCCGGAATGACTGATAGCAAGAGATCAATCCCCTTCTGCTCGGTCAGCCGGCTTACCACGCCGAACAGCAACGCATCCGGCTCACGCGCAAGGCCGACCCGTTCCTGCAACGCGGCTTTGCACTTCGCTTTGCCAGTGAATTTTTCGATCGAGTATTGCGTGTCGATGGTGGTATCGGTCGCCGGATTCCATACCGTCTGATCGACGCCGTTGAGAATGCCGCTGATGTCGTGCGTGCGGGTGCGCAGCAATCCGTCGAGCCCGGCGCCCTGCGCATGGGTTTGAATTTCGCGTGCGTAGGTCGGGCTCACGGTTGTGATGCGGTCCGCGTAGAACAGCCCGGCTTTGAGAAACGACAGATGACCGTAGAACTCGACGCCATCGATGGAGAAAAAATCCGCCGGTAGCTGCAGCACACCGAATTCCGCGGCAGGAAAGACGCCCTGGTAAGCGAGGTTATGGACCGTCATGACCGACGGCACGCGCGCCACGCCCGTCTCCCGCTCGCGTGCCCTCAAATACGCGGGCGCCAAGCCAGCGTGCCAGTCGTGCGCATGCAGGACGTCGGGTTTCCACGTCGGGTCGGCACCCGTCGCCACGCGCGCCGCCGCCCAGCCGAGCAGCGCGAAACGCCGGTCGCTGTCGGCATATTGCGTATGCGAGCCGTCCAGATACGGATTGCCGGGCCGATCGTAGAACGCGTCCGCGCGCACCACGTAGACCACGACTCCGTGCGGTTCGAGCAAACCCCGCTCGAGCCGCACGTGATCGATGCCAAACGCCCAGCCAAGGTCCGCTACCTGCTCGATCTGCGTCAGGCCCGCCACCACCGAAGGAAACGCCGGCAGGATCACGCGGGCATTCGTGCCCAGTTGCGTCTGGGCCGGCGGCAATGCGCCCACGACATCGGCGAGGCCGCCGGTTTTCAAAAGCGGATACATCTCCGCTGCAACATGCAGCACGCATACGGTCATCGATTCCCCATTGGCTTGTTTCCGGTCGCCCGAATTATGACTACCTGGCTTGTCCGAGACGTGTCAGTGCATCCTGTGTCACGAGCACCACGCCATTTTCAGTCCGGAAAAACCGCTCGGCATCGTAATCGGGATCCTCGCCTATGACCAGCCCTTCAGGCAGCGTGCAACCCCGGTCGATCACCACGCGCTTCAGGCGGCAACTCGGCCCGACGGTCACTTGCGGCAACAGCACGGCTTCGTTGATATGACAGAACGAATGCACCCGCACCGCCGATGAAAACACCGATCGCGCGACTTGCGAACCCGATATCACACAGCCGCCGCACACCAGCAGATTGTTAATTGCGCCCTGCTGCCCGTGCAGGTCACGCACGAACTTGCCTGGCGGCAACTGCTCCTGGTTCGTCCAGATGGGCCATTTGCGGTCGTAGAGGTCGAGCGCGGGAATGGTGGACGCGAGATCCAGGTTCGCCGCCCAGTACGCGTCCACGGTACCCACGTCGCGCCAGTACGGCGGCGCGTTCGGATCGGTTTCGGAGGTCACGCACGACATGCCGAACGGGTGCGCGATCGCCTTGCCGCTCGTTACCACGCGTGGCAGGATGTCCTTGCCGAAGTCATGATCCGTATCCGACGTTTCAATGTTCTCTTCGAGCAATTGATACAGATACTTCGCGCTGAACACATAGATACCCATGCTCGCGAGCGCGACGTCGGGCTTGCCCGGCATCGCGGGAGGGTCCTCCGGCTTTTCCAGGAAATCCGTTATGCGGCGCTGCGCGTCGACGTGCATCACGCCGAACGCGGTCGCTTCCATGCGCGGCACTTCAATACAGCCGACCGTGCAATCCGCGCCGCTCTCGACGTGATCGAGAATCATGCGCGTGTAGTCCTGCTTGTAGATGTGATCTCCCGCCAGCACGATGATGTACTCGGGCCCGATCGACCGGATGATGTCGAGATTCTGGAAGACCGCGTCCGCTGTCCCCCTGTACCAGCTTGAATCAACGCGTTGCTGGGCCGGCCAGATATCGATGAACTCGTTGAACTCGCCGCGCAGGAAACCCCAGCCGCGCTGCAGGTGGCGCAAGAGCGAGTGCGCCTTGTATTGAGTGACGACCGCGATACGCCGGATGCCTGAATTCAGGCAATTCGACAATGCGAAGTCCACGATCCGGTATTTGCCGCCAAAATGCACTGCTGGTTTGACGCGTTTATTCGTAAGCGGTCCGAGTCGGGTACCCCGGCCGCCCGCCAGGACAATAGCCAGCGTGTTCTTCTGCAGATCCGTACGATTTCCTGTCAGCGTCTCCATACCGACCTCCTGTTTTGCGGCCTGTCTCTGGCCTTTTGTAGCTTGTTTCAGCTGTTTTTAGCTGTTTACCGGGTGCTTGCTGGCGAATGACTCGAATTGGATTGGGGTGGTTTTCTCCAGAGGATTTGAACGACATTTAATGGAGCGGCTGGGATGATTTTGCTGCAAAGGTGAATAGTTCGCACCTGCTTTTCGGAAATTGATGTGCGTGACCGTCAAAATCGCTTCGCAATCCGATGGAGTCTGTCCGCGGATTGATTCGTGTTCGCAGCAGGTATAAGAAAACGATGTGGCGTAGCAATCCTCATGCCAAGCAGGTTCCGCCGACGGCAGTTCCCCTGCGGCAACGTTTTGCGAACCGGTTCTTCCGGCCGGGGCAAAAACCACGGCACAATGATGTCTGGCATGCCTAACATGCATGCGGTTTTCGTGCGCGGCCCTTGGCCGCTGTCCTGCACCTCGCTAAAAACCAATCATGCAAAACGTCCTCAGTATCCAGTCACATGTGGTCTTCGGCCACGCAGGCAACAGCGCGGCTGTCTTTCCCATGCGCCGCATGGGCGTCAACGTCTGGCCGCTCAACACCGTGCAGTTCTCGAATCACACGCAATACGGCCGCTGGACCGGCAGTGTTGTCGACGCTGAAGAACTGACGCGCGTGATCGAGGGGATTGGCGCTATCGGCGTGCTGTCGCGCTGCAATGCGATCCTGTCAGGCTATCTCGGCTCGCCCGAGCAAGGCGCCGCAGTTGTGGAAATTGTCAGGATGGTGAAAGCCGTCAACCCGAAAGCGCGCTATTTCTGCGACCCGGTCATGGGCACTACCAGCGGCTGCATCGTCGAACCCGGCATCCAGGAGTTTTTGGTGAATACCATGCCGGAAGTCGCCGATGCCATGACACCGAATCACATCGAATTGCAGAAGCTGACGGGGCGCACCATCGAGACGGTCGACGAAGCGGTCGCCGCGTGCCGCGAGGTGATCGCGCGCGGTCCGACAGTCGTGCTGGTCAAACACCTGATCGACAAAAACAGCCGCGCCGATACCTTCAACATGCTCGCGGTAACCGCGACCGAAGCGTGGTTCGCGCAACGGCCGCTCTATCCGTTCGCGCGGCAACCGGTCGGCGTAGGCGACTTGACCAGCGCGGTATTTCTCGCGCGCACGCTACTGGGCGACTCGGTGCGTGCCGCGCTGGAACACACGCTTGCGGCAGTGAACGCCGTGGTCAGGACCACGTTCCAGGCCGGGCGCTACGAGCTTGAGATCGTCGCATCGCAGGACGAAATCGCGTATCCCACGGAACGTTTTCCCGCGATTGGGGTGGATGCCGAGTAGGACTGCTGGTTCCGGACTGTGAACCCGTTCCCGGGGCAGGACCGGCGCTTGCTCCATCCCCTGACGTCTCCGGCCCAGGCCGGCCCCGCAGGCGCTACGCAGTGACCAGGCGGCGCACGCGACGCGCTTCGCATCCCATCGGGAACGTTATGAACCCAGTACTCGAAGGTCAGGTCGCACTCGTCACCGGCGGCAGTTCGGGCATAGGCTACGGCGTGGCGCAAGCGCTCGCCAATGCCGGCGCGAGCGTCGCCATCAACTATCACTCGCATGGCGAAGCCGCTGAAGCGCTCGCTGCATCGATAGAAAAAGCCGGCGGCCAGGCCATTGCGCTCCAGGCCGACGTCTCGGATGAAGCCGATATCGACGCCATGTTCGACACGCTGATCAAGCATTTCGGCACGGTGGACATCGTGGTCGCGAATTCCGGTTTGCAGAAGGACGCGAAGTTTGTCGACATGACGCTCGCCGACTGGAACGCCGTGATGAACGTGAACCTCACGGGCCAGTTCCTCACCGCTCAACGCGCCGTGCGTGAATTTCTCCGGCGCGGCCCGCGTCCCGTGTCCCGGGCGCTGGGCAAGATCATCTGCATGAGCTCGGTGCATGAAGTCATTCCGTGGGCGGGACATGTCAACTATGCGTCGTCGAAGGGCGGCATCCAGATGATGATGAAATCGCTCGCGCAGGAAGTCGCGCCGCACAGGATCCGCGTGAATTCGATCGCGCCGGGCGCCATCCGCACGCCGATCAACAAGGCCGCGTGGGACAGCCCCGAGGCGTTGAAAGCGCTGCTCGAACTCGTGCCCTACGGCCGGATTGGCGAGAGCGAGGATATCGGCCGGGCAGCGGTCTGGCTGGCCTCCGACGACAGCGACTATGTGGTTGGTACCACCTTGTTCGTCGACGGCGGCATGACCCTGTATCCGGGCTTTGCGGACAATGGTTAGCCCTCGGGAAAACCGCTCCGAGGCGCAGCTCGGTATCGCTATCGACGCGCATGGACTGATCGGCAACATGCGCACGACCGCGCTGGTGTCGACCGAAGGCGTGATCGACTTCATGTGTTTTCCACGCATCGATTCGCCGACCGTGTTCGGGTCGCTGCTGCATCCGGAACGAGGCGGTGCGTTCAGCATCATGCCGGCGTTCGAAGTCTCGCGCGCGAAGCAGATGTACCTGCCGGAAACGAACGTGCTGCTCACGCGCTTCATGTCGGCGGGGGCCGTGTGCGAGGTCGTCGACTTCATGCCGGTCGCGGACTCGGATGACGACGCAAAGGCGACGTCCAATTGCGTGGTGCGGATAGTGCGTGCGATCTACGGCGATATGTCAGTGCGAATGCGCTGTGCGCCGCGTTTCGACTATGCCCGCGGCAGTCATGAAACCGCGCAGGTCGACACCAATACGTTGAGCTTCACGCCCGCAGGCGAGGCAGCCGGTGCTCAGACAGAAACCCTCACGCTCGACGCCACCGTGCCGCTGGCGATCGATCATCAAGACGCTGTCGCCAGCTTCGATCTCAAGCAAGACGAGATGGCCTGCTTCATCTTCGGCGCGGAATCCGACGCGATGCGCAAGACGCTTCCGTGCAAGCAAGCGCTGTCCGACACCATCGACTTCTGGCGCGGATGGTCGCGGCAATCCACCTACCGTGGCCGCTATCGTGAAGTGGTGATGCGCTCGGCCCTGCTGCTCAAGGTGCTGAGCTCGCGCGCAACCGGTGCGATCGTCGCCGCGCCCACGTTCGGGCTGCCGGAAACATCGGACGGCGGACGTCGCTGGGATTATCGATACACCTGGATTCGCGACGCCGCATTCTCCGTCTACGCGCTGCTGCGGCTCGGCTATACAGGCGAGGCGCGCAACTTCAAGAACTGGATCGCCGAGCGCAACAAGCACTGCGACTCGGACGGCTCATTGAGCGTGATGTACGCGGTAGACGGCGAAGAGTCGCCGGAAGAAGAAGTCATCCCTGAACTGTACAGCAGCGGCGCCGAGCCTCCGCTGATCGGCAATGCCGCGCGCGACCAGACGCAGCTCGACGTCTACGGCGCGCTGCTGGACGCAATTTATCTCTACAACAAATATGGCGAAGCGATTTCCTACGACGGCTGGCGCCACGTTACGCGCACCGTGCATTTCGTGGCGGAAAACTGGCAGAAAGCAGACCAGGGCATCTGGGAATTCCGCAACGGCGAGCGGCCCCTGCTGCATTCGCGACTGATGTGCTGGGTCGCGATGGACCGCGCGATACGCCTCGCTCAAAAACGTTCGCTGCCCGCGCCGTTCGCTGAATGGAACGCGGTCCGCGATGCCATTCACGAAGATATCTATGCGCACTTCTGGAACGACGAGATACAGAGCTTCGTTCAGACGCCCGATACGAAGACCCTCGATGCATCGACGCTGATGATGCCGCTCGTGCGTTTCATCGGCCCGAAGGACCCGCGCTGGCTGTCCACGCTCGATGCAATCGGCAGAGAACTAGGCGTCGATCCGCTGATCTTCCGCTATACGCGCGGTGATTCGCTAGACGGCCTTCCCGGCGAGGAAGGCGGGTTCAGCGCGTGTTCGTTCTGGTACGCCGAAGCACTCGTGCGCGCGGGGCGAGTGGACGAAGGACGGCTTGTATTCGAGAAGATGCTGGCTTATGCCAACCATGTCGGCCTTTACTCCGAAGAGGTCGCCATCAGTGGCGAAGCGTTGGGCAATTTCCCGCAGGCACTAACCCATCTTGCGCTGATCAGCACCGCGTTCCAGCTTGACCGGAGCCTGGACGGGGCACATCCGCAGTGGTCGTGAAGATAGGCTCGAGCGCATCCAACCAAGGGTATCGATGAAGCAGATCAAGGTGGACGTTGCCGTCATTGGTGCAGGGACGGCCGGCATGGCCGCGTATCGCGCAGCACGGCTGGCGGGCAAGCAGGTCGTGCTGATAGAGGGTGCCGAACTCGGCACGACCTGCGCGCGCGTGGGCTGCATGCCGTCCAAGCTGCTGCTCGCTGCCGCCAATGGCCTGCACGACGCGAAGGCGCAGGCGCCCCGGGGCATTGAAGGCACGCATGCGCTCGAAGTCAACAGTGAGCATATGCTCGATTATGTCCGCAGCGAGCGCGATTATTTCGTCAAGGGCGTGCTGAAGGAAACGGATTCGTTTCCTCAGGACACGATCATCCGCGGCTTTGCCCGCTTCGAATCGCGCAACGTTCTTCTTATCGATGACTTCGCCCGCGTGGAAGCCACGAGCGCGGTCATCGCGACGGGTTCGGCATCCGTCATTCCAGACGACTTCAAGCTGTTCGGTGATCGTCTCATTACCAGCGACGATGTCTTCGACCTGAAGACCTTGCCCAACCGCTGCGCGGTATTCGGCGCGGGCCCTATCGCCCTTGAACTCGGCCAGGCATTCGCGCGGCTCGGCGTGAACGTATTCATGTTCGGCCAGAAGAACCAGGTTGGCGCGTTGACGGATACCCCTGTGCGCGAAGCCTTGATTGAAGCGCTGCAGCAAGAGTTTTACTTTGACCCCGACGCGACCATCCTCGAAAAATCGATGCAGGATGGCGAGCCAACGATCCGCTTCAAAGCGTTGGACGGAACCAAGCGCACCGAGCGCTTCGACCGGGTGCTCGTGGCGACCGGCAGGAAACCGGTACTGACTTCACTGCAGCTTGAAAAGACCGGCATCGAGCTCAACGACAAGGGCGTTCCCCTGTTCAACGAGCAGTCAATGCAGTGTGGCGACAGCAGCATCTTCATGGCCGGCGATTGCGACGGCACGCGTCCCTTTCTCTCCGATGCCGCCGACGAAGGCAAGCTCGCCGGCGACAATGCCGCGCGTTTCCCCAATGTGCAATCGGTCAAACGCAAGGTGCCGTTTTCGATCGTGTTCTGCGAGCCGCAAGTCGCCAGCGTAGGTGCGTCCTACGACGACCTCGACAAGCAGATGACAGTGACCGGAACCGTGTCGTTTGAAACGCAGGGGCGCAGTCGCGTGCTACGCCAAAACCGGGGTTTGCTGCATGTCTATGCCCACGCCAAGACCGGCAAGTTGCTGGGAGCCCAAGGGTGTGGACCCGCCGTTGAACATCTCGGCCATCTGATTGCCTGGGCATTGCAACTGGAACTGTCCGTGGAAGACATGCTGAAGCTGCCGTTTTATCACCCGGTGATCGAGGAAGGATTGCGCACGGCGCTCAAAGAAGCGAACAAGAAATGTTTTGAATCACGCGCGCAGACCGCACCCGAATTGCCCAACGCGGCAGGTTGCTGACCCGCGCTTAAAAAGACCAACGTAAAAAGCCCGCTCGAACAAACCATTCGAACAGGCTTTTTATTGCTGCGAGAACCTGAATGGCGCTACCGCTTACAGCGCGTACGCATTTATTTATATTGCGCGTTACATTGCATATTGCAGCGCAAGGTCGAATCCAAGCACGACCATCGAGCAGAATACGCCGAGCAGCAAGTTAGCCGCACGATGTGCAACGTCATGGTGTTTCGTCAACATGGCCGCAGCCATGAATGCGATTTCCACCACGATCTGTATCGCAAACACGGCTAGCATCAGCGCGAACTCATACCCCATCGAATTGAAGTCCGAGAAGTTGAAACCACGCACGGCCACCCATGAACCTACGCGCCATAACTCATACGCCAGCAACGCCAACGGGAACAGATAGCTGAACACGTAGGTCGGCATTGTTGCGTGCCGCAATTCCATATGAAAGTGACGAGTTGTTTGCATCTGGCTCTCCTTGATCCTGGCTATTTGCCGCCAGCATTTCGCTGGCCTTAACTCATTTAACTCACCTGATGAGTTACCTCAAAGCGGCTTCGCTATCTTCATCACTCAGTTCGTAACTCGGTTCATAAGTTACTTACTAATTAAAATGAAGACATGAACGTCGTGCTTTGAGAATAGGCCAAAATCAGAAGAAGCGAATCATCGTATTCCCCATGTCCTTGGTTAGCATGGCAGAGCGGCTTGCGATGCTGCAACGCAGCTTAATAGGTCACATAAAATGCGCTGCAGCAATTCGCGATCAGCGAGTTTTAATCAGGCATCCTCGCTACCGTACAGCTTGATAATGGCGGAGAAGTCCAACCCGCCCAAGCCCTGCATGCTCATGGTCTGGTAAAGCTGTTGCGCGAGCGCGCCAAGCAAAATGGGCTGTTTGACTTGACGCGCTGCATCAACCGCCAGTCCCAGATCCTTCAACATGAGATCGGCCCCGAACCCCCCGGTATACCCGCGTGAAGAAGGCGCATTAGGTAAAACGTTCGGATAGGGATTACACGTATCGGCACTCCAGCAACGACCTGTCGATGTGTTGATGATTCCGGCAAGCTTATTGGGTTCGATCCCGAGCGACGCACCAAGTTTCATCGCTTCCGCCACGCCGATCATCGAAATGCCGAGCAGCAGGTTGTTGCAGATTTTCGCGATCTGACCCGTCCCTGTTTCGCCGCACTGAACCATGTTCTTGCCCATGCCGGCGAGCACCGGTTTGAGCGTGTCGAACAACGCCGCATCGGCGCCGACCATGAACGTCAGCGTGCCCGCCTGCGCGCCGCCGGTGCCACCGGACACGGGAGCATCGGCGAATGGATTACCCTGCTTCAATGCGGCTTCTCCGACCAGGCGCGCGGTCGCCGGATCGATCGTACTGCTGTCGATCAGCGGCACGCCCGGACGAACCCCGGCGAGTACGCCATCGGCGTTCAGATACACCGCCTTCACGTGCACGGCGGCCGGCAGCATGGTGATCACCACCTCGCTTGCCTGCGCCGCCTCACGGGGCGAAACGGCGGTCCGCGCGCCTGCGTCCACAGCCGCCTGCAACGCCGCCTTCGATAAATCAAACACCGTCAGCGAATGCCCTGCTTTAAGCAAGTTGGCGGCCATGGGTCCGCCCATGTTGCCCAGTCCGATAAAGCCGATTTCCATTGCGTTCCCCTTTTTTATTTCACCGGATAAGTGGCTTTAGCGCAGCGAAATAGTGGTGTTCACGCCGTCGTTGACGGTGGCGTCGTCGAACCAGCGTGACGTGACAGTTTTCGTTTGCGTATAGAACTGCACGACCTGTTTGCCGTACGGGCCAAGATCGCCCAGCTTCGATCCGCGCGATCCGGTAAAGCTGAAATAAGGCACAGGCACGGGAATGGGAATGTTGATCCCCACCTGGCCGACATCGATCTCGCTCTGGAACTTGCGCGCCGCCGCGCCGCTCTGCGTAAAGAGGCCGACGCCGTTGCCCATCGGATTGCGGTTGACCAGTGCGATGGCATCGTCAAGCGTTGCAGCTTCCAGCACGCAAATCACCGGACCGAAGATCTCCTGCTTGTAGATGGTCATGTCGGTGGTGACGCCTGAGAATACCGTCGGGCCAATGAAATTGCCCTTCTCATAACCCTCGACCTTTACATCGCGGCCATCCAGCGAAAGCGTTGCGCCTTCTTTCACGCCCGCTTCGATCAGCCCGAGGATCCGTTCCTTCGCCGCTCGCGAGACGACCGGGCCCACATCGGTATTCGCCTCCGTGCCGCCGTTCACGGACAAGCCGCGCGCACGCTCGACCAACTCCGGCAACCAGTCCTTCGATGCCCCCACGAACACCACGACCGACGTCGCCATGCAACGCTGTCCCGCCGCGCCAAAACCTGCCCCTGCAAGCGCATTCAGCGTCTGCTCGCGGTTCGCATCGGGCAGCACGACCGCGTGATTCTTCGCGCCCATCATGGCCTGCACGCGCTTGCCGTGCTGGCTGCCGAGGTTGTACACGTGCGTACCCACATGCGTCGATCCGACGAACGAAATCGCCTTGATGTCGGGATGCGTGCAGATCGCGTCGACCACGTCCTTGCCACCGTGCACCACGTTCAGCACGCCCGCCGGAATGCCGGCCTCGAGCGCCAGTTCGACCAGCTCCATGGTGGACAACGGATCCTGTTCCGACGGCTTCAGCACGAACGTATTGCCGCAAACGATCGCCATCGGGAACATCCACAGCGGGATCATCGCGGGGAAGTTGAACGGCGTGATGCCGGCGCACACGCCTATTGGCTGGCGCAGCGTGTAGGTGTCCACGCCGCCCGCGACGTTCTCGGAGAATTCGCCCTGCTGCAGCGTGCCGATCGAACACGCATGTTCGATCACTTCAAGGCCGCGGAAGATATCGCCTTCGGCATCGGGCAGCGTCTTGCCCTGCTCAGCCGTCAGCGTCTGCGCGATCCGCTTCATGTTCTGGCGCACCAGATCCTGGAACCGCAGCATCACGCGCACGCGTGCGCCAAGCGGCGTGAGGCGCCACGTCTGGAACGCTTTTGCCGCCGACGCCACGGCGGCATCGACTTCTGCCCTGGTCGCGAACGGCACCCGGCCGACCACGTCCTGGGTCGCGGGATTAACGATATCGCGCCACTCTTGCGTCGTCGATTCAACGAACTTGCCATCGATCAGCAATTTGGCCGTGCGCACGCCGGCGTTGGATTGTTCGGCCTGCGCCGGACGGTCAGCAGCAGTATTCATGAGAGAAGCTCCTTGAGACGGGAACGTTCCTGGTGGGAACGGGATGACAGAGACGCGGACGCACGCGAAATACCGCGCGGGTCGCCAAGGGGAATGTCGTCTCCGGATTATTTGAATGTTGTCGGCTCGCTCATTACGCGTAGGGACAGAACGCGTGCAAGGCAAGTCCACAAGATTCAGTATAGTTATGCAAATCTCTACGAAGTATGGATACAAATACTCATCCAATATGCAAAAAAGCACGGCTCCTGGTCTCAGCAACCTGAATTGGGACGACCTCCGGTATTTCCTGGAAGTCGCGCGAACCCAGCGTGCAAGCGGCGCGGCGAAGCGTCTGGGGGTCGATTACACGACCGTCGCGCGCCGCGTGCGGGCGCTGGAAGACGCGCTCGGCACCCTGCTCTTCGATAAATCCCGCAGCGGCGGTTTCATCCTGACCGCCGAAGGGCAGCGCCTGCTTGCGTACGTCGACGCCATGGAAACCACGGTTCAGTCGGCGACCGAGCACATTGCCAACTCGGGGCACGCGCTGTCCGGACACGTACGGGTGGGTTCGACCGAAGGTTTTGGCTGCTTCTTTCTTGCGCCTCAACTCGCGCGCTTTCAGGACGCGCAACGGCAGATTTCCATCGACTTGTTGCCGGTGCCGCACTTCGTCAGCTTGTCCAAGCGAGAGGCCGACATAGCCGTCACGCTTGAGCGCCCGGAACATGGCCAGACCGTCTACACCAAACTCTGCGATTACCGCCTACGCCTCTACGCCACGCGCGAGTATCTCGATCAACACGAACAGTTAAACCGGGTGGAAGACCTCGCGACGCATCGCTTCGCGAGTTATATCGATGACCTCGCGTTCAGCTACGAACTGCTCTATCTCGAACGCGCGGTTCCGGGCGCTGTATCGCGTTGGCGCAGCACCAGCGTGATCGCTCAATATCACGCCGCGCTGCAGGGCCGCTCGCTCGCAATCCTGCCGTGTTTCATGGCGGCGCAGGACCCACGCCTCGTGCCCGTTCTCGCCGATGACATCGTCGTCACGCGCGCGTTTTATCTGTCCTGCCGCGAAGATTTGCGCAAATTGAAACGCATCACGGCAGTGTGGGATTTTCTGCGCACAGTGGCCGAAATCAATCGTCCGCTGCTGATGGGCGAGGCGCGCGAGATGCTATGGAGCGAAACGTAGAGACCAAGAATTTCGCGTTTGTTCAGCTCCCCTTATATATGAGATACGCATTCGCGTAACGGGTGCATAATCGTCCGCCCATAAAGGCTTTCCGCCGTAGCCCTGCTGCGGCGTTTTCACATGGACGTGATCTTTATCCATCTCATTATTAACACTCGCAGACAGACCGGTAATCCACCGCCCGCACGTCGTTTTGTGGCCACGCGCTTGCCCGCGTGTTTGCCGCGCCCGGTGCACTGATGGCGTTCGTCATCTGGTCACGCCGGAACGTGTCGCATCAGCGCGTGCGTTTCGTCGAAGCGCGCACTGTCCGCACCATGGTGATCGTCGCCGTCATTGCGATGATCCTGGCCGCGCTCGCGCTCGGCATCGCCATTGGTGCGGCAATGGGCAACACTCACGCAGCCGAAGAGAAGATGCAAACGGAGCGGCGCTCTTATGAAATCGATGAGCTCGGCAAGATCAGCGCAACACTCACGCATATCGAACCGCGCGTCATTGAACTTGTGGAACAAGTGAATGAACTTCAGGACTTCGAAGCACAATTGAAAGCAGCGCGACGCGCGGCCGATCACCCGGACATCCACGTGGTTCCGCCGCTTCCCGATAACGACGACGAATCGCCGCTCGACAGCAGCGCGTCGGGCGGTCCGTCCCTGCCGCCCCGGCTCTGCGACGCCCAGCGTGCAGCGCTTACCGGTACCGCGCCGCAGCGCCTGAAGCACACGCAAAGCGCACTGGATTGCCTCGATGCAACCATCGGTGTCCTCGATGACGCCGTGCTCGCGCATTACGCGTCATACATGGCGTTTCCGGGCCGGCTGCCTGCCCCCGGCGCGCGCTTCGGCTCGCCGTTCGGCAACCGCATCGACCCGTTCACGGGGCACCTGAATTTTCATCCGGGCATCGATCTCGTCGCCCCCACCGGCACGGCCATCTTCGCGAGCGCCGGCGGCCGCGTGGTGCAGGCGGGACCGCACGGCGGGTACGGCAACGCCGTCGATATCCAGCACAGCAGCGGCGTGGTCACCCGCTACGGGCATACATCGAAGATATTCGTGAAGGTCGGCGATCTTGTCATGCCCGGCCAGAAGATTGCCGAAATCGGCTCGACCGGCCGCTCGACCGGACCGCATTTGCACTTCGAGGTCATCATCGATGGGACGCAGGTCAATCCCAAACCTTATCTCGCGCTCTTCAAGCTGAAATCCAATGCCGCAAGCTGATCGCAACAGGCCGACGCACAAGCTCACGCGCCGCACCTATTCCCTGACGTCGCGGCGCGGCCCGACCTGGCCCATGCTGCTGCTCGGCACGATTGCCGCGGCCTGCGCGGCAGCGGCGCTGGCCGCGGCCGGCTTCGCGCTCGTCACGTCGCGCGATAACAGCAAGAAGGCCGACGCCCTGTGCGCGCCGCCCATGTCCGAGCGCGAGATCCGCCAGCAACTTTCGAAGGCGCGCATCGCACTCGACCACGAAGTGGCGACACGGCTCGTCATGGAGCAACAAGCGTCCGAAAGCCTGGCGGAAATTCATCAAATGCGAACTGACCTGACTTTCCTCAAGCGTCAGCGGGATAAGTCCAACTGACCGATCCCGGAACCCATCCACACGCCGGTACGTACCTGTCCATTACCGGCAACCATTTTGCAATCCAGACCAGAAGGGGTTTTCCCATGTTCAAGAAAAAATCTCCCGGCGTCAGTCAAGCCAAGCTAGCTACGCTGATCGCACACGATGTCCAGATAGCGGGCAACCTCGAATTCAGCGACGGCCTGCGCATGGACGGCCACGTGAAGGGCGACGTGACAGGCCGCGCGGGCGAACAGACGTTGCTGGTCGTGAGCGACCAGGGTTCGATCACGGGCAACGTCACTGCCTACGACATCGTGATCAACGGAACCATCACCGGCGACGTCACGGTGGAACATTTTGTCGAGCTGCAATCGAATGCGCATGTGAACGGCAACATCTATTACCAGCAACTGCGCATGGACGTGGGTGCCTCCGTGGAAGGCAAACTCACGAAACGCGACAGCACCTTGGCGCCACAGGTGGACACACCACGGCTCAGTTCCGAACTGACCTCGGATTACTCGCATAGCGAGACCTGACACCTGACTCGCGCGGTCGCGCGGCGGCTGCGTTGCAAGACGACGAATACGGCTCTCGCACAGTAAGAGTAAGCGCCGGACAAATCCGCTAAGATTCACGGCAAGTCCGGCCATGCCCCGTTACGCGCTGCCTGTCCTTGCGAAAGACGCTCGCGAAAGGCGGCATGCGCCGGTTCCATCACCGTGCGAGAGGGGCAGGAATCCATGCTGGTCAATTGTGCGGCTTATCAGAAAGGCCGCAAGCTCGCCGACGTCGCTATCGACGACATTTCCGCGTATCGGGACGTCCCCGACTGCTTCGTGTGGGTCGCGCTGAAAGAGCCCGGACCGGGTGAACTCGCGCATATGGCGCATCAGTTCGGGCTGCACGAACTCGCTGTGGAAGACGCCCAGAAGGGACACCAGCGCCCGAAGATCGACGAATACGCGGACTCGCTGTTTTGCGTGCTCCACACGGTGGAACTCGATACCGACAACGAGCTGGTGGTCGGCGAGATCAACGTGTTCGTGGGCAGCAACTATGTGCTCTCCGTTCGCAACCGGACGAGCCAGGGATTCCAGGATGTGCGCAAGCGCTGCGAACGCGAGCCGCATTTGCTGGAACATGGCCCGGCGTTCGTGATGTACGCACTGATCGACAACGTCGTGGACCGCTATTTCCCCATTCTGGAGACGCTCGGCGCAGAGCTCGACGAACTCGAGGAACGCATCTTCACGCGCAACGGGTCCGCGGCGTCGCGGATAATCATTGAAGACCTGTATTCCCTGAAGCGCCGGCTCGTTCTGCTTCAGCACCACACCGCGCCGCTGCTGGAAGCGGTGAGCAAACTCTACGGCGGCCGCGCACCGGGAATTTGTACCGGCATGCAGGACTATTTCCGCGATGTCTACGACCACTTGCTGCGTATCGTGAAAACGATCGAGGGACGCCGCGAAATGATCGTGACTGCGATCCAGGTCAACCTGGGCCTGATTTCGCTGGCGGAAAGCGAAGTGACCAAGCGGCTGGGCTCGTTTGCGGCGCTGTTTGCCGTACCCACCATGATCGCCGGGATCTACGGCATGAACTTCCATCGCATCCCGGAACTCGACTGGGTCTATGGTTATCCGGCGGTGATCTGCGTGATGCTCGCGGTGGACATTGGCCTTTACTGGCGGTTCCGCAAGGCAGGATGGCTATGATGGTTATAATAGAACCTTCGGTGCCGCTGGAAGGCGGTTGGATGACATAGCCGACTCGACGGAAACTGCGCGGGAACGGCGGCGAACGCCGGCAGCGGACATGTCAGCATTGCAGCATCGAGAGGCGGGGCCTCCGGCGACAGCGGAACTTTTTTCTGATTTGCTGTCTAATTTACATAGTGCGCTTCTGGCGCAGCGTGTTCGCCACGGCAACAGCGATCCACCCAACATTTCAGCGCAACGCCTTGGCTGAATGTCATCGCCCCGGCAGTGTGGGCTCCGCAACCGGTCGCGGCCCTGCATTCGTCTTCAAAGTTTAAACAGCAGCGACGTCGACGGTTGCTTGTATCCACGCGTTGTACCGCGCATGGTTGCATGGGTAATACGTGCGTAGCGGCATGGGCAGCGCGACATGCGGCGGCACACGTATTACCGCGACGTTCTTCAACACCTACAGCCCAGCGAGCGGCTGCGCCATGTGTGCGCCGCGCGTCATTTTTTGCTCGTAAACGCTTGGTCGATCGCACGTGCCAAGGGGCGCTGAACGGTCGCCGGAGTGGTTTTCAAGGCATCGGCCGCATTATTTCGATGCCCGGGCGGGCGCAATACAGGAACTCAGGAAACATGAAAGAACTGGTCAAGCCGCTTAAGACGTACAAAGGTTATGAAATTCATCCGCTGATTTACCCCCGTGGCGCCCGCGACGGCGGTGCGGCTGTCCGTGCAGCGGATACCGGCTACGAAGCGTCGGTGCGCATCCGCCGTGCGCCGCCGGCAGGCGAGGAAGCCACGGGCGAAAGCCGCGTGTTCCGCATTGAGCAGACCGGATCGTTTGAAAACGGCGGCCAGGCTCGCCGGGCGTGCTTGTTGCATGCGGAAAAACTGATCGACGGCCAGATCGACGGCCAGACTGTTGCAGATCTGTGACTAGACGCGATAGTTAGGCGTTAAAAGGCATCGCGGGGTCGGGCCGGTCTCGCATACAATCGCAACGAATAGATGATTTAAGGAGCTTTATATGGCGAAAGAAGAGTTACTCGAGCTGGACGGCATTGTTGACGAAGTGCTTCCCGACAGCCGCTACCGCGTGACGCTGGACAACGGCGTGGTCGTGGGCGCGTACGCATCGGGCCGCATGCGCAAGAACCACATCCGGATTCTCGCGGGCGACCGTGTGACGCTGGAATTGTCGGTGTATGACCTGACGAAAGGCCGGATCAACTTCCGGCACAAGGACGAACGCGCAACGGGCGGCGGTCAGCGTCCGCAAATGCGTCGCCGCTAAGCAGAACGCTGTCGTGACGCGCTGTTAAAGCGAGTCCCGCACGGCACTGCTCGCCGGAGTCGAGAGCAACGCTTCGTCGGCGCCACCGCTTGATGCTGCCAGTCAGCATCGCATGGCGCCGATGTCGCTCTCTCATGCGTATCTCACGCGCATTCAACCCGCGTGTTCAACCCTCATCATCATTTTCCCTTCCGGGCCGCCAACAATCCGTTGAGGCCTGCGGCAAAGCCGTCTTCATCGTTCGTGGCCGACACAAACGTCGCGTGCGATTGAACGTCTGCTGACGCCTGCCCCATCACAATGGAAACACCCGCCACATCGAACATGGCGACGTCGTTGCCCATGTCCCCGAGTACCGCCACGTTTTCCAGTGCAACGCCCGCCAGCCGCGCCAACTCGCGTACGCCCTCGCCTTTGTTCGCGAGCGGATGCGTGATGTCGAGATAATAGGCTTGTGAACGCATCGCCTCGGCGCGGCCCTTGAGCGTGTCCTGGAACTCGGCCTCCTTACGCTGAAGCAGCGCCGCGTCTTTCGTCGACGCCACGATCTTTTCGACCGAATCCAGGTCGATATCCTCGAAACGCTTGACCACCACCGCGTCATATCCCACCGTCCGGCGCTCCAGCGGCACGTATTCGCCGCCGGGATTCGTGATGTACCACTGGTCGTTGATGAACACCCACGCGTCCACTCCATCGCGCTCCAGGCTTTCCAGAGCCGTTTGCGCCGCATCGCGCGGCAACCAGTGGGCACTCAGGGTCTTCCAGCCGGCGGGATCGACGAGTTTGCCGCCGTTGAAAGCGGCAAACGGCGAGTGGATCCCGAGCGTTTCGACGATCGAATGCATGCCCTTGCCCGGCCGGCTGCTCGCCACCGTGAAGCGGACACCCGCGGCGGTGAGATTGCGCACGGCTTCCTTCGCGGGCTCACCAAGCGATTTGTCTGTGTACAGCAAGGTGCCATCGCAATCCGAAATCACGAGCTCGACCTTCGCCAGCGCCGCCAGCGCCTGCTCCGGGTCGCGATGACCGGGACTGAGCTTCAGACCGGTAGCGCCGATGGAGGTCATTCAAACTCTCCAGCAGGTAATTGCCGCGTCTCACGCACTGAACGCGGGTGCCAGAGCCGCGCTCCGCCTTCAATCCCTGCCTCGTTCGAGACCACTTTTACGTTATCCGGCAAGTCGAAATTGAGATTGGCCGCGTTGCCGCCGCCAATCCACAGGCGGTCGTAGTTCACCAGCGAACTCAGGATGCCGATGATCTTCTCCACCCGGCGATTCCACCGCTTGTTGCCCGCCTTGTCGCGCGCCGCATTGCCGAGATATTCGTCGTACGTCTTGTTTTTGCTCACCGGATGATGCGCCAGTTCGAGATGCGGCATGAGTTCGCCATCGCGGAAAAGCGCAGTGCCCGCGCCCGTGCCGAGCGTCAGGACGAACTCGATGCCCTTCCCTTCGATAGCCGCAAGCCCCTGCATTTCGGCGTCGTTGATAATGCGCACCGGCAGGTTCCCCAGATGCACAGCCAGCAACTGCGCGAGCGGCACGTTGCGCCAGAATTCGTTGCCGAGGTTAGGCGCGGTCAGCACGTGGTTGTCCCGCACCACGCCCGGAAAACCAATCGAGATATGGGTGGCCGGCAGCGGCGTCAACAGCGGCCCGACCAGTTCCACCAGCTTCTGCACCAACACGTCCGGCGGACACGGATGCGGCGTGGCCACCTTGACCCGCTCGGTTTCCATCTTCCCGTGCGCGTCGATAATCGCGGCCTTCAGGCCCGTGCCGCCCACATCGATGGCGAGAATCCGTTCTTTCGCAGTCGAGCGTCTGGTTGTCTTCCCTGCTGCGGTTTTCTTCACTGTTGCCGTCTTCTTCACTGCTGCCTTGCGTGCTGCTGTCCCCATACTGTTCTCCTCAGTTCTTGTCGTCGTGATCGGTTTTTTGCGTGTGTTCGTCTGCCAGCGGGCGCCAGGCGCGGCCGTCTGCCTTCAACAGATCGTCGGCTTCCTTCGGTCCCGCGCTGCCCGCAGTGTAGCCATGTACCGGCAACCGGCCGCCTTCGGGATGCAGTACGCCGTCGACCGCCGCCCAGCTTGTTTCGATGCTATCGGCGCGCTGGAACAGCGTCTCGTCGCCGAGCATACAGTCGTACAGGAGCGTTTCGTAACCGACGTTCGGCTTCTCATCGAAGAAATCGCCGTATTTGAACGATGACTTGACGGCCCCGACCTGCATCACCGGACCGGGCACCTTCACGTTGAAATCGAAGGTCGTGCCGTGTTCCGGGTCAATCCGCAAGGTCAGCACGTTCGGCACAAGCGTGTCCACGGGCGTGTCGCGGAACAGCAGGAACGGCACGGCTTTCAGTTGCACCGATATTTCCGTGCGCCGCGCCGTCATCCGCTTGCCAGTGCGCAGATAAAACGGTACCCCGGCCCAGCGCCAGTTTTCGACGAACACCCGCGCCGCCGCATACGTTTCGGTCTGGCTATCCGGCGCGACATCGGCTTCTTCCCGATACCCTGCCATGGTCCCGGATTTTTCGTACTGTCCGAGCACGACGTCATTGGGTTTCAGCGGCTGGATCGCGTCGAAGATTTCGGCTTTCTTGTCGCGCACGGCTTCCGCATCGAATGAATTCGGCGGTTCCATGGCGACCATGCCGAGCAACTGGAACAGATGGTTCGGCACCATGTCGCGGAAGGCGCCCGTCTGCTCGTAAAACCCGCCGCGCGCTTCCACGCCAATGGTTTCCGCCGCCGTGATCTGCACGTGATCGATATATTCGCGCCGGAAAATGGGCTCGAAAAAGGCGTTCGCGAAGCGTACCGCGAGGATGCTCTGCACCGTGTCCTTGCCGAGAAAGTGATCGATGCGATAAATCTGGTTCTCGCCGGCGAACTTGAGAATGCTCTCGTTGAGATCCTTCGCCGATGCGTAGTCGTGCCCAAAAGGCTTTTCGATCACCACGCGCCGGAAACCCTGGTCGCTTTCCTTCAGTAAACCCACCTTGCCGAGCCGCTCGACGATCGGCTTGAAGAAGCGCGAACTGACGGCGAGATAAAAAATGACATTTCCACTGTCACCCAGCGTCTGCTTGAGCTTGTTAAATACGTCATCGGTCTCGAACTCGCCCGCCACGTATTGCAGGCGATCCGCGACCCAGTTCCAGGCCTTATCGTCGAGTTTGGAGGTATGAAAAGCGCCCGCTTTGTCGGCGGCGAATGTTTTCAGCGACTCGGTCAATTGGTCGCGCCAGGCGCTCGTCTCGAGCTCGCCGTGGTTCACGCCAATGATCTTCATCTTGTCGTCTAGCAGGCCATCGGACGACAGGTTGTACAGCGCCGGCATCAGCAGCCGTTTGGTCAGGTCCCCGGCCGCGCCGAAGATGACGAGCGTGCACGGCGGTGCGGGATGCTTGCCAGGGGCCTGCGGGGACGAAGTTGCGGTAGCGAGTGGGATCGACATAGGGTTCTTTAAAAGAAGAGTTGAGCGCACTGCTTATTAAAGACCATGTTGGGCACGTCACAGTTCAAAATCCTGCCCAAACGGTCTGCTTCTGCGTTTTCGACTGATGCGTGGCGTATGCAATATGTAATCGGCGCGTGGGCTGTGCCGTAGAATGTCGGCACCTCGCGGCGGCTCGCCCGGCCTCGTTACCATTACCCGTGCAGGAGTTCCACATGAATCAGACACTCTCCCCGGCGCAGCTCGCCGCTTATTTCGACCGCATCGGCTACAGCGGGCCCAGTCGCGGGTCTAATCGCGAACCCCAGCAGGCTACATCAGAGACGCTGCACGCGCTGCACAGGCTGCATCCGCAAGCGATCCCGTTCGAAAATTTCGACACGCTGCTCGGGCGCACGCCGCGCCTCGATCTCGCGTCCGTGTTCGCGAAGCTCGTGAGCGCGCGGCGCGGCGGGTATTGCTATGAACACAACCTGCTGTTTCGCGCCGTGCTCGACACGCTCGGCTTCGAGACCACGGGACTCGCCGCGCGTGTCCTGTGGAACGACCCGGCTGGCATGTCGCCGCGCACTCACATGATGCTGCTGGTCGAAACGCCCGATGACACCTGGCTCGCGGACGTCGGTTTCGGCAGCATGACGCTCAGCGCTCCGCTGCTGTTCGACACAGGCCGCGAACAGGCGACGCCGCACGAGCCGTTTCGTCTCGACCTGATCGAGCGCGGCGATTTCCTCCTGCAAGTGAAGCTCGGCGATACGTGGAGGCCGATCTACCGTTTCGACCTCGAGCCGCAATTTCCCGCCGACTACGACATGGCGAACCACTATGTATCGACGTATCCCGGGTCGATCTTCCTGGACCACCTGATCGTGGCGCGGGTTATACCCGGAGAGCGGCAGACCTTGTTCGATACAACCCTGACCCAGCGCGGCAATACCGAATCCACACGCGAACTCACAAGCGCCGCGGAGCTGCGCGGCGTGCTGCAAGACACGTTCGGGCTCGCGCTGCCCAGCAACGATTCCGACACCCACCGTGAAACCCCGGCCGGCGGACTCGATGCCGTGCTCGAGCGCATCGTCCGGTTGTCCTCGTCCGTCACGTCCACTACGTCCTGATCGTCACGATGCGTAAAACCGTCAAGCGCGCCCATGAATCTTATCGGACGCCCGTGAAAAACGCAGTGCTCGAAAGCCGGTTGCCACGATGGCGCTCCACGCTGGTCGTGATGCTGATATTCGCCGCGTTCGCTTCGCTAGCCGCACGCGCGCTGTGGGTGCAGGTCGTGAACCAGGACTTTTATATCGGCGAGGGGCAAAAGCGCTATCAACGCACGCTGGAACTCAGCGCAACGCGCGGACGCATTGTCGACCGCAACGGCGCGATGCTGGCCGTGAGTCTCGCGACCTATGCGATCTGGGCCACGCCATCGCGCTTTGATCGCGAGACCCTGCCTGTCATCTCTCGCCTGATCGATATGCCCGAGAAGGAACTGGCGCGCCGTATCGATGCCTCGCGCTCGTTCGTCCTGCTGAAACGGCAAGTCGATGCCGACACAGCCACGCGTATCGCTGAAACCGGCCTTGCAGGCATAACGCTCGTGGCCGACACGAAACGCTTCTATCCCGAAGGGGAATCGGCGGCTCACGTGGTCGGTTTCACCGATAACGAAGACAAGGGCCAGGAAGGCATTGAACTCGCGGCAAACGACAGGCTGACCGGCGAGCACGGTCAGCGCGAAGTGATCCGCGACCGGCTGGGGCGCGTGGTGTCGGAGATCGGTGAAGCAGCGTTGCCGGAGAATGGCGAGACCATTCATCTGACTATCGACCGCCGTATCCAGCAACTCGCGCACACGCAACTGGCTGCCGCCATCACGAAGCATCGCGCGCGGGCGGGCAGCGTGGTCGTGCTGGACGCGAAGAACGGCGAGATCCTCGCGCTCGCGAACTATCCGACCTTCGACCCCAACGACCGCGCGCGCCTGACCGGCGAACAGTTGCGCAATCGCGCGCTGACCGACACTTTCGAGCCGGGCTCGACGATCAAGCCGCTGGTGGCGGCGCTGGCTATCGATCTTGGCCACGTGCGGCCGGACACGCGTATCGATACATCGCCGGGGACGTTCAAGCTCGGGCCGAACGTGATCCACGATACGTCGAATCACGGCGTCATCACGGTCTCCGAAGCCGTGCAGATGTCGAGCAATATCGCGTTGACGAAACTCTCGCTCAACCTTCGCCCGCAGACGGTATGGGACAAGTATCGCGAATACGGCATTGGCCAGGCGCCGGACCTGATTTTTCCGGGCGCGGCCACCGGCCGCCTGCGGGCATACGAACGCTGGCGCCCGATCGAGCAGGCGACCATGGCCTATGGTTATGGCCTGTCATTGTCGCTGTTGCAGATTGCACAGGTTTATACGGCTTACGCGGGCAATGGCGAATTCCGGCAGTCCACCTTGATTCGCGGCCAGGCTGCGCGGGAACCCGTGCAGGTCACGAAACCCGCGACTGCAGCGGCTGTGCGCGACATGCTTGAACTCGCGATGGGACCCCGTGGCACGGGACGTGCGGCAGCGGTGGAGGGGTATCGCGTGGGTGGGAAGACCGGCACGGCGCGCAAACAGATCGGGCGTACCTATGCGGCGAACAAGTACCGCGCGTCGTTCGTCGGCATGGCGCCGATGAGCGACCCGCAAGTGATTGTTGCCGTGATGATTGATGAGCCGTCAGCCGGCTCCTACTACGGTGGAACCGTGGCCGGGCCGGTGTTTTCGGGGGTGGTCGGGGGCACCATGCAGCTTCTCGGTGTGCCGCCGGATGCCTGAACGTTCGCGACGGTCCGCGACGTCCGGTGAGCGGTGGCAGGCTTTCGTCTCGCTCATCAGAGGCCAGCAGGGACCCGAGCGGACGGAAAACGTAAGACCGCTATGCTGTAATGTTGGATTGCCGTAGTCGAACACTTCGTCGAACATTTCGTCGAACGGGCGGTCGCAAACCTTGAAAGGACACCATGAAAAAGATTGCCTGCGCTCTCGCGCTTCCCCTGTTCTTGTTGCAAGCCTGTACCACCCAGTTCCACAACGCCGATGCCGGTCAGCCGGAAGTCGAAACGGCGCCGAACGCGTCTGTGGCGAGCATTGTCCAGTGCCTGACGGACGAAGCGAAGAAACACAACGCCACGTTCAAGCAAACACCCATTCCCCAAGGCACGATGCTCGAATTCGGCGATTCCAACGTGATCAAGGTTCGCTTCGATAACGGCGAAACGTCGTACCGGTTTTATCCGGGCGAGCGGCATATGTCGAACCTGTGGCTCGAAGGAGCGAGCAAGAAATGCGCGCCTTAACCTTAACCTTGACTTCGATCTCAACTTTGACCTTGAAGCAGTTTGGCGAGGTGTTTCATGACGCCGGTTTCATGACATCTTCGCGCTTGCTTTTTTACCGGGCTGATCGTGCGCTCGACTAAAGCCATCAACGCCGTGGAGCGTCTCAAGACACGCTCCGGCAACCCGCACTATGCCGCCGTCAGCCTGAGCGGCGGCCTGTTCTATCTCGTCGACCGGGCGGCAAGCGGTGAGCAAAAACTTTCCGCACCGCAGACCATGGATGATTTCGTGGCCTTTGTGAACGGCCTCAAGCCAGAGAAACCGCGACGCGTCAGCAAGCTCGACCTGGCCATGGACGAGCAGATAAAACGCAGCGGCAAGGCCCGGACTTCAGACGACGAGTAACGCAATTTCGCGCACGTCACGCAATGTCTCTGGACGTAGTCAATACTCCGGCGCTGTCGAAACCGATACCGATACGAGGCCCGCTTCGAAGCCATTTCAAAGCTGCTTCAAAGCTACCTCGAACTCGCTTCGTAACGGTCCCTCGATCGCCCTCCCGCCCTCCACGGCATCCCACTGCCACTTCCAAGCATTGTTCCGCCGGGAATTAGCGTCGTTCGGCGCGCTCACTTCGTGCCCTGGCACACGGAAAACGTTTGCATGGCCCGAATAATCGCGCGCTCGGTGCCTTCAATGTGCGATTTCAGACGGTGCGTGCGC
Organism: Caballeronia sp. dw_19; assembly: GCF_018449515.1. Lineage (GTDB taxonomy): Bacteria > Pseudomonadota > Gammaproteobacteria > Burkholderiales > Burkholderiaceae > Caballeronia. The sequence goes on along the minus strand of NZ_JAAVUQ010000002.1, from coordinate 285,531 downwards.
CGAGCCCTTGCGACTATGCATCAACGGTCGAATCAAACCGGGGACCGCCCAGCGCAACCATCAACGCGCAGGCGAAGGGGTATAGCTGGACGCAGCAATGAACGCACCAGTCATCGATAAAATCGACAACGCGCTCACAAGCTGGCCGGCAAGAATGGGGGCGCAGGATGAAAGCCAAAAGATCGCCGACGTCAGAAGGCCCACGAACGTCGACACAGGCCGATGCGGAACTTCAGCACATCGAACGGGCAATAGGCCAGTTGCGGGCGATGAGTCAGAAATCGGCCGGGACGCTTAACGTCGAGTACTGGCACGAACGCTTGACCGCTGTCTGCACCGGCTACGTGCTGGTGCCGGCGCAAAGGCGTCGGGTAGATGCATTACGCAAAGTGCTGGATTCGTTCTCGCAACCACAAGGCGACCCCGGCTCCGGGCGCAAAAGAACAACCAACAGGCTTTGGGCGAAAGCGGCGTAACTACGGCGCTTTCGCCATCGCGCATCGTGCGCGTAATCGACGGCGGCCTTCAGGCCGCCCGATGTCGTGTTTCAAGCATGGCTACCGATCAAACGTTCGCAGGGCTTCAGGCGGTTAGCCGCGATTGCGGGGGAGCGCCCAGGTCATCGTTCGGGCCAGTGAACCAGCACTGTCATTCAAATTCCGGCGCGATCGCGGCGTGTTTGATGACTGCCATCAATAATTCCCCGCCGATCATTCGCCAATGAACATGGGCGTCAAGAATACAAGCAGATAATCCCGCACGCTTGTTGCTCCGATCATGATCGCCTGCGACCTATCGCGCCTATCCCGACCTGACGATAAAAATCCCTACTATAAGCTTTCAAATTACCCCGAAGCCTGAGACGCTCCGGGGCCTCAACGCGCGACGCTGTGCGTTCCAGCGTTTTCGCAGGCTTTCGTAGCGCTTCGTAGCCGCATGGAGATGGCCCCGATCCGCTGACTCTCATTGCGTGCAACCGCTCACGCCACGATTCTTCACACGGGAACAAGCTTAGCGGGAATGCTTGGTTTGGCAGGCGGCGAAGCGTCGCTAAGATCGTGGCTCGTTCCGTCACTGAATTGCCATGAGCCTGTACATAGACGATGCTCAACGCCATCAAATACAGCAACTGCGCACGTCCTGGCGCTGGCGCAGCGAATGGCCCACCTGGCTTCTGATCGTTGCCGTGTACGGCGGCTGGTTCACGACGGCGCTTAACGCGCGGTCGATCGGCTTACCGCTGGCGGTAAGCATTCTCGCCGTATTGTCGTGCCTGTATTTGTCATTGCAGCATGAACTCCTGCACGGCCATCCGACGCGCTTCCCCTTGTTCAACGCGCTGCTCGGCGTCGCCCCGCTCGCGGTCTGGTTCCCTTACGCGGTGTATCGCGAATCGCATCTGCGCCACCATAACGACGTTCATCTCACCGATCCCGATCTCGATCCGGAAAGCTATTTCGTTTCCGCCGAACGCTGGCGCGGTGCCGGCGCGGCTGTGCGGTTCCTGCTGGTTATCCGCAACACGTTCTTGGGGCGCATTGTGCTCGGCCCCTGGTTTTCGATCGTGGAAACGGTTCTGTCGGCGTGCACCCAGATCGCGCGGGGCAATGGCCGTATCGCCGCCGCGTGGGCCTTGCATCTCGTCCTGCTTGGACTGCTCGCGACCTGGCTTGCGCGCCGCTGCGGCATCAGTCCCGCCCTTTTTATATTCGGGGTTGGGTATCCAGCGCTCGCATTGAGTGCGATTCGTTCGTTCCAGGAACATCGCGCAGCCGATCACGTCGCGGAACGCACGGTCATCAACGAAGCATCGTGGGCCTGGCGTCTTCTGTTCCTCAACAACAATTTTCACGCGGTTCATCACGACCTGCCGAGCGTGCCGTGGTTTGCGGTGGCAAGCGTTTATCATGGGTATCGCGATGCGTATCTGGTGCGCAATGGCGGTTTTATCGTGCGTGGTTATCAGGAATGGCTTGTGCGGCACGGCGTTCAACCGATTGCGCCCGCGTTGCATCCGCTTCATGCACGCGCCGCCGATCAGATTGCACAGGCTCAGGCCGGGTCCGCCGGCTCAGCAACGCTTGGCGGCGACGTGGCGCAGCCTGTCTGACGTATCTTTCCGGCCGGGTGCTGGTATGGGTATCGGTACGGACATGGGTATTGACCGGCGCAATGGGAAAGAATCTGGATGAACTGGGTAGCCGCATTACCGATGTACAACGTCACGCCAGCACTCGCCGGCGATTGGCGCGTTTTGCTCGATCATGTTCACGGGCGCTTGCGGCCATGGCTCGACGCTCGCGGTGACACGCTCGCCATAGTCGATCCCGCGACATCCCTGCAGGAATTCTGGCTGCGTGACGATCTGCTGTTGTCGCAGACGTGCGGCTATCCGCTGGTGCGGGCGCTCACCGGACGCGTGCAACTCGTCACTACGCCCGTTTTCACGGTCGATGGCTGCGAGGCCGGCGATTATCACAGCGTCCTGATCACCCGGGCCGCGGCCAACGTCACGTCGCTCGCGCAATGCCGCGGTCTGCGCGCGGCGTACAACACCCCCGATTCGAACAGCGGCATGAACCTGCTGCGCAGTGCGGTTGCGCCGCTTGCCGGCGAGCACCCATTCTTCGCATCGGTGATCGAAACGGGCGGGCACCTGGCATCGCTGCAAGCCCTGCAGGACGATCGGGCCGATGTTGCCGCCATCGACTGCGTGAGCTTCGCGTTCGTACTCGATCACCTTCCGGATCTTGCCGATGGTTTGATCGAGATCGGCACGACACGAAGCGCGCCGGGCTTGCCACTGATCGCATCGAAACGAGTGCCGCCGGAGGGGGTCGAGGCACTAGCACACGCACTCGCCGACGCCATCGCGTACGATCGTCCGCTTGCAAAACGCCTCAAGCTCGACGGTTTTGCGAGGCGTCCGCTCGACGACTATGCGTGCATTCTTGACATCGAAACAGACGCCATCAAACAGGGCTATCCCCGCCTCGCCTAAGCGTGGTCACGGCAGACTTTCCTGACTTTCGGCACAATCGGCTTTTACCCGCGTGTAAGGAGCGTCCTGGATTTTCATCCGGGATTGGCGCTTGACGGGAGCCGGATCGCCGGCGCCCGCGCGCCGCCAGTGCACGAAGCCATGGAAGCCGCAATGATCCCGTTTTCAGTTCTCGATTTATCCCCCATCCCCGCCGGATCGACCGCCGCCGACGCGTTCCGCCACTCGCGCGAACTGGCCCAGCATGTCGAAAAACTCGGTTACCTGCGATTCTGGCTGGCCGAGCATCACAACATGACCGGGATTGCCAGTGCCGCGACGTCCGTGGTGATCGGGCACGTTGCCGCGGGAACGAGCACGATCCGCGTCGGCTCGGGTGGCGTCATGCTGCCGAACCACGCGCCGCTTGTGATCGCCGAGCAGTTCGGCACGCTGGAGTCGCTGTTTCCCGGACGCATCGATCTCGGCCTCGGCCGCGCGCCCGGCACCGACCAGACGACGGCCCGCGCGCTGCGCCGCGATCTCCAGGGCAGCGCGGACAATTTCCCCGATGACGTCGTGGAATTGCAGCGCTATTTCGCCGATCCGGTGGAAGGCCAGCGCGTGCGGGCGGTCCCCGGCGCCGGGCTGAACGTGCCGATCTGGCTGCTCGGTTCATCCACCTTCAGCGCCCAGCTCGCCGCCGCGCTCGGTTTGCCGTTCGCCTTCGCTTCGCATTTCGCGCCTGACTACCTGCTGACCGCTTTGCAGGTTTACCGGACGCAATTCCGCCCGTCGAAGCAACTCGACCGGCCTTACGCGATGGTCGGCGTGAATGTTTTTGCCGCCGACACCACGGAAGAAGCGGAGTTTCTCTTCACATCGTTGCAACAGCAATTCATCAACCTGCGACGCGGCACGCCGGGCCAGTTGCCGCCGCCTGTCAGGCAGATTCCGTGGAACGAGGCCGAACGCGCCGGCGTGGACCATTCGCTCGCATGCTCGGTGATCGGCGACCAGGGTCTGGTGGAGGCCGGACTTGCCTCGCTGATCGAACAAACCCAGCCCGACGAGTTGATGGTCACCGCGCAAATTTACGATCAGGCGGCCCGCCTGCGCTCGTTCGAGATCACGGCCCAGGCTCGCGCGGCGGTGGCGGGGTAACGCCGGCCAAATCGCTTTGCGGGTATCACGCGGATGTCAAGGGAATGTCAACGGTTAAGCGGCGCGGCGAACACGCATTCGGACGCTGGACGGGTATCGTTTTGACAAGCAATAATGAGGACGGCGGCTTTGAGATCCGCCGTCCTGCGCCCGCTTTTAGTGCCTTCCTGTGAACGGCAATGGCGGGTAAGCCGTTCGAAGGGTCTCAACAAGAAGGATGTTGGATATTGCAAGGGAGAAAATGAATGATCAGAAGTCCCGCCACAGGATCCATGACCTTGCTGACGGAGCGCGATGAAGCCACCGGTCAGGAAGTGCGGACGTTGCGCCTCGAACCTGCACCCGACGGCAAGGCCGTCCTGCTGATAGATATTGATGAAAGGAAGGCCGGCATCCATCGTGAGGTGCGCTATGAAATCACGCCGGCCGAACTCATTGCGGCAATTCGTGCACACGGCGCGGAGTTGCCAGGCGAGCAACATAATCGCTAAAATGATTTAGGCATACAATAGCGGCATTCGGCGCTATCATTTCTTCGTGGCGCCCGCGGTTGTCTGGACGAATTGTTGAATTAGCGGCTGCATGCATGGTGCTTTTGAAACATGAGCAGCCGCCAGCCGTGCACCGATCTGGTCGCGTGAGCTACAGCCGCTGATTCGGCGGCTTACGCATCTCGCACCGATCTCAAACACAGTAACCAGTTTGTCGAGCCGCTCGCTTGGCAGAAGTCCGATTATCGGGCGCTGCGGGTTAAAGCGGCAATTTGCGGTATTACACTAATTGACGCGCGTCACTCGGCGCGCCACGATTTTAGTCAACCCACACATTCCTCGAGCCGCCCCGGTCCGCGCGGGCAGATGGCTCGCCTTCAAGAAAGTAAAAGCTGAATCAGGACAGCCGTGGACGAAAGAAAGCGAGACAGCATCATTGCCTATTTGCGCAGCCGAATGGCTGAGTTTGGCATTACCGAAACAGCGCTGGCCGAAGCATTGGCCGACGTGCCGGTTTCCGTCACCCCTCCTCCAATGACCAACGGTTCGAGCGCGGCGTCCAGACGCGCGCTGCCGTCAATGCCTTCGTTGCCGGAGAGCACCAACGGCACCGCGCCAGTATTTAGAAACGCGAGCGGCGACACATGGGACGGGACGGGCGACATGCCAGAATGGTTAAAACGCGCCGTGCATGCCGGGCAGGATATCGAGTTTTACCGGGTTTAAAGCCGCTCGCCAGGACCCGGTGGGAACCATTGATGCAAATAAATAGCAGCGCCCCGCATGCCTTGCGGCAGCGGGCGACGCGTGCCTGCGCGGCACTTGAGCAGCACTATCCGAAGATCAGGTAATGGTCCGGCCCTGTGGTCCGCCCCTGTCCGCCCGGTTATTTTCGGAAAGGGCAGTTCCGTCTGATTGTTCGCCTTTTGTTTGTCGGTGGTTTGCTTTTAAGCCTGACGTATCGAGTATCGTCGAGATCCGTTAAGTGCGCCCTGACAATCCGGCGAGGTTCGCTGCGGCCGCCCACAGGGATGGATCGTGCCGGCGAGCGGTCTCGACGTGCGCCGCTTGTTCGGGAAAGCCGTCGATCGACGCGTAGGCGGGGTTATCGACATGCGCGTAATATCGGCCATTGCAAGGCGACGTCAATTGGCTCAGTCGGCTCAGTCGTCGGCTCAAATCGAGGTGACCAGATGTCTGCTGGACCGTCCTCTCCGTCAGCGCACGGCGCCACCGGCCGCGATGGCGCTATCGTCTATGTGGTCGACGACGACGCAGCAATCCGCCGCGCGCTCGCGACGCTCATGCGATCAGTCGACCTGCTCGTTGAGACATTTTCGTCGCCGGAAGAATTTCTTCAGCGTCCCCGCTCCCACGTCCCGAGCTGCCTGATTCTCGACGTGCGGCTGCGCGGCAAGAGCGGGCTGACGTTCCATCAGGAAATCGTCAATAGCGGCATACGTATTCCCGTTGTGTTCATGACGGGCCATGGCGATATTGAAATGAGCGTCAAGGCGATGAAAGCCGGGGCGATGGATTTTTTTGCCAAGCCTTTTCGTGACCAGGACATGCTGGACACCGTGAGTCAGGCACTCGCCCGCGACAAAGCCCGTCTCGCGGCAGATGCGGCCGTGGCTGAATTACGCGCGTTGCATGACTCGCTCTCTCCGCGCGAGAAGGAAGTGCTGGTATTTGTGTTGTCAGGTTTGCTGAACAAACAGATCGCCGCGGAGATGAACCTGAGCGAAATTACGGTGAAGGTCCACCGTGGACAAGTGATGCGCAAGCTCAACGCACGCTCGATGCCGGACCTTGTCCGCAAGGCCGAATTGCTGGGTATCCAGCCTTTCGATCCCAGCGCCGCACACTGAGAAGCCGGACTCCCCCGCACCCACCCAAGCCCCAAAGCGATTGCGAACGAATCACCCTAGCGCTTGCACCATCCCCTTCTCCACATCGCCTACATAAATACCGAACGCATCCTCCGTTCTCTCCTTCACGTAGCGTCGCAGCATGGCCCCAACGGCAGGGTCACATATCCTGTCCCAGGGAATCGCACCGAGCGGCACATACCGTACATCCGCGCCAGCAGGTACATCATCGACAATGCGCCCCCGATAATAGATATGGGTAACGCCCTTCTCCTCAAACACCGCGAACAGAAAATCCAGGTTCGCATTCAACCGATACCGCTCCAGCACGCCGCGCAAACTGGCCGCATCCGCAAGCGGTTCCAAGCGCGTCCCAATGGGTAATTGCAAAGCCCCGGATGCCGTCTCGATCAACACAAGACCCGCAGGATGCTCGAGGATCGCCCCAACCTGGGCCCGCTGACCGGTCGCGGCCAACGCCTCCTGCGACAAGCTGAAATCCACATAAGCACCACGGCAATACCCTAGCGGTGTCGCGCTCGTATGCGTGAAATCCACCACGCGCCCGATCAGGATGATGTGGTCCCCCGCATCCACCACCTGATGCGTCTCGCAGTCGAAACTCGCCGCCGCGCCGTCCATCACCGGACTGCCGGTGCGGCGTGCATGCCAGCCGACCTGCGCGAACTTGTCCACACTCTTCGACGCAAACACGCCCGATACCGGCCGCTGATCTTCCGCAAGTACGCTGACCGCAAAACGTTGCGTCTGCGAAAACACCGGATGGCTGGAGGCCGTCTTCGCGATACAAACCAGGATCAACGCCGGATCAAGCGACACGGACGTAAACGAATTCGCGGTAAAACCACGCGGCGAACCATCGGGTTGAATGGTCGTCACCACAGTCACACCCGTCACGAATGCGCCCAATGCACGGCGAAACTCGCTAGTATTGAAGGAATGCTCTTTCATGCTTTTGCTCCTTGAATTAGCGGCTGATACGTAGATCCGAGTTGGCTCAGACACTCAATCAAGCACTCAGGCGCCACTCGCTTCACGAATAAACTGCACCAACCGCTGGTTCACAATCGCCGGCGCGGTGACGTTCATCATGTGCCGTTCATTCGCAATGATTTCCGCTCGTCCGCGCGGCGCAGCAGCCGCCATTGAATGCGACATCGCGGGACTCGAATTCGGATCGCACTCGCCGGTCATGAACAACGCAGGCATCGCAAGTTGCGGCAAACGCCCGACATGCGCCTGATCCGAACTCGCAAACAACCGGTAAGTCCGCGCATAACCCTCCGGATTCACTGTCGCCAGCAACGAACGCACAAGCTCGGCTACCTGGGCGAGATGACCCGGCACCGGATCGTCGAACCAACGGGCAACGGTTGCATCAATGCTCGGTTGTTCAAGCCCCCCGCCCTCCAGCAATGCCGCGCGCTGCATCACTGCCGCCCGCTGCGTCGGCGTGCGGTCGTACACCGCGTTCAGCGCAACCACGCTTGCCGCCCGCTGCGGATATTGCAACGCAAACTCAAGTGCGATCAGCGAGCCCATCGAGTGACCGACTACATGCGCTGCATTGATCCGCAAATGATCCAGGAGCGCTGCAAGCTGTCCGGCGTACTCATCGAGCGCGGGGGACGCCGCCGGCAAGCGGCTCACGCCGTGGCCCAGCATGTCATACGACACGACCCGAAAACACGCCTGCAGCGCGCTCACCTGGGGCGCCCACACGCTGCGGTTCATGCCCACGCCATGGATCAGGACGAGCGCCGGCCCCTCGCCCGCCACGCTGTACGCCGTGCCGTCGAACACGCCGCTGATCGACGCGCGGCCAGTCACCGTTTCATGCTTCATTGGACCCAAGCTCCTTCAGATCCTGATAGCGGTCGCCAATCCGATGATGCGGCCGCCCGCCAATCGACGCACCCAGCGCAATCACGATCTCATCGGGGCCGGGGGCATCGATGATCGAGAACTGGATGGTGAGGTAATGCGACCGCATGCCTTCATCACCCTTGTGCATGAGCGGAATGGTGACCGGACAGTTAGGACCACCACGCAAATTCGTGAAACTCAAATAACTCTTCGCACCAACCGCTTCGCGAAACTTGTTGCCAAAGCGCAGCGTGTGAATCAACGCCGACGCATGTTCGACTTCGCCCGACGTCCCCACAATCGCCGCTTTCCCGTAACCCTCCACCGCTTCGCCCGATCCGGCAATCCGCAGGATCTCGCCGGTCAGAAGCTCGCCCAGTTGCGGCGCAAGTCCATGAATCTCGGGGCGCAGGTCATCGACGAAACCACGTCCCGCCCACGGATTGCGCAGCACGGCTGCTGCCGCGAACAGCTTCAACGGCCGCTCAGCCGCTTTACCGCCTTCGATGAAGGTGTCTTCCACATAGGTAACCAGCTTGCGAATCTCGAGTTTCATGGGGTTGTTCTCCGTAGGCAAAAACGCCGTGGCTTCGTGCGATGGCGCCGTCAACATATTATGGTATTCCATATTACTGTACGCAAGAATTTTTGGCGATTGAGGGGTTTACGAGAGCACGCCAGGAAACCGGGCTTACAAGCATTTCGCCACCATCTGTAACGTTTCATGCAATCGCCCTGAGCGACACCGACAGTCGCTTCCCACACGGCCACCCGTCGTTTTCGCATCGGACGTTTTCGGAACAGTCCTACAGACCTGTCACGCCGCTGCGCAGAAAATCGACGCCCGATAGAACGCACGCATCCTTGTGTGTGCCGCCCCTCCCGGCAGAGCGCCGGTCTAGCCTCGCCGTCGTCGTACAGTGCAGCGTCGTTTTAATCGCGCACAGCCACCGCTTAACCGCGTAACACACACTGCTTCTCGCAACATGCCCAACCTCTCGCGCTCGCCATCCGACAAAATTCAAACTTGGTATGGCGAGGCCGAAAAAGCGCGTCAAGCGGGTGATATCGCCACGGCGCAAGCCGCCGTCGAGCGGATCCTTGAGCAAGACCCGAGGCGTGCCGGCGCCCTTTACTTGCGCGGTCTGTTGGCGCTCGATTCGAACCAGTTCGAAGCCGCGCAAAGCTGGGTTGAGCGCGCTATCGAGGTCCATCCTCATCTGGACTTCTACAACACGCTGTGCGTCATTCAACTCAAGTTGAATGCCTACGCAAGCGCGCTGCAAACGGCCCGGCAGGGTCTTGCGCTCCAGCCCGATTCGATCCGGCTGCGCTTCTACGAAGCGGGCACGCTGTTCATGCAGGGGTTTCTCGACGACGCGGCCGTCAGCTATCGCAAGCTGCTCGCGCTCGAACCGGATAACCTGCAGGTGCTCGCTAACCTTGGCGTTGTTGCCCAGTTTCTGGACAGGCTAGAGGAGGCCGAGCGGCACCTGCGGCGCGCAATCGCGTTATCACCGGATTCTCTCGACGCTCGCAGCGCTCGCGGTCATCTCGGGACGGTCTTGCTGGCAACGGGACGTTACGAAGAAGGGTGGCTCTGTTACGAGGACCGCTGGGCCAATTTTGTGGACGCCGACGGAAGCCCATCTATAGAAGCACGCCCACGAGTCCCACTCCCGCAATGGCGAGGTGAACGTCCGGCGTCGGGCATTCGCGCGGAACACGACCCCGCACGCGGAGCACGTCTGCTGGTCGTTCCAGAACAAGGTCATGGCGACAGCCTGCAGTTTGTCCGCTACCTGCCCCTGGCGCTCGAGCGCTTTTCGCAGGTAGGTCTCATTTGTCCGCCCTCCTTGCGCCGCCTGTTTGAAGAGTCGCTTTGTTCCCGCTGGCCGGGCCTCGTCATGCTTGATGAGGGATTCTCCGGCCTCGATCACTGGGACTGGTACTGCCCCATGATGTCGCTACCCATGGCGTTCGGCACCCGCCTCAACAACGTTCCGGCCGCCATGCCTTATCTCTTTGCCGATCCCGCACGCGCCGCCTCGTGGCATGCCAAACTCGCTGCATTGCCTGATCCTGGACTGCCCTGCGTCGGTGTGGTCTGGGCCGGCGGCGATGCGAACACGATGGGGGACAAAAAGCGCAGCCTGATGCCCGCGCAAATTGCGCCGCTGCTCGCATTGCGAGACATCCGCTGGATCAGTCTTCAGAAGACCGATAACCCGGCGAAGCGCGCTGATGCCGCCAGCGAGGCAAGGCTGACCGACTGGATGGACGAAGTCACGGACTTTGCGGACACCGCTGCCCTGATCGAGAATCTCGACCTGGTGATTGCCGTCGATACGTCCGTGGCGCATCTGGCCGCAGCAATGGGTAAGCCGGTATGGCTGCTCAACCGTTTCGCCGGTTGCTGGCGCTGGTTGCGCGAACGGGATGACAGCCCGTGGTATCCCACCATCCGACTCTTCAACCAGCGGCAGCGGGGCGACTGGGACGAGGTGCTGACCCACGTCGCTACGGCCTTGCAGCAGCAATTCGTGCCGCAGGACGGGCGGCCCAATCCAACCGGGAAGCCCACGCTCCGACAGTTGGCAGCGAGCGCCCAGTTTCATACGGGCAACCTGTGATTGAATCGAGCGCCTCCCTGGCGGAACCCGTTGAGTTCTATGGGCGTGATTCCTCGAAACGGTATCACGATGCTCAAGTGCTCCCTTCCCGTCAGCGTGGGATGCACGTACCACCTACGGTCTGGAAATAGACGTTCCTCTGGGCGGTGTTTCAGCAGCCCATTAGGATTTGTCTCATCAATATTAAGAATATGCCGATATACCGATGAGCATAAAAAAAATACACTTATCCCTGTCGATTTTGTTCCACTTTTGGTTCCGCTTACCGCTGCAAAGGATTCCCTCGGAGTATGCCTGGATCACGCATTTAAAATGCGGCTCGAAATCCTGTCGCTGTGCGGACTCATAATGCATGGAAGACCCTATTGGTCAGGCGTAGCGCGAACTGTGTCACAGAGCCTTGGTCAAGATTGATCGCCTTTCGACGGATTTTTATTCTGCAAGATAACGAATAAAATTCAATCAACATAAATTCTTTGCCTTGGACAAGCTTTGTCAGGCTAAACGAGATGAGGTATTAAATTGGACAATTTGAGTACAGCAAATAGATTCATGGGTAGTTTTTTTGTCGGCACCGTGGTCACAGCCGGCGTCCTGCTGATGCTTGACTATGCAAGCACCTACTGGCCGCTTCTCGCGACCCTTAATGCATTCGAACAGGTGCTGGCAGCGGGAGTCATCTCTATTATTCTTTTGAATGCGAGGCCATTGGCGTTAAAGACAATCTGGGCCCACCGACGTGACGAATTCCTGCTCGATGAAGATTTAAATACAATCATTCGCGGCAGGACGTTCGGTGTCCCTGCTGGAGTCATTATTGCGATCCTGATAAAACTCTGCATTTTATCTTGAAGTTTTATGGCAAGGAATCATCATCTGCACGTTCTGTAAAACTCCACAACCTGTCATATCATTAATGGCATGAAATGTAGTCTCACAGTTTTTCAGCTATCGTTTTATCAGGAATCTTTTAAAGATGAGTGAACAGGTCGCTGTCCCTACCCTCGCAACCATTATTCCTTGCCACAACAACGCCGATACTCTGGAACGCGCGATTTATTCCGCACTTAACCAGCCTGAACTGGACGAACTGGTAATCGTGGTCGACGGAGCTAGCGACAATAGCCTGCTGGTCGCGCAGAAGTTCGCGCAAAGCGATCCACGCGTGCGCGCTATCGGTCTTGCCACTTGTGGTGGGCCCTCGCTGGCGCGTAATTTAGGCGCTGCGGCGGCGACTACTGACATCCTGTGCTTTCTCGATGCCGACGATGAACACTTGCCCGGCTATTACGCCTTTGCAAAGGCAAACCTTGCGGCCAATCCGCAATGGGCTGGCCTGAAATCAGGCATACAGATTGTCGATTTACCGGATGATTTGTCGTGCGAGGATAGCGATCCTCGTTATATGGCTGCGGTGTTTTCCGCACCGTGGAATCTTGCGATGCGCAGGCCGCTATTCTGGCTCGCCGGCGGATTCCCTCAGGGCGAAGCCTTTCGCGGCAAGCTAGGTAGTGAGGATACGGTGTTCAACACTGCATTTCGCGAATGCTTCGACGTTTGGTTCACGCCTCAAAAATTTTGTCGTCACTACAACCGGCCGGGTTCACATCTCGAAGTGTTTCTGCGTCGCGCCCGCGTGGTGGACGGGCAGATTCATTTTAATGAATTCCTGCCCGAGGAACTTGATGGCTCGCTACGTGATGCTACCGTCCGGCACGTCGCACAAGCCGTTGCCAATCAGTCAATGCCCTCTCTTAAAACAGCCGCGAATGCAGCTTGAGCGTCCTCGCGAGATGAAGGCTATGTAGTGTGCCTCGCAGTTGACGTCCTTGTGACGGTTGTTGTCGCTCTTGAACCGCCTTTACATATCAATCAATCACGCTGGCTTCAGCCGCCCTCTCGGCAAGCATGGCCATCACAATGCCGGCTGTGCGCCTCACATGTTCGAGCGATGCCGCAGCGGCGGCATCGCCATCTTTCTTGGCGATAGCAGCCAGCAGCTTGTTCATCTCGCGATTCGAGTCCGCACCCCTTCCCGGCGAAGCAATGGTCACGGATCGCAACTGGTTGATGCGCGCGTTCAAGGACTTGACCACCTGATGCATCATCAGCTTCTGACCGCCGGTGAACATGGCTTCGTAGAAACGCTCCGTGTAGGTCAGCACGCGCTTGAAGTCGGACTGGTCGAAGGCCTCTTCAATCTCCTTGCGAATTTCGCGTAGCTGCTTCACCAGCGCCGGGGTTGCATGCTCCGCACAAGCGCGCGCCGCCTCGGACTCGAGCAACGCACGAATTTCATAGATCTCCTGAACCTGCTCCGGGTCGAGCCGCGCGACAATCGGCCCGGAATGCGCGACGGTCTCGACCAGGCCCTCTGTCTCGAGGTGGCGCAGCACTTCGCGCACCACGGTCCGGCTGACGCCCAGTTGATCGCATAGCGTGCGCTCGATCAGGCGGTCGCCGGGATGATAGATGCCCTGTGAAATTGCATCGCGCAACTTCGCGAGCGTCAGCTCGCGCAACGTCGGTGCACTTCGGTCGACACGCATTTGATCGATCATGGTTTTGTTGTCTCCGGTCAGATATCCGGAATCCCTGGTTTTTGGAATCCCATAGTATTGCACACACGTGCCGTATTCTCGTCGGCCTCGCAGGGCACGCGTTCATCAGGCGGCGAACACCCGGGCGCTCTCGTTCTCCCATTCAAGCCACGCTCGCGCACCGACCGCCAGGCTCGGCTCGCGGGAACTGATGGACGTCCGTACCGCGATCTCCTGTTCCCAGGGCGTAGCGACCGCGTAGTGCATGGTATCGCCGAGATACGTGACATCGCGAACGACCACCTGCAAGCCGCCGCTCGAAGTCTCCGACGGCTGCGCGCGAATCCGGATCTGTTCGGGACGAAGCATCAGCGCACCGTTGTCGCCATCGTTTAGCGCATGATCGAACCCGCCGACCGATACCGGCTTGCCGTTCGGAAACACCGCCTGCGACGAGCCGTTTCCGCCGGCGAGCGTAACCGGCAGGAAATTAGAGTTGCCGATAAAACTCGCGACAAAGCGCGACGCCGGCTTCGCATAAAGCTCCTCGCCGCTGCCCACCTGCTCGATGCGCCCTTTGTTGAACACAGCGATGCGGTCAGACAGGCGCAGCGCCTCTTCCTGGTCGTGGGTCACATACAGGATCGTCACGCCGGTCTGCTGGTGGATGCGCCGGAGTTCGGTCTGCAGTTCCTCGCGCAGCTTCTTGTCGAGCGCGGAAAGCGGTTCGTCCATCAGGAGGACCGGCGGATCGTAGGCGAGCGCGCGGGCAATCGCCACGCGCTGCTGCATCCCGCCCGATAGCTGGTCCGGCATGCGGTCGCGGCAATCGCCGAGGTGCACGAGCTTGAGCATCTGCTCGATCTTCGACTTCACCTGGGCATCGGGCAAACGCCGCACGCGCAACGGAAACGCGACGTTCTCTCCAACCGTGAGATGCGGGAACAGCGTGTAGCGCTGAAACACCATGCCGATGTTGCGCTTGTTCGGCGCGACCGACAGCAGCGACTTGCCGTCGAGCAGCACGCGTCCTTCGGTGGGCGACTGAAAGCCCGCGACGATGTACAACGTCGTGCTCTTGCCCGAGCCCGACGGTCCGAGGAAGGTCATGAACTCGCCCTTCTTGATATCGAGCGAAACATGGTCGATAGCGACCACCTGGTCGTAGGTTTTACGAAGCCGTTGAATCTGCAAAAACGGTGCGCTCACGATTTACCTCTCTTGAGAACAAGCCCCAGCAACATCAGGATGACAGTCAGGCCGACCAGCAGCGACGACGCCGCCGCAATCACAGGCGTCAGGTCCTGCCGCAACGTGCTCCAGATGCGCACGGGCAGCGTCTGCAAGGTCGGGCTCGCCATGAAGATCGACACCACGACCTCGTCCCAGGACGCCAGGAACGAGAAGATGGCAGCGGCGAACAGGCCGAGTCGAATGGCGGGCAGCGTGACGCGCCACTTCACCTCGAACGGACTTGCACCGCAGATCAGCGCGGCGTCTTCGAGCGCGGTATCGAAACTCTCCAGCGAATTGCTGATGGCGATGATCGAAAACGGTAATGCAATTATCAGGTGGCCGATCACGAATCCGACGAGCGTTCCTGTCAGCCCGATGCGCAGGAAAAAGGCGTACAACGCAACGGCGAGCACGACCACGGGCAGTACCATCGGTGTCAGGAAAAACGCTTTCAGCAGCGCACGTCCCCGGAAGCTGCCACGCGTCAATGCGAGCGAAGCAAAAAGGCCGAGCACGACCGACAACACCATCACGACCACGCCCAGTTCGACACTGGTGATCAGCGAGTCGAGCCAGCCCGGATCAGAAAACAGCATGCTGTACCAGCGCCACGTCCAGTCGGGCGGCGGAAACATCAGCCACTGCGAATCGCCGAACGACAACGCAACAATGAACAGCACCGGCAGCAGCAGGAACAACGACACGGCTGCGCCCACACCCAGCAGTGCCCAGCGCAACGGTCCAAGACGATCGAAATCGAGCAGCATGTCAGTGGACTCCGGAAGCACCCGGCGCGCGGCCGGAAAAGCGCAGTTGCACCGCATAGAGCGACAACGTCACGAGCAGCAGGACGAAGGCGGCGGCGCCCGCGAGCCCCCAGTTCAGCAATTGCTGCACGAGTTGCGCGATCAGTTCGGCTAGCATCATGTACTCCGGACCACCAAGCAACGCAGGCGTCACGAAGTACCCGAGCGCCATGACGAACACCATCAGTGCACCGCTCGCAATGCCGGGCATGGCAAGGGGCACCAGCACGCGCCAGAATGCCTGCCAACGGCTCGCGCCGCAGATAGCAGCCGCACGCAGCGTGGTGGGATCGATGGCGCGCAGGGTCGCGTGCAGCGGCATCACGAGGAACGGCAACATGATGTAGGTCATGCCGATCGTGACGCCGGTCAAATTGTTGACCAGCGTCAGCGGTTCATGAATCACGCCCAGCCACATCAGCAAGCGGTTGATCGGACCTGTCTGCTGCAGCAGCACCATCCAGGCGAAGGTGCGTGCGAGCAGGTTGGTCCACATCGACAGCAACAAGATTGCGAACACCAGCTTGCTGATCCAGCGCGGTGCGATGGCAAGCAGCCATGCAGTGGGAAAGCCGATCACGAGCGTGACCGCCGTCACTACCGAGGCCACGAAGAAGGTGTTGCCGAAGACCCGCAGGTAAGTAGTCGAGCCGAATAACTGTGCATAGTTCTGCAAGCCGGGCGATGGGTCCAGCACGCTCCTCAGCAGCAGTGACAGCACCGGCAACAGGAAGAACACGATCAGCAACAGCAGGGCCGGCAACACCAGCCGCGCCCTCCTGAAACCGGCGCTCACCTTCGGCAGGATCACCGCAGGCTCCGCGACAGTGCTCAATGCGTTCGACATGACAACTCCTTCAAGATGATCGGCCGCCATTGCTTTTATTTCGGCTTTATTTCGATTGCCACGCATACCAGCGCTTGGCGATTTCATCGCGATGATCGGCCCAGTACTTCATGTCGAGGTTGATCTGCGTCGCCTTGTACTGGTCCGGCTGCGTCTTCGCGACATCGGCGGGCAGCAGCGCAGCCGACTTCAGGTTGACCGGCGCGTAGCCGGTTTCAGCCGCAAAATTCGCCTGCGCCTGCGCACTGGTCGCGGTGGCGAGGAACTTCATCGCTTCGTCCTTGTGCTTCGCACCCTTCGGCACCACCAGCATGTCGGCAGCGGTCAGGTTCTGGTTCCACGACACACCCACATCCACGCCGGTTTGCTGCAATGCATGCAAGCGGCCGTTCCAGAATACGCCGAGCGGCGCCTCGCCCGATGCCATCAACTGCTGCGACTGCGCGCCGCCGCTCCACCAGACGATTTGGCTCTTGATCGTGTCGAGCTTCTTGAACGCACGGTCGAGGTCGAGCGGATACAGCTTGTCGGGCGCGACGCCGTCGGCAAGCAACGCGACTTCCAGCACGCCCGGCGCGGACCATTTGTAGAACGTGCGTTTGCCGGGGAAGCGCTTGGTGTCGAAGAGATCGGCATAGTTAGCAGGACCGCCGTTCTTGAACGAAGCCTTGTTGTACCCGAGCACGAACGAATAATAGAAACTCCCGACCGCACCCGGTGACATGAAACGCGGATCGAGCTGGCTCTTGTTCACCACCGAATAATCGATCGGCTCGACCAGCCCGTCGCGCAATGCGGCATACGCAAAATCACCTTCCACGTCGACCACGTCCCACTGTACGTTACCGCTGTCGACCATGGCCTTGAGCTTGCCGTAGTCGGTCGGCCCGTCCATCAGCACCTGGATTCCCGATGCCTGGGTGAAGGGCGCCGCCCACTCCTTCTGTTGAGCCGATTGCGTCGTGCCGCCCCAACTGGCGAACACGATCGGCGCGGCGGCCGCGAACACGGGCGCGGTAACCGAAACGGCAGCGGTGACGATCAATGCGCGCACCAGGGCGTGCAAATGTAAAGGTTGCTGCATGACGACTGCTCCTTGAAAGGAAACGGCTGGCTTCGAGAGGATTAACCTTCAACGGCTGGTTTTACTTGAGCGGCGAAAATGCAGCGGGCTTCATGATCTTGCTTTCCATCGTTTCCAGCAGCGCCTGAATCTTCGGTGCGAAGGTCTGCCACGCGGGGTCTTCCGCCAACCGCTGACGGCGAGCTTCGCGGTCATCGAGGCTTGTATAAGCCCATATGTGGACGATCTGGTTGAGCGGCCCGATCTCGGAGAAGAAGTAGCCCACGAGTTCTCCCAGATGCTGCTTCTGTAAAACGATGCCCTCTTCCTCAACCAGTTTCAGGTACGCGGGAACCGCGCCGGTGCGGATCTTGTAAGTGCGAATTTCGTAGTACATGGCGGCTCGTTCTTGTATGTCTTTAACGCATGATGAAGGGATCGGCGATCGGCTCGTCCGAGGTACGGATCCATACGGATTTGGTGCGGGTGTAGTCGAGCACGGCGTCGAGTCCGCCTTCGCGTCCGAGACCGCTCAACTGGTAACCGCCGAACGGGACGATCGGTGAAACCGCGCGATAGGTATTCACCCATACGATGCCGGCGCGAAGCCTGCGAATCAGCCGATGTGCGCGCGTCAGGTCACGCGTGAATACGCCTGAAGCGAGGCCGTATCGCGTGTCGTTTGCGAGCGTAATTGCTTGTTCTTCGGTATCGAAACTCATCACGCTGAGCACGGGACCGAAGAGTTCCTGCGCGACGCTTGGCACATCTGACGCAGCGCATTCGACAATGGTTGGCTCGAAGAAAAACCCTTCACCCATGCCCTCGGGACGATGGCCGCCGGTCAACAGCGTCGCGCCCGCGGCGAGGCTTGCCGCCAGCACCGACTCAATATGATCGCGTTGTTTGGCTGTAGCCAGCGGGCCCATTTCCGTATCTACGTTTTGCGGATCGCCTATCTTGATTGCCCGCGCTTTCTCGACCAGTTTCGCCAGCAGCCGGTCACGAATGCCGCGCTGCACGAGTAGCCGCGAACCCGCGACGCAACTCTGACCGGTCGCGGCGAAAATCCCGGCGATGACCGCGTTGCTGACGCTTTCCACGTCGGCGTCGTCGAAGACCAGTACCGGCGATTTACCGCCCAGTTCAAGCGATGTCGCCGCCAGGTTCTCCGCCGAGTTCCGCACGATATGGCGAGCCGTTTCGGGACCGCCGGTGAACGCGATTTTCGCGACGAGCGGATGAGTGGTGAGCGCATGACCGCAATCGGCGCCAAAACCCGTCAGGATGTTCACCACGCCTGCCGGAAAGCCTGCTTCATGGATCAGCCGCGCAAACGCGAGCAACGGTGCCGGACCCTCTTCCGATGCCTTGATAACGATCGTGCAACCTGCGGCAAGCGCCGGTCCTATCTTCACCGCCGACAAAAACAGTTGCGAGTTCCAAGGCACGATTCCGGCCACGACACCCACCGGCTCGCGTCGCAGAAACACTTCCATGTCCGGCTTGTCGACGGGAAGATAGGCCCCTTGGATCTTGTCCGCGACGCCCGCGTAATAGCGGTAATACTCGGCGACATAACCAATCTGGCTACGCGTCTCGCGGATGATCTTGCCGGTGTCGGCCGTCTCCAGTTCAGCCAGCTCCTGCGCGTTGGCCGCAACCAGATCGGCAAGCCGGTACAGCAGCTTGCCGCGCTGGCTTGCATTCAGGTTGGCCCACTCGGCCGAGAACAGCGCGCGATCGGCCGCTCTGACTGCCCGGTCGACATCCGCCGCGCTGGCCGCGGGCATGTTCGCCCAAACCTCGCCGGTTGCCGGATTGATACTGTCGAAGGTCTGCGAGGCGTCGCTGAATTCGCCATCGATGTAATGCTGGAACTTCTGCAACTTCTGCAACATGTCATCTGCTCCGGTTTAACGGGCGTCGAACGCGGGCATCACGCCGGAAATAAACAACTCCAGCGAACGGCGTTTGCGCTCGAAGCTCATGTTGCTGTCGAGCCAGAAGCTGTACTGATCGAAGCCGAGTTCTTCATATTGTTTCAACCGGCCGATGACATCGGCGGGCTGGCCGATCACCAGGTTCTTGCGAATCTGCTCCGGGGTGTACTGCGGGAACGACGCGATGTCGGCTTCTGTCAGCGGCTCAATGAAGCCCTGCTCCACCGGCCGCTCGTTCTTGAACCACTTGCTGAAATAACAATAGAAGCGGCTCAGGTCCGCCACGGCGGCATCGACTTCCGCAGCATCCGCGCCCACGAAGGTGTGCATCAGCATCATGATCTGTGGACGCGGCACGTCGGGGTTCGCCATGCACGCCGCGTTGAAACGGTCCATCAGGTTCACCACTTCGCCGTCACCCGCCGCCAGCGACGTGACCTGCACATGGCAGCCGTTCCTCACCGCGAACTCATGCGAATTCGGATCGCGCGCGGCGAGCCACATCGGCGGATTGGGCTGCTGGACCGGGCGCGGCACCGGCGTGGTCGAAGGCCACGACCAGAACTCGCCCTGATGCGCGTAGTCGCCCTTGAACAGGTTCCGCAGTGCCGGCACGAGTTCACGCATCCGTGCGCCCGCGCCGAACGCGTCGAGGCCCGGTAGCAAGCGTTCGTATTCGAAGGAGTACGCACCGCGCGCAATGCCGAGGTCGAGGCGCCCGTTGCTCGCGACGTCAACCATGCCGGCTTCGCCCGCAAGGCGGATCGGATGCCAGAACGGTGCGATCACCGTGCCGGTGCCGAGACGAATGCGTTCGGTGCGCGCAGCAAGGTATGAAAGGTTGATGAAGGGGTTCGGCGCGATCGTGAATTCCATCGCGTGGTGCTCGCCGACCCACGCAGTTTCGAAGCCGCCCTGTTCCGCGATCTGGACAAGTTCGGTGAGTTCGTCGAAGAGTTGCCGATGCGAGGTATGCGCGTCGTAACGCTCCATATGCAGAAACAGCGAGAATTTCATTATCGACCTATGTGCCAAGGAAACCGTCCGTCTTGCTGCGGGCGCGATGAACCCTGGCGTCCCGCTTCGTGTCGACCGCTTGAACGTTGCGGCTGGTATTACGGTATTCCATCGAATGTCGCAAATCAAGCGTTTCAATATTATGGTATTCCATAATATTAGATGCACATATGGATGGGGTTAGGGAGGAGGAGAAAGGCGCGGGTGAGCCCGTGCTGGAACGAACCGGAAGAAGTGAAGCGCTGAATAAGCTGAGGGATAGCGAACCGCTGGCTTACAGCCGCTCCACATAACCGAAGACCGCCCGGATCACCCGGCGTTCCAGTTCGCCGATGTCCGTTTCGCCGCGCTCTCCTGCGGAATCGGTCAGCCCGCGGGTGATCGCCAGGATGTCGTAGGCCAGGACGGAAACGTCCTCGGGCACACGCTCCGGGCGCTTCTTCAGCACCTCGGCAATGGCTGCATGAATGGCGCTTCCGACACGCACGGCATGCGCTGGAAACGGCAATCGGGCCTCCTCGAAATCGAGTAGCCGTGCGAGTTTCGGACGTGTGAGTTGATGCTCGGTCGCCGCGCGAATCATTGACCTTAGCGCGTCTGCCCAGTCGTCCATGCGAGCCGCTTTCACTACGGCGTCGAGCAAGACAGCAGACTCCTGCTCGATCAACGCGATGGTGATCGCGTCCTTACCCGGGTAGTACTGGTAAAGCGAGCCGATACTCACGCCTGCTCGCTCGGCAATTGCATTGGTCGTGTAACCCTCAAAGCCTTGCTGCTCCAGAATGTGAGCCGCCGCTTCGAGAATAATGCCCACGGTCCGGCTCGAACGTGGCTGAGCCGGTTGTTTCCTGGGGTTGAGGCGGGTAGCGGAGCGTGGTGGCGTCATGTCCGGAATGCGAGTAGCCGATGTGAGCTTGTGCTCGTATTATCTATCAAACATATCGACAAATGTGCTGATCGATTCCTTTCCGGGTTGAAAGCCTGCCCCTGACCACCGCCCTTATTTCATGACAATTAGCGATCCTTATCTTTTATCCGCCTTGATCCGTGGCATCACCGATCAGTTGGCCGCATCGGCCGTGCCGCCCAAGCCGGACGAGACAGTCAATCAGCTCATACAACGCGTCACTCAAGCAAGCACATGGGCCAAAACGGTGATGCAAACGGCGCTCAGCCAACATTATCCGGACATTGGATGGTCCGGTTCGGAGGCGCAGCCGGATAGCCCTGATGAAGCTGCTGCGAGACCGTATTGGGTCTATGACCCGATTGACGGCGCGTATCACTACATTCAGGGATTGCCGCTATGGTCCAGTTCGCTGGCTTTGATCAGCGAGGGCCGCACGGTCTTTTCAATCGTCTACGAACCATCGCTGCATGAGCTTTTCGTCGCGACAGAATTCGGCGGTGCGGCACTTAACGGTGCGCTCTTGCGGGTATCGGGAAAGTCGGATTTACGCACGGCGGTTGTTGCTACCGCGTTGCCTCCCTTCGGATACGGCGACGAGGACGAACACCGTCGATCGGTTGCGTTACTTGGCGCAATGTCCCGGCGCGTGTTTGTCGTGCGGCAGATGGCTTCGGCGTCGCTGCAGTTGGCTTATGTGGCTGCGGGACGGCTGGATGCCTATTGGGAAACCGGCAACGATTTATACGACTGGGTCGCGGGTGCGTTGCTGGTCCGGGAAGCTGGAGGTCAGGTCACTGACCTTGCCGGTGCGCCGCTAGGCTCGAATGCGAATGGCATTGCAGCGGCGCCGGCAGGGCTTGCGGTTGCGTTGCTTGAGGGGCTTGCGGATTGAGACCGTCGGGCGGTTAAGGTTGGTGGTCGCCAGCGCCCCGGATTCGACCGGAAATCAATTTGTCGGAACAGGTCCGCGATCCGCGGCTCGTTATCGCCGGTGTTCGTTACGTTACGCTTTACGCAACCCCAAAACGTCGAGATACGTGTCGAGCGAACGCTGCACCGAGTTCGCTACCAGTTGCGTAATGCCGCTGAAATCGCCATTCGCGCACGCCTCATCTAGCGAATCGTAGTAGTCCAACCTGTCCTCTTTCCGGATGATTGCGGGGGGATAGCCGGCCTTCATCAACTCGAAGTTGAGAAGCAGGCGCCCGGTCCGGCCATTTCCGTCGACGAACGGGTGGATCTTGACGAATCGCGTGTGCAGTTCGGACGCACGTTCGACCACGTGCATTTGCCCTGCTTTTTCGTGCCACTCGATCAGCGACTTCATTTCCTGCGGAAGATGGAGAAAATCGGGCGGTGTCGTGCTCGCACCAGCGATCACCACGTTCTCCTGCCGATAGCGGCCAGCGCCCTTGTCGTCGATAGTCTTCAGCACGAGGCTATGAATATTCCGTATCTGCCACTCCGTGAGCACCTCGTTCTTCCCGACGATCTCCTCCACAAAAAGGATCGCGTCGCGGTGGTTCGTGGCCTCGAAGTGTTCGCGCAGCGACTTGCCTCCAACCGTGATGCCCTCAAGCACCACCTTCGTCTCACGAAGCGTGAGCGTGTTTCCCTCGATCGCATTCGAGTGATACGTCCATTCCAGCATCAGTTTTTCGCGTAACGACGCGAGCGTGTGAGCGGGCAGCGGACGCGCTGCGTCCAGCTTGGCCTTATCGGCATCGATTGCTTGCAGCAGTGGCTGCCGTTGGGGGGTCGTCACGTTCTTGCGCCTTGCCTTTGTATAACGGATAACACATGAGGCGATTAACCCACGCCACCATTGCTGCCCTGTGTTTTCCAGCACGTCAAATGTGCCTTGACAGTTACCAGTCACGAGGCAGTTGTCGATATAGCCGTCAAGCGCTACAGGGCGTGTTGAACAGTACGGGCTGAACCCGAGATATCCTCACCGACTCCGGCCACCGTATTGCAGCCTGTCAACGAAAGCAACGTAACGACGAGCGATAACATCGTCACACAACGTCCAAATGTGTTCACCGCCACCCTCCAAATTTTCGGCTACCGGCCGTCATGCGGGGCGCAGCTCGCGCCATGGTCTTTTCCGCTATTCAGCGTAAAACTCTGACGACAATACCTCATCGACTTGCCACGGGAACGCCTCGGGGAACGCGTCGAGGTCCAGGCCAGTTTCGTTACTCGCTATGCTCCGTGCTTTGGACCAAACAATGTCGAGCCACGCCTCGTCGCCGAACTTGCCGCGCAAACTCGGCGCTTCACTCAGCACGTAGGCCACCTCTTTGCGCTGCGTACGAATCGTGAACTGCCAGCTCTTGCTACGCCGTCCCGGCTGGTGTTGCCACTTCAGAAGATGAGCCAGCAGCACCGGCATGCGGCTCGCCAGTTCGCGTTGCTCGCTTTTGCCCACGTCCTCAATCTCCTCTGCAATGTGCTCAACGTCGATAGCGGTTAGCTTGCCCGCGCGTAACAGCCCTGCTTGCTCGTTGGCCCACGCCACCACGTCTTGTTCGTATCTCGTTCCCATGATTGTTCCATATCGAGACAATGAGTAGATTATTGATGCACTTGTGCACCACGTCAACGCCCTTTCACGACCTTTAAGATAGTTTTTCGAGCATGATCAAGAACGTTGTCGGGGCATACCCGGCGCCGCGCGCTATCTGGTGCCGCGAGATACGCTTTCCATGTCGATAGCGCAATGGGGAATGCTTGTCCCTTATTAAGGGCCGCAAGCGCGTCAGCCTGTGTAATACCAGCCTGCTCAATAAGCGCGCGCAGTGCAATGCCGTTATCAAGAACCTCGTTCATAGCTCTTACAGATGGTGTACAAGTGCACCTAGAATATCATGGGCAGCCGGACCCGGAAATGGCAGGTTCCAGCCGTTTTCTTTAGCTATTCACGGATTGTGAGGTTCCGGGCTATTCGGCACGCTAGCGCAAACGCCAGCCATACCCCTCTTGCGCACGAAACATCTCGAACCCCTTGGCCTTCTCAGTCGCGATCCGCTGATCAACCACATCAGCCGATATCGTGTTGAAATCGAACAAGCCATAGTGATGCGCGATCATCGCTTGAGCGCCGCCGTTGCGCGCCAACGCCACCGCTTCATCAAGCGTGAAATTGCCCGGCACGCCATTTCCGCTACGCTGCGCATCGCGTCCGTTGACCGGCAGCAACGCGACATGCGGGGCATACGCAGCGACCGCTTCCTCAAGACCCGGGTAGGGAATGCAATCGCCCGAATGATACAAACGAATGCCCCCGGTATCTATCACATAACCGAGCCACGGATAATTCCCGTTCGCGTCCCGGTCCAGCGTCTCATGCGCAGACGCTATGGGCGTGACAAAACACCCATCAAGAATCTCCGCCCGGTCGCCCGCATTCACCGCAATCAACCGGTCGATGCCAACTCCGCATCGCTTGACCGCTTCATCGACCACCGCAGCGGGCACGACGAAACGAGCTTGCGGAAATCTCCGCGCCAGCGGCTGCAACGTCCCCGGGTCCATGTGATCCGTATGCCGGTGCGTGCACAGCACGATATCCAGCCTGTCCAGTTCATCGGGCAGAATGGGCGCCGCCATCATCCTCGCGTGCGGAAATTTTGCGCCCTGGTATTTCTCCGCCAGCGAATCCGACAGGTAGGGATCGATCAACATCCTGAACCGGTCGAACTCGATCACAAAACCCGCCTGCCCCAACCAGTGCAACGTCAGTTCATCAGTTCCCGGCCCCGAGCGGGGATCAAGAAGCCGATCACGCAAGGACGTATCGAAGGTTTCAACGCGAAGGCTTGGCAACGTAGAAGAATCACCAGCAGACATAACCGCCGTCGGCGAGGACGATCGATCCGGTCATCAGGCTTGCTGCATCGCTGGCGAGGAACAGAATGACCGACGCCACTTCATCAACGCGTCCCATCCGGTTCATCGGGGTACCGCCAACCCAGTGCTGCAACTTTTCCTTGTCCTCGTAGACATAGCTATTCATCTCGGTGTCGATATACGTCGGCGCGACGGCATTCACCCGCACGCCCCGCGCGCCCCACTCCGCTGCCAGCGACTTCGTCAGATGATGAACCGCCGCCTTCGACGCGTTGTAGTTCGCCTGCTCCTGCGGCCGGTTGACGATAAACCCCGACATGGAGCCCACGTTCACAATGCTCCCTGAACCGCGCTCGAGCATGCCCTTGCCGAACGCGCGGCAGGCCCAGAACACGCCATTGAGATTGACGTCGATGACCTTGTTCCAGACCTCGTCGGCCATGGTTTCAGCCGGATGATTCGAGATCGCGATGCCCGCATTGTTGACCAGCACATCCACGCGCCCATGGCGCGCGACGACGGCGTCGTTGACACGCTGGGCAGCGGCCGGGTCGGTGACATCGAAGCGTTCGGTCTCCACACGCAAGCCCTTCGATGCCAGCGTTTCAGCAGCCTTGGCAAGCAGGTCAGCGTCCATGTCCGTGAGAACAACGAGCGCGCCGGCTTCGGCCAGCGCCTCGGTGGTAGCGAGACCGATGCCTCGCGCCGCGCCGGTGACAACAGCAATCTTGCCGGTCAGCTTGAACTTGTCGAGATACATGCATTGATCCTTAGATGGGTTTGGCGGGTGCCGGTTTGCCGGCTTGGGCCGCGATCCGGCTGATCTCGTCGAACGCGGGGCCGCGCACCGGAATCTCGACATGAAAGACTTCCGCGATCACGCGGGTCCAGCCATAGATGAAGTAGGTCCAGCCGTCCTCAATCTGCAGCGCGCGTGCGGTTTCCTGAGCCCTTGCCTGATCGAGGAAAACCAGGTTGCCGCGATAGTTCAGATCCCACACGACCGCGCGCTCCGGGAATACGGCCGCGTCGCTCAACGGCGAACCCGGTGCGTCCTTGCCCAGTCCGGTGGCGTTGATCACCAACGCACCCGGCGATAAACGCCGCAAGACAGCGTCGTTATCTTCGGCCTTCGGCGCAACGACATATTCGCATGGAACATCGAATTTCAGCTCGCGATGGATACGTTCGATTTCCTCCAGCCTGCCAGCCGACCGATTCGACACAATGACCTTCGACGGCCGATTTGCGCCACGTTCCTTTTGCATCAGATGCCAGGTCAGCGCGATGGTCGAGCCGCCCGCGCCCATCGAAAAAACTTCCGCGCCGGTGGTGGCGAAGTGATCCTTGTGGAGGAAACCATCGAGCGCAAAACCCGACGTGATCGGATCTTTAGCATGACAGATGAATTGTCCATTCTGCTTCGAGAGGCAGCTTGTTTCGCCCATGGTCCGCGCGGTGGGATCGATGAAATCGAAGAGATCCTGGCACGCAGCGTACAAATCAATCTTGTGCGTGGTGACCAATGCGCCAAGCGACAGCGGATCGTGCTTGAGGAATTCAACCGCTTCCCGGTACGCGTCGGGCGACGCATGCGGCTGGAAATCGATGCCCTTCATTTCCACGTCGCCAAGACCGAGATGTTTCGCCCACTCGGGGAACACGCGCATGATCGAACTTTGCCCGGTCGTCACGCCGATGAAATAGAACGTGGGCCGGGTGGCGGGTTGATAAATTGTCATCGCGTCGCTCCTTCCGCGGCCATGACGCCACGCGCCAGCAAAGCCTCGACTTCCTGCTCCGTGCGCGGCTTGTACTGCGGGTTGGGTACGCTGCGCCACGAGCCCGCACCGTCATCCACAATGCGCAGCTTCATGCCGTTCGACTGCTCGATGATCGCGTAGTCCTGACCCGAATCCGCCGGATAGCAGAACAGCATCACGAAGTCGTCCTGCCCAAGATTCACTGACCGGTGAATCCACCTCGGCGGCACATAACAGGCCGTGTTTGCCTTGATCTCGACCACACGCGTATCGCCCGTCGGCGACTCCATCACCATCACACCGAACCCCTTGAGGCCGAAGTACAACTCGGGCCTGTCGATAGCCGCATGAATGTGGCCGCGCGTCATGAAGAACTCGTCGCCTACCTTGCCGGGACTCATGCGGGTTACGCCCGTGATCAGGTCGCCCGGGTTGCTGTTGGGCCGGTGATCGGTGACTTCATACACCACCTCATCGCCGCGAACGGCTGCGAGCGCGTCGAACGCGGCGGGATCGGCATACAACCCGCCCAGGTCGCGCAGGAATTTCTGATAGCGCGAGTCAGTGCCGGTCATCAAGCCGGTCTGCAAGTCGACATCGAAGGAACGCGGTTCAGGCCATTGCATCGGGTCCATCTCCTTGAAATTGCAAGCCGCTTCGCCTTGATGAGCCATCAGCGTGAAATTCATCGAAGGCTAAACGTTAGTTTTAATAATGATAACTTTAACGAAATTTCAAAACATGGGGGTTTTCCCCAAAGAACAAGCTCTGCTTTTCCGTTCAATGATAGCTATACTATCGTTCATGATGTGCAGACACAACGTTATCCCCGCTAACGTTGCGTCATACGCAAATTCGACCGCAAGGCAAGGCGGCGCTTCAAGAGCACCGCACGCCAACCCGCTGGAGAGATTCGATGCACGAACAACCGTCCCCTGAGCGCAACCCTTCCCAGCACGTTGTGAACGCGCTGCGCGAGGCGCTCGGAGCCGATGTAGTCAGCCTGCCGCACGAGTTCGCCGGAAGGAAGAATTCGGACTCGAGCCGCATGCCGTGCGAGGAGCCGCTTGCGTTGATCCGGCCGCGCAATACGGAACACGTTGCCACTGCGCTGCGGATCTGCCACGAGCACGGACAGGCGGTCGTCACGCAAGGCGGCTTGACGGGACTCGCCGGGGGCGCGACTTTCCTCGGCGGCGAAGTGGCGTTGAGCCTGGAACTGATGAACGGCATTGAAAGTATCGACGCAGTCAGCGCGTCCATGACCGTGCTGTCCGGCACGCCGCTGCAGATCGTCCAGGAAGCAGCGGACGCTGCGGGCTTCATGTTTCCACTCGATCTCGGTGCGCGCGGAAGCTGCACGATCGGCGGCAATCTCGCGACCAACGCGGGGGGCAATCGCGTGATCAAGTACGGGATGATGCGCGACCAGGTACTCGATATAGAAGCCGTGCTGGCGGATGGCAGCATCGTCGGCGGCTTGCGCAAGATGATCAAGAACAACACGGGGTATGACCTGCGCAACCTGTTGATCGGCAGCGAAGGAACGCTGGCCGTCATCACGCGCGCCGTGCTGCGCTTGCGGCCGAAGCCCCGCGCGGTATCCACGGCATGGTGCGGCCTGCCGAACTACGACGCCGTGACCACGTTGTTGCGGCGCGCGCAAGAAAGCCTGCCGGCGGGTGTCTCCGCATTCGAAGTCATGTGGCCGGGTTATTACGATTTCGTGCTGTCGCGCTTGCCCGAATTACGCGCGCCACTTGAAGGGAAACATGCCTTCTACGTGCTGCTGGAAAGCAGCGGCGCCGATCCCGAACGTCAGGCCGGTGCCTTCGAAGACTTCCTCTCGGGCATGCTCGAAGAAGGACTGCTTAGCGATGCCGCGCTGGCTTCATCCGAGTCGGATGCAGCTGCGTTCTGGGCCATTCGCGACGCGCCCGGCGAGTATCAGCGGCTGATTCCAGGCCGCGTTTCCTTCGATGTCAGCTTCTCGATCGCCGATGTGGGCGAAGCCGCCCGCCGATGCGAACAGCAGCTTCGCGAACACTGGCCCAACGCGACCATCCTGATCTATGGACATCTCGGCGACGGCAATCTGCATATCGTCGTTCAGGAACCCGACTGGCCGCGAGACACCGCGCCCAAGGTGCAAGCCGTGGTGTATGGCGTGACCGGCGAGATGGGCGGCTCGGTATCGGCGGAACACGGCATTGGCACGAAGAAGCTGAAGGTGCTGGCGTTGTCGCGTACCCCGGCCGAACTTGCAGCCATGCGCGCGATCAAGGCCGCCCTGGATCCGCTGAACATCCTCAATCCCGGAAAGTTGTTGCCGCACTGATTCAACAGTTCTTATGTTTTTTTAAAACCGCCAAACCCCAACAAAAGGAGGAGACATGACGCGGTTCGTGAAGCAGGTGATGTGTGGTGTAGCGCTGGCAGTGGCAAGCGTGGTTGCAACGGCCCCGGCGTTTGCTGCCGACAAGATGAAAGTAGGCATTTCCATGAAGGTGCTCAACGCGCCTTACTTCTCGGCTGCCATGGAGTCAGCCAAGGCACGTGCTACGGAACTCGGCGCTGACGTCATTACGGCCGACGCGCAGGGCAAGATGGGCAAGCAGATCTCGGACGTGGAAGACATGTTGACGCGTGGCATCAAGGTGCTGATCATCGACCCGGCCGATCCTAAAGGTCTCGTCAACTCCGTGAACGCAGCCACGGCCGCCGGCGTGAAAGTGGTCGTGATCGACAGTACGCTCGACCCCAAGGCCAACTACCTGACGCTCGTGCAATCGTCGAATCGCGAGAATGGTGCGCTGGTCGGCTCATGGGTCGTCGACACCATGGGCGACAAACCGCTGAAGATCGCGCTGATCTCCGGCGAGAAAGGCAATCCGGTCGGCAAGGAACGGCGTGACGGCGTGATCGACGGGATTGTCGAAGCGCAGCTCGCCAAGACCGGCAAGGTCAACATGCAGATCGTCGGCCAAGGCTGGGGCAACTGGTCGGATGAAGGCGGGTTGAAGGCCATGGAAGATTTGCTGGTCGCCAACAAGGACATCAACATGGTGCTCGGCGAAAACGACAGCATGGTCCTCGGCGCACGCCGTGCAATCGAAAGCGCGAACCGTACGGGCATTACGCTGGTTGCCGCCGCCGACGGCCAGAAGGAAGCGCTCAATCTGATCAAGCAGGGCAAGTACGGCGCGACCGCACTGAACGATCCGGCACTCGTCGCGCGTACGGCGGTGGACATCGGGATGAAAGCGGCGAAGGGTGAAGTGACCAACGTGCCGAAGATTTCGTACACACCGTCCGCTGTGATCAACCAGAGCAACGTCGACAAGTTCTACAACCCGAAGGCGATCTTCTAAAGACGCGCGGGTTCATGCAGGCGCACCGGCCCGGCCGGTGCGCCTGCATTCTGGAGACACCTTCATGATTCCATTCATCGCCCTTACCGGCGTCGACAAGCGCTTCGGCGGCATTCACGCCATTGAAGGCGTCGACTTCGATGTCCTTGGCGGCGAAGTCCATGCGCTCGTCGGCGAGAACGGCGCGGGCAAGTCGACGCTGATGCGCATTATCGGCGGCGGCCATCAACCCGATGCCGGTACGATCAAGGTCGAAGGGCAAGAGATATTCTTTCGCAATCCGCATGCGGCCATGGAAGAAGGCATTGCGGTGATTCATCAGGAAACGGCATTGGCGCCGGATCTGTCGGTGGCTGAAAACGTGTTCCTCGGCGCGTTGCCGGTCGTGATCGACTGGCGTTCGCTGCGCAGGCAAGCGCATGAATTGATCGCGAGCCTCGGCTTCGACATAGACCCTTCCGCGCTGGTCAGCGGCCTGTCCGCGGCGCAATGCCAGGTGATTGAGATTGCCAAGGCGCTCAGCCGGCAAGTGAAGCTGCTGGTGCTGGACGAACCCACCGCCGCCCTCGCGCCGTCGGATGCCAACAAACTGCTCGAGATCGTACGCGGGCTGCGCTCGCGCGGCGTGGGCATTGTTTATATTTCGCATCGGCTGGATGAGGTGTTCGCCATAGCGGACCGCATCACGGTGCTCAAGGACGGCAAGCGCGTGGACACCGTCAAGCCTGCGGATATCAGCATGGACGGACTCATTCGCAAGATGGTCGGCCGCCCGCTTTCAGTGCTGTTCCCGCAACGTCACGCGACGCTCGGCGACGAAGTGCTGAAGGTAACGGGCCTCGTACGCGGCCATGCTGTGCGCAATGTCTCGTTCACGCTGCGCGCCGGCGAGGTGGTCGGGCTTGGCGGCCTGATCGGCTCGGGCCGCACGGAAGTCGCCCGGCTGATCTTCGGCGCGGACACCCGCGATTCCGGCACCATTGAACTGAAGCAAAAGCTGCTGGCGATTCGCTCGCCAATGGCAGCGGTCAAGGCCGGCATCGGCTTCGTTCCTGAAGACCGTAAGGGCCAGGGCGCGGTTTTATCGATGCCCATCCGCGTCAACGCCACGCTCGCCGCGCTTAAATCCGTCAGCCTTCCGGGCGGTTTCCTCGCGTTCGGCCGCGAGCGTGCGTTCGTTCAAAAATTGATGGAACAACTACGCATCAAGGCCCGTTCGATGGACGCCGATGTCTCCACGCTATCAGGCGGCAACCAGCAAAAAGTCGTGCTCGCCAAGTGGTTTCATGCGGACGGCGAC
The DNA here is from genome assembly GCF_018449515.1 of Caballeronia sp. dw_19. Taxonomy (GTDB): domain Bacteria; phylum Pseudomonadota; class Gammaproteobacteria; order Burkholderiales; family Burkholderiaceae; genus Caballeronia. The sequence continues at coordinate 253,857 of NZ_JAAVUQ010000002.1, read as the reverse complement.
CTGATCATCCTCGACGAACCTACACGTGGTGTCGACGTGGGCGCCAAGGTGGAAATCTATACGCTGATCAACCAGCTCGCAGAACGCGGCAAGGCGGTGCTCGTGATCTCGTCCGAGCATCAGGAGTTGATGGGCTTGTGCGACCGTATTCTCGTGATGGGCGAAGGCGAGATTCGCGGCGAACTCCAACCCGCCGATTTCAGCGAAGAACAGATCCTCTCGCTCTCCTTGCAACGTGTGCCGAAGGAAGCGCCGGACGAAGCGCCCGCCGCGCTCACCCACTAAACCAGACACGGAGACTCGCATCATGAATCCCAGCGCCGTCACTCAGAAATCGCGTCAGGCGCAATCCGGCCACGCACACGCAAGACATTGGTGGTCAGTCGCCCGCCGCTTCAACACGGTGGCCATTTTGATCGTGCTTGTGATCGCCGCGTCGTTCGTATCGAGCGACTTCTTCTCGGCGGCTAACCTGTCCAACATCTCGCGTCAGGTCGCGGGCGTCGGCATCATGTCGGTGGGCATGCTGCTGGTTGTGCTGACCGGCGGCATCGACTTGTCGGTCGGCTCCATCGCGGCGCTGGGCAGCGTGGTTTCGGCCATGCTCATTCCCCAGTACGGCCTGAGCGTCGCCCTGCTCGTCACGCTGCTGGTCGGTGGTCTATGCGGCTTCGTATCGGGCGCGTTGATCGCGTGGTTCCGCCTCACGCCGTTTGTCGTCACGCTGGCCATGATGACCGTTGCGCGCGGTGTGGCCATGATCGTCTCCAATGGCTCGCCTATCCTCGTCGACGATCCAGGTCAGGCGCTGCTCGACTTCGGCCGTCATTCGTATTTCGGCATACCGGGCCCGACGCTCGTGATGCTGATCGTATTCGCGATCGGCGGGATTGCGCTGAACTGGCTTCGTGCAGGCCGCGTGGTCCGCGCGATCGGATCGAACGAGGAAGCCGTGCGGCTGTCGGGCGTGCCGGTCGCGCGCCATGTGCTCGGCACGTATGTCAGCTCGGGACTACTGGCGGCGCTTGCCGGCATCATCTCGACGTCGCGTGCAGGAGTGGGTGCACCGACGGTCGGCGTAGGCGACGAGCTGACCGTGATTGCCGCGGTCGTGATCGGCGGAGCGAGTCTGGCGGGCGGTAAAGGCGGCGCCGTGAATACGCTGATGGGCGTGCTGATCCTGGGGGTGATCGGCAACATCATGAACCTTGCCAGCGTGCCGGGTTACCATCAGCAAGTGGTGATGGGCGTGATCATCGTGGCGGCTGTCCTGTCGCAACGCGGTGCCCGTTTCTGGCGCCGCTAGCAGGGCGATCCGATACACTTGGCAACGTGGCCTCAGGCCTGCACGGGGCGCCGCTTGCGGCGCCCCGTTGACAATAAACGAAGGAACATCGAGTGCCCGATTACAACATCCTCGAACTGATCGACCGCGCGCGTCCGAACCTTCGCCGTGGCAGCCGGCAAGTGGCCGAGTACATCCTTGCAAACCTCGCTTCAATCTCCGACATCAACCTGGCCGAGCTAGCCCGCAACGCGCAGGTCAGCGAGCCGACCGTGCTGCGATTTTGCGCGACGCTAGGCTGCAGCGGTTTCAAGGACTTCAAGATCCGCATGGTGCAGAGCCTGGCGCTCGGCGCACCGGCCACGCACTCGGTGCTCGCCAAGGGCGACGATCCGGAGACCATCGCCACCAAGATCTTCGACTACACCATCACAAGCCTCGACTGGGCGCGCAAGAAGCTGGATTTCGCGGCTATCGGGCGGGCGGTGGATTTGCTGGCGAAAGCGCGGCGGATCGAATTCTTCGGCTTTGGCGCGTCGGGCATTGTCGCGCTGGACGCGCAGCAGAAGTTTCCGCTCTTCGGCGTGCCATGCGTCGCGCATCAGGATTCGCACCAGCAGTTCATTGCGGCTTCCATGCTCAAGCCGGGCGACGCGGTCGTGGCCATCTCGAACACCGGCTCTACCCGTTCGCTGATCGAGGTCGCGCGGACCGCCCGCGAACGCGGCGCAAGCGTCATTGTGATCACCGGATCGAATAGTCCGCTCGCGAGCTTCTCTGACGTCGCCGTAATAGCGGAGACGCTGGAAAATACAGATGTCTATACACCGACCACGTCGAGGCTAGCGGCGCTTGTCATTATCGATATCCTCTCGACCAGCGTCGCCCTGCGCAAAGGCGACGCTCATACGCTCGCCGTGCTCGACATGAAAAAGCGCCTGTCCGACATGCGCTCGACCGGCGTCATCTGATAAGCAATAACCCTCGCTACTCGTACACATCAGGAAGGCCGCCCCCGGCCTTTGCATATGGCGCCTGCCACGGGCTTAAGAGTCTGCTAAGACAGACAAGCCTGAATTCCCCTGAAATTGCCAGCTTTTCAATAACTTGTTGTTCAAATAATACGCATGCCGATTGAATGTTCCTTGTCGGCAAAAAGATAAATATCATTCACGAAAATGAAATCGGGCCAGACTATGGTTCGTCGAGCCAGACGTTCAGTACCCTTCGAAAAGCTTACAACTCGGTGGGTATAGGGCTTTTAGCCTATTTGTGATTCGGTCGGCCTCATGTCTGACGGTTTGGAATGCTAATTATTTCGGCTATATGAATTTTTGGCATGTTGGTTTAGAAAGCAACGGAATAACCAAACAATCAAACATCAGTGGGACTTTTCGACCCGTTCAAATAGGATGTCTCCTTCTTTTACAACAACTGAAGCACAACAAAATGAAAATTCAGAAAACCGCGGCTGCCATCTTTGCTATCGGAGCATTTGCTGGCGCTGCACACGCACAAAGCAGCGTGACCCTGTACGGCGTTGCCGACGGCGGCATTCTCTTTAACAACAACGTCAAGGGTGCGAAGCAATATGCGCTATCCAGCGCCAATTCATCGCGCTGGGGCTTGCTCGGCTCTGAAGATCTGGGCGGCGGCCTCAAGGCAATCTTCGACCTGGAAAACGGTTATACACTCGGCACCGGCGCGCTGAGCCAGGGCGGCCTGGAATTCGGCCGCAAGGCCTTCGTCGGTCTGTCGAGCAGCACGTACGGTACGCTGACGCTGGGCCGCCAGTACTCGGCAAGTAACGACGCCACGGCCACCTTTGCATCGGGTGCTGACTGGGCTGCATCCGGCCTCGGCTACGGTACGCGCGCAGGCGACGTCGATAACGTGGATACGTCGAACCGCATTCAGAACGCCCTCAAGTACACGAGCCCGAACTACCGTGGCGTGACGGTCGGCGTCTTGTACAGCCTGGGCGGCCAGGCCGGCCAGTTCTCGAGAAACGCGGTCACCGACGCAGCCGTGTCGTACGCAAACGGCCCGATCAAGCTGGGTGCAAGCTACAACTTCACCAAGGACCCGTACTTCTCGACGTTTGGCGACCAGGGCAACTCGTCGACGCCGACGTCGGCCGCGGGCGGCACCAACAACATGCCGAGCCGTATTTACGGCGGCTACGCGTCGGCAGGTTCGCAGCAGATCATCACCGCCGGCGGTTCGTACGCAGTGGGACCGGCAACGATCGCCCTGCTGTACTCGAACACCCAGTTCCAGAACCTGGGTTCACTCGGCAATCCTCCGGGCAGCTTCGGCACCAAGTACAACGGCGGCACCGCTACGTTCAATTCGGGCGAAGTGAACGTGAAGTACGCACTGACCCCGGCTCTGACGCTGGCCGGCGCGTACATCTACACGCATAACAGCGGCGCCGACGACGTGGGCAGCGCGAAGTACAACCAGTTCAACCTGGGCACCATCTACTCGCTGTCCAAGCGTACGACGCTTTACGCGATCGGCTTCTTCGAGACCGCTTCGGGTGTCGATTCGACGGGCAAACAGGCTGTTGCTGACTTCAGCGGCTCGTCCTTCTCGTCCAACAATCACCAGTTGGCAGCGATCGTCGGCATCACGCACAAGTTCTAAAATGATGGTTGGACGCTTCGGGCGGTACTCCTAAGCGTCTCTGGAAGCACACAGCCTTCTCTCTCCATTTTTCCGGAGAGAGAAGGCTTTTTTTCGCCTCATACCCCGCTTGCGTAGCCGCCGTCCACAGGCAAGGTCACGCCCGTGATGAACGCCGACGCCGGCGATGCCAGGAACACCGTCGCGCCAACCAGGTCATCCACTTCGCCCCAACGCTTGAGCGCGCTGCGCGCCGCTATCTTCTCCGCGCTGGCCGGTACTTCCCAGAGCGCGCGTGTCATGTCGGTCCGGTGGTAGCCCGGCGCAATCGCGTTTACCCGTACCCCTGCCGGGCCGAACGCGTGAGCCAGCGAACGCGTCAAGCCGAGAATGCCGGTCTTGCTCGCGCAATAAGCCGGTACATCCACGTCGGCGATATAACTCAGCATGGACGCCACGTTGACGATCGATCCACGCGCCTGCTCAAGTTTGTCACGAGCGGCCATCGCGAGGCGCATGACCGCCGTCAGGTTCACGTCGATCACTTCGCGAAAGACATCGTCACGATATTCATCGGCGGGACGCGCCACGCCAGCCGCGTTCACCAGCACATCGAGCACGCTCAGCGTAGCGACGAAACGCTTGATGGCGTCGTTATCGCGGACATCCAGTTGCTCGAAGCGAATGCCTTCGAGCGTGGCGTCCGCGCGCAACCCTTCGAGCTTGCCAGCCGAGCTGCCGGTTGCAATCACCTGTGCGCCCAACGCTGAAAAACCCCGCGCGATTGCAAGTCCAATGCCGCTGGTTGCGCCCGATACGAGGACCGTCTTGCCGTCGAAGAGGCCGGGACGGAACGCGGCTGTTTCCGCACCTTTGAGTTCGCCTGTCATGATGTTGTCTCGCTTTTAAATTTGGTTATCGGATCGTGCTGCGTATCGGTCCATCGCCTTCAACGCTGCGACCACCAATGGTGCATCGAGGGGATACGGCTCGTTGTGGATGATTTCTCCCGCCCGGCATGCACGCTTCGCCACGGTCTCAAGCGCCGCTTCGTCGCTGACGTCCACGTTGATCTGCGCGAGACGTGTGGGCAGGCCGACAGCACGGCAGAAACGAAACACGCGAGCCCGTTCGTCGTCAGGCACCGCCGATAAAAACAGCGACGCCAGCACGCCGATAGCGACCTTCTCGCCGTGCAGCAAGCCATGCGACGAAGGCAGGTCTGCGAGACCGTGATGAATGGCGTGCGCCGCGGCCACGCCACCCGACTCGAAGCCGATGCCCGAAAGCAGCACGGTCGCTTCCAGCGTAGCGTCGAAGTCCGGCGTGACGATCTGTGCGCGGCAATCATCCACCGCCTGCACGGCATGCGCGAACAAGGTATCGCGACATAACTTCGCTGCCTCGAAAGCCAGCGCCGTGCCGCGACCGCCACAAAGATTTTTTGCATAGGCGCGGCGGCACGCATCGGCTTCGTAGAAAGTAGCGAGCGCGTCCCCAATGCCTGCGATAAAAAAACGCACGGGCGCGCGCACGATCAGGCTGGTATCGAGCAGCACGAGATCCGGATTGCGACGGACAAAGCGGTCGCGCACCACCCGGCCCTCCTCGTCGTAGATCACGGCAAGCGCAGAACACGGCGCGTCCGATGCAGCAATGGTCGGTACGCACACGAACGGCAAACGCAGGTCGTCAGCGGCGGCGCGACCCGTATCGACCACCTTGCCACCGCCGAACGAGACCACGATGTCGGCCCCGCTCTCGCGAATCCACGCAGCCGCGGCGGAGACGGAGCGTTCGGTGCACGCGGCATCGACGCTACGCACGGCGAGCTTCACGCGTTCAGCCTTCGATAACGCGGGTTCAAGCAAAGCGGCAACGTTACTGTCGACGAGACACGCCGCGTGCGTGCCCAGGCGCGCGAGTTCCGCGTCGAGTGAATCGAGCGCGCCCGCGCCCTGGACGTATCGCGAGGGGAAGATGCTGGTTCGGAGCATGATGGGTTCAGGGAAAAGGAGTGAGTTGAACGCCGAGCGCATCGGCGAGTTCGTGTTCGGCGCGCACAATGCGCACGCCATCGGGAAACGTGCCGGCAGCGCTTTCATGCTCGGGCCACGCGAGCACCCGCATGCCGGCCGCGATAGCCGCGCGGGCGCCGGTCGGGCTGTCTTCCACCACGATCGCTTCCTCAGGAGTCACGCGCAGCAGCCACGCCGCGCGCTGATACGGCTCGGGGTCGGGCTTGCCGGCGCGTACGTCGTTAGCGCTGATGGAGATCAGTTGCGGATCCTGCAGGTCGAGCGCGCGGAGTCCCGCTTCAAGCAACATGCGCGATGAGTTCGACACAATTGCTTGCCGCGTTCCCGCTGCGTGCACGGCGTGATAGACACTGAGCGCGCCGGGTCGCGGCTGCATCTTCGGGGCTTCGGACAGATAGTGCCGCGCCCTTGCCATCGACCATTGGCCGTAGTCGAAATTGATTCCAAAACGTTCGCAGCAGTACGCGTGCACTTCGCGTCCTGTCTTGCCGAATATCGATGCATGCAGGTCGTCGCCCGCGTCTATTCCATGATGGGTCAACACGGCGACCAGTGTGCTCAGATGCAGCGCTTCACTGTCAGCGAGCGTGCCGTCCATGTCCCACAGGACAGCTTTGATTACTTGCGTCATGCATGAGCCTCGGCGAGACGATCCAGGTCGTCGTAGAACTGTTGCGAGCTCACATAGAGCCGCTCGAAGATCGGCATCATCCGATCGTAGGTGTCGCTTGCCCGCGGGTCCGGCAAGACCTCGCGTTCGAACTGAACGAAGGCCGCGACTGCATCGCCCAGACGCGCGAACTGGCCGTGTGCGGTCGCCGCAAGAATGGCGCAGCCGATCACACCGCATTCGAGTTGAGCCGGCACGAGGATCGGCGTGCGATACATGCTTGCCTTGATCTCCAGCCAGAGAGCAGCCTTGGCGCCGCCGCTTGCCGCGACCAGCCGCTCCATGTGCACGCCCGCTGATTCGATCACGCCAATGTGCCGCCGCACGCCGAACGCGACCCCTTCCAATACCGCGCGATGCAGATGCGCCGTGCCATGCTTGGCCGCGATACCGAAGAACTGGGCGCGCGAATTCGAATGTTCGCCGAGCCTTTCACCGCTCAGGTAAGGCAGGAAGAAGAGGCCCTCGGAACCGACGGGGGCATCGGCAGCTTTCTGTGCAACGGCCTCATAGCTCAGGGTATTTTCGTGGAATGCACGACGTGCCCAGCGCACTGCATCGCCACCCGAATCGAGCAGCATGAAGCGTCCCCAGAGCCCTTCCGCCGAGATCATGTTCGAGACTTCCGGGTGCAGCATGGGGGTGTCCGCGATCACCGTGATGATCGACGACGTGCCGGTGATATCCGAGCCGAGACCGGGTCCGTACACGCCGGAGCCCAGCATGGAAAGCGGATAGTCCGCGCCGCCCACAAGCACCGGCGTACCTTCGCGCAGGCCAGTTGCCTGAGCCGCTTCGGAGGTGACCGTGCCGAGTATTTCCTGCGGCGAGCGGATGGGCGGGAGCTTGCTGCCGTCGAGACCGAGTGTGTCGAGCATGGGCTGGGACCAGGAGCGTGTTTCAGGGTCCATCAGGAAGCTCGTGGAGGCGTCGCTCCAGTCCCAGGCGCGCTCGCCGGTCAGCCGGAAGTTGATGTAGTCCTTCGGCATGAACACCGTTGCCGCACGTTCGTATGCATCGGACTCGTTCTGCTTGAGCCATTGCAGTTTGAAGCCGGGCCATGCGGGTGTTGCCGGATTGGCCGTCAATGGCAGATACGATGCAGCGGCGTGGCTCGCGCGAAAGGCAGCCACTTGCGCAAGCGTGCGTTTGTCGTTCCAGAGCGGTGCGGTTTCGCGGGTGAGCTGACCGTCTGCGTCGATAAGAACCGTGCCGTGCATCTGGCCGCACGCGCAGATGGCCGCGATGTTTTCGGCGGCATGGGGCGTGCTGTTCAAGACCTCGCGGATGGCCCCGGCTACGCCTTGCCACCAGTCGGTCGGGCGCTGCTCGGACCAGCCGTAGCGCGGCACGATCTGCTCGTGTTCGCGCGCCGCAATGCTCACTATGACGCCATGCGAATTGACCAGGGCGGCGCGCGCGCTGCCAGTGCCAACGTCGATGGCAAGGTAATACGTCTCCATCACTCGAATCCTCAGGTACTGCCTGAACGAGCAAGCAAAAACTCGCTGAGCCGGCGTGCGGGTGATTGCGTCTAGGTTTTATTAACGTTATTTTGACTACGTTTTTTGATCGTGTCAATTATCGTGTCAATTGAACGATATCGCGGTTAAATGCGGGTTTTTGCCATATTCTGCCCATCCGAGGTGAATTCAGTTTAGCTCATATCGTTGTTTTTGCTAACTTTACAGCATGTTAGCGTGATACCGAAAACCGCTCGACTTACTGGTATGCCAAAATCCGCGAATCAACCCCAATCGAGGATACCGTTGCGATGGAAATCCACGTGACCATTCGCGGCCGCGACGACCTGAGCGGACAGATCTACCGGCAGTTGCGCAGCGGGATTGTCGAGGGAAGGTTGGCGGCGGGCGAACGCCTGCCCTCCACGCGTGATCTCGCCACGCAACTTGGCGTCTCGCGCAAGACCACGCTCGATGTCTTCGAACGTCTCACTATCGAAGGGTATCTTCGTTCGCGTCCCGGCGACGGCACGTTTGTGGCTGAGGGATTGATCCGCGTTCCAACGCATCCTGCCGACGCAATGAAGCATCAGGCAAGGACGCAAGCGATCTGGTCATCGATGCCCGTTCAGCTTTCGATGCCCAGGCACGACGTTCCTTACCCGTTTGATTTTTTAGGCGGCGTGACTGACAAGCGCCTGTTCCCCTTCGACACCTGGCGTCGCTGCATCAATCATGCAGTGCGATTGCAGGCACGCGGGCGTGGGCAATATCACGACCCCGCCGGCGAACAGGAATTGCGCCTCGCTGTGTCGCGTTATCTGGCGTTCAGCCGGGCCGTGGCAAGCAACTGGCAGGACGTGATTGTCACGCACGGTGCGCAGCAGGCAATCGATCTGATCGCACGTGTAGTGCTGCGTCCCGGCGATGTGGTCGCGGTTGAGGAACCGGGATATCCGCCCGCGCGTGCGGCGTTTGCAGCGGCCGGCGCCAAGATAATCGGCGTGGCTGTTGACGAGCAGGGTTTGATCGTCGAGCAATTGCCCAAGAAAGCACGGCTTGTCTATGTGACCCCGTCGCATCAGTTTCCACTCGGCATGCCGATGAGTCTTGAGCGTCGCGTGGCGTTACTTGAGTGGGCGCAGCGCCAGGGCGCGGTCATCATTGAGGATGACTACGATGGCGAGTTCCGCTTCGAGGGCCGGCCGATGGAACCGCTCAAGAGTCTTGATCGAGCGGGTCTGGCGGCTTATGTCGGCACGTTCTCAAAGACGATCTTTCCCGAGTTGCGGGTGGGGTATGTCGTGCCGCCGGCGTCGCTGAATGAAGCCATACAAAAAGCCAAGCAGATAAGCGACTGGCATACGTGCTCACTGACGCAAGCGGCGCTGGCTAAGTTCATGCTCGATGGCGACTTCGCCAAGCATCTGCGACGTATGCATAAGCACTATGAAGATCGTCGGAGAACGCTTGTTTCGTTTCTGCAAAATGAGCTTGCCGAGTGGTTTGAGCCACGGATTCCCGCAGCGGGAATTCATATGAGTGCGCGGTTGAAGGGATCGTTGAGGGAGAAGCAGCTGACCGGTGGCGCTCTCGATCCGTCTATTGGCTTGTATGGCATTTCGGGGTTCTACATGAATCGGCCAGCGCAGGAAGGGCTGATATTTGGCTATGGCGGGATTGAGTCGAACGACATCGATATTGCTATGAAGAAGCTCAGGGTGCGTTTGTCGAAGGTGATGTAGGGCGTCGTTGTTAATGGGGGGGTCTGGGGTTAGTGGTCGGGGTCTATGCCGGGGTGGTCGGTTCTGGCGGTAGTGGTCGGGGTTTATGCCGGGTTGCTGCTTTCGGTGTTAGTGGTCTGCAAGAGTTGGATTTTCTCTTTATCACTATTAGCCACTGTGCGTGGCGGCACGTCATTTCTTTGTCCAAAGCGACAAAGAAACGAAGCAAAGAAAACGCTTTTAAAACACGCTACCCTAAGTGTCCACAGCGTGCAGTTTCTATTCATAGGTGCCCCAAAAGCACGGTGCTCGCCAGAGCGAAGGATGTTTGAACCCCTCCTTCTCGCGAATCCTGACACGAACACGCTTCGCCCCGTACGCTCTCGGGCAAGCACCATTGCTAAGGAACCCTCACGGCCTTACGGGTATTTACGGCTGCGCTTCTTCGCGGGTTAGCTACCTGGTCTGTGTGCCCGTATTCATAGGTCATAGCTTCATGCGTGTTTGTGGTTACTGCTTCAGTTTTTGTGAATTGGCTGCGCGTTCTGTACCACTATCTTCGTCGGTAACGGCCGCCCGCATCTTTGCGGCCTCGTTTCTCGGTGGGTTAGCGACGTGGTTCGAGGTGCGCACATAGTTGGTGGTTGGTGTCCGCGGATAGCGCGGGGAGCCCCTTGGGCAGGTTCAATCACTGGTGGCGAAGCGTGTGGGTATCGGTGTTCGGAGAAAGAGGGGTTCACACATCCGTGGCTCTGGCGAGCACCGTGCTTTTGGGGCACCTATGAATAGAAACTGCACGCTGTGGACACTTAGGGTAGCGTGGTTGAAAGCGTTTTCTTTGCTTCGTTTCTTTGTCGCTTTGGACAAAGAAATGACGTGCCGCCACGCACAGTGGCTAATAGTGATAAAGAGAAAATCCGACTCTTGCACGCCACCACGGCCGAAAGCAGCAACCCGGCATCAACCCCGACCGCTAACCCTGGAACCTGGCACCCTGGCATTGACCCAGACCACTAACCCCGGAACCGACCACCCGAGCATAGGCCCCCCAGAAAACCCGTCCACCGGCGCGAGCAAAAAAACCAATCTCAGGGTTGCGCCCCAGCATAGTATGCCGCTGCTGCATCGATTTCCCCCGGCGTCATATTCCGCGCAACATTGCGCATCTGCTCGTTAATATCGTTATGACGTGTGTCGTTCGCGAACGCCTGCAACTGTGCCCGGGTGTACGCCGCCGGCATCCCCTCAAGCCACGGGCTCCCCGCCTTATGATCAATACCGCCATGACACGACGCGCAAGAAGCAATGTTTCGCATCGGCGCACCATTGGACACAATATCCGGCACGGCCACGACCGGCGCCGCATCGGAGCGAAGCGCCACCGGTCTCGGCAAATACGCGTAATAAGCGGAGAGATCGCGCATGTCCTGATCACTCAGGTTCGAGACCATGGGCGACATCACCGCATTACGGCGCGCGCCGGACTGAAAGTCGAGCAACTGCTTGTAGATCACAGAAGAATACTGTCCCGCAAGATTCGGCGAGTTGGCATCGCTCATGCCCCGTACACCGTGACACATGGTGCAACGCATGGACAAGGTCGCGCCGCGGCCAATCGACGTGCTGCTGGGCTCTCCCAGCAACTCCGGTGTCATGGCGACCGTGCTGGTTTGCACCAGCGGCACCGGCGTGGCCGACGAAGCGCGCAACCATTGTTGCGGCACGCCCGCCGCACTGCAGATAGCATTCCACACTCCCTGGAACGGCTGATCGCTTTGCGCCGAAGGCAACCATATGAAACCCACCGCCGCCGAGAATACGACCAGCGCGAGCATGCCGCCAACGCTAACCGTGAACCACCGGTTGCGTAACGAGAACAGGCGTTCTTCGCTCATCGCTGCGGCCCTCCAATCAGAATCGCGGGGACGGACGTATCGGAGCGGAACAACAGCGACGCGACCGGATAACCGTAGTTAAAGAGCGTCAGGCCGATCATCAGCGCAAGCCACAGGCCAAAGCTGTTCAACGCGACCGGAATGGTCTTCGATTCATGCACCGCCGTGCTGAACGTGTACTCTGGAACCACAGTGCGCGGTCCACGATGGTTGCGAATCAGCACGATGAAAAACATCACTGCCGAGACAACCAGGATCAAGCCGCCAATAGTCGAGATGATCACCGATACTGCCTGTGCAGCGATCTCCGGGTCGGTGTAATCGAAGAAGGCCATGCGCCGCGGCATGCCGAGAATGCCCGCGAAATGCCACGGGAACGTCAACACGATCATGCCGATGAACCACAGCCACAACTGCTGGCGCATCAGCTTCAAGTGCGTCATCGCGCGGCCAGTGAGATGCGGCCAGAGATCATAGGCGATCGCGAAATACATGATGACGATCGCCCCGCCGAAGATCAGATGGAAGTGACCGGTGACCCATTGCGTATTGTGAATGGTCGAGTCGAGCTGGTAGCTCATGTTGATGATGCCACCCGCCCCGCCAAAGCCAAGCATCACGAACGAAAATGCGAGCGCAAGCATCAACGGATTTTCCCAGGGCAACGCCTTGATCCAGCCAAAACTGCCACGGCCGCCGCGCAAACGCGCCGCTATTTCAACCGATGCGCAGATGGTGAACACCGTCAGCATGGTCGGTACCGCGACCAGCGCCGTGAATACCGAATGCATGAACTTGAAACCCGAACCCACTTGCGGATCGGCGAACAGATGGTGGATGCCGATCGGCATCGACACCACCAGGAACAGGATGAACGAGACGCGCGCCATCGAATCGCTGTACAAACGGCCGCCGATCGCGCGCGGCAGGATCGTGTAATACGCTATGTAAGCGGGCATCAGCCAGAAGTAGACGATCGCGTGAAGCGACCACGAGAAGAACACGCGGGCCAGGCCGGCGTCGATCGTCGTCTTGAAGCCAAGCGCCACAGGCAGGATCTGGAACAGGATCTCGATAGCCGCACCGACCGCTGTCCAGCCCCATAAATAGGCCCCGGCCAGGGTGGCGAACATGGCCAGAGGGACCGGCACGCCCTTATGCTCGCGCTTCCACACGGCAAGGTTGATCGACATCAGCGCGACCCAGATCCACGAACCGACCACCACCAGCACGATGCCGATGTAGTAGAACGCGTTGCCGATCATCGGCGGATAGAAGGTGTAGAGGACCGAGGCGAGGCCCATGGCGACGGGGACCATCGCGGTGACCGTACCCACGGCCACTAGGATGAAACCGGCCCACGCCCAGCGCGCTCCGACCAGCGGCTTCTTCAACGCCAGTTCGGTGACCGCGTAACCAAAACCCATTGCGATCAACGTGGGAAACACGTAGGCCATGGCCGAGCCATGCGCCGTGACCGAGCGATAGTAGAGTTCCGGATTCTTCAGCCACGGATGCAACGGGCTGCGCACCCACATTTGCCACGCGCCGAGCAGCAACGCGCCGCCGAAGCTGATGAAACCAAGCCAGAAATGCGCGAGAACGAGTCGCTTGCTATTTAACACAGCTGAGTCTCCGCGAACCGTTAGCGTTTGCCATCTTGAGGAAAGCCGTTTTATCGATCACCTTCACGTGAGCCCACATGCCCTGATGTCCCGTGCCGCAGAACTCATGGCATGGCATCAGATGCTCGCCGGGTTGAGTGAAGGTACTCTTGAAGGTGGAGATATAACCAGGCTCGAGCATCGAATTGATATTCGTGTTCGTAATCAGGAATCCATGTATGACGTCCGCGCTGGTGGCGCGAAAAGTGATGGGCGTATCAGTTGGAATCAGCAGGCATTGCGGCGTGAACGAGTACTGCTGCGCGACAATTCGCACAGTGACCGAGCCATCCGCTTCAACCGCGCTGCCCAGGTTGCTTTCAATGAATTCGCCGCTTACATTGAGCGTTTCAGGCCGCACGGTCTCCACTCTGGATGGCGGCATCATGGCCCAATGCAGGCCGGTGAAAATCGTCATGGCGACCAGCACGCAGAGGATGATGACGACAAGAAGCGCCCACTTGCGCTCGATGCGCGCGGCAACGTCGGCAGACGCATGCGACGGGTGTTCAGTGCTCATTGGATAACGCCGCGGGGTAAGAAGACCAGGAAATAAAACGCAAACCACAAGCCGATCACAATGGCCGTTGCAGCGCCAGCCAAAGCAATGGCGCCGTGCGGGCCGTCTCGCACGATCTCATCGACGGCGGCATCTTCTTTCTCGGAATCAGTCATGACGTCCTCAATAAAGTGGGGCTGAGCGCAACGTGTTGACTTCCTTGACGCTCACCGGTGTGCCGTGATTTCCCCAGGCCGTGCGGATATAGGTAACGACCGCCGCGACCTCGACATCGGAAAGCGACTGGGCGAACGGCGGCATGCCGTAGGGCATTGGGTTCTTCTTCGTGCCCGGCGCATATCCACCGTTCAGCACCATGCGAATCGGATTCACCGATGACGTCATCTGGATCGACTGATTGTTCGCCAGAGGCGGGAAATGCGGCAGCCTGCCCTGCCCTTGCGACGCATGGCACAGCGCGCATTGGGCGTCGTAGATCTTTTTCCCCAGCGGCGAAAGGCTGGTCTGTTGTTCCGCGACCGCGGCGGTTGGAGGCACGGGCTTTTCGCCCGCACGCGCCGGCAGCGTCTTCAGATAGACAGCCACCGCGCGAATGTCCTGATCCGTCAGATACTGGAAGCTGTCATACACGACCTCGGCCATGGGCCCATACACTGCCCCACGATTCGACACGCCCGACTGCAGCAGGTCCGATATGTCCTCGATGCTCCAGTCGCCCAGCCCCGCTTCCTTATTCGATGTCAGCGAAGGCGCATACCAGTTCTGCACCGGGATCAACCCGCCTTCGAAACGCTTGGAGGGTGAATTGCCGCCCAGTGCATTGATCGCGGTATGGCACATCGTGCAATGGCCAAGCCCTTCGACCAGATAAGCGCCGCGATTCCATTCCACCGATTGCGTGGTATCCGGCTGGTATTCGCCGGGCTTCATGTACAGCATGCGCCATCCGTACAGCAATGAGCGCTGGTTGAACGGAAACCGCAATTCATGCGCACGATTAGGCTGATGAATGGGCGGCGTGGACAACAGGTACGCGTATATCGCGTCGGAGTCGTCCCGCGTGACCTTGGTGTAGGAAGCAAACGGCATGGCCGGATAAAGCAGCTCGCCGTCGCGCGCCTTGCCGGTATGCATCATGGTGTAGAACTCAGCCGAGGTCCACTTGCCAATACCGGTCTCTTTGTCCGATGAAATGTTCGGCGTATAGAGCGTGCCGAACGGCGTTTCCATCGCGCGTCCACCACCGAATAGTTTGCCGGAGGGTACTGTATGGCACGCAATGCAATCACCGGCGCGAGCGAGATACTCACCGCGAGCAATCACAGTGGGATCGGCGGCTCGTGCATTCAACGTCACGACGCAAGCGCAAACAAGCATTAGGGCACGGAAACTGAACACGTCTATTTCCTCGCCTATTGATTAGGAACAGTGCCGCAAGCGAGCGGCATCTTGAGTGACCCTGCCGCCGCAGGCGCCGGATTTTCCGGAGCGGGCAACGAAGCCAGATACGCCGCTATAGCCGTGATGTCCCGGTCGGCTAGTTTCGTGGCGACGTCATGCATGCAATCGGGAGCGAGCGTGGTGCGCGTGCCGTAACGCCATGCGCCCAACTGCGCGCTGATGTAGTCGGAGTGCAGGCCCAGCAAGCCCGGAATGGCCGGCTCCATGCCGGTGAGTGCTGCACCGTGACACGCAACGCATGCGGGAATCTTGCGTGACGCAGCACCGCTATTTACCAGGGTCTTGCCTAGCGCCAGCGTCGCGGTATCGGCAGTCACAGGCGCAGGCGCGGGAAATGGCGGATGCTCGGCGGCGAAGTACTCCGCAATTTTCATCAGGTACGGGTCGGGAAGATAGGCCAACAAATAATTCATTGGCGGGTACTTGCGACGACCGTCTCTAAAGGCGAGCAATTGGTTGTAAAGATAACCGGCAGGCTTGCCTGAGAGCCGGGGGTAATAGTCGTTGCTCGTGCCTTCACCCTGCGCGCCATGGCACGCCGCACAACCAAGCACGCGCGCCTGCATGGTGTCGGGCGCCTTCTCGGCCGGCGCCTCGCCAGCGGCGAATGCATGCAGGCTGGAACTTGCGAGCAGCACTAGTGTTAAGACGACGCTGCGTATGCCCACCGTTGTATCCCTCGATCGGGTTTTTGTGTCTGCAGTATTTCGCTACAGCTAATTTTTTATAACCACGCGACTGCTCTGGTAGGTGAGCTTAAAGCACTTAAGCCAATTTGCCGAGCGCTAAGATTCACATGATTTCACGCATTATTAATCATTATTGAGATGATTCAACATGTCGAAATAGTGAGCTTGAACGTTCAATGATCCACATCAAGGAACCCGCACTATTTCGCGGGTTCCGGCTTTTTCTTTAAGCGTTTTGCTAGGGCGCGGATGGCTGGCTGATGGACAAGCCCGCCTCCTGCTCTCGGCTGGCCCGCATAAGGCAACTAAGTCTGGAGGCTTTGACGCTGGTTACCTGAAATTAGGCGAAATCGGCTATTTATAAGGTCCAGTCAACCGTCTAACCTTACTCATGCCGCGCTGCATCGCGCATCATTTAAATCAAAGGAGCCACCCATGCAAACTCGTCTGGATTTCTACAAAGCCAAGCCATCCGCCATCAAGACTCTGGTTGCAGTGGAAGAGTACATCGGTAAGTCATCGCTGGAAAAGTCGCTGGCGGAACTGGTCCGCCTGCGTGCATCGCAGATCAATGGCTGTGCATTCTGTGTCGACATGCACACGACCGATGCCCGCAAGGGCGGTGAGACGGAGCGCCGGCTGGCTGCCGTGGTGGTATGGCGTGAGACGCCGTTCTTCACGGACCGCGAACGCGCGGCGCTGGAATGGACCGAAGCGCTCACGCTGGTCTCGAACGACCATGTGCCCGATGCCGTCTGGGAAGCCGTGCAGCCGCATTTCACTGAAGAAGAAATCGTGGACCTGACGCTGGTGGTGTCGCAGATCAACAGTTGGAACCGCTTTGCGATCGCGTTCCGCAAGATGCCGGTCTGATCAAACCAGCATGGCGCAGACGATGAAGCGTTCTGCGCCGTGCTTCCCACGCTGAATCATGCATGGCTTGCCGGCGTGGTCAGGTATAGGCCATTTCTTCCCGGCAATGGCGCTTGGCATTCACGCGACAGCCAACAGCCCGCCGCACCCTGTTCACGATCCTGCATAGATATTGCAGAAGCTGACAGGACCGACACAGGTTTCAGGACTTTGCGTGCCATTCAGTGTGGCACGCGGCGCACTCGCGTTCGAGCCAGCGGCTACACCGCCATACGCGCTCGTATCTTTCCGTTGATTCGCGGCCTGGTCCTGAAACACTGGGCTGATATCCGGATACGATGCATTCGACACGTACTCCGAACCATTTTGCTCTGCTTCCACCAGTTGCTGTCGCACTTCGGAACGGGTCAGTCCTTGCGCGAAAGCGCTCGAGGAAACGAGGACGGCGGCGGACAAGGTAAGCCAAGCAAGTTTCTTCATTTTCGACTCCAGTGTTTAACGGGTTGGTACAAGGGCTAACCCATTTCCCCCCAGACTTATTCCTGAACCGTCAAAAATAAATAGACGCATGCCTGCACGACACCGCTGGCACTTAAGACAAACATAGCGGCACCAACAAAAAAGCCGGAGCATTAACTCCGGCGGCCGCATAAATTGCTTCGAGCAAAACGAGAACGCTTGGAGCGCTTGCCTCTGAACCGGCGCGCCCGGCTTGCCCGACACTTGCGACGCAATCACCGGAGATCGCCGTTTGTCGGCGGCATGACCGGTACCCGGCACGACTATCTGACGGATCTGCCCGATCGCGTTGACGATCGCCGAACCAGCCGGGTTCATCATGAACAACTCAAGCGATTCCAACGCAACGGCGGCAATGGAGACCGCAGCGGCAGCCATGCAGCGAGCACGCGGAACCGTAATGAAATTGGAAGGTATAGCGATTCATCTCGAAGAACTGCCGTGAAAGACATCAATGCCTGCACCGCCCCCTTCCGCAACTATTTATTCCGCGATCTTTTCTCAGCCGGTACAAGACGGCATCGGTCAGGCGCAGCTAAGGGTTATAGGCAATTCAGCACGAATCGTCGTAATCTTGTATAAGGTTTGCGATTAAGAAGGACTATAAAAATCCCCCCACGACAACTGGAGTTGCAGATGACGACCCTTTCCATAAACGGCGAATCTCACACCATCGACGCCCCGCCAGACATGCCGCTTCTCTGGGTGTTGCGCGACCTGGTCGGTCTCACGGGCACCAAATTCGGCTGCGGTATCGCGCAATGCGGCGCGTGCACCGTGCATCTCGACGGTCAGGCAGTGCGCTCCTGCGTGCTGCCCATCGCAGCCGTAGGCGAGCGCAAGGTCACGACCATCGAAGCCGTCAGCACCACGCCCGCAGGCAAGAAAGTGCAGGACGCATGGCTCGCGCTCGATGTTGTGCAGTGCGGGTACTGTCAGTCGGGTCAGGTGATGTCGGCCGCGTCGCTGATCGCCTCGAACCCCAACCCCTCGGACGCCGATATCGACGCTGCAATGGCGGGCAACATCTGCCGCTGCGGTACGTACAACCGTATCCGTGCCGCGGTCAAGCACGCCGCCAAGGGGGCGTGACATGTCGCGAGGATTACTCGAAGCACAGAACCGCCGCGCACCCGACGGCCTGAATCGGCGCACGTTTTTAAAGCTGGGAATATCAGTCGGCGCAGCCGTTGGCGGCGGTTTGATGCTGGGTTTCAGCCTGCCCGCGGCAAGCCAGGGCGAAGCACCCTCGGGCAAGTCGGTGATCGGCGGCGACGGCAATGAAGCGCCGCAAGGCGGTGTATTCGAACCCAACGCGTTTGTTCAGATCGACGCAACGGGCAAGGTGACGCTAGTGATTCCCAAGGTCGAGATGGGCCAGGGAATCTATACGTCCATCCCCATGCTGATCGCGGAAGAACTGGAAGTGCCGCTGGATAGCGTGGTGATCGATCACGCACCGCCTAACGAAAAGCTCTTCATGGACCCGCTGCTGGGCGGCCAGTTGACCGGTGGATCGACATCGATCCGCTATGCCTGGGAGCCCATGCGAAAGGCCGGGGCAACCGCCCGCGTGATGCTCATTTCCGCGGCGGCGCAGCAATGGCAGGTCGACCCGGCGTCGTGCCACGCGGAGAAAGGCGAAGTGGTGCATGCCGCGAGCAATCGCCGTATCGGTTACGGACAACTCGTCGATGCCGCCGCAAAACTGCCCGCGCCGCAGAACGTGCCGCTCAAAGACCCGAAGGATTTCAAGCTGATCGGGACCGCTGCCAAGCGTCTCGACTCTCCCGAAAAGGTGAACGGTACGGCCATGTTCGGGCTCGATGTCCGCGTGCCCGGTATGGTCTATGCCGCCATCGTGAATAGCCCGGTATTCGGCGGGTCGCTTGCCTCCGTCGACGACACGAACGCGAAGAAGATCCCCGGCGTTCGCCAGGTGATCCGGCTCGACAACGGCGTGGCCGTGATCGGCGACCATACGTGGGCAGCCAAGCGCGGCGCGGCAGCGCTCGATATCACATGGAACGAAGGCCGCGGCGCGGACTTTTCCACGGCCAAGGTAGTCCAGCAACTCGCCGATGCATCGAAGCGCGATGGTGCCGTGGCGCGCAAGGATGGCGACGTCAAGAAAGGCTTCAATGATGCCAAGACGCGCGTTGACGCCGTGTACCAGCAACCCTTCCTCGCGCACGCCACCATGGAGCCGGTGAACTGCACCGTGTCCGTACGTAGCGATGGCTGCGATATCTGGGTCGGCACGCAAGTCCCCACGCGTGCGGTCGATACGGCCGTGAAGATCACCGGCCTCACCGCCGACAAGATCACCGTGCACAACCACTTGCTCGGCGGCGGCTTCGGACGCCGGCTGGAAACCGATTTCATCGGCCAGGCGCTGAAGGTCGGCAAGCAGGTCGGCACGCCAGTGAAGGTCACGTGGACGCGCGAGGAGGATGTCCAGCACGACATGTATCGCCCGTATTACTACGACGTCATCTCCGCCGGCCTCGATGCGAATGGCAAGCCGGTCGCGTGGCAACATCGCATAGTGGGGTCGTCCGTGATGGCCCGATTCGCTCCGCCGGCATTCAAGAACGGCCTTGATCCGGATGCAGTGGAAGTTTCGGCCGACCTTCCCTACGACCTCCCGAACCAGTTCATCGACTATGTGCGCCAGGAACCCATGGACGTGCCTACCGCGTTCTGGCGCGGCGTGGGACCGACCCGTGGCACCTTCGTGGTCGAGAGCTTCATGGACGAACTGGCCGCGCAAGCGAAAGTCGATCCGGTGAAATATCGCCACGACCTGCTTGGCAAGACACCCCGCGCGCAGAACGTGCTCGACGTCGCCGCCCGTGAAGCCGGCTGGGGCAACACGCCTCCGAAGGGTCAGGGGCGCGGGGTATCGGTGATGCACGCGTTCGGCAGCTTCTTCGGCATGGTGGTGGATGTGACCGTGAACGGCGACGGCGAAGTGGCCGTGAATCGCGTGGTCTGCGCGGTGGATTGCGGCGTGGTGGTCAACCCGAACACCATCGAGGCGCAGATCCAGGGAGGCATTATCTTCGGCATCACGGCAGCGCTTTATAGCGAGATCACGATCAAGGACGGCCGCGTCGAACAATCCAACTTCACGGATTACCGGATGCTGCGGATTGATCAGACGCCGCCTATCGAGGTGCATATCGTGAAGAGCGGTGAGGCGCCCGGAGGCATCGGCGAACCGGGTACAGCAGCACTCGCGCCCGCGCTGACCAACGCGATTTTTGCCGCTACCGGCAAGCGCTTGCGGCAGTTGCCCGTCGGCCGTCAACTGCAAAGCGCATGAGGGCACACATAATGATCAAACATCTTGTTGCCTCTGTTGCGCTCACGCTCAGCCTGCCCCTGCTGGCACATGCTGCTGCGAACGACGACCCGCTGGTTACGCGTGGCGCCTATCTCGCGAAGGTGGGCGATTGCGTGGCCTGTCATTCCGCGCCCAAGGGCAAGCCGTTCGCCGGCGGCCTGCCGATGACCACACCCATGGGCAAGATCTACACGACCAACATCACGCCCGACCCCGATACAGGTATTGGTAAATGGAGCGAGGAAGACTTCGAAAAAGCGTTGCGCCAGGGCGTGGCGAAGGACGGTCACAACCTCTATCCGGCAATGCCCTATACATCCTATGTAAAGGTCCGCGACGACGACGTGAAGGCGCTCTATGCGTACTTCATGAAGGGGGTTGCACCGGTGAACCAGGCGAACCGACCATCCGATATTCCGTTCCCGCTGAACATGCGCTGGCCGCTCAAGTTCTGGAACATGGTGTTCCTCGACAAAGGTGTTTATCGCGACAAGGACGGTAAGGATGTAGCGTGGAATCGCGGTGCCTACCTGATCCAGGGCCTGGGCCATTGCAGCGCATGCCACACGCCTCGCGGTATTGCGTTCCAGGAAAAAGCTCTCGATGAAAGCGGCAACGCGTGGCTCACGGGCGGTGTGCTCGACGGCTGGTTTGCGTCCAACCTGACGGGCGAGCAGAACGTCGGACTGGGCCGCTGGTCGGATGCTGACCTGACCACATTCCTGAAGACCGGAGCGAACGCGCACGCGTCGGCGTTCGGGTCCATGACGGATGTGATCAACCACAGTACACAGGGTATGAACGATCAGGATCTGGCGGCCATGTCGGCGTATCTGAAGTCGTTGCCGGCGGCGGGGGGGACAAACGCACCGGCCTATGCCTATGATCCGAAAGCTACCGCGTCGCTGCTTCAACATCCGGCCAATGACGCGGGCGCAAAGGTGTATACCGCGTACTGCATGCATTGCCACGGTGTGGATGGCCGTGCGTTCGCACCACTGCTCGCGCCGTTGGCGGGCAATCCGAACGTGATGGAGAAGGACGCGTCGTCGTTGATCAACGTCACGCTGAACGGTACCCACGACCTCGTGATACAGGGCATTCCCGCCGCGTACCCAATGCCTAAGTACGCGCCGGTGCTCAATGATCAGCAGATCGCCGACGTGCTCACGTTCATTCGCGCTGGATGGAACAACGGTGCGCCCGCGGTCGGGGCGGCTGATGTTGCCAAGCTGCGCAAGAGCACACAGGCATCGCAGTAAGTCTGTATTGGTCTTGGCAAAAGCGGCGGCGGATTTTCAAGTCCGCCGCCGCTGTGCGCAAACTCACGGTAAGGAAGGCGTTCGCGATCATAATGACATTCCTGGACGAACAGGGAGACTGCCATGCATCAAGACGTTGAAGTTGGCGACTATCTTCTGACCATAAACGTCGAGCCGAAATACGACCCGCCTGACGCAGAAAAAATTATTGGTTTTAACGTCCGCGTGATCGTGACTCGCCATGATGGAACGCCGGTTCGAGGTTCGAAGCACGCGGAAGATTCTGGAGAATTGACCGGTAATCACGAGCCCTACGTCACGGTGGCGGACGCCATTGCTCACGGCGAGGCATGGGGTAGACACTTCGTCGCTCGCGTTCTGGGCGGAGCGGTCTAGCGCTCACTCTTTAACGCCGGCTCCTGATGGTGGAGGTTTCCATGTGGGAAAGAATAGATTACAAAGGCTTTGAGATCTGGGTGCTGCCGATCCTTGCATACGGACCTCCCACGCCAGATACCCCTTACCACTACAACGGGTACGTATGTCGACCAGGCGCGGACCTGCGTCATGCCGGGCAACGCACGCAATTTTATGAACTCGGCAACGTCTTTGAGACTGAAGCCAAGGCGCTGGATGCGGCCTATCATGCGGGGCGCGAGCTCGTCGACAAGCTGATTGACAACGGCTGAGTAGTGACGTCGATTGGGTGATCGGCCGGTACTAGATGCAGCTCCCCGGCACTCACTGCGGTGGCAAAAAACACCGCTGTTTTCCCAGGAATTGCATCCGTTCTCCTGAAGCTTTATGGACGCTGGTAACGGCGATCGGACTCGACCCCGCAAGCCGTGTCAGGCGGCGGATTTTAAGTCCGCCGCTTGGTCTGTGCCTGTCTATTACTGCGACGCCACGCTCAGCAGCACCGGTTTGTCGCGATAAAGCGTCGGATACAGGCGCTTCAGGTTCTCGACCTTCGGCAGGTCGTTGATCGCGATATACGGTGCATCCGGATGCAGCGTCAAATAGTTCTGGTGATAAGACTCGGCAGGATAAAAACCCTTGAGCGGATCTGTCTTCGTCACGATCGGCGAGGAGAAAACATGCGCCTTGTCGAGTTGCGCGATATAGCTTTGCGCGATGCGTTTTTGCATGTCGTTGGCCGGAAAGATTGCCGAACGATATTGCGTTCCGCTGTCCGGGCCTTGCCGGTTCAATTCCGTCGGGTCGTGAGCGACCGAGAAATAGATCTGCAGCAACTTGCCGTAGGTGATTTTCGTCGGGTCATAAGTGATCTGCACGGACTCAGCGTGACCTGTCTGGCCCCCGCTGACGGTTTCATATTGCGCGGTCTGGGGCTGACCGCCAGAGTAGCCCGACACAACCTTCGTCACGCCGCTCACGTGCTGGAACACGCCTTGAACGCCCCAAAAACAGCCCCCTGCCAACACGGCGGTTTCCTGGTGTGCGCCGTTCGCGGGTTCGTCGAGCGCGGGCGGGGCAATGACGACCGCGGCTTCGGAAGAATGCGCCGGATGCATGGATGCGAACAGGATACCGACGCCCAGGCCGATAGCTGCCAACAGCGCCGCGCCGCGTGAGCGCAGGAACGTGGCAGGATTTTGCTTCGTGGAAATCATGGAGAGCCTCCGGGTTTCAGGACGACGCTTAGGCGCCCGCCAGGCGTTTGGCTGGCGGGCGCCTAAGCGTCGTCCCCTTGCGTCATGTTAGCGCGCCCGGAGACGTGTGGAAGCTTGATGACAAAGATGTCATCGAAAGGTCAGGGAAAGGTCAGGACGAGGTGCGGCAGACGCCCCTCACGCAAGCACGCCCACGACGATCCGCGCCGCCGACACCACCGCGTCATTACGCGCCCTTGCGTCCTGCTCGTGTTGAGTCAGGTAGATGGTCAGGATAACTGGTGGTTTTCCGGGTGGCCACAGCACGCCGATATCATTCGTCGTACCGTAGTCGCCCGAACCGGTCTTGTCGCCGATCACCCAATGCGCCGGCAAAGCGGCAGCGATTTTGTCAGCGCCGGTGGTATTGCCTAGCAGCCATGTTTGCAGTTGCCCGCGTTGCGAAGCGCCTAGCGCATCGCCTAGTGTTACGCGTTGCAGGCTTTGCGCCATCGCTGCCGGTGTGGATGTGTCGCGCGGATCGCCGGGTATCGCCGTATTCAATTCAGGCTCCCAGCGATCCAGGTGGAACTGGTTATCGCCAATCGAGCGGGCGAACGCAGTCACCGTTTCCGGGCCGCCGACCAGTTTCATCAACAGGTTGGCTGCCGTGTTGTCGCTATATTGCAGCGCGGCGGCGCAGAGTTCCGCGACGGTCATGCCCGTAGCGATCTGTTTTTTGGTGATGGGCGCCCACGACAGGAGTTCGCTCTGCGTGTAGCGGATCCGGCGCTCAAGCAAGCCCTTTTGAAGCGCGCTTTGTTCGAGAACCGCGGACACCAGCACTAGTTTGAACGTGCTGCAAAGCGGGAAACGCTCGTTCGCGCGATAGTTCACCTGCTTGCCATCGGCGGTATTCAGCGCAGCTACGCCAAGGCGCCCTCCAGCAGTGCTTTCCAGTTGTTTCAACTGGTCTTCGGCTAATGAGCTGGCGGCGCTCGCACGCCACGACGTACACGCGCCGACAAAGGGGAGCATGGCAGCAGCCGTCAGCAATGAACGGCGGCGCGGGGAGTAAACGATTGAATGTTGCATCGGATTGAAAACGGAGGAAAGCGTTGCGGAGGTGTTGCGAATCACAGGGATGAGCGACGAGCACGGAGTGCTCGTCGCCGAAGCTTACAGGCCCGACACGGAAAGCACAAACCACGCGCGCCAGCGCCGTAAAGATGGCTCGGCCGACGCGCAAAAAATCTTGACGCATCGACCTGCGCGATGGCGCGCTTGCCCTCTTCTTACGTCGCCTGCTGAACGTGTGCGCGGCTCGGCGTGAGCGTCGATACAACAAACGCCACCACAATATTCAATGCCAGCGCAATCAGCCCGATATACAGCGGATACGTCGCGCCCCCTACATGCAGCGCGAACACCGGCTTCAAACCCTGTACGATCGCCATGCCGGTTCCGAGCACGATCCCGGCCAGCCAGCCAAGGAACAAGCCCGGCGTGTTCAGGCGACGTGTGTATAGCGAGAACACAATGGCCGGGAATATCTGCAGGATCCACACGCCGCCGAGCAATTGCAGATCGATTGCATATTGGGTTGGCAGGAACACAATGAACAGCAGCGCGCCGAACTTCACAACGAGCGACACCAGCTTAGCTGTCTTCGCTTCCTTCTCGGGCGTGATGTCACGCGCCATCAGCGGCCACAGGTTACGCGTGAACAGGTTCGCTGCGCCGATCGACATGATCGCCGCCGGCACGAGCGCGCTGATCGCAATGGCCGCGGCCGCGAAGCCGACGAACCACGAAGGGAACAACTGACCGAACAACGCGGGCACGACGTCGGACGCGGATTGCACCTTGATGCCTGCAGCAATCGCCATATAACCGAGTAACGCAATCAGGCCGAGCAGCAGCGTGTAGGCGGGCAGGAAGATAGCGTTCTTGCGCACGGTCGCAGCCGACGACGACGACAATACCGCGGTCATGGTATGCGGATACATGAACGCGGCAAGCGCCGAACCCAACGCAAGCGATGCATAGGCGGTGAATTGCGTCGGCTTGAGGATGATGCCGGTCGCACCGCCCTTCGCTTTGAAGAACTGGTCGGCGGCATCGAACACGTGCGCATAGCCGCCTAGTTTCGATGGAATCAGCCAGACCGCCGCGATCACCACGATATAAATCATGATGTCCTTCACGAACGCGATCATGGCTGGCGCGCGCAAGCCGCTGGTGTACGTGTAGAGCGCGAGGATCACGAACGCAACAATCAGCGGCAACTCGCCGCTCACGCCCAAACCCTTGATCACGACCTGCATGCCCACCAGTTGCAAGGCGATGTACGGCATGGTCGCGACAATGCCGGTCACCGCCACGGCCGCCGGGAACCACTTGCCGCCATATTCGCCCTGCACATAATCGGCTGCCGTAATATGGTTCTTCGCGTGAGCGATCTTCCATAGCTTCGGCATGACGGCAAAAACAAACGGATAAACAATGATGGTGTAAGGCAGCGCGAAGAAACCATATGCGCCCACTGAATAGACCAGGGCGGGTACGGCAATGACGGTATAGGCGGTGTAGAAATCGCCGCCTACCAGGAACCATGAAATTACAGTGCCGAACTGGCGGCCGCCCAAACCCCATTCATGCAGTTGCGTCAGGTCGCCGCGTTTCCAGCGCGCCGCGAAAAATCCCACTACCGTCACCAGCAGGAAGAAAGCGATGAAAACCGTCATGGCTACCGGATTGACCGGCACGATATCGCTCATTTGACACCTCTATACACGATGTAAATGATGAGCGAAGTCAGCGGTACCCAAAGGAACTGATACCAGTAGAAGAATGGGAAACCTGCAAAAGACGGGCGGGTATCGTTATAAAATGGCAGCCAGAGCAAGGCGATGTACGGAATGAGCAAGACCAGCCAAAGCCAGGAATGCGTTGTCTCTTCGGATGTTTTCATAGTGGTTTGATTCGAGATTGAGGTTCGGCCCGTCTCACTTCGCGACGGCCGGGCGGCGTAGCGAAGCTCGAAATAAGGACACCGCGAATTATGTTCGAGTTTTTAAAGACGTGCTGAATACTCAAGCGGGAGACGCCTGGAATACCGGTCGATCGGGGAGACTGAGGCTAGCGATTGGCTTCCAAAGCGCGATGCGTCTTTGGCCTTTATCCGTGCCAGTGCGGGATACGACCACTACAGGCTTCGTTCCTTCTCTAGCCGGCAAAGGAACGAAGCATAGAAACACCTATGGTTTTTGCCCAAGCAAATCGGCAAGCGCAATCGCAACTGTTTTCGTCGCGACCTTCAAGTCTTCAAGCGCAACGCGCTCGTCGGCCCGATGTCCGTTAGCCTCAAGCAGCGTCCGTGGACCGGCGCCGTAAATGACGGTCGGTACGCCCGCTTCGCAGTACAAGCGGGCATCGGTATAAAGAGGCACGCCTTCGGTAGGAATGTCACGTTGCAACGTAACCCGGGCCGCGCGTTGCAACGCTTGCGACAAGCGCTCTGCGCCGTCAAGCGAGCGCAACGGCGACGTCACCAGCACCTCTTCTATCTCCACGCTAATACCGGCCAAGCCTTTCACCGACGCCGTAATCAGCGTTTTCAATTGCTTGAGCACGTCTTGCGGATTCTCCTCCGGCACCACGCGCCGGTCGAGTCGCAAACTCACCTTGTCAGGCACCACGTTCGTGTTGATGCCGCCTTTGATCAGACCCACCACCAACGTGGGATGATCGATTCCCGGCGTCTGCGAGTGGATCTCGCGCAATGCCGCCCGATGCGCGTACAGCGCATTCAGCACGGCCGTAGCGGCCTCCAGCGCGTCATGCCCGGTATCGGGCCGCGCCGCATGCGCCGACTTGCCCCGCACCGTGACTTCCAGGTGGATCGCGCCATTGTGCGCGGTCGTGATCGAATAAGAAAAACCCGCGCAGATGGCGTAATCGGGCTTCACGATGCCCTGCTTCAACAACCACCCCGGCCCGATCAATCCGCCGGTTTCTTCGTCATAGGTCAGATGCAGCTCCACCGTCCCGCCGAGCGTCGCGCCGCTCTCGATCAATGCTTTCAACGCGAACGCATAGGTGGCGAAGTCCGACTTCGATACCGCCGCGCCGCGCCCGATCATGAAACCATCGCGAATCTCGGCGCCGTACGGATCGGCGGTCCAGCCGTCGCCCGGCGGCACCACGTCGCCGTGCGCGTTCAGCGCGATCACCGGTCCCGCGCCAAAGCGATGGCGAACCACCAGGTTCGTCGCGCTGATCATGCCAGCACGTGTGACATCGCCGGCCGGCACTACGTGGCGTTCGACCGTGAAGCCGATCCTTTCAAGCCATTGCGCCGCCATCTCCGCGTGCCCCGCGCAATCGCCCGGCGGATTGTCCGACGGTTTTTGCACGAGCGCGGAAAGGAACTGGACCTCCTGATCAAAGTGATAATCGACGCAGGCAGTCAGGGTCGAGGCAAGGACGTGGCGAGTCATGGGCGGTGGTTTGATCTAAATAACTAAGCTAAATAAATAAGCTGAGGGTTGGCAGCATGGTAACGAGTAACGCGGCTGCAGGCGAGCTGGCGTCAGCTTAGCGGACCCGGCGCGCGGCTTGGTGAGCGCACCCGAATGCCGCCCATAACAGATGGCAATCAATTTATCGCGCTTAAGCGCGGTTTTCATCGAAGAAAATTGCATCGGGACTCATACACCGCGTTTGTTTCGCAATCAATTAAAGACCGTTCTCGGCTAAGCTTTCAGGCATGGGCACGCGCTCTGCCAGACGGCGGCGAGACGCGGATTTCCGTCAGGCACGGACACAATATCTCACCGGAATACGCTTCAATGAACCATAGAAACGATGCTGCGGCACTCGACCGCGACGATCCGCTAGCCAGTTTGCGCGACCAGTTCGCGCTCGGCCAGGACACAATCTATCTGGACGGCAACTCGCTTGGCGTGCCGCCCAAGGCCGCTGCCTCGCGCGCCGCCGCCGTCATAAACGGCGAGTGGGGCGACGGTTTGATCCGCTCATGGAATATGGCAGGATGGTTCGCATTGCCCAAGCGGCTTGGCAACCAGTTGGCTTCGTTGATTGGCGCGGCCGACGACGAAGTGGTTGTCACCGACACCATTTCCAGCAATCTCTTCAAAATCCTGTCGGCGGCGCTGCGAGTAGCCAATGAACGTGACCCGAAGCGTCGTGTCATTGTCTCCGAACGCTCGAATTTCCCGACCGATCTCTACATTGCTCAAGGCCTGATCGAACAACTGGATCGCGGATATGAACTGCGTCTCGTGGATCACGCATCCGAGCTCGCCACCGCTATTGACGAGAACACGGCCGTCGCCATGATCACGCACGTGAACTATCGCACGGGCGCCATGCACGACATGGCCGCGTTGACCCGCGTGATCCATCAGGCGGGCGCGCTCGCCGTGTGGGATCTGGCGCATTCGGCAGGCGCGGTTCCCGTCGATCTGAACGGCGCCGGCGCGGATTACGCCGTCGGTTGCACCTACAAGTACCTGAATGGCGGACCGGGTTCCCCCGCGTTCATCTGGGTGCCGAAGCGGCTACAGAACGTATTCTCGCAACCGCTGTCCGGCTGGTGGGGCCATAAAAAACCCTTTGAAATGAGCCCCGAGTATCGTCCCGATGACGGTATCGGACGGTTCTTGTGCGGCACGCAACCTATTGTCTCCATGTCGATGATCGAATGCGGCCTCGACGTGTTCGGGCAGACCGATAT
This sequence comes from Caballeronia sp. dw_19, assembly GCF_018449515.1. Taxonomy (GTDB): domain Bacteria; phylum Pseudomonadota; class Gammaproteobacteria; order Burkholderiales; family Burkholderiaceae; genus Caballeronia. The sequence goes on along the minus strand of NZ_JAAVUQ010000002.1, from coordinate 224,442 downwards.
GGCAACGTTGCGCCGCAAGTCGCTGGCACTGAGCGACTTGTTCATTGAACTGGTCGAGACACGCTGCGGCAATTTCCCGTTGCAACTCGTCACTCCTCGGGCACATGCCGAACGCGGATCGCAAGCAAGCTTTGAACATCCGCATGGTTATGAGGTCATGCAGGCGCTGATCGCGCGCAACGTGATTGGCGATTACCGCGAGCCGCGCATTTTGCGCTTCGGCTTCACGCCGCTTTACACACGTTATGTAGATGTATGGGATGCCGTTGAAACATTGCGCGACGTGCTTGCGACCGAAGCATGGCGTGCACCCGAGTTCGCCGAACGTGGCGCCGTTACCTGACCCAGGTGGAGAAAGAACGCGCGATGACACAATCACATGAAAGCGAAGGCACGGGCGGCTGTCCCATGGGTTATGGGCCGGCCGGTAACGCTGAGCCGAAGCCCGAAGGCTGGCATGACGCGCAGCTCGACTTCTCCGGTTCGATGAGCTATGGCGATTATCTCTCGCTCGATACGCTCCTTTCGGCGCAGCACCCGCTCTCGCCCGACCACAACGAAATGCTGTTCATCGTGCAGCATCAGACGAGCGAGTTATGGATGAAGCTCGCGCTGTATGAGCTGCATGCGGCGCTCGTCGCCGTGCGTCGCGATGACCTGCCGCCCGCGTTCAAGATGCTCGCGCGCGTCTCGCGCATACTCGATCAGCTGGTCCAGGCGTGGAGCGTTCTCGCGACCATGACGCCGTCTGAATACACGGCAATGCGGCCTTATCTGGGCGCATCGTCCGGATTCCAGTCGCATCAGTACCGGCAGATCGAGTTCCTGCTTGGCAACAAGAATGTGCAAATGCTCAAGCCGCATGCGCACAGGCCGACCGTGCTCGCCGAGGTCAAGGCAACGCTTGAAGCCCCCTCGTTCTACGATGAAGTCATCCGCTTGCTTGCGCGCCGCGGTTTCCCGATTGCGCCGGAAAGGCTTGAGCGCGACTGGACTCAGCCGACCACCCACGACGCCAGCGTGGAAGCGGCGTGGCTCACGGTGTATCGCGAGCCGACGCAGCATTGGGAACTCTACGAGATGGCGGAAGAGCTTGTCGATCTTGAAGATTCTTTCCGGCAATGGCGCTTTCGCCACGTCACCACCGTTGAGCGGATTATCGGCTTTAAGCAAGGCACGGGCGGAACCAGCGGCGCGTTGTATTTGCGAAAGATGCTGGATGTCGTGCTGTTTCCCGAGTTATGGCACGTCAGGACGTTGCTCTGAGCATTTGATTGCGTGGTTCATATCGAGCCGGCCATATGCGCGAGGTAAAACAGACGCGCTCTGACAAACGGCGCGCTTTGCCCGATAATGACCCGCATGAAAATGCTCCCTACCCCCCGTCTCATGCGGCGCGCTTTTCTGGCGTTGCCCGCAGCCCTGCTGCTAGCGTCGTGCGCAACACCCACCGCATCGACATCACTCGATACCGCCATTGCCGCGCCGTATCGGGGAGACAAGGCGCAAGCGCGCGACGTCTACCGGCACCCTAAAGACACCCTGGAATTCTTTGGCCTCGCACCGAACCAGAGCGTGCTGGAAATCGCGCCGGGCGGCGGCTGGTACACGGACATCCTCGCGCCGTATCTGCGGGGGCGTGGCACGCTTTACGAAGCCCAGTATCTGCCGCCGCAAGGGGCGCTCCCTGCTGGCGAAGCGAAGGGTAACGCCGCGTTCGAGCGCAAGCTCGCTGCTGCGTCCGATATCTACGGAACGGTTGTGGTCGGCACGTTGCAATCGGGGCAGTTCAGCGGCTTGCCCGCAGGACTGCAGGTTGATCGCGTGCTGACGTTCCGTAATATTCATAACTGGATAGAAGACGGTCAGGTCGATGCCAACCTGCGTGCGTTCTATTCGGTCCTGAAACCGGGCGGCGTGCTCGGTGTGGAAGAGCACCGCGCTGTGCCGGGTACATCGGTTCAGCAAATGATCGATACCGGCTACCTGACTGAAGCCTATGTGATCGAGCATGCACAGGCAGCGGGCTTCAGGCTTGCCGCGCGCAGCGAGATCAACAGCAATCCCCGCGATACGAAGGATCATCCGCACGGCGTGTGGTCCTTGCCGCCGACCTATCGAGGCGGCGATACTGACCGCGCCCGCTTTGCCGCCATTGGCGAGTCGGACCGGATGACGCTGCGTTTCGTCAAGCCTTAGGTTTCGTCAAGCCGCCGGCAAGCATGCCCGATGGCAAGGTCGCAGCTTCCTAACGGCTGCGACCAGCGGCGGCATTGGCGAACCCCTCGGCTACGGCATCCCCGAACACACTGGCGGCCCCCTTTAAATTGCCCAGCTGAACGGCGTGGATCAGCCAGATATCAAGGCTGAGTGAAAAGTCTTTCACGTCAACAACAGATAGTTCGGCATACGAAACACTCTGGCGAAGCAAGGTGCGCGGCACAAGTCCCAGACCGAGCCCCGCAGCAATCAACTTCAGTTGCATCTCGGTGCCGTGTGTATCCACACTTAACCTGAGTTCGCGCCCCGCCCCTTGCATCGCCCGTTCCAGGGCGGCGCGGTAACCGCAACCCAGCGGGTTGAGGATCCACTCCTGCTCCGCCAGCGCCTTGATGGTCGAGCGCCGCTCAACCACCGGCCGCCGTTTGCTCTGGACCACCAGCACCTCCAGCGTCGTGATAAGCCGGCCCGCCACGTTGGCCGGCAGCGTACTGGGAGATGGCAGCAGCAACGTTGCTGCGTCCAGTTTCCCAAGGCTGACCTGCTGAAACAACCCCGTGCTCCATTCGGTATGCGACTGAACCTCCAGCGCCGGAAACGCCGCTTTCAGACGCATCACCGCGTCGAACAGGACAATCTCCGCGATCACCTGCGAAAGGCCCAAGCGAAACGTCCCGCTCGGCATGGCCTCTTCCCGGGGAATCTCAAGCAGTTGATTCACGCTGCGCATCAGCGGGACCGCGTGTTCGTAGATCCGGCGCGCAAGCGCGGTTGGTTGAGGAGGCTTGCTGTTGCGGTCCAGAAGTTCCGCGCCAAGAACAGCTTCAAGATGCTGAATCCGCCGCGATATAGCCGATTGCGTCAGCGACAGTACATCCGCCGCCCGCGTCAACGAGTTATGGTCGAGCACCGCGACCAAGGTTCTAAGGTCTTCGAATAACATGCTTGACTCTCATGGTTTATATGAAAACTATGCGCTTGATGCAAGTTTCCACCTAGTCTAATCTTCAATGGCGAACTACGCGACTGCGATGTCTTTTAATGCGGTGCGCACATTCTCACCACGACAACACGCCACGTATGTCGTGGCGAGCGCGTCCCTATTCCCCATATTCCCCATTTAAGCCAGAGGTCAAAACCATGCCACTCGTTCGAATCAATCTCGCGCAGACTGCATCGCCGGAAGTCGTTCAGGCAATCAGCGACGTCGTGTACAACGCAATGATCGATGTAGTCAAAGTGCCCGAGCACGACAAGTTTCAGATCATCACGCGCCATGCCGCTGAGGAATTGATCTATCCGGCGCAGGGATACCTGGGCGTGACTTACACGCCGGGGATCGTATTTATCCAGGTGACATGGAACACCGGCCGCACGATCGAGATGAAAAAGGCGTTTTACCGCGCGGTGGCGGACGGCATACACGCGAAGACGGGCGTACGAAAGGAAGATGTCTGGATCAGCCTGGTCGAGGTGAATCGCGAGGACTGGTCGTTCGGCAATGGCGACATGCAGTACGCGCCGAAGTAGTCGCCGCGCATACGTAACGAGATACCGCTGGGACACCGGAGACACCCGTCGTTCATGCCCATAGGCGAGCGGCGGCGATCCGGTCCGGCGCTAATGCGCACGCCTGTGATTCAACGCGATGAACACGCCCATCAGCGTGACAAACGCCAGCACGAGCAAGGTCGCGTTGAGCAGCACATGCGGGTAGCCAAGTTCGCCGACATCAATGAACGGATAGGGATAAAAGTCCGACGTGCTGCCGCGCCAAAGCGTGATGCAAAGATAACCTAGCGGATAGATCAGCCACAGCAGGCATTGCCGCAGAGTCAGATGAAAGCGCGGCACGAACAGCACCCAGTAGAGTGCCGACAACACCGGAATGATGCTGTGCAGGCATTCATTGAGCACCGCCCGATACCCCGACGGGGTCCACAGGTAACGCAACAACAGGTTATAAGCCAGTCCGACAAACACGATGTACACCACGACCGCTGTCACCACCGGCGGCTTGCGAAAAAATCGCCCGAGCGGCGAGCGGCCAAGCGCAGCGACAAACGAAAAACAAAGGGCAACAGCAAATACTGTCAGGTTCGTCAGATAACTGCTGAGGCGCTCAAATCCATCGAATACGCTAAAGCCCCTGGCCAGCATTCGATGGACCGTGATATCGGTTTGCGCAGCGAGCGCCAGCCACGCTATTGCCGCAATGCACGCGGCCAGCAATAACGACGCCGTTCCCGGCGTATGCAAAGGCAACGCGTGCTCTGCCCCCGCTTGTGGCGGGCTTTGCATCTGGCGGTGGGTGCGGCTTTCAGGCTGCGAGGAAATCGGCTTGGACATGCCGCGATTTTATACGCGACAAGACAGAGCTGCAGAGCGCAGGTCCAAAGCGCGCGGCAACTAGCTGGAGCAAGCACCTGCAATCAAGCTCAGGATATCTTGAAGATGTTTTGCGAACCGCGTACGTACAGCCCCTCGGCTTTCAGGAGAATGCGTTCGCGATACAGGTCGAAGGCGGCGAGCACGGCGGATTCGCCCGACCCCATTTGCGGATTGAAACTCGAGAGGGCCGCATCGTCTATCTGGAATGAGATCTCGCGTGAACCGTCATATCCCCAGAAGCACACGCAGTGCCTGGAGTCGTCGTAGGAACGGCTTGGGTTCGGAAAATTGAGTTTCATACGCCATCCTAGTCCTATTAGCGTGACGCGCGCGACGGTGTTATTCATAGTAATTACCCTGACTTGGCACTCCCTGCGCCGGGTTTAACGTTCCAGCACTAAGTAAACCAGCGAGCAATTGCCGCTAGTGGCTAACGGTCTCATCGGTTCTCATCGAGTGGCAACGCGCCGCTAACAGGCACTGAAGCTTCACGCCCACCCCGTGCCTGTACGGCTTTTGTAATGAACTCGGCGCGGCAATGCTCTCGCATCGTATCCCCCGGTTCAAGTAGACTCTGGTGCCACGCAATCGATCGAACCCTCGGCACCTTGCTTGCAGGTGCGTCGTTGGGTCTACCAGAAATACGCTCACCGCCTCGTGAAACCTGCCAACTTCCGCATCACCGCCGCCGTTGTAGCCAGCGCGCTTTTTATGCAAAACATGGACGGTACGATCGTCGCGACGGCCCTGCCTGCCATGGCCCGCGATCTTGGCGTCGACCCCGTGCATTTGAGCAGCGCCATTACCGCTTATCTGGTTGCGCTGACGGTGTTCATTCCGGCTAGCGGATGGGTGGCTGATCGCTTCGGTGCGAAGCGCGTCTTCATGTGGGCGATCGCAACCTTCACGCTGGCTTCGCTCGCGTGCGCGGCGGCCGCGAACCTTCCGCAGTTGATTGCTGCGCGCATCGTGCAGGGAATCGGCGGAGCCATGATGGTGCCGGTCGGACGCCTGATCCTGTTTCGTGGCGTCAAACGCGAGGAGTTGTTGCAGGCCACCACCTGGCTCACCATGCCGGCTCTTATCGGCCCCTTGATGGGTCCGCCATTAGGTGGTTTTCTCACCGATACCCTCTCGTGGCGCAGTATCTTCTGGGTCAACGTCCCGGTAGGCATCGTGGGTTTGCTGCTGACGTGGCGCTTGCTGCCGGCCGCGCCTCCCGAACATCATGCGCCGCCCGACGTGCGTGGAATGATGTTGATAGGCGGGTCGTTGACGCTGTTCATGATCGGCATTGAATGTGCAGGACGTGGGGTCTTGCCGCCGTTTGCGGCGCCTGCGTGCGTCGCTGCCGGCGTGCTGACGTTCTGGATGGCCGTCAGGCACTGTCGCCGCGTGGACAACCCTGCCGTCGATTTCTCGCTGCTCGCGATTCCGACTTTTCATGCGGCGACTATTGCGGGAAGTCTGTTTCGTGCCGGTGCCGGCGCGCTGCCTTTTCTCGTGCCGCTGACGTTGCAAACCGGGTTCGGCTATAGCGCTTCCGCTAGCGGCCTCGTCACATTTGCTAGCGCGCTAGGATCATTTTGCATGCGCCCCATGACATCGCTTGCACTTAGGCGCTTCTCTGTCCGGACCGTCCTGTGCGCGGGCAGTGTGTCGTTTGCTGCCGTGCTCGTGGTGTGCTCGTTCATGTCGCAGAACTGGCCCGCTGGCGCCATCTTCCTGTTGCTGCTTGTGGGCGGCTTGTCACGCTCGCTCAGCTTCGCCACCATGGGCGCGCTCGCTTTCGCCGATGTGCCCAAGACCAGGCTTGCTGCCGCCACGTCATTCCAGGGCACTGCTCAGCAATTGATGAAGGCGGTCGGTGTGACGGTCGCGGCGGGGACCATTCAAGTCACCATGATCGTGGCCCCCGGCGCGCATGCCGAACGATGGCAATTGGCGTCTGCGTTCATTGTTACCGCGCTCGTGGTTATGACTTCTTATCCGATGTTCCTGCGGATGCCCGCTGAAGCAGGAGCCGGAATTTCTGCTTCGCGAGCATCCGCACGGGGTCGCGCGGAAGAGGTCAAGTGACGGACGCTATTTACGCGCCAATCAGCACCCCGGTCCTGAACGGGACTGCGCCCGTTACGCGGCCCATTGGTGCGCCGGCGATCACAAAGCGAATCGCCCGGCGCATATAAAAGATGCCGTCGTTTTTCGTCGTGAGCGTGGTCACTTCATCTGTGATCGGATCGACGATATCGAAGACCGGATCACCCGCTTTCAGATGGGCCCCAACCTGCGCGCGATACACCACCACACCGCTTGCGGGCGCAATGAACTGCTCGCTGCCGGCCAGCGGCGTTGCGGGGTGGTTGAGCGACGGCAGTTCACGCGCCTCACCGTCGATCACCCCCCGATACGTCAGGTAATCGACAATTGCTTCGGAGTCCTGCTCGGCAAACTCATAGGACACGTCGCGCTGGCCGCGATGCTCGACCGTCAGTGCAATGTTAGGCGCGGCGATCGGCGTGCCCTCGCCCACAAGCGCACGAACGTCGTTCCACAGCGGCGCGTAGATTTCATCGAACGACTGTCCGCCCGAATCCGCACAGAGCAATACGCCGCTTGCGCCCAGATAACGCGCGAGCGGTTCAACCGCCGGCCAGCTCGCGGGGCTCGTGTACACGTGCATGGTGGCCTCAAGCGAACAATGCAGGTCGAGGATGACATCGGCATCGGCTGCCATGATCAGCATCTCGCGGCGCAAGGACTCGAACTCGTTCTTCGGCTTGACCTCAGCGAGCAAGTCGCATACCGCCCGCCGCAATAAGCGCGTGTTGCTGTCAGCGTCCTGCGTCCACTGGCTGCCAACGCGCTCGACCAAAGCAGCGGCGGCAGGCAGCGGAAAGCTGCGATTGAAGTTGTGGCCGCTATTCAACTCGAAGCGCCCAAGGAACTGTCCGAGCACATGCTGCGAGAGTCCGATCGGGTTTGCGACCGGCACCAGGATCACCTCGCCGCGAATGCGACCCGCGTTTTCCAGTTCGATCAGGCGTTGCTTAAGACGCCAGGCGGTGAGCATTGCGGGTATTTCGTCCGCGTGCAGCGACGCCTGCACGTAGATCTTCTCGCCCGTACCCGGTGTACCGAAGTGAAAGCTGACGAACTCGCGGCGTGTGCCGATGGACGTGGAAACCAGCGGCGTGCTTTGGATGCGCATCGAATGCTCCTGAAAATCTGTTAGTTGCCGTAGACGTCGAAGTCGAAGTATTTGCGGGCGATCTTTTGGTAAGTGCCGTCGGCACGCATGCCGGCTATCGCGCTATCGATGCTGGCCTTGAGCGCAACGTCGTCCTTGCGTAAGCCAATGCCCGTGCCATGGTCACCCATCTCAAGCGGCCCGCCGACGAAACCGAAACCCTTGCCTCTGGGTGTCTTCAGGAAACCGTTATCCGCTTCCACCGACCCCAGCAGTGCCGCATCCAGTCGGCCGGCCGTCAGGTCTTCAAAGACGCCCTCCTGGCTTTGATACGCGACCACTTCCACGCCGCCCGGCTGCCAGTTCTTCTGCGCATACGTTTCGAACTGCGTGCCGCTCTGCACGCCAATGCGCTTGCCGCGCAGACCCTCTGCGCTGACCGTCAGCGGAGCACCGGTCTTCGTGATCAAACGGGACTTGAACTGGAACAGCTTGGTCGAAAACGCGATCTGCTGCATGCGCTTTTCGGTGATTGCCATCGACGAGATGATTGCGTCGATCTTGCGTGCCTGCAGCGCCGGGATCATGCCGGAAAACTCCATCTCGACCCATTCGCAATGCATCGCGATGCGGCGGCAGATCTCGTTGGCGAGATCGACGTCGAAGCCGGTCACGTGGCCGTCCGGCATTTTTACGTCCATGGGCGGATACGTCGGATCAATGCCCAGGCGCAGTACGTTCGCGTCTTTCGCGAAGGCCGGCGTGGAGAGGGTCACGGCCGCAATCACGGCGGCGGCCAGCAACGAAGAGAGGGGTTTCATCGGCGCTTACTCAGTGGTCAAGGCAGTGATGGGGATAACACGCCTGCATGGTACGAGTGCAAAATGCCACCAAACAGGGCCGATTTACTTATCATGATCACTTTTACTTATCAGCCGGCGGAAATTATGGACCTGACATCGTGGACCTGACCTTGACGCAACTTCGCGTGTTCGTCGCTGTCGCTGAAGCCGGTAGTCTCAGGGCGGCGGCGCGCAGGCTCGGCATTGCACAAAGCGGCGTGACGCAACAGTTGAGGAAACTCGAGACCGGCGCGGGCGGGCCCTTGTTCGAGCGCGGGCATCGCGGCGCGCGCCTGACCTCGGTTGGTGAGCGATTGCGGATTCGCGCCGACGTGATTCTTGGCGAGTGCATGCGAACCGAAAACGAAATGCGCCAGTTGCGCGGCGAGTTGACCGGCCAGGTTTCGCTCGGCGTCGCGGCTGAGGCCATGATGCGATTATTTCCCGCGCTGCTGGCAAGTTTTCGCGAGCGCTGCCCGCGTATAGATGTTCACCTGACCAGCGCCACGTCGCGGGTCCTGACGGCCTGGGTGCGCGACGGCAGCCTGGACTTCGCCTTGGCGCTGGTATCGAATGAAGCGGATATCCATGATCTCGAGGCGACCACGCTGTTTGAATCACCCGTCGCCATCATCGCGCGGCGTGGTCATCCGCTAGGCCGCGCGCGATCGCTGCGGGCGCTGCAGGACTGCGAGTGGGTCAGCACCCGGCCGCGCCATGCGGGCGATGTCGCGAACCGCTTGTCCACTTTGTTCGATGACGCGGGGCTTGAACCGCCGCGTATCGCGGCTACGACCGAAGCTGTGTTCGATACGCTGCATTGCGTGGCAAACAGTGATTATCTATCGCTCGAACCCGTGCGTCTCGCGGCACATCCGTTCTTCAGGGACCATGTGGCTATTGTCCCGATCAAAGAGCAGGCGTTGAGTACGCGCGTGTGTCTGCTACGCCGTGCAGGCGTGCCGTTGACGCCGGTCGCGCAGGAGCTGGCGTCCATGGCTGTGTCGTTTGCGAGGATGCTGCCCGCGAGCGCTGTGACAGGCGAGGCGCCTGGTCCATGACACTTTGACACTTGAGTCACCCTCACGCCGGACCGCGCGGCGCCGTTCTTCAGGTTCGTTCCGAGCGGCTATCATGTTGGCCTGGGCAACATCTCGAGCTTTGGGAAACACGGTCATGACACGAAAGAAACCTGCGGACAGCGCACCTCGCGAAACCGCTGCAATCCTGCGCCACTGGCACGATGCCGTGCCCAACGACCGGCTGGCCCACCTCGTGAAGGACGCCGCGCGTTCGCTCGTGCGCGCGATGCAGATGCGCCTTACCGAGCACACCGTATCGTACGGGCACTGGACGTTCCTGCGAATCTTGTGGGAGACGGATGGCTTGACGCAGCGTGAGCTGAGCACGCAGGCGGGGGTGATGGAGCCCACGACCTTTGCCGCCGTCAAGGCCATGGAAGCGCTGGGTTATGTCGAGCGCCAGCAGATGCCGGACAACAAGAAAAACGTGCACGTGTTCCTGACCGCCGAGGGCCGGGCGCTGAAAGAGAAGCTCGTTCCGCTCGCCGAGGAAGTCAATGAGGTCAGCGTGGTGGGCCTGAGCGAGCACGACATCAAGATCGCGCGGAAGGTGTTGCTGGCGCTGATTGAAAACCTGGCCGACGATGAACTGGGGTCCACGAATCCAATGCGCCGCGTACCGTCAACGCGGGAGTTGGGACGGATCATTGCAGAGCGTGGGGATACGGTAGAGGATCGGTGAGGCGAGAACGCGATAGCATCTCTCGCCAACCCGCCCCCTCTTTACACCGGCGACGGATTGCGATCCGCGAACCCACGTTGATGCCAGTACGGATACGGCAGCGGCAACGTGCTAGCTTTATCCAGCGCCGCAATCTGCTCCGCGCTCAACGACCACCCCACGCTGCCCAGATTCTCGCGGAACTGCTTCTCGTCGCGAGCACCCACAATCACGTTGGCAACGGTAGGCCGCTGCAGCAGCCAGTTCAACGCAATCTGCGGCACGCTTTTTCCCGTTTCCTTGGCCACGGCATCCAGCGCATCCACAATGCCGTAGACATATTCATCGGCAACCGGCGGTCCCATGTCCGCCGTCTTGTGCAAGCGGCTGTTCTCCGGCAACGGGCTGCCGCGCCGGATCTTGCCTGTCAAACGCCCCCACCCCAACGGACTCCACACAATGGTCGAGACCTTCTGGTCCAGCCCCAGCGGCATGAGTTCATGCTCGAAATCTCGGCCAATCAGCGAGTAATACGCCTGATGCACTGAATGCCGCGCAAGCCCTTCACGGTCCGACACCGCCAGCGATTTCATCAAGTGCCAGCCCGAAAAATTCGAGCAGCCGATCACGCGGATCTTGCCCGCGCGCACGAAGTCGTCGAGCGTGCGCAAGGTTTCTTCCACGCGTGTCAGTGCGTCGAAACCATGGAGTTGATAGATATCGATGTAGTCGGTGTTCAGGCGCTTCAGGCTGCCATTGATGGCTTCCGTCAAGTGATGCCGGGTCGAGCCAACGCTGTTCACGTCCGAGCCGAACTGAAACGTTCCTTTCGTCGACACGATCACCTTCGAGCGGCGTCCGGCAATGGCCTTGCCGAGGATCTCCTCCGCCATGCCGTCGGAATAGACGTCGGCGCTGTCGAACATCGAGACGCCCGCCTCCAGCGCAATGTCGACCAGGCTGCGCGCGCCGTCGGCATCAGTGCTGCCCCACGCCTTGAAGAAATCATTGCTGCCGCCGAACGTGGCGGTGCCCAGACTCAGCACGGGCACCTTGAAACCCGTTTCGCCCAGTAAGCGATATTCCATGTCCACTCCTTTCCATTGAAAGCCAATGAGCTGCTACCGCGCCGGCGACGCAGGCAGCTTCACGAATGCATCAGCCATGTTAAGAGATCGTCGAAAAGCGCGCTTGGATGCTGGCGGCGGCAGCCGTCCTGCACTCAGACGCTTACGCTAGAGCGACGCTAAAGCGATTACAGCGCCCGGATCACATCCAGCGCCGCGCCCACCATGTCCTTCACCACCACCTGAACCTGACCGGCTGCTTCGGGCGCGTAGTCGAACGGTTCCGTCTCATGCATGTAGGTCGACTGGCACATTTCCAGTTGTATCGCGTGAATGCCGGTCTCGGGTGTTCCAAAGTGACGCGTGTTGTAGCCGCCCTTGAAACGGCCGTTGGCAATCCACGTATAAGCGCTCCGCGCAGCGGCATTCGTGACGGCTTGCAAGGCGCCCGGCGCGGCCGTGCGTCCATCCTGCGTACCAATGTTCAGATCGGGAAGCTTGCCTTCGAACAAGCGCGGCAACACGCTTGCAATGGAATGCGCTTCCCACAACAACACGTTCGGATGTGCCGCACGCAACCGCGCGAGTTCGGCCTCAAGCACGTCGTGATACGGCTGCCAGTAAGTCACCACGCGCCGCGCTTTCTCGGCAGCGTCGGGTCCCGCACCATCGCGATACAGCGGCATGCCACGGAAGGTTTCGCCCGGGCACAGGCCCGTTGTCGTCTGGCCCGGATAGAGGCTTTCATCGTTCGATGGACGGTTCAGGTCAATCACATAACGCGAGATGCGTGCGCCAAGAATCGTCGCGCCCATCTCGCGGGCGAAGTCATACAGGCGGTCGAGATGCCAGTCGGTGTCCGCAACGGTTAGCGCTATGTCCGTGTACAACGGTCGCAAGCTCTCGGGAATTTCAGTGCCCAGGTGCGGGATGGAAATAAGCAGCGGCGCGTCGCCGCGATGCAAGGTGTAGAGATCGGTCATGATGGATTCCGGGCAAAGTAAGCGTAAGAAAAAGAGGTGGAAAGAAGTCGATAAGCGGTTATCGGATCGCGTCGTCCGGCAGGTTGGGTAGCGCTTGCTGAAGCGCCGGGCGAATGCGCTGGTCGAGCACGCCACGCGTCAACGAGATCAGTTCGGCCGCAAAACCATCCCATTCGCTCTCACGATGCAGCAGGAAAAAATCGCGGCGTGCAAGGCCGCCCGGTGGCAGCGGCAACACATCGATTTCGTCCAGATAATGACGCGCCTGCCACAAGCAAAGCGGCGTGGAGATGGCGAAACCAAGACCCGCGGCAACGAGGCTGAGCAGGGGATCGGTGGCGTCGAATTCATAACGCCGCGGGCTGTCGATACCGAGGTGGCGCGCATAACGCTCGACCTGCTGGCCGATTACCGAGCGCCCCGTATAACGGATCAAAGGCAGATTGCCGGCGAGCATACGCCAGTCCGCCGCGGGTCGCGACGCGAGGAAACGCCGCGACGCAACCGCCACGAACGCCTCGGAGAACAACGGAATCTCCACAATACGCGGGTCCGAAATGACAGTCTGGGTGCATACGGTCAGATCGATCTCGCGATCATGCAACTGCCTGGTCAGCCCCGGCGTCAGTCCCGACCACAACGCAATCTGCCGCGACGAACCCGAGAGTGCGCGAATCAGTTCCGGACCGATAGTGGCCGCGAACGAGTCCACACAACCGAGCCGAACCGAAGCGTTGCCTGCATCCGATACCTCGTCGATGCGGGCACTCACACGTTGCGCGTGATCGAGCAAGGGCGCGGCCAGTTCAAGCAAGGCTCGCCCTGCGCTGTTGGCACGCGGCGGCCGGCTGTCCCGGTCGAACAGGCTTGTACCCTGCTCGCGTTCGAGCGCGGATACAGCCTGGCTGATCGCGCTCTGGCTAACGCCGAGCTGCCTGGCAGCGGCGGTCATCGAACCTGTATCGCAGACGGCAACGAACGCCTGCAGCGCGCGCAGGTCGATAGGGTGACGCGGTCGTCTCATGGGCGCTCCGGTTTGGCGCGGCGCCAGCTTAACAAGGATGACAGGATGCCCGTGCTGCCAAGGGCCGTGCGAAGCTGCAGTGTTTTCCGTCGATGTCCATAAGTTTGCCTTATGCAAAATTTCTACGGAAGCGGTGTTTCCAGGATCGCGGTGACGCAGGAGCTTATGCAGCGTGACGGAAGTCAGGATATGGGTGAGATGCGCCAGGCGCGCTTTATCGTTTGGCGGTGTCCAACAGTCAAGGCGCACGCATTTCAGTCAGGGAAAACAAAAGAAGCGTGCGCCTCGGTTACCACTCGCGGCAAGGGATCAGAAAGACCCTCGCGCGGCACATGACAGCCCAATGCTAATACCCTGCATGCGCCCCGCGATGCTCCGGCTTAGCTCGAGCCTTCCGGAAAGTCGGCGCCAATAGTCGTCTTTTCCCACGCGTCGAAGTCTTGAGTCAGCGAAGCGACTTTCTTGCGTGCCAGTTCAAGCGCGGCTTTGCCAAGCAACAGGCGCAGCGGCGGGGTGTCGGAGAGTGCCGCGTCAATGATCGCCTGTGCCGCGCGCACCGGATCGCCCGCCTGATTACCGCTGCGCGCTTCGGTCTGCTTGCGCCGTTCGCCTGCTGTAGCGGCATAGTCATCAATACGCGTAGCTGACTGCTTGATCGACGGCCCGGCCCAGTTGGTACGGAATGGTCCGGGCTCAACCACCAGCACGTCAATGCCCAGCGGTTTCACTTCGATCGCCAGCGACTCCGAGATGCCTTCCACCGCGTATTTGGTGCCGTGGTAGTAGCCCGTGGCCGCGAAACTCGTGATCCCGCCTATCGACGAAATGTTGACAATGAGGCCGCTTTTTTGGGCACGCATGATGGGCAGCACGGCCTTCGTCATGTCGACCAGACCGAATACGTTGGTCTCGAACATGGCGCGTACGGCGTCGTCTTCGCCTTCTTCAATCGCAGCCAGATAACCGTAGCCCGCGTTATTCACCAGCGCATCGATACGGCCGAAATGTTTCTGCGACTTCGCGACGACATCGGCGATCTGCTTGCGGTCGGTCACGTCAAGTTGCAGCACCAGCGCGCGGTCCCCATGGCCTTCGGCCAGATCCGCGAGCCTGGACGGGTCCCGTGCCGTCACCACGGCGCGCCATCCGCGTTCCAGCACAAGTTTTGCCAGCTCACGGCCGAAGCCGGTCGAGCAGCCGGTGATGAGCCATACGGGATTGTCTCGATTCATCATGGAAAGCTCCTGTTTATAGATCGGAAAGTCGGGTGTATTGGTGCATCGGAATGAGGGGGATCGTTCGGGCCGAAGCGTGAGGATGCGTCGCCAGAACCATACCCGCGCAGAAATCCCCGCTAGAGCTTACTCGCGATACGCAAACGCAGCACGACGCGGCTGTGTTGGCGCGGTGGGTGTCGCTGCTTTCGATTGCCTGATTCTGCTGGCGGCAACAGCTTGAGTCCTGGTTATAGCCGGGCATCGAAGCCGGTCAAGGTCGAATCTGATTTAGTTCATTAGTTTGGTCCAGGACCGGCCTGCATGTCGACTTTACCAACGCGCAGAAATCCATAAGGAACCGATGCACTGAAACCCTTCTCCGAGGCATTTCTTTTGTGCGTTAATACCCCGTTTTTCTGCCGTGGCGAAATTAACAAGCGCCCTCCAAAGGTGCAGTTCTTTGGCTCGAAAGGCATCGGTAATATTTAATATACGTCCTGATCATAAACAGGACGGTCAAGCTTACTGTTATTGCGAAACCACGGTAGCTCTTGCCGTTTGATAATGGATTTTTAAAACCGCATTAGATCTCATCGCCCGCTGAGCCTCGACTGCCGTCCGTTACGCTTTTGCGAGCATGCTCAATGAGAACCCCTGTGCGTCATTGGCGGTAATCCGAATCCTGCTAATTCCTGTCTATATGTCTCACGTGTCCGGCATTTTGGCGGACACATAGTATTTGTATCTTCCACGATGCTTATAACAGCGGGTTATTCAAATGACCCGATTCAAATCAGCAACAAATTCTCGATTAAGGAATTGGATAACTCAACAATGGAAATTTTTCCTTGTACCCTGGTCTTCGTCGATGTCGACGCAACCGCCAGTCCCAATAGCACGAGTAAAGATCCGCTGTCCTACGCCCGTCAGGCACTTTGTTTAAACAAGACCCTGCTTCATGCAGGCATGCCCAGGCTTAACGTCTTCACGAATGCACCGGACGCGGTCAACGCATGCTTTTCCCTTGTGCCGGAAGAGCGGCGTCCGCTTGTGCACGAACTGATCACCAGCGTCAACGTTCCAAGGAACACGGAGTTCTACGCGGCGCACTTCAAGCTCGACCTGCTTGAACAGGTGGCCGGCCTGCTCGCACCCGATATGTTGCTGTTGCTGCTCGATTCGGACATTGTCGCCATCCGTCCCCTGGGCGATGGGTTGCTTCAACTCTGTGCCGATGCAGGAGTCGGCGCGTTCGACATATCGGATCAAGTGTTCCCAGCTTATGGAAGCGCCAACGTCATTAAAGATCTCGAGATCGTGGCCGGCCGGCATCTGCTCAATCCGCGTTGGTATGGCGGGGAGTTCCTGCTCAGCACGAGCGCGTTCCTCAGGGAGTTGGTGCCTCGTGCTCGCGCGCACTGTGAACGGTATGTGGGGGAGATCGAGCGCCTGCAGCATCATGGCGATGAGTCGTTTGTCTCCGCCGCGCTCAATACTCTTGCCGACGAAGGGCAGCAGATCGTGGAACTGGGGGCGTACCAGGCGATCGGCCGGCACTGGACCGGCAACACGCATCGCGACCTTCGATGGTTCCAGCATTGCTGCTTCGTCCATTTGCCCGATGGCAAGGCGTTGATCGAACGCGAGGCGCGTTATCCCGGCTTTGACCCTAATCGCTTCTGGCGGACGGTGACGACGGCACATCTTCTCAATCGCGCGCGCTTTGGCATCAAGTTGTGTTTTGAGGCGACCTCGATCGCGCCGCAACTGCGCAAGATGATCGTGCCGGGCAAGCCGGCGTCGTCAGGTGACGAACCGGCTGCCGCACCGAATTCCGAGCCGGACTCGCCGGAGCCCGGTCCGTTCAGCGCGCTGCGCGTAAAGCGCCGCCTGAACGAAAAGAGCGACGAGCCCGTGTCCTGAGTTGACTAACGTAATGGCGCAAGAGGCAAACGCTTGCCGAGGCCGTCCATTTCAAGCCGCCGCGCCCGCCACGATCGATGCCGCAAGCAGCGCCTGCGTATAGGGATGCACGGGCGCTTGCAAAACGTCCATCGTGTCGCCCATCTCCACAATTCGCCCTGCCTTCATGACCGCCACCCTGTGCGCCATCGCGCGCATCACGGCAAGATCGTGCGTGATGAACAGATAACTCAGCGTGTATTTTTTCTGCAGTCGCGTGAGCAGGTTAAGCACCTGCTGCTGTATCGATACATCGAGCGCGCTCGTGGGTTCATCGAGCACCAGCAGTTCCGGCTCGACCGCGAGCGCCCGGGCAATGGCTATACGTTGGCGCTGACCACCGGAAAATTCGTGTGGATAACGCGGCAGGACATCGGCGGGCATTCCCACTTCGTCGAGCAACGCCACCACGCGTTGGCGACGCGCCGCGGCCGTCACCTCCGGCCGATGCAATGCGATCCCCTCGCCCACGATCTGCTCGATCGTCATGCGCGGCGACAATGATCCGTAGGGATCCTGAAATACCACTTGCAGCCGTGCCGATACGCTGCGCCGCGAGTTCATGCTCTTGAGCGTGGACAAGGCCTGCCCATCGATATGGATCAGCCCTTCGGTCGGCCGCTGAAGACCGAGGATGGCAGCGGCAAGCGTGGACTTTCCTGATCCGGATTCGCCCACTATCCCGAGC
The DNA here is from genome assembly GCF_018449515.1 of Caballeronia sp. dw_19. Lineage (GTDB taxonomy): Bacteria > Pseudomonadota > Gammaproteobacteria > Burkholderiales > Burkholderiaceae > Caballeronia. The sequence continues at coordinate 207,115 of NZ_JAAVUQ010000002.1, read as the reverse complement.
GTTTCGCCGCGTCTCAATGTGATGCCGACGTCCTGCAAAGCGCGGAATGAAGACTTCGAAAAGGTGGACCGCCAGCCTTTCATCGAAATCCGGTAGTCCACCGACAAGCCCTGCACTTCGAGCAGCCGCCGCGCGTTCGAGGCGATCGGATCGATCGCGCGTTCAGGCTCGCTGTTGAGCAGGCGGCGCGTGTAAGGGTGCTGCGGATTGGCAAACAGTTCCGCGGTCGAATTGGTTTCCACCAGCACGCCCTTCTCCATCACCGCCACGCGTTGCGCAAAGCGCTTCACCAGGTTCAGGTCGTGCGTGATCAGCAGCACCGCCATGCCGCGCTCGGCCGCCTCCTGCTCCTGCAAGCCAATCAGCAGTTCCACTATCTGCTGGCGCACGGTCACGTCGAGGGCCGTGGTGGGTTCATCGGCGAGCAGCAAGCGCGGGCGGCATGCGAGCGCCATCGCGATCATCGCGCGTTGCCGCTGACCGCCGGAGAGCTGATGCGGGAAGCTGTCGATACGCCGTTCCGGTTCGGGAATACCGGTGCGCCGCAATAACTCAATACCGCGCTCGCGGGCCGCGTTGGGACGCAAACCTTCGTGCAGACGCAGGCTTTCCGCGATCTGCTTGCCGATAGTGAACAACGGATTGAGCGCGGTCATCGGTTCCTGGAAGACCATGGCGACGTCGCGGCCGCGAATGCCGCGCATTTCTTGCTCGGTCTTTTGCAGGAGATCGTCGCCGTCCAGCAGGATGCGCCCCGTCTGGCGAGCGTTGTCCGCAAGACCCAGAATGGACAGTGCCGTGACGCTCTTGCCCGATCCCGATTCGCCCACCAGCGCCACGCGTTCGCCACGCCCGATAGAAAGATTCAGGTCGCGTACGACGGTCTTGTCGCCGAAACCGATGGATAAACCGTCGAGTTGCAACAGAGGGACGCTCACTTCTGTGCCCCTCCGAATACGGAACCGCGCGTACGGGTATCGAGTGCGTTACGCAATGCGTCGCCCATGAAGGTCAGCAGCAGCAAGGTGACGACAAGGCCGCCGAACGCCGCGCCGGAGATCCACCATGCATCGAGATTGTTTTTTCCTTCGGCAAGCAACTCGCCCAGGCTAGGTGTCGGGGCGGGCACGCCAAGCCCCAGGAAGTCGAGGCTGGTCAGCGCGAGAATCGCCGCGCTCATGCGAAACGGCAGGAAGGTGATCACGGGAGTCAGGCTGTTGGGCAACACGTGACGCCACATGATCTGCCAGTTCGACAACCCCATGGTGCGAGCTGCGCGAACGTAGTCGAGCGAACGGTTGCGCAGGAATTCGGCGCGCACATAGTCCGACAGCGTGAGCCATCCGAACGCCGAGAGCAGGATGAACAGCAGCCACAAGGTCGGCTCGAAGATCGACGCGAAGATGATCAGCAGGTACAGGTCGGGCATCGAACTCCAGATCTCGATCAGGCGCTGGCCGATCAAGTCGGTGCGTCCGCCGTAAAAGCCCTGCACTGCGCCCGTCAGGACGCCCAGGAAGACGCCCGAGACGGTAAGTGCGAGCGCCATGAGCACAGAGAGCCGGAAGCCGTACAGCAGCCGCGAAAGGACGTCGCGGCCGAACTGGTCGGTCCCGATCCAGTTGGCGGCCGAGGGCGGCGCGGGGTTCGGCGTGGTCGCGAAATAGTCGACGGTGTCGTAGTGAAAATGATTAAGCGGATAGATCGCGAAATTACCCTTCGATTCCAGCCGGTCCCGAATATACGGGTCGAGATAGTTCGCCCGCGCCGGGAAATCGCCGCCGAATACTTTCTCCGAATAGTCCTTAACAATCGGGAAATAGTAGTGTCCCTCGTAGCGGATCAATAGCGGCTTGTCGTTCGCCAGCACTTCGCCCAGCAGGCTGATGACAAACAACGCCACGAAAACAATCGTGCTCCAGTAGCCCAGGCGCTGCGCCTTGAAACGCAACCATACGCGACGGCCGGGCGACTCGGACGGCGGGGGTGTTGCTATAGCGGCTTCGCCCATGATCGGATTCGCGCAGACGTTCATGCTCTCACCGGTCCAGCCGGTCGAACTGGATACGGGGGTCGACGAGGACATAACAAACGTCCGCAATAAGCTTGGTCACAAGACCAATCAGGGTGAACAGGTAAAGCGAACCGAGTACGACGGGATAGTCGCGCCGGATCACCGAGTCGTAGGAAAGCTGGCCCATGCCATCGAGTGAAAACAATGTCTCGATGAGCAGGTTGCCATTGAGGAACGCACCGACAAACGCTGCCGGCAGTCCGGTCAGGAGCGGAATCATCGCGTTGCGCAGTACGTGTTTCCACAAGACGTCGCGTTGCGGCGCACCTTTCGCGCGCGCGGTCAGCACGTATTGCCGGCTGATCTCTTCGAGGAACGTGTTCTTCGTGAGGATCGTGATAATCGCAAAGTTGCCGACCACCGCAGCGGTCACCGGCAACGCGATGTGCCACAGATAATCAAGTACCTTTCCCGCAACGCTGAGCTGGTCGAAGTCGTCGGAGGTAAGGCCGCGCATGGGGAACACCTGCCACAACGTACCGCCGCCAAACAACATCAGCAGCAGCACGCCCAGCACGAAACCGGGAATGGCGTAACCGGTCAGCACCAGCACGCTCGTGGCGGTATCGAAGCGGGAGCCGTTTCGAACGGCCTTCGAAATCCCCAGCGGCACCGCAATGAGGTAGGTCAGCAGCACGGTCCAGAGTCCCAGCGTGATGGACACCGGCAGCTTGGAACGGATCACCGCCCAGACGCTTTGATGCTGGTAGTACGACTGACCAAGATCGAAACTCGCGTAGTTCCTGAGCATGCTCGCGTAGCGCACGAGCGGCGGCTTGTCGAAGCCGAACTGCTTCTTGAGTTGCTCGACCTGCTGCGGGTCGACACCCTGGCTGCCGTGATAGCCGCCGGCCCCGCCCGCCTCGCCGCGACTCCCGCCATGGCGCATCTGGGTCAGAATCTGCTCGACCGGTCCACCTGGCACGAACTGCGTCACGAAGAACGTCAGCGTGACCACGCCGATCAGCGTGGGGATCATCAGCAACAGGCGTCTGAGGATATAAGCGGCCATGGCAATCTCAGTGTGTTGAAGCAGCCGTAGTGGCACCGGACGGCGCCTTCACGAACCAGTAGTCGACCAGCCAGTCCTCAGCAAGGTACGAAAGCGGCGAGACCCGGGGAAAGCCCATTCGCGCCCTGTACCCCACCCGCGTATTCGGCGAGTAGTACTCCGGCACCATGTAGTACCCGTTGATCAAGATGCGATCGAGCGCGCGCGTGGCCGTCTCCAGATCGCCGAGTGTCTGCGCTTTTAACGCAGCGTCGATCATTGCGTCGGCGGCTTTCGAACGGACCCCCGGGAAATTCTCCGAGCCCGGCTGCGAGGCTGCCGCGCTGCCGAAACGGCGCGTCAATTCGCCGCCCGGAATAGTGACCGGTGCGTAGATATACGTAGTCATGTCGAAGTCGAACGCGTCCATGCGTTTCTCGTACAACGCGCTGTCGAGTTCTCGCAGATGCGCCTGCACACCGAGTGTCTGCAACTGCTGGATGTAGGGCAAGACGACCCCGTCCATGCCGGGTTGGTCGTCCATGATCTCGATGGTCATCGGCGTGCCGCTGGCGTTGCGCAATGCCCCGTCACGGTACTGCCAGCCTGCTTCGTTCAGCAGCGTCTGGGCTTCCCTTAAATTGGCGCGCAACGAATGCGGTGGCACGGTGTCCGGCTGCTTCAGCATCGGGCCGAACACGGAGGCGGGAAGCGTCGCCCGGTAGGGTTCGAGCAACTTCACCTCTTTCGCATCCGGCACGCCAGTCGCACCGAATGGGGAGTCCTGGAAGTAACTTCCCGTGCGGCGATATTGACCGTAGAACGCCAGCCGGTTCAGCCAGTCGTAGTCAAAAGCGAGCGTCAGCGCCCGACGCACGCGAGCGTCCGAGAACACCGGCTTGCGGGTATTGAAAATCAGGCCCTGCATCTGCGCCGGGCCATCGGGGAACTCGCCTTTTTTGAGCGACCCATTGCTGAAGTTCTTGCCGACGTACTTGCGCGCCCAGGTCGATGATGAATACTCTGCACGCAGATCGGTGTGGCCCGCCTTGAAATCTTCCAGCGACGTGTAGTGATCGGTGAACAGCCGGAACGTGATGCGCTGGAAGCGGTACATGCCGCGTCGCGACGGCAGGTCGGCGGCCCAGTAATCCGGGTTGCGCCTGTAAGTGATCTGCTTGTCGTTCTTGCGCTGTTCGATCAGGTAAGGACCGCTTGCCACCGGCGGCACATCCGATATCTGGTCGAACGGCGGCCGCGAGCCGTCCGCTTTCATGCCCCACTTCGGCGAGAAAACCGGCAGGTCACCCGCGATCAGCGGCGCATCGCGGCGCGCTTCCCTGAAGTCGAAGCGCACCGTCAAGCGATCGACCACGGTCGCGCGGCTGATGTTGGCGAACTGCGAGTTGTAGATCGGCGAGACCTGATGGCCGGCCAACGTGTCGTATGAATACTTCACATCGGCGGCCGTGATCGGGTCGCCATTGGAAAAACGCGCCTTCGGATTGATATGGAACGTGGCCGACTTGCCGTCCGGAGCCACCTCCACGTCGTCCGCAATCACTGGATACTCCGACGCCAGTTCGTCCCAGCTTCGCTGCATCAGCGTGTCGAACATCAGGTTCTTCAGGTCGGGCGCCGGTGCGCCGCGGACCAGGAAGGGATTCATCGAATCGTAGCTTTGCAGTTCATCGTAGTTCTGGAAATTCATGTCGCCGTTAGCCGGCGCGTCCGGGTCCGCATAATCGAAGTGCGTGAAGTTCGCCGGATACTTCGGTTCATCGTATTGCGCGATCGACGGCCTCGCGAACGCTTGCGATGCAACGAGCAGTGCCGCAAACCCCAGCGTGGCGCAGTTTCTGATGCAGCCTCTATTCATCGTCCCTTGCCGCCGCTGTCTTGACCGGGAACTGCGCGTCACCCATATTCGCTGCGATAAACACACCTATCGGCGTTGGCCGATGTTTCGAATGTACCGGCGCCCACAGCGCGCCTTTCAGGGGATGATACGGTTCGTTCATAACAAGCCTGGAGAATGAAATGGGCGCGTGCGTCCGGATGAAAACGCGCCGTGGGACCCTTGCCCCGCGCAAGTCGAGCGGCCGGGGCAAGCACCGCACCGCGCTCAATGCTTGATGATGTACATGTCTTCGCTGCGGTAGTGATCCATCGGGTTTTTCGTGGAATAGCCGCCCACGTAACTCTTGACCAACCGCACCAGCGTGTATTGCAGCAGCGGCAGCATCGGATAATCCTCCATTGCCACCTTGGCCGCTTCGGTCTGCAACCGCTGGCGCGTGGCCGGGTCGGTGGAATTGGACGCCTCGTGCATCAACGCATCGGCTTTGGGGTTGCACGCCTGGTTGTCGTTCTGCTCGGAACCGCATTGAACCAGCGTGAGGAACGTGCTTGCGTCGTTGTAATCCGCCACCCAGCCATTGCGTGCGATCTGGTAGTCGCCGTCGTGCCGCTTCTTGAGCAACACCTTGAATTCCATCGCCTGGATTTCAGTATCCAGGCCTAGTTTCGTCTTCCATTCGGAAGCCGCGAAGATCGCCATCTTCTTGTGATACTCACTCGTGTTGGTGACGAACTGCAACTTGGTGCCAGGTTTCACGCCTGCCTCGGCCAGCAGCTTTTTCGCTTCGTCCACGCGCTTCGCCATGGGCCACGAGGCCCAGTCGTACGCGCTGACGTCAGCGCCCTTCACGCCCTTCACGATCACGCCATACGCCGGGATCTGGCCGTCAGCGGTCACACGCTGCGCGAGAATGTCCCGGTCGATGACCATGGACAGCGCCTGGCGCACACGTACGTCCTTCAGTAGCGGGTCTTTGTTGTTGAACGAGTAATAGCGCAAACCGAGCATGGGCGCCGCACGCATCTCGTTCGGGTACTGCTCTTTGTAGCGGGCATAGGTGCCTGAGGGAAGCTGGTTCACCCAGTCGTCACCGCCGGACTTGTACAGATCCACGTCTGTGTTTTCGTCCTCCACCGGCAGGTATGTGACCTGGTTCAATTGCACGTAAGCAGCATTCCAGTACTGCGGGTTCTTTTGCAGCACAAGGCGGTTGTTCACCTGCCAGTCCTTCAGCATGAACGCGCCATTGCTGACCAGCTTGCCGGGTTTAGTCCAGTCGCGGCCGTACTTTTCGACGGCCGCCTTGTTCACCGGCCCAAGGTTCGTATTCGACATCAGGTCAGGCAGGAACGGCACCGGATAGGGCGTCCTGATTTCGACCGTGTACGGGTCGGGTGCGCTTACGCCAAGCGACGCCACCGGTTTCTTGCCCGCGACAATGTCTGTTCCGTTAAGGAGGAACATGCCGTAGGTGGTCGCGTACGGCGAAGCCGTTTTTGGATCGACGAGACGCTGGCATCCGTAGACAAAGTCAGCGGCGACAACCGGGTCGCCGTTGGACCACTTCGCATTCCTTCGCAAATGAAAGACCCACGTAGTGGGATCCTTCATTTCCCACTTTTCCGCGACGCCGGGGACGGTCTCACCGTCTGCGCGCGTCGCGGTCAACCCTTCAAACAGATCGCGCGCGACGGTATTGGCCGGCACCGATTCCGCCACGTTCGGATCAAGCGTCTCCACTTCCGTGCCGTTGTTGCGCACCAGTTCCTGCTTCGCGGCGAGTTGCACGCCAGGAGGAATGATCGCTGCCTGCGCGGCGCCGGCGAGCATGAAGCCGCCCAGAACAAGTGCCGCGGATGCACAGCGAAGACGGATTGAAGGATAAGGACGTGGCGCGAAAAACATCTGGAAACTCCTGGTATTCGTGACTTCCGCGCTCGGCTTTGACTGCGGCCTTGAGCACGTCATGCGATGAGGCGTCGAACGATCGATGTTTGAATAGCAATGTTTGAATCACGATGTTTGAATCGAATGGTCCGGGATTCCGAAAACGAGGTTGCTCCAGCGCCGCATGACACGCGCCGGAGCAACCGTTCCATCAGTCAAACAAACTACAGCGACATCAGAACTTGTACGTTGCGCCGACCTGCGCGAAGCGGCCAATGTTCGTGTATATCGACTGGTCATAGCCATTCTGATCCAGCGTGCCATTTGCAAAGATCGGATCGTACGGCGGCGCACGGTTGAAGATGTTGTCGATGCCGCCGAAGACCGTCCAGTGCTTGAAGCCCGTGTACGTCATCATCAGGTTGAACTGGCTGTACGATCCCACGTGGGATGGCCCGGCGGCGACCAGATTCTGCGCATACGGGCCCGTGAACTGCCACGTCAACGCTGCGTCAAACTTGTTGTACGCCCAGTCCAGGGTGGTGTTGCCTTTCCAGCGCGGGAAGCTGCCGCCGAACGGCTGTGTGAGGGTGTAGTCGTTACCCGCACCATTCACCGGCGCCTGACCCGGCGAGCCGAGCTTGAAGCTGTTCACGTATGCCCAGTCAGCAGACAGGGTGAACGTTCCGGTCTTCGTCGGCAGCGACTGGCGGAACGTGCCTTCGAAACCGTTCGTATCCAGATAGCCGAGGTTCTGGTACGGGATGACCTTGTACAGGAGATCGCCCGTGACCGGGTCGGTGACAACCTGCGAAGGCGAGCCCTGGCCGATCACGTTATCGACACGAATCTTGTACCAGTCCAGGCCGATATCGGTCGTACGAGTAGGCGACAACTGGAAGCCGATGCTGAGGTTTTTCGTACGCTCCGCCTTCAGGTCCGGATTACCCTCCGTGATCGACGTGTAGTTCTGGCCGGTGGTCTGGTCAACCTGAATACCCATCGTTTGCGAGTTGCTGTTCTCAACGAACGTCGGCGCACGGAAGCCACGGTTGTACGAGGTGTACATCGTGAGTGCCTGAACCGGCTGATAGCGCAACGCGAAACGCGGCGAGAACGCACCACCGACATCGCTGTAGTGGTCGTAACGGCCCGACTGGCTGAACGTCAGCGCGCGGACAATAGGAATGTCCACCTGGTAGTACACGGCAGCCACGTTGCGCTGGCCGTTCACCGTCTGAAGATTCGGGCTGATGACCTGGCCCTGCTCGAATGCCGCACCCGGGTTCATCACTTCACTCTGGTGAGTGAACTGTGCACCGAAGCCGAGACCCACATCACCCGCCGGCAGACTGAAGAGGTGTGGCGTGGACAGCGTCGCGTCAACGGTATCGAGCTTGGAGATAGCCAGGTTGTTCGCATCCTGGTACAACCCGTTGAGGCCGTTCGGCGTAGCCGCGGGATTCGAGAAATCGAACGTCCCGTTCTGGTAAATATTGGTCAGTGCCGCGGTGTTGAGCTGGTTCGTATAAGTGTTCGAAACCGTGCTTTGCGAGTGACTGACCGACGTCGCCCAATCCCACTCGCCGTTCGGCAGGTTGAACGAGCCCTTGATGCCCGTGGAGGCGCGCCAGTAGGTCGAATACGTGTCTTCCGCTACTGCGCCCGGGAACGCATACGTGAGCGGCGTGGCTGCCCCGAACGGGTTGTACGGATTACTCGCCGGCACAGTGAAGTTGAACGGCGAAAGCAGCTTGGTCTGCGGATTCCACACGAGCGCGGGGACCTGCGGATTGCCGATAACGTTGTTCCACAGACCGTCGTTCGTCGTGGTCTTGTTGCTGCTGATCAGGAAGTCGCCAAACGCCGTCGTCTCATCGTTGATCTTGAAATCAGCGTGAAGCTTCGCGTTCAAACGCTCGGTCATCGGCGCGATAGACGTGCTTTCTGCGGAGTTGTAGCCGCAGATCGTGCCCGGCAAACCTGCCGTCAGCGAGTTCGTGCCTGCGGGATGCACCGCACCGCCGTTCGCACAGCCGCTCAATGCCTGCGCGCTGCCGTCGGGCATATTCCAGTATGACGGCGCGAGCAACGAATGGCCGCCCGGATTATTGGTGAAATCCTGACCGCTTGTCGCATCGCGGTCGGCCAGCGTGAAGCCGTTCGACTTGTAGTAACTTGCCGCGGCCGTCACGTTGAAGCGATCGGCGTTGAGATCGCCAAAGCCGGCGAGCACGCCGAATTTGGTCGTGCCCGCGCCGCCGCCCTGGCTGATGGCGCTGCCGTAGCTGCCGTCGAGTTGCAGGCCCTGGAAGTCATGCTTCGTGATGATGTTGACCACGCCCGCGATGGCGTCTGAACCGTATTGCGACACGGCACCTGTCTTCACGATTTCGATGCGGTCAATGGAGTTCAACGGCAGCGTATTCAAGTCGAAGAACGAGTCGACGCTGTTCGAGAAGAACGCGAAAGGCGCAACACGCTGTCCATCCACCAACACGAGCGTGTACTTTTCACTGAGACCGCGCAGAGCAATACCCGCAGCGCCTGCGGCAAAGTTGCCGGACTGGCCTTCGCCCCAGCTATTAGCCGAGTTAGCTGAAGTCGTGCGCAGATAATCGGCGACGGTCGTGGCGCCGCTGTTCTGGATGTCTTTCTGCGTTACCGTCTGAACCGCATTGAAGCCGACCTTGTCGGCGCTGCGGATCAGCGACCCGGTCACTTCGAATTTCTTGATTTGCTGGACACCCTTGTCAGCAGTCGGTGTCGCGGTGTTGTTGTCCGCGGACGGTGTTGCAGCGGTGCCCGATGCGGGCGCCGCCGCTACCGCCGGCGTGCTTTCCGTTGTCGTTGCGCCCGCAGCCGTACCCGCGGTGGCCGGCTGGCTTTGCGCAAACGCAGGTACGGCGATTGCGGCTGACAATGCTAGCTCAGCCCAGACTATTCTTTTGATGGCCAGCGCCAATGCCCGTTGTTTCATTTTTCCCCTTCTCGCTCGTCAGTAAGGCACAGCTGTGTGTGAAGAGAGGTCTTGTGGACCTCTCCACTCGATATACGGCGTTCTTGCGCCGCGCTCCGTTAAAGCTGACCCGCGCTTCCACTGCCAGGCAAACGGCCAAAAACGCACCAAATTGCAAATACAGACAGAAAGACGGGACACTTCAAATGCTTCAATATCGGACTACTTATCTACTGCAAAACGACATGCGCAGCGCTTTCTAATTGTTTTAACTTCGACTACTTTGCGTGATGGACCGGGCAACGCCCTTTCATCAGATCAAGCTTACATAAAACCATTCGCAATCCTTACTAACACATTCGCGAGTGCTTTTAACGAAAGCACGGAACAGGATCACCTAGAACAATCTTGGCGTTCCCACCCATACAATCACCGCTTCTTCGCGAGCCGTATTGCACCAGGCGTGAGGCACGGTAGACTCGTAATGCGCGGTGTCACCTGCCTGCAATACGAACGTTGTACCTTCTAACGTGAGCGATATCTGGCCGCTCATCACGTACAAGAACTCTTCCCCTGCATGTGTCGTGACTTCCGATGGGTTCTGTCCCACCGGCATCCTGACGAGAATCGCTTCCAGCATGCCGCCGACCGACAAGTTGGTCAGCCGTCCAAAAAGATTCGCAGTTCCGTCGAACCCGAAGTATTCCAGCTCACTCCCTCTACGCACCGACTTGTCTTCGGTTGGCGTGTCAACGAAGTACTGCACTGTGACGCCTAGCGCTCGCGCAATGCCAACCAGCGATGTAATGGAAGGCGTTGCATGACCTCGTTCCACCTGCGATAAAAAGGGCTTGGAAATCCCCGCACTCGTCGCCACTTCATCCAGCGTGCGCTTGAACCGTTGGCGAAGCGCGCGAATTTTGCTACCTATGGAAACTGCGATCTGTGCCTTGTTATCGAGTGGCAAAACCATAGCAAGACAGAATCCCGTGGTCAAAATTAGTTTGTATACCAAACTATGTTTTATTGGACGCAACATCCTCCCTAAGACATGCGCCATATGCCCGGTTAGCTGCCGCGATGCGTGGTGCAATCAATGCGATCATCGGGACACTTCGCACTTGCCTAAAACCGGAAGTTGGTTGCATACGCAACCAACTTCCTCTACTTCTCCTGTCAAGGACCTGCGTTCCATACGGCGAGCATGTCCCGCGCGGGTCAGCGCACGGATAGCCCGGCGACACCTCACGCGATGGGACATGTTGGAACCGGGATGCCGTTACTTCGACGCCACCAGCACCCACAATCGGGCGAGGTCGGCCGAACCGTCGGAGCCTTTCACCGCACGGAAGGTTTGCACTGCCCGGGCTTTGTCGCCTGCGACGTAGTAGGCCACGCCGAGATGCAGTTGCGCCTGGTCAGGGTGATCGATCCCACCCTTCGCGATCGCCGCCTCCATTGCTGCAAGACCCTGCTTGGTTTGCCCCGCGAAGACCTGGTTGAAGCCGACGTCGACCGGCGCTACAGGGTTCGCCGCATCAGCCGGCGCTTGTGCCCGCTTCGCGGCGAGTGCCTGCAAGCGCTTTTCGCGATCCGCTTGTGCATCGTGGCCCAGAACGCCCGAGGCGAAGCCCTGATCGATCACCTGCTTGCCCTCGGCCGTGGTACCCGCCACGATCGCGAGCTGGGTCATCTCCATGTAATCGTCGGCGGTAGTGAGTGATCCGGTCGCGCGACGCAGCCGATACGTGTCGACATCGAGCGACGACGAATAGCCCGGCTTCGCGCGGATCGATTGAAACAGGTCATCCCAGTAAGACTGCTTCGGGTGATAGGCGACCAGTTTTTCGAGCGTGCTGCGATATGTGGTGTCATCTTTTACACGCTGCGCGCACGTGCCGAGCAGTTGCAGTTGCGACTCGTCGGGCGCATGGCCGGCACGCACTTGTGCATCGACCCCAGGTTTGAGCAGGCTCACCACATTGCCGCAATCGTTCGACAGGTAGTAGGACTGGACGAGCAGAGTGCGCATATCGGGATCGTTGCCGCCCGACTTCTGATAGCGCTGCGCGACCTTGATAGCCTGTGCGTAGTTCTTTTGCTCGAAGTAGATGCCTGCAAGCGCCGCCGTGGTGCGTTGTTCGTCGGCACCGGTGAGGCGCCCTGAACTCAGCAACGTTTCGTAGGCTTGAGCCGCTACACCATTGTCGCCTGCCGCCGCAGCAGCCGCGCCGCGCATCTCTTCGACCATATAGCTTTCGTACGGCGTCTTGCCCGGCACGGCAGCCGCCTGATCGATCTTCGTCAATGCGTCCTTGTACTTGTGCGCGCGATACAGGTCTTGTGCGGCATTCAGCGGCTTCGACACATCCGGGCGCAAGGTGTCCGCGGCATGAGACGTGACCGGCAGCACGACAAGCGCGGACAGTCCTCCAATAGCGGCCGCCATGACGGCGCGTTTGAAGCGTTGATGGATCGTTAGCATTCCACTTCCCTATTGCATGTACTGCTCATTGCCGATGAGGCCGATCTTCGTCGCGCCCAGTCGTTGAGCGGACGCCATCACCGCCGCGACGTCCTTATACGGCACCAGCTTGTTAGGCCGCAGATGGATTTCCGCCTGCACCGGTTCAGCGGCCACCTGTGCGAGCCTGGATTCGAGTGCAGCACGATCCGGCACCGGCTGGCCGTTCCAGGTCGTGGTGCCGTCGAAGTCGATATCGATCTGCACCACTTCCGGCTGCGTGATTGGCGGCGGCGGATTGCCGATCGGCAAGTTCATCTTGATGGCGTGCGTCTGGATCGGGATCGTGATGATCAGCATGATCAGCAACACCAGCATCACGTCGATCAGTGGCGTGGTGTTGATATCGACCATCACTTCCGGCTCAGCGTTGCCACCGCCCGACGATACGTTCATTCCCATGGTCTTCTCCGGTGTCGATCGGAGTTGGCGCTTTAGCGCCTTACTCCGATCCCATGCAAGGCTGTCGACCGGACTTTGTGCTTTAGCGCTTAGTCCAGTCCCGTGCAAAGCTAGCCGCCGCGCGCAGGCGGCTCAGTAATAAACGACACCTTGGCGATACCGGCGCGTTCGCACTCGGTAATGACCCGGCCGATGAATTCATAACGCGCGCTCTGGTCACCACGAACGTGCACTTCCGGTTGCGGCGTCATGACCGACACGGTCTTCAGACGTGCCAGCAGCGTCGGCCCATCCACCTGCTTCTCGTTCCAGAAGAAATCGCCGTCGCGGTTGACTGCAATGACGATACTTTTAGGCGTGGTCTGCAGCGGCTGGATCGTCTCCTTCGGCAGTTGCAAAGGTATCGTATGCGTCACCACCGGAATCGTGATCAGAAAGATGATCAGCAGGACCAGCATCACATCGACGAGCGGTGTGGTGTTGATACTTGAGATGACCTCGTCGTCATCATCTTGCCCAACGCTCATAGCCATGACGAACTCCGCTTATTGGGCCAGCGCTGCTTCGCGAGCCGTAGCACGCGCCGAGCGGCGGCTGCCAGCGAGCAGGACGGTGTGCAGTTGTACGCCGAACGCACGAACCCGCTCCATCACCGACTTGTTGCGGCGAACCAGGAAGTTGTAGCCGAGCACGGCCGGCACGGCCACGGCGAGACCGATCGCAGTCATGATCAGCGCTTCACCCACCGGGCCCGCGACCTTGTCGATCGAAGCCTGGCCGGCGATACCGATTGCCGTCAGCGCGTGATAAATCCCCCACACCGTTCCGAACAGACCGACGAACGGCGCTGTCGAGCCGACTGTGCCGAGGAAAGCCAGACCGTCTTGCAGACGATTCGATACGTTGGTGATGGCACGGTCAACCGAGGCGTCGATCCACGTATTGCGGTCGACGGCTTCAAGCAGCGCTTCGTTATGGTGTTCACCCGCCTCGATGGCTGTTTCCGCGATGAAGCGGAAAGGCGAAGCTTCGTCGAGCAGCTTCGCGCCTTCGGCTAGCGACGGCGCGGTCCACAGCTGTTCGTCGGCGCTCTTCGCACGACGGTTTGCACGGAACTGTTCGACGAACTTGGTGACCATGATGTACCAGCTGCCCATTGACATGAGCACCAGCAGAATCAGCACGAAGCGTGCAACGAAGTCACCGTTCTTCCAGAGCGCGCCGAGACCGTATGGGTTGTTGACTGTTTCAGACGTAGCCGGCTGGGGCGGCGGCACGGCGTCGTCCGTGGCCGAGCCGGCCGTTTGCGGTGCTGCGGTGGCAGCGGCGGTAGCCGACGCGGTCGCGTCGCTAGCCTGCGCGTGTGCCATATGCGGTGCCACAAAGGTATCCACCGTGGTTACGGCGAACAACAGGGTTGCCGCCAATGCGGCGAGAGTACGCTTTTTCATGCCTGCTCCAAGTTCATTAGTACAACTTCTAAACCAAGACTGATAAATCGCTGCCGGTACCGAACAGTCTGTGGGTTTCAGTTCAGGTTAAACGAGAACGGAACTTGCACACGGACAGGTTGGCCTTGGGAAACGCACGTAAACTGCTTGACTGCGTTGAAGGCTGCGCGATCTAGTGAGGAATCTTCCGCAGACTTGGCAACACGTTCATTCGTAATATGGCCCTGCGCGTCGACTACGAATTCAATCAGCACATCACCCGTCACGTTGTTCTCCTGCGCTTCCTTCGGGTAACGAATCGACGAACGAATCTGATCCGAGTTCGGACATACGACCCCGACTTCAACGCTCACGGGCTTGCTCGGCGCGGGCGGCGCCGGCGGTGCGGGCGGCGCCACGGCGGGTGCCGACACGACCGGCGCGGCCTGGTGCGTGATGGTCGGCTGGGGCGGCGTTTGCACTTGCACTTCCGGCGGCGGCACGAACGGCGGCGGCGGCGGTGCGAACTTCGGCGGCGGCAATTGCACGGTAGGCAACGGCGGCGGAGGCGGCGGCTTCACCGGCTCGATGATTTTCGTCTCGATAGGATGCTGGATGACCTGTACGACCTTGGTGGCAAGGCCGTTGATGAGTGCATAGATCAACACGACGTGCAGGAGCAGAACAACTGCGATTCCGCCGAAGCGGCGTACTGGGTTTTGCTGCTTGCGCCCAAACTCACGTGGGCGTCCTGGCCTCTCCATACGGGCCGCTGCTGCCGGAAATTGCCCTTCGACTTTCGTACCCACCTTTACTCCTCCGGCGTGAACCGTCCATTTCTGTAACTGCAGTGCGCTTACATACGACAACCAACGTCCACCTCGGGCAACCGCTTCCTTCGCTCCGACCCTTGATTTGCAGTCCGAATTTATGCTACAGCGGTCAAATCTGATGCGTTGACACGGATACGGCTGTGAGATGCCCCGGAATTTCATTCCCGCTGGGCGATCATCAAACTGGAACTACGACAAATAAAATTCGACTCGCTCTTTTCGGTCTGGCATTAACACCTGGAGAGAACTTGAACGAAGCGCGCTACGGCTTCTGAACTTTTTGCGCGATTGTCACCGCGCGTTGATTGTCACCGGCGTTTCATGGGATGCGAAGATAACAGGACAAAAAATGCACGGTCAAACTTTATTTGATGACAGCAGACCAAGTTTAGAGAAAACACTCTAACTAATGCTGGCCTCGCGCTGCACTTGCGCCGCTTTAAAAGAAGAAGCGAATGTTTGAACGGATACAAGCGCGCGTTTGGCGGCTCGCTAATTGGGATGCAGCCGCCATTGCGGCTTTCCATAACACGCCATGAACTGTCGACGGATAGCGAATAGCGCATGGCGCAAAAGCCCGCTGGGCGGGCCTTCGCGACCATTTCGCGGCACCCGGGGGGCGAATCGCGAACGGTACGTCTAACGTGATGATCGAGCGCTGACTAGAGGCTAACGGTCAAAGCGAGAAAATAAAAATGAAGAGAGACAATTTTTGACAATATTTAGCGGTATTTACGACACTCTAAATGCGTATTTGAATTACGTCATTTATTAAATTACAAAAACATTCTAAATTATTACATATAGCCAACGAGGTTGATAATAGTCTGCTTTAGTTTGCAGGACGCTCGGTAATTAGTTCTCATGGAACTAACGTGAGCTAATACATAACATCTTGTTATAGCGCATAATAAATCCGCACTCTTCTGGAGTTTATATTTTGTGTCTCATAACATCCTGTTATATAGCATAATAAATCCGCACTTCCTGGGTATTGGAAGTTAAGCCATGTTGAATGGGAAACTTCTGTTATCTGAATGAAACCGCTTGAGACTTCCGGTTGTCTACTGGCCAGTCTGCATGTCACCTGCTACGGCCATCAGCTTGCGGACGCGGGGACCGGGAACCTGATGGGCTCATTTGACCGGCTGCGTTGTAACAGGTGGCCGGTGAACGCAATATCGCGGCGACCTACCGACAGGTCAACATACCTATCATCCGCGACCAGATGATCGGCCAGACATTCGTTAAGATTACTAATTTATTTAAGCGGTGCTTCGCACTTCCGTTACCCGCCTATCTCGATGTTGAGGATGCACATCCGATCCGCTCGACCAAGCGGGATCATGCCGGCGACAATGGCACTGTATTCCAGCGCCTTCGGCGCAAGCTTCTCGCCCTGGAAGGCCAACACGGACGTGGCCTGGAATTATCGGAAGCTCGCGACGGACCTCTACTCCCAACACACGGGCCCAGATTCGAACTTTGCAGCAGGCGCTATTGGCGTGACTGGTTACCGTCCGGGCGCGGCGTCGTATTGCCAGCTCAACCTGACCGTGGCTTATACATGCCATTCCAGCGTGCGATCTTGATCTCCGCTGTTATCCGCCACATCCAAGTCAGATTCGGACAAGTACCACGAACAAAGCCCCATGTAGCGTGATGCGGGCGCGGAGAAGTGTCGCCGATATACATCAATGCGGTCTACAAAACATACCGGGGTACTAACTTCTGAATTAATTGCACTATTCTTATACGAACGATCCGGCCGCATCACGAGTCGGCGTCGACACCTGCCCGAGGGGTTCGGCATGAACCTGTTATCTTTTCGCACGCCTGTCCTTTACGCGGCTTGTCATCGCTGCGGCAACGCGCTGACGCACGGAGAAGATGAATGCCCGCATTGCGGCACGAATCAGTCCCGGGCATTGCGTGCACCGAACTCCGTCGACTTCAACAACAGTAACGTCATGATGATGCCCGGCCGCATGCTCGTGCCGTATCCGAGCGTGCCCGAGGAAGTCGACGCGGCAATGAATATCGCGCGGCAACGCGCCCGCGTCGTCCGCCGCGTGGCGTTCGGTGTGGCGAGCGGCGGACTGCTCGCCGTCGCGCTGGCGCTGACTTACGCGCCCGGCCTGAGATCGCCTGTGGTTCAGCGGCTTGCTGCACTGCCGGAACCGGCGAGGACACCCGCGTTCGTTCCGATGGCAACTGACAATGTAGCGAAAGCCGCCGCACCGGCAAGCACAACGACGGTCGTTGCGGCAGCAAAGCCGGCGAACCCGGTCTCGGTGAGCGTAGCCAAGACCCCGGCGGTGAACCTGGCTACGCTGCCTGTGGCGACCTATGCGGCGGCCCCGGCACCGACGCAAACCCCGACACCCGCCCCGACACCCGCCCCAACACCCGCCCCAACACCGGCCCCAACGCCGGCCCCGACGCTCGCACCGGCACCGAATCCAGCGACCGAGATGATCGCGTCGATCAGGAACAAGGTGACAACTGCCGTTGCGGCCTTGCGGGCGGAGATTTCAACGCTCGCGATGAGCCCGGCGACGGGACCCGCTACAAGGGCGACACCGAGCGCACCGGCCACGATAACCGCAACGGCGAACGAGACGCACGCGCCAGGCCCGGTGGCGGCAACCGCATCGAAGAGTCCGACCAACGCGGCAGTGGCCACGCTCACGCCGGATGACTCACCGCCTCCAGCAGCCCCTCCAGCGCCCGTCACGCTCGCGCAGAACACGGCTACACCGCCATTGACGGGCTCGACAAACACCTCGAACCCAGCGCCTGTCATCACCGCTGCGGCGCCGCTTGCCGCCTTACCGCCCGTGCCCAGCCCTGGCGCCGTCGCCGATGTCCCCATCGCCAGCCATGCGCCTCAGCCGTCCACGCAAAAGGAACAGGAACTGCCGAAGCTGTCGTTGCCCCCCGTCTCGCCGGTCATCGCCACTGAGCGTCCGCCGTTGGGCAGCCCCGGCGAAAGCCTCTACTTCGCCCGCCTCGCACTAGTCACCAACGACCTGAACGCGGCGCGAAAGAACCTCGCCAACGTGCCCGAGAACCAGCTCAATAGCCCCGACGTCCAGCGGGTCCGCGATGACCTCGCCCAACGTGAAGCGGCCCGCGACACCGCCATGCGGCACGCCCGCGCATGCGACCAATCGGCTTCATGGCGATGCGCACGGCGTTATGCAAAGGACGCGCTTGCTATCGACTCGAGCTACACCGGCTCGCGCGTCTTCCTCAGGCATGTGGCCATCAAGATTGCCGAAGCGAAGAAAGCTGCCGAAGACGCGGCGGTTCAGACAGCCGCCATCGCGCAACGCGGCCCGATGCACCCGGCACCGATCCGCGAGGCCGTCGCCATCCCGCGCACGGCTGCGATTGCGAGCACGAGCAGCGCTCCGACCACTACCGGCGCGCCGCACCTGTTCGCGAACCCGGCCACGACGCGTGCGCCGCGCGAAACTCACATAACGCATGAGGCGCGCGAGACGCATGTACAGCAGGAAGTACGTGAACCTGTCGTGGCATTCCAGCCGGTTCGGAATGCGGACACGGAACCGTCAGAGTCAAAGCCTCCAGACAACGGTGCACCCATTCGCCCGCCCGGTCGCGGCGAAGCGCATTGAAGCGCATCGAGGTTCGTTCGACCGGAGGCCACTCCGCGTCGACGCCTCGCTGCACATCACGCCCGCCTATCCCGCTGGAATGGTCACGATCGGCGTCTTCGCGTCCTGATTGGTTTCTGCCAGAGCCATCAACATCTGCACGACCGTGAATGCGTACTTCGAGTCGAAGTCACGTCGGTCAATCCAGTATTGCGACGGCCCATACTGAATGTCGATATAGGCATCTTCCGGCGCCTTCTTGCCCACATTGACAATGATCGTAGGCCGCGTCTCCACGCCGATCAATCCGATAGTCGGCTTGGTCGACCCGCGATTCACCAGCTCCTCGGGCACCCTGACCTGCGCGCCCAGGTCTGTCAGAATCCCAAGCACGGAACGCGTGACCATGGGAATCCGCTCGCCACGCTCGGCCGATTGCCCATAGACGACCTCATAGGTCTTGGTCTTCGGCGAAAGCTTGAGCAGCCTGCGGACCAGCGCAAGATCGGCTGTCGTCTGTCCGGTCTCGCCGCTCGTGGTCGCGCCAAGCGTGAAGTAGACGCGCCCGCCATGATCCTCGTCGCGCGACTCCACGTTGAGTTGCCCCGCTAGTTGAAGGCGTCGCAACGCCTGGATCAGTTCGAAGAATTCAACGCTGCCGTTCCCATTCGGGCCGCCCAGCGCGTTCGCGTTCTGCATGCCTCCTATCGACTGCGCGGTGATGCGCAACAGCAAGTCGATGGGGATCGCGCTCTCGGCGAGCGGCAACACCAGCGCGGGCGCAAGCGGGCGAATATAAGCTGTCGCGAACGCCTGCCCCGTGGTCGGCGTGAACGTGAACGTGGGATGGTTGGAGTATGAAACGCTGCCGTTGGCGGCGGCGAAATTCTGCGTGGTGTCGCCGGCGCTGAGGGTGGAACCGGCGGTGGCATCGAAGGTATAAGCGGCAATGATCTGGCTGACGCTCAGGAACGCAGGCGAATCGGCAAACCGGATGCCTACTATAGCTGCGAGTATTTCGCGCTTCTTGGCTTCACCCAGCGCTCTCGCGTAATCAACCTGATCGGCCTTGAGACGGTTTGCACCGATAGTGGTGCAGCCACTCGCGGCAACGCAAACACACAATACAGCGGACAGCAGGGCTTTTCGTCTCATTCACGATGACCATTGGTTAGGTAGTGCGGGCAGCAGGCTGCTGCCTAGCCAACGGCGGCGCTCGCAACTTCCGTTCCCTTCCGATCTGCTTTCTGGGCGGGCAATTCTGAGCGGAGAAACGCAAGCGTCAATGACGTAGTCAATCAGTCGTCCGGGCTCGTGGGCGTCTTCGTGTTAGCAGCGCCGGTTGCGCGGTAGACCCGGTAGCAACGGTCTGGGCAAAAGCCGCGCTCGGGAAAGCGATAGAAATGGTCGCGGATGCAAAGACCACCCGCGCAAAGTGAAATTTCGACATGGTCGTCTTCCAAGGCGTCGTTACTTACGCGGCATGGGCATGCCTGGAACAACGACAGCATAAAGCTGTAACCCTGCCGGACTCATTGCCCGTTCGCTTTGTTCTGCGCGCGGCGCAAGTTATCCGGGTAGTCGCTACGATCATCGGCCGGGTTATAGCCGTTCTTTTCCAGCTTACTCAGTTCCGCCGAATTCTTCGCCCATGCCGCTTCTCTATCGGCTTTGCGTTGCGCTTTCTGTGCCTGCCTGGGTGTGGGCGACGCCGGTGATGGCTCGGCCGGCGTTGCATCGGCGCCCTGGGCAAATGCGCCGGGCGTCGCGCCCAGCACTATGCCGAGCGAGGCGAGAACCGTGATTGAAGCAACCTGTACGCGTGGCATGGCATCCGCCTCCTGTCAAAAGCATGCCCGTCGAACCGAGTTACCCCCATCGGTACTATGCCGGGCCTGCTACCCATTCAATCGCGCCGCTGCGCGTTCAACGATTGCAGTGCGCTGAGCACGCTCCACTTCGCCGCGACTCCACACAAGATCCACCACCGCCTTCGGCGCTGTGTCAGGCGTACCTGAATTAAAAGGCGGCGCGGGCGCATATTCCAGTTGAAGCTGAATTGCCTGAGCCTCGGTTTCGCCGATCAAGCCGATGAGAAGCGTCAACGCAAAATCGATGCCCGCTGTCACCCCACCGCCCGTCATCAGATTGCCATCCTGGACAACGCGCTCTTTCACGGGAATGGCGCCGAAGCTCTCCAGGAAATGATGAGCCGCCCAGTGCGTGGTCGCGCGCCGTCCGCGCAGCAAACCGGCCGCTCCCAGGACCAGCGCACCGGTACACACCGACGTGACGAAGCGGGCCTGCGCCGCCTGCCGCCTGATGAAATCGAGCGTGATGTCGTCCTCCATCAACTTGCCGACACCCACTCCACCCGGCACGCACAAGACATCGAGCGCAGGGCAGTCAGCGTACGTAATAGTAGGCGTCAGCACGAGACCACTGTTCGCGTTGACCGGATCAAGGGTTTTTCCAATCAGGTGGACAGTCGCGTCCGGCACCGACGCGAACACGTCATGCGGACCGGTCAGGTCGAGTTGCTGAACGCGCGGAAAGACGAGGAAACCAATATGCAACGCCATGGCGATGAACCTTTAAATGGAAGTAGACGCACTCACAATACCTCGCTACGATTTGGCGAAATTGTCAATTAACCCTCGTTTCACGCCAACCCGGTTTCAAACCATGAACAACGTTGCGCGCCGTATCGACATCCTCGCGTTTGCAGACGTCCAGTTGCTCGACGTCGCCGGACCGCTCCAGGCTTTCACCTCCGCCAACGAACTCTCGCTGGCACGCGGAGCCGGCGCACCCTACAGTGCGCGCGTTGTCGCTACCGCCGCGGGGGAGGTTCAAAGCACCGCGGGTCTCGGCCTGCTCGCCCAGCCCTTGCCCACCGCTCAACAAACGACAGACACGCTGATCGTCGCGGGCGGACGCGGCGTGCATGCGGCATCGAAAGATCCCGCGCAGGTGGCCTGGGTCAGGGACCGCGCGGCACAGTGCCGGCGCGTTGCGTCGGTATGCACGGGCGCGTTTTTGCTGGCGGCCGCCGGCTTGCTCGATGAGCGCCGTGCGGTCACGCACTGGGCGCATTGCGAGGATCTCGGGCAGCGTTATCCGACTGTCCGCGTGGACCCTGCGCCCATTTTTATCCGCGACGGCGCGGTCTGGACATCGGCGGGTGTGACAGCCGGCATCGATCTCGCGCTTGCATTGATCGAGGACGATCTCGGGAGCGCGCTCGCGCTCGATGTAGCACGCGAACTGGTGGTGTTCCTCAAGCGGCCGGGCGGCCAGGCGCAGTTCAGCACGACGTTGTCATTGCAAAAAACCGGCGACCGCTTCGGCGACCTGCACGCGTGGATAGCCGAAAACATGGCAGCCGACCTGTCGATCGCGACGCTGGCCGAACGCACGGGCATGAGCGAGCGCAGCTTCGTGCGCCACTATCGGGCGCAAACGGGGATCACGCCGGCACGCGCCATCGATCAGTTACGTCTGGAAGCTGCACGTCGCCTGCTTGGCGATACCTCATTTCCGGTCAAACGCGTGGCCGCGCGCTGCGGGTTTGGATCGGAGGAGACCATGCGTCGCAGCTTCCTGCGTTCAATGGGTGTCACACCGCAGGCTTACCGTGAGCGCTTCTCCGCCGGCGGCGACGGCGAGGACGCACACGAGTCACGCCCGGCGAAGTTCACGCAGGGCTAGCGCCTACGGCAGCGCAGCGTCGTCCATCCGCACGGCCGTTCGCACCTTCGCGGATGCGGAAGATTTATTCTTTCGCGATAATGCTGCATTGCGCTTCGCTCACCACTCACAATTTTTCCTCAATGTCCATTATCGATGTCCCCAACGACCCGCTCACGCGCGTGATCCCGCCCTATGGCGCGGGTCCCGCCGAACTCGCACTCGCCGTCGGGGGCCTGGCGATCGGCACGGGTGAGTTCGCGTCCATGACCATCCTGCCGATCATCGCGAACGGTCTCGGTACGTCGCTGCCCACCACGGGCCACATCATCAGCGCGTATGCATTGGGCGTGGTGATCGGCGCACCGCTCATCACTATTTTCTTCGCGAAGCTCCCGCGCCGCGCCATGTTGATCGGCCTGATGCTGATGTTCGCGTTCGGCAACCTGCTCAGCGCGCTCGCACCGAATTACCCGCTGCTGCTGATCGCGCGCTTTATTTCCGGCGTGCCGCATGGCGCGTATTTCGGTGTAGCGGCGTTGACGGCCGCCTCGCTCGTACCGCCCGAGCGGCGCGCGCGGGCAGTCGGACGCGTGATGCTGGGCCTGACGATTGCCAATATTTTCGGCGTGCCGCTCGCGACCTGGCTTGGTCAATGGCTTGGCTGGCGCGCGGATTTCTTGCTTGTCGGCATGCTCGGCATTCTTACGATGATTGGCGTGCGCATCTTTCTGCCGCCCATTCACGCGGGCGGCGCTACGCCGCGCCGGGAGCTTGGCGTGTTCAGGCGCCTGCAAGTCTGGCTGACGCTGTCAGTGATCGCGGTCGGCTTCGGCGGACTGTTTGCGGTGTACACCTACATCACGCCAACGCTGCTGAACGTGACCCACGTGGCGCCCTGGCGCGTGCCGCTGTTGCTGGGCGCGCTGGGGGTCGGCATGACGGCAGGCAGCCTGATTGGCGGCGTCCTGGCCGACAAATCGCGGCTCTGGACCATCTTCGGCATGCTGATCTGGAACGCCGCCGCGCTGGCCGCTTTCGCTTATTCTTCGGCCAACGAATGGACCGCCACGCTCAACCTGTTCGCGATGGGACTCGGCATAGCCGTGGTCCCCGCCGTGCAGACGCGCCTGATGGACGTGGCCGGCGATGCCCAGACCGTCGCGGCCGCGCTCAATCATTCGGCCTTCAACATTGCGAATGCGCTGGGGGCGTGGGCAGGCGGCGTAGTGGTCGCGATGGGTTTCGGACTGGAGGCCACGGGCTGGACCGGTGCGCTGCTCGCCTGCGGCGGAATCGTGCTGCTGGGTGTTTCCGTAGCGGTGGAGCGGCGCTCATTGACGTCCCGTCCTGCGACGGTCTGCGGTTCGTCGGGCGCATGACGCGTACTTGCAATGCGCCGTATTGAACGCTCACCTGGGAGCAAAGCAAGGAACAGGACCGGTTGATCCTTACGAAAACCCTCAAGCCTCAAGTTGTAGTGCCGTTATAGTAATCAGGTGCGTGTGCGCACAAACGAAGGAGCGGGCGTTTTCAATCCTTCCAGTGTCCGGATGAAGAGTAGATAACATCGACATCGAACGAGATTGAATCAGGAGCCGGGCAACCTTCGGCTCGGAGCGCCGATGACCGTCTTTCCCGCGAACCCTGCCACGCCGATGGCCGACGACAGTAGCGACGACTCCGCCGCGGACGTCGCTCGCGCGATCGTTGACCCGGCGCGGTGGCCCCGCTCGGACAGCTCGGTCGATGTACTGTTGCGCACTGCCCGCGCTCGAGTCGATACCATCGACTGGGCGTGGTATCAGGTTGACGAAAACCTGCATCTCGCGGACCAGGGCGATGCCGCGCAAGAGTGGCCCAGCCTTCTCACGGCCGATACCTTCCACGCCTTTTGCACGGCCCGGCGTCTGTGTCTCTGGCCAACGGGCAGCGGCGAAAACATCCTCGGCTGGCTGCTCGCGCCTGCCAGCCATGCGGGAAGTCCCACGCTGTGCACCCTTGCCCGCAGCCTGGGTGAAGCCCTGCAGACCGACGCGCTGGCACGCGCGCAAAACACCCAGCGCGTACTCTATGAAATCGCCTATCTCGCGAGCTCCATGCGCGAACGATCGGCGTTCCTGCTCGGCGTGCACCGCCAACTCGCCACGCTGATCGACGCGGAAAATTTCTATCTCGCACTTTACGACTCGTCGAGCGGCGGGATCACCTACCCGTATTACGTCGATGTGATCGATACCTGCGCGCTTGAATGCGCGACCTACGACACGCTCGATCCATCACGCCTGTCGCTCACGGGCCAAGTGCTGAGTTCAGGCCAGCCGCTTCTGATCGACGCCGCCGGAATCCGCGCCGCCGAGCAGGAAGGCCGCTTCTTTTGCGTGGGAGATCGCCCCGAATTCTGGATGGGCGCGCCGCTCAAGAACGCCTCCGATGAAGTCTTCGGCATGATCGCCATGCAGGTGTACGACGTCGCCCGAATCTACAGCGTGGAGGACCGCGCGCTTTTCCTGGTCGTCGCCCGGCACGTGGCGATGGCGCTCGACCGGATCCTGCATCGCAACGATCTGGAAGAAACGGTATCGCGCCGGACTGCTGAGTTATCCGAATTAAACCATGCGTTGAGGCAGGAGATCGCAGAACGCAAACGCGCTGAACACTTGCAAGGGGCGTTGTTCCAGATCGCCGAATTGTCGAGCCGGCACGGCGACATGATGGCGTTTTTCCAGAGCCTGCACGGGATTGTCGGCGAGTTGTTGTATGCGCGAAACTTCTTCATCGCGCTGGTGGACAGGTCGACTGCGACCGTGTCCTTCCCCTATCATGTCGATGAACTGCTGAACGACCATCCCACGCCACGACGTAACCGGCGCGGCCTGACCGAGTATGTGATCAGGCAACGCCGCCCCTGCCTGATCGACCTCGCTGAAGCCATGCGGCTCATTGACAGCAATGAAATAGAACGCTCGGCCGAGGGCATCAAGCTGCGTTCGTGGCTGGGCATTCCGCTGTTCGACGGCGACATCGTGCGCGGCGTGCTCGCCGTGCAAAGCTATTCCACGCGCGTGCATTATTCGCTGCGCGACCAGGAACTGCTGACGTTCGTCTCGCGCCATATCGATACCGCCCTCTCGCGACGCAGCGCCGCCGAAGCCCTCCATGCGGCCAACCATGAGCTCGAAGAGCGCGTGAAGAACCGCACGCGCGAGCTTGATCTCGCCAACGCCCGGCTGCAATACGAAAACTCGCACGACGCGCTGACCGGACTGCCGAACCGCAGTCACTTGCTGCAGCGGCTGGGGGAGGCGTGGCTCGATCATCATGGCGAAGGTGAGCAACTGGCCGTGATGTTTATCGACCTCGACCGTTTCAAGGTGGTGAACGACAGTCTTGGCCATCATTTCGGCGACCTGCTGCTGGTGCAGGCAGCGGCCCGCTTGCGCAGCTGCCTGCGCGACGACGACCTGCTCGCGCGCCTCGGCGGCGACGAGTTCGCGGTGCTGTCGCCGGGTGCGCCGCTGGATACTGCCGTAGCGATTGCGGAACGGATCCTGGCGGCGTTCGACCTGCCGTTTCATATCGATGACCACGTAGTGTTCTCGTCGTGCAGCATTGGTATTGTCAGTCCCGACAGCCAGTTTCACAGCGAGCCGGCCGATCTGCTGCGCGATGCCGATACCGCCATGTATCGCGTGAAGAATGGCGGCCGCGATAGCTTCGTCGTGTTCAACCATGCGCTGCGCTGCGAAGTGTCCGATCAGGTCGCACGCGAAGGGGCGTTGCGCAATGCGCTCAAGCGCGACGACGAACTGGTGCCGTATTTTCAGCCTATTGTTTGCGTGAAGAGCGGCCAGCTCGTAGCGCTGGAAGCGTTGATCCGATGGCGCCAACCCGATGGCCGCGTCATCACGCCGGGCGAATTCCTGCCGGCAATGGAAGGCTTGCGCCTGATCGGGCGGCTCGATCTCTACATGCTCACGCGCGTCGC
The DNA here is from genome assembly GCF_018449515.1 of Caballeronia sp. dw_19. Classification (GTDB taxonomy): domain Bacteria; phylum Pseudomonadota; class Gammaproteobacteria; order Burkholderiales; family Burkholderiaceae; genus Caballeronia. The sequence goes on along the minus strand of NZ_JAAVUQ010000002.1, from coordinate 180,853 downwards.
GGTGATCCTCGCGAAGCCGCAACACGCCGACTGGCCGCCGGTGCATGTGAACTGTTCGAGCTACAGCATGACGCGCCCGGACTTCGCCGACGACGTCCTTGCCCTGCTCGCGCGCCACGGCGTCGCGCCGTCGCGGATCTGCCTCGAACTCACGGAAGGCGCGCTGGTTGCCGAGCCCAATCTGGCCAGGCGCTCAATGCAACGTCTCGCCGATCACGGCATGTCGGTGGTGCTCGATGACTTCGGCGCTGGATTTTCGTCGCTGAGTTATGTGCATCAGTACCGCTTCAGCGGTCTGAAAATCGACCGGTCGTTTATCTTCGAACTGACTACCAGCCCGCGCAGCCGCGCAATCGTGCGGGCAATCGTGCGGATGGCGGAGTCGCTGGACCTGACGCTCGTGGCGGAAGGCGTGGAAGACGCCGCCACGCTCGCGGAGCTGCGGGAGATGGGTGCTGCGCAGGCGCAGGGGTATCACTTCGCCCGGCCGATGCCGCTGGACGAGCTCTTGCTGACCACCCTCGCGCCGCGCCTGGCAGGTGCTGCTCAAGAGCCTTGAGGGCATGATCGCCGAGTGGTGTGCTCACCACGCACCTTCGTGACTTCGCCTATCCTGTGGTCTGATCCGTCACGGCGAGACTGCCCATGCGCCCCACTTCCGCCGACGCCCGCCGTCGGCACCTCCTCCTTGCCGCCGGCAGCGCGCTGCTGCCTTTGAGCCTGCCTTTATGCGTGCCTGCGAGCTTCGCGCGAACGCCGCCCGCCACCGGCGTGCCGCTGCCGCACATGAACACGCGCCCTATCCCGTCCACGGGCGAAGCGCTGCCGGTGGTCGGTTGCGGTACCTGGCGCACCTTCGATGTCGGCGACAATCTACAAGCGCAAGCCCCGCTCGCCGAGGTGCTGCGCATCCTGTTCGACAACGGCGGCTCAGTCATCGATTCATCGCCGATGTATGGGTCTTCGGAGGCAGTTGCCGGGGCGGTGCTGACGCGCATCGGCGGGCATGGCAGTGCATTTGTCGCGACCAAGGTATGGACCGAAGGCCGTGAAGCGGGTATCGCACAAATGGAAGAGTCGATGCGGCGTCTTCAGCAACCGCGCATCGATCTGATGCAGGTTCACAATCTGCTCGACTGGCGCACGCAGTTGGCTACGCTGCGTGAATGGAAAGCGCAGGGCCGGATTCGCTATCTCGGCGTTACGCATTACACGTCGGGCGCGTTTGCCGACGTGGAAGCCGTGATGCGCTCGGAGACACTCGACTTTGTCCAGATCAACTACGCTGCTGATGACCGCGCCGCTGAAGAACGCTTGCTGCCGCTTGCGAGGGAACGCGGGATTGGCGTGATCGTGAATCAGCCGTTCGGCGGCGGCGGTTTGCTGGGCAAACTGAAGGGACAGCCGGTGCCCGAGTGGAGCAAGGAGATCGGGTGCGCGACCTGGGCGCAATTGCTGCTCAAGTTTGTGCTCGCGCATCCGGCGGTGACCTGCGTGATTCCCGGCACCGGGCGGCCGGAGTACATGTGGGACAATGTGCGTGCGGGATTCGGTAGTTATCCGGATCAATTGATGAGACAGCGCATTGCGGCGGCGGTGATTTGAGGATGTGGTTTTCGCTCGCGCCGGTGGACGGTTTTTTGGGGTTGGGGCGGTGGTGAGTTGCTAGGTTTGGGGCGGGCGGGGTCTATGCCGGGGTGGTCGGTTCTGGGGTTAGCGGTCGGGGTTGATGCCGGGGTGATCGGTTCTGGGGTTAGCGATTCTGGGTCAATGCTGGGTTGCTGCTTTCGGCCTTAGTGGTCTGCGAGAGTCGGATTTTCTCTTGATCACTGTTAGCCACTGTGCGTGGCGGCACGTCATTTCTTTGTCCAAAGCGACAAAGAAACGAAGCAAAGAAAGCGCTTTCAACCACACTACCCTAAGTGTCCACAGCGTGCAGTTTCTATTCATAGGTGCCCCAAAAGCACGGTGCTCGCCAGAGCCACGGATGTGTGAACCCCTCCTTCTCGCGAATCCTGACACGAACACGCTTCGCCCCGTACGCTCTCGGGCAAGCACAATTGCCAATGAACCCGCACGGCCTTACAGATATTTACGGCTGCGGTTTTTTGACAGGTTAGCTACTTGGTCTGTGCGACCGTATTCATAGGTCACAGCTTGATGCGTGTTTGTGTTTACTGCTTCAGTTTTTGTGAATCGGCTGCGCGTTCTGTACAGCTATTTTCGTCGGTTAAGGCCGTCCGCATCTTTGCGGCCTCGTTTCCAGCAGGGTTGGCGACATGGTTCGAGGCGCGTAAAAATTCGGAGCTCGGTTGTCCGCGGATAGCGCGGGGTGCTCCTTGGGCAGGTTCAATCACTGGTGGCGAAGCGTGTGGGTATCCGTGTTCGGAGAAGGAGGGGTTCACACATCCTCCGCTCTGGCGAGCACCGTGCTTTTGGGGCACCTATGAATCAAAACTGCACGCTGTGGACACTTAGGGTAGAGCGGTTAAAGCGCTTTCTTTGCTTCGTTTCTTTGTCGCTTTGGACAAAGAAATGACGTGCCGCCACGCACAGTGGCTAATAGTGATAAAGAGAATATCCGACTCTCGCAGACCACCACGGCCGAAAGCAGCAACCCGGCATCAACCCCGACCACTAACCCCAGAACCGACCAACCCGGCATATCCCCCGACCACTAACCCAACACCCCAGCATTCCTAATCAACAATTCCTCCACGCAAAAAAACCAATTCACCTCCCCCCTCGCCGACCAATGCTAAACGTAAAAGCAAGCGCCCCAACGAGCAACGCGCCCTTTATAAAATCCTGCATGTAATAAGGCGCATTGAGCATGGTCAATCCGTTGAGCAACACGCCAACAAACACCGCACCGACGGCCGAACCCAATACATTAGGACGCTTAGCCCCCCACACCGCATAACCAATAAGCGCGGCGGCAACCGCATCCAGAAGCAGCGAATTACCGGCGCCAACATCACCCCGCCCAACGCGTGCGGCAATCAGCGCGCCGCCCAGCGAAGCAATCACACCCGACGCGACATACGCCGCCACACGATAACGCGCCGTCGGCGCACCCGCCAGCCGCGCAGCCGTCTCGTTCCCGCCGGTCGCATAGAGCACACGCCCCCATCGTGTAAATTCCATCACGAGCACCGCGACCAGCGTCACCACCGCGAGCACGATGACCGGCACCGGCACGACATCCAGCCAGCGAGCCCGGCCCAATGCCAGGAAGGCCGCCGGAAACGATCCCGTGGCCTCCGTGCCATCCGGCAAGATCGTGCCAGTCGCGAGCGAGCGCCCACCCGTCGGAATCAACTGCAGTCCCGCTAGCAGGAACAAGGTTCCGAGCGTCGCGAGCTGGTCCGGGACGCGAAGACGCGTGATCAGCAAGCCATTGAAAAGTCCCGCACCGACACCCAACACAAGGCACGCCGCGACCGCTGCGAGCGCATTGCCATGCCACACAACGAGCACGTAGCTCGCGGCCATCTGCGCCGTTGCAGCCGTGCTGCCGACCGACAAATCGAAGCCGCCCACCGCCAGTGTAATGCTGACCCCCACGGCCAGAAGCGCGACAATCGATGCAGCCTGCAAGATGCTGAACAGATTGTCCACGCTCAAGAATGCCGGCTCACGCCATGTAAATACCGCACCCATCGCGACGAGCAGCAACAAGATGCCGCTGCGTTCCAGCTTCGTCCTGATGCTGGTATGTCTGAACTCCGTTCGAACAACGGAGCTTACTTCGGTAGAAGCGCCAGGTTTCATGCGTCAGGCTCCGGCAAGATCTTCAATGTTTGTTCCGATGATCGAACGATCGAAGCGCAGCACACGGTCTGCGACCTCGAACGCCTCCTCGATAGCGCTGACGAACACCAGCGTCACCCGCCCAGCCGCATTCGCTCGCAACACATCGGCAATGTCCGCGCGAGCGCCGGCGTCGACACCCTGAAACGGCTCGTCAAGCAACAGCATGCGGGCGGGTTCTGCATGCGAGCGCGCAAGTACCACCTTTTGCTGATTGCCGCCGGAGAGGTTGACCACCCGATCTGCCGGGCCGTTGCATCGAATGGAGAAACGCTCGATGGCGGACGCAGCCTCGCGACGTTCGCGCGACCTGTTGATCCACCCGCCCCTGAACCAGTTCGACAGAAACGGAAAACTCAATGTGCCTTCAATCGAGGCGAAGGGCACGCTGTCCGGAAAGAGCGACGAACTCCAGCGGTCCTCGCCTACAAGGAAGACGCCACGGCGGATAGCCTCGGCGGCAGAGCGCGGCTGCCACGGCTGGCCATCGAGTGTCATCGTGCCGGCAACCACTCGCTCGATACCAAACAACGTCCGGGCTAACCGCGACTTGCCACCTCCCAAGGGACCCGCAAACGCGACGATCTCGCCACGAGCAGCGTCGAAGTCGAGTGCCGGGCTATCGGCGCTTGGGAACAATTTCAAGCCCCGGACCTGAAGCCCCTGATTCGCCGTCGAACGCACCGCTTTTCGTTCACGCGTCTTCGGCAATGCGCGGCCAATCATCGTTTCAGTGGCATCGTCGAAATCGATCGGCGTTTTCAGATTGGCTACCAGCCGGCCGTCGCGGACAATCACAACCCTGTCAGCCATTCGCTTGAGATCACCGAGTCGATGCGAAACCAGCAGCATCGCGACACCGCGCTTGCGCAACATGTCGAGTGCGGTAAAAAGACGTTCGGCTTCGGTGGCCGAGAGGCTTGCCGTCGGTTCATCGAGTATGAGGACTGCAGGCTTGACGGCCAGCGCCCGGGCCAGCGTGACGAGCTGCCTCGTTGCAAGCGGCAGCGTGAACAGCGGCGCACGCAGGTCAACGTCAAGGCCAACCAACTCAGCAATGGAACGGGCCTCTTCAAGCCACGCCGCGGGCCTGATAAACCATGGCGTGGCCGCATTGTTGAAACGATCAAGCAGGAGGTTGTCCGCGACCGAGAGGGTGGGCACGACCGTATCAGCGATCGACTGATGCATTGTTGCTACACCCAGCGCCTTCGCTTCTTGCGGTGAGGCCGGCGCGTACGGCTTGCCATGCAGTTCAAGAGACCCGCCATCGCCGGGATAAACACCGCTTAGTATCTTGACGATCGTGGACTTGCCCGCCCCGTTGGCGCCCATTAGCGCCACGATCTCGCCCGCAGCAACTGAGAGATCGAATCGATCGAGCGCGACAGTCGGACCGAAGCGTTTCGACACCGACCTCGCGACTATCACGGGCAGGCCGGCTGTCACGTTTTTGCCGGGGTGGGCGCGTCTTCGTCGTCAATATCATGCTCGGTCGGCTCGTAGCGGATCAGCACCAGGAATGCGATTGGAATCACGGCGGCCAACGCAACGATCCAGAACATATCGGTGCCAAACCGGGCCTTGAGGATCGGCAAGACGAACAACGCGAGCGCACTTCCAATGCCAGCGAGCGATCGCCCGAAACCCACCCCGGTGCCGCGAATGGAAGTCGGATAAGACAAGGCCGGGTAGATCATCATCTGCGCGCCCGGGCCGAAACCTTCAGCGAACAACCACGTCCCCAACATCAGCACGGCAACACCAATACCTAGCGCCGCCTGCGGATGTCCGATCAACGCGAGCGCAATCAACGAAACGAACTGCAATGCAAAGCCCGCGATTGCCACGTGACGCGAGGGGAATTTATAAGCTAGCCGCATGCCGAGCAAACCACCTGTCAAAGCAAACAGCACGTTAAGCCCTAGCGATGCCGCGATCGTTTCAAACACGCCAGCACCCAGGAATTGCGACAGGATGGACGGCAGGAAGAAGGCGATCGCCGTATATTCGAACGGGATGCAGAGATTCATCACACTGGCAACGAGCGTTCGCTGCAGATAAGGCCGCTGGAACAGCACGCGAAATTTGACCGGTGGCTGCTTCGACGCTTTCTGCTCTTGTGTGTCGTCCACGGCATGCGCGTGAATGCCATACGACTCCCGCAAGATTCGCACCGCTTCTTTCAGATTGCCCTGATTCGCGGCCCACAGTGGCGACTCGTTCATGAACTTGCTGCGCACCATGATGATGATCAGCGCCGGTACGGCCCCGAAGATCAGCGACGCTCGCCAGAGCCAGTCGGCATGCTGAGCCGGCAAGAAGAAGTACAGCGCGAACACGATCAGGAAACACACCGATGACGCCGCGTACCACATCGGGCACCACGCTGCGAGCCGCGACGCTTTATTGCCGCGTCCATTGAATTTCGAAAACTCCGAGAGAAACGCCATCGCCACGGGAAGGTCGATCCCTACACCGAGTCCCATCACGAATCTCGCCGCTATCAGCACCCAGACATTCGGTGCGAGGCCGGCCGCAATGGCCGCGACAACGAAGAACAGCATGTCGGCCATGAAGACCTGGTAACGACCGATCTTGTCGGTGAGCCATCCGCCGGCGAGGCTACCGAGAATCGTGCCGATCATGATCGACGAGCTGACAAAGCCGCTTAACGCAGGGGTCAGATTGAATTCACGCGTGACGTCCTGAATGCCATATGACAGTGTCGTGAGATCGTAAGCGTCTAGAAAAACGCCGCCTAGCGCGAGCAAGACAATCACGCGCGCGTGATTGTTCTTAGCGACGCTCGTGTTGATCAGGCGCGATACGTCGCTGGCCGATCCGATCGGCAATGATGCAGGCAGGACGGTTTCAATGTCGACTGTGCTCAAGATACGGCTCCTTGGGCTTGCGGGTTGCAGGGCAAAGAAGCTTTATACGGATAGCTATCGCGTCACGCAAAGAATGAGTTTTTCTTTCGATATGAACCGCGTGATGGCAAGCCTTCATGGTCGCCCGCATGCGCTGGATTGAAGCGCTTGCCTTCACAGCCATGCGCATATGCAAAGCTGAAATCGTTAGAGCGCACCGTCTATTCGGGGACTAGATTGTCCGGTTGTTAAAGCGAAAATCGAGAAGCCGGCCTCCATGAGCAAAACCATCCATTTCAATGCGTTCGAGATGAACTGCGTCGGCCATCAGTCGCCGGGCCTGTGGTCGCATCCACGCGACCGCTCATCGCAATACAAGGACCTCGAGTACTGGACGGATCTCGCAAAAATTCTCGAAAAGGGTTTCTTCGACGGCATCTTCATAGCCGACGTGATCGGTTATTACGACGTCTATAAGGGCAGTAACTATCACGCGATCCATCAGGCCGCGCAGATCCCCGTCAACGATCCGCTGCAGCTTGCAGCGCCTATCGCGATGGTGACCGAGCATCTGGGCATAGGCATCACGGCGTCGACGACCTTCGAGCATCCGTACACCTTCGCTCGCCGCCTTTCAACGGCAGACCACCACACTAAAGGCCGTGTAGGATGGAATATCGTGACGTCGTATCTGGAAAGCGGCGCGAAGAATATCAGCGAAGGCGGCTTGCGAAAACACGCGAATCGTTACGAAGTGGCAGCGGAATATATTGAAGTGCTGTACAAACTTTTCGAGGGAAGCTGGGAAGAAGATGCCGTGGTACGCGACCGTCACAACCGGGTCTTTACGCATCCCGAGAAGGTCCATGAGATAGGTCATCACGGCAAATACTTCGACGTGCCCGGCTACCATCTTTGCGAACCCTCACCTCAACGCACACCTGTGCTCTATCAGGCCGGTGCGTCGGGTGCGGGCAAGGCGTTCGCCGCCCAGCACGCCGAATGCGTATTCGTCGCTGCGCCCACAAAAGAAGTGTTGAAGGCTTATGTTGCTGATGTCCGCGAACAAGCTGCGCAAGCGGGACGTGAACCGGGCGGATTGCTGATCTACAACCTGGTCACGGTCATCGTGGATGAGACGGATGCCAAGGCGCAAGCAAAGTTCGAGGAGTACCGCCGTTACACCTCGTACGATGGCTCGCTCGTGTTCATGTCGGGTTGGACGGGCGTTGATTTCGGTCAGTACGCGCCGACTGATCTGGTCAGGAAAGTGGAAACCAACGCTATTGTCTCCGCCATCGAACATCTGGCGGGCGGTGCGAAGTCCTGGACCATCGATGAACTCGCGGCATGGGGTGGTATCGGCGGCATGGGGCCGGTCTTCGTGGGTTCGGCGGCAACCGTTGCGGATATTCTGCAAACCTGGGTGGAAGAAACCGGCGTCGACGGCTTTAATCTTGCGTATGCGGTCGCTCACGAGACCTTCGAAGACGTCGTCAATTATCTGGTGCCGGAGTTGCAACGGCGCGGCGTTTATCGCAAGGAATATACGCCCGGCACGCTGCGCGAAAAACTGTTCGGCAAGGGACGCTTGTTGCCGGCAGGGCATCCCGGTGCGAGGTATAGGGACATCGAGGCGTTCAAGCGTGGCGAAGCGGCCGGATCATTCGTTACATCACATGAGTGACAGCCGGCGTTCTCTTTACCACTAACAAGGATCTCGTTCATCAACGAGCATTCTTCCACCCTCAATGCGGACCACTGCTGCCGACGTCAGACTCGCTTCACGACACGGTCCACACCGTCCTCCATAGATAGCCTCCAATGCCACGCGCTTGAACTGCGGCCCCTTATCCGCAGTTCAAGCGGTCTGCGTGGCAACGTCCCCTGTGACGTCTGCATGCGTTTCTTTCTGGCCGATTTCCGGGCGCTTCAACGTCCAGCCGGTTCGTGGACTTTATTGACGAACTGGACACAGCCGCGATAATACGACTCACCCACTTCGAACACACGCCTGGCGCTGGCGCGACTATCGGCTTCGGCATACCGTGTTCGCGAAATAACGCGCTTCGGGCACGGACGCGGCCTGAATTGATCTGAAACGCACCGCACAAGAGGCCCCATTCCGGTTACATACACAGTCGATACACGATCGGTTCACATCGACACACCAGACACGCCAGACAACGCGTGAAGCGCATCCTCGGTCAGATTACAAAATGGAAAGCTGAAATGAAGCTGTCATTCGAAGTCCTCGAAGCGCTGGACGCAATCGATCGCACCGGCACGTTTGCTGAAGCGGCCGAATTGCTGCACCGGGTGCCCTCGTCCCTGAGTTATCTCGTCCAGAAGCTCGAAAGCGATCTCGACGTTGCGTTGTTCGATCGCACTGGCAGGCGCGCGAGGCTCACGCATGCGGGACGTGTCGTGGTCGAGGATGGCAGGCGGCTGTTGCTCGCAGCCGAACAACTGGAACAGCGGGCGCAACGCATTCAGGAAGGCTGGGAGGCGGAGCTGCGAATCTGTATCGACGAGATCCTTCCGCTCGATGCTTTCTGGCCCTATGTCCACGCGTTCTATGACCTGAAAATGGATACGCGGCTGCGTCTGTCGAGAGAAGTGCTCGGTGGCACGTGGGACGCGCTGGTTACGCGGCGCGCGGATCTTGTGGTCGGCGCGGCCGGCGAGCCGCCGCATCTTCCGCATCTCGTGGCACGCCCGGTTGGGTCGCTGCGGCATGTGTTCGTGGTCGCGCCTGATCACCCGCTTGCGGACCTGCCTGAGCCGCTTGGAATAGATACCGTCATGCGTTATCGCGGCGCTGTGATCAGCGATACCTCTCGGGAGTTGAGGCCGCGTTCGGTCGCGACCGGGACCACGCAGGAATGCATTGCGCTGCCCACGCTTAGCGCCAAGCTCGCCGCACAGTGCGAGGGTTTGGCGGTGGGTACCATCCCGGAGTGTCTTGCTGCGAAACCGATCGCCGAGGGTAAGCTCGTGCCTAAGCGCGTGACGGGCATGCGAGAAGTCACCGATTGTTATCTTGCATGGCGCGACGATGAAACCGGGCGAGCGCTGCGCTGGTGGGTCGAGCAATTGGATCAGCCTGATCTGATCGATCGATTCATAGCGCGCATATGACGGGATTGGTTTTCGCTCGCGATTGGGGGTGGGTTTTGGGGGGCCAGGTTCTTGGGGTTAGCGGTTGGGGTTGATGCCGGGGTGGTCGGTTCTGGGGTTAGCGGTCAGGGTCTATGCCGGGTTGCTGCTTTCAGCGTTAGTGGTCTGCGAGAGTCGGATTTTCTCTTTATCACTATTAGCCACTGTGCGTGGCGGCACGTCATTTCTTTGTCCAAAGCGACAAAGAAACGAAGCAAAGAAAACGCTTTTAAAACACACTACCCTAAGTGTCCACAGCGTGCAGTTTCTATTCATAGGTGCCCCAAAAGCACGGTGCTCGCCAGAGCCACGGATGTGTGAACCCCTCCTTCTCGCGAATCCTGACACGAACACGCTTCGCCCCGTACGCTCTCGGGCAAGCACTATTGCTAAGGAACCCACACGGCCTCACGTGTATCTGCTTCTCCAGTTCTTCGTAGGTTAGCTGCTTGGTCAGCGCCCTTATTTTCGTGGGCTAAGGCCCAGGATATCTTCGCGGCCTCGTTTCCTGGCGGGTTGGCTACGAGGTTCGTCGTGCATACATACATGAACACGCTTCGCCACCCGTGCTCTCGCGCAAGCACGAATTGCTATGGGACCGGCAGGCCTCACGCGTATTTGCTTCTGCGGTTCTTCGTGGGTCAGTTGCTTGGTCGGCGCAGTTATTTTCGTGGGTAAGGCCTCATGTATCTTCGCAGCCTCGTTTCCAGGAAGGTTGGTTACGAGGTTCGTAATGCGTACAAATTCGGCGGGAGGTCGTCCGCGGATAGCGCGGGGTGAACCTTGGGCAGGTTCAATCACTGGTGGCGAAGCGTGTGGGTATCCGTGTTCGGAGAAGGAGGGTTTCAAACATCCTCCGCTCTGGCGAGCACCGTGCTTTTGGGGCACCTATGAATCAAAACTGCACGCTGTGGACACTTAGGGTAGCGTGTTTGAAAGCGCTTTCTTTGCTTCGTTTCTTTGTCGCTTTGGACAAAGAAATGACGTGCCGCCACGCACAGTGGCTAATAGTGATAAAGAGAAAATCCGACTCTCGCAGACCACCACGGCCGAAAGCACCAACCCAGCACTAACCCCGACCACTAACCCCAGAACCGACCAACCCGGCAATGAACCCGACCGACCGCTAACCCCAGCACCGACCACCCCAGCACTGACCAACCACTAACCCAAAACCCTCGCAATCCCCCACCCCTACCACCCATATTTAATCTCCACCCCAATATAATCGGCATTACTGCCACCCACCTCGCGGATCGCATCGCCGACCTGAAAATGCACCGCCTCGACCGAGCCGATCAGATTCGCCGCAATAGTCCAGTCCGCGCGCAACTGCACATACATGCCCGTCCACAAGCTCCCATGACCAGCCGTCCCCGGCACCGGCACGGAACCTTGCGCATACACAGCATCGGCCGTGGTCGCGCGCCACTGAAATCCGACAGCTGCCAGCAAAGACAAATTGCTAGCCGGCTTCAACGTGATACTCGGCTTGACGTGAATCAGATTGCTGTAACCGGTATAACCGGCAAGCGTGAAATAGTATCCATTCGGGAACAACGGATTGAACGTCCCAATCCGGCCATCACCCGGATGACGGTCACCGGACGCCGCATCGATCTGAATGCCCGCACGCGGCGTCCCGGGGACATCGCTGAAGGTATAACCGGCCAGCGACCCGAGCGCCCACGCACCAATGGTGTCGTTGCCGACGTGCCCGCTTTGCAGCATGGTCTCGACATCCCAGTCCACCCGTCCAGCCTTGCCGGTGTAACGCAGGTCGAACACATCACGATGCTCATCGCCCGTCGCATCAATAAAGTGCGCGTTGTCGCGGTTATAGCGCGAGTAGTATCCCGACAGGTCGCCCGGTCCCACGCCCTGACGCTCGAAACGCACGCCGCTGAAGGTCAGGTGCCGGTTCGAGACGTCATCGAAGTTGCTGACGTCCCGGTTCTGCACCGGCTGCGTGGCATAGGCAATGAAACGCCAGCGCTGGATCTCCCAGTCGGTCCAGAGCCCATCGAATGCCTGCCGGACGTTCGGGCCGTCACGGACCGAAATGAAACGCTGCAAGTCGAACGCCATCTCCTGACGCCCGAGCCTGAACTTGAACGTGCCGCCACCCAGCGCTCCGACGTAGGTGATGAACGCCTGCTCAAGATCAAGCGGGTTCTTGTCGACCGGTGTCACCGAATCCTTGCCGTACGGCTGAGCATCTTCGATCTGCGTGAAGATCTGCAAGTGGTCGCCGAGGTGAATGTCGGCGTGTACTTCGGCGCGTTGCAGCAGGTACGTATCGCCGTGGTTCCCACCCACCCCGAACAACGCGGCGTTGTTCACCTCCAGCCGCTCGCGCAGGTTCGCACCGAGCGACAGGTACGACGCCGGATCGCCAACCAGCGGCATGTACTTGAGGCCATCCAGCGGCTCGCGCGGCACGCACGGATTCGCGAGCACCGACCAGTCCTCTTGCCATCGATTGAACAAGACGGCGGGGCGTTTAACGTCGCAAGTCGTCACTGGCGCAGACGCAGGCGGCTGTGCATCGCCGGCATCCGATGCAGCGCGAGCGTCCATTGCCGCGACGCTCGTACTCACCGCCAGCGTGAAGCCGGAAAGCGCCATTAATCGCCGCGAACGGCCCGAACACCGCGAACGTCGCGTCTGGATCATTGAGCGGCTGTGTCGTGGATCTCGGCGATATACCCCCCCGGGAATTCGACAATCGACGTCTTGCCCTTGCCGGTCTGGTACGGCGCAAACAACACCTTGGCGCCCGCCGCCTCGGCCTTCACCAGCGTCGCCGCGAGGTCGGTCACCTGGTAGCCGGTCGTCTCGCGCCCGAACGGATACGGGAGCTTGCCGTCGGTGACGAACACCACCATCTTGCCGAAGCCCGATTCAATCCGGATGCAGCGCATGGTCTCGCCCGGACGACCGATGACACCGGCGTCCGCATGCCGGTCGTCGGAGACCACCTTGCCTTGCGAGAACCGCACGAACCGGCGCACGAAACCATCGACGGCAAAACGGGACATGTACACGCGATTGTCCGGCACCGATTCAAGCGGCCCGTACGACGGCGCTTTCGTATGCCAGTACAACTGCATGTTCAAGCCGCCGGGCCAGCGGATCAGCGCGTCCTTGCCGATCGGGTCGTCGAATGGCTCGACGGTCACATCCGCACCCGCGGCACGGGCCGCGTGCACGGCCTGGTCCATATCGGTCACGAGATAGCCGGTACGCTCGTCGCCGAACGGATAGGGGATCGGCGTCTGGAACGCAAACACGGACAACATGCCGACGGGGGTCTGCACGTATTGCGACGCGGTCTTGCTTGGCGTCGGCGTCACGGTGAAGACCGCACGCGGTGATGCCTTGCCGCCGAAGGTCGCCAGGAAGCTGTTGACGAATGCATCGATATCTTCGTTGGACACATACACGTGAGTCGTATCGTACTGAGGACCGACGGATACGTTCGTGCTCGCCGACGCGGGCTTGAGTTCGGCTGCGGCCTGGGCAACACCGGGCGCGCTCGCCGTGCCGAGCAACACGCAGGCAAAGGCGACTGCGGCGGCAAGCCGAGAGACGGGAATGCGCGACATGAAAAGGCTCCTGTTTCTATTCGGTATAAAGGGAGATAAGACAGCGCTAAAAAGCTGAGTGCTTTTTAATTCACTTGGTGCGTCCCGCGTCAGCGCCCGGCGCCGGTTTCGCGGATGCGGGCGTCTCCAGTTGCTGGACCTGAACACTGTCCGGGAACAGGTGCGCGCGCACCATCGGTATCGTATGTTCCCCTAGCACGATCCCCAGCAATCCTACGAGCGCGATCAACGGCGGTGCGGGTGATTGCACACGCACCAGGCAATACAGCAGGCCGACCACGAAGCCTGCCGCAAGCGAAATAAGATAGGGCATCGTCAAGCCTCTTTTCCAAAAGCTACCCAAGCCAATAAAGCGGGGAACGCTACTCTTTCCATTCGGAGCCCAGGATCAAGCCGCAGAAATTCATGCGCCGATAATTGGGATCGCAGCGCTCAAGCACGTCGGCGTAGACCGTCCCGAATGTTGTTGCGGGACGGTTCGCCATCGCCTGTGCGAACACATCGATGATCTGTTCCTTGAAGCCCGCGCCACGCGGATATTCGACCAGCACCGCGTTGCGCTCCACGCGGCCGACTTCATCGAAATGCATGCCGAGCAGATCGGTTTCGACCCCGGCTGCAACCAGTCCGGTCAACTCGGACACGTGCGAACAGATGCCGAACGTGGTGTGCAAGGCGATGGCATTCCAGACGTCGGCTATGGCATCTTCGGGCACGCCATAGCCACCAAGAAATTTCCTGACCGCGTTCGCACCGTCTACTTCGAAGCGCATCTGGGAGTCGCGGTAGAGCGTGGTCAGGCCCATGTCATGGAAAAGCGCGGCGACGTACAGCAACTCGGCATTGAAGAGGAGTTGCCTGCGAACGCCGATCAGCGACGCGAACAGGAACACCCGCGATGAATGGCGATAGAGGATATCCGGCTCAATCGCGCGCGCGGCGGCAGCCGCCGCACACGCCATCTCGCTGTCTGGAATCGTGATTCCCGCGATGCGCTTTGTCATCGTCATCGCCCTCTCCTTGCCCCGGCCTGCACGATACGTCTCCTCATGCGCCCTCAAGCAACCTGAATCGTCCTTAATCCGCCTTGACGCATCAGAACGCGAAACAACTGCAGCCGAGCGCACCCCAGAAGCCGTTTGGATCGCTGACCGGCACCTGTTTGCGCCATGCCCACATGTGACCATGAGCATGAATGCCGCACAGGTTGGCGCAACCGTCGGCGCACGCCTGCTGGACGATCGTGCCGGGCTGGTATCGGCTATAGCCGCCGAACTCCGCTACCGGCGACCACGACGGACTGACCGGCAACGGCGGCGGTCCGAGCGCGCTGAACTCCGCGTCCGCATGGACCACCTTGCCATTGACCACGGTCAGCACCGACGACAGGTACTTGATGCGCGTTTCATCGACCGTGAAATAGTCGTCGGTGAGCGCTGCGAAGTCCGCGAACTGTCCGGGCACAAGAGCGCCCTTGCGGTCTTCTTCGCCCGAGAACCAGCTACTGCCAACCGTGTAGCGGCGCAGCGCTTCCATACGGTCCAGGCGGTCCTGCGGTGCATACATCTGCATGCCACCGACCGTGCAGCCCGACACCATCCAGTACAGCGAAACAAACGGATTGAAACTTGCCACGCGCGTGGCGTCGGTACCTGCGCCTACAGGCAGGCCTGCTGCCAGCATCTGCTGGATCGGTGGCGTTCTGGCGGCCGCCTGCGCCCCATAGCGATGGACAAAATACTCGCCCTGAAACGCCATGCGGTGCTGGATGGCAATGCCGCCGCCAAGCGCCGCGATACGGTCGATATTGCGCTGTGAAATGGTTTCGCAATGGTCGAAGAACCAGCGCAGGCCGTTGAACGGCGTGTCCTGGTTGACACGTTCGAACACGTTCAGAAAGCGGTCGACGGACTCGTCGTACGTCGCGTGCAGACGGAACGGCCAGCGGTTCTGCACGAGCAACCGAACGACGGCTTCCAGTTCCGCTTCAAGCGTCTCCGGCAAATCAGGACGCGGCTCGAGAAAGTCCTCGAAATCGGCCGCGGAAAAGACCAGCATTTCACCTGCGCCGTTCATCCGCAGGAAGTCATCGCCTTCACCTGGCTTGGTCATCTTCACCCAGCGCGCGAAGTCCTCGATCTCCTTCTTCGCGTTCTGCGTGAAGAGGTTATAGGCAATGCGCAGGGTCAGCTCGCCGCGTTTAGCCAGCGCCATGATCACGGCATAGTCGTCGGGATAGGCCTGATATCCACCGCCCGCATCGATTGCGCTTGTGACGCCGAGACGGTTGAGTTCGCGCATGAAATGCCGCGTCGAATTCACCTGGTCGTCGTAGGCAAGCTTGGGTCCCTTCGCCAGCGTCGCGTACAGCAAACCCGCGTTGGGGCGCGCTATCAACATGCCGGTTGGATTGCCGCGCTTGTCGCGCTGGATCTCGCCGCCCGGCGGGTCAGCCGTGTCCTTGGTATATCCCACTGCACGCAGCGCCGCCGCATTCAGCAATGCGCTGTCATAGAGATGCAGGATGAACACCGGCGTGTCTGGCGCAATGGCGTTGATCTCGTCCAGCGTCGGACCGCGGCGTTCGGCGAACTGCAGTTCGTTCCAGCCACCGATCACGCGTACCCACTGCGGCGCCGGCGTGCGCGCCACTTGCCGGCGCAACATGTCGAGCGCATCGCCAAGCGACGGCACGCCGTCCCAGCGCAATTCCATATTGAAGTTCAGGCCGCCTCGTATCACGTGCAGATGTGAGTCGTTAAGCCCCGGAATTACCGTGCGCCCTTTCAGGTCGACGCGTTGAGTGCCGGCGTGGGCAAATTGCATCGCGTGAGCGTCGGTGCCGGTGGCGAGAATTTTTCCGTCCTTGACCGCGAGTGCCGTCGCGAAAGATCGCTTGTCATCCTGGGTAGCGATCTTCCCGTTGAAAAAGATGGCATCCGCGGACGCGGCGGCAGGAGTTGGCGCTGTCATCGTCGTCCTCATGCTTTAGAGTGCGCAACGGCGGCGAACGGGTTACACCGGAAAGTGGGAATCACCGATCGCGGCCGCGTGTTGACGTGCTGGTTCGATGTGCTTCTTCGATGTGCTTCGGCTTCCTGCCTTTAGCCGCCCGCTTCGCTTGCGTGCTCGCCGAGGATCTGCTTCGCGTAACGCACGCCGATTCCGTAAGCGCTATGGGCCTTGAAGATATCCATGCAGCCGTCGTAAGTCTCGCCGCGAGCCCAGTCACGTTGCAGCTCGCACATGAATTGCAATGAGGTCATGGGTACAGCGCCTGCCTGGATGATGCGTTGCACGGCACGCTCATGTGCTTCTTCCGTGATGTCGCCGCAAGCGTCGGTCGGGACGTAGATCTCGTAGCCAGCGGCCAGCATCTGCACGGTCGGAAACGTCACGCAGACTTCGGTCCACAAGCCGGCGATTACGATCTTCTTGCGCCCGGTCGCTTCAATGGCGTTGCGGAAGTTCACGTCTTCCCAGGAATTCATCGAGGTACGGTCGATCGGTTTTTGTTCGGGAAAGACGGCCTGGGGTTCCGGGATGAACTCGCCGCTGAAAGTCTGTGCGGCGATCGTCGTGAGGATCGTGGGAACCTTGAACAGCTTGGCGGTTTTCGCGAGGACCTGGACGTTATGCACGATGGTCGTACGATCGTGCGAATGCGTGCCGAAGAACATCTGCGGCTGATAGTCGATCAACGCGAGAGCACAGGTGTCGGGGGTGAGTAATTCATGCGGCATGGAATGCTCCTTGGTCTGGCCTCAGACTGAATCGGGACGGCGACGCACGCCACCGTGGGAAATGTCGGTAACCGGGATGGCAGGCATGAGGCGTACATGACGCACATGAGCCGCATCTCGATTCCGGTTCGAGGCTACAGAGAAGAAGTCTTAAAGTCCTGAGGACGACCTGAATCCTTCTTAAAGGATCGCGTCTTAAAGGATCGAGCCGCTCGTGCGTGGACGCGCAGCAAGGTCGCGTTCGGAGGACGACGCGGGGGAGCCGTTCAGCGGCGGGACGATATAGCCGGGCGCAGCAATGCCATCGCTGTGCTCAGGCATAGGTACGTCAGATAACGGATGCGGCAACTGCATTTCGCTTGCCTTGCCCAGCCTTTTTTGAAGTTCACCGAGGCTTGCGGCGGCATGGCGTTCGAGTTCGCCGGCACCTTGGCGCACCGCATGATCGAGTGCGGAGACGAACCACGATTCGGCGTCCGTCGTCTGGTGCGCAGCGAGCGCGATCTCACCCCTCACCCTGCACAGTTCCGGGTAGTACCAGCGTTCGCCCGTTTCCTCGCAATGACGAAACGCTTCGTTGATCGCGGCCGTCGCGTCGTCACGTCGGCCGGCAGCCAGCGAAGCCCGTGCGAACTGCGCAAGCAGCAGCGTCAGCGGTGCAAGAAAGCCGCTCTTGCGCAATGCGTCGAGCGACGCGCGGAACTGTGGCAACCGGCACTGGCCTTCGCCGGACATCGATTGCAGGTATTCCTCATAGCAGTCGCAGCAAGTCGCCCAGATCGCGAACCCCGCGTGCGACGCGCGGGTTCTCAACATCGCGATACCAGCCTCGGCAACGGCTTGGTCAAACGTCAGCAATGCGACCGGTATGAACGCCTCGACGAGGACATAACATGTCACCATGTCGTGCTCGTATTCAAGCGCGGCATCGAGCGCATGGTGTGCGAGCCTCAACGCTTCTTGCGTTTCGCCCTGAACCCATGACACCCGCGCAAGCGTAGCGCGCGCGACAATACCGTGATCGACCCGAAAGCCGACCGTGTTCCAGCGATGCCAGCCATGCACGTACGCGTTCAGCATTGCCTCGAGCTGCTCGCGGGCAGCGGACGGCTCGCCCGCATAGTGCAGCGCAATGCCTTCGATCCGGCAGCCGATGACACACTGAGTCCGGTTCCCGGACTGCTGTGCAAGCGCGCCGAAGCGGCGCGCGAGCAACAGCGCCGCCCGTGCTTCGCCGCCGTACTGGTAGGCGTTCCACAAACCCCACAGGGCGCGGGATTCGAACTCGGTGTCGCTCGCAGCCACAGCGAGCGACAGCACCTCGGACCAGACATCGCGGAGCGCCGCTGTCGGCCCCTCCGTGTACACCAGTCCCGCTGCATAGGCTGCCAGGAGCCGCAGCTTCGTGTTGACGGACACGCTCGCGGTATCGGCATGGCTGGCGGCGTCGATAGCCATGCGAGCCCGCTCGCAACACTCGTCCACGAGCGAGACATCGAAGAGAAACGGCACCGCCATCGCAGAGAGTTCGATGCCCACCGACCGGTCCCCACCGGGAGAAAATGCCCAGTCAAGCGCGGTACGCAGGTTGCCCACTTCCTGGCGGAACTCGGACAGCCATTCGCCGGGAGGACGTTCTGTGCGGTGGTACGGAGCACGATCGAATACTGTACGCACCCAGGTCGCGTGCGCCAGCGCGGCAGCCTTGCGCTCGCCGTTGTCTTCGAGTTGCTGCAACGCGTAGGCCCGCGTGGTTGCAAGCAGGCGATAGCGCGAAGGCACGGCCCCGCTATCGTGAATCACGAGCGACTTGGAGACCAGGCCCCCAAGTGCATCGAGGATCTCGGTTTGCGAAAAACCGTGGGCGGCCACCATGTGACAGGCTGCATCGAAGGAAAATCCGTTGAGGAATACACCAAGCCAACGCAGCAACGTGCGCTCGGTATCGTCGAGAAGACGATAGCTCCAGTCGAGCATGGCCTTCAACGTCTGATGGCGCGGCAACACGCCCCTGAAGCCGCCCGTCAGGATGCGAAAGCGCTCATCGAGATGGTCGGCCAGCACTTCAATGCCAAGCACGGCCGCGCGCGCCGCCGCGAGTTCGATCGCAAGCGGTATGCCGTCGAGCCGGCGGCATACAAGGCCGGTGAGAAAGATGCTGCGTTCATCAGAAGAAAAGCACGGATCGATCGTGCGGGCGCGGGCAAGGAATAGCTGCACCGCACTTGTCTGAAGGATCTCGTCGCTAAGGCTTGCATCCTGGGGCACATCGAGCGACGGCACGTGATACAGCACCTCGTCCTGAATGCGAAGTGCCTCGCGGCTGGTCGCCAGCACACATAACGCGGGGTTCGCGGCCGTCATGGCGCGCGCTATCTCCGCAGCCGCGTCGATCACATGTTCGCAATTGTCCAGCACGATCAGCATGCGGCGGCCGGCTGTTTCCGCTCCGATCAGATCGGGCGACAAGCGCCCGGCAGGCAACTTCATACCAAGTGCACCGGCGAGTGCTTCCAGCGCGAAACGCGCATTCGACACCGAAGCAAGCGGCACGAACACCACGCCGTCTGGAAAACGCATGGCGGACTGAGCGGCAACCTCCAGCGCAACCCGCGTCTTGCCGATACCGCCCGCGCCAACCAGCGTGAAGACCCGCGCGGCATTCAGTGCGTCCAGCACTTGCGCAACCAGTTGTTGCCGCCCGATCAAAGCCGATACGCCGGCAGTAAGCACGGTCGAAGTGCATGGCAACAAAACTGCGGCATCTTCACGCTGCGAGGGCGGCTCTTCATGCGCCGGCATCAGCCGATAACCGCGGCCTGGCACCGTCTTGATCAAATCGCGATCCGCGCCGAGCGCCTTGCGCAAAGCAGCAATATGAACCTGCAGATTGTTTTCCTCGACCACCGTGTCGGGCCATACGCGACGCATGATCTCGTCCTTCGAGACCAGCGTTCCCTGCGCGCGGATCAACAGCTCGAGAATGTCGAATGCGCGGCTGCCAATGCGCAGCGACTCGCTGTTAAGCTGGATTTCCCTGCTTTCGAGGGAGATGAGAAGTTGCCCGATCCGGACCATCGCACGCTCGATTCCGAAGGGTGATGGATGAAAAAACGGGTCACTGCGCCAAGCGATTCAGTTGGCAGATCTTACGGCACGGACACGAAGGAAAGATTGAAAAATTTCGATTCGACCCATCGAAATTCTTGATGTGTTTCGTTAGAAAAATAGGCGAGCGGCGCAATGTAAGCAACCTGGTAGGCAGGCGCTCAGGCTAGCGGAAAATCAGCCTCGCCCTCACGACTAATACGCTTTTCGAACCAATCAGTAAACCAGACGTTTTTATAGTGATGACTTTATTAATGCTTGTATCGACACATAAGGCCCTCTTTTTAAGTCCGCTGCGTGACAGCTTAAAGATGGTTTTATGCCGCCAAGAGTTGCACGCATACCGATGGAACCCTGTTCTACGGCTCGCTTCGCGGATTCGCTAAGTGGTCAGTTCATGTAGCTTCTGCATGCCATCGCGCAGCCAGTCCAGCAGCGTGCGTTCGGTGTCCACCAGCACGGGTATCTCGGCGTTCAGCTTGCGCAGAGAGTCTTGCCGTTGCGAAAGCAGGTGGCACATCTGCTGACCTATTTCCGGCCGGCTCTTTAACAAGGGCGTCAGGTCCGCCTTGTCCAGCCGATAGACTACAGCCCGCGTCAAAGCCGTGACTTGCGCTTGAACCGGCAAACCTGCCAGCACGCCCGCTTCGCCGATGGAGTCACCAGGTCCCAGCCGCGCGGATTCGA
The DNA here is from genome assembly GCF_018449515.1 of Caballeronia sp. dw_19. Taxonomy (GTDB): domain Bacteria; phylum Pseudomonadota; class Gammaproteobacteria; order Burkholderiales; family Burkholderiaceae; genus Caballeronia. The sequence continues at coordinate 159,862 of NZ_JAAVUQ010000002.1, read as the reverse complement.
CCGGACCGGAGGGTCCCGTCACCATCACCGACATGACACCCGACTGCACGATCGTCAGGTAGTCCGTCACCTCGTCCGACTTGACGACCATCTGATTTGCTTCGTATTCGTGACGGGACAATCTCCTCGACAGCGCTTCGATTTCTTCACCCTGCAAGGCACGGAAGAGATCGACATGTGACAGGAGCCGTTGCCGGCTGTCGGCGCCGTCCTGGCGTGGTGGCCTTGGAACGCTCAATGGCCGGAGTTCGATTCCCGCAGCGGCGAGATGACGATGGCACAGGTCGTAAAGCTGGTTCGTCACGACCACGGACTTGCCCATGTCATCGATATAAACCGTGACTGCGTATTCAATCGAGTTGATCGAGGCGTTCTTGATAAGCGTATAGGGCGCCGGCGTTTGCAACACCAGACTACTTCCCAGGACCGCACGCTCCAACGCGCCAAGGACGGTGGCCGGACGTTCTTCCGGTGAAATCTGCAGCGCGATGGACACGCCGTGAAGCGCAACGGGACGGCTGCTGTTGGTGATTTTCGCCTTGGCCGCCACACTGTTGGGGACGATGACGACATTGCCCTGGGACGTGAGCAGGTGCGTCGCACGCCAGTTCATCTCCAGCACCTTGCCCTCCACGCCATCAACCGAGACCCAGTCCCCAATGTGATACGGCTCGGTTGTGTTCAGCACGATCCCGGCGAACACATCGCTAAGCGTGCTTTGTATGGCGAGACCCAGCACGATTGCCAGTGCACCGGAGGTGGCGACCAGTCCGGTGACCGGCAGCCCCAGCACGAATGCAAGCGAGGCGACGACGGCTGCAAGAAAAACCAGCGCACCCAGCACGTCCTGGAAAAGGCGCTCCCTGTGCCAATGGCGCGATCGGAACGCTGCGTCCAGCGACAACGTAAGAAGACGCGCGCCGATCAGCCACCACGAAACCTCGAGAATCTGGGCCGCAAGATGACGGCCCGCAGATTCAGGCCACGGCGCCGGCGTGAAAGGACTCAGCGTCGATCCGAACAATAGCGCGCTCAGCAGCGCGAAAATCACCAGTCTGAGCAGCAAGCGGATGGTGTCGTTGCGTGGAAACGCTGCGCGCCAGAGCACGACGTCCACCATGACCAACACGAAGCCAAGAACCAGCGGATCTTTCACAGGACTGCTCCCGACATGGAGGACCTCCCGTGTTGCTGCGCAACGAACGGCTGCGTACAGTCACGGATGTTTTGTCCGAATGCCTTCGCATTCTACGGTTTCCTGGTCTTATCCGTAGAACGTGTCGTGCGTCCGGCGTTCACAACGTGCACGATGCAGATGCACGGATTTGGGCGAGAGCACGAGAGTCGACTTGATCCGTCATACGCCCTGCACGCGGCCGGACTCTAAACAGTCAGGCGCTGTCCGGACCGCCTTTTGCCTGCAGCTTTACAGCCTTCCAGCCCGCTCGCGCTTCCACCCACTCTGCAACCGCGAGCAAACGCTCGTCGTGTTGCGCCGCGCCGATCAGTTGAGCGCCGAGCGGAAGACCGGCGGCCCCGAGGGCGATCGGTAGACTGATGGCGGGAACGCCCAGGAATGTCCATGGAGCGCACATCGAAGCGTCGCCGGTATAGGCGAGTCCGACAGGCGCTTCCCCTGGGGCCGGCGCGACGAGAAGTACATCCAGACGCATGTCTTCCAGCAACCAGCGGTCAAAGAGATGGGCCAGCCGCACCTGCGCAGCCCTCGCTCGCGCATAGTCGACACTCGATACGCCGCGGCCCTCGTTGATCAACGACGTCATGACCGAACTGATGAGGCCGGGCGACCGGTCCAGAAGCGCGCCATGCACCAGCGCCGCTTCGACCGCCAATATCGCCCATACCAGCGCCCCCATGTCCTCCAGTTCCGCCGGCAAGTCGACCGTGACGACGTCCGCTCCATCGGCTTTCAGTTGTGCCGCCAGTCGCGCCAGCGCGTTGTCCTGAGCGGGTTCCATCGCAGTGCCGACTTGCCTGCGCAGCATGCCGATACGGATGACCGCACTGCCGTCGTTGCCCTGGCTTTTGTTCTTGCTGCATACGTGAGAATAGTGAAAGTCCTGATCGTCGGAACCCGCTACGACTTTAAAGGCGTACGCCGCATCCGCGACGTTGGCAGTGAACATTCCGACGTGATCCAGCGATGGCGCCAGCGGCAACACACCGGTTCTGGCAATGCTCCCATAGGTCGGCTTGAACCCCACGACACCGCAATACGCCGCGGGGCGAATAACGGAACCAAACGTCTGCGTCCCGAATGCAAGAGGAACAATCCCCGCTGACACAGCCGCGGCGGAGCCGCTGGACGAGCCGCCGGGCGTATGCTTTTCATTCCATGGATTGACCGTTGGACCCGGGTGGCGCCAGGCGAACTCTGTTGTCACCGTCTTTCCTACGATGGTTCCGCCTGCTTGCCGCAAGCGCGCCACAAGTACCGCATCAGTGTCGGGCGTGCGGCCCGCGTACGCCGGCGAGTTGTACTCGGTTGGCATGTCCGCCGTGTCGATGAGATCCTTTATGCCGATGGGAACACCCGCGAGCGGCAAGCCTATGTCGGCTTGATTGACCACCGGCGCGTCCGGCAGATAACTGAATGCGTGCAACCACGGTTGGGTTTGCCGGGCGGCCTTATCGGCGGCTTCAATGCTTTGCTGGATTGTCAGAACCCCGCTCTCGACAGCACGGCGGATGTCGAGCAGGGTAAATGCGTTTGCTGGTTCAGTCATCTCGTGAATAATCCCGGTGTGTGTTCCGCGTGTTCCGTGGCCTAAGCGCGCTAATGCCTTAGTATGCCAGTCACTTGACCTGAGACAATAATGGCAAGAGGGGTAAGTATTTGCTCATCTACCTCCAAGCGGTTGCGTCGCAGGACGCATGCGCCGGCCAGCCAAACTCCATACAATCGCAGCAATGACCAGGGCGAGCACGCCCGCAACGTACAGCGCCGAGGCGAAGCCACTAGCGAAACTTGCCGGGGCCGCAGCTGCCAGGAACACCTTTGCGGCTGGTGCTAAATGCTCGGTCGCGTGAACCGCGTCGCCGGCTAGCAATCTGGACATGAAGTCGGCACCAAGCGAATGCTTTACCGCGGGAGCATTAACCAAGGCTAAGTCGAGTGCCGTCTGAGTCCGCGATGCAAGCACGGCGCCAAGCACCCCTACTGACGTGACGATCGCGGTAAACCGCGTGGTCGTACTGATGCCGGAAGCCATGCCGGTTCGATTAGGCGGAACGCACGCCATGATCGCCTTCTGCGTATCACCGTTCAGTATGCCGGCACCACAACCCGTGACGATCATGCCGAGTGCGACCAGCCAGTACCTTTGATCCATTGCTACTGACGCGGTCAATAAATTCCCTGCGCCGATCAGGCCAAGCCCAACGGTCAGCAGCGTGACACTGGAAAACCGGCCCGCAAGCCACGCCCCTATGTAGGGACCCGCGATCATGGCAGTGGCAAACGGAAGCATGCCGATGCCCGCGCTAACGGCCGGCCATCCGAATGCGTTCTGCAGATACAGCGGCAGGAACGTCATCATGACCTGAGCACAGGCTGCATAGCCGAACATGCTAAGCACCGCGGCAACAAAACGCGCCTGACGAAACAGCGACAAGTCGATCATCGCGTGACGGCGGTTCTTTTCCAGCTTCAGAAATGCGATAAGTAATCCTGCGCATCCTGAGAACCGGGCTATTGTGGGCAGACTTTGCCAACCGTCTGTTTGTGTTCCGATCAGCGCCCAGATGCCAAGTGCCAAAGAGACGCCGAACAACAGGCTCCCCATTACGTCGATTGCCCCGGCTTGGGGGTTGCGTGACTCGCGGATAGAGCGGTGCACGCACCAGGCGAGCACCGAGCAGACAGGCAAGTTCAGGAGGAAGATCCACCGCCACCCGAACCACTGCGTAATCACGCCGCCGACTAACGGCGCGACCGTGGTCGCCAGCCCCATGCACATGCCCCATACGGCCCAGGCGCGCGCGCGATCGGGTCCGTCCTGGAAGGTATTGGCTATCACGGCGAGCGCAGCAGTCAGCAACATTGACGCGCCCACGCCTTTTACCGCACGAGCGAGATTCAGGAAAAGCGCGGTAGGTGCAAGCCCGCATCCGAGCGATGCCAGGCAGAAGACACCCAGGCCGATCATCATCAGTTTCTTTCGGCCGAAGCGATCGGCTATGCCGCCGGCGGCCAGCAAGCACGATGCAAAGGCGACCATGTACGCACTCACGACCCATTCGACGTCAGCAAAACCCACGTGGAACGATCGAGCGATCGACGGCAGGGAAACGGCGACCACGTTGGTATCGAGAACGATCAGCGCGCAGGTTGCCGAGGCGGTGCCCAAAACGAATCGCGCTGCCCGCCTGCTCGACGCCGGGCTGGAATCCGTGTCCTGTGAACGCTCGTTGTCCGCAGGCGAAGGACCATCTGGAGGCTGCTCATGATTTATGAGCGGACTTCTTCGAAACATGGAAACCACCACCGGGAGGAAATTGATGGTGGTCATACTATCTATAACCGTATTAACCGTCACTAACGTAAGATCACAGAATTATTCACGAAAATGTTAATACAGTGAAACTCGAACTTCGTCATATCCGATGCTTCGTTTGTGTTGCCAGGCACCTCCACTTCGCCCGCGCGGCTGAGGAACTGGACATTGCACCGCCCTCGCTCACCAAGCAGATTCAGGAAACCGAGCGGCTATTGAACGTGCGTCTGTTTCATCGGACCAAACGCAGCGTTGCGTTGACTGCGGCAGGAGAGGCTTACTTGCCCGAAGCGCTGGCCGCCCTTGCCCACTTGTCACGCGGGCAGGAACTTGCCGCGCTTGCCGAGCGCGGAGAGCTGGGCCGGATCGAGGTGGGATACGTCGCGTCGGCGGCATTTGCGGGTGTGCTTCAAAACACCATTAGGGGATTTCGCCGTGACAACCCCCGCATAGAGATAGTCCTTAGCGAACTTGCGATGGACCGGGTGCCGGCCATGCTTGCTGAAGGTCTTATCGACGTCGCGTATGTCAGGCCGCCCATGCATTATCCAGAGGGAATCCAGGCGATCACGCTGTATCGCGATCATTTCATTCTGGCCATTCCTGCAGACTCACTGCTGGCGGAATCGGCAAGCATTTCTCCCGCCCAATTGCGTGACTGTGTTTTTGCGTTGCCTGAGCAGGACTTCGGGACGTTTGAGGTCGGGCGCAGGGGGCGTTTTCAACCGCAGTTGGGCCAGAGGCCAGGACCGTTGGCCGCAGTACTGGCTTGTGTCTCGCTAGGGGGAAATGTCGCGGTAGTGCCGCGCACGCTCAGCGATTGTGTTTCACTTCCAGGCGTGGTTTATAAGGCGATTACTGGAAAACCGATCGTATCGGAAGTCGCTATGGCATTTCGCCAGCATGAGCGTGCGCCTGCTGTACGTGAATTTATCAGTTATACGAAACAGTTGTAGTTCAAAGGCCGATGCAACGGGTATCGAAACACCAGTGTGATTACTTCTGAGGAAATGAAACGAAGAATGGGTAAAGCGAGGGAGAAAGAGACCACCGCTGCCAGCCGATATATTCATCGGCTGGCAGCGGTCATGTAAGCAACTCCGCAGCTATTTTCAATAGCCTGCCGATCACGTTACCGGCGCCGGATTAAACAAAGTAAGCGCGTTATGCAGTTTCAAATGCTCGGCACATGTCTCCTTGCGCCCGCTCGCCACGTCCAGCATCAAGCGGAACAGCTCCCAACCTACGTCTTCAATCGTCGCGTCGCCGGTTGCAATGCGACCCGCATCGACATCCATCAAGTCATGCCAGCGGCGTGCCAGATCGGAGCGTGTCGCGACCTTGATGACAGGTACCTCTGCCAGACTATACGGCGTGCCTCGCCCCGTGGTGAACACATGCAGATTGATACCCGCGGCGACCTGCAGCGTGCCGCAGATGAAATCGCTCGCGGGCGTTGCCGCGAAGATCAGGCCCTTCTGCTTCACCTTCTCGCCGGGCGACAGCACGCCCGAGATAGCCGAGTTGCCGGACTTGATGATCGAACCCATCGCCTTCTCGACAATATTCGACAACCCGCCTTTCTTGTTTCCCGGCGTCGTGTTCGCGCTGCGGTCCGCGCCGCCACGCTTCAGATATGTGTCGTACCACTGCATCTCGCGGATGATCGCCTGCGCAACCTCGGCGTTGGCGGCGCGGCTCGTCAATTGGTCGACGCCGTCGCGGACTTCAGTCACTTCGGAAAACATCACCGTCGCGCCCGCACGCACCAGCAGATCGGTGGCGAAGCCTACCGCGGGATTCGCCGTAAGTCCGGAGAACGCATAGCTGCCGCCGCACTGCACGCCGATCACGAGGTCAGAGGCAGGACACGTTTCGCGCCGCCGCTGGTTCAGCCGTTCGAGATGACGCGTAGCAGTACGCATGATGGAATCGATCATCGACTGGAAACCAACGTGCGCGTTGTCCTGCAGCACGACAACATCGCCATTCGAATCGTCCCCTGCCGTCGCAATCGGAATTGTGCCGACGGGCATCAAGCGCTCGGGCTGCAGCTTTTCGCACCCGAGGCTCACGATCATCACTTCGCCGCCAAAGTTCGGATTCAGGCTGATGTTGCGCACGGTGCGAACAGGAACCATGGCATCGGGGGCATCGATAGCAACACCGCAACCGTAGGTATGTTCGAGCCCGACAACATCATCGACGTTCGGATACCGCGGCAGCAACTCAGCCTTGATCCGCGCGACCGCATGCTCGACCACGCCCGACACACATTGCACGGTCGTGGTGATCGCGAGGATGTTGCGCGACCCCACCGACCCGTCGGCGTTTCGATACCCCTCGAACGTGAACCCTTCCAGCGCCGGCATCTCGGGCGCCGCTCGCGTGGCGATCGGAAGGTCCTCCAGACCCGGCGGCTCCGGCATCCGGATCACGTGTTCGTTGATCCAGCTTCCTTTGGGCAAGTCCTTCAATGCGTACCCGATCACCACGTTATAGCGCACCACGGCTTCGCTCTCGGCCAGATCGGCGAGCGCCACTTTATGGCCTTGCGGTACACGCTCGCGCAACACGAGACCATCGGCGAACACAGCGCCTTCAGGCAAGCCGCCGTCGTTGACGACGATCGCCACATTGTCCTGAGGATGAACCCGAATGTAGAGAGGAGACTGTTCCATTTCAATCGAACCTTAAGGTGACTACTCGCGACTACTCGCCCATCACTGCCGCTGTTCCTTGACGCGTGAAACGAGTTGCGTCGGGCTGACGAACTGCAGCGCGATCAGTACCCATACCAGGGTGATCGCCATGTAGATCATCGCCATTGCATCGATGGATTGAGGCGCACGCACACCCGTCGAAAAGACCGCGTAGTACAGCGCGACCACCAGCGTCTGCGTGGTCGGCCCGGCGGTAAAGAACGTCAGTTCGAACATGCCGATAGTGCGAACGAGCACCAGCAAGCCCGCAGCCAACATGCCCGGCATCAGCAGCGGCAGCAGTACATAGCGGAAATACTTCGCCGTGTTCGCCCCGAAGATACGTGCGGCTGCTTCAAGATTCGGATCGATCTGTTCAATGAACGGCGTCATCACGAGAATGACGAACGGCAGCGCGGGCACCATGTTCGCCAGGATCACGCCGCTCAATGTTCCGGCAAGACCGACCTTGTACATGACGGTTGCCATCGGAATGCCGTAGGTGACGGGCGGGACCATCAGCGGCAGCAGGAACACCAGCATGGCGAAACGCTTGCCTCGAAATTGCACGCGGGCAAGCGCATATGCGGCCGGCACGCCCAGTGCGATCGACAGGATCACCACTGCGCCAACCACCTCGATCGTCACCCACAACACGCTCGCAAGCTGGAAGTCGCTCCATGCCTGCGCATACCAGTGCAGCGTGAATCCCGGCGGCAACAACGTGCCGAACCAGCGCGTCGCGACGGAGTTGACGGCAACGGTTGCAATCAGCAACAGGACATTGAACAGGAAGAATGCCATCGCGCCCCAGACGAACATCTTCCAGAGCCGGTCCCCAAGGCTTAAGCGCGGTTTCATCGGCTTGGCCGGTTGCGCACCGTCGTTGCGGCTGTCGCGAGGAGCCGAGGCATGAGTGGAAGCGGTCCAGGCAGGTGCATGATTATCGGTTGCCATCAGCCTTTACCTCCGGTCACCGGACCCGTGTAGAAGAAGCGGCGCGCGCTCAGCATGCCTGCCACCACCAGCAACTGCACAAAGCCCATCACCATCGCTATCGCGGAGGCGAGGGAATAATCGTAGCTTTCGAACGCGGCTTCGGCGGCGGCGATCGAGATCACCCGCGTGGGTCCGGCCGGAGCACCGAGCAGCACTGCCGATGGAAACACCGAGAACGCCTGCACGAACGACAAACACGCAGCCATGGTCAGCCCGGGCATCAGCAGCGGCAGGTAGATCTGTCGAAACTGCTCCCAGGGACTTGCCCCCAGGGTTGCCGCAGCGCGCGCAAGCGTCGGGTCGATGCCGGTCACATATGAGAGCGTCAGCAGAAAAGCAAACGGAAAACCCGACACGATCAGCGATATCAACACGCCCCAATAGTTATGCGTGAGACGCACTTCATCGCTATATAAATGCAGTCCATGCACCGCCTGCGAGAACCAGCCGTTCGGGCCGAAATAGGTCAGCATGCCATCGGCGATCAGCACCGTGCCCAATGTCACCGGAATCACCAGCAACGTGGTCACGAACTTCTGATACGGCGAATTCCGGCGCAAAGCAAATGCGACCGGAACCGACAGGCCCACGTTGATGATCGTCGCCGGCACCGCGAGCTTCAAGGTCACGATGATCGTGGGCCACATCGCGGTATCGGTGAAAAAGGCGATGTAGTTGGCGAACGCGGAGCCGCCGTTCATCGGCTGGAACGACAGCACGAGGCCGTACACGAACGGATAAACGAACAGCGCGAGGATGAAGATCAGCGCGGGAGAAACCAGCCACGCCTTGGCGTCGCGTGGGACCGTTGAAGGAAGCGGAACGGTTGGCGAGTTCATGGCGTTTCCCCGTCGTACACCAGTGTGCGCGCTGGCGGAACGCGCAGGCAAATGGGTTCGCCCACCGCCACGTCACCCGTCACGCGCGCCCACAGATTGCCGAACGCGGCCTTCACGCGAATCAGCGAATCGTGGCCGCCGTATTCCACCGTCAGCACCTCTGCATTGAACGCATTCTCGGCGCCGGGCGCGGCGCGCTCCAGGTCTTCGGGACGCATCGCGACGCTCACGCGCTTGCTGTCGAAACCGGCCATCGGCATGCCGATCAGCCGCACGCCGTCCGAGCTTACGGCCACGCCTTCACCCTGCATGCCTTCGAGCGTAAATTGCGCCACGTTCCGATACCCCATGAAGCGCGCGACATGCAGGTTGCCGGGCCGTTCATAGATTTCCTTCGGCGACGCAACCTGCTGCACGGTGCCCTCCCGCATCACGACAATGCGGTCGGCCATCGATAATGCTTCGTCCTGGTCGTGGGTCACGTAGATCGTTGCGCGGCCGAGCTGACTGTGAATGCGCCGGATCTCCGCACGCATTTCAATGCGCAACTTGGTATCGAGATTCGACAGCGGTTCGTCCATCAGCACGAGCGCCGGTTCGATCACGATCGCCCGCGCAATGGCAACACGCTGCTGCTGGCCACCGGACAACTGCCCCGGCAGCTTCTTCTCCTGACCGACAAGCTGCACCATCTGCAGCGCTTCATACGCGCGACGGGCAGCTTCGCTCTTCGCGACGCCGCGCATCTTGAGACCGAAACCGACGTTGTCGAGCACGGACATATGCGGGAACAGCGCGTAGTTCTGGAACACCATGCCGAAGCCGCGTTTTTCCGGCGGCAGGACGTCGATACGCTGGTCGTCGAGCCAGATCCGTCCGCCGGTCAGCGGTTGCAAGCCGGCGATGCAATTGAGCGCGGTGGACTTGCCGCATCCGGACGGCCCGAGCAACGCGATGAATTCGCCGCGCTGGATGTTCAAGGCAAGACCACGGAGCGCCGCGACCGCCTGACCTTCGGCGTTCATGAAACTGCGGCTGACCGAATCAAGACGCAACTCATCAAACTGATGCTTCATGGCAGGTTCCTGAGGCTAAGAACGACACCGTGCGACGAACTTGACTTAATCGCTTGAAGCAATGATCAAGGCATCGCACGGCCGTAAAAACTACTCCGCTACTTCGACTTCTGCGACCCGATCTCGCGGTCCCACTTCTGGAACGCGGCGACCATCGCGGTGGCGCTCAGCGGCACCACATGCGGACGATCGGCGAGCAGCTTCGCGTATTCCGGCCGGCCGTACTTCTTGATCACGTCCTGGCTCTTCGCCGGGGCTTGATCGATCGTCACGCCCTTCACTGCCGGACCCGGATAGAAATAACCGTCGTCGAAGGTCATTGCCTGCTGTGCGGGTTCAAGCATGAAGTTCATCATCTTGTAGAGCACGTCGAGCTTTTCCTTCGGCACGCCGTTCGGGATCACCATGTAATGGGCGTCGTCGACCCACGTCATGTTGTCGAAGGCCTGGACCTTGTATTCGGCCGGCACGAGGCCAAGCGCGCGCGGGTTGATGTCCCAGCCGGTGACCGTCACCGTCATGTCGCGCGAGCCTTCGCCCAGTTCCTTCATCACCGCCGACGTACCGCCCGGGTAGTAAGGAATGCAATCGTTCAGTTGCTTGAGAAAGGCCCAGGTCTTGTCCCAGCCATTGATCGGGTCTTGCGGGTTCTTGTCGCCGAGCACATACGGCAAGCCCATCAGGAAGGTGCGGCCGGGACCGGAATTAGCCGGGCGTGCATAGATCAGCTTGTCCGGATGCGCCTTGCACCACGCGAGCAATTGGGCAGGCGTTTTCGGCGGATCGGTCACTTTGGCGGGGTTGTATTCGATCAACGGACCCGCCGGCATGTACGTCACTTCTATCCCGTAGCCTTGCGCGAGGTCCTGCATCTTGCGCGGACCTCGCGCGTATTTATCGAGTACGCCGGGGAACGCGGTGGCCTGATCCGGCAGCAGTTTCATCCAGAGCTTTTGTTCGATACCCGCGGCAAGCGCGTCCGTACCGGTCAGCACGAGGTCGATGTCCGAGCGGCCGGCTGCCTGCATCGCCTTGATCTTGCCGGGCAACTGCGGCGCGGGTGCATTGGTGAACGTGATGTTGGAGACGAGTTGCGGGTACTTCGCCTTGAAGGCCTCGAACGCCTTCTGCGTCAGTTGCAGATTGCCCGCCACGTCCACGATGTTGATCGACACCGGGTCCGCCGCGTGCGCGGCAGGTGCGGTGACAATCGACACCGCGGTGACTGTGGTGACCGCGGCCACGGCGCTCAACGCCATGCGCAGCACCCCCAGCTTCGCCGACAAACGGCCGGACATAGTCATTTCGTCTCCTCGCTCTTTGTATGGATTTTATTGCGGATCGATCAAAGCCGATGCCGCCACGCGACACAAATGGACCGCAGCCAAAGGTCAGCGTGGCGGCGCATTTATCGATGTATGTTGTCGTATGAGAACATAACTGTGACGGGGCGCGCTTTCTATCACCGTAAACCCCTAATCACGGTGCCTTCGGCCTCCCGGCAAAGGTCGAACGGATAGCGCCCCAACCCTTACAGATAGTCATTCCCACGATTTGAACCGTAGCGGGATCAGATCGATTTGAAAGCAGCGTGGTAGCGGACAGGGGCGTGAATATCATCGGCCATGTTGTACGACAACCTATCTTTTGAATGCGCTAGGAGACACCGCGTCTGGTCAGGCAGAAAAACGAATGAAGGGATGATTGCCCGAAAGGGCCGCTCCCCGGCGCGCTGGGCGCCGGGCAAGCTTTTGATACCTGCCCCAGTCTCAGTGACTTGCCGAGGCGGGCTGCATCGGGACACCGGACGACGCATCGGCGGGCGCATTGGCTACCAGCGTTCCAGGCGCACTCTCCTGCTCGCTGCGCGACGCGGCGACCGAGAACGCAAAGGTATTAATGCCCCCGGCGCTGGTAACAGAAACCTTGCCGCCATGCATTTCCGCCGTTGCCTTGACGATCGCCAGGCCCAGCCCGTGGTTCTCGCGGCTGTTCGTTCGCGAGACCTCGGCGCGATAAAACCGGTCGAACAAATGATCGAGCACGGCGGGCTCAATAGGCTCCCCCGGATTGGCGACGGCCACGCGGACCTGGTCGCCTTCACGCGTGATGGAAACCTTGATGGTCGATCCTTGCGCGCAATGCTGGATCGCGTTCATCAGGAGATTGATACACGCGCGGCCGAACAGCGACTTGTTCACACGCACGAGCGCGTCACCCGTGTAGACCGCGCGCACCTGCGCTTCCTCCAGCGGAATCTCCAAAAACTCCAGCGTATGGGCAACTTCCGCGGCAAGCGATGTATCGACCAGCCCCGTCGCGCGTTCGCCCTGATCGGCTCGCGCGAGGAACAGCATGTCGTTGATGATCGCCCGCATGCGCTCGAACTCTTCCAGATTCGACTGCAGCGTGTGACGCAGGTCGTCGACGGAACGGTTGCGGGTCAGCGCCACTTCGGTCTGCCCGATCAGGATGGTGACGGGCGTGCGCAACTCGTGCGCGACATCGGCATTGAACGACTCGAGCCGCCCGTAAGCGCCGTCAAGACGCTCAAGCGCCCCGTTGAATGAATTGGCGAGATCGTTGAGTTCCAGCGGCAGCGAGCGCGTATTCAGCCGCTGCGAGCGATTGTTCGGGCTCACCGCCGACGCGTCCCGGGTCAGCCGCGTGAGCGGCGCAAGCCCGATCCGGGTAACCGAGTAACTCAGCAGCAGCACCCCGAGACTGCCCAGGGCGGACAACGCGGCGAGCGCAAAGCCGAATGCGCGCATGGTCCGCGCGTTCGCCGAATAACCGGCCGCGACCTGCAGCATCACGGCCGGCCGCTGGGCATAAGCGGGGAGTTCGACGGTGCTGGTCAGCATGTCGTTTTCGCTGCCGGATCCGGTTCGCACCCGTGCATAACCACCCGCCCAGGTTTTCATGACCTGTCCGGTGACCGGCTGGCCGAACTGGTACGACGAATCTGCGCTCCGCACCGAATACAGCGTGACGCCGTCGCGCGGCGTCATGTCGGTGAGCTTTTCACGCGCCATTTTCCATTTTTCAGGCGTGACGGCGTGATAAACGATGATCCGCGCGATCTGCGTGCGGTCATCGAGCGACTCGCGCAAATGCACTTCGAGTTGCGTGCGCAACACCAGGAACAGCCCGGTTCCGACCAGCGTGAAAACAAACAGCGCGACGGCCGCGAACATGAAGGCCAGACGCCGGGCGATAGATCGATTCATGATGTTCCCGCTTCTTCGCGGACCTCCAGCACATAGCCCATGCCGCGCACCGTGTGCAGCAGCTTGGTTGGGAATGGGCCGTCCAGCTTGGCCCGCAGGCGCTTGATCGCGGTTTCCACCACATTGGTATGGCTGTCGAAATTCACGTCCCAGACCAGTTCGGTGATCGCTGTCTTCGACAGAATATCGCCTTGCCGGCGCGCCAGCACGCTCAGCAACTGAAATTCCTTGGCCGTCAGGTCCAGCCGTATGCCATCACGCGTGGCGCGCCGGCCGATCAGATCGACATACAGGTCGCCCAGCGAGATCAGCGTCGACTCCTGCACGCGGGTGCGCCGCGCCAGTGCGTGCAGCCGCTCAACCAGCTCCAGAAAGGAGAACGGCTTGGTCAGGTAGTCGTCGGCGCCTTCACGCAGGCCCCGTACGCGGTCGTTGATCTGGTCGCGCGCGGTCAGCATGATGACGGGGGTCGCCTTATGCGCGCGCAGCGCCTTCAGCACGCTGAAGCCATCGCGTTTGGGCAGCATCACGTCGAGCACGATCACGTCGTAGTCGAATTCGATCGCGAGATGCGTACCTTCCTCGCCGTCAAGGGCCACGTCGACTATCCACCCCTGCTCTGTCAAGCCGGAGCGCAGATAGTCAACCACCTTGTGTTCGTCTTCCACGATGAGCAGTTTCATGCGCGCCTTCTTATGTACGTATTCCCATTATAGGAAACCGTTGTGTCTCCCCCTGCGGCGAGTGGCGAAACCCGGTCTGCACGACCCGGGCCAGCAGCGCCCGGGCGCGTTCACGTCACTCGCGCATTAATCCGCATTCGTCAGTTTGGCGGGCTGGCTGCCGCCGTTTTCTCCGGAGCTGCCGCGTTGACGTCCCAGCCGCCCCCCAGCGCCTTCACCAGCGACACCGACGTCGTCCATTGCTGGCCATGAATCTGCACATCCTGACGCTCACTTGTGAGCAGTGACTGCTGGGCGGTGATCACATCGAGGAAGGCGACCAGGCCGCCCGAATAACGATCGTTGGCGAGCGAAAGCAAACGCTGCGCGTCAGTGACGGCCTCCTGCGACTCCTTCGATGCCGCATCGAGCACCGACAACCCGGTCACGCCGTCCTGCACTTGCTGGAACGCATTGAGCACCGTCTGGCGATAGTTCGCCTCCGCCGCCTGATAACCGGCGCTCGCAAAGTCGACATTGGCGGCGCGTCGACCGCCATCGAAGACAACTTGTCCGAGCGTGGCGCCAAGCGTCCACATCAGCGTCGGTGCGCTCAGCAGGCTGGCGAACTGCGTGCTTTCCCAGCCGATACCCGGCATCAGTGAAAGGCTCGGGAAAAACGCGGCTTTCGCCACGCCGATCTGCGCGTTCGCCGCGGCCATTGCGCGTTCCGCCGACGCAATGTCGGGACGCCGCTGCAGCAGATCACTTGGCAGTCCGAGCGGTATCGCGGGGACGGACGTAGTGATCACCTTCGGCGCAATCGCGAATTGCGGTGCGGGAATGCCGATCAGCGCAGCGATTGCATGCTCGAACTGGGCGCGCTGGTTGAGCAGCAGGCGAGCCTGGACGCGCGTAGAGTCGAGTTCGGATTTCTGCTGCAACACGTCGAGCCCGGACACCGAACCCAGGTCATGCTCGGTGGTCACGTAATCCAGCGCCTTCTGCTGCAGGATGACGGAGCGGTTCAGCACGTCGATCTCGGCATCGAGTTCGCGCATCGAAAAATAATCGCTGGCCAGGTCCGTGGTCAGCACGAGCCGCGCGTTGGCAAGATCGTCGCGCGATTGTTCGGCGGACGCCCTCGCGCCCTCGACTTCGCGGCGAATCCGGCCAAACAGGTCGGTGTCGTAGTCAATGGTCGGACCGACACTGATGTTGTTCTGCACCGTCGACTGGGTCGGCGTGGCGTAGTTCGTCAGCGGCCGGTTCTGCGATATCCGGGCACGCGAGCCGGTGGCGCCAAGGTCCACCTCAGGCACCAGCTGCGCCTTGTTGTTCGCGAGAGTCGCCCGCGCCTGCGCGTAATGCGCGCTCGCGGCGGCGAGTGTCTGGTTCTGCGCGAGCGCTTGCTGCTCGAATCCATTCAACGATTCATCGCCGAAACTGGCCCACCATTCCGGCACCAGCGGCGCGTGCGACGGCTCGGCGAGACGCCAGTACGAGTCGGTGTGCCACGCGGGCGGAGTATCGGCGTGAGGCTGTTTGTAGTCCGGCCCGACCGTGCAGGCGGACAGCAGAACCGCTCCGGATGCCATCACGGTCGTGGTGGTCATCAGGGTCAGCATCTTGAGGGCCTCGAGCCGTGCCGGCAGAATCGGCCACTGAGCCGGCCACTGGCGCGCGCGCTTCACGACGTCCCCTTCTTCTTGGCGGGCTGCTGCGGGGCGATCAGGACATGATCGCCGTCCGCAATGGAATCGCTCGGATTGATGATGATCTTGTCGGTCGCTTCAATGCCGCTTTCAATTTCCAGCGACTGCCCCAGGTCCTGCGCAATCACGATCTTGTGCAGATCGACATTGCCGTTCTGGTCGACCACCGCAACCCGCGGCCCTTCGGAGCGGAACAGCAGCGCATTGCCCGGCACCAGCAAGGGCGCCCGCACGGTAGCCGGCAGCGCCACCTGGACGTACGCACCCGGGCGCAGCTTGTTATCGGGATTAGGCAGGCGCACTTCGATCTGCAGCGAACGGGTGGGGACATCGATTGCGCCGGAGATATGGGCAATTGATCCGTGGAACTGCTGGCCCGGCAACTCCGCCTGCGTGACGATGACATCCTGCCCTTGCGTCACGTTCTGAGCATAAGCCTGCGGAAGCTGCACATAGACCCGCAGCGGGTCCGACTGCGCCATCGCGAAGAGTGCGCGGGGGGCGCCGCTGCCAGCGTCGATCAGGTCACCCACGTCCACATTGCGCTGCGTCACCACGCCTGTGAACGGAGCCACGATGCGCTTGAACGATTCGAGCTGCATCAGGCGCTGCACGTTCGCATTGGCGGCCGCGAGATTCGCGACGTCCTGGTTATACGTGCTCTGACGCTCGTCGAGTTCCTGTTGAGAAACCGCATCGCGCTGGCGCAGTTGCTGCCAGCGCTCGAACGAACTTTTAGCGAGCACGAGACTGGACGAGCTCTGGTCGCGTTGCGCAACGGCCTGCTTCAGTTCCTGGTCGATCTCAGGCGTATCGAGATCGGCGAGCAACTGGCCTTGCTTCACCCGCGTGCCAATATCCGCGTACCAGTGCAGCAGATAACCCGTGGCGCGTGCGTAGATAGGCGACTCCACGTAGCCGCGCAAGGTGCCCGGCAGCAAGGTGTTGCCGCCGCCCGCCGCCTGCTTGGGCAAGACGACGTTCACGTAGACCTTTGCGTTTTGCTGCGAGGTCGCGGCCACCGAGCGGCTTTGCATCACGTCCGACACCACCGTGCGGCCGGCGCCCAGCACGAGCAGGACCAGCACCACGATGATGGCAATCTTCGCCCGTTTCCATTCACGGCCTCGAGGCGGCAACGCGTGGCCGTCCTCGGTCTCCCTGGCGGGAATCGCTAGCGAAGCATGAGTTTTTTCTGTCATATCAGTCAGCCATATTTAACTTGGAGCATGCTCGCCGGCGCCATGGTCAGGGCCGCCGTGGCCTGGGTTGCTGCCTGAACCGCCGCCATGATCGTCCTGGTCACCTGCCGAACGATCATGCCGCCGGGCCAGCCGGCTGTGAATACCCGCAAACACGAGCGGCACGAAAAAGAGTGTGGAAACAGTAGCGAAGAGCAATCCGCCGATCACCGCGCGGCCGAGCGGCGCGTTTTGTTCGGCGCCTTCGCCGAGACCAAGCGCCATCGGAATCATACCGATGATCATGGCGAAGGCCGTCATCAGCACCGGCCGGATACGGCTCGCGCCAGCTTCCAGCGCCGCGGTCAGCGGCGGTGCGCCGGCCTGCAGCCGCTGACGCGCGAAGGACACCATCAAAATACTGTTCGCGGTCGCGACGCCCATTGTCATGATGGCGCCGGTGAGCGCCGGAACGCTCAGGTGCGTGCCGGTGAGGAACAGCATCCAGACGATGCCGGCCAGCGCCGCCGGCAACGCGCTGACAATGATCAGCGGGTCGATCCACGACTGGAAATTCACCACGATCAGCAGGTACACCAGCACGATTGCCATCGCCACGCCGATACCCAGGCCAAAGAACGACGAGCGCATGGTCGCGACCTGGCCGCGCACGACGATCTGGCTGCCGCGCGGCAAGGTGGCACGGGCCTGATTCACGAGCTTGTCGACCTGCCTCGCGATACTGCCGAGGTCGCGTCCTTCCACGCTCACGAACACGTCGATGACCGGGCGGATGTTATAGCGCGACACCACCGCGAACTGGTTTTGCGGCGTGACCTGCACGAGGTTGCCGAGCAGTTGCGTGGGTCCCGTGGCGCTGCCGGAAACGGGCGTGCGCAAGAGTTCGTCGATTGATGAAACCTGATACTGAGGCGTCTGCACCGCGACCGAATACTCCACGCCATTCTTGTTGTTGAACCAGAAACCCGGGGCGGTTTGCGAGCTGCCCGACAGCGAGACCAGCACGTTCTGCGCGACGTTGTTCGCCGTCAGGTTGAGCTGCTGAAGCCGGGTACGATCCATTTGCAGGTTGAGCGCGGGTTCGTCGAGCTTCTGCTGGATGTGGGTATCGACCGTGCCCGGAATCTGGCGGATCGCCTTCATCAGCTTCGCCGCGACCTGGAAGTTACCTTGCTGATCCGCACCGGAAATCTGTACGTCGACCGCGGCCGGCAAACCAAAGTTAAGAATCTGCGTAACGATGTCCGCGGGCTGGAAGAAAAATTCGACGCCCGGAAAACGCTTCGGCAGCTCGGCGCGCAACTTGTCCACGAATTTCTGCGTGGGGTCGTGATCCGCCGTCAGCGCAACCTGAATCTCACCGTCGAGGGTGCCGATCGTGCCCGCGTTGCTGTATGACAAGTTGATGCCGCTATACGGCAAGCCGAGGTTATCGAGGACCGTGACGAGCTGATCGGCCGGCACGATCTCCCGCACCACTCTTTCCACATCGTCCGCGAGCCGCGCGGTTTCCTCGATCCGCGTGCCGGTCGGCGCACGCATATGCAGGCGAATGTCGCCGGAGTCGACGGTGGGGAAGAAGTCCTCTCCCAGCGCGAATACCAATCCTACCGACAGCACGCAAAAGCCCAGGAACGCCGCAGCGAACACCCGGCGCCGCACAAGCAACGTACTCAGGATCACGATGTAAGTGGCGCGCATGCGCTCGAACCCGGCGTCGAAACGGTGATACAGCCGCATGAACACATTCGGCCTCGATCCGCTCTTCGGCTTGTGCGCGTGGCCCATCAGCAGCATCGCGAGTGTTGGCACGAGCGTACGCGACAAGATGTACGACGCGAGCATCGCGAACACCACGGCTTCGGCGAGCGGCACGAACAGGAATTTCGCCACGCCCGTCAGGAAGAACATCGGCACGAAAACGATACAAATACACAGCGTGGAGACCAGTGCGGGAACCGCGATTTCACCCGCCCCTTCCAGAATTGCCTCGTGCAGGTCCGTGCCCATGTGCAAGTGCCGCTCGATGTTCTCGATGGTCACCGTTGCATCGTCAACCAGGATACCCACTGCGAGCGCGAGCCCGCCCAGCGTCATGATGTTGATGGTCTGGCCGAGCGCGTGCAGCACCAGCAAGGACGAGAGGATCGACAGCGGAATGGAGACCGCGATGATGCAGGTGCTGCGCCAGTTGCCGAGGAACAGCAGGATCATCGCGGCGGTCAGTGCGGCAGCGATCAGCGCTTCGCGAATCACGCCCTGCACGGCCGCCTTGACAAACACCGATTGATCGAAAAGCGGCGTGATTTTCAGATCCTGCGGCAGCGAAGCCCGCGCGTCCGGTAACAGCGCATAGAGGGAATTGACAATGGACAGCGTCGACGCACTACCGTTCTTGAGCACCGAGATCAGCACACCGCGGTGTCCGTCCTGGCGCACGATATTCGTTTGCGGAGAGAAGCCGTCACGCACATGGGCGACCTCTCTCAGGTAAGTGGTTGCACCATTGAGCGTGCGTACCGGAATGTCGTTCAGCGCGGCGATAGTGGCCGGCGAACCATTCATGTTGATCGTGTACTCCTTCATCCCGATCTTGGCCGTGCCGGTGGGCAAGATCAGGTTCTGCGTATTGAAGGCGTTCACCACGTCCGACGGCGTCAGGCCTTTCGCCAGCAGCGCGCGGGTATCCAGGTCGACCGACACCAGGCGGCTTTTACCGCCATACGGATACGGCACGGCCGCACCGGGAATGGTCACCAGTTGCGGCCGCAGGAAGTTCAGGGCGGTGTCGTTCAGGTCCTGCTCGGAGAGCGTGGGGCTGGACAAGCCCAACTGGATCACCGGGATACTGGAGGCCGAATAACTGATCACGAGCGGCGGCGTGGCGCCCGGCGGCATCTGCTTCAACTGCGCCTGTTCCACGGCCACCGTTTGAGCAATGGCCGTCTGGATGTTCGCGGTAGGTTGCAGGAACACCTTCAGGATGGCGATGCCCGGCAGCGACTGCGACTCGATGTGTTCGATGTCGTTGACGGTGGTGGTCAGGCTGCGCTCATTGACCTGCGTTATTCGGTCGGCCACGTCCTCGGCTGACAGGCCCGTGTACGTCCAGATAATGCTGACGACAGGAATGTTGATTTCCGGCAGGACGTCGACCGGGGTTGTCAGGAGCGCAAACGGCGTCGCCAACAGGATCAGGATGGCCATCACGATAAACGTGTAGGGCCGCTTCAGCGCAACGTTGACAATCCACATTGAGACGCGCTCGAAAAAAGCAGGAAAGAAAAATGAACCGCTGGAATGCAACGACGCCGTTCAGCATAGGTTTGTTTGCACACAGCGAGCCGGATTGATTGCGGCCCGAAGCCGTGCAGCCTTTCAGACAACTAATAGCTGATAGAGCTGATAGAGAGCTGATAGGCAACTCACGCCCCGATCTTAACGGGAGGGTACCAACGCCTACATGGCGCCAAAATGGCAGAAATGTCAGGAAGTGGAAGCTGTCGCAGATTTTCCAGCGGCAAACGTTTTCGCGCATTCGGCCTGCTTTTCATACCCGATAAAAATAGAACGCTTCACGCTAATTTCGAGTCCACCCATGACACAAACGCCGCCACCAGCGGCGCCTCCTTCAACTCGTGCCGACGCACCCAGTAATACGCATGCTTGCCCGGCACGGTGATACGAAAGGGACGAACGAGCGTGCCATCGGCGAGATCGTCTCGGACGGAAAAGCTATCGCCCAATGCTACGCCTTGTCCTCGCACAGCGGCTTCGATACCCACATGCGCAATGCCAATTTCAAGAATGCGCAAACCTTCAAGCTTGTCCGCCGACGCCTCTGCCAGCCATCGCATCCACGACCCGGCGTGCTCGCAGAACAAGGTCCGGTTGGCCAGGTCCTGCACGGTGCGAAGGGCACGTGGCCCGTTCATGAGCGCTGGACTCACGACGGGGAACAACACCGGATGCATGATCAGCTTGACATCGCGATCACGCCAGCGGCCCTCGCCGTATCGGACACACAGATCGACGTCGGATGAATAGATTTCCTTGTCGTCGTTGGACGGGATCAGTTTTAAGTTGACTGCGGGGAATTGCTCGAGGAAGTCGCCAATGTGCCGCGCGAGCCATCGTGAAGTGAACAACATCGGCGCCGATACCACCAGGTCTCCCGCAATGACGGGCGAATCCAGCCTGACGACTGCTGTCGCGATCATGTCGAACGCGTTTTTGACTGGCTGCAGCAGCGCTTCGCCGGCAGGCGTCAGTTTCACCCGTGCCTTCGAGCGAATAAACAACGCCACACCAAGGGTGCTCTCCAGCACACGCACCTGATGGCTGACCGCGCTTGCCGTGACGTTGAGTTCCTCGGCCGCGCTTGCAACCGTCCCGTGGCGCGCGGTGGCTTCGAACGCACGCAGGGGATTGAGTGGGGGCAGCCGATGGCGCATGGGCAAGTCTTATGAACGTGGAAAAACGAAAGATGCTGAGAAAAATTTGATTTAAGGCGAATTTAATTCTCTCTACAAGCAAAAAATTTCTTTGCGTAAGCTAAGGTTCGTTCTGAAACACTTCCGGGCAAACGCATGAACACTACCGATACAACCGAACGCCTCTGGGGCGGCCGCTTCAAGTCAGGGCCGTCGCTGGCGCTGGAAAACCTGTCCCGTTCGGACCCCAGCTTCTTCCGCCTTGCGCCCTACGATCTCGCCGGTTCGCGCGCCCATGCAAACGAACTGAAGCGAGCCGGGATCCTGAGCGCCGACGAACTTCAACAACTGCTCGACGCGATGCAGCAAATAGAGACCGAGTTCGTTGCGGGCGACCTCGCCCCTATCCTTGCCGACGAAGACGTCCACACCTTCCTCGAACGCGAACTGACGCAGCGGCTCAAAGCGATCGGCGGGAAGCTGCGCGCGGGCCGTTCGCGCAACGATCAGGCGGCGAACGACCTGCGTTTATATCTGCGTGACAAGGCTCGCAAGCTGGCGCTGGCCGTGATCGAATTGCAGCACGCACTGGTTGAACAGGCCGAGGCCCACGTACAAACCGTCACCGCCGGCTTCACGCATTTGCAACCGGCACAGCCGATCGTGTTCGCGCATCAGTTGCTTGCGCACGCGCAGTCGATTTATCGCGATGTCGACAGGCTCGTGGACTGGGACCGGCGCAGCGCACGTTCGCCACTGGGCGCGGCGGCGCTGGCGGGTTCCGCGATCTGCTTGCGGGCCGATCTGTCCGCGCAGGAACTCGGCTACGACGGCCCGTGCGAGAACTCCATCGACGCCGTCGCTTCCCGCGACCACGTTGCCGAATTCACGTTCATCACGAGCATGCTGGCGGTCAACCTGTCGCGGCTTTCGGAAGAAGTGATCCTGTGGACCTCGCGGCAGTTTCGCTGGGTCGAACTCGACGATGCTTATGCAACCGGCAGCTCGATCATGCCGCAGAAGAAAAACTCGGATATAGCGGAGCTGACACGTGGCAAGGCGGGCCGATTGATCGGCAACCTGAGCGGCTTGCTCGCCACGCTCAAGTCGCTGCCGCTTGCCTATAACCGTGATCTCGCGGAAGACAAGATCGCCGCGTTCGATAGTATCGACACGCTCGAACTTGTACTGCCTGCAATGGCCGGTATGATCCGCACCATGCATGTGAACGTGGATGAAATGCGGCGTCAGGCGCCGCTCGGGTTTACGCTCGCTACCGAAGTCGCCGACTGGCTCGCGCTGCGCGGCGTGCCGTTCAGCGAAGCGCACGAGATCACCGGCGCGCTGGTGCGGGCCTGCGAACAGCAGGGCATTGAACTGGGCGACGTGTCGGTGGCAACGCTTGCCGGGGTGGATGCGAGACTTGAACCCGGCGTCCTCGATCACGTCACGCTGGACGCCGCCGTCGCGGCGCGCAGCGGTTATGGCGGCACGGCGCCGGCACGCGTGGCCGAACAGATCGCGCGCCTGCGCAGCGCTATTGAAGAACAGGTCGCATGGGCGGCTTACTACAAAGGACCTTCATGCTGAGCGCATCGAACGACCGTGCATCGGCGTCCGG
This sequence comes from Caballeronia sp. dw_19, assembly GCF_018449515.1. GTDB lineage: Bacteria > Pseudomonadota > Gammaproteobacteria > Burkholderiales > Burkholderiaceae > Caballeronia. The sequence continues at coordinate 136,866 of NZ_JAAVUQ010000002.1, read as the reverse complement.
CAACGCCGACACCTTCACCGATATCTCGCACTTCAAGCACGTACCGCGGCGCTATTACGGGCGTTATCTCGCCTCGGTGGTGATCCTCGCGATCGTGGTCTATATCGTCGTGGCGTTCGCGCGCGGGCAGATCGACTGGACCGTCGTCGGGCGTTTCCTCACGGCCAAGTCGATCCTCAAGGGCCTCGGCAATACCATCGTCATGACGATCCTCGCGATGGCGCTGGGCATCGTGCTTGGGGTGATCGTGGCTATCATGCGGCTCTCGACCAATCCGGTGATGCGCGCGGTCGCGCATGGCTACGTGTGGCTGTTTCGCGGCACGCCGGTAATCCTGCAATTGTTGCTGTGGTTCAACCTCGCGCTGGTGTTTCCGGTCATGGGCATTCCCGGCCTGTTCGAATTTCGCACGGTCGACATCATGACGCCATTCCTCGCCGCCCTGCTCGGACTCGGAATTAATCAGGGTGCCTACACATCGGAAGTCGTGCGCGCGGGGTTGCTCTCGGTGGACACGGGCCAGTACGAAGCCGCGAAGTCGATCGGCATGCCGAGACTCCAGGCGCTGCGCCGCGTGATCCTGCCGCAGGCCATGCGCGTGATCGTGCCGCCTATTGGCAACGAACTGATCGGCATGGTGAAGCTGACCTCATTGGCAAGCGTGATCCAGTACGCGGAAATGCTGCATAACGCCGAGAACATCTACTATGCGAATGCTCGTGTGATCGAATTGCTGATGGTCGCCGGCGTCTGGTATCTGGTCATCGTCACGGTTCTTTCCTTGCTGCAGTCGCGGGTCGAACTGCGCTTTGCGCGAGGGGCGGGCCGCCCTTCCGCGAAACAGTAAATCCACTTGAACGCGAACTCAGGCAACCATGAACCCACTAGTCAAAGCGGTCGACCTGCGCAAGTCCTATGGCGAGTTCCAGGCGCTGCACGGCATCCATCTCGACGTCGCGAAGGGCGAAGTGCTGTGCATCATCGGGCCATCCGGCTCGGGCAAAAGCACCTTCCTGCGCTGTATCAACCAACTCGAAACCATTACCGGCGGCGCGCTGTGGGTGAACGGTGAACTGGTGGGATACCGGCGCGTCGAGAACAAGCTTTATCCGCTGTCTGAAAAGCAGATGGCGCGGCAACGTCTTGCGACCGGCATGGTGTTCCAGCGCTTCAATCTTTTTCCGCATATGACGGCGCTGGAAAATGTGATCGAAGGACCGGTCCAGGTGCTGAAGAAGAAAAAGTCCGAGGCCGTTGAAGAAGCGCGCGCGTTGCTTACGCGGGTCGGGCTTGGTCACAAGTGCGATGCGTTTCCGGTCGAATTGTCCGGCGGCCAGCAGCAACGTGTCGCCATTGCACGGGCGCTTGCCATGCATCCTCAACTCATGCTCTTCGACGAACCCACCTCCGCCCTCGACCCCGAACTGGTTGGCGAAGTACTGAGCGTGATGCGCGACCTGGCCAAGAGCGGCATGACGATGATCGTCGTCACGCACGAACTCGGCTTCGCGCGCGAAGTGGCGAACCGCGTGGTCTTCATGGACCAGGGCAAGGTAGTCGAAAGCGGCACGCCGGAACAGGTGCTGTCGCGACCGCAACAACCGCGTACACAAGAGTTCATTTCGGCCGTGCTTTCCTAGCGTTACGGCGCGCGTGACCACGGCTTTTAAAGCTGCTTTTCAATTTTCCGTCAACCTTTGTTCAGGCACTTTTCATGATCGATTCCTTGTTCCGGCGAACCCTTGTCAGCCTCGCGTTTGGCGCGGTTTCACTTGTTGCATCGCTGGCTCACGCCCAGACGCCCGTGGCGGGCAACGGCACGCTCACGGCCGCTATCGTGCCGAACTATCCGCCGTTCGAATACAAGGATCCGGCAACCGATGAACTGACCGGCTTCGACGTCGATCTCGGTGTCGCGCTGGCCGCGAAGATGGGGGTGAAACTGAAGTGGGAAGAGACCAACTTCGACCAGATGATGAGCGCGCTGACCACGCATCGCGTGGACGTGATCCTGTCGGGCATGACCGACTTGCCGACGCGCCGCGAGGCCATCAACTTTCTTGACTACATCAAGTCCGGGCCGCAGTTTTACACGCTGAAGGCGCGCGGTGGCGACTTCACATCGATCGAATCAGTGTGCGGCAAGCACGTGGGCGCGAGCCGCCGCACGTCGTGGCCCGACGACATCAAGACGTGGAGCGACGAGCACTGCGTCAAGGCGGGAAAGCCGGCCGTGCAAGTGGTGGGGACGGATGGTTCAGCCGATGCCCGCCTGCAGTTGCGTCAGGGACGGATTGATGCTGCCGTGCAAGGCGGTGAAACGCTGCCGTATCAGAACACCCTGGAGAAAGATGCGTACGCGCCGATCGGCCAGCCGTTCCTGTCGCAATACTCGGCGATTGGCATGGCAAAGAACAGCCCGGCTTTAACTGATGCGCTGAGCCAGGCATTCGGCAAGCTGATCGCTGACGGCACCTACGCAAAGATCCTGAAGAAATGGGGCTTGCAGGAGCATGCGGTGTCGAAGGTCATCATCAATTCGCAGGGGTAAGAAGGCGCCCTTTATACGTTTGATGAACGCGTATACGGAAACGGGCGTTGTCAGGGCACTCCCTGACAACGCCCGTTCTAATTCCGCTTCAGATTACCGTTCGACCTGACGATTCCAGCGCGCGTCCCATTGCGGGCGATTTGCGTTGATCACATCCCAGTCCACCACGTTGACCTTCTTCACCAGGTCGTCGAGGTTACCCAGTTGCTGCTGCATCGAATCGGGCATCTTCGCCTGGCGGTTCGTCGGGATCTGGCGGCCGGCGCTTGCTGCCTTGCTTTGTGCCGACGCCGAGATCATGAATGCCGCAAGCTTTTGCGCGAGTACCGGATCGGGGTTGTTTGCAACGACGCATTCATCGACGAGCAACAGCACCGGCCCTTCCTTCGGGTTCACATAGGCAACGGGAATGCCCTTCGCCTGCAGGTCACCCACTGCGGTCGGCGTGAGCGGGAACAGGCCGGCTTGACCGGTCTGGACCATCTCAGAGATTTTTGCCGAGTTCGGGATGTACTCGATCACGTTCCTGCCCACGGTGCTTTGCCATTTCGTGAAGCCGGGTTCGACGTTCTTCTCCGAACCGCCTTCGAGGCGGTTGATCATCAGGAAACCGTGCAGGCCGAACGTGCTGCTCGACGCGGACTGGAACACCACTTTGTCCTTGTATTTCGGGTCGGCGAAATCGAGCCATGATGTGGGGGGCGCCCAGCCGTTTGCCGTGAAGAGTTTCGTGTTGTAGGCGATGCCGGTCATGCCGAGTTGTACGCCCGCGCCGATGTCGTCCTTCATGCGCGCGAATGGGTAGAGTTGCTTGAGTTCGGGGCTATCGTCGAGTTTTTGGCAGACGCCCATGCTGACTGCGCGAGCCATCACGCCATCGTCGAGGAACACTACGTGGATTTGTGGTTTGGCTTTGTTCGCCAGCAGTTTCGCGAGAATGTCAGAGGACGTGCCGGGTACGACTACCACTTTTACGTTGTTGGCCTTTTCGAATTCGGGTAGGACCTCGCTGGTGTAGGCCTTTTCCATCGGGCCGCCGTTCATGCCGATGTAGATGGTTTTGGTATCCGCTTGCGCTGACGTGGAGAGGGCTGCTGCGCACAAGGCGGTAATGCTCACGCTGGCTACTGTATGAAACGCTTTCATTTATTGATCTCCTTTAGACAGGGTGGTTTGAGGGGTGGTTTCGAGGGTGATTTCGTTCGCACTTCTTGAAAATATTCTGTTCGAGGGACGGGGTTGGATTCTAGGGTGCTCGGGGGCTATGCCGGGGTGCTCGGGGTCAGTGCCGGGGTGGTCGGTTCTGGGGTTAGCGGTCGGGGTTGGTGCTGGGGTGGTCGGTTCCGGGGTTAGCGGTCGGGGTTGGTGCCGGGTTGCTGCTTTCAGTGTTAGCGGTCTGCGTGAGTCGGATTTTCTCTTTATCACTATTAGCCACTGTGCGTGGCGGCACGTCATTTCTTTGTCCAAAGCGACAAAGAAACGAAGCAAAGAAAACGCTTTCAACCACGCTACCCTAAGTGTCCACAGCGTGCAGTTTTCATTCATAGGTGCCCCAAAAGCACGGTGCTCGCCAGAGCGGAGGATGTGTGAACCCCTCCTTCTCCGAACACCGATACCCACACGCTTCGCCACCAGTGACTGAACCTGCCCAAAGAGCACCCCGCGCTATCCGCGGACGACCACCCTCCAAATATGTGCGCGCCTCGAACCACGTCGCCAACCCTGCTGGAAACGAGGTCGCGAAAATGCGTGAGCCCGTAGTCGGCGAAAATAAGCGTATGGTCCACGCAGTCAACCCGCCAAGAGATGAAGTACCAACACGGAAGTACCAATACGCGAGATGCCGTTGCCGGCGGAAGCAACTGTTCAGACCACGTAGCCAACGCACCAAAAAACGAAACCGAAAAGACGCGTGAGGCCGTGGTGGTCCCTTGGCAATGGTGCTTGCCCGAGAGCGTACGGGGCGAAGCGTGTTCGTGTCAGGATTCGCGAGAAGGAGGGGTTCAAACATCGGTAGCTCTGGCGAGCACCGTGCTTTTGGGGCACCTATGAATCAAAACTGCACGCTGTGGACACTTAGGGTAGAGCGGTTAAAGCGCTTTCTTTGCTTCGTTTCTTTGTCGCTTTGGACAAAGAAATGACGTGCCGCCACGCACAGTGGCTAATAGTGATAAAGAGAATATCCGACTCTCGCAGACCACTAAGGCCGAAAGCACCACCCCGGCATAGACCCCTGACCACTAACACCGAAACCACCAACCCAGCATTAACCCTGACCGCTAACCCCAAAACCGACCAACCCGGCATTGATCCCTGACCACTCCCCCCAAAAACCTATCCCCCCCGATCAAACCGCCCAATAGAAAACGCCTCGATCGGCGTCCCCGATCCCCCCTCAACAATGAGATCGGAAAGCACCTCCCCAACCCCCGGCGCAAGCAAAAACCCCCCACCCGAAAATCCAAACGCATGCAGCAATCTTGGCGTAGTCCGGCTAAAACCAATCACCGGATTGTCATCCGGCGTACGGCCTTCAACCCCTGTCCAGGTCCGCAACAGCAACGCATCTTTCAACGCCGGCAAAAGCGCGCACGCAGCCCTCATGACCGTCCGCGTAGTCTCCGTGAGCGGCTGCGCATACTCGCCATCCCCCAACCCACGCCCCCCGCCAATCACCACATTGCCGCGCGCCACCTGACGAGCATAAATGCCACCGCCATACACCCCAAGATTGTGATCGATGAAATACGGCAGCGGCTCAGTCACCCACATGTTCGGATAGATCGGCTCCATCGGAATGGTCTCGCCAAAGTACCCAGCCACCGTGTTGCCCCAAGCGCCAGCCGCATTGACCAGCCAGTCACTCTGAACCTCGATCACAGCACCCGAGTCATGCCGCGCCTCGACAACAAACCGTTCCCCATCACGCACGATGTTCGTCACCGCAGTCTGCTCACGGACGTCAGCACCGGCTGCACGCGCCGCGCGCGCGAACGCAGGCGACACCACGCGCGGATTCGCATGACCGTCACGAGGACACAATGAACCACCCACCGCGGCGGCCCCAAGCCACGGGTAACGACGCCTGAACGCAGGTCCGCTCATCAACTGCAAATCGAGACCAAACGGGTTGGCAAGCTGCGCGTACGCTTCAAGCGCCGCAAGATCCGCTTCGCTGCGAGCCAACCGCAAATGCCCCGAAACAACGAACTCTCCATCCGTGCCCACGAGTTCCGGCAGCCGGTCCCAGATCGATCGCGCACGCACCGCCAACGGCAATTGTTCGGCCGGCCGCCCCTGACGGCGTACGCCACCGTAGTTCACACCGCTCGCCTGCGCGCCGCAATAACGGCGCTCGAACAGCCCCACCTTCAGCCCGCGCTTTGCAAGCATCAAGGCCGTCGATGACCCCACCAAACCCCCGCCCACCACCAGCACGTCGAACCGCAAAGTCTCATTCATCGCGGGCGTGCTCCGCAATGGCGGCCAGATGATTCGCTTCGGGAGCTTCGTCCATCATCGCTATTGATAAAGGCACGGGTTTGATCGGAGCCTGTCCGCGCAAACGTCCGGCATCAGCGATAGGTCTGCCCGTCTCCGCGCTCAGCAATTCCGCCGCCGCCGCGCCGCACATGCGCCCTTGGCAACGGCCCATGCCCACGCGCGTCAGCGCCTTCAGCCGATTGATCTCGTTCGCTTCGCCCGCACGAATGCAGCGGCGCAGCGCGCCGGCATCGATCTCCTCACAACGGCACACCGTCATGTCGTCCGGCCAGTACGACGCGCAATCGGAAGGCAGCGCAAACGCCTGCTCCAGCCCAATACGAAATTCGGCGATGTTCGCCAGTTGCCGGTCCAGCTTCGCGACCTGAGCCTGAACGTTAGCGTTCACGGCCCGATGCCCAAGGTCTTCGAGCATCGCCAGCGCCGCACGACGGCCAGCCAGTTCCGCAGCATCCGCGCCCGCGATACCCGCGCCATCGCCGGCGAGATAAACACCCGGCACCGAACTGCGACCAGCCGCATCGCGCTCCGGCAGCCACGCGCGATTGAGCGGATCGAAGCGGAAGCGGCAACCTGCCAGGTCCGCAAGCTGCGTTTCGGATCGCAGGCCATAACCAAACCCAACCGCATCGCAGGGAATGGTCAACTCTTGCTCGCCATCACCATCGCGATAGGTCATGGCCTGCACCGCTTTATCGCCCGTCGCGCGCACAAGCGTCACGCCCCGTTCGATACGAACCCCATGCGCCGCCAGCCAGCCGACGTAATAGAGCCCCTTCGCAAAGGTGGACGGCTGCCGCAACAAACGCGGCGTCGCGGCGAACTGGCGCGAGAACGGATTGGTGTCGAGCACCGCCTCCACCTGCGCGCCCGCCTTCGCGTATTGATACGCCACGAGGTAAAGCAGCGGCCCGGTTCCCGCGAACACCACGCGTCGTCCGATCGCGCAGCCCTGCGATTTCAGCGCAATCTGCGCCGCGCCGAGGGTGTAGACGCCCGGCAGCGTCCAGCCCGGAAACGGCAGCACGCGATCTGTCGCGCCGGTCGCAATCAACAAGTGCGAATAAGGCACCGTGCGCTGGCGTCCGTCATGCAGCGTATCGAGTTGCGCGGCGCCGCATCCCCACACCAGCGTGTCAGGCCGATAGTCGAGCTTTGAAAGCAGGGCAGCCATGGTTGAGTGCACCGCGTCGGCCTTGCCTGCTTCCAGGCCATACAGCGACCGTTTGCTGCGGGCAAAACCCGCATCCGCTGGCGGCTGCCGATAGATCTGCCCACCGGCGCGCGGCGCTTCGTCGATCACAACCGGCACAATGCCCGCGGCCACCAACGTCTCAGCCGCGCGCACGCCAGCCGGTCCCGCACCGACAATGACGACCCGGCGCATGCTGTTTTTATCGATAACCGCGCTCACGTTCTTACCACTCCTGCAGGCCGGGTCACGATACGCATGCCGTCCTTGACGAAGGTCGAGCATGCTCTAATCCGGGTGCCCTCTTCCAGTTGTACCCAGCAATCCTGACATGCGCCCATCAGGCAGAATCCTGCGCGTGGTTCAGCGCTGAACTCGGTGTCACGCACCCGCCGTGTGTGCAGCAGGACAGCGCTCAATACGGTATCGCCGGTCAGGGCCGTGATGGCGACGCCGTCCAGCGTCAACGTCACCTGCTTGCGATGCGCTTCCGTCAGACGCACGAATTGCGGCGCATCACCGACCGCGGTGTGCGGCTGGCCGGCGGATGTTGCGCTGGGGAGATTTGTCATCGCGTAGAGTGAAGTCGTGGGGCCTGTGCGAATCAATGCGAACCGATCAGGATCCGGTTCAGTCCATACGCGCGGTCGAGCACGATCATCGCACCGGCCGTAATGAAGATCACGAGCGCGGATACGGACGCCATCATCGGGTCGATCGATTCGGTCGCGTACATGTACATGCGCACCGGCAACGTAATGGTCTGCGGCGAGGTTACGAAGATCGACATGGTTAGTTCATCGAAGCTGTTGATGAACGCAAGCAGCCAGCCACCCGTGATGCCGGGCAGGATCATCGGCAGCGTGATGCGTCGAAACGACGTCCATCGATCCGCTCCCAAAGACTGCGCCGCATGCTCGATACTTCGATCCATGCCGCTCACCGAGGCCAGCACCAGCCGCATCACGAACGGCGTGATGATGATCATGTGCGCCGCGACGAGCCACGTGAACGTGCCGGTTGCGCCGATCATCGCGAAGAAACGCAGGAACGCAATGCCAAGCACGAGACTGGGAATCACCAGCGGCGAGAGGAACAAACCATTGAGGAATTCGCGCCCCGGAAAACGTTCACGTCCGATAGCAAGCGCCGCCGGCAAGGCCAGCGCGAGCGACAGCGTAGCCGATGCAAACGCCAGCTTGATGCTGTTGAAAAACGCCGAGATGAAATCCGGGTAATCGAGAATCGCGCGGAACCAGCGCAACGAAAAGCCGTGCGTGGGCAGCGTCAGCGTCTGGTCCGGCGTGAACGCAACCAGCACGATGATCACGAGCGGTGCCAGCACGAACAGGATCACTAGCGTGTGGAAACTCAGGGCAACGAGGCCGTTCTTTCGCATCGCAGCGCTCTCCTTAACCGAGGCTTCTGGAGTAACGACGCTCCAGAACCCGGTAGTACGTGATCATGATCACGAGGTTCGCGATCAGCAACAGGATCGCGATGGTCGCGCCGAGCGGCCAGTTGAGCGAACCGAGGAATTCATCGTAGACAGCGGTGGCCGCTACTTTCAGCCGACGGCCGCCGAGCAGGCCGGGAATCGCAAACGCGCTCGCCGATAAACCAAACACCATCAAGCTGCCCGACAAAATGCCCGGCGCGATCTGCGGCAACACGATGCGCCGCAACGTGGTTGACGGCGACGCCATCAGCGAGAGCGCCGCGTTTTCAACCTGCGGATCAAGCTTCTGCAGCGAGGTCCAGACGGGGATCACCATGAACGGCAGCATGACGTGAACGAGCGCAATCACTATCGCGAAGGTGGTGTACTCCAGCTTGTACGGACCCAGCCCGAAGAGGCCGAAGAACTGATTCACGATACCGCCAGTGTTGAGCAACATGCTCCAGCCAAACGCGCGCACCACCACTGACACGAGCAACGGCGCGAGGATCACGAGCAGGAACATCGAGCGCCACGGGTCACGCATGCGGTACAGCACATAAGCTTCAGGCGCACCAATCGCAACGCACAGCAAAGTCGTCAGGATCGCGATGCCGAAGGTCCGCGCAAAAATGGTCTGGTAGTAGCTGTCCGTCAGCACTTCAACATAGTTGCCGAACTGGAACGCAGCGATCGGACCACTGGCCGGATCGAAGCGATAAAACGTCAGCACAACGGTCATCGCGAGCGGCGTCAGCACGAGCACCGCGAAGAGGATGAACGCAGGCAAGCTCATCAGCCAGGGCGGCACGAAGGCGTGCCACGGCGCGCGGTCATTCTTCAGCGCACCGTGATCTTTCGAATTCGTCGAGTCGATGGTACTAGCCATGACTGGCTTCCTGAATCACGCGCACGGCGTCACGATGCCAGTCGATGCCGACCATCGCGCCTTCGGCTACTGGCTCGGTGCCTTCGTTCTGGCTGCAGACGAGCACTTCCCCAATGGCGGTATCGACGCGATAAAGCCATTGGCTGCCGAGGAAAAAGCGGCTGGTAACGGTCGCCGACAAGCGCCCCGTTCCGACCTCGCACAAGTGCAGTTTTTCCGGACGGATGCAAAGGGTCACCGTATCGCCTTCGCGCCACACCGTGCCAGCCTCAATGCAGGCAATACCGGTCAATTGATGTCCGAGATCCACGTGGACTTCGTCGTGGTACGCCTCGGTCACGGTCCCCTCCAGCATGTTCGCCTTGCCGATGAACTGCGAGACAAAGCGATTCTCCGGCCGCTCATACGCGCGATACGGCGAGTCGACCTGCGTCACGCGCCCCGCTTCCATCACGACCACGCGGTCACTGATGGACAGCGCCTCCGACTGATCGTGCGTGACCATTACCGTCGTGGTGCCGACCTTGCGCTGAATGCCGCGCAACTCGAACTGCATCTCTTCGCGCAGCTTGGCGTCGAGATTGGACATGGGTTCATCGAGCAGCAGCACCGGCGGCTTGATCACCAACGCACGCGCAATGGCAACCCGTTGCCGCTGACCACCCGACAGTTCACGCGGATACCGCGCCGCGAGTGCATCGAGCCGTACCAGCGCCAACGTCTCGCGAATCCGCTCCGCGCATTCGGCCTTGCCGACGCCGCGCATTTCGAGTCCGAAGCCAACATTCTGCGCAACCGTCATATGCGGAAACAGCGCATAGCTCTGGAACACCACGCCCAGGCCGCGCTTGTTCGGCCGTACGTTCGTAATGTCCTTGCCATCGAGCGAAATCCGCCCACGCGTTACATCGATAAAACCAGCGATCATTTGCAGCGTCGTGGTCTTGCCGCAGCCCGAAGGCCCCAGCAGCGAGACGAATTCGCCTTTTTCAACCGAGAGGCTCACGTCGCTCACGGCGTTCAGGTCGCCGTAGGCTTTGGTCAGTTTGTCCAGCATGAGAAACGACACGGTGGCCTCCAGGGTCTAGCGAAAAACAGTTGAACGAACGCGGGATATTTACGCAATAGCAACGCGTAGACAGGCGGAACGCGCCTCCATGCAGAGGCGCGCCATAGGACGGATTCGAGCGAAACAACCGGGGATGACCGCGGAAGCCTGACGTCCGCTCAGGCACGCCGCGGTTGGCGTGCGCAAGCGGATGAAAGGAGTCGGCGTCGGGGTGGGACGCCTGGTTTAAATCTCTTTTTGATGCTTCTTCAAGTCCGGATCAAACGTCGAACTTCACGCCTTGTGCAAGCGGCAATTCACGGCTGTAGTTGATCGTGTTGGTCGCGCGGCGCATATAACCCTTCCACGCATCGGAACCCGATTCGCGGCCGCCGCCGGTTTCTTTTTCACCGCCGAACGCGCCGCCAATCTCAGCGCCGCTCGTGCCGATGTTCACGTTCACAATGCCGCAATCGCTGCCTGCCGCCGACATGAATTGCTCGGCTTCGCGAATGTCGTTCGTGAAGATCGCCGACGACAAACCCTGCGGCACGCCGTTTTGCAGTTGCAACGCTTCAGCGAAGTCGTCGTAGGTCATCACGTAGAGGATCGGCGCGAAGGTCTCGCGTTCGACCACAGCCGTTTGTGCAGGCATGCGTACGAATGCCGGACGCACGTAGTAAGCATCGGCGTGACCGCCTACTTCCACGCGTTCGCCGCCCTTGACATTGCCGCCTTGCTCGCGGGCATCGCCTAATGCCTTCTGCATGCCGTCGAACGCAGCACGGTCGATCAGCGGACCGACAAGCGTATCCGACTCGATCGGACTGCCCACTTTCACCGATCCAAACGCTTTTTCCAGACGCGGCAGCAACTGGTCGACCACGCTGGTATGCACGATCAGGCGACGCAGCGTCGTGCAACGCTGTCCCGCCGTCCCGACTGCCGAGAACGTCACGCCGCGCACGACCAGATCGAGGTCGGCGCTGGGAGCCACGATCATTGCGTTGTTGCCGCCCAGTTCGAGGATGCTGCGCCCCAGCCGCTTTGCCAGCACTTGCGCCACTTCAATACCCATGCGCACGCTGCCGGTCGCGCTGACCAGCGGCACCTTCGGCGACTCGGTCAGCACCTGGCCGACATCGCGTGCGCCCAGCAGCAACTGGCTCAGGCCTTCGGGCGCGAGACCCGGATGGGTCTTGTCGAATTCGCGCAGCGCCTTTTCGAACAGCGCGTGACAGGCGATAGCCGTCAACGGCGTTTTCTCCGATGGCTTCCAGACTACTGCGTCACCGCAGACAAACGCCAGCGCCGCATTCCACGACCACACCGCGACCGGGAAGTTGAACGCGGAGATCACACCCACCACACCCAGCGGATGCCATGTTTCCATCATTCGATGACCCGGACGCTCCGAGGCGATCGTCAGGCCGTAGAGCTGGCGCGACAGGCCAACGGCGAAGTCGCAGATGTCGATCATTTCCTGCACTTCGCCCAGGCCTTCGGACGTGACCTTGCCGGCTTCCAGCGTGACGAGGCTGCCGAGCGCGGCTTTGTGTTCGCGCAGCACATTACCGAAAACACGCACGAGTTCGCCGCGTTGGGGCGCGGGCACGGTGCGCCATTTGAGGAAAGCGGCGTGGGCAGCGTCGATCTTGCGAGCGGCATCGGCGGGGGTATCAACGGCCAATCCAGCCAGCGTCGCGCCGTCGAGCGGCGAACGCGCCGTGAGGGCATCGCCCTTCCACTGGTCGAGGTCTACACCGAGTGCACCAAGAATATCGTTCAGTTTCATCACTTCCTCTCTATGTCGGGTGGCTGCCGGGCACTGCGGCGCGGCTCGGGGCCACGATCCGTCAGCGCCGCTCTGGAACCGGCTCCGGCGAGTAAATGCATGCATTCGTCGGAACAGAGTTTCAGGGCTTAAAAAAACCGCTGCAATTGATTAATCGGCACGACTTGGTGCGCTGGAGGAACCAACTGGAACCAACTACACACCAGCCGAGCGTCCATCTGCGTTCAGGTTATACGATTAGAACGCGTTTCACCGTATCTGGCGAGCCTTGGGAGAGCCATACGGCAACCTGGTCCTGGTTTGCGCACTCCTACCGGCTCGCCAGTGCGAGCTTGAGCCGCCTCACGCCCTCGAATACTTCAGCCTCTCCCGGCGCGGCCGCGAACGAAAACCGCATGCTCGATTCGTCCGGATCACGCGCGTAAAACGCCGGCCCTGGCACATACATCACGTTCTGCTCGATCGCGCGCTTGAGCAACGCAGCCGACTGACGGCCGCCCTTCAATCGCGCCCAGATAAACATGCCGCCTTCCGGCATCACGTATTCAATCTCATCGGGCACAAACTGGCGCAGCGCACTCGCCAACGCCTCGCAACGCTTGCGATAAGCCTGCGCAATGGTCTGCACATGTTCGGCCAGACGCCCACGCTCCAGATAGTGACGCGCCGTTTCCTGCGCGAGCGGCGAAGTGCAGAGATCGCTCGTCTGTTTTGCCACAAGCATGCGTCGAGTGATGGCAGGCGGCGCAATCGACCAGCCGATGCGCAAGCCCGGCGCCACGATCTTCGAGAGGCTGCCGAAATACACGACCCAGTCGCTCGCGCCCGGGATGGCATCGGCGAATGTGGTTATCGGTTTAACCGGCTCGCCGGAGAAACGCAGCTCGCCATAAGGATCGTCCTCGACCAGCACGAAACGAAACCGCATCGCGAGTCGCGCAAGCGCTTCACGACGCGCCGCCGGCAAGGTTGCGCCGGTCGGGTTCGCGAAGGTCGGCACCGTGTAGAGCAGCTTCGGCCGCGTGGATGGATCGAGCGCTTCGAGTTGAACGGTGAGCGCGTCGACATCGATACCCTGCGCGTCAGTGCGCACCGGAATCAGACGCGCGCCCGCGAGCCGCAACGCCTGGATCGCGGCCGGATATGCCGGCTCCTCGATCAGCACAGCGTCGCCGGGTGCGACCAGGATCTTGATCAGCAGGTCGAGACCTTGCTGCGAGCCCGTGGTCACGATCACGTCGTCCACATCGCGCGTCACGCCGCGATCGTTCATCAAACTCAAGATCGCGCGGCGCAGAGCGGGCGAGCCGGCTGTGTCGCCGTATTGCAGGCACGCAATCGGGTCGGACGAATAGGCATCTTCCAGCGCCTGGCCGATACCCGCCCGGTCGAAGAGATCCTTCGACGGATACCCGCCCGCGAACGAAATCATCCCGGGCCGGCCGAGATACTTGAAAAGCTCGCGGATCGCCGAGCCTTGCGGCGCCTTGAACGGTTCCGTGAAATCGTACAGATCGGCGGCGGGGTTGGCAGCGGGGTTGGCGGACTCGGCGGCGGAGTTCACGCGGCCGCCGTCATCTTGAAGATGCCCGTGGCGTTGCCGGCATCGAAACCGAGATCGAGCTTGGCTCGCCCGGTGGTCTCGTCCATGACTGCATCGCGGCTGATGAATTCGTAGAACGAACCCGGCACATCGCGTTCGATCCTCGCACCATCGGCACCGATGAAAACCCGGCGCACGGGGTCGGCGCGAAACGCGGTCTGGCGCACCCGGCCCGACTTCGAAATTTCAACACTGTCCTTGATCGGACGACCGAGCGCGCGCTGGGCATCGGCGACGGCGAAAACGTCATCCACTCGATCGGTCGCGTGATTGAACGCATTGCCTTCGGTCGCGATCCACGCCATTTCTGCCGATTCGGCACGCAGCGTTTCATAGTCCGTCAGGCGCGGCACGGGGTGCTGACGCTCGAAACAGCGCACGAGCACGGGCAGCAAGTCGAGGGCAATAGTGAGCGGCAGCGAGTGATCGCGCTCCAGCTCTGCCAGCGACGCAACCGCTTGCGGCGTCAGCGAATCGACACTCTCGCCAATCACGTTCGTTACGGCTTGCTGGAACTCGGGACTGAAACGCTCGGGATGCAGTTCGCTCACGAAATACTGCGCGATTTCATCGGGGGCATCGGCGTGCATGTACGAGCGCCCCGTCATCTTGATGCGATCGAGCGGGTACGTACCGTTCAGCACAAAACCCAGCGGCTTCAGGATGCGCGTGAACGCGGCTTCACCCGGCGGCAACGCGCCGGATTCAGCCCAGCGCACGGTGCGCAGCGCGCCGTGGTCGAACTGAACGCGGGTTTGCGTGTGCTGGAGGTCGTCGGTGTAAGCGCGGCCCGTTGGCACGCGCTCGAGCAGGCCGGCGAACAACGCCATGTTCATCGCCTGGGCCAGTTCCGCACGGCTGACCGTGCCCGGCGAGGTATTGGCAAGCACGGATGGCAAGTTCATCAATCGCACTAACCCGGTTACATCCGATTCCGGAAGGGCAACAGCGAGCAATGCGGCGAGATTTGAGTTCATTTGTCCAGTTCCGGCTGATCTAGCGTGGCGCGAGCCCAGGGCCCGGTTCGGCGATTCACTGGAAGTCGATTCTGGAGGGCGGCAAAAAGCCGCGCAATTGATATAAACTCATGAGTTCATTCTAAAACAGAACCAAGTCACCCAATCCCCTCGACACACGACTCGTCAAACAGTACCGGTAAAACATGAGAAAAGGTATTCCCAATCTGGTCGCGTTGCAGATCTTCGAGGCCGCGGCGCGCCACGAGAGCTTCACCCGAGCCGCCAATGAGCTTTCGCTCACGCAAAGCGCGGTATGCCGTCAGGTGGCGGGACTGGAAAGCCGGCTGGGCGTGGCTTTGTTCCTGCGCATCAAGAAGCGCATTGTGCTGACCACGCATGGCCGTGATTACGCGGCGCTCGTGCGCAAGAATCTCGACCGGATTGAGCGTGACACGCTCGAATTGATGGCGCAGCGCGGTGTCGGGCGGATTCTGGAGATAGCGGTTGTTCCAACGCTCGCGAGCCAATGGCTGATCCCGCGCCTGCCGCAATTCCGCGCGCTGCGGCCGGATATCACCGTGAATCTGTCGATACGCACCGAGCCTTTCCTGTTCAGCGATTCGCCGTTCGACGCCGCGCTGTATTTCGGCGATTCGGTCTGGCCTGGAACGCAAGGAAAGCTGCTGTTTCGAGAGGGCAAGGTCGTGCCGGTGTGCAGCCCGTCCTTGCTCGCCGGGAATGCGCCCGGTGAACCGATATCGCTCGAGCAGCTTGCTGATTTGCCGCTGCTGCATTTATCGACACGGCCTGACGCCTGGCGCACCTGGTTTCGTCTGAACGGGCTTGAGCACGATGTGCGAGCGGTACGCGGCGCGCGCTATGAATTGTTCACGATGCTCACCAGTGCCGCTCAGGCGGGCTTGGGCGTCGCGTTGCTGCCGGAGATCTTGCTCGCGGATGAATTGTCGTCCGGCCGGCTGGTCGTGCCGCTGAATAAACCGATGTCCGGCAAGTCAGGTTATTACCTCGTCGCACCCGATGAAATCGCCCACGACGAGCCGTTTGTCGCGCTCTCGGACTGGTTGAGCTCGATCGTGCCGCAAACGCAAGAAGAGGCGTAGATCAGTAGATCAAAAGGCCAGCGGATCCAATGACGAATTACCCGCCTTCACGAAATCGATAAAAACCCGCAACGGCGCAGGCAAGTGACGACGCCCCGGATAGTAGAGAAATGGCCCGGAAAAGCTCGGCCACCACGGTTCAAGAATCGGCTCCAACGCGCCGCTATCGAGGTACGGGCGCAGCATTCCCTCGAACAGGTGAATCACGCCCACGCCTGCCACGGCCATACTGATTGCAAGATCCATTGCGGCGCCGGGCCTGACCAGGAGCGGCCCCGTAGGGTCCAGCCGCACCACCTCCCCGTCCCGCTCGAAATCCCACGTAGGCTTCGCACCGCCGGCAAATTGGCCGCGCAGGCACGCATGCGAAAGCAACTCGCGGGGGTGCTCGGGTCTGCCGTGCGTATCGAGATATTCCGGTGCCGCAGCGGTCGCGAAGCGCTGCACGCGTGGTCCGATCGGAATGGCGATCATGTCCTGCTCAAGCCGCTCGTCGTAACGAATGCCCGCGTCGCAGCCGATCGACAGCACATCGACGAAACCATCCTCGACCACGACTTCCACGCGGATGTCGGGATAAGCCTTCAGGAACGACGCGAGGACGGTTGGCAACACGATCCGCGCGGTGCTCGACGGCACGTTGAGTTTCAGCGTACCGCTTGGCTTGTCCCTGAACCCGTTCAGGACATCCAGCGCGGCTTCCATCTCGCTGAACAACGGCGCCAGCTTTTCGATAAGGCGCAACCCCGGTTCGGTCGGAGCCACGCTGCGAGTGGTCCGGTTGAGCAAACGCAGGCCGAGCTTCGCTTCAAGCCGGCGCACGGCAATGCTCAGGCTCGAGGCGGAGACGCCGCTGATCCGGGCTGCATCGCGAAAACCGCCGGCGCGAGCGACTGAAACGAACGCGGCAAGATCATTCAATTCCATGGTCACTGTTCACATTTTTAAACAACCCGTGCAATTTAGACCGGATTATCGAACAGCGCAATCGCCTCCATACTGGCTCCACATTCATCAAGGAGCACGTCATGCCGAATTTCACGCCCGTTAGCACTTTTGAGCTTGGCCGACGTCCGGTGCATCGTCTGGGCTATGGCGCGATGCAACTGGCCGGACCCGGCGTGTTCGGGCCGCCGAAGGATCATGACGCGGCCATAGCCGTTTTGCGCGAAGCGGTGGCGTCGGGCGTCAATCACATCGATACGAGCGACTTCTATGGGCCGCACATCACCAACCAGCTCATTCGCGAAGCACTTCATCCGTACCGGGATGATCTCGTGATCGTCACGAAGCTTGGCGCCGTCCGCGGTGAAGGCGGCTCGTGGCTGCCGGCGCTGGAACCGGAAGACCTCCGGCGCGGCGCCCATGACAATCTGCGCAATCTTGGTTTGGACGTGCTCGACGTGGTTAATGTGCGGATCATGGGGAACATCCACTCTCCGGCCGAAGGGTCGATCGAAAAGCAGGTCACAGCGCTTGCCGAACTCCAGCGCGAGGGCCTTGTGCGCCATATTGGACTGAGCAATGTGACCGCGACCCAGATCGCCGAGGCGCAAGGCATTGCGGAGATTGTCTGCGTTCAGAACCATTACAACCTGGTTCAGCGGGAAGACGACACGCTGATCGACGAACTGGCGAGCAAGGGCATTGCGTACGTGCCGTTCTTCCCGCTTGGCGGGTTCACGCCGATCCAATCGTCCGTGCTGTCCACGGTCGCCGAAACGATAAGCGCAACACCCATGCAGGTGGCGCTCGCCTGGCTCCTGCATCGCGCGCCCAACATTCTGCTGATTCCGGGCACGTCGTCGCTCGCGCATCTGCGGGAAAACTTGCAGGCGGCGCAGTTGAGCTTATCGGACGCGGTGCTCGCTGAACTTGACGCGATCGGCCGAGCCAATGGGGAACACTAAACGCGTGAAACGCTAGGTCTGGCGGATGCGGCTGACCTGAGCGAAGCTCAGCGCAATTGCACCTCTTGATGTGGTTCCGCTGCGCTGCGCAAACACGTTATCGCGTGGCAGCATCGAACGGACGAGCGGCCCGTCACTGTCAGAGCGACGGGCCGTCAAACATTGCTGGCCGACGCTCCCCGCTATCAGGTCGGGGTTCACTTCTGCGGAAATCATCGGGCTGGATGACGATCCGTGTTCGGCCAGCACTCGCCCCAAAGGGTCGATGATCATGCCGCCTTGATTGCTGCCTTTCTCCGACCCATTGCTAAAGATAACGAACATTCCATTATCGGATGCTCGCGCGATCAACGACCGCCGCAACCAGTTCGCTGCATCTGCATTTTCTGCGGCGACCGCGCCATGCACGAGGTGCGGTCGAGTTCGCTGCGCTGAAGAAAGCCGCTGTAACGCGGCCTCTCCATGTCCGTCAGAACCATATGTCCGATGCGGCGCAACGAGTAACGTCGCGCCCATCAGCGCCGTCATGCGAACGTTCTCGATCAGATAATTATCCGCGCCAATCAGAATGCCGATACGGACGCCCCACGTCGTATCGAGGACGGTGTACTGCTCGCCCCGTTCTATACCGGGGTGTTCAACCACGTGCAGTTTTCGATGACAACAACGCACGCCTCCCGGCATACAAATCACAAAGCTGTTGAACAATCTCCCATCCGGCGCACGCTCGATGAATCCCACACCCGCCGCCACGCCGGTGCGCTCCACTGCATTGGCGACTTCATCGATCGAGCGACCATCGAGCGGCTCGGCGAGCGTTAGAAGCTCGCGGCGACGAAGGTTCAGGGTATCGCCGTATCCGGCCAGGCTGGCCTCAGGAAAAACAACCAGCGAGATTCCTTGAAGCGCGGCATCGGCGAGCCATGCTGAAACGTTCGCAACGTTGTGCGATGCATTTCCGCGCAAGGAGATCAGCGGGACCGTCGCAACCTTGAATGGAGGGGGCGAGGATAGAGACATTTGTTTTCCGCCTGACTGAAGAGCTCATGAAGAGTCCATTGGACCGCCCGGCATTCAATAAGTAAAATGAATCATTCGACACATTCAATTATTTTATGGAATGGAACTCAAACTTCTACGCGCCTTCCTGACCGTGACGGAACTCCACCATTTCGGCCGCGCCGCCGAAGCGCTCAATGTCACTCAACCCGCCCTTAGCAAACAGGTGGCTGCTTTGGAAGACTCCTTGGGTGCGCGGCTTTTTGAACGCGGCAGGCATGGCGCCGAACTGACTGCATTCGGCGCCGAGTTCCTTGCTGGCGCGCAAACGCTGGTACGCGATGCGGACGAACTCGTCGCACGCGCCCGCGAAGCGAGCAGTGGAAAGCGTGGATATTTGCGCGTAGGGCTTGGGCTCACGACCTTGACCCTGGCGCCGCAACTGATCGCGGAATTTCGAAGACTGAATCCGAACGTCGGCGTGTCGCTCAATGATCTTTCTTCAGCCGAGCAAACCCGCCAGCTTCTCGCAGGGAAGCTTGATGTGGGCTTCCTCCGCATGCCGGCCGATAGCGGGTTATCGTGTGTGCCGTTGCTCACCGAGGCGTTGGCGCTGGCCGTGCCTCGGCACGCAAAATGGAAGCGCCTTCCGTCTGATCTAAATGATCTCAACGAACTTGGCTTGATCGCGCTCGCGCGCAGCCGTGGCCCCGGGCTGGCAGCACAAATAGATCATTGGTGTAATGAGCACGATTTCGTGCCCCGCGTGATTCAGCAGACTGACGATATTCAGTCTGTTCTTGCCGCTGTCGCCGCTGGCGTCGGCGCTGCATTTTTGCCGTCCAGGGCGAAGTATCTTTTGCGGGATGCCAGGGTGTTGGCCTTGCGTGACGCGGCCGCCCGTTGGCAAGTCGGGCTGGCGTGGCAGGCGAGCCGCGATAACGCGGTGGTTACGCGTTTCGTCGAATTCGTGCGCGCGGCGAAGATACCGGCGGCTTCGTGAAGCATCGGTTGATTGAGGTGAATGCCGGAGCGTTAAGTGCCTCTCAAGGCGTCGTGTGAACTGCGTTACTTTCCTGCGGAGCGTGCCTTGATCTAAGGCTCCGGACCGCCACGCGGCACCGCAAGCGATTACGGTATTGTCGGGAAACGGAGTTCGTTGGACCAGCACGGAATTCGAAGGACCACCGCGTGCCGCAGTCGGCTCCAGGCAACTTGCCGATGAGGCTTAGTTCAGAGAGAGAGCGCGCGAGAGGCGCTTAACGACCCCAAGTGGAATTCCGATATGTCGAAGCATCAATGGCTCTTCGCAGATCGAAGCGGACGTTCGTCGGGCGAAGTTTGCGCGCTGTCATCGGCCATTGCGGTCATCCACTTATCATCCACTTACTCAGTCCGGCATCCCGTTATGCTCCCCAAGCGGTCTAGCGGGCCAGTCCACCCAGCGGTCAGGGCGGGTAAGTTCGTGCGCTTCGTTGAGCGGGTAACGAATACGGTTGTCGTCGCGCGGACGTTCGCCGATCACCATCAGCCTGACTTCGTCCTTCGTATTGTTAATGAAGGTATGGCAGATTCCGGTGCCTGCCGGAAACGCGACGGAATCGCCTTCACCAATGGGATGCAGCACTCCGTCGATCCAGACATCGGGCCTGCCCTCGATCACGTACACAAACTCTTGCTCGGTACTTTCGGCGTGCGGATATGACGTCCGCCGGCCGGGCAGAAGCCTCACATGATGAATGCCTATACGTGTGATGCCGAGTGCTGCGGAAAGCGGCGCGTCTAGCGCCATTGGCTCGGTATCGCCGCGATACGAATGCACATTCGATTCTTCTAGTTCAGTCCAGTGTTTGATGAAATCCGGTCGGCTCATCGGCTATTCTCCTTTAGGGCGAATACCGATAATAGCGGTTTAGGAGCGGACGTCAGCCGTGACTCGTGGTCAATCTCCGCGCATGGCCACTTCGGCGGAACAAGCAACGTTCATAACCGCGAATTGAACGGCTGCTTCGTGGGTGGAATCCGACCATGCGTTCGCAAGCAAGGCCGTCCAGGGCGGCTCGGCATCGCGGCATTAGCAGCTGTCCCGCGCCGGATCTCGATACCGAAACATTGAAAAATCGGCTCAAGAAACCATTCAGCCTGCCGTTATTGAGAAGATAGGGCGGTAATGGGGCACTTCCTGGCGATTGGCTGCGAGCCCCAAACCGAAATCTACCGTTTCGAGCCAACCGAGACCTTCCATGCAGATCCAGTCAGCAACCGCTGCTACGGCAACCGAGACCGCCTTGGGTGCCAGCGGGTCGTCCGTTTCGAAGGCCGGCAGCACCGGCGCGTCGTCCGCGACGAGTGGAGCGTCCACCGGCACGCCCTCCTCGACTGGAGGGGCGACCGGCGGTACGTCGTCGAGCGGAGCGACGGGCGGAGCTTCGTCCGGCTCGACACCCTCCACCTCCACTTCGGGTTCGCGCCCCGCAGGCGGTGGTGGTGGCGGTGGCGGTGGTGCATCAGCCTCTTCCAGCAGTTCCTCGACGACCGAACTCGACGAGATGAATGCACTGGTCGCGTCCCTCGAAGGCCAGCTCGCGCAGGTATCGTCTAGCACCGGCAGCGCGGCCGGTGGCGCTAACAGTAGCCAGATCAACGAGATCATGGCCCAGTTGCAAAGTGCGCAAAGCGCGTTGAGCGCGGCGGCGCAAAGTTCGAATACCAGCGAGGTCAGCCAGATCGCGACTCAGTTGCAGAGCGCGCAAGGTGCCCTAGCCCAGTTGATGTTGGCCAGCGGTCAGACAACGGGCCTGCTTTCGACCAGCGCATAAGCGGCACATTCTGGTCTCTGACGGTATTTTCTGGAAAGCATGGAGGTATCTCCTGCCAGCAAAACCACGGACCGGGAGCTGGTTGAGCGTCGCGATCATCGTCAGCGACTCAGACGTACAGACTGAATACGTCCGGCAGTGACGAGTGGAAAATGCTCATTGCTTGAGCTTAAACGGACTGTCATTACAAAGTCCCCGAGGCGGCTCGCGACGGCCACCTCTATCGAGTCTTTCCGCACGTACGCCACAGATGAGCCCGTCACGAATCTGTCCGTCAGCAGGCAGTGAAGTCGCACATCGAGCGATGATTTCTATAGTCCATTCTCCCCCCATTTTTCGAGACCAGGCACCACGGTGAACCCGTGGATCGTCACCTATGTGTCGAAGGGCCGGTTGTGGCCGCCGGCAACCTTTCGCAACCAGCGCAATGCGGGCTCCTCTCACACTCCAGCAAATCCAGCAAATTCGCGTCACACATTCAGCAAGTCCAATTCATTCGGTCCCGCGTCATCTGGCGCGTGACCAAATTTGTTGGCAAGCCTTTGATTTTTAATGCCCCCATCCAACCAATTCCTATCCCCCACGGTATTGCGCCCAGCACTTTTGATGTAAAATACTGTACATCCATACAGTTATTCAGGTCATGTCCGTTCCCAATGGCAATGTCGGCACATCCAGTTCTTACGCATCAATCGCGCTGAGCCTCTCGCGTGCTGGAGCGCCGCGGTGACAGCCACGCGGCATATCGCGCATCTGGACATGGACGCCTTTTATGCGTCCGTGGAACTGCTGCGTTATCCGGAACTGCGCGGCCAGCCAGTGGTGATCGGCGGCGGCAGGAACGCCACGCCCGAAACACTGGCTGATGGCACCCGGAGCTTTAAACGGCTGCGCGATTACGCGGGCCGTGGCGTTGTCACCACCTCGACCTATGAAGCACGCGCGCTCGGTGTGTTTTCCGCCATGGGCATGATGAAAGCCGCGCAGCTCGCACCCGACGCCATCCTGCTGCCCACCGACTTCGATTCATACCGGCACTACTCTCGCCTCTTCAAGGAGGCCGTGGCCACGTTCACCACGCAGATCGAGAACCGCGGTATCGATGAAATCTACATCGACCTGACTGACCTGCCGGGCGACCCCGCCGAGACCGCCGCACGCATCAAGCAGGCCGTGCGCGATGCAACCGCCCTGTCGTGTTCGATCAGCGTCGCGCCGAACAAGCTGC
Source organism: Caballeronia sp. dw_19 (assembly GCF_018449515.1). Classification (GTDB taxonomy): domain Bacteria; phylum Pseudomonadota; class Gammaproteobacteria; order Burkholderiales; family Burkholderiaceae; genus Caballeronia. Next base: position 113,810 of record NZ_JAAVUQ010000002.1, on the reverse strand, counting down.
TGGCGAAGATCGGCTCGGAACTGGATAAACCCGACGGCCTGACCATCCTCACCCCCGCCGACATCCCCTTGCGAATCTGGCCGCTGCCCGTACGCAAGGTGAACGGCATCGGGCCGAAGGCGAATGAAAAACTGGCGGCTATCGGCATTGAGACCGTCGGTGATCTGGCGCGCGCGGACCCCGAGATACTGCAGGCCCGCTTTGGCCGGACTTACTCGGCATGGCTCCTGGAAGTGGCGCAGGGGTTCGACGACCGGCCCGTTGTGGTCAGCTCCGAGCCGAAATCGATGAGCCGCGAAACCACCTTCGAGCGCGACCTGCATGTGCGCCACGATCGCGCGGAACTCTCGGCGGCGTTTACCGACCTGTGTACGCGCGTGGCCGACGACCTGCGGCGCAAGGGATACGAGGGCCGCACGGTCGGCATCAAGCTGCGTTACAACGACTTCAGCACGGTCACGCGTGACCTGACCGTGCCGTTTCCAACAGCCGATGCAACGGAGATCCGTCGCGCCGCAACAGAGTGCCTGAAACGCGTACCGCTGGATCGGCGGCTGCGTTTGCTCGGGGTACGGGTAACGGCGTTGCTGCCGGTGGGATCGTATGTTGCTGAGCCGCAAGCGGTTCAGGGTGAATTGCCGTTCGCGGCGGATTAATTAGCAAAATCCAGGAAAAGCCAGGAAAGGAATCGTCGTGTTTCAAAGCGATCTGTTCAATGCCGTGCCGCTCGACCTTGTAGAAGACGCCGAAAGCGGGATTCGTTACCTGCCCGACGTGGTCCCGCAAGCCACTGCGCACGCGTGGTTCGAGCAGACGCTTGGTCAAGTGACTTGGGGCAATCAGCGCCGCCTGATGTACGAACGCGAGGTCGATGTGCCCAGGCTGATGGCGCATTTCTCGCTGGACGCAGCGGATTTGCCGGAGCCTCTGATGGAAGCTGCGGTACAAGTGCGCGCGATTGCCGGCGCGCAGTTCAACAGCGTCGGCTTGAATCTGTATCGCGATGGCAACGACAGCGTTGCGCCCCATAACGACAAGACGCAAGGGTTAGTGCAGAAAGCGCCAATAGCAATCCTTTCACTGGGCGCGACCCGTCGCATGACCATCCGCGCAAAGTCGGGCAAGGGCCGCACGCTCAATGTGGACCTGCATGCGGGCAGTGTGATCGTGATGAGTTATGCATCGCAATTTACGCACAACCACGGCATACCGAAGATGAGCGGTGTTGACGGGCCACGCATCAGCCTCGCGTTTCGATGCTTTGATGCTGCAAAGCTCAAGCAGCGCTAGGACCTCAGCAGTACTCCTTGTTTTAACCTCTAAGAGGGTGCGCCGAGGATTTGCAGGCGTTCTTATCGTTTCATCGATAACCGCCGTCGTGTTTGCGGCGCGTGCTATCCGAACCATGAAACGCCTGAGACACCTGAAACGCGCCGTGGTATTTTGGTTTATCCCGCGCCGGCAATTCGGCAATTCGGTAGCTCTGACTTTCAGCACTCAGGCGATTCGTATGAACAACCGGGCCCGCTATTTAACCGCGATCTGCATCAACGTGCTGTTCCCGTGGCTCGCCTATCACCTTGCGTATCCGCAGTGGGGCCACCTTGGAGCACTGGCCGCCTCCACGCTGCCGCTGATAGCCTGGATGACCTGGGACCTTTTACGCTTCCGCCACTTTGATGCACTAAGCGCAATCGTACTGGCCGGCACGTTATTCTCAATGGCGGTTTCATATTTTATCGACAACCCGCGTACGCGCCTTTTTGAAGCGCCCGTCATCTCCGGTTTGATCGGCGTCGTGTTCTTGATTTCACTCGCTTTTCCACGTCCGCTCGTGTTTTATCTCGGGCGGTCCACCATCGCCCGCGAGCAGGACGGAGGAACCGCTCAGTTCGAGCAATGGTGGCAAGACAATCCGGGCCTCGTAGCGGTCATTCGAAAGATGACACTTGTGTGGGGACTGGGTCTGACGATCGAGAATGCCGTGCGGCTGTTGCTTAATATCGAATGGGAAGACGCAGCGTGGATTGCCAGCGTTTCTACCTTTCTGCAGTACGCGACATACGGAGGATTGACGTTGTGGACCTTCCTTGAGAGAAGGCGCATCAAGCGAATGAACTCGGCGCCCTTGCCCGCGAAGTGAGACTGGCAATACGTTCGGCAGGCGTTCGAGTACTTGACGAATGTAGTCGCAAATGCAGCAGGAAGGCGCTGACTTTCACCGCCTCCCTTTGACCGCTAGCCAAGACACACCGCTATTTAAAACGCCTCCCAATCAGCAGCGCCGGCCAATGCAACGGGCCTCGACTTCTCCTTGATCAGCGCCGGAGTCTTGAGACGCGTAGCCGCTACAATAGCCGGCCCCGGGTTCGAACTCACGGCAACAGCGCGTTTCTTCGGCACTGCCAACGCACGATGCGCCGCACCACGCGCCGGTTTCGCGCTGAGCGCCGTCTTGCCGATATCCAGGCCGCTGTCGTTCAACTGGAACACCGACACGGCCGCCTTCAACGCGCCCGCCTGATCCTCCAGCGATTGCGCCGCGGCCGCGGCTTCCTCCACCAGCGCCGCATTTTGCTGGGTCACTTCATCCATTTGCGTGACCGCGCGCGCCACTTGTTCAATGCCGCTGCTCTGCTCTTCGGACGCCGCCGCGATCTCGCCCATGATGTCCGTCACACGCTGCACCGCGCCGATGATGTCCGACATCGTGCGGCCGGCATCGCCCACCAGCGTCGTGCCCGTCTGGACGCGCGAGACCGACGTGTTGATCAGCTCCTTGATCTCCTTCGCTGCCGCCGATGACCGTTGCGCGAGGCTGCGAACCTCTGCCGCCACGACCGCGAAACCCCGTCCCTGTTCACCGGCACGCGCCGCTTCCACCGCTGCGTTCAACGCAAGGATGTTGGTCTGGAACGCAATGCCTTCGATGATCGTGATGATGTCGGCGATCTTCGTCGAACTCTGGTTGATGTCGCCCATGGTGACAACCACTTGCGCCACAACCGTGCTGCCCTTGTTCGCAATGTCCGACGCGTTGGCGGCCAACGAGCTCGCCTGACGCGCGTTTTCCGCATTCTGCTTCACGGTGCCGGTCAACTCGTCCATGCTCGATGCCGTTTCCTGCAACGCCGACGCCTGCTCTTCCGTACGCGATGACAAATCGATATTGCCCGCCGCAATCTGCTTGGTCGCCGATGCAATGGATTCACTGCCCGAGCGCACCGTACGCACCGTGTTGACGAGGCTGGCCTGCATCTTCGCGAGACCTGATAACAGTTGCCCCATCTCGTCGCGCGAAGTGACGATCAACTCGCGGCGCAGGTCCCCTGCGGCGATTGCATCGAATTGCGCAAGCGCTTCGTCGAGTGGACGCCCGATCGAACGACGCAGCGACACCCACGAGAAAATAGCCGCCGCAAGGCCGGCCAGAATGGAAGCGATGCTGACGAGACGGAAGTCGCCGAATGCTTCCTGCGAGTTGTCGTAGTCGGTCCTGGCAGAGTCGAATTGATACTTGCGAAGCGCTTCGCCAAACCCGGCCAACTGGTTGAACGCAACCTGCATGGCTTCCGCGGAAGCGATAATCTTGTCTGCGTCGTTCGCCCTGATGTTGGCGTAACCGTCGTCCACCAGCTTCTGGAGTTCAAGGCGCTTGGCTTCGAAGTCCTCGGCCAGTTTGTGTTCGCCCGGACCCTGGGGCAGCGCGGCGTAGGTCGCCCACTCCTTGTCGGCCCGTGTGCGCATCAACGCCCCACGTCCAATGGCCGTTTCCGCGCCGGGCTTGCCAACGAGCAAGGCCGCACGATCGAAGCTGAGCCGCTCGCGGGCGGTAAACATTTCCGCGTTGCCGGCCGCGACAGCGCTAGGCATCTGGTTCATGAAGAGGCCACGAGTCGTGTCGTTACCGCGGCTCATTCCCCAAAGCCCCAGTCCTCCGATCACGATCAGCAACAGACCCAGAAGCGCCATGGCAATGCCCAGGCGGCCTTTAATCGTCGAAAACATGTTTGTCTCACTTTTTTTATATCTCACATCGATACCAAGCGGTGGCGTGCGTTGATGCCTGCGAACGCCACCGAGGCCGACTGTGTCATCCGGCCCATACCCTTTAACGGCAAACACCGGCGTCACTTGAGCGGATGCGTAAGCTGCATCAGCTTACATTTCAATAAATATTGAAATGAGGAAATGTTTCTTGTACGCTTTACCTCATGAAATCAGAAACCGTAGTTCGTGCCTTGGGCGCGCTCGCGCACGAGTCGCGGCTGGCAATCTTTCGGGCGCTGGTAGTAGCGGGACCCGAAGAGCGGACTCATCGGCTTCCTTACCAAAAACTGCTGCGAAGGCGGCGCGTGTTCGGCGAGCGCGGCGTCGATAAAACAGCAAGCCCCTCTTTAACGATTCATGGAGACTCACGGCATGGCCATCACGATTTACCATAACCCTGCTTGCGGTACGTCGCGCACTACCCTGGCGCTGATCCGCAATGCAGGCGTTGAACCGGAAGTGATCGAGTACCTCAAGACGCCGCCCAGTCGCGGCACGCTATCCAGGATGATCGAAGATGCAGGACTAAGCGTCCGGCAAGCGATCAGGGAGAAAGAGAAGTTGTTCGCGGAACTTGGTCTCGCCGATGCAACGCTGACGGACAAACAGTTGCTTGACGCCATGCTGGCGCACCCCGTCCTCATCAATCGCCCGTTCGTGGTCACGCCAGCAGGCACGCGTTTATGCCGGCCGGCCGAGCTGCTTTTGGAGATCCTGCCGGAAGCTCGATAAAGGCTGTTCAGCGGGGAAGGCGCATTTTTTGGCAGGAGGAAGCGGATATATTGATCTAATCAGGAATCCAGATTATTTACCATTGCCAAACCAATTTCGAATGGATACCTATGCCGAGCATCGGGAACCAGTCGCCGGTCATGGTGCAAGGATCGTTTTCTGCCAGCCTCGGATGAACCCGTCCGCGTAGTGGATGTCACTGAGCGCAAGAAAGCATGGACGGGTGCGGTTACGTCGCGGGCAGCGGTTGTTATGCGCAATGATTCCAGGCGGCAGGTTCGAGCTTCATCGCAACATCCGTCTCGTAAGTCTTGACTTAATTCCTCCCAAGCGGCTATTTTCGATCCTGACGGATTGCTCGCACGAGCCGCCCTTCGAGATATCGAGAATACACAACGATACGCAGCAATACACAGTGGCCTTTGCGCCGCCCATAAAAACCGATGGAGACAGGAATGAACAACACACTCGCCCGACGCTCTGCGTGCGGCCTCATTACCGCAGCCATCCTGAGCGTCACCGCGAGCGCGGCGCATGCAGCAGCCGACTCAGTCAAGCTCGGCTTCATTACAGACCTTTCAGGGCTCTACTCCGATTCCGATGGCCAGGGAGGTCTCGAAGCCATCCGCATGGCGATCGACGACTTCGGCGGCAAGGTGAACGGCAAGCCCATCGAACTGCTCTATGGCGATCACCAGAACAAGGCGGACATTGCGGCATCGAAAGCGCGCGAGTGGATCGACCGCGACGGCGTCAGCGGGATCATCGGCGGCACGAATTCGGCCACCGCGCTCGCGACCAACCAGATTGCCGCTGAAAAGAAGATTCCGTACATCAACGTGGGCGCGGGTGTCGATGCCCTGACCAACGAGCAATGCACGCCCTACACGGTCCACTACGCCTACGATACCGTCGCGCTCGCCAACGGCACCGGCCAGGCCGTGACGAAGCAAGGTGGCAAGACCTGGTACTTCCTGACCGCCGACTATGCATTTGGCAAGGCGCTGGAAAAGAACACGTCGGAGGTCGTGAAGGCGAATGGCGGGCAGGTGCTGGGCGCCGTGCGGCATCCGTTATCGGCGTCGGATTTCTCGTCGTTCCTGTTGCAGGCGCAAGCGTCGAAAGCACAGGTCCTGGGCCTTGCAAACGCGGGCGGCGACACCATCAACTCGATCAAGGCTGCAAAGGAATTCGGCCTGACCAAGTCGATGAAAATTGCCGCTCTGCTGATCTTTCTTACCGACATCCACAGCCTGGGGCTTGAGACCGCCCAAGGTCTTCTGGCGACCGATAGCTGGTACTGGAACAAGGATGCCGAGACCCGCAAATGGGCGCAGCGCTACTTCGCCAAGATGAAGAAGATGCCGACCAGCCTCCAGGCCGCGGACTATTCGGCCGCGACCACCTACCTGAAGGCGGTACAGGCGGCGGGTTCGACCGACAGCACGAAGGTGATGGAGCAACTGCACAAGATGAAGATCGACGACATGTACGCCAAGGGTTATATCCGGCCCGACGGCACCATGATTCACGACATGTACCTGATGCAGGTGAAGAAACCCTCGGAGTCGAAGGAGCCGTGGGATTTCTATACGATCACCGCGACCATACCCGGCGAGCAGGCTTTCGGGTCCAAAGCCATATCGCGTTGCGCGTTGTGGAAGTGAGTTGCAACGCGGGGCATGGTAGCGTTCGCGGCTGGAAACGTATCAGCTAGAGAATGAGTTCAGGAGAGAGGGCAACTCCTTCATGCACGCAGCGCGGGCTCACAGCCCCGCTGCACCCAGCTCCTGTTTCCCGTCCTGAATGAGGCGGGCGAATACGTGGGTCTTAAACCCCTTTACCCGCCCAGCCGACGAACCAGCGATAGCCATGCGCTTTATCATCCGAGCCGTCGGGATTATCAAGAGACACCGGCGCGCGACGTGATAATCATGCAGCCGGCTGACGGATCAGGACCGGTAGTCGGGAAGGTTGTCGGTTATCAGGCGCAGCGCCGCTTGCCACGCCAGTTCGATGATGGCGTCCGCACCGTCCGAGTCGAACTGCCGCGCGGTGAGTTCGCGAACATGCTCTGGCGGTATCCGCAATTGCACGCCTCCGGCCAGCGCCTGCACCTGCGCCTGGCAAGCGCGCTCGAGAAAGTAGATCTCGTGAAACGCGTGCGCAGCGGTCGCACCGCCGGCGAGCAGGCCGTGGTTGCGCAGGATCATCGCCTTGTGCGGGCCAAGATCGGCAACCAGGCGTTCACGCTCGCCCAGGTCAAGCGCAATGCCTTCATAGTCGTGGTAACCCAGCTTGCCGTAGAACTTCAGCGCATGCTGGCTGATAGGCAAAAGCCCTTGCTCTTGCGCCGACACAGCGGTCCCCGCTGCCGTATGCGTATGTACGACAAAAGCGATGTCCTCCCGCGCCATGTGAACCGCCGAGTGGATGGTAAAACCGGCCTCATTGACGATAAAAAGCTCGGGCGTATCGCGTGCACGCTCGTCGATCACCTTGCCCTCGTAGTCGATCTTTACAAGGTCCGAAGCGCGCATTTCGTGGAACAACACGCCGTATCGGTTGATCAGGAACGCGGGTTTCAGGCCTGGCAATCGCGCGGTAATGTGCGTGTCGATCATGTCCGTCATGCGGAAATGCGCCATCAGCCGATACAACGCCGCCAGATCCTCGCGGACCTTTTGTTCCGCAGCCACAATGGTCGTAGTCGTCGTTTCCATAATGTGTTCCTTCCTCCTGATGACGCAGCTTTAGGCTTGAACAACGAAGCTTGATGGCGCCTTAGCGACGTTTCACGCCCGGTAGCACGCACAGCATTTCATAAAGCAGGTTCGCTCCCAGCAGCGACGTGTTCCCGCTCGTATCGTAGGGCGGCGACACTTCGACCAGATCGCATCCGATCAGATCCAGCCCATGGCAACCCCGGATGATCTCGATGCCCTGGATCGTCGTCAGCCCGCCAATCTCGGGCGTGCCCGTGCCCGGTGCCCACGCTGGATCGATACCGTCGATGTCGAAGCTCAGGTACACCGGACCGCCCGCCACCTTGGCCCGGACTTCGGCCATCAGAGGCTCCAGCGACTTGTGCCAGCACTCTTCCGCCTGCACCACGCGAAAGCCTTGGCGGCGGCTCCAGTTGAAGTCGTCGGCGGTATAACCCTGGGCACGCAGTCCGATTTGTACCACACGCTCGCAATCGAGCAGGCCCTCCTCCACCGCGCGCCGGAAGGTCGTGCCGTGGGCGATCTTCTCGCCGAACATGTGGTCGTTGACGTCGGCATGAGCATCGACATGTACGAGGCCGATCTTGCCATGCTTGCGATGCAACGCGCGCAGGATCGGCAAGGTAATGGTGTGATCGCCGCCCAGGGTCAGCGGCACCACGTCGTGTTCGAGGATCCGGTCATACGACTCTTCAATGATCCGCACCGCGTCCAGCAGATTGAAGGTGTTGATGGCCACGTCGCCAATATCGGCCACCGAAAGCGAGTCGAACGGAGCGGCACCGGTCGCCATGTTGTAAGGCCGGATCAAGACGGACTCAGCGCGAATTCCGCGCGGGCCGAACCGGGTACCGGCGCGCAAGGACGCGCCAATGTCCAGCGGCACGCCGATAAACGCAGCGTCCAGGCCCGCAGCCGAGGTGAGATGCGGCAAGCGCATCATGGTGGCAATGCCGCCAAAGCGCGGCATTTCATTACCGCCGAGCGGTTGGTGAAAGATCTTTTCCATGGCGCGTCCTCACATTCATTCGTCGAACTGTCTGCGTTGAATTCTGGCGCTCATCGGCGTACCGACAAAGTGCTGGTGCGAAATATTTAGTTCAGTTATTTCTAAAGTATCGGCACGTGTGGCCCGGGGGCATTGCTTGGCCGCTTTTCCACCGGGCAGTTTGCTTGGCCGTTTACCGTATTCGATGGAGTTTGATGTGGCCACTGTTTTGCCTGAAGCACGCCTGCTGCGCATTTTTATCTGTGTGATCCGGCACCAGGGTTTTGCCGCGGCGCAACAGGAACTCAACCTGTCGACGTCGGCGATCAGCACCTATATGAGTCAGTTGGAGTCGCTGGTGGGCGTGGTGTTGTGTCATCGCGGGCGCGGCGGTTTCAGTCTGACACCGAAGGGCGAGGAGTTCCATCAGGAAGCGTTGCGGCTGCTTGGCGAGGTTGACGGTTTCGAGCGTTACGCCGCCGGACTGCGCGGAGAATTGCGCGGCAGTATCAAGCTGGGCGTACTCGATTCCACTGTCAGCGATAAAGCGTTGCCGCTCGCCGAGATCATTGGTGCATTTACGCGCGAGCACCCGGCGCTACATTTGCATTTGCATGTGCAAAGCCCTTATGAATTGCAGCTTAGCGTGCTGGGAAATCGCCTTGACCTGGCGATCGGCGCGTTTCAGTTGCGCATGAACGGGCTGATCTACCATTCGCTTTATTGCGAGCAGCACTGGTTGTATTGCAGCGATACCCATCCGCTTTTCAATGAGCGTCACATCCCGCAGGAAACGATCAGTCAGCAGCGGATGGTCGGGCGGACGTACTGGAGTCAGACAGAGCTGGCACGGCATGGATTCAAGCGTAGCGAAGCGACGGTGGACAGCATGGAAGGGCAACTGATTCTGATCTTATCCGGTGCGTTTATTGGCTTCCTGCCGGAGCATTACGCGCAGGCCTGGGTCGAAAAGGGCCGACTGCGTGCGCTCGCACCGGCAGGGTTTGGCTACCAGGCGCCGTTCGCGTTGATCGTGAGGCGCGGGCGTTCAAAGGAACCTTTGATCCGGAAATTCCGCGATACGTTGAAGGGTCATTTGGAGCGCTGAGGGCGGGAAGGGAAAGCCGATCCGTCTCGCCGGAATATTCCCTGGTGCCTGGGCTCCGATGAATCCAGGCCCGACCTGCCCGCATATTTCCTCATACGATTGTGTGCCACCGAACATCGCGTCATGTCCGCAACAGGCACCATGGAGCGTATCCGTGGATGCTCTGCCCTTCGTTTTACTTCCGATCACTTGTTCTTGCCAGACCGAGCGCGTGAGCCCGCAGGGCGACCGCCGGACAGCGGCGTTTATTACTCGAGACACTATGAACCAGGCTGATTGTCAGTTTGAGATCGTGAGCGACGAAGACGGCTTTCGCGCTTTACAGCCCGAATGGGACGGCCTCTGGTCGAGCGCGCACGGTCAATATGGCCAGTCGTTCAGCGTGTGCTGGCTGGCCTGGCAACATGTCGCCAAGCCGCGTGGCAGACGCCTCTGCTGCATCGTGCATCGCGAGAACGGGCGACTTGTTATGGTCTGGCCACTCGTGACGTACCGGCGGCTCCTGTGGACTTATCTTTGCCCCCTGAGCCCCGAAGCCGGCGATTACACGAGAGTGCTCGTCACCAATAGCCCCGCTGCCCCGGCTCTGATTGCGGGCGCATGGCGGACGGCGCTGAAGCGTTGCGGCGCCGATTTCATCAAGCTTCCGTATGTGGATGAAGGCTCCGAACTGCACGCGATCGCCTCGCGCGAACGCCATGTGATGATCGCTGCACGCACCGTCGCCGCGTTTGCGAAGCTCCGCGACGAAACTGAATGGGACACGTTTTGCAAGACGCTGGGCACGATGAGCGGGAAAAAACCCGGTGCGCTCGAACGCCGCTTGTCGAAGGAAGGTCAGCTTGAAGTGCGCCTCACGGAGCCCGGCAACGCCAGCGAAAACGCGGCGCTGGTCGACTGGATCCTGGCGCGCAAACGCGCATGGGGCGATCGGGTCGGTAAGAGAGGCGAGTGGCTCGATTCGTCGCATTACCGGGACTTTCTCGTCAACCTCCTCTGCCCGGCGAACGGATGCGCCATGGCCCGTCTGTTCGTCGTCACGCTGGACGGCACGCCGGTCGCGGCCACGGTGGTGGGCGTGGGCACGACCTGCGTCGACGGCCTGATTGCGAGTTTCGACGCCCGGTTTGCCAAGTTCGGTCCCGGTTCGATCGTCGTTGAACACGTCGTCAAATGGGCATTCGATCAACGCCTGAATGTAGATTTCGGCGTGGGCGCCGAACGCTTCAAAGCCTATTGGAGCCGCAATAACATTACCGGAGCGTGGAGCGCGCAGATTGCCAGTTCGCGCTGGGGCGTGCTCGCGTTTCGCAGCAAAAAAACCGTGCGGGCGGTTACCCGGCGGCTGGCCCAATTAAGCGGCTCGCTAACGGGGCAAAAGCGTGGCGCGGCAACCTTCAAGCCCAACGATCCCGGCGGTCAGCGCACGCTCGATCTCCCGATGAATCCATCCTGACGGGTCCGCTCATTGAAGCGGCCTGCGAACGCACAATATCAAACATAGGGGAATAATTTGCCGCGTCGGTTCGTTTAGCTCATGAGTGCCGCACATCGCGCTGGCGGTTGCTGCGCGCTCGTCCAAAATCCATGGGGAAACCAAATGAACTTCAAACGCGTTGCATCGACGTTGCTGGCTGTCCTGACCGTCTCGCTTGCAGTCTCCCTTGCCGGATGCCAAACCGATGGTTCAGCCTCGGGATCGAGCTCGGGCGGGAGCAGCAGCGGCGGGTATTGAGTTGACTCGATTGAAACCGATTAAAACGATCGCGTTGATAAACATGTTCTGGATGCTGGGACCGTGAAGGGTCCGCCGCGTCCCCCGGGGATGCAGGAGTCTGATTTCCAGCAGGCGTTGACAGCATTCAGGGCGATTGCGGGTCAGAATGCCGTTCTTGCGGGAGACGGTGAGGCGCAGCCATATCTGGATCCGTTCGCGCCTGGTGACGCACATGTTTATGAAGCGTCAGCCGTTGTGATGGTCTCGGATGTCGAGCAGCTTCGCGCCGTGCTCGGCGTGGCGAACCGCTACGGCGTACCGTTGTGGAGCGTATCGACCGGACGCAACTTCGCTTATGGCGGCGCAGCACCCAGGCTTAAAGGCTCCGTCGTGCTGGACTTGCAGCGCATGAACCGCATCATCGAGATCAATGAGGCGCTCGGTTACGCGCTGGTCGAACCGGGTGTCAGCTACTACGATCTTTATCAGGCACTTCAAGCGCGAAGCGTCAGGTTATGGCTCGATCCGCCGGCCGCCGGATGGGGCAGCGTGGTCGGCAATACACTGGAGCGCGGCTTCGGCACGACCCCATACGGGGATCACGCGGCCATGCAATGCGGGATGGAAGTGATGCTGGCGAACGGCGAGATCGTACGCACCGGCATGGGTGCAATGAACAATAATCAGGACTGGCAAGTATTCAAGGCGGGCTTCGGTCCATCCTACGATGCCATGTTCATGCAGTCGAATTTTGGCATTGTCACCAAGCTCGGCATCTGGCTGATGCCGAGGCCCGAAGGCTACATGCTGTGCCGTTATACGTTCCGGCACGACGCCGATCTCGAGAGCATTGTCGAGACGCTGCGTCCGTTGAAACTCGACGACACGATACAAAGCAGCGCCGTCATCGAAAGCGCGGTGCGATGGGCCGCCGGCGTGTCGACGCGCAAACAGTGGTATGACGGTCCGGGCGCCATGCCCGATGCGGCCATAGAGACCATGGCGCGCAAGCTCGGCATAGGTCGCTGGAATCTTCGCTTCTGCCTGTATGGCCCCGAAGCGCTGGTGAGGGCGCGTCGCGATGTGATACACCGGCGCTTCTCATCCATCGCCGACGCGGAGTTGATCGAGTCACCCTATACCCATGCCGACGTTGAACCCAAAGGCGGCGGCGATCGCAGCCAGGTTGGCATTCCCAATCTCGACGCATTCAACTTGCTGAACTGGCCCGGCGGCGCCGGCGCGCACATCGATTTCTCGCCTGTCTGTGCGCCGCTCGGCCGCGACGCGGTCCGGCAATATCGAATGATCGCGGACCGGGCGGCGCATTATGGCTTCGACTACTACGGCGGTTTTACAGTTGGCCCGCGCAGCATGCATCACATCTTTGCCGCTATTTTCAATCGTGACGATCCTATGCAAGCGCGCGCCGCAGGTGAGCTGCTGAAGACGTTGATCAACGACTTCGGCGCGGCGGGTTATGGTCAATACAGGACCCATCTCGCCTTCATGGATCTTGCCGCATCCCAGTATGATTTCAACAATCATGCATTGATGCGCATGAGCGAGAGCATCAAGGAAGCGCTCGATCCGAACGGCATTCTATCGCCAGGAAAACAAGGTATCTGGCCCAGGAAGATCAAGGAGCGCGACTGATGAAAACTGGCCGGCGCGGGTTCCTTGCAACCGCTTCGATGGCGGCCGCATGCATGCGCGTGTCATGGCCCACGCAGGCGACGTTGCGGTCGCGGATGCTATCAAGCGAGCAAGTGGCGCTCGGCCACACGCTCACCATCGTCTTCGACGAACACCTGGCGGACAGCCGCGCTTTTGCCGTTAGATCGCGCACGACGGGCGCACGCATTGTGCCGCTAGGAAACGACATAGGCATGCTGTGGTTTGAACACTTGATGCCTCTGGCCAGTTCGCCTGGAAACACGATCGCGGGATTGACGACACACGCAAACGCGTTCTTGCTGACCCGCTTCGCCCAAGGCATCGGCTTGCAGGTTGCGCAATGCACGGCCGAGGCGCACGCGGGGCCCAACACGCTGGTCATGTGGCAACTGATTGCTACCGGCGCTCGGACATGTTCCTGAGCCAATTCGACACCCACGCGCAATCGGTAAGAAAGAGCATAAGCGCCCATGAGGGCAAGTAAAAACCCGACAGCATTCCGTTAAAGAAACATGACGGTGACGGCCTTTCAAGCCCCATTGGGGTGCCGTTTTATGTGTGCTGACGCACCCCGTTTCAGTAGCCTGTTTGTGGTTGTGATGTAGCGCACATAGCCGGAGGTTTTCTCGTTGGTCCCCGTATTCGGCGCCGATACACTTTGGCTAAATCGTAAAACCAGGGAAGAAGATGCAACCCATAACGGGCTTCGTGCTATACGGCATCTGCGCAGCAATAGTCGCCGCGATTGCCGGCAAGAGGGGTCTGAGCTGGAGCGCGTATCTCCTTGTCATGCTGCCCTTGGGACCGGCGGTCGCGATCATCATGCCGCTCTTCACGCAGGGCTCGGCAAACAGCCTGATGACAACAGCACTCGTTTTCTGCGTGCCGCTGGCCGGGCTGCTGGCAGCGCTGTTCAGCAAGGGACCGGCGCCGCTAACGTCAGGCGCCGAATCACGCGAGCGGAAAGGCGCTTAAGCATTGCAGGCGCTCGCCTTCAAGAGCAACACACGTCCGGCAGACGCCGGCAAACATACCGGTTTGTCGCCCATAAATCGCGACGAATTTCAGCCCGAACAAAAATAACGGCGCCTGTTATCCAATAACAGGCGCCGTTATTCAATGACCCAAACCGGTCTCGCTCAGGCCGCTACCGGCTCTTCCTCCACTGCACGTACCGCCAACGGCTCCGAGGGCGTTCCGTACGCGTAATCGAGCGTCATGCGCATATAGTCGTAGCTCTTGCGAATGGCCGTGCGGATCTTGTTGATGGACTCCACCGGCGGATTGGTACCCAGCAACGTGGCCACGATTTCCAATGCCATCCACGGGTGCTCGTCATCGTAATGCGCGTGCACTTTGAGCCAACGCATTGCCGACTTGCGAATCGGTTCCGGAAAGGTCAGCGCATACGTTTCTTCAGAGCAGACAAAGCACGAGAAGTCACCCGTTGCGCCTTCCACTGCGTAGTTCGTTGCCGCCACCGCGACCGCCAGCTCGTCGGTGAGACTGACATGTCCGCACCAGTGCGCGAGCGCATGCATCTCGCTCGGCACCTCTTGCAACAACAAGTCATCAAGCCCCAGGCCGCTCGCCCCTGCCCACTGCAGCCAGTGCTTGGCGTGCATGTTCTCGACCCGGATATTCTGGATGAGGTAGGACCGTGCCATCCCTTCACCATGCGAATGGCCGAACCGTGCCTTCATGAGGTTCGACGCCATGAACTGCGGAAACTGCTCGATGACAGGAAAGAAACCAATCAGGAAACGATGCGTGCTTTCGATATCGAGCGTCGCGTCCTTCATGGCCTTGCACAACGGGTGATAGACAACCTTTCGCTTCGCTTCTTCGCAATCCTTGACTACGTCTTGGAGCCATTGCGGATAGCTCGCAATGTTCTTGAGTTCGCCGGTACGGGTGAAGTCTGTTTTCATCGGATGATCTCTCACAGGAATGGGTTTCAGGTGTTGGGCCGCGGGATCCTATGCGGGCAAGCTGGATCTCAATCTCGCCATCGTGATGCCCGCCCAAGCTTCGGGGAGCAAAAGCATTTCCTATATGCAGGCGCGCACATTTCGCGGAACATTTAATCAACTCCATTTCCTCAGACAACATCACGACGACGTCCCTTTTCCTTTTTCGACGCACGGCGATCTCACGGCCAAGGGCCTTGGACCGGCGAAACGGTTGAGAGATCAAGACCTGTGGAGGGTTGATGCAGCCCGCTTGAGATGTTTATCGGCGTGCCGTATTGAAGTGCGCACGTGCCGCGTCACTCGTCGGGGTGTGCGTCTTTGCTGGATTTTGGCGGAGATGGGCTATCCGTCCCTGCTCACGCGGCCAGCCGGCCGGGACTCATCGCAGGGCGTACGGCCTCCGGCGGATAGATATGCCAGGCGCCGTCGTCGTGGCGGAAAAAGAAGAGCGTGAAAGGACTGAAGGCGGAGCTGAATGGGGCGCCAGCGGCCCGCTCCACTTCAATGCAGACGCACCGGCGGCGCCCTGCACGAATACGATGAATGGAGCGCACCTGCAGATGCCCGGTGCTCCCCGCGCCCAGCCATTTTTCAAACAAACCGCGCAAAGACTGCTCCGGCGCAACCATAAGGATTCTCCGTGGTTTGCTATCCACCCCATGAAACCATGCTAGGAGCGCCATAAGTCCTTATCTGTCGGAGACGGTCGATTGTGGCTTCAGACGGGGCTGGTTTTCTTGTCGGAATATCCCTACGAGCGATCGCGCTCGTAAATCAAACCATGTTTGATCGCATAGCAGATCAGTTCGGCATCGTTTTCAATGCCGAACTTTTGCATGAGACGCATCTTGTGCGCGCTGATGGTCTTGGCACTCCGCATGAGCATCCCGGCTATGGCGTCGATGCCCTTGCCCGTCGCCAGGCAGTCGGCAAGACGAAGCCTGCCGTCCAGTTCGAGTTGGAGCTGCTGCCAGTCGAGCCGCCATAGGCCCGCGCCAAGGCTGACGGGATCCTGCCCGTTCGCCGCGATAGGGAACGGGCCGAACAATTTCCCCGGAATCTCGTCAATACATTAAGACGAGCCCTTAAGCGTGCCGCGAGCTTTCTTCAACAAGAGGCCCAGGCGCGTTCTCCAAAGCGCTATCGTGACGAAGCAGGAGGACCGCTGCCACGGCGACCAGCCCGGCCCCGGCCAGACAGAGCAAGCCAGCAGCAAAACTGCCGGTACTGTCCTTGATCCACCCCATCGCGTAGGGTCCGAAGAACCCGGCCAGATTGCCGAGCGAGTTCACCGCGGCAATGCCACCCGCTGCGGCCGCCCCCGAAAGGAAAGCGGCGGGTAGCGTCCAGATCACCGGCAGGCAGCCGAATATGCCAAAGCCGGCAATGGACAGCGCGATCATTTTCAGCACGGGATCATCCAGTGCCGTCGATGCCGCAATTCCACCGGCAGCCACCAGCAGCGGGATGGCCACATGCCACTTGCGCTCGAGCTTGCGGTCAGAGCGGCGTCCCCACAAGATCATGCTGAACGCGCCGACAATGTACGGCAACGACGTCACAAGGCCCGTCTGGACATTACCGAGGCCAAACCCTTTGACGATTTGCGGCAGGAAAAAACTCAGGCCGTAGTTGGTCGCGTTGGCGCCGAAGTAGATGAGCGCGACGGCAAGAACCCGCGGATTGAACAAGGCTTCGCGCACGCTGAAGGCGCGCACGGCCTCACGCTGCGCGCGTTCCTGGGCTTGCCGGCCCACGAGCCAGTCGCGCTCATCGGCTGCAAGCCAGGTTGCGTCCGCCGGTTTGTCGGTGAGATAAAACAGGACTACGAACGACAGGAGCAGGGCCGGCAATGCTTCAACCAGATAGACCCACTGCCAGCCGGCGAGGCTCGCGAGTTTGTCTAGGTTGAGCAGCGCACCGGAGATAGGGGCGCCGATCACGGTGGACAGCGGGATGGCCACCATGAAATAGCCAACCACGCGGGCCCGGTACGCCGCCGGAAACCACAGCGTCAGCAGGAAGATGATGCCCGGGAAGAATCCCGCTTCCGCGATCCCGAGCAACACCCGCAAGGTATAGAACACGTGTGCGGGCGAGAGTCCTGTCAACCGCGAGATCCCGGGAATGAACGCCATGGCGCCGGCAAGGATGCCCCAGGTGAACATGATCCGGGCGATCCATCGGCGCGCACCGAACTTCTCCAGCAGAAGGTTGGACGGAACCTCGAAAAAGAAATAGGCGATGAAGAAAATCCCCGCGCCGAAGCCGAAGGCGCTCGAGGACAGTCCAAGGTCTTTGTTCATCTGCAACGCGGCGAAACCGACGTTGACGCGGTCCAGGTACGCTATGAAATAACAGAGAATCAGGAACGGGACGAGTCTCTTCGTCACGCGTCCCAAAGTGCGGGTTTCGAGTTCCACTAGTCTTCCCCCAAGTCAGAGTTTTAAACGTCCATCGTGTGTCGAATGTTCATATCTCTTTGCCGTAGAAAGCATAGTGCTCCGAAGACAAAGCGGGAAGTAGTATGTGCCCGTGGAATTCGGGCTAATGATGAGATGGCGGGGCCGGCTACCGGCAGAATTGGCCGAATCAGGCGCAGCGTGTCCCGGATTCGGAAGAAATGTCGGAATGCAACGGTAGCGAAAACCGGCGTAAACCCCGATCAGAACCAATATCCGACGGAAACAAACGAGATGACCGGATTGAGTTTGATCCTGGTGCCGCGGGTCACGGTGCCCGGTGTCGATTGGGTTGTCAGCACGACCCGCTTTGAGCACCGCATTAATAAGCATGCTGGGTATCGAACGAGCGGTGCTTTGTTGAAGTTGTAGAAAGTCCCGCGTCCAAAGGAATGACGATTGACACGGGTGGTCAAACATCCCGAGTGTCCGATCGACCGTTTTATAGTGCTTCGGGAGGCTTCATACCGCTATCTGATGCACGATAACGTTTGCCAGCCGCGAATCAATTTCCGGTTCGAATAGGATCATGTGTTCGCAACCGGTAACAACCTCCCCGCCCCTTGTAGGACAGGCGATTATCTTCGCAAGAGTTTTTCGAACTAGCCCTGTCTTACGCCTACAATACCCCCCGGTCCATCCCGAATCCGCCTCACCGTCTTCCAACCCGCCACGCGCTTTTACTGGTCTATAGCAGCATGGTCACTGAAACCTCATCCTCCGATTCCCTCGCAGTCGCCCAGCGCGTACGCGACCTGATGAATCGTCATGGCATTGGCAAGCGGCAGCAGACAGCCGAGCTTTGCCGCATTCTCGATCTCAGTTTCTCGCAAGGACATCGAAAGCTACGTGGCAACAGTCCATGGACGCTTGCGCAAATCCGCCGCGTGGCCGACGCGTTCGGCGAGCCCGCCTTGCAGCTATTCGACGCGAAGAACGCCGACGTGGACGACACCGAAGGCACCGCCCAGGACGTCGTTCTTATGCTTGGCGCTATCGAGATTCCCTGTGTTGCGTGGATTGGCGAAGCGCTCGAACCGGGCAGCCGCCCGGATTTCATTGCGCAAAACATGAACGGCCGCTGGCTTGTGACAACGCACGAAGGCGTGCTGCTGCACGCCGCTCACGATGTCCACAAGATCGAGATCCAGCCGCGCCGCACGGACATGGACAAACCGCTGATCGCGGTCGTGGACGACGACCAGACCTCCGCCGACAACCTGCACGATTATCTCGAGCGCAGCGGCTTCACAGCGGTCGCTCTGTATGGTCTGGAAGGGTTCTCGCAAGCGCTGCAGACGCAAGTGTTCGACGCAGTGGTGATCGACTGGCTGTTCGGGGCGCATACGTCGGCCGATGCTATCAGTGCCGTGCGCAATTCCGACAACCCGGATGCGCCCATCTTCGTATTGACGGGCGAACTGACGACCGGCAAGGCAAGCGAGTCGGAAATCAGCGACATCATCCAGCGCTACAACGTCACATGCTTCGAGAAACCGGCGCGCATGGCGATCCTTGTGGCCGACTTGTCGAAGCGCTTGCAGCGAACCTGATCCCGAACGTTAGCGCGCACCGCTCAACGTATCCGCCTTGCCGCCGATAACGCCCGCGCCAAGGCGCTTTTCAGCACTTCGTAGCGCACGGGCTTGAGCAGGTAATCGAAGAACAGGATGGCGGCGCTGGGGTCGACCAGATCCGGCGCGTAGGCACTCACCGCGATCACAGGCAAGCTCGCGCCCGCTGCCCGCCTTGCGCGGTACTCATTCACGAACGAGTACCCGTCCTTGCCCGGCATGTGGAGGTCGGCGAGGATCACATCGGCCTGATTGTTCTCGAGCCACGCGAGTGCACTGTCCACGTCGGGCATTGCCACGCTCGCATAACCGAGGTGCGCCAGCATTTCAGTCAGCGACTCGCGGATGGAATCATGGTCGTCTATCACCAGCACGCGTGCTTTCTTCAACGGCGGCAAGTCAGCGGGCGCACGCTCGCGCTCGGGCATTCGCGCCACCGATGCAGCGGGCAAACTCACGCGAAACGCGGCGCCCTGACCGACATCACTCGACACGTTGACCACGCCGCCCAACAATTCGACCAGCCCGCGCACGACCGCGAGCCCCATGCCGGCGCCATCGAAACGCCGCGTGCTCGATGAATCGAGTTGCGTGAATTCCTTGAAGATCAGCGGCAACTGTTCGCGCGCAATCCCGGGACCGGTATCAATGACAGAGATATCAAGCCGTTCGAGCGAGCGTTCGAAACGCACATCGATCGAGCCGGAGTCGGTGTACTTGATAGCGTTCGTCACCAGGTTGGTCACGATCTGACGCAGCCGGTGCTGGTCCGATTCCACCAGACCCGCCTCTCCCGCGAACTGCCCGCGCAACGCCAGACCCTTCGCCACGGCCGCCGGTGTATTCGCGTCCACGATGGAGTCGAGCAGTTCCATTGGATCGAATACAGTCAGCCGCAATTCAAGCTTGCCGGCGCCGATCCTCGCGAAGTCGGTCAAGTCGCGCATCTGTGCCTCAAGATGGCGTGCTCCGGTCTCGAGCCGCTGGATGATCTTGCGATCGCTTTCGCTATGCAGGTTCAGTTCGAGCAGTTCCACCGACGACACAATGGCATGCAACGGCGTGCGCAACTCGTGGCTGATCATGCCGAGGAACGCGTCCTTCGCCTGCGACGCTTCGCGCGCAGCGCGGGTTGCCTGGTGTTGCGCTTCGAGCGCCGCGCGTTGCTGGTGAATCAGCCGCGAACGCCGGTAGCCGTTGAGCAGCAGCATGGCGGTGGCGACCATGGAGAGCAGCGCGAGCAGCATGCCCGCTGCGAACAGATAACGCCGCTTCGAAACGAAATCGCGCGCAATGTAGTCGCGCTCCGCCACGTCGACCACGCGGCGTCCGTTCGCCAGCTCGTTGACTGCATCCTGGTTCTGCCGCAATACGCCAATGATCTTCAGCGTGCGCCCGGGGTCCTTGCTCAACAAACCAATATCCGGGTCGATAGACCCGAGCGCTGCGTCCAGTTGCCGCAGGATCTCCTGCTGGCGGTTTCGCAAGGTGCCTCGATCGGAGAGCATCGCGGTGGAAGCGGTGACAATGGCGAGCTTAGATTCAAGCACCTCGAACCGGAGCTGGATCTCGTCGGTATCGGCGTCGATCCCGCTGCGATACAACAGAACCTGGTTCGCAAAGCGGCCGTACGCAATCTGGAATTGCGCGCCGTCCCAGTAGAAACCGTCGTACGGCAGGGTGAGTTGCTGCGTGGTCTGGTTCGCCAGCAGGACGGAATACAGCACGTAACCCACGCCGCCAAGCGGCGGCGCAATGGCTGCCGCCACCAGCATCGCCACCTTGAAACGGCGAAGCGGCGCACGCATCATTTCACGACCATCCCTTTGATCTGCCACACGAACTTTGCCTCCGCGGCCGAACCACTCAACTCGGACGGATAGGCGTCGCGTGGATAGATCAGGAACAGTGGACCAAAGTTGCTGACGGTGAGGCGCACGCCATTCCTGCTGTAGGCCAGAATCGCGCCGTAGCGCTCGGCTTCCCTGGCGCTCACCGTGTATGAATAGTCGTCGATCGTGCGCAGTTCGATACCGTCGGCGCGTGCATCCACGAGCTTCAGCACGTCACCCAGCAGCGGCCCGGCGAAGGTGGACTTTGGCGTCCAGGTGGTCGAGGTCGTGATCGTATGGACCGGCAGTTTCAGCAGGTCGGCTTCGCTGATGTGATAGACGCTATGGCTTGCATCGTTGGTGCGCCCGATCATTCCCTGCACGTCCAGCGCCAACGGCGCCGCGCTCGCGGCAAACGGCAACGAGACGAGCCACGAAGCGAGCAACGAGGCCGCAAGAAATCTCAACACTGACTGCTGTCTCATGGCGGCGCTCAATGCTGTTCGTCGAAGGCCAGCGCCGCACGTTCGGACGCCACCACGATCAACTTCATGGTGGCACGCGTCGCACCGACAAAGAACTTGCGCGCGACCTGTTCGTCGAAGGTGTCGAAATCGACTTCAGTCAAAATCACGCAGGGCGCCGACTGGCCCTTGAACCGGTAGATCGATTCGAGCAGTACGTCACCTTCCCGATATTCCGGATTCCCGAACAAATCGTAACTGCCCGTGAAGCTGCGCAAGCGATGCGGCCCGAGCTGGTCGACCGAAGTCAGCACCGAGCCTTCGCGCCCGCGAAAGGACAACACCGCGATGTCCTGCTTCCGGTAGCCGAGCGCCAGCGCCTGGGTGATCGCCCGCTTGGTCGCCTCGATCACTTCGTCGGGGTGGCCATTTTCGTAGGTGGAGAGACTGACTTCGGAACCGTCGAACGGACTGCCAGCGTCGAGCTGCACCTCGCGTCCGACGATCCGCCGGATATACGCGAGCAAGTCACGCGGACTGCGATAGTTCGTGGTCTCGCGCAACGTGGTCCAGCCGGGCAGCGGCACGGGGTCGCGGAAATACAGGTTCTGCATTGGATCTTCGAGCCACCACCACGCGCCGTCCGGCTTCAGCAAACGGGCCAGCGCGTCCACCCAGGGTGCCTGAAAATCCTGGCCTTCATCGACAATCAATACGTCGAACTTCCAGTGCTCCGCAATCTCGACGTTGGCGAAACGCTCCTCCAGCGTAGCGAATACGTTCGGCTGGCTGAAATCCGGCGGGGTACCGGCATCGCGCGTCACGCTTGCGCTGAGCTGGTGATAGTTGGCAATGCGTGCTTCGGGAGGCGCGACCAGACGGATGTGATCGGCGAGCGGCCGGTTGAAGCACACGTACAGCACGCTGCGGCCCTTCGCCACCGAATCGCGCATGACCTGCACCGCCAGTTGCGTCTTGCCCGAGCCGGCCGTACCGATCACGCGCAGCCTGAACGGCTGGAATTCGAGCCGGCGCGCCCATGTGGCGAGGCCACCCGAGAGCCGGGTGACAAGCATGTCGGCCTGGCCGACCAGCGCGTTGGTATCGGGTGTGAGGGCGAGTTCGTCGGAGAGAAAGTGATGGATTCGGGCGGACGCTTCGAAACGCGGCTCATTGGGCGGCAGGATATCGAGCACGACGGACGGCAGCTTCGCCCGGCGGCTGGCATCGACAATGCGTGCTTCGGGCACGCCTGCAATGGACGCGTCCTTCACCGTGTAGTCCGGGCAATACAGCAGCTCTTCAATCCGGTAGGTGCCCGCGCCGAACGCGGCCGTGAAGCGACGGTGCAGGTTCTCGAGCGTCCGTGCAAGCTGGATGGCGACGTTGCGCTCTTTCTGCATGTAGACCTTCATCAGGCCCGCGGGCGTTTCGCGCAGGAACCCCGCCTTCTGTTCGATGACCAGCACCCGGCCCGACGGCGCGACCACCACGAAATCCGCTTCGCCGAACACCGAAAAACCTTCGTTGATGCGGGTCCAGTGAACACCGTGATACACGGTGTAGTCGTCGGGGAGTTTTGCGAGCAGCGCCAGCGTGTCGAGTTCACGCACGGCAGCGCCGGTCGCTTCCATATTCTTCCAGTCGTCGGGGACGATTCGAGCCATGCTTCGCCTTCGCGCCTAAGTGCGTATGAGTGCCGGAAAGTGCCTGATTCGAGGTGAATCCAGGGAGCCAGCGGCCATTGTACGCAAGCCGCGCGGCCGTCCCGGGTCAGTCCGCAAAATCGTATTTGCCGCCACGCTGCAACGCTCGCTGATAGGCCGGACGCTCGTGAATCCGCTTTACGAAAGCCGCTACGTGGGGAAGCTTCTTCGCGCCCGCGCGCTGGGTTCCGGCTTCGAGCGGGAAGCTCATTTGCACGTCGGCGGCGCTGAAGGAATCGCCGGCAAACCATTCGGACTTCGACAACTCGCTCTCTATGAAGCCGAAGTGCAGTTTCAATTGCGGGTCGATGAAACTGTCCTGCATGGTCTGCGCGATGCGCCGCGCGATAGGCTTGACGAAAAACGGCATGGGCGCGCTGGCGATGCGCAGCGCCACCAGTTTCAGCAACAGCGGCGGCATGGCGGAGCCTTCGGCATAGTGCATCCAGTAGTTATAGCGAAGGCGTTCCGGCGTGGTCCCGTGCGGGGGTGCGAAACGCCCTTGTCCATAACGCTCGTTCAGGTACTCGATGATCGCGCCCGACTCGGCGATCGTCTGGCCGTCGTCCGTGATGACCGGCGACTTTCCGAGCGGATGCACGGCGCGCAACTCGGGCGGCGCGAGCATGGTGTTGGGGTCGCGCTGATAACGCTTGATTTCATAATCGATACCCAATTCTTCCAGCATCCAGAGCACGCGTTGTGAACGGGAATTGTTGAGGTGATGAACTATGAGCATGGAGGATTGCCGTTAGGGTTGAAGTCCGGGCGCAAACGCGCCAAGAATACAACATGGCTGTGTACGGGCGTTCGCGTTCGGTATACGCACCGAGGTTATCTTCGGTTAAGTGCCTGATTGATGGGGTGCGGCCCGCTTTGTGCAAGGGGCTAATGATCGAACGCGCGCTTTGCCGGATCAAAACAACGCAAAAGGACAATTCAATGACCCTGGTTATTTATCTGTTGGGCTGGCTGATACTGATCGGCGGCGTGTCATGGGCGCTGGTCGCCATGCATGTGTCGCAACACACCATCATGATTGTCGACGTGATCTTGCTGGGCATCGCGGTGATTACCGGCGCCACCCGCGCGCGCAACCGCGACCGGTCATAGGACCGCCATCAAAGGGGCTTCAGCGCGCAGGACAAGCCCGTCCTGCACGTTTTGGCGGCGAGAGGCGTATAGAACGCTAGGACAGCACGCGCGTACTAAGCGACTGCTGTATTAGCCTCACCAGCACATCGGGATGCACAGGCTTCGTCATGAAGTGCTGGAACCCTTCGCCGATGCTTCGCAAGCGATATTCGTCTCCGTCGTGCCCTGTCAGGGCAATCGCTATCGATGGCGTCAGGTT
Organism: Caballeronia sp. dw_19; assembly: GCF_018449515.1. GTDB lineage: Bacteria > Pseudomonadota > Gammaproteobacteria > Burkholderiales > Burkholderiaceae > Caballeronia. The sequence goes on along the minus strand of NZ_JAAVUQ010000002.1, from coordinate 89,447 downwards.
GCCTCGAATCTCATGGTCGCGCAGGCGCTGGATCAGGTAAAAACCATCCATCATCGGCAGATCGATATCGCAGATAACTGCGTCGGGCAACTCCCGGATGACCGTCTCGGCGCCCTCTTCGGCGTCCTCCACGGCGACGACTTCCGCGCCTTCCTCCTCCAGCAGCATTCGCAGTGACTCGCGGCTTTCCAGGTCATCTTCGATCAGCACAATCCTGGTATGTCCCAGTCTCGCTACTTCATTCATCATTATCTTTTCTAACAGCCCAAACAGGATTCCAGTGCCAATGTCGCGGCTCTCGCGTCTCACTCACTGCGGACCTTGCGGCACGACGGCATGAGATCCATGCGGCACCGTGTGAGCGGCCGCGCGCGCCGGTGTCGAACGTCACGCGGATTAAAAATTCAACGGGCGCAGTATGCCTCATTGCGTAGTCGACCAAGCTTGCAGCAAAAAATAGACCGAGCGCAGAAACTGCATGAGGAACGACGGCGGAAGCTCCTCTGCGCGGGGCTTTGCGCGAACCCTAAGGTGTTCGCGCCAGCTCTGCGCGAAGGCACGCGCCGGCCCGCATTTGCCACCGCGCAGGTAATTTTTTATCCGCCGTGCCGTTTTGAAAGTTCAGACTTATCGACTCTGATAATCACAATGAAAGCTTTGCTGCAGCATGTGTCGCGGGATGCGTCACCACATGATGCGAGCGCAACAGCGCGCGATATTCGGTCGGCGTCAGGCCCACGGTCGCCTTGAACTGTCGGGTGAACGCACTGTGGTCCGTGTAGCCGCATAACGCCGCTACGTCGGTTACCTTGTCGTGCGTGACAAGCAGCGCGGTAGCCGCATCGAGCCGCGTCTTGAGCAGCACCTGACGCGGTGTCAGATGAAAGACCTTGTGGAAATAACGCTCGAGCTGGGCAATCGACATGTTCGCCATCGCCGCCAGATGCGGCATGTTCAGCGGCTGCACAAAGTTGCTCTGGATATGCTGGACGACAGCCGCGAGCCGGCTGTAAGCCGGATGCGTCCCTTCGTCCGCCTGCAGGTCGCGCGAGATGCCGGCCAGGCCAACGACCGTGCCGTGTGCATCGTGGAGCGGCTGCTTGGACGTCATGCACCAGCCCGGTTGGCGCGCCGGGTAGAGATGCAGTTCGAGCTGGTCGATCATCGGGCTGCCCTGCGCGATGATCGACTGATCCTGCGCCGTATAAATGCGGCCAAAACGTTGCGGGAAGACTTCTTCCGCGGTCTTGCCAAGCAGCCCCAGCTTGTCTTTCAGGCCGCAGCGCGAAGCCAGCGCACGGTTCACCAGGGCGTAACGCGCCTGCGCGTCCTTCACGAAGAAAACGATATCGGGCATCGCGTCGAAGACCGGTTCCAGCAGCCTGAAATGCTGCAGCATGGCCTCGAGCGTCGCGGCGCCCGCAGGGGCCTGCAGCGTGGCGTGCAAGCCGGGTGGCGCGGCGCCGTGGTCGGGCTCAGCCTGCGCCGGACGGTCCGTCGTAGTGGTCATTCGCATCTCGCTGGCGTCGTCGGGGTCCGCAAGTGCCGCACATGCCACGTATGCCGCGTGGATAGGCGCGCACCGCGCTGCGCCCGATTATAGAGGCGAGAAGCGTCCGTCAAAATTGGGGCTGACGACAGGGAGGCTTGGGGCCGAATGGGGATCGGCTGCCGACCAATGCAGTGGCGCGGTGCTCGGCAGCGGTCAATGAAGTGCCTTAGACCAGCCGCACAAAATGAATTTATCTTTGAGCCAGTCAGAGAATCCACCGTTTAGATGGACCCTTCGCAAGCGATCGAAGCTGCTCCAGCAGCGATCAGCTTTCACCACAGCAGGTGAAAACAAAGCCATGTTCAAGGTTGACGAATCAACTCTTAAGGTTGACAATTCAGCATAGATAAGTTGACAAAGGAACGAGCATGTCTAGCAAGGTGCGACAAAAGGGTGAATTGGTGCGCAGTTTTATACTCGCTAATATCGAGTCGCATAATGGCGATATAGCGGCGCTCGCTGCTGAAAAATTTGCCATCAGCCGACAGGCGGTAAATAAACATTTACTCAAATTGCGCGAGCAAGGAACGATAACAAAGGAAGGCAGTGCCCGCGCACCGATTTACAAACTTGCACCTTTGTTCGCAAAAAGATTTAACTATCAATTAGCGACCGAGTTGCAAGAGGACGTAATTTGGCGTACAGACATCAGGGAAACCATTAAACCTCTCCCTGATAACGTTCTGAATATATGGCATCATGGATTTACGGAAATGCTCAATAACGCCATAGATCATTCCGGCGGCAGTTCAGTCTATGTAACAATAAATAAAACCGCCGTATCTACAGAAGTCATGATTTCAGACGATGGCGTAGGAATTTTCAAGAAAATCCAGTCCGAATTTGATTTGCTTGACGAGCGTCATGCTATTTTTGAGCTGGCAAAAGGAAAATTAACAACAGACCCTCGAAATCACTCAGGCGAAGGAATCTTTTTTACGTCAAGAATGTTCGACAAGTTCGAGATCCTGTCTGGTGGCCTTTATTTCGCTCACGAAAGAGGTAAACCTCAAGACTGGCTGCTCGAGCGATCAAAAGCTCAGTCCGGAACAACTGTTTTTATGGAGCTAAATAATCATACAGCACGGACGACAAAGAAGATTTTTGATGAATACTCGGAGGGAGACGACTATGCATTCGATAAAACTGTCGTTCCAGTTGATTTGGCAAAATATGAAGTCGATGAATTAATTTCCCGGTCCCAGGCGAAGCGATTGCTTGCACGGGTAGAGCTGTTTAAGCGGGTTGTTTTTGATTTCAAGAACGTTGATCAGATCGGTCAGGCTTTTGCCGATCAGATATTCCGAGTATTCGCAAATGCGCATCCGGAAATAAGCTTAATGCCTATCAACATGAGCCAAGAAGTCAGGGAAATGATTTCTCGTGCACAGGCAAAACACATAGGCGATGGACGGCAGCATACGCCACCCACCGACTGAATTTGAATCACGCAGTCGTGAATATGTGCAATGCCTAAATCACGAGTTCGGTGGTAAATAAACCAGCGAATATCAAGGATTTGCAAAGCCTGACACATACATGAAGGCGCGAGCTTTTCTCCGCGTTATGCGGTTTACCTCTCTGGTTTGGATGGTCGGACGGATCAAAGCAGTCGTTCCGACGCGACCACGACAGGACCACGAAACGCCCGGCGAACTCGCTGGATGGACGCCCGTTCCGCCAGCCCCGCGCTCAGGCCGACGGGATACCCCAGGCGAACGGGTCCGTACTGTCGAAGCAGAGTCGGCCTTCGGCCATGATGTGCGCATGCCCGGTGATGGTCGGGATCACAGCCTGGCCCGCGAGTTCGCCGGAGTGCCGGTAGCTTGCCTCGAACACGCTGCCAATAATGCTTTCCTGCCGCCACACCTCGCCTTCGGCTAGTTTATTGTCGGCGGCGAGACAAGCGACCTTAGCGCTTGTGCCTGTACCGCACGGCGAACGGTCGTAGGCGCTGCCGGGGCACAGCACGAAATTGCGGCTATCGATACCGGCACGCGGTGAGTCCGCGAACAATTCAATGTGGTCGATGAGCGCTCCGTCCGCGCCGGTAATGCCTTGTGCCTGCAATGCCTCACGAATGGCGTCTGTTACCGCTGTCAGCCGGGTCAGGTTCGTTGCAACGAGATCCTGCCCGTGATCGGCCACGAGAAAAAACCAGTTGCCGCCCCACGCGATATCGCCCGTCAGTGGTCCGTAGCCGTCCACATCCACACGGACCGCTTGCCGGTATCGATACGACGGTACATTGCGCACGCTCACGCTGCCGTCCTGATGCAATGTGGCTTCGACAACTCCCGCAGGCGTCTGAATCCGGTGCGAGCCAGGCTGAATCTTCCCGAGGTAAGCAAGAGACACGATCAGGCCGATCGTGCCGTGGCCGCACATGCCGAGATATCCGACGTTATTGAAAAAGATGACGGCCGCCGCGCATCCCGGATCGTCCGGTTCGCACAATAACGCCCCCACGATCACGTCCGAGCCGCGCGGTTCTGTTGCCACGCCCGCCCGCCAGTCGTCGTGTTTCGTGCGAAGGTTTTCCAGGCGTTCGGCCAAGCTGCCGCCGCCCAGATCAGGCCCACCCGACGTGACGAGACGGGTGGGTTCGCCGCCCGTATGGGAATCGATGAAGTGTAGGATTTTCATGCTGACATCGTAGAAATTCGGGCCGGGTCCGTCTTGGTAGCGCTCAGCGGATTTGATGCCGATTTCGGCATAGATGGAGTAGATCTATATAAGTCCGAAGCCCTCGCATAACCCCTCTTCACGGCCCGATTCCGCTGCGCTCAAGCCCTTCGGTCAAGTAGGCCAGGGAATCATCGTTGTGCCGAAATCGGCATCGTAATTGCGCGCAACGTGCAAGACGGCTCATTCTGCAATGCTTAGACTGCACTCAACCGATCACTTTTAGGAGAGCCGCCATGGCGCATATCTGGGAAGGCGTAATGCCCGCCGTCACGACCAAGTTCAATGCGGATTTCAGCATAGATCGCGCTTGGACGAAGAAGAATATCGAGGCGCAGATCGCGGCCGGGGTCGACGGCATCATCGTCTGCGGATCGCTTGGCGAAGCGTCGACGCTCTCGCTCGACGAAAAGCTGGACGTGCTGGATATCGCCGTCGATGCAGCCCAGGGACGCGTGCCCGTATTGCTGACGATTGCGGAAAACAGCACGCTCGATGGTTGCCGCCAGGCTGAACTCGGCGTCAAGCACGGCGCTGCCGGTTACATGGTGCTGCCGGGTTTGCGTTATTTGTCGGACCGCCGCGAAACGCTCAACCACTTCCGCGTGGTCGCCAGTGCGAGTCCCTTGCCGATCATGGTCTACAACAACCCGCTCGCGTACGGCGTTGATGTGACACCAGAAATGTTCGCCGAACTCGCCGATGAAAAGAAGCTCGTAGCGATCAAGGAATCGGCCGGCGATGTACGCCGCTTCACGGATCTCATCAATGCGGTCGGCGAGCGCTACGCACTCTTTTGCGGCGTCGACAACCTCGCGATGGAAGCCTGCCTGATGGGCGCGCATGGCTGGGTTGCGGGGCTGGTTTGCGCGTTCCCTGAAGAGACCGTGGCAATCTTCAAGCTGCTCAAGGCCGGCCGCCTGGAAGAAGCCCGCACGATCTATCGCTGGTTTGCGCCGCTGCTGGCGCTCGACGTCTCGGCCAAGCTGGTGCAGAACATCAAGCTGGCCGAGGCCATGGTCGGCCTTGGCACCGAACCGGTCCGGCCGCCGCGCTTGCCGCTGGCAGGCGACGAACGTCTCGCCGTGGAAGCGTTGATCAAGCGTTCGATTGAAACCCGGCCGGTTTTGCCGACGCTCTAAATCGAGTTTTCCCGCGGCGGCTTCGGCTTGTTCTCATTGAAACAAGTCCGCAGCCGCCGCAGTTTTATTCCTGATCGATCCCGCCCCTCCTGATCCTCCAGCCGTAAAAACGAGCCTGTCCTGGCTCCGTTCACGTCAATCACCGCGCGGTCGCCTGAACAAAAGGCAGCCCGTCTGCGAACGCTCCAAAGCCTCAAAACCGGCCGGGTTCCCTCTAACCTCCAAGACAAAAAATAGTCATTCGTTATATTCTACGGAATATCACGGTACTATTCTTTTGCTCCCGATTATTCATCTTGCCGGCGCAACGAAACCGATCCCATCATGCATCTCGAGGATTTACCCATGTCCGGGCAAAAGGCATCAACATCCCGCGCTCCCGCTTCCGTCACGCTGCGCCACGACCTGTCGGTCGCGATCACGCCGCTCAACTCGGCGCGCGATCCTGAGCGCACAGAAGCGATCAGGGAAGTGGTCGATGCATTCCGGAACCTGCGCGCAAGCGTCGCCCGTTTTGTCCTCATGCTCGAGGACATCCGAGGTAACGCCCGCTCCCTCGAATCCACGACCGGCCAGCCGCTCGGCGACCTTTTGTTTTCCCTCGAAGATCACGCTCGCGCGCTCGACTTCGGCCGCCTCGACGACCTGACGTTTGCCATCGAAACCGCCCGAACGGCTGAGCAGCAGCGGGATCAGGTATTCCTGGCCGCACCTGGCAGCGGCACGGCCGGTCTTCAGCAGGTTGCGCGGAGTCTCGAACGCCTGGACGCCACCTTCGTGGGTTTATGCGTCGAGCACGTGCTTGAGCGGCACTATCGAGACCGTGCGAGCAGCGACATGTCTGTCTGAACGTCGACGTCCTGTACGCCGGAAGCGCCCGGCGTTGATTGCGTCGAAGCACCCGTCCGGATTCGCACCGTTATATTCGATGGTATATTTCGATATCCGTTCATCGAGCAGGCTAAAGGCCGTTGTCTGTTCAGCCGTTTGACATCCAGTTTGACATCCAGATCGATTCGAGGTGAATGTGCAACCCGCCCCTCCCTTCCGCCTTGCCCGCACGCCGTCCGCTGAATCGACCAGCGCTGCGGGTGCTTATGCCGGCACTCACACCGGCGCGGCGGATGCCTGCTGCGCGCCTACCGACGCAGAGCTTCGCAGTCCGCACCGCCGGGCGCGGCTGTCGGATCTGGATTCGCATTTGCATTGCTCGGTCATCGGCACATGCCTGAGCACGAATGAGCTTAGAAAACTCGTGCCGAAGTTTACAGATCTCGACCGGCAACATGCGACGGATCTGGAGATTCATCACGCGGCGGTGGAGCTCGCCATAGAGGGCGGCGCGGGCGCCAAGGCATTACAGAAGGCACTTGATGCACGTTATTCGGGCGCCGTGCGCCGCTTCGAAGCGGCAAAAAATCCGGAAGCCCTGCTGGCGCTCTGGAAAGAAGCACTCAAGAGCGGCGATATTCCGCCAGCTTACTGGGCGTTGATGACGCATCCAGAAGCCATCATGGGCGTGCGTCAGGCTGCGTTCGGCGACCTGCATATGTTGTCCCATCTGGTGGGCGCGGCCAACCGGGCTGACATCCGCCGCCTGGTTGCACTTGAAGAAGAAAATGCGGCACTCAAGGACAAGATCGAGCGGCAGCAAGACAAGCTACACGAATTGACTACGGAACGCGACGCGTCACTGCGCCAGCTCAACGCGCAAGTGGCCGAGTTGTCCGCGAAGGCGGAGCGCATGCCAGATACGTCCGAAGCAGGTCTCGCGGCTGAAGTCCAGGCGCTGCGTGAGGCGCTGGCTGCACGCGACGAACGTCTTGCGATTCACACTAGCCGCCGGGAAACCGCTGAGCAACGCGCGCTCGACGAGCAGCGCCATGCGCACGGCTTGAGCCAGCGGCTGGACGATACCATTGCGATGCTCAACGTGGTCCAGGCTGAATGCAACGCGCTGGAACAGGCGCTGGTGGCTCAGGGCAGCGAGGCCGGTTCAAAGGCCGAGGAACTCACTAACCTGAGCGGCAAGCGCGTGGTGTACGTTGGCGGCCGGCCCGGTTCGAACGCCGCGTTAAAGCAACTGGTCGAATCGGCGGGAGGCGATTTTATCGTCCATGATGGCGGCATAGAAGACCGCAAGGGCATGTTCGCCGCCGCGCTCCCGCGAGCGGACATTGTGGTGTTTCCGGTCGACTGTATAGACCACGATTCCATGAACCTGCTCAAGCGCGTATGCGACCGCCATCAGGTCGATTATCACCCGCTAAGAACTGCGAGCGTGGCGAGTTTTGTGGAATTGATGACGCGGTTGGGCCGAGCGTCGCTGCAATCGGGTAATACGCCGCCGGCGTCGCGATTTTGTCTGCGGCACGGCTAACTCATTGTGCATCGCGATTGCTAAGGGGTTAAGGTGGAATTGGTTTTCGTTCGCACTCGGTCGGGATTGGGGGGCGGGTTGCTAGGTTCGAGGGTTAGTGGTCCGGGGTCTATGCCGGGTTGGTGCTTTCGGCGTTAGTGGTCTGCGAGAGTCGGATTTTCTCTTTATCACTATTAGCCACTGTGCGTGGCGGCACGTCATTTCTTTGTCCAAAGCGACAAAGAAACGAAGCAAAGAAAACGCTTTCAACCACGCTACCCTAAGTGTCCACAGCGTGCAGTTTTCATTCATAGGTGCCCCAAAAGCACGGTGCTCGCCAGAGCGGAGGATGTGTGAACCCCTCCTTCTCCGAACACCGATACCCACACGCTTCGCCACCAGTGATTGAACCTGCCCAAGGGGCACCCCGCGCTATCCGCGGATAACCAATTACCAGATTAGTACGCACTTCGAACCATATCGCTAACCCGCGCAAAAACGAGGCCATCAAAACGCGAGCCATGGTAGGCGAAAATAAGGTGCAGGTCGCGCAAGCAATCCAAAAAGAACGAAGCCTTAAATATGCGTCGACCGTAACCCGCGAAGACGACGGCGCAAACTACGCCGCCAACCTGGCAGCCCTGACGCAGTGAAGACGCGTGAGGCCGTGCGGGTCCCTTGGCGAACCGTGCTTGCCCGAGAGCGTACGGGGCGAAGCGTGTTCGTGTCAGGATTCGCGAGAAGGAGGGTTTCAAACATCCTCCGCTCTGGCGAGCACCGTGCTTTTGGGGCACCTATGAATGAAAACTGCACGCTGTGGACACTTAGGGTAGCGTGGTTGAAAGCGCTTTCTTTGCTTCGTTTCTTTGTCGCTTTGGACAAAGAAATGACGTGCCGCCACGCACAGTGGCTAATAGTGATAAAGAGAAAATCCAACTCTCGCAGACCACTAAGGCCGAAACACCAACCCGGCATAGACCCCGACCACTAACCCCAGAACCGACCAACCCGGCACTGCCGCCCCCGACCAAGTGCGAACGAAATCGCCCTCTCATCATCAGCGCTTCATAAGCCTGGTCAACGCGGAAATCTGCGGCGCGCAGGTCCTGGCCGCTTCCGCTTCAATCTCCCGATAAAGCCGCACGATCTTTTCACCAACCGGCGTCAACACGCAACCACCACCCGCCGAGCCACCCGTTTCCGAAGACGTTGCCGGCGCCTTGAGCGTACGGTTCAGTTCGTCGATGAGCAACCACGCCCGCCGGTACGACATGCCCAGGCTGCGCGCGGCAGCCGAGATCGAACCATGCTCATGCACGGCCTCGAGCAAATCAATTTTCCCAGGGCCGATTGCCACAGCGTCCGCCTGGCGAATGCGCATGCGAAAACGCACCTCGGGCTGATGGAACAAGGAAGGAGTCACTGGATCTTTCACGGATTTGGCCATGCGCGAAAGCATACACGAGGCCGACAGGCCCATGCATCCGCAACATTACCCCTGCATCAGGAAGCCGCGACACTCAGGCCAGTGGTCAGGCGCAGCGCTCACGATTTACCGCCTCTATTTACCACCTTTACTGCCGAAACAAAACCCGAAATCTTCGCAGCCCGGACATCCTGGCGCCGGCTGCGGCACCAGTCCAAGCGACAAAGCAAGTTCTCGCGCGAGGAATTTTTTCCAGCGCATTCCGTCAACATTGCGCGCCACCAGCGTCGGGAAATACCGGCTAAGCATGTCAGTGACTTCGTCGCGCCCGCTTAGCCCGAGATCGCGCCACAGATGGTCCGGCCGCAAGCACGCATGGGCAATGATCGATGCGAGACAGTCCGCATCGGCCATGTCGACGGCGCCACCCGCCCGGACATGACTCAGCAGGAAGACCACAAGCGCGCTGACGAACCCGGCCTGCTCTTCCGAATGGATAACCAAACCCGCCTTCGGCGGTCGCATTGCGCCAAAGTGCCGGGCATACAGCAAAGCGAATTGTTCCGGCGATAACCCAAGCAGAGAAAGGTCATCGTGCGCGGCAAGCAAGGTAGCGAACAAAGCGGTGCCGGGAGCATCGGGAGAGGCCGAAGCGGCCAATAATTGGGCGCGCGTCACGAGCGAATGTGTCATTGCCGGGTAGCGGGGATACTGCCGATTGCGGAGTGTCACGGCAAGCCTTGACTCAAAACGAGTATGCCACGCGCAGCCCGGAGTCAAGCCCGTGTCTCGTCAACCATACAAACAACATATATTTAGTTTACCAAATTGTTACATACCGCTATATTCCTGCCGATATTTCGAAAGACTGATTGTAAGGCTCATTTCGCCTCGGGCAACACGTGGGCGTGGCGTCAATTACAAACGGCGGCAACTCAAACTAAAGACAGGAATAGCGATGAAAAGGAAGATCGTGGCGGCAGCTGCATTGAGCAGTGTCGGGGTAATTGCACATGCACAAAGCAGCGTGACGCTATACGGCTTGATCGACGCCGGCGTGACTTACGTCAGTAACGCCGCGTCCCCGGCCGGACATGGCCAGTTGGTCAAATACGGCGACGGCGTAGCCCAAGGCAGCCGTTGGGGCCTGCGCGGCGTAGAAGACCTGGGTGGCGGCCTGCAAGCCATCTTCACCCTCGAGAGCGGCTTCAGTTCAGGCGATGGTACGCTCGGACAAGGCGGCGCATTGTTCGGCCGCCAGGCGTATGTGGGTATTGCGAAGAAAGGCCTGGGCTCGGTCACGCTCGGCCGCCAGTACTCGTTCTCGACCGACTATCTCGGCGGCAACTATACGATGGGCGGCCAAACGCCCGCCGGCAACTACGCGTTCCACATCAATGACCTGGATCAACTGACGTCCAGCCGTATCAACAACGCCGTCAAGTTCAGCAGCGCCAATTTCTCGGGCCTGACCTTTGGCGCGATGTACGGCTTCTCGAATCAAGCCGGCTCGTTCGCCGGTTCGCCTACCACCACCGCCGGCACCACGACCACGCAAGGGTCGTCGAGCACGATCAGCGCCGGTGTGAATTACGCGCAAGGGCCGTTCAGTATCGGCACTGCCTACACCAATATTCGCTTCCCCAATGGCGCGACGCCTGCGTTCAGCGTCAGCATCGCGAACGTGAATACCGGCGGATTGCGCGACCTGGAAACCTTCGGCGTGGGCGCGCGTTATGCCATTGGTGCGGGCACGATCTGGGGCAACTGGACTCACACGACGTTCGATCCGATCACAGGCGCCGAGTCCAGGCTGAACAACTACGAACTTGGCGGCAAGTATGCGTTTACACCGGCCTTGAGCGCAGGCCTGGGCTACACATTCTCGAAGCTTGACGATCATTTCGAGGGCAAATGGCACCAGGTCAGCAGCATGCTCGACTATGCGCTATCCAAGCGCACCGACGTCTACGCACTCGTGATTTACCAGAAGGCTTTGGGCAGCAATACGATCAATGGCCGCGACGTTCCGGTCCAGGCTGAAATTGGATCGAGCTCGAGCTTCATCGGTAACTCGGGTACCGGCGCGAACAATCAGGTTGCAGCCCGCATCGGCTTACGTCACAAGTTCTGATTCGTTGTTTCCGGTGGCCGGCAAGCGCTGCAAAAAGGCGCTTGCCGTAATAGGCATCAGGGATTTCCGGATATAAGGCGATCAACTCAGGCCGTCAACACCCGCGCCACGATCCGCACAAGCCGCTTCACGTGACGGGGTGCCGGAAGAATATCCGCGCCTGAAAACAGAATGGGTACGCCATCCTCGGTGCTAAGCGAGCGGCCCCCACATTCATGCGCGACAATGACGCGCTCACCCACGGGCGTATTGAACAGTTCGTGCCATGAGAAGGTGACCGCGTAGCCATCGTGCGCGACCGCAATGAACACTGTGCGCTTGAACTCGCCCTTAGGCTCGGGCCGCAGTCCGGCTTTCAAGATCAGGTCTTTCAGCAACACCCCGCGATAGGTGTCGACGCTGCGGATAAACCGGTTCGTCGTATAACAGCGCAAATCGAACGGATCGGCAACTACATTGGGTTGCTCCCTGAATTCCGCAAGATCGACGGTCAATGGCCGCAGAAAATCCCCTTCAAGCGATATGACGGCTTTCGCAGTGGTTTCGAACGCGACTGCGTGGGAATGGGCATCACTCGCATCACTCATTTCTCATCCTCCAGGGGCCGGTTGCAGGCGGCTTGTCCTGCATTATATCCACGTGAATATTACGCTGCTGTCGCGGTCGGCAAGTCAGTGCGCGAACAATAGGCAACATATAAATCCGCGCATATGCGCGCCAGGATGGCACGTTGCCAAATCAGGCGATTGATTTTGAATTCGCGCCGGTGGGCGGGTTTTGAGTTCTGGCGATCGTTGGAAGGGGTCTATTCCGGGGTATTGGCGGTTTCAGGGTTAGCGCCCGGCATTAAAAACCCCGGCCACTAGCCGTGAATCGGCCCAGTACCAACCCTGGCCGCCTAAAGCGATATATTGATGGCCTCAGACCCACGCACAGGCCAAGGAAAATACGATGTCCCAGCGTCTCACCCGCTACGTCCTAACGCTCGCAAGTACCCTGACCGCCGCTGCGGTCATCGCGCTATCCGGTTGCAGCTCGGCGCAAATCGTAAGTGCGCCACAACGCGTCACACTGGATGCACGGGCAAATGGCATTGCGATCCGCCCAGCTGATGGCACGATCTTTATCACTGACGATAAGACCAATAGCGTGCTTTCATCGGCCGACGGCAAGACATTCAAACCGTTTGCCGCCATTCCCGTGGTCACCGGACAAGGAAATGCGCTAAGCCAGGTGAGCATCGCGGATACCGGTTCGCTACTGGTCGGACGATTCGGATTCGGCACAGCAGGCGCCGTGTTCGACATTGGCGCAGACAGGTCCGTCTCGCCCCTGTCGGGCACCGATCCAATGCGGCGAAGACTGGGACTGGCGGCAATTGGTACGGGAAAAATACTCTCGACCTGGTTCGTCAAGAACGGCAATAGCCCGGCAACGGGCGGCCTCAGCCTGATTACTTACGATGTCTCAACCCACACCGCGTCCGAACACAACCTGTTGACTGGATTGGCCAAGCCCGTTGGCATAGCCGTACAAGGCGACACCGTTTTTATATCGGATCAGACTGACAACATGATCCTGAAGACCAGCCTGTCCAGACTGATCAACCATGCTCAAGGCGGCGGCCTGAGCACAACGGTAATCAAGATCAACGGACCCGACCTGTTGACCATCGATTCAAACGGCACGCTCTATACAAAATGCAATTCGACGGCGGTTTGCCGGATAAGCCCCGATGAATCGGTTGCCGTCATCGCAAACGATTTCGAGGATGCGCGCGGCGTCGCTATCGACCCGGCGCATCACATGTTGTACGTCATAGACCGGCCGAAATCCGCTGACAGCGCCAGTACCCTGCGGGTTATTCCGCTGAACTGACGCAGCACGGATTAGCGAGAAGGTTAGTCATCCACGCCGATAATCACGCTCGACGCCTTGAAGATCGCCGTGGCCGCTTTCCCGCTGGCGAGCGCCAGCCGTTGCGCGCTTTCGTTCGTGACAATAGCGGCAATTTGCGCGCCGCCCGCGACAGTAATAATGACTTCGCTGTTCACGGCGCCCGTGGTCACGGCCGACACCGTCCCGGCAAAGCGGTTCCTCGCCGATACCTGGCTATCCGCCACATCGACCATCACAATGACGGACGATGCCTTGACTAGCGCGAACGCAGCCTTGCCGGCGGCCAGCCCAAGCGATGCTGCGCTGCCATGCGTGATCACCGCGACAATCTCCAGGCCGTCATTGGCGCGCAGCAAGATCTCGTCATTGACCGCGCCGTGCTTGACGTCCACCACTTCACCGACAAATTGATTTCGGGCACTTGTTCGCATATTCATCTCCGGTTGCGGCGTCCTTCGAAGGCGTGGATCACCCGGATCTCAGGACGCACATGTTGCTATGGTCATCTGCATTGCAGGCCACAAGTGTAACCGCACCACGCCGCCCCGCTTGGGACGAATCGCCGCGCAAAACATGTCCATGTCTGTCGATGAAGTTAGCGAACAAGTTAAGTCTCGGCGTAATATAGCGCCCTTTATTACGCCCTTTATCAACGTGGAGAATCAAATGATCCGTAAGGTGATGGTGTCGGTTGCGGTCATGGCCAGCGCGCTCTTGAGCCATGCCGCCGTGGCGGATGAAAACGCCGTAAACGTGTTGTATGCCGGGTCGCTCGTCAATTTGATGGAGCGCAGTGTCGGCCCCGCTTTTGAAAAGGAAACCGGCCTGCATTTCCAGGGCTATGCGGCGGGTTCGAACAAGATCGCCAACGAGATCAAGGGCAAACTGCGTCGCGGCGACGTGTTCATCAGCGCGAGCCCGAAGGTCAACACGAGCCTGATGGGTGCGGCCAACGGCGACCACGTGACGTGGTATGTCACGTTCGCCGAATCGCCGCTGATGATCGGCTATAACCCGCGCAGCAAATTTGCCGCCGACTTCAAGACCAAGCGCTGGGACAAGGTCTTGCAGGAGCCGGGTATTCGCATCGGCCGGACCGATCCCAAACTGGACCCGAAGGGCGCGTTCACCGTCGAGATGGTGAACAAGGCCGCCGAGCTTTATCACCAGCCGGATCTGGTCGAAAAGACGCTGGGTGCCGCCGATAATCCCGATCAGGTCCTGCCTGAAGAAACCTTGGTCGGTCGCTTGCAATCCGGACAACTCGACGCGGGCTTCTTCTATTCCACCGAGACCTCCGACCTGAAGATTCCGTCCCTGCGTCCCGCACCCGAATTGCAAGCCAAGGCGAGCTATACGCTGACCATTCTCGGCGACGCACCGAACTCGGCGGGCGCCACGCGCTTTGTCGACTTCCTGCTCAGCGAGAAGGGCCGCGAGTTGCTTAAGGAACACGGTGTCGACGTCATCAAACCCGCGATCACCGGTAACGCCCAGGCCATGCCGCCGTCCCTCCAGGCTGTGATCGACGCGACTCGATGAAACGCACCGCTGCGCGTCCACTGCTGTGGCTTGCAGCGCTGCTCGCAGTCTATTTGTGCGCGCCCTTCCTCGCGAGCATCCCGCAGGTCGGCGCGGCGGATTGGCACGGGGTCGACTGGACTAGCACGCTGTCGGCGGTGGCGGTATCGGCGGGCAGCGCGAGCGTTGCGTCGCTCGTCATCTTGCTGGGCGGCGTGCCGCTGGGTTACCTGCTCGCCCGGTCAAATTCGCGCAAGGCGGCGTTGCTGGGCTTTGTCGTGCAATTGCCGCTCGCCTTGCCGCCGCTCACCAGCGGCGTCTTGCTGCTGTTTCTTCTCGGCCCTTATAGCTGGGTCGGACAACTGACCGGCGGCGCGCTGACCGACTCGTTCACCGGCATCGTGCTGGCTGAAACGTTTGTCGCGGCGCCGTTCCTGATCATCGCGGCGCGCTCCGCGTTCGCTGCCGTCGATCCCATGTTCGAGGACGTGGCCGCCACGCTGGGACATCGTGCCGGCAGCCGCTTCTTTCGCGTCACGCTGCCGGTTGCATGGCCTGCAATCAGCGCCGGACTGGCGCTGGCGTGGCTGCGTGCATTCGGCGAGTTCGGTGCGACCGTCATGGTCGCGTATCACCCGTACTCGCTGCCGGTTTATACGTATGTGGTGTTCGGCGGCCAGGGCTTGCCGGCCATGATGCCCTTGCTGTTGCCTACGCTCGCCATTGCCATTGCGTGTGCAGCGTTGTCCATCTACAGCCGCAAAGGGCGCGCTTCGTTGAGCCCGGAACTTCTCAATGGCGATGAGGCCGACGACACCGTCCCCGCACACCCGGTCCCGGATAAAGACGATCGCCGCCTGAGCATCGTGTTGAAAAAGCGTCTTGGCAGCTTCGATCTCGACATTGCGTGGGCGCCGCAGACACGGCGGCTTGCGATCATCGGCACGTCGGGGTCGGGCAAGTCGCTGACGTTGCGCCTGATCGCGGGGCTTGAAGACGGACAGACGGCTACCGTGACGCTGGGTGGAAGTCCTCTCGATGCCCTGCCGCCCGAAGAGCGCAGGATCGGTTATATGCCGCAGGACTACGGTCTGTTCCCGCACATGACGGTCGCGCGACAACTGGCGTTCCCGCTGAATGCGGATGCCGCGAGCGCGCGCCAATGGGTCGATCAACTGGGTCTTTCAACGCTGCTTAACCGCTTGCCGCGTGAACTTTCATTCGGTCAGCGTCAGCGCGTGGCGCTTGCTCGGGCACTCACGCAGCATAGCCAGTTACTGCTCTTCGACGAACCCTTCGCCGCACTCGACACCCCGCGGCGGCGCCGTCTGCAGCAATCGTTGCGGGCACTGCAGCGTGAGATATCGGCGGTCACGGTGATCGTCACTCATGATCCCGATGAAGCTGCGCTGCTCGCCGACGAAGTATTGCTGATCGAGCACGGCCGTGTGCTTCAGGCGGGACCGGTGAGCGATGTCTTCGAACGCCCCGCTTCAATGCGCGTGGCGGAATTGCTTGGGCTTCACAATGTCGGGCAAGGACGCATGCTTGAAGCAAACACGGTCGAACTGGGCGGTGAGTTACGCCTGGACATTGCGGGTAATAGCGCGATACCCGTGGGACAAACTGTGATGTGGCGACTGCCCGCGCTTGCGATCATGCCGTCTGAGGAAGGCGACGAAGGTAAGTTCCAGGGTACGGTCGAAGGTATCGAACTGCGGCGTGGAGACCGTTATGCACGGCTGAAAGTCTGCGGTGTGATCTTCGATATTCCCAGCGATGACGCTCGCCTGAAGACCGGCACAACACATCGGTTCTCGGTGGACATCGATAAATTAACTATCTGGTCCATTTGACGGGCTGAGGCATCAGGTACACAAGAACAAGCCGTCCAGCGACGGCTTGTTCATTTTCAGACACCACGCATGTATCACGCAGTGCAAGCAGCGGCTTCCTCATGCATGTGCGTTTCATCGACGGTGTCGCCATAAAGATGCAACAGCCTATAGCCGCTCTTGTACACGGGTTGCAAGCGGAAGTGATTGATCGGCTCGATCATCAGCGCGAGCCTCAAGCGTGACACGTGGCTGTCGATGGTCCGTGTGGACTCGCGAAACTCGCGTCCCCAGACCATCGCGAAGATGTGATCGCGCGACAGGACGCGCCCGATGTTCGAGAAAAACAGCAACGCCAGCCGGAATTGCGTGCCGCTCAATTGCACGGGTTGACCCCGTACAGTCACGCTCTGCTGGCGTGAATCGAAGCGATACAACCATCAGTTCTTTGCAGGGCTTTGCTGGGCGGTGCTGAGAGCTGGTTCTCGACGTCTGTATGAGACCACCAAAACACACTATTGGACACTTTATAATCAACGACATACAGCGCCATTTTGGATCGGTTTTTTGGGCGCAAGACGATCGGTTTTTTGGGCGCAAGACGTGAATGTCGTACTCAAAATCCGCCACCTAACGGCTTACCGGTTCAAGTCCGCCCCCTTCCAGCCACCACATATAGACCGATCGCGTACGCTGCGCGACGAGTGGGACAAAGCCCGCAAACCGGCGCCCCTGTAATCGCCGGACACAATTAAGCAAGAACTTCATCCGCACATTCCTTTCTGACAATTACATGCAGGAGGAATGATGCTAAAGATAGTTGCAGTTCTCGCAGCAGCGGCGGCTTTGAGCGGATGCGCGATAGCCCCTGGTTACGGATATGGACCCTACGACGATGGCGGCTACGGCTATGCGCCGGGTTATTACGCGCCAACGTACGGAACCGTGAATATTTGGAGCGGCGGCGGCGGTGGTTACTACCGTGGTCATCGTGGAGGCTATTGGGGCGGAGGCGGACATCCCCACGGCGGCGGCCATTGGAATGGAGGTGGCCACGGCGGAGGTCACGGCGGCGGCCATGGTGGTGGCGGCCATGGACGTTGATCCAGCAATCCCATGACGAAGGACACGCCCGTGCAGATACGCCGTTCCCATGCGGGTATACGCTTTTTTTGTGAGTCTCGTGCGTTACCGAACATCACGCTTCCTCGTAAACGATGAGCATGCTTACGTCCGACACGTTACAAAATGTGTCTGGCGTAACCAAAAGTCTCGCGAAGAGGACGCTATGAATGATGCCGAGGAAAGACCCGCACTGAATGCTCTTACTGGTAATCGGTTGGCTGTATTACTGTGTGGAGCTCACTGCGGGAATTTGCCGATCAGGAACGTGCGAGGGAATGACAAAACGGACTGAATAACGGCTCAGCATCAACGAGGGAAGCCCGTCGAAGAGCGGGCATTTTTAACGCACGGGAGCATCGTTGCTGACGGGCACCGACGGGGTTAGCGATCGACGCCATCGTCCTGCGGCGGCGCATCCGGAAGTGCATCGCCCGTCTGATAAACCGTGTACGTCGCCCCATCGCATACGACAGCGATAGCGTCAGCGGGAATTGGAGTTGAAGGCGATTGAACGCCGCTTTCTGGATCGGTCACCGCGGGGATCGCGATCATGGGTTCAGGATTTCCACGGTGTAGGCTTCAAGCGTCAAGGTGTCAGCAATCGTCGCCAATGTTCCGGTGATAAGCAGGGTTTGCGCTTGGGTCGTGTCGATCGCGGCTGCCTGAACGACCGCTCCGGATGATCCGTAGTCACTGGCCGCGGTGGGCGCTGAACTAACTTGGCTATTAGTTACACCACGGTTGCGGACGATCGTCTGCATCTGATTCGACAAAGACGTGGTCAGCGCTTTATTGCTAAAGGCGATGCCCCCAAAGTATGTTTTCGCGGTTTTGGTATTGGCGTTGTTCGGATAGCTCCAAAGCGTGGTTACTCGCAACGAACCATTAGCCTTGAGCGCGCCCGCCGGAATCACAATGGACGCCAGGGTCGTTTCCACGGCCGTTCCCGTCACGCTGGCCGGGACTGCGGATTGGGCGAGAACGCCTGGCGATTTCAGCCCGGCTACGCCGCCGCCGGCGAGTGCGCTGCCCTGCGCCGGATACCCGCACAGCGCCAGAAACTTCATGAATTCGCCGAAGGTCATTGCGCCACCCATGCAGATTCGCCCGTGAGCTTGCCGGCGGTGTAGGTATAGGTCTTCACGAGGGTCGTCGTGCCGTTCACGCATGTTTCCGTCTTCAAAGTACCGTCTGCGTTGTATGCATAGGTCTTTGCAAGAGCATCGGTTTCGATGAATGAAAGCGACGTACCCGGGGAATACAGCCTGGTCATTGAGATGCTCCTTTGGATGGCTTCCATCCGCAATTCTTCGCGCCAGCCAGGTTGTGCGCGAGGATCGCTTTCGCGGTCTCGTCGCTCAACACATCGCCCTTGCTCACGTAGATAGCCTTCGTCCAATCACACCCGGTATCAACGATTCGGGTCTTTACCTGCACCTCCTGTACCGTGGCCGGCGTCTTCACCGGCTCTTGTCCAATCGTCCCGCAACTGCTGATCAGCGGCGCCAACAGGCAAAGCAGCGACATCATTTTCCGCATTGGTTCTCTCCTTGGTTGCTTGTGCGCCAGCGGCGGACGCCGCGGCGTTTGCCTGCGCTTCGGCGTCTCGCACCTCGGCGGTCTGGGTTTGCGCCTGGGCCGCGCTGGTCTGCGCTTCGGCCACCTTCTGGCCAGCCTGAGCGACGTTCGTCTGGGCCTGCTTTGTTTTCAGCCAGCCGAACAAGATGCCGCCGGCCGCAAGCACGCCGCTGAAGATATACGGCCAGATCGATGCGAAGAGTGCTGTCATTTCCATGTCCCTGTGAGAAAGAGGCTGCGCTCGGCAGTACGGCGCTTCACCAGCCCGTTTAGGATCTGGCCGCCCGACTTGTTCCATACAAGGAACTGGTCTGCTGCGGTCGCAAATATGAGGTCGTTGAGATTGCGCAGAAGCGTTGACGGCTGGCCATTGGCGAGCACAACGATGCCATCGCGACCCGGGTCGCTGCCCTTCGCGGCCCGGCCGGCGCCGACGTTATAGAGAATGCTGACGAGCGCGGCCTTCTGCTGCGGCGAAAGCTTCACGCGAACCGCCGCATCGACCTTGGCGCCGGCCGTGTTCAAACCGGCATCGAGCCGAGCATCGGCGTAGGTCTGCGTCCAGACAGTTCCTTCAACCACGTCCGCGCCCGTGGATCCCCAACCGCACGTCCAGACCTTGCCGGTTGCATCCCAGTAGGCGACCAGGCGGCAGCTCTCGAAGAATTGGACAAGCGGCCGCACGAGGTCGAGCCATGACGGGCCATCGACAACCTGCCAATCGGATCCTGCTGGTACAACGGCTGGAATATCTGGAACACTTGGCTTACCGGCCGAAGTGGAAGGCACGTTGGCACTGGGCGTGCCTGGAACAGATGGCGCCGTTCGCTGGAACATGCCCAAGATCGCGTTGAGCCAGCTCATTGCGCACCGCCGCTATCTGACGGAACGCGGCGAATCGCCGTGTAGCGCACCGCAACGATCGACGCGAACAGAATCGCGTACGCGATGGCCTGCTGCGTGTGCGCCGGGATGATGGCCTTGAGATCGTCGGGTACGTTGTGCCAGGCGTCACGGATCACCGGGCCGAATGCTGAGACAGCAGCGAGCGTGCTCGACAGAATCACCACGCCTTTCTTGTGCATCTGCTGCCAGCCGTCGGCCAGCGAGAGTTTGAATTTCATTTTGTCCATCCTCGGGTTTCGGGGCGTACGCCGGCACGGTCATATAGCAAGCGATCGAGCTTTTCGTTGATGCGCGTGAGCTGCTCCTTGTTGTCGGCCTTCTGTTCGTCCTGCGTCTTTTCCACATGGTCGGTGCGATCCTCGAGGCGGCTGATGCGGCGATCAAAATTCAGATAGATGCCGAAGCCGGAGCCGAGCGTCGCGACCAGCATTGCCACCAACGTAAGTAGAGTCGGCAGATTCACTGACCTGTCGAACGTCCACGGCCGTCCGTTCTCCTGCGCACCCGCCATCGGTTGCAGTTCGTTTTCCACGCCTTATCCTCCTAAACGCCGCGTCACTCGCGGACATAAAAAAAGCCGCCTTGTGGGCGGCCTGCGATGCATGTGCTGCTTATCACTCGTCGGTGTTAGGGCGCGCCCTTTAACGACTCGACTTGCGCCGCCAATTCCTGAACCGCCTTCCAGAGAATCGGAAGCAACTGGTCCGGGCGTAGGTGCTGCACGCCGTCTTCAGCGAGAACGTAGCCGCCGAAATCCATGCCCGTCTTGTCAATGACTTCGGTCTTGACGTCTGGGGAAAGAAAACCCCAATGAGTGCGCTTGCCGGCGTGGGGGACGAGTGTGGCTTTCTTCACCGTGCGGGTGGCCATGCGTGGAACAGAATGGGTAAGCGGCATCGTCATGGCAGCCCGCGCTGGTGCAATCACCTCACCGGTCACGCTGTCGCGCTTCTCAGGCTGAGCCGGGATCGTCTGCATGACGGGAGCGCCAGACTCATCCACAACCGGCAACGTGTCGTAGACCGGCGTATCGCGCGTGACCTGGTTGCTCACCTGCACCGGGATGCCATTGCGCATATCGATGGATAGCTCCGTGGTGACGACCGGCTCTGTGACCTGATACGACTCCTCCGTGTCTACCATCTCCACCGTCGAGCCGCCATCGATCCATTTGAACGTCTTCGGTTTGAGACCCATGACGATGGGCAGCGACGACGGCAAGTCGGCTATATCGGTCTTAAGAGACGGGTCGGATGGCTGGATCTGGCCGTTGGCTGAGTAGACGGCAGCCCAACGAAGAATGGAACTCCCGCAGAAATAGGTGTTGTCGGTAATCGGCTGAAAGTGCCCGGCGACAAAATGATTACCCACTGCTGAACCGCCCAGCGTCACATGTCCGTTGGTATCGCAACCGATAACGGGGAACGGGGAGTCGTCACCTTGTGAGCATACGATGCCCTTCGACACGGCCCCCTTTGTTACGTCATACCCGATGCGCAGTGCCCCGCCGCTGAACGCAGAAGCATTCCCAAAATCCAGTCCGTATTGGTGTGAGCCACGAATATCGAGGCTGACTACCGAGCTTGAGAAATCTTGAATCGTCGCTTGCTGCACGGATCCGGCGGCATATCGGATGCCGTAATACCAGATCGGCGTGCCGGTCCCGGTGCTCACGTACTGCGCGGCCGTGTTCATGAAGCCCAGGCCGTTGAACATCTGCCCAACAGAATTCGCAACACCGAAATCGCCGTACGGGCCAGCGAGGTTGTTTATGTCGAGTTCGTAACCGAAGGCAGATGTGGTGGAAAAAGGAAACCCGCTTTCAAGCGCCGTGACCGTGTTGAACGCCCAGGGAGGACCGCTGCCCGCAAAGGCTTGAATAGCGCTATACAAAGTCACTTTGCCGCCAAGCACGCTCGAAGGCTTGCTGCTCAAGAACTCGAACTGAGCCATGAATTCTTGTTCAGTTGTTTGCGTCGACGCAATGCACTGAAAGCTTGAGTTGGTCTCGAGCGGACTGCCGAGCGGTGTATTTGTAAGCAGTTGCTTTCCAACGACATTGACTCCGATGGAAGTGCTCCCGATGAGCTTCCACCTGCCGCCGTCGGCTCCCACGACAATATCTGCGCCGTTGCCATCGCTGACGGTATCGCTCGGGTCGTAGTAGTACGGTCCGCCCCCTGTCGCGGGGTCACCCATTACAAACGCGCGGTTATACGCCGTCTTAGATAGACCCTCAAGCTCAGAGACGGTGTTGACGACTCGAAATAGCCGCGAGGTGAATTCCGTGGGAGGCACGCCCTGATAGACGCCAACCTTGCCGGCCGCGAGATCGGCGGCGATGGTAGTGGCCACGTGCGCCAGCAGCACCATGTAGGCTACGCCGCCGTCGGTATAGACGTCTTTAAAGGCGTAGGCCGTGCCGGTAGCCCACTGCCCTCGCACATTGAATGACTGGATTGCAGAAAGTGCGCCGGCGACGGTTGGAATGACGCCACCTTCTGTTGCGACTGTTTGACCGGCTGTGCCGTGCACGACCGTGTGCAGAAGATCACTGTCTACGCTAATCCGGGCAATCTTTTGAATCGTTGGAAGAGCCGCGCCCATATCATTTCCTGTTCTGAAATTGAAAAGGGCCGCGCAGCGCGGCCCCTCGGTGATTCAAATCTGTTTGTTCTACGTTCCGCCACCGCCACCACCACCCGGATCGGGTGTGCCGCCGCCCTCGCCCGCGTCGGTCGGAATATCTATCGATGCCGGCGCGGACTCGCTGTGCCAAGAGTTATACGCAGTGACCGTGTACGTCTCGCCGGCCGCGACTGAAAGGGATGTTTCGGGACCGTCATAAAGCACAGTTCCGCCCTGTCTAACTACATAGCCAACGGCCTGAACCGTGGCGGCACTCGAATAAGCGATCGTGGCGTTGCCGCCCATTCCAGGCGCGTACGAGACGTTAGGTGCATCCGGCGGTGTGCTCTTTACGGTGATCGTCGCCGGATTGCCGAGCCCCGCGATGTTTCCGCCTTCAACCCTCACATCGAAGGTGTCTGCGACGGCGCCGTACTGCTGGGCCTGTTCCAACGTCCAAGTAAAATTTTGCGCCGTGATGGTCGCACTGTATTTCGACACTCCGCCGACGACTACTTCCGCCTGAAAGAAGTCGACCTCAGGAAGGCGCTGGATTTCGATCGAAAGCTGATTGCCCGTGAACGGTTCTCGCAACGACAGCACCGGCGGGGCCGGTGCGTATTTAAATTCCTCGATAGCGCCCGTCCAAACCGCGAACGGCCCGGCTAAGCCGCTCGCCCCATATGCGCGAACACGAAACTGCCATGTTCCTACAGCGACGGGTGCAGTTAGCGTGTTCGTTGAAACTATGCCGAGCAGTGACCACGAAACGCCGTTGTCCGCGCTCGCCTGATATTCGTATCGCGCGGCGCCGGCCGCTGGCGCCGCAGTGATCGACACATCGCCCGGCGTGATTTTGAAGTCGATCGCAATAGATGCCACGATTGGTGCATGAATCACGCCGGAGAGCAGGGACGGTGAGACGGGCGGCGGCGGACTGACGCCCGTCTCGGCCGTGTGCGGGCTGTCCGCATTGTTGATGAACGTCATCTCCACCTGGCCATCGCGTGGCGTGGCCTTGATCAACCGAACGTCCTGCGTGATCTTGTCGAGTGCCGGACCGAATGCAAACCGCGTCGGCTCTTCCGAGAATCCGTCGCTGAATTCAAAATATTGGGGCAGCGAGTCCATCAAACGCATCGAGAGGTCATCCGTGTCGCCTACCGGTTGGCTCACCCGAATAGCGTCGGTCGGCGTGCCGTCTCGCTCGACGAATCGAACGTAGTGCTGCGCGGCGGGCGTCCATTCGAGCTGCTCGCTCACGGTCACTACATATCCATCAAACGCCTCGACGACGCCGGAGATTCCCCACTTCGGCAGGTCGTGTGAGATGGAAACCAGATCGCCGTAGCGCGGGATCAGCCCGTCCAGTTCCGTCGTGATCGATACGGTTTTGCGCTGGTCTCGATTTGCGTAGGCCATATACAGCCCTTCGCGGAAAGCTTGCGCGCGCTTCGTCGGGCCGACCATCTTCACGCTCTTCTGAACCAACATCGGGGATCCTGTCGGTGCGCAGTCGACCGTCTGCCATGCCCACGTTGCCTCGTCGAAATATTCGATCGTGACGTAGTCCGGCGTGTCGGCTGAGTTGAACGAATACTGCGCTGAGAACGACCCTTTCACGATGTTTTGCGGCGTGAACATCGCGGTTCGAACGGTCTTCAATTCATCACGCACGACACTTATGACGCCGCCGAAGTACATCGGCAAAGCGCGCCCGGCGCGGCAAATGGTCGATAACGTGTCCCAGAATGATCCCTTCGTATCGAACACGCCGTTGAATTCGTCGCCTCGCGTGGCCCAGGTCTGCGCCAGCGTCAAAAGCACGTCGAGGTCGAGCCGCTTATCGGCTAGGCCAGCGCCATACGACGTATTTCGCACGGCATCGGCGATAGCCCACGCTGGATTCGTGGTCGCCTGCGGCGCGCTCCACGTCGAGCCGTTCCAGATCGGCAGCATGCGCGTAGAAATAATGTGCACGTCATGCGCCGAGTTGGAATTAAGCGAGTTCGTCGCGCGCGCCCGCAATGCCAGCAGCGTCACGTCGCCGTAATAGCGCTCACTTGGCAGATATGCACGAAGCGCAGCCCACTCGATTCGGTTCTGAGCGCGACTGTCCGTATTGAGGTCCGTCGTGCGCCGGGCGCGGATTTGATAGCGCGCTTGCGCCACCGGATACCGATAGCTGATGAGTTGCGGCTGCGACGTCGCCATCGTCAACGGATGCATGTCCAGGTCGAACCAATCGCCCGCCGCGTTGCCGTTGTCATCAATCGCCTGCGCTTGAATCTCGAACGTCAGCGAAAGCTGCTGTAACGATCCGTCGTCAGCGGCATAAAACAAGCCAGAAGGCAACGTAACGTCGATGCCGATGAAATTCGCCTCGCTTCCTGAGGGGTTCGCCACGAACGGGCCAACCCAGTCGCCGCTGTCGTTCGGCGCCTGCAGCTCAATCCCGCTGATTTCCGAGCTCGTGACGACGTTGTCCGGAAACAGGGTGACGGGCTGATTCGGCCCTACGATTTCGTAATCAATCTCGCTGAAATTGCCGATCGGGGTTTCGCCGATCAATATCTGCTCAATCGAAATCTGCCCTTGCGAGATGGCGAACAGCTCATATAGATACTGCTCGTTCCCGACGTATTCCGTGTACGGTTGAGCAGCCAGGTCTGGCACGGTGTTTAAGCGCCCGTACACCACCGGGATCGACTCGAGCAACCGGGCGGTGTTGCCGCTGGCCTGGAGCGAATAGGTTGGGCTCGTCGACGCACCGGTTACGCTCGTTCCGACTGCTGAGATCGGAACAATTGCATTGACGAGCAAACTCCCGGCGACGCCTACCGCTGCCCCGGCCGCAGCGCCATATGCGGCGCCATAAGCGGCCCCCACCGCACCAGCGGTATAAGCGGACGCGATCGCAACTGCGATCAGCAATACGGCATTCAATGGATTCGAGCCGCCGCCCCCCGCCGGGACTGGAATAAACGCCGCGATCGCACCATGGGGTAGCTCGCGATCCCAGTCTTGACGAAGCCAATAGTCACCGTTCACGCACAACATTGAGCGCTGTGTATCAATGCCAACACGCTGCGCCCAGACACGAGGAGCCACCGGCTCATCGAGTGCGTAGATTTGACGGTCGAGCGCGTGGCAGTATGGATTGCCGGCGCGAACGATCGTCGCTTTATACGGAGAAGCTGTACCAGCTAGCACGCGGATACCCCACCATTCGAAGTTGTTGTTTAGCGGTGAAAACGACACCGACACGCTCTTGAGCGTGAAGCACTCCGCCGCCGTCAATATCCAGATAAACGCCGACGTGCGGACGATCGCCGCCGCGCAGCAGCGCGCCACTACCGTGCACCGGCCGATCAATGACAGTCCACGCGCCCATCTCGATCTGTGCACGATACAAATTGCGCGTCTCGTCAGGCAGCGCGGGAAGCTCGGGTAGAACTAAGCCGAAATGCTTATCCTCAACCCATCGCAGCAAGCCCCAGCAATCAAACGCGTCAGGACCGCGCGCACCGTCTACCCATGGAAGCCCGATATATGCATTCGTTTCGGAGGCATTCATCGCACGAGCCCGGGGAAGTCATTGGGCGTGTAAACCCGTGACGGAAACGCCTTGTTATAAATGTCGGTCAGCGTCGCCGATGCCGTCACTTGGGTAATGTTGGCCGTCGCACTGGCGATGTAAAGCGTGAGAGGCTCGCCGTCCTGTGGGCCAGCGGCCGGGTTCGATGCGAGGAACCGGCGATGCGTGCATTCGATTTGCGCTGTCTGCGTCACAGCGCTTTCCAGGTGACCAATGATGTCCGCGCTAACGTCATCGAGAGTGATGTCAATCTGCGGCGCCTGTCCGTCTTCCATGGATGGAAGCGAAAACTGGAATGCCATCGCGATAAACGTCACGGTCTGCGATGCATTCAGAGGCGCGTCCGATTCGAGTGTCGCAGTCAGGTTGGCGTGGTCTGCCACAACGCGAATCGGCGCCGGGTTACCTTCATCGTCAATGAATGCCGGGTGCCTCAATTCCAGCGTGTCGAGCACAACTTCATCCTGCGGGTTGCTGGCATAAACCTCAGCAAGTGCTTCGGTAATGGTCGCCATCAATTCCACCTCGACGGGCCGGGCAACTCGACATGGACGACCTGGTGAAGCGGGTCAGAGATCTGCGTAATCTCGTCTGGCGTGTACGTCTTGATGACGTCGTATTGATCTTTAGTCACCACTGGAAGCGACTTCACTTCCAGCGTCGCGGTCACCTGCACGATTAACCCCGTGCTGCCCTGGGTGGCGACCTTGTACGGCGGATCTTCCATGAACCGGGCTTGCACCGGATTCATCCCCAAGCCATTTAGGAGGCGCGTTTGAAACCAGTTGGCACCAAGCCCGATCTCATACGCAATGAAGCCCTCGAACACGGCAAATTGCTCTTGCGTCAGCATCCACGAAACAGCAATGTATGACGGGGTGCGCGTGAATCGCCGCCGCTGCCGTGCGGTCCCATTGTCCATGTCCGTGCGCGCATAGGCGGTCACGGGGGTGATGGAGTAGCCGTCTGGGCTCGGCGCGGGAAGCACGGCCGGCCATACTGGTAAATCAGCCATTAAACCCCCACCATTCGATTCAATCCATATTGCTTCTGCGTGGCCTGGGCATGCTTCGTCTTGCCTGATAGAACGCCCTTCGCCATGTACTGGTCGACTTGCTCCATGATCACGTCGAGTTTCAGGCCGCCGTTCGGACCGCGCGACTGCTGAACTTTCGTGCCTTCCGGTGCGCCATACAGGTTCACCTCGACGCCACCACCTGTGGACGAACTGGATGCAACCGAACCTATTGCGCCGCCGTTGGCGAAACGCAGCATTCCGTGAAAATTGCCGCTGTTCATCGCGTTGAGCGCGGGGACTCCTATCTTCTGCATGGCGCGCGCATTGAGCATGCCTTCGCCGTTGCTTGCGAGGATCGGAATGCTGTCGCTGGTCGACGTGCCCGGACCTGAGATAGCGCCGCCGGCCGCTAGATGAAATGAATATGGGCTGACGCCGCCGCTATAGTCGGCGGACGCGCCGCTCAGCGTGCTCGCGCCCGATAGGCCGAGACCGGCAGACGATGAAGTCGGCGAGAAATATGAGGAAATGGCTGACGACGCAAAATTGAAAAGCCCTGAAATAGCTGCACGGGCCTGCATCCGGGCGATGTCAGAAATCACGCTCGTCGCGAGGCTCGTGAAACTCAATTTCCCGGTTGTCACGAACGTTGCGAACGCGTCTTCCATGCCGCGGAACGAATCGGCGAACGCCGATGCTGTCGATGCGGCCACGTTGTTCGCTTGGTCGCTGTAATTGGCGATGGAGCGCAGCGCGCCCGTCGTCCAGTCGGCATTGGCCGCACCGATGTCTGCGGAGGATTGCTGAGCGATTGCGATCGATTTATCGTAATAGTCCTGCGTGGCGGCGAGCTCCAAGGCGTGTTGTTGCGGGTCAATCTTGTTTTCAGTCTCTGCCTTCGCCAACGCAGCAACCTTATTGTCATAGTCCTGGCGGATGGCGAGCTGCCTATCGAAATCCGCTTTGTCGTTGCTGCCCAAGCTGAGGCCGGCTAACTGCGCATCAGCAGCGGCTTGCTGCGTCGCGAGTTGCTGAGTCAGAGCTGCTGTGAGGACGTCAAGATCTGCCTTGCGCTTGTCCTGCAACTTCTTTGAATCGTCTGTGTATTGCTGGTCGTTTGCCACCATCGCCGCTTGGGTGGCCTTTACCTCGCCGGCATATTTCTCCATCGCGGATTTTTGCTTCTTCCCAGTGGCGATGTCGACCTCCTGCTTCTCGATTGCCAATTGGTCCTGAAGCGCCTTCGCGCGCGCATCATGCTCCTGTTGAAGCGCGTCGGCCTGCGTGATAACGCCCTGCTGCTGCAGGCTCTTGATGTGATCGATAGTTGTGGAAAGGCCTTTGGTGATGGCGTGTTGCTGTGCATCGAGCGCGGTCAGTTGCGCATTAATTGCATTCTGTGCCGCAGCTGCGGCCGCACTCGCCGCCGCCTTCGATCCATTGCGGTTGGCGTATTGCTTGTCGATCTCGGTCAGATTGTCTGCATGCCGCTTCTCAGCAGCGACGAAATCCGCGGAGGTCTGGTCGACGTCTTTCGTCGCCTTGGCATACGCAGCGTTCTCACTCTGTATGGCAAGCGTTCGCTGCTGAAGCGGAGTGGCATATTTCGGATCATTGATATAGCTGTTGACGGCAACTGCGGCATCGCCGCCGGCAGCGCGCTTCGCTTGAGCATCGGCGGTTTTCTGCTGCGCCGCTTGGATCTTCTGCTGGGCGGCCACTTGCGCGTTCGCCGCGTCCAATTCAGCTTGCGCGGACAGCGTGTTCCCGAACGGCATCGCCTTCGCCTGTGCGAGATCACGCTGCGCCTTCGCTTGCCGCTCAATGGCGTCGGCAAGCTTCTGCGATTCAGTCGTCGCAACACCTATCTGGCTGATGTGGTTGATCGTGTCGATCACGTCAGCCTTCAGCAATTGCCACATCTTTTGGACGACGCCGATGTTCTCTTGGGCATTGGCCTTGAACCGGTCGTGCGCCTCATCCATGCCTTGCAAGATGGCCTTATACGCAGCAGCACTATCGCCCGTCTTGATGTAGTTCTCGATGACGTCGACTTGCGATGCGGAGAACGTGTGATATTGGCTCTGGAGATCCTGAAGCGCCTTCTGCGGGTCCTCCGCGAATCGGATCATGGACTCCGCGGCTTTTTCAGCGGAGACGCCAGTATCGTTGGCGAACTCGGCGGTCACCTTTGTTGCAAGACTCAACTGGTCGGCTGCTATTTGCCCGCTAGATACGAGCGCGGTCATGGCGGCCTGTACGGAGGTGATCGACTGCGAGGTGCCAGCAATCTGCACGGACATCTGTCCGAGCTGATCTGTCGTCAGGCCAAGGTAGCCATTCGTCAACTGAGCTTGATGCCCCAGGTCGCCAAGAGACGACGCGCCCTTAACGACCTCATAAATGAAACCCGCTGTTGCCGCTGCGGCGGCGCCAAGACCGAGACCCAGCGGGCTCAACAGTAACGTCAGCGCGTCGGTGCGCTCGCCGAGAACGAGCAGCGATCCGCCGAAGTTTTTCCATGACCCGGTTGCCGCCTCGTGCGCGAGTACGATCAACTCTTTGCGTGCAGCGCTCGACCCGAGGGAAAAGCTGTGCATCGCCTCGCCGTTCGAGTTCGACGCTTCTTCGACCGCCTTCAATTTCGCAATCGATGCCGCCGCCGCGTCGGACACGCCGAGTTGCGCAGCCTTCAGCTCGAGCAATTCAGACCGAGTCTTCCCAGCAGTATCGGCCGCACGTGTGAGCGACGATACAAACGAGTTGATCGCGCTGGCGCTGGCCTTGCTGCCATTCGAGGCGGCCTCCGCGATGGCCTGCTGAGCAACGGCAACACGCTGCGCGGCCTGGTCCTGCGTCTGCATGAACGCGGTCGCAGACTTGCGGGCCGAATCCAGTTCAGACCGGTAGCCGCTCGCGTCGGCTGTTACCCGGGTGACGCTCTCATTAGACACGCGTGTTTGCCTTTATTTGGGAATCGATCACATCAGCAACAGCTTGGGCCGCCGCAGTCTTTTTTGCTTCGTACGCCGGCCGCTTAAACGGCTCGGCCGCCATCTTCGAGGTGCCGTACTCGACGAAACGCAGGTAATACGCGTCCTTCGACCACGTCACGAGGTAGGAGGCGATTTTCCCCGCGACCGAAGCCTCGGCGTCATACGCGATGATCAACGCATCGGCGCCCGCGCCGGTATCACGCGGAATCCGCAACCTCTCTTCCTCGAGAAAAATGCGCGCGCCGGCAAGTGCTGCCTTGCGCAATGTCGATTCACTCACGGCATTTTCGAGTGCACTGAGCTGCGCGGTAAGCCCTTCCGGGTTCATCACCGCGAATGCCTTCTTAGCCATTACTCGCCTTCCCGAATAATGCAGCGCGCAACATGTTCGATTGCGCCCTGGCGTCATCGAGCAAGATCGGCTCGGCCTCATCGGGCGCCATATCGGTCAACCAGGGCACGACGTCGACCGGGCCGAATGGCTTGGGCGCTTTCTTGGTATCGCGGTTCACGTTGTAGATGGCCGCCGTCACGAGCCCGCAACGAAGATCATCCATTTCGTCGGAGAACCCTTCCATGCCCGAGACCGCTATCCACTCGATAAATTCGGCGCTATCAACTTCCCGCTGGCAGCGCCGAACCGACATCTTTAACTCGCGGGCGAGTCGGAACCAGAAGAGCCGCTCGGGGCGGCTTCGGAGTTTTTTTCTGCTGTCTCCACTGCCTTGACGCCGAACCCGTTCAACCGCTCGGCGACAGTGGCGACCCGTGTCACGGCGGCAGCGGACTTCGTGCGCAACGCGTCCATGTCTGCGCCCGTGAAAAGCGGTAGGCCGTCTTCGCCGACGGCTGTCGCGACGAGCAGGTTATTGTGGAAATAGCTGATGGATTTATCCGTGTCCGACATCCGCTCTTGAAAAGCGTCGCGTGCGGCGCCGGTCATCACGATGACGCGCACCGAACCGCCCCACTCCGGCACATCGACGTCTTCCGACTTCAGGTCGTCGGCTGCGAGAATCTGTTCACGAGTCAGCATGTGATTAAGCTCCGCCGCCGACCGGGATGTCCGTGACCGGACCCGTGATCGTCATTGCCACGGTCGTGGCGAGAATCGCATCGACGCCGCCCGACAGCGGGAACGTCTTCACGAACGCATCGAACGTCGACGCGGTGCCGTCCGGCAGCGTCAGTTTGTACGTCTTCTTCGTGCTGGCCTTCTGCGAAGCCTTCATCGCCAGTTGGCCCGGGTCGGCCATGTTCACGTTTATGTCGATGGAGAACGAACCCTCATCGATGAGGCCGAGCAACTTCTCTTTCGCGACCGAATCGAGATCCGTCGCGTCTAGTTCGGTTGCAGAACCGTCGAAGCCGGTGAACGACTTGACGTTGGAGACCTTGAGCCACACCGGGACCAAATCGGTGCCGGTGTCGTTGATCGAGAAGGTGGAACCTTGTGCGCTGATTGCGGTGCTGGTCATGATTTTCCTCAGTCTTGATACCAAATTGAGACATCTAGGCGGCTGCCGTAAAGCTTCGTGTCGTCCTCGTATCCGCTCACTGCGGAGCCGATCGGAGTTCCACTAACAGGCGCAGCAGTGAGCGCCTGACGTACCTGCTTCATGAGTGCCGACGTGGCGACGCGTGTCGTCGACCAGACGTTGACCTGCATGCGGGAGTTTTGAAGCGTGTCGGGACCGTCGAACGTCGTTTCGTCCTGGCCACCGACGGATTGATACGTGATGTACGGCTTCACCACATTCGCCGGCGCGATGTCGGCATAGACGCGGAACGAACCATCGGCATTAGTCACCAGCGCCTTGAGTGCCCCGGTCATGATCGATTCGAGGCTAGCCATTGTTTGCGCCGGTGCTGCATGCCAGATCCGTGTATTCGCGCGACGCGACATTCGGAAGCGGCTTCAGGATGTTGAAAATCACATCGTCGACAGGCAGTCCATCGACGAACTTCAGCAGCACGGCACGCATGCCGTTATCGATGTCAGTCCGATACCGAATACGAATGCTCGCCGTCGCGCTGCCGACCTCGGCGTTTGCCTGGACGGTTTCCTTGCCGTTGAGCATGAGGATGCCCGCCCATACGGTTGCGACTTCGACCCATCCTTCAATTGGCTGCCCACCTTCGTCCTGGGCGCCGCCGTTGCGCTCGATACGCACGCGTCGATCGAGGGATCCGGCACGCATCAGATGCCCGGCACAATTCGATGCGGCCGCAGCAGCGTCCGCGCATTGAACGGCAATTCGACAACGTGCCCGAGTGCCGAATCCTCGCGGTTCGCGTACAGCTCGCCGGTCGTTTTGAGGATTGCTGCCTTGATCGCCCCATTAAGGACCATGGGTTCGTCGCCGGCGGTGCCAGCGGCCACGGCGGCTGCCATCGACTCGGCATCCTCGAAGACCTGACGGTTCAGATAGTCGAGCGCCGACTGGATCGCGCCGTCGAGCATCGCCTGCACGACGTCATCTTCAACGCCGGCGTCCTGCCGCAAAAAACCAAG
The DNA here is from genome assembly GCF_018449515.1 of Caballeronia sp. dw_19. GTDB lineage: Bacteria > Pseudomonadota > Gammaproteobacteria > Burkholderiales > Burkholderiaceae > Caballeronia. The sequence goes on along the minus strand of NZ_JAAVUQ010000002.1, from coordinate 56,530 downwards.
CGCGAGATTGAGCTCGACGAGTGCCATCGCTTACTTTTCCGCCTTGTTGGCGGGCTTCTTTTCTTCCGTGCCTTCGAGCGCACGCAATTCCGTCGCGCCTGCTTCCAGTTCTGGAGGACACTCGTCGCCTACATTGAACTGGGCGGGGTAAATCTCACCTTCTGGCACGCCTTTAAACGGCTTGATGAACTTCGGCATATCGACCTCGAAAAAAAGGGGCATCGCTTGGACGCCCCTAACCACACGCCTACGGGATTTGAATTACGCGCTCGCGGCGACCTTCATTGCGCGCATCGGCTCCGGATTCAACAGGCCGCCGCCAACGCGTTTCGTCGTGTAGAACATGACGTAAGGCTTGTTGGTGTATGGGTCGCGCAAAACACGCACGCCGATGCGATCGATGATCATGTAGGTCTGCTCGAAGTCACCAAACATGACCGGGATGGAATTTGCAGCCACATCCGGCATATCGGGGATTTCGGTGATCGGATAGCCCGCCAGCGTCGCCGGCTGACCCGCCACATAAGACGGCTGCCACAGGTAGTTACCTTGGCCGTCCTTCAGCTTGCGGATGACACGCTGTGTATTGCGGTTCATCGTGAAGCGTGCATTGCCGGTGAACGCGGCCGGCAGGTCATAGATGATGTCAATGACGCTGTCCGAAGTGATGGTCGCCGCGGCGCCGCTGTTGACGACAGTGATCGGGCCAAACGGGTGCTTCGCGGCATTGGCGCCGCCGGCGATATACGTCAGGATGCCGGCCGGCTTGTTCGTGCCGTTACCCGAAACGAACGCGACGCCCTCCTGCTTCGCAAATTCTGTTTGCACCTCGCCTGCGAGCCAGGTTTCCAGATCGATCTCGCTGTCGTCGAGGATCTGCTGGGTTGCGGCCGGATTCGCGTAAATTTCGCCCGATGCGAAGGCCAGCGGCTGGAACGTGGCGGTGCCCGTCTGCGGACGCTCGTCCGTCTCACCAACCCAGCCACTCGCCGTGCCGCGCATGTTGAACAGCTTCGAAAACCCTGCTTTCGACGTCGGCTGCACCTTGCAAATCTGCCGCATCGGCGAAATCAGCACCAGCTTGTTCGTGATCGTGCGATCCCACTCGACCGGCGTCGTATAGCCGCCCTCGGCATCGGCGCCCTTGTTGAGCGAAGCCTGAACATCGCCCTTCTTCATGTGCGCATAGAACGACTCGGTATATTCCTTGTCGCGCAGTTGCTTCCCGCCGGCGCTCATTTGCGCCGCGGCGATCTTGATGTTGGTTTCGTCAACAGCCCCTTGCAACGAATCCAGATCCGCCGAGATCTTCTCAACCTTGGCCGTGATGTCGCTGGTCGGAAGCCCCGCCCGCACCAACTCGAGCTGTTTCGTCTGCTCCGTTTTGTAATCCGCGAAAGCCTTTTGCAGATTTTCGATGAGCACCTTGACTTCCGGCATGCCGACATCGGCACGGACCGACACAATGCCACGCGGAACGAAGCCGGCGTGTGGAGCGAGCGCTGCCGCGATCGCGGCGATAAGTGCATTCTTAATCATGGTAATTAGCCTTGGATGGCGTTGATGAGGTTTTGCAGCGATGCCGCAACTTCTTCGCCAGCGCTCGGCATGGCAGGATTCCCGGTAGCGCACGGCGTACCGGTGAAAAGGGCTTTGAATGCATCGCGGCGCTGCGAGCGTGAGTAACCCGCCTTCGCCATTGATGCTTCAATGAGTGCAAGCGCTCTTTTGTTGCCGCTTGCACTCGTGTTCTTGTCAATCTCCGTGCCATCTATAAGCCCGGTAGCAAAACCGTCCGCGACAGCTTGGTCAGAGCCGATCCATGTTTCCCGATCCATTAGCGTTGCTGCTGCGTCTTGGCTGATACCCGTGCGTTTCGCATATAGGTTCGCCATCGCTGCATCGAACGGCTCAAGCGTTTGAGCCGCTTGCGCCAGATCGTGTCGGTTGCCAATTGCCACCGTCCACGCGTTGTGGATCATGAGGAATGAGCCCTCGCCCATCAGAATTTCGTCACCAGCCATCGCGATGACTGACGCGGCTGACGCGGCAAGGCCAAGTATCTGAACCGTAACTTTCGCCGGATGCTGGCGGAGCAGGTTAAAGATCGCGACTCCCTCGAAGAAGTCACCACCTGGTGAATTCACGTTCACAGTGACGGCTTGATTTGCGCCGATGCTGCGTAGCGCCGCAGAAATACGCGTCGCGGTCACACCAGTACCTTCCCAGTTGTCGCCGATCGTGTCGTAGATTGAGATCGACGCTGAACTGTCGTTCGCGGCACGCACCTCGGGCTCCCATCGCTCAAGCGCATCCGGCCGCAAATCGAATTGCGCAGCAGTGAGACGATGATCAGCGCGAATCTCAGGCAGTTGCAGAAGGCTCATCGCCTGTCCCCTTCGGTTTCTGTGTCATTGGATTGCGCAGCGCGTCGGTCTGCGGGTCATCGGATTTCGGAAGGTCGGATAGCTCGCGCACTTCGTTCTGCGACATCCATGGGGCATGTCCGCCAGCGCCGAGCGCCTTCGAAAAGAACGACGCCTGATCGTTGAGCGTGCCGCGCAGCAACGCGCCTTCGTTGAACTTGAACTGTTGCTTGCCGAGCTGGTTATCAGGGATGAAGCTGCGTGCCGCAGCCTGCTCCCATGAGACAAACCAATGTGCAAGGCCGTACTGGATGAAGAAAATCGCCAACTGTTCGATGCCACTGCCCCAGCTCGTGTCATCCATCATCAGGAGCGGCCGTGGCACGCCGTACATACGCGCCACTTCCTCAATCTGATGGTTGCGGGTCTCTATCTGCTGCGCTGATACAGCCGTGGACGTGAACTGCTTCGCCGTGCCGCCCTCTTCGATCAGCATCCAACTACCCGCGTTGTCAGCACCGGAGTGGTTGTCGGCGATTGACTTCTTCATGCGCATATATGCGTTGTCTGACAGCTCCTTCGGCACCTCGATAGCGCCGCCGGCCATGACGCCAGTGCGGAACGTGCGCGCCGCTGCGCGCTCGGCCTGCTCCGCAAGTTCCAACGATTCGCCCGACAGCTTGATTCGAGAAATTCCATTGATTCCATCGAGCGACAAATCTCGAAGGTGGAATACCTCGCGCGCCGGAAGCGTGATCAGGTCGCCGGACGGAGTGGTGTAGTCATAGACCATCTGCCACGCAGCCGTCAGCCGGGGCTTTGTCGAACCACGATCCATCGGAATCAGCCGGATCGGCCTGTTACCCGACCAAATAGCGCGTGCAAAGGCCTGCCCGTCGAGCAGCGCGCGAAGTTGCAAAAGACTCTTGAATTCGATCGGCGTCTGCCAATCGTTCGGCTTGTACTTGAGCAAACGGTGCGCCGGGTTGTCGGTCTGCACTTGCTTCTTGTCGTCGCTGCTTTGCAGGTTCAACGGCAGCATGCCGATCGCTTCGGAGATCAGCGTCACGCATCGCAGGACGGCCATGTTTCGCAGCGCGTGCGCGGCCCGCGGATCGCGACCGTCAAGCTCGCCGCGCCGGATGTACTCAAGCAGGCGCGGGTCATCAAGTCCGGTGAAGGTGGTGCCCCCTTGTGACGTCTCGGCACGCGGGAGAATCGGCTCAGCACGTTCCTGAGTAGATTCTTGAGGACGAGTTTGGGCCTCCGGCGAAGCACTGCGCCGGAAGAAATCGAACAAACTCATTTACACCTCAAAGAAATCGGATACCGCGCGACTCATACACCGACTGGCCTTGCGCCGGCGGGTTGAGCGACATGAGCGATACCGCATCGAATATAGCCATCAGCGGATCAATCTTGCCCGTCCCGCTCGCCTGTTTTGTGATGTTCACTGCATTACCCACCGGCACAACACGCGCATTGCCGACGCACCACGCCATCAAACGTTGGCCGCCGTGAACTAGCACTCCGCCGTCCCCGATACCTTCGTCGAGGCCGCGGCCGCTCGCCGCGGCGACGCGTCGTTCAGTCGTCTTAATCGCGCCTGACAGTTTCCAGCCCTGCGAAATTCCGATCACCTTGTCTTCCGGCACGCCGGCCGCGCTGAGCGCATCAAGCACCCCACCGATACCGGCTGGATCAGCGCCAACCTTGTCCAGCAGGCCCGCCTTCTGGATGGTCGACACAATCTCCGCGACATCCTCGACGTCGTCGCCGATCTGCTCTACGACCGTCAAATCACCTTCCCGCTCGAAGTCGCGCAGCGTGTCGGCGATCTCCTTGCGGCGCTCAAACACGGATGGATGCGCCCATGCGTGCGTCCATGCGAGCCAGTTGCGCGTGCCGCGCTCGCGCCCAACGACCGCGAGCCCGAGCAAGTCATCCAATCCGCCACCGTCGATGCCGACGTCAATCACTTCGCAGCGGTCGATCAGACCTTCGAGCGTCAAGCCGGGCACATGCGCCGCATCCTCCCAAAACTCTGCTCCCGCCCAACGATCACTGCGCAGTGCCAGGCCGATTTCCACATTGGCGTGCTTGGCGAGGAAGCCGCGGAACGATCCTTCGCCGCCCTCTTGGGCCTTGCGAAACTCGCGCTCCAGATATGCCTGATCAACCGAATAGCCGAAATTCGGATTGACCATCGCGAGGTTTTCGACCCGCAAGTGCTCTTTGCGCTTCACCATTTCAGGCGGGTGCTCAAAGATCACCGGCACGAAACACGGGTCAAGGATCTTTCCATCGCGCACGTCGCGCGCGTAACGCAACTTCTGCAAAAAGACGCCCGCCGGCGGATCGTTCGATTGCGTCGTAAGGTAAATCACGAAGCCTTCTGGCCGCGACGCAAGTCCGCCGGTCGCCTCGCGCAACATGTCTTCGGCATTCGGCTGCTTTCCGAACAGCCAAAGCTCATCAATCAGCGTCCCAACACTCTTCTTGCCGCTGACCGTGTTCGCGTCAGCAGCGACGACCTTCAGCGCTGCGCCACTGACGCGGTGCGTGATCGTCTTGATGTGCGTTTGCACCTGGAACAGTTCGTCGAGATCTCCCTCGTGCTTCACCATGTCCCGGCTCGGCGCGAAACTGTTGTTCGCGACCTCGATCGTCGGCGCGAGGATCGCGTATTCGGCAGACTGGCGCCAATTAAGGATCATCGCGGTCATCATGATCCCGGCCGCAAGTGTCGACTTGCTGTTCTTCTTCGGGATGCACACAAACCACTCGGTAATCAGGCGTCGCCCGCTGTCAGGGTCGTATGCGCCGAAGATCGAAGCGACGAGATCGAACACCCATTGTGCGCACGATTCGCCAAACGTCGGACTACCCGGTGCATCGACGATCTTGAGCTGCCTGAAAACGTTCAGTGCAATCTCGGCTTGCTCCGGAAAGATCGGTGGCGGGATGATCGAGCGTCCGGACCGAAGCCGCTCGGGCCAGTCCAGGCATGCAGTTGACCATTCCATCCGCTATTTCCGGTTGTTGACGACAAGCTTCGGCGTCGCAAGCGACGCAAACTTGTTAGCTGCTTTCTCGGCGGCCGCGCCCTTCGCATCCTTCTTTCCAGTCTCACCGACCTTCGCATGCACGAATGGCATGAGCGCTTTTGCGGCGTCGACGCGCAGTTTCGGTTCGGTCCGACCGTCGTTCATCGCGGCAATGAGGAACGCCTTCGGATCGGTGAAGCTCGTCATCGCGTCGATGTCGAAATCAGCGGGTGCGCGCAAACCGCCGGTCGAATTTCCGGCCGGAGCAGGCTTGGATTCCTGCTGAATCTTGTGCGCGGCCATGTACAGCACCACGTCCTTGTCTTTAACAAGGCGCGACCCTGCTGCCGATGCCGTCGCGGCACTGTAACCTGCCGCGATTGCCGCGTCCTTATTGGCTTTGCCGGCCAAAACAGCGTCGGCGAAAAGCCTCTTTTTCGCTGTTAAAGCCATTAACAAAAACCTCAAAAGGGGAAATTTTCTGCGCGTGCGGGAACTGGCGGTCTAGCAGATTTTACCTGCTAGACTTTCGACACCCCCTATCCGCGTAAATATTTCAAAATAGATCGAAAACGCACCGATTTGGTGCTAATTTCGTGGAACGGTCTAGAATGTTGGTTTCACGCAACGCCTCACGTCAATCCGGCTTCCTGCCGCTGCTTCTCGCCGGAGTGGTGCGTCGAGCACAGCGACTGCCAGAGCGCTTTGTCCCAGAACAGCACCGTGTCTCCACGGTGCGGCACCGAGTGGTCAACCACCGATGCGTACGGCACCGCGAGGCGGCGCTCAGCGCACTCAAGGATCACATCCTCAATGCTCGACGCCACGATGCCAGCATCGCGCAGACAGAAAACACAAAACGGATGACTGCGCAGGTGTCCGGCACGCGCCTTCTGCCATGCGTAGCCGTAACCACGTGCCGCACTGCTCTGCTTGTCGGTCCGCCATGAACCGGGCTGCATCACGGCCATTCGCGTGCTTGCCTGCTGTAGCCTCGGCTTCAGCGTGGTCAGCTTGGGTCGCGTCATGGTGCGGTGGTAGTAAGTTGAGAGTTGCGACCGGAAGAGCAACGGCAACGCTATCCGCCTGCCGCTATGGGTTTGTACCGGCCTTGCAACCCTCACGTCGAGCGCCTGAGTCAGGTCGTGCGCTTGTGCGCCGTTCGACGTGAGAATGCAAAAAGCCCACGCGGCGCAAACCGGTGGGCTTTCTTTGGGCGCACCTCGCGCCCGACCTCGTCAATATAGCGACATTCGCCGCTGTTTACAACTTCTTTTTACTGACTGATGCTGGTCTCAAGCTGGTTTCGTTCACGCGATGACGGGCACTCCTTGAATCGGTCCGTATCCGTTTGGATAGCGCTGCATTGACTGTTCAAAGTTACGCTGGAAAATCTCTTCGTTGCGTACAGTTTGAAACCAATCCAACGCACCTCCAATTACATCGTGAGTGAACTCCCGAACATCGATGTTTAGATAGTCGTTCAACAGATTGTTGTGCATCACTACGCCGTTTCCCGGCTCGCGGAAAATGACGCGCACGTCTCCCGGCCGATCATTCTCAAGTCTTCCTTGGTGCAATGCGGCACATCGGAGACCGTAGCACTGTCGACCAGTGAGCGAAGGGACTCGGTCAACACCCGATCCGACAAAGTACTTCGGCGCCACCCAAATATCGAACCAAGCCATATATTTCGCGCCCGTTGCTTTCCCATCTTGCGATTCAAGGGCGCCGCATATATCTGGCACAGATAGCGCACCCATTAACGCCATGAAATACAAATCTTCGGCGTCAGCACAGAGGCCAATTTGATTTAGAAAAAACGCAAATGGCTCGATTCGATCAGTAGGCACGTTCATGATGGTCTCCGACGTTGTGGTCAACACGTTAACGGCCAAAAAACACGGCACTTAAATAACTTCGGTTAACTTGATCATTCCGCGTTTGCGCAATACAGGAAGCAACGTTTCCTTTGCCGACTGATACAGCACATGCACTTCTTCAAGCGTCAGACGCATGTTTTTCCAAACGTCGCCGCCGCAGAATTTGTTCTTCATGTGCGTCTGGATCGCAGCTCGCTGCTTTCACGTGAGCGTGTCCACGCACAAATCGACGATCTCGGCTTGCTTGCGCTGCGCCTTGCGCTCCGCTTCGTGCGTACGCTCCTCAATGGTCGCGTATCGGTCGCTTTCATCGAAGTTGCGGCACGCTGGGTCAACCCGACCAGCGCCAAGGTTGACCGTGTATCCAGACTGCCACTCGTACCAGGTTGAGAGAATCTCTTCAATTTGCGTGCTTTCGTCGTTCGACATGCTCACTCCAGTTTTAATCGCGTCTGTCACATAACCACCCGAAAACAAATTCCCCAATGCACGAGCCACGAGACGAGCGATTCGCGGATCTCAATTGCGCGCGGGAATGGAAACTCGACTTCGTCGGCGCTCTCGACGCCCACCAGCGGACAACCGATGAATGCGATCAGCGCGGCGTGCGTGTCGCCGTCGATGCGCCGCGCCGCGGTATCGGTCAGCGGCCGGGGAATGTCGGTGATCTGGATATAGACGAAAGCGCTCATTGCTTCGGCGCCTCGACTGGCAACGGCTTGCTCCAATCCCGCGAGCGAATGCCAAGCGCGTAATACAGCGCATCGAAACTCACAGCACCACCTCCATTGATCCGGTTTCGAGCGCGCCGCTATCCAGAATCGGGCGCAGTGTGGTCCGGTTGTGGTTCACGACAACGCGAAAACGATAATTGCCGTCATCCAACTTGGTAAGCGCCGGCGCGAAATCGATGTACCGGTCGGGCAGCTGCGCAACGGCCCAAATCTCGGCAGGCTGATTACGTCCCGGATAGCGGACCGGACCGATTAGCTTCGACGGCGTGATCTGAAACATTGCCTGGCGGCCGCTTTGCTTGAGGCTCCACAGGAACCGCGAGCGCGACCTATAGACAGGACTCGGCAGCACTACGCTGACCTCTAATTTCATTCCGTGCATTCGACCTCCTCGACCATTCCCATCTTCTTGGCGCGTACGAAACGCCATTCCTCATAAGCTGCGTCCCACACATCGAACTTCACCTGCCTCGGCGTGCCGACGCGGTTCTGATCGATCCACGCGTGGCACGGGCCGCAACCAGGCACCGTATAAATGTTGTCTGCTCTGCGACCGCCAGCTTTGCCATGACGCGATTGGTTCGAATGGCAATCGACAACCGTGTCGTGCGACCAACCACGACTGACGCATACGCCGGGCACGCGGAGATAGCACTCCTCGCCGCGGCACGCATCGATGTACTTCAAGCCTTCCGCGACCGTCGGCTTACGCTTCGCGCGCTTCTTCATCTCCGTGCGCTTCATGCGCGCCTTCGGAGTGGCGAAGCTACTGAATGGCGAGCCAGGTTTGCGAGCGAACGTCATGCTGCCGCCAACAGTTCAACCAGCGCTTTATCCGACAGCACTACCATGCCCGCGATCAAGTCGATGATGTGCGCCGACGTGTGCACGCACAATCCGAGATCCCGAGCGAGACCTTGCTCAATCGGCGCACCGCGCGATTTCTCCCAGCCAGGCAGCAGCGCGACACCATCGCAATCTACGAGTGCCTTGATGTCGACGCGCATGCAGGCGAGCCAGTCGCCATCGCTGCCTGAGTTGAGCTCGGCGGGATTGACAACCTCGAATCCAAGCGTACGCAGGCGAGCCGACTCTGCGGCAAACGCAGGAAAGTTGAATTCCGGATAGCCCGTCATCGGGCCGGCGAGATAAAGCTTCATGCCGACGCTCTCCCGAACAACGCGTTAGACAGCGCGTCCGGTCGAACCCGGCCGAGCTTGATCTTTCGATTGAGCGCGTATTTCCTGCGCTTGAACGCATACTCAACAGGGTCCACTTGCCTGCGGAATTTCAGCGCGCGCTCTGCAAGCGTCATCGCAGGTGCAAGCCTTGCGTTCCGGCCTTTTCCCTTCCTGAAAGCCGCCGTCGGCGTGCCGTTGACCGGCCTCGGCCGATACATAGCAATATGGAATTCGCCTGAATCGCAGGCCTTTCGCAAAAGCTTGTTGGTCCGCGACTGGCTAGCAAACAGCACTCCGGCGATCTCTTTCACGGTCCGCGCCTTCTTATCGTCCATCAGCACGCAAATGCGCTCGTAAAGCGGCGACTCGGAATGGTTCTTCGGGCCCAGTTCGAGCAGCCCCGCTTGTCGTTGCACGCTCCACGGTGAACGGCCTGGCAACCTGTCCATCTGCTGCTTCAACAGGACGGGTGACGCCCAAATCTCGCGAACAATCTGCTTTTCCTCTTCCGAATAGCGGCGCACTTCTATATCTCCTTTACCGTGATGCCGTGCTTTTCCAGCATCAGCTTTCGCTTCTGGATGTACGTGCGGTTTTTCCGAGTGGCAACCGACTTCACGTCCTCGACAACCTGCTTGCCCGTGGCGACGACGATGTAGACGAAATCAGCGACATATTTCGATGCACGCTCCCATGTGCCGTCGTCGCGCTGGCGACGCTCGGTCAGAACGAAAGCAACTTGCAATTGCAGATCGCGGATGATCCCGGCCGCCTGCTGCTGGATCAGGTGAAACCAGCGCGATCGCTCTTTCTGGCTGTCGAACTTGATGCCGTCGTGCTCGCACTTCGTGTTGCGGTACTTCGCCGGCTTCTTCGCGGCCAGCGCGACCGGGTGACGCCGGATCAGTGACGGGTCGAATGGATCGGTCGGATCATCCAGCGCGCTCGATTGCGGCGGGTTTCCATTCATCTCGTAAATGAGGCGCTGCGCTGTCGTCATGCGCAGTGGCGATTCGTCATGAACCGTTGCCGTTCCGACGTTTTTTGTTCCGGCCGGAACCACCATGGGCCATGCAGTGCGCTTGCTCATGCCTTCGGCTCTCGCTTGTAATACGAGTCACAGCCGCAATCAGGGCAGACGAGTTGTCGCGCGTTTTTCAGCGTTTTGTGCTGCACACCAACCAAATCCGAGTGCATGCCCTTCCAGCCGCATTTCCGCACCTTGCTGCACTCGATTGCGATGTCGTGCTCGTTCGCCTTCGTGTTATTGATCGCGCTCATGCCCACGTCTCCAAACGCAGGCAATAGCTGTTCGGCGCCGCGTGCTCGCTACGATGCACAGTCACAAGGTTCTTTTCCTCGAGTGTGGCAACTCCCGCGTACACCGTCATGAGCGTAGTGCCCAGCTCGGCGGCAAGATCGGGCGCGGACACCGAGCACACGCCGTTCGTATCCTCAGACCGGCGCGCCAAGATCAGCAGCAGCAACTTTGGGGACGGCTTGAGCGCCTTAGTCCATGCCACTTCCGTGAATGTTTTCATTGCTTCTGTTCCCATTTCGGCGGATTGAGACGGCACTCGGCGCTTCCCGAGACGTACTGGTACGTCGGCAAGTGCGCACAGTTGCGAAAGCCGCGGCTGTAAATCGCGGTGTGGCCGGGTTTCGTGTTGGCGTGCTGACATGTGCGGCAGGTGTTCATGCGGCCTCCGCAGGCTTATCGCGCGGGATGTCGTTGAAATACGCGTACATGGCCTCGTACCGCTCCTCGCTTTCGCGGCTCACCGTGCGCAACAGATCTTCCATCCATTCGCCTGGGCCGGACGCCTTGCACACCTTCGCTTTGAACTGCTCAAAGAACTTGAATTTCGAGCGATCGATGCCGAGTTGCTGGCCACGCGCCAGATAACCGCTTTCCGTCTTCCACCAGTTATCCGGAGCTGATGCGGCGCCCGGCGTGCCGACGGTCTGAACCTTTACCGGGAACAAGCCGGTCCAGCCACGAAGCACCGCCTCTTCGATCGTGGCTTCGGGACTTTGGCCGTCCGCAAAAAGCCTCACAAGACGCTTAATCGAAACCTTTGCGGCCGGTCGTGTCCATGGCGCATCACCGTCTTTCGCTTTCGCTTCGCGGTGTTCGCACCACATGTCCCAAACGTCGAAGGGAATGGTTTCGGGAAGTTCAAGGTTCAAAAGCTCGGCATGCAACGCAACTCGCGGCGCACGCCGCGCAGGTTGATGGTTCCTTGATGATTCAGTGGTGGTTCCTGATGATTCGGGTGCAAAGCTATTGCACCCTTTAGCGCTCTGGTTTGCACCCTTTCCGTCGTCAGTTGCACCCTTTCCTGCTGGAATTGCGCCCTTTCCATTGGGTGCATTTTCTGCACCCTTTGAACCATCGGAAATGGGTGCAAGTTCTGCACCGTTTATCCATGCCGGGCTGATCCGATACTCGCGCGCTTTGCCACGACCGCCGCCAGCGTGAGCAACCAGAATGAGGAAGCCGGTCTTCTCCATGCGGCGAATCTGGTACTGAACCGCGCGCGGTGACTGGCGCGTTTTCTCAGCGATATATTTGATCGACGGATAGATGTGGGAGCCATCATCGTCGGCATGGTCAGCCAACTTCAGCGCAACCAACATCTCGCCGCCGCCCTCGGGATACCGGTCGAACACCGCAGTCATTAACTTGACGCTCAAGCCGTCACCTCGAGCGGCAGGCCGACCGTCTCAACCATCACGCCGGTTTCGATGCATTCACGCTTGCCGCGCACCGCGAGCATCTCGGCGTCGAGCAGCTCGCGCACGCGGCCGCACACACTCGACATCGCCATGTTCGTGCGGTCGGCAATGTCGCGACGCGTGAGCATCGTGGTGTGCGCCATGAACAGGTCGAGGACCATTTGCTTCTGCGCGCTCAACTGGCGACCAGGCATAGCGTGGTACGCATCGATTTGGGTTTGGGCTGCTCTCATTTGTGCTCCGTCATGCCTTCGATGCGCCCGACCAGACCAAACAGAGCGCGGATGTGGGTGAACACTCGATCTTTGATTCGCGTGACTTCGTGCTGCTGGACGATGTTGTCTTCGAACGTGCGATTCACCTCCTTGCCGATGTCGCCGTTGGTCTCCCATGTTTTTGCCATCAACTCAAGCACGGCGCTATCCGAGCAGTGGTCGGCAGTCGGAATCTCAATGAGGGCGTAGCCGCGTTCCTGCGCCCAAGCCTCAAGGATTCGATCGTCGCCAGTCAGACTGGTCATCTTCACGGCTTCTGCCAGCGTCAAGACGTTGCGGTTATCGGGTGAACGATTCAGGTTCACCTTGTTGCGCAACAGAGCGCCCGAGGAAAGACCCATGCGTGAAGCCAGTGCGTCAGTTCCACCGTGGGGATAGTCGTGCGCTACTGCGTGTGCTGCGTCGGCTGTGTTCAAAGTGACCTCAATCGAATGTTTCTTCGTACGGTTGGCGCCGCTAAAGTGGCATCAACAACAAAAACAACACGGGGTAAAACAAAAATGAAAAACGGGAACCTCGGACCGCACGGGCGGCGACTTAGTAGTCCTTCAGAAGATCGGGTGAACCCGGCCGAAGGACCTTCGTCGATTACTTCGCTGTTGCTGCTGGCTTCGCTGTCGCCGCTCTCAACGCAAGAAACTGGTCAATCAAATCCTTCTTGGCTCGATCCATTTGCGCGCCGATGCAGCCTCGGGCCGCCATCTCGCACAACACAGCGCGTATCTCTTTCAACTCAGTCGCAGTAAGCACGCGCGCTCCTTTCAGTAATTGGGCGGGGTCTCAAGCCTCTGGCAGAATCAGGCTCCCACACCATGAAACAACTTTGAACCGGAGACCCCATGAACGATGACAAACAAATCCAAATAGCGGCCGAGGCGGCTGCGGTGAAGCATGTCAGCGCACTAGCACTTGCAATCGCCCATTGCAACAGCGGCGCGATCGACGACTCACTAGAAGCCCAAAAAACCGAACTCCTTATTAATTTTCAATCTGCAATTGAGTCAATCGGATGGGACTCCCCAGAAACGACCCTTATTCAAGCCAAGCTATCCGTTGCTTTCGAAAGATCTATCGAATCGATCATCGGCATTTCTTCGAATCTCGTCCGATCCATCCGTTCGGGGAGGTGAGATACCTCGCGCGAAGGGTGCGGCTCAGATTGCTCCGTCTTTCACGAATTTTTTTTCGCTAACTGCGCGTCGATGGCATCCATTAACTTCCCCAGCTGGAGGCCATCCGTATCGGCGGGTCGAAGATGGAGCGCCCACCGCTTTTGTCCGCCTGGTACAGACTCATCCACCAGCACGCAATCCGCAGGAAACGTGATGACCACCTTGTTAGATTCGACTTCAGTGCGGGGAACGGCCTGCGGCCTGATGGCTGAACCATCCCGGCGAACTGTCGCAAGGCACATTCCGCTGGCGACCGAGGAAAGATCGGTGGCATCGATCTCGCGCGTGCCTGTGGCGCTGCGCGCTTGTTTGGCCAGCGCCATAGACCAGCGGACAAACCGCGCGTATAAATTCTTGGGTGCCATTACGCTGCCTCCGTTGCGCGAGATGCCAAGCAACCTTCGGGACCGGCGATCTCGGGCCAAATGCGGCGCCAGTTGTCCGGGAAGGTGTCGCGCCGCGCGACGGCGCCGTGCGTCTCTTCTTCGAGTCGCACCGCCCTTTCTGGTGAAATGGGCGCAAGACCAGACGCCATCTGCGAAAGATAGGATGGCGAAACTCCTAACCGCTTCGCAAGGTCCTTGGCAGTGCCGCGCTTTCCGGAGTTGATGTAGGTCTTGAGGTTCATTCCCACAGTTTAGTTTCAACTAAACCCACGGTCAAGTGAATACTAATTTAGAGTCGTCTAAACTTCCGGTATGAAGAGCAATGAAATCCGCCGGGCTCGGCTGAGGATATGGACCGAGACCCACGCTATTCCGCAAAAAGAGAAAAGCTACTTTTCGCAGCTTTTGGGCGGCGCATCGTTTGGCGAAAAGGCAGCTCGCCGGCTGGAGAAAGACTATGGAATGGGAGAAGGGTATTTAGACAGACCCTTCCGTGACGGCGACGCGGCAGAAAGCGCTGCGAATGTCAATCCGACGATTACAGATACAAAACAATCGCTTTCTTTTGCTTCAAAATCCAGCGATATTCGTAAGCTTGTGGAAAGAGAACTACCTAACCCAACAGAAGACGAGTTCGCGTTCGTGCCCCAACTTGATATGGCCGCAGCATGCGGCGAGGGTCGCTTCCAAGATCACGTCGTAGTAAAGGGCGGATTGGCATTCAAACGATCAAGCCTGCGTGACTTTGGCGTCCCCGAACACTCCGCGCGGATCATCTATGCCGCTGGCGGCAGCATGGCGCCCACCATTCAGGATGGATGTGTCGTGCTTGTAAATACGGCAGACACGACGCCGCTCGACGGAAAGGTGTACTTGATTTGCAAGCCCGATGACGGGTTGGTATTAAAGCGACTAGTGCGCGACTATCACCCATCGATTGGGGCTCAAGCCTGGATCATGCGCAGCGACAACCCTGACAAGATTGCGCATCCCGACAAAGTATTGCCGCCCGATGACAGAACAATGATTGCCGGCCGCGCCGTGTGGAACGACAACAGGCTTTAGGGTTGGATTTCGGGCCAGAAGCCCAGCTCGGGGCCTCGAACGAGGCGCGCCCAATTAGTGCCTGTTCGACAGCAAAAGTAACCTATGAAAACAAAAATTATCTCACTCGTACTGGCCGTCGCCTCTATATCAGGCTGTGGCGTGGCCCACCCGCCAATGTCGCGCGATGAATTCTTATCAACTACCCGGCGCGACTACGCTGACATTTCGCCAGATCAGGTCTTTTCCGCCTCGGAGAAACTGTTTAGGCTCGCCGATGGAAACGACTTCGCGATCAGTTGGACCGATGATTCAGTGATTGCCAACCGTAGCTGGTCTATCTACCTGGTCTTCGCCGCATCATTCGGGACCGACTACTGGATCGTTAAGGCATCACCGGCGAACGGGGCCACTCGCGTACAAGCAACAGTCGGCTCCGCCGCCTCCCCCGTGTTTGGCATGCCTACAGGCGGGGGCGGAGCAAGCGCGACTACACTCCCAGGCGGAGTAATGCCGATCCAAGGAACTGCAATTTACGAGGTATTCTTCGCGAGGCTTGAATATCTACTAGGCAAACGGAGCGATTGGATGTCCTGCCAAGAATCAAACGACCGAGTGAAGGCCGGTACGGTATGGGGCTCTAATGATGCCCTGTGCAATAGCTTCAACATGACCGACACCGATCCGACAAAGCCAATGGCGACGAGCAATTAATGCAACTCTTCGCGATGTCGAAAGCGATCGAAAACGCCGGTACTACTTTCTGAAGTGGGACAGAGGGTGAAGTGAGTCGCATGCCTCGCGGAATAATAGCGATCTAAGTCTCGAGCCGAGACCCACCACGGGGCGCAGGAGCGCTCCTAGATCGCAGCGGCGGCGAAGCATGAGACGTAGTAAGCGCACGACTAGCGAGCGCTCGGTAGAGAAGAGCGATAGCCCACTTCTAAACGCGTTGGATGCCGAAGCTCGACGAGACTCGATATTCAACGTCTTGGTGGTTGCAGGATCAGCAGCCGTTTTGTTAGCGATTGTGGCCGTAGGGGTGTTGATTTGGACGCTGCCAACCAAGGACAGAGGTCCCTGACGTGACATTTGGATCGTACATCGCGGCAGCCTTACATCGGCGACTGTTGATGGCCTCCTTTATGCGTGACGGCGACATATCAATGTCTAACACCGCGCCCCCGAAAAGCCCCGCCCTGAGCGGGGCTTTTATTGTCTGGTCTCGTGGACAAGGGCTGTACATGCATAATGTTGATGCCGCGTCTCAGCGCGGCGCAGTGTCCAACTTGGCCCGCCTTGTGCGGGCTTTTTTTCGCCTATTGATTGTCCGCGGTCAGCCGTTGCAGCAGGCTTACCGTTCGCCCCATAAGGCACAAGTCCCTATTGTGTTTCTGTTGATTTTCTAAACATAATAAACATACAAAAGCAACAAACGCCGGGGAATTCCATGGACAACCTTGTTGACGACGAGCTGGCCCATATCGAGGCAATCCTCGGCACGTGGCTCCCGGAGATAGAGACCAATCCGGTGCTGACATCAAATTATTGGCGCGAGCGCATTTTCTTGCTAATGGGCTTGAATCACCTCTCCCCATCCCAACTGCAACGAGCGCATGCCGTGCTCGCGATTCTTGATCGCTTCGACCAGACGTGCGCGTTCGCGCAGGCCGGAAACGATAGCAGATTCGTCTAATTGACGAGGACTTTGAGCGCACTACTCGGCCTTTTGGTCTGTAACCGCCGTCTCCCGTGACCCTGCGGGCTTTTCTTGTTCGGCGGATAACGGCGCCTTTACGCGAATCCTGAATAGGTGCAAGTAGGTGTATGCGCGAAGCTCCGCGATGCTTACTATTTGCTTGCCTTCCGAGGGTAATGCGCCGGCCAATAAAAAATAGTACCGAGCGCACCAGGTCGTGAATTCAAAGACTTTGCTGAACGTTAAGCCTGCTTCGTGCAGGCTTTTTTTCGCTTAACATTTTGCAGTTACTGACTTTCGTTATGGCCGATTGAGCCTATGATCGCTCTAATTCGGTTACGTTTGGTTACAGGTATGCGCTCATATGACATCGTGATCGGGATCACCTTGTTGCTCCTCGCTGTTACTTGCCTCGGCCTGCTCGCGGCTGGGTGATTGGTGCGCGAGACTGCGAGCCGTCGGCTTCCTGCACTATTTAAATGGGTGCAGCATAATGACTGCGCCCGCTGTTCACTGCGGGTTTTTCATCGTTGGTCTCCTCCTTTGCCCGCTTCCCTGCGGGCTTTTTTACGTCCCGAATCCTCCTTAGATCCTGCGGTTGCTGATGTTACAAATTAGATGGATGCTGGTTTAGTTTTTACTTTACTTGTAGTTTAGTGTTCGCTAATATTCATCCCATGCACTCACCGAACACGGCGAGATTCGAATCAAGGGGATGAATGATGGCCGAGAGGGACGCAGTGACCGAGCTTCGGGCGGCGCATCGAATTATCAGCAACGCGCTTAGCCTGATGTCGGCAGAGCAAAAAATCGAATGGGCGCTGCTGAACGAGCGTGACGGCGTCGCCGGCGAAGGCACGACGCGCGCTAACGAGCGTTTAGAAGTCTTTGTTGCGGCGGGTGCAGCATGAACCGCGCTTCCTGCGATAACGCCCTGCTCCACTCGTGCGACCGCGTTCACGCAAAGCTGACGAAGGCAGGTGCTTATGGCCTCTTCGTTTGCGTGGGCGTCGTCTGGTTCCTGTGCGTTGCCATCCCGGCCGGAGCGATCTGGAAATGAAGGCATACCTGAAAGCTTGGGCGCTGGCACTGATCGCGCTCGCCGTCTGGTGCGCGATGTCCGCCGAGCAGGATTATCAGAAGGCGAAATTCGAGCGCTGCTCTGTAACTCGCTGCGCATAAATCAATCTCCCGCAAAGGCTCACCATGCACACAAACCTGATAGCAGTCCTTAGTGCTCTCCTGCTTCTGTTTTGCGTTGTGGCGTGCTGGCTAGTTCGCGGCGGTGCGATCAACGAGCGTGAAGAATTGAAGCGTATCAAAGCAGCGGAACGCAACATCCAGTGGCCTGTTTCGCACTGAAAGAACGCCCCTGCACGGAACGCCGCGGTGGATCTAGGCGTGACAGCTCGGAGAGACGGCAACAAACAACACGCGCGCCGCACATCGCGCTAACCACTGAGGACTTTGCTGTGTCGCGTTATCACTGTCGATGCCGCAAGTGCGAAAAGCGAAAGGTGCTGCGGCTGAAGCCCGAAGAACATACCCGGCCACCGCGATGCCATGACTGCGGTTCTTCCAGCTTTCGCATTGACGCATGGATGATGAAGCGCGATACGCGCGCTATGGGATGCACATGCGCAGGCTACCACTTCATGCATCGTCGCGGCAGCTTGTTTTGCTGGCATCGCGCCGATGGGTCTGATCGATACCCCGGCGATGCTGATTTCGCCGATCGCAATTATGACGGCCTTGCGGCCTGATTCAACGCAGCACAACACGAGGTGACCATGTCCCTGTTCGCATCACTTTACCCGCTGGCGCAAAAGACAACGCTCACGCTTTTGATCACTGCTGAAGGCGATCAATTGCGCGTGAACGTAACCCCGCGCGCCAATGACGACGCCAAGGGCGAAAAAACGCTCTACCCGCTTTCCATCCTCGCCAAGCCCGACGAGTTGGACCGCGACTTTGCAGCGGCAGTCGAGATTTATGAACCGAGCACGTTGTCTGTGCTCGACCAGGCGCGCGCCGCTAGCGCCGCAAATGGAAACGCGTCGACGCCCACTGCACTTCCTGCTCCTGCGCCGAAGGGCAAGCGCGGCCCCAAGCGTGCCACCGAAACGCCGGCGCCGACTGATTCGAGCGGCAACGCTAGCGCTGCCGACGAACTGCCGGTCGATCCGCGTCAAACCCAAATTCCCGGGATCGATGCCGACGCCGAGCCCGCCACGTCCGAAACGCCTGCAGTAACCAGTGAGCAGGATTCCAGCAACGCGCAGCCCGCCGCCGAAGACGACGGCGTCGACCTTCTCTAAGGACCCACACCGTGAAAACCGAAACACTCGCTCGCGAGTTTCGCTACAACGGCGCGAAGCTCACCGATCCGTCGCCGGGTTTCTCCCTTCAGCAGGTTCGCGATTTCTACGGCAATACGTATCCGGAAATCGTCAACGCCGAAATTGAAGGTCCCGATGTCGTCGGCAACAAGAACGTGTACACGTTCCGCCGGGCCGTTGGAACTAAAGGAACGGCGCTGTGACACTCGATCAGATTCGCGCCGAGCTCGAACGCGGCCCGCTCTCACCTTCGACGACCCATTGCGTCGATATGCACCTGGTGAACGATCGCGTTGCGGAGAAGCTCCATGTAGTGGCGACGAAGCGTGCCGCCGGCGTGCGTCTGCAGTTACCTGTTTCTCATATGCCGGTGTTGCCATGACCTTTTCTGCTCTCGCGCTGCCGTCACTCGCTGATGTGCCCGCTGTTTATACGATCCGGTCGGCCGAATCGTTTTCGCATCCGCTCGCGCTTTCGATGCTCGACTCGGGCGTCATCACCGAGAGCGACGTTCGCCAAAGGCCGAAGTCTGAAATCGCGCTGATACAGACGGCACTTTCGCGTAGGTGGGAGCGGATCACTGAAGGGATGAACCTCTTCGATTGGCACCTGCGGATCGAGCAGGCACCGGAGCACGGTTTCCCGCAGCACAGAGAAGAACACCTTTGGGCGCTGATTCAGACGGCAAACGGCCCGGTGTCATGTCGAGAAATCCTGATCGGGCGCGGTATGGAAAAGCTGGAAGCTATCCGTGCTGGCCTTGGTCAAACGGTGCTCGCGACGCTTCAGGACGCATTTGGCATGCTGCCCTCCGTTTGCACTCCAGGCTTCACCTTGAGCCTCGCGGAATACATGTACTGGTACGGTGAATCGGACGAACGCGAGGCGATGGCGCAAGCGGCCGAATTGAATGGATACGACAGCGTCGAAGAGCTACTCGAAACGAACGACTTTTTTACCCGCGCGCAGTTTTTCGACGGCATGCCTGAATGGGCGGCGGCACCACGGCGTGTACTTACCCGCCGTCAAATCGTACTCGCTGCCGGCCGTGATCCGTTCGCCCGCGAAGTGGTCGACGCGATGGACACGGTTTGGAACATCGCCCGGTTCTATGGCCCGTTCGCCGACGTGCGGTCGGAAGACGTTGGCGCTGACCTAATTGATTTCGGCCTGATCGTCCGATGGAGTGGAGACGACATCGTCGGTCGCGTTGTCGATGACTATTTGCACCAAGCGTCGGAAGGCGAATACGTGATCGCGTCTTCAGTTACTCCGCTGAAGATCGTCGGCGCCGACATTGCCGATTGGTTGAAGCGCATGGAATCAACGGCGCTGCTCGCAAAGGCGGTCGAGCACGTCCTTTCGATTTTCGACAGGGATGAATTCCAATCGCCGCAGGCTCGCGTGCAGGTGCGGGTATGAGCACCGTCTCGATTGCCCACGAAAACGATGTTGAGCTCGCACTGGATAGCGCGCTCCTTTTCTACCGTGCGCAGGGCACACACCTCATTTACGCGACTCAACATAGCGCGCGCGTGGTCGACGGCAAGCCGACGCTGCTGGCCGGCGTGCCGATCACGCTCGACCAGCTGGCGGACATCGCCGACCTTGCGGCCCGGAAAACGAGTTATCGCGGATTTATCCACGACCGAGTTGTGTATCTCGCGCCGAACCAGCTCGCTTGGTGGGTGCCCGCATGCACGCGCCGCGTGTGGTTCAACAGCAAGGACAAGATCGGCGAACGTGCCGGCGACGCCGCCCACCCGCCGCTCGTGTTCATCGTCAATCGCACGAGCTGGTCCGTGTTCGCATTACGCGATAACACGCGACCTGGCCCGGCAACAAAGCTCTACACGGCGCCGTATTACAACGTTTGGGAAGGTGGCGAGATCTGCGTGGGCAACGTGCAAACGCCTGACGCAATCAATACGGACAGCATCAAGCCATACGAAGACGCGTTCTTTCGCAGTCGCTTCACTCACACGAACAACGACCGACTTATCCACAGGCGCGGGGGCGCTGAACGTCTGTGGCTGGATTTGCTCGACGGCGCCGAATTCCCACTTGACCGCATGATCGACGCGAAACAAACCCTCGCGAAAGCGATCGGCTCCAGCACCAATGAGGACTGACACGATGGACAAGCTACTCGCTTCATTTCAGAACGCCACGCAAGCCGGGTTGCGGGACATCGCAACTGCGCTCGAGCAATTTTCGTCTGGCGTCGCCGACGAGCTGGCGCGCGCAAAGCCGCGAGCGATCGCAGCCGCCGAGGATGACGAATCCCTGCCGCTCGACATCGCGTTGTTCGACAGCGCTCCGACCGTTGCCGTGCCAAAGCACGCCAAGTTCGCGCCGCTTCTCGAAGTAGGCCATCGCTTTTTGATGACGGCCGAAGGCGTCTTTGTCGAGGTGCGGCGTCCATGGCTGCACGTAATCCAGCGCTTGTCTGCTCATGCCGGAACAAGCCCGCGGCCACCGTATGGCGACATCGAGCCGAAGATCGAACTGGCTTTCGGCCGACTCGGCGTCGCGCTCCCCTTCGTCCAGGCATTCGCCGAGGAAGCGCGCAGTGCGCTGCCGAACGAGCACGCAGCGTGGATCGTATGGGACCACGACAAACAAGAGCTTGCGTACAAGGCGCTTCACGTGTCGGAAGCGACACCGGGCGCGATCACGTTCGATCGGCCAGTGCTTGCGCCGAATGAGTCGCTTGCGATCGACATTCACAGTCACGGCGCTGGAATGGCGTACTTCAGCCTGCAGGACGACACGGACGACGCCGGCGAAGTGAAGATCTCCGCGGTGCTCGGCGGCCTCGATGCCGATGGCACGCCAAGCGTCGCGTTCCGCCTTTGCGTGCTCGGCATGTTCATTCCGTTGAAAGTGCCTGCGGCCGCAGTCTTCAAGGTTCCGGAGCCGGCATGACGCACATAACGCCCGCGCATTTCCTCGACCGGCGCGTGAACATCGCGCTGATCGGGTGCGGCGGCAATGGCTCGCAGATGCTCACTGGTTTGGCGCGGCTCAATCACGCGCTTACGGCGCTCGGGCATCCCGGCTTGCACGTGACGGCTTTCGACGGCGACACGGTCAGCGAGGCGAACATCGGCCGCCAGATGTTCAGCCCGGCCGATGTTGGCCAGTACAAGAGCGTCGTACTTGTGCACCGGTTGAATGCCTTCTTCGGACTCGACTGGCATGCGCGTCCAATTCCGGCCAGCTTGCAAGAGGTGATTCACGTGGGCCCGGGCATCGCAATTATGTGTGTCGACAGCGCAGCTGCTCGGGCAAAGCTTGAGCCGGCCCTTTCTCGCGCGGCCGGGTATGTGATGGATCTGGGAAATCGGGCGAGCGATGGCCAGGTGATATTCGGGCATAACAAGTCGACCGTCGAGGATGGCAGTACGCCGCTGCGTTGGCCTTATGCGGTGCTGCCCGAATTGATCGATACGACGATCCCGGAAGATGACACGCCGAGTTGCGGGCTGGCCGAAGCGCTCGAGCGGCAAGAACTCTTCATCAATCAGGCGATCGTGACGCCGGCGCTCGGGATCCTGTGGGAGTTTTTCCGGCACGGCCGTCTCAGCTGGTGCGGCGCATTCGTCAACCTGAAGACTGGGCACGTCCGGCCGTTGCCTGTGGATAACTGAGATGCCACTCGATCTGATCGGCGGCCACCACGCCGGACCGTTGTTCGTGCCTGTAAAGCGCCGCGCTCCGCTGATTGTTTCCGGCAAGACGGCCGGGCGCCGCCGGCGCATGCGTGAGCGGCGTGCGATGCCGCCGTGGGTGCGCTTGGCTGATATTCGCCCGTTCTATCGCGAAGCAAAGCGCCTTACGCGCGAAACGGGGGTGTTGCATGTCGTCGATCACATCGTGCCGCTTGACGGAAAGATCGTTTGCGGTTTGCATGCGCCGCACAATTTTCAGGTTATCCCATGGCGCGAGAACGCAATCAAAGGCTGGTTCTTCTGGCCCGGCATGCCGTTCGAACAAATGGAGCTTTTGTAAATGACCGCCGATCCACTAGGCCGCGCCGCTCACCGCGCGATAGATGCGTATTGCTCATCCGCAAAACCGAGCGCACAGCTTGAGCACGCCGTGTTTGAAACGGTCATGAGCCTGGTTGCAGCCCGATCCGGTCTAGTGGTGACGCTGCGCGTTGGCGACGGACAGATAACTCGAACAGGAGTAACGAAATGACCACCCCCTCACCGATCTCGGACCAAGCGGCAGGCGAGCTTCCGGGATGGCGCAAGCCGCCTGAAAACGAGCATCCGTACGCTAAGAAAATGCGTGAAGCGCACGAAAAGAAGTATGGGAATCTCGCCGGCGTCGTAGATGCCTTCAATATCTATCGAAACGTCATCGAACGGTTCCGGCGTCCGTATAACGGCGAAATGTCGGATTGCGTAACCAATGCCGATCTCGATGCGGCCGAACAGGAGATGCTCTCCAACGTCCGTGAGGAAATCCGTTGGATCTCCACCGCTCCGACCACTGGAAGCGCGCCAGTAGCCAATACCGACGAATGGCACGCTGGTTACACGGCTGGTTATATCGCAGCGGAGAAAGACGCCGCCCCTGCCAGTCCCGCCGCGAACGTGCTGACGGATGATCAGCGATGTGCGGCGAGATATAGGCTGATTCGCGCGGGTTTCGGTGATTTTGGTCCTGAGGCGGATTTGCACAATGCGTTCGTAGATGGCGGCGAAAAGTTAGACGTTGCGCTTGATGCCCTCCTTGCATCGTCTATGGGCGGAGATCCAAAATGACCCTCGATGAATTTCACGTCGCAAAGCGGTTCAGCAAGGACGGTGGCGACTGGGTTATCAAGTGCGGCCACCGCAAGAACATCATCGGCGTCGAGGACGGCGAAGACGACGGCACCCCGCGAGGCGAGCAATACAGATGCCGTTGTGGTGGTTGGAATGAAGTAGATCGTCACGCTAGCTTTGCGAGGGAACTATGAAGTTTGAGACTTCGTTCGACTCGACAGCGTCTTGGATGACAGTTTTCGGCGAGCTTCTTGAACCTATCCGATGTGCTTTCTTGCCATACCGGTAGCGATCGTTTCTGCGTGGGCAACTGCCTGGTCTTCGTTTTGATGAACTACAGCGATCTCGAATCGGGTTTCTTTAGGCGGCACTACTGAATGGTCAGTGTGAGTGATGCTAGCCCGCCAACGTCCGCGGATCAGCGGCACAGCGCTGCACACGTACTTATGAGATCCAATGCGAAATTCTGTCTGCATTCCACCCTCGCTCGTGGGGTAATCCTAGCATGACGCAGCACATAGATGCTATTGCGCATCAACGAAGCGGGAACGTGCAAGCTCCTCTTACAAGTTGGGAAGGGAGAATGAAACCGATATGACTATCACCGCATACCCGCTGCATTGGCCGACCGGCCGCAAGCGGACCGAGCATTACCGCCGGGCACGCGCGAAGTTCGAAACCTCGTTCGCCTTGGCACGTGATGAACTGATTGCCGAGGTGCGCCGGCTCGGTGGCCGTAACCTGGTCATCTCGACGAATATCCCGCTGCGCCAGGACGGCTTGCCCTACGCGACTTACAAGAAGATCGAGGACGAAGGCGTTGCCGTGTATTTCAGCTATGACGGCCAGTCGATGAGCTTCGCGTGCGATCGATGGGATTGGGTCGAGCACAACATGCAGGCCATCGTGAAGACAATCGACGCGCTGCGCGGGATTGCTCGGTGGGGAACCGGCGACATGATGAAGGCGGCGTTCACAGGATTCACGGCGTTGCCGTCACCCGAGGCCAAACGCACGTGGCGCGAGGCGCTTGGACTCCATGCCGGTGAGCGGAACATGGAGATTGTTCGGGCTGCATACAGGCGGCTCGCTAGTTCTGCCCATCCCGACAAGGGCGGATCGCACGATGCCATGACGGAGCTAAATGCCGCTCTGGCCGAGGCCGAGAAAGAACTGAAGTGACCACAGCAGAGGGAGCGGAGATGAAAGAGGGCCCGATTTTATTCAGCGGCGCCATGGTGCGCGCGTTGCTCGACGGCAGCAAGACGCAAACGCGGCGCGTTATCAAAACAGCCGGCATTGTCGACGCTCGGGCGTTAGGCCCAAAGGCCGCTTGCTGCCCATACAGCGAAGGACAGAACCTGTGGGTGCGGGAGACCTGGTATTGCGACGACTACCGGGTTCAGCGTGGTCCTTATCTGAAACCTGACGATCTGGACGTCGAGGAGGCCCGCGAACACGGCACCTTGGTGTACGCCGCAGACGGCCTGCGCCCGTACGAGGCAAAGCAGCCGGTGTGGCGTCCGTCGATTCATATGCCGCGCTGGGTGTCGCGCATCCTCCTGGAAGTTACCGGCGTGCGCGTCGAGCGGCTGCAGGACATCAGCGAGGACGATGCATGGGCCGAAGGCTGTCCGGAGGATGCCACTTGGCCGCTCGATTGGTATCGCTCGTTGTGGGACCGCCTCAACGCCGCACGCGGCTATGGCTGGGACACTGACCCGTCGGTATGGGTCATCGAATTTAAACGGCTAGGCTGAGTAACTCCCGCTACTAGCGGGGCAACGGGGAATTCAATGGCACCTGATGAAGATAGCTGGGACGAACCAGAGCGCGCATACGAAGACGCGCATAAACCCTGTCCGCATGGCGTCACGCCGGCGCGCGACTGCGATTGGTGCCGAGAGCAAAAAGATTGAAGCAGCATATAGACGCGGACGCGCTATTGCGCATCACAGCAACTCACCTTGGAAGGAAGCATGGCGCGATTGATACCGGTATCTGAGTGGGCCGTCGAGGTCTTCGGCGAAAAGTATAGGCCGCACGCCAACACCCTGCTTCGCTGGATCCATGACGGCCGCATCCGTCCGCATCCAAAGAAGGTCGGACGCACATACTTTGTCGAGCCGAGCGCCGAATATATCGACGCGACCGCCGACTTGCTTGAGAGGATGCTTTGAACGCACGTAGACGACAGGCCGCGCGCCGTAGTTGGCCGACGAACCTCTACCAGAACACCAAGGGGTATTTCTGGTTTCGCAACCCAGAAAACGGAAAGACGGTAGGCCTAGGCTACGAGTTGGAGAAGGCGAAGCGTCAAGTAAAGCTGGCGAATCTAGAAATGGCGCGTCGGCGTGAAGATCGTGACCTGGTCGCCGCGACTAGCGAGAGCAAAAAAACACTGCGGTCATTCTGTAGCGACTATGAGAAAGACTACGCGTCGGAAGGCAAGAAAAACACACTGAACGCCATGAAGTCTTCGCTGAACGCTATACGCGCTGATGAGAGATCTGAGAAGGCACTTGATCAATTCACGCCAAAGGACGCGGCCGACATGATAAAGGCTGCCGTGAAGGAACGTGGACCGTGGAGCGCGAAGGTCATGCGGCGGCGCCTGGAGGATGTGTTCCGCGATGCTATTCAGCATGGCCTGATCAAAGTTGGACAGAATCCAGTTGCCTCAGTACTCAAGCCTAAGACTCGAGTGAAACGCGCACGGATGACCGAGGCAGACTTTGCTTTGTTCCTAAAGCATGCTGAAACACCGCTGCAAAACGCCATGATGCTTGCGCTTATCACCGGCCAGCGAATCAGTGATGTTCAGAAGATGCGCTTCGATGACGCTCGCGACGGCTTCCTGTGGGTCGAGCAGAAGAAAGGCGGCAAACGCCTAAAGATTCCGTTAAGCGTGATGCTGAACGGCACCACGCTCGGGACGATCGTCGCGCGCTGCCGCGATCGCGCCGCCAGCCAGTATCTCGTCCATTTTTCGATCGAAGGTTTCCAGACAAAGCGTGGCGCGCAAGTTTCCCAAAAATCAATCGGGAATGCGCTGCGACGCGCGCGAGCCGCTTCGGAATACGTGCCTCCGGAAGGATTGGAGCCAACATCGTTCCACGAGATTCGATCTCTCTCCGCGCGCCTGCACAAAGAGCAAAACGGCGCCGACTTCGCACAAGCGATCCTTGGACACAGCACTGCCGCGATGACCGAACTCTACACCGACGTGCGAGGCCAACAGTGGATCGAGGTGAAAACCGGCACACATTGATTTGGAATAATTTTGGATCAACTTTGAACGCGCTCGCGGAGGCCCGTCAAATAAGGCGCTCATGACTTGGCTCATACCGAAGCGATACGGGCCCAGTTCCGTGATGGCGGCAGTGTTCGCCGGATACGCCCGCCGCAGCAGCGCTTGTACGCGTGCCCCGAACTCGGCGGAACGCACGGGATGAGTGACGAAGTCGTCGGCGCCCGCGGTCAGCGCACGCACCACGTTGCTCTCGCCGCCATCCGCCGAGACGAACATGACCGGCACACGCTCGCCGATGCCCGAGCGCATCGACTTCAGGAGGTCGAGCCCGGACAAGCCGCTGGAATGCCAGTCGAGGATCAGCATGTCGACCGTGGAACGGGACAGCGCTTTCGACATCGACAAACCGTCGCTGAACGGAATGCAGACATGGTTGAGCCGTTCGATGATTCCGCCGACGACGAAGCGGTGCTGTGGATCGGATTGAAGAATTGCGATGCGCATGATAGCGAGACCCGTGAACCTGCAAACGGTGACTTCGGGACGTACTGAAATAACGTTATTGAAGACACCAAAGAGGGCCTCATGAGGCTCCACGAGACCGCTTTAGACGCGCGAATTCTGCAGAGCGGTACCGGGTTGATCCATCGGAAAACTCTTAATCTCGGTCGCCGGATCGTCACAAATGCTTTCAATATGTCTCGCGAAGTCACTGTTTGTGCCGACACGTAACGGCGTCAGACACTTTCGAACAAGTGTTGCCCGGAAGCCATTTCAGGTGTTTTAAGCGGGCGCACAAGGGCGCGCACGGCTCCCGAAAAGTCGTGCATGCATATTTCACGAATCACGGAAACGTCGGACGCTCCGGGTCGATAAGCTGGTCTCCATGAACTCGAACCATATCTCCTCGCGCACCGGGCTGAGCACACGCCAGGCGCTGATCGTCACCACGGCCAGCATGGGTTTCGTGGTCTCTCAACTCGATGTCACCATCGTCAATGTGGCGCTTGCGAGCATCGGAGGCGACCTGCACGCGGGCGTGGCGGGCCTGCAGTGGACCGTCGACGCCTACGCGCTCGCCTTCGCCGCGCTGATGCTCTCGGCAGGCGTGCTCGGCGACCGTTTCGGCGCACGACGCTTGTTCGTCGCGGGCCTGATGCTGTTCGGGGTGGCTTCCGCCGCTTGCGGCTTTGCAACGGACGCGACCCAACTGGTCGCTGCACGCGCATTGCAGGGCATAGGCGCGGCCGCGATGCTGCCCAACTCCCTGGTGCTGCTCAACCAGGCTTGCGGTCACGACGGCGGCCTGCGGGCGCGTGCCGTGGGCTTGTGGACGGCAGCGGGCGCAGTGGCGATTGCCGCCGGGCCGATCGTGGGCGGCCTGTTGATCGCCGCGTTCGGCTGGCGCAGCATTTTCTGGGTCAACGTGCCGTTATGCGCGGCAGGCATCGCGGCGACCTACGTATGGATCGCCGATAAAAAGCCCGAGCAGCAAGCGCGCGGTATCGATTTGCCCGGGCAAGTGCTCGCGACCGTTGCGCTGACCGCCTTCGTCGGCGCGATGATCGAGCTCCGGCCGTTGGGGCTGACGCACCCGCTGGTGATCGGCGGCATTGCCGTGGCGCTTCTCGCGGCCGTGGGACTTGTGCTGGTCGAGCGGCGCGCGTCAGCGCCCATGCTGCCGCCTGCGCTGTTTCGGGACCCGACGTTTAATTCGGCCACAATGTTTGGCATCTGCGTGAACCTCACGTATTACGGCATGGTGTTCGTGCTGAGCCTGTACCTGCAGCGCGTGCTTGGCCATACGCCTTTGGAAGCCGGGCTCGCGTTCCTGCCGCTCACCGGGGGGTTCCTGTTGTCGAACCTTGCGAGTGGCGTGGTTGTCGCGCGCTTCGGCTCGCGCTTGCCGATGATCGTTGGCGCATTGATCGATGCAACTGGTTTTGCCGCGCTCCTTTTCGTCAATGCGTCTACGCCCGTGGTTGCATTGCTGTTGCCCTTCTTGCTGATACCGACGGGCATGGGGCTCGCCGTCCCCGCGATGACAACCGCCGTATTGGGCACGGTTGCGCCCGATCGGGCGGGCACGGCGTCGGCGGTGCTGAACACGGCGCGGCAAGCGGCTGGCGCAATAGGCGTAGCCGCATTCGGCGCGCTGGCGAGTCATTCCGTTATGGCGGAAAGCGCGCAGATCGTGATGGGGGTAAGGGTGTCGGCGGGGGTATCGGTGGCGTTGCTTTTATTCGCTGCAGTCCTCGCGCGGCGGGTGGTCGAGAGCAAACGGGCCAAGGGCAATAAGGACGATAAGGCGCCTGAGACGGTATCGGTTAAATGCGGCACGGGAACTCGCCACTGAGCATGATGCCGGCACGCTATGGGCGAATGAACCACGCCGGGAACGCTCGTTGCGTCTGGTGTGGCATATGCTTCTTTATGCACTTGTCGTGCAACGCGCGGTCCGCAGGCCGCTAATGAGGAACTGGACATGTCCACGCCGCCGCCGGACCCGACCTACTTGCCGATCGAACCCGATCCCGACGAACTGCTCGACCCCGATTCACCACCGCCCCCGGACGATCCCGACTCACCCGATGGTCCGGATTCCGCGACGCCAGTGGTTCCTGCAGATCCGAACAATGGTACGCCGCGTCTTTGATTTTGCAGCCTCGGAACAGCCAAAAAAATGCCCGCCTGCGTTCAGGCAGGCGGGTATTTTTTCTGGCCGATGCTATACAAGTTAAAGGGTCGTCGTCAGGATTTCGCCCGATGCGAGCGCTCGCTCGATAAGCCCTTCCTGCTGTGCCTTGCGCACGGCTTCGGCGACAAACGTTTCCGGCGCTTCGACCTCGGCTTTGATCGCGCCAATGATCCCCGACGCCTCGACAATGACCAATGACTTCGCCGAATCCGCCCGGCTGATGATGACGCGCTGCGGACTGCCGCCGTCTGCGATGCTTGCACAGAACTGCACCGACTTGCCGTCGATGGTTTGCTCGAAAGTTTGAATCATCGCTAGGGTTCGCCTGTAGTAAATGGGTATCGGGCCAAGCACGCATAAAACGTTCCGCACCCTGTTCGTCCCTGTTATCTATTGAGCATCCAGCGCGACGCAGGTTCAAAAAATGGCGATGAACCAAGGCGCGCCGCGATCCTGGTTGTCCGTCGAACACAATCATCTGAAGATTAGGCAAAGCTGTTTCGATCGCTACTCAGGCAGACCTTTTTGCCGTGCTCCTCCGACATCAGGAAAAAGATACCTCTGCTCTACCCTAAATCTGCTGGCCCGCTTGCCGTTAAGGTCTAGGACAGCTTCATTCAAACGAAGCATAAAAAATCAAGCGGAGAGAGCATGTTCGTCGTTATTGGCTGGGTCGTCGTCATCGGGTCGGTGATCGGCAGTTTTGTAGGCGTAGGCGGCCATCTGGTCGCACTGTTCCAGCCCTTCGAGTTGTTGTGCATCTTCGGCGGGGCAATGGGTGCGTTCGTCGTATCGAATCCGGTTACGACGCTCAAGAAGACCCTCAAGGTCCTCCCCAGCGCGTTCAAGGCGGGAGGCTACTCGAAGGAAAAGTACGTGCAGCTCATCGCGCTGCTGTACGAGCTGCTTCAGAAGGCGCGCAAGGAAGGCATGATGGCGCTCGAAGCCGACGTGGAAGCGCCGCAAAACAGTCCGACGTTCAAGAAGTACGAACACGTGCTGAACGATCACAATCTGCTGGAATTCATTGTCGACTACCTGCGCATGATGTCGAGCGGCAACATCAACGCGCTCGAGATGCAGGACCTGATGGACGAAGAACTCGAGACGCATCACGCGGAAACATCGCTGGCAGCCGATGCAATCCAGAAGATGGCCGACGGCCTGCCCGCGTTCGGCATTGTCGCGGCCGTGATGGGTGTCGTGCATACCATGGGCTCAGTGGGCGCCGCGCCCGCGATACTCGGCGAAATGATCGCGGGCGCGCTGGTCGGCACGTTCCTCGGCATCCTGCTCTCGTATGGTTTCTTTGGGCCGCTGGCCGATCTGCTGGCGGCAAAAGGACAGGCCGAAGCCAAGCCGTTCCAGTGCGTGAAGTCCGTGCTGCTCGCGTCGATGAACGGCTATGCACCGGCGATTGCCGTCGAGTTCGGGCGCAAGGTGCTGTTCACCGCGGATCGTCCGACCTTCAAGGAACTCGACGACGCCGTGCGCGCCACCAAGCAACCGAAGTCGGCGTGACGAGCCTGTCCTGCCCGGCGCACATTAGCCGCACCACGCAGATCACCAAGAGGTTCGCTCATGGCTGACATCCCCTCCCGCGAGCCCATGCAATCGGTGCTGGCGCCGACCGTCGTAGTGCGACGCAAGAGGAAGTCCAGGCATGCTGGCCATCATGGCGGTGCATGGAAGATCGCCTACGCGGATTTCGTGACGGCCATGATGGCGTTCTTCCTGCTCATGTGGCTGCTCGGCTCGACCTCGAAGTACGACAAGCAGGGTATTGAAGACTATTTCAACACGCCGCTTTCAGCGGTCTTCGGCGGCAAGGACGGCAGCGGCGCCGCTCGCACGAGCGTGATCGAAGGCGGTGGACGCGATCTCTCCAGTTCGCGTCCGGGAGAGGCGACCAAGAGCCAGCCTCAGCCGTTGCCGACGACGGCCCAACGTGCGGCCGCGGCCGCGAGCGCGACTGCGGCTGCCGCAGCCAAGGACGACGCGCAGCGCTTGCAGCAACTCAAGCAGAAGCTCAGCGCGTTGATCGAACACACGCCAGCACTGGCCGCGTACAAGGATCAGATTCGTATTGACATCACAAGCGAAGGATTGCGCATAGAGATCGTCGATTCACTCAAGCGGCCTATGTTCCCCTCAGGCAGCGCGAAGCTGGAATCGTACGTGGTGACCATCCTCTCGCAGATCGGCGCCTCCCTAAACGACGTGGACAACCGCGTGTCGATCGCCGGACACACGGACGCCGTGCCGTACTCGGGCGGTGAAGCAGGTTATTCGAACTGGGAGTTATCGAGCGAACGGGCGAACGCCGCACGCCGCGCGCTGATCGCCGGCGGCATGAACGAAGGCAAGATCCTGCAAGTACGCGGACTAGCCAATGTATTGCCGCTCAACAAGGCAGTCGCCGACGAACCCACTAACCGGCGTATCAGCATCCTGGTTTTGAACAAGGCCGCCGAGCAAACGTTCTTTGCGGACGGCGGCCGCACCGCCGTGGATGAGTCGCGGCCGGCCAGCTCGATGATCCCGGCAGCAGTCGGGGCACAGCCCGCAAGCGCTGTGATTCAGGCTGTAGTGGAGGAGCAACTGGCCAAGCCGCGTGCTGTGTCGGCAAGCGCCGGGCCAGCCTTAAAAAGCTAGCACGCTGCAGTGAGCGGCGGCGATCCGCCAGCCGCTCTCCGTCTCCACCCACATGCGCGTGTAGCGAAGGTTGGCCGAGAGCGGCACGCCGCCGAATTGGCCGCTTAGCGCCGCATGCGTGAGCGTCACGGCGCTCTTGTCGTACACGCGCACTGTCTGTTCCTTGATCTCCAGCCGCTCGATCCGCTGTATCCCGTAGCGATGCGCATTCAGGTCATCGGCCTTGCTCCACACCTTGCCTGTTGCGTCGACGAACGTGAGGTCGTCGGCGAGCAGCGTATCCAGCACATCCACGTCCGATGCGAGCATGGCGTCCCGCAAGCGCCCTTCCAGTTCCGCAATCACGCTCTCGGTCATCGCTTCGCCCCTGGCTTGAAGATGAGCCGCCAGCATAGCGCAACGACTGGCGAAAGCGCGCTTACGCGCTCTCTTTCGATACCGGACCAAGCCGCTCGACGAGCAGCTTTGCATGGGTCGATTCGTTGGCTGATTTGTCGGCTGACTGCTCGCCAAATAACCGGTCCAGAGGCTTGCCGGAAGTATTTTTTTCTCTGGCCGTAGCTTAAAAACAACTGTCATATACCTTACATATTCATTCGATAAAGTCCGCCCGTCGCGAGCTACGGACCGTCAGAGTCCGATGCCGTGCATCACTTGTTTGCATCAGTTACTTGAACCGATTAGTTGCGTCACTTACTCACGTCACTTACTCACACCCACGCTTAGGGAGAACGTTTTGAACCGTAAAACACTGCTCGCCACTGCTGCAATGGCGGCATTCGCTGCATCGGCTACTTCCGCTCAGGCTCAAAGCAGCGTCACGCTGTACGGCCTTGTTGACGCCGGTATCAGCTATGTGAACCACAGCATGGTCGGCAACGGCAGCTCGAAGAACTTCAAGTATGACGACGGCGTAGCGCAAGGCAGCCGTTGGGGCCTGCGCGGCGCTGAAGACCTGGGCGGCGGCCTGAAGGCGATCTTCACGTTGGAGAATGGCTTCAACAGCGGCAACGGCACGCTCGGCCAGGGCGGCGCGGAATTCGGCCGGCAAGCGTTCGTGGGGATTTCGAAGTCGGATGTCGGCTCGGTGACCCTCGGCCGGCAATACTCGTTCTCGACCGATTACCTCGGCGGTTCGTATTCCATCGGCGGCCAGACGGTTGCAGGCAACTACGCGTACCACATCAACGACGTCGACCAGCTCACGTCGAGCCGCATCAACAACGCGATCAAGTTCAGCAGCGCCAACTTCCACGGCGTGACATTTGGCGGCTTGTACGGCTTCTCGAACCAGGCTGGCGCATTCTCGGGTTCGCCCACCACGACAACCGCCGGCGTCACGACGCAAGGTTCATCGCGCGCTTATAGCTTCGGGGCGAACTACGCGACCGGCCCGTTCAGTATCGGCGCAGCTTACACGGACATCCACTACCCGGGTTCGTCGACGCCGACGTTCAGCACCAGCATTGCGAACGTCTCGACGGGTGGTTCGAAGGATCTGCGCACGTTCGGTATTGGCGCCAGCTACAAGTTTGCTGCTGCAACGGTGTTCGGCCTCTGGACCAACACGCGCTTTGAGTCCATCACGGGCGCGACGTCGAAGTTCAACGTCTATGAAATCGGCGGCAAGTATGCATTCACGCCGGCCCTTACCGGCGGCCTCGGCTACACGTACATGAAGCTCACAGATGCGGCGACAGGCAAGTGGCAACAGGTCGATGCAAGCGTGGACTATGCGCTGAGCAAGCGTACCGATGTGTACGCGCTGGCTATCTATCAAGACGCGTCGGGTTCGAATGCGGGCACACCTGTGCAGGCTCAAATAGGTTCAAGCACGAGCTACTTCGGCAACTCGGGCAAGGGTACGACTAATCAGGTCGCTGCACGCGTGGGTATTCGCCACAAGTTCTAAAGCAGGCGTTTGATGATGAAACGGGCCACTGGGGTTACTTTTCCCCCAGTGGCCCGTTTTTCGTTTGACGCTCGTTCAGACGCTTCTCTCGAAGCGCCGTTGCCTCAAAGCACCTTGTTCTTATCGAGCGACTTGCCCGTTGCGGCGTTATAGCGCTCGACATACTCCACCATCAGCTTGCGCATCGCGCGGCCGATTGCCTTGTAGTCACTCTCGTTGAGGTTGGCGAGCGACACGCGGCCCGATGGGTGTTGCGTGCCGAAGCCACGTCCCGGCAAGAGCACCACGCGTGCTTCCTTCGCGAGCCGGAACAGCAGTTCGGAGGGCTCGGTGTTCTCGAAGAGCCACGTGACGAACTCCGGCCCATAGGCACGATTGCCAAGGAATTCGAGGTCGATGATGGTGTAGTAATCGACCTGGTTCACATCGCTGTCGTCAAACGAAATCCCTATCTCCCTGTACAACGCCTCTTTGCGGCCGCGAATCAGGCGCTTGAGCGCGTTCTTGTAAGCCTCAGGCGTATCCATCAGCGCGAAGAGCGAGAACAGCACCATCTGCACCTGCTGCGGCGTGGAGAGCCCTGCGGTGTGGTTCAGCGCGACGGTACGGCTGTCGGCCACCAGGCGGTCGATGAACTTCAGGTTCTCCGGTTCAGTGGTGATCGACTCATAACGCTCATGCAATTCCTTGCGCTGCTCCTTTGGCAGCTTGCGGATCAGTTCGTCGATCACGTTCTCGCGATGCATGGCGATCGTGCCGAGCCGCCAGCCAGTCGCGCCGAAGTACTTCGAATACGAATACACGAGGATGGTGTTCTTCGGACAGAGCGCGAACAGCGAGACGAAATCGTCGGCGAAGGTGCCGTATACGTCGTCGGTCAGCAGAATCAGGTCCGGCCGCTCTTTCACGATCTCCGCGATGTACTCCAGGCTCTCGGTATCCATCTTGACGGAAGGCGGATTGCTCGGATTCACGAGGAAGAACGCCTTCACCTTCGGATCGCGCAGCTTGTCGAGTTCCTTCTTCGAGTATTGCCAGCCGAGTTCCACATCGGCGTCCAGGTTGACTACGTTCAACTGGTAATCGTTAAGCGTCGGGATTTCTATGTACGGCGTGAAGATGGGCGAGCCTAGCGCGATGGTGTCGCCTGGTTTGATCAGGTGATTCTCGCGCATCGTGTTGAAGATGTAGGTCATGGCGGCGGTGCCGCCTTCGGTCGCGAAGATATCGAAGTCGCCAACGAACGGGTGTTTGCCGATCATTTCTTTCTTCAGGTACTGCGCAACAATCACCTCCGACAACTTCAGCATCCGGTCCGGCACCGGATAGTTCGACGCGAGAATCCCCTCGCACATTTCGTACAGGAACTCGCCGCCGTCAAGACCAAGCTGGTCGCGCACATATGACAGCACGCCGCGCAGGAAGTCGATGCCGGCAACGCCTTTGTTGTCGCGTGCAAAAATTTCAAAGCGCTCTTCCAGTCCTTCGTGTTTCGGAAAGCCGCCCAACCCTTCAGGCATGTGGGCGAACGAGCGCTCCGACTCGCGCATGGCGAAAAGGCCGAGTTGCCAGAAGCCGTGGCGCGGAATGGTGGCGAGGAAGTTCGGATTGCCCCGGCCTGCGTTAAGCATGGCCGCGTTGGCGGGGCGCTCGACCGCGCCGCCGCCGGCGGCCTTGATCAATTCATCCTTGAGTTCGAACGGGCTGAGCGCCGCGATCTTGGATTGTTCCTGCGAGCCCGCCTTTGTAGATTTTGCCATCCAACACCTCCAGAAATGATCGACTGCTTGAAAGAACGACGTTCTCGGGTAAACGTCAGTCCCTTTGGGAGAAAAGCGGCAATGAATTTTCAGGTTTTGCGTCTTTGATTGCAGCCCGATTGCAGCTCATTAACCGGGCACTACACCACTCCTTTTCAACTGAACTTCGCAACAATTCCGCAAATCAATACACAGATTGTTTATGCATTATGATCACGATAATTTTGGGCAATGAAATAATCAAGATACCGTCCGCAGGCTTGCGAGTTAATAGTCTAGGGGAGAAAACTTCAAACGCAATCGCTTTATGTTTTCTCGTGGGGCTTGCGCGCGATGGCCTTTGCTGGCAAAGGCCATCGCGCGCAAGCAATCAAACAGCGTTTAAAGCGCTGATACCCAAGCGTGCCTGATATTCGACCGTATTACCGATTGCAATGATGGACAGACTCGCGCATGAAGGAGATTACGTGTTGAACAGAAACATAACAGACTAATTAGCCGATTTGATCGGGTTGCTTAAAACCTTCCGAAAACCCTGGTATATCCCGGATATCAGAACGCAAGTATTCGGGCACGCGCCGTGCGCCCAATGCCAATGCCGGATCGACAGCAATTTCGCAAGCCACTTAAACTGTCTGCAATCCGCCAGGCCAGGTGTCGCGCGACTGCTTCACCGTATTCAGACACGTCCTCGCTACCGTGCAGGCAAACCGAACCACACAACAGCGTCAAGCGCATGCCAACTCGAAACAAGAAGCCCGAACACACACCACCCCATCCATCCCGGACCGGCTTCGTGCGGGTGCGGGGCGCGCGCGAGCACAACCTTCGCAACATCGATGTCGACATTCCGCGCGACGCGCTCGTCGTCTTTACCGGCGTCTCGGGCTCGGGCAAGTCGTCGCTGGCGTTCGGCACGCTCTATGCCGAAGCGCAGCGCCGTTATTTCGAATCCGTGGCGCCCTATGCGCGTCGCCTCATCGATCAGGTCGGTGTTCCCGAAGTGGATTCCATCGAGGGCTTGCCGCCCGCTGTCGCTCTGCAGCAGCAACGCGGTACGCCCAACGCACGCTCGTCGGTGGGCAGCGTGACCACACTGTCCAGCCTCGTGCGCATGCTGTACTCGCGCACCGGTACCTACCCGGCGAAGCAACCTATGTTGTTCGCCGAGGATTTCTCGCCGAACACGGTGCAAGGGGCGTGTCCCACGTGTCACGGTCTGGGGCGTGTCTACGAAGTGACCGAGCAATCGATGGTCCCCGACGACTCGCTGACTATCCGCGAGCGCGCAGTCGCTGCGTGGCCGCCGGCGTGGCATGGTCAGAACCTGCGCGACATCCTGGTCACGCTGGGGTTTGATGTCGATACGCCGTGGCGCGACTTGCCGAAGAAAGACCGTGACTGGATCCTGTTCACGGACGAGACGCCGACCGTTCCCGTGTATGCCGGCATGACGCCGCAAGAGACGCGCGCGGCGCTCAAGCGCCACGCGGAACCGAGCTACCAGGGCACGTTTACAGGCGCGCGACGATATGTGCTGCACACCTTTGCCAATACGCAAAGCGCATTGATGAAAAAGCGCGTGTCGCGTTTCATGGTGAGCAGCGCGTGTCCGTCGTGCCATGGCAAGCGATTGAAGCCCGAGGCGCTGTCCGTGACATTCGCGGGACTTGATATAGGCGAGTTATCGCAGATGCCGCTCGCCCGTGTCGCCGATGTATTGCTCCCTGTTGCTCGCGGTGAGGCGCCAGCGGGCACGACAATATCGGCATCGGCCGGTGAAATATTGAGCAAAGACGAGATGCGCGCAGCCGTCGCACAACGGGTCGCATCCGGCGGATCGGAACACAAGGCCTCTCCCGATATCAGACGGACTACGAATCAATCCAGGGAGAAGCAGGTTGCGGCGCAACGGATTGCGAGCGAGTTGCTCGAACGCCTGACCACGCTGATCGATCTCGGCTTGGGGTATCTGGCGCTGGACCGGGGCACGCCGACTTTATCGTCGGGCGAGTTGCAGCGGCTGCGGCTTGCGACGCAGCTCGCATCGCAGTTGTTCGGCGTGATCTATGTCCTCGATGAACCCTCCGCCGGTCTTCACCCCGCCGACGGCGAAGCGTTGTTCAGCGCGTTACTGCGCCTGAAGGCCGCAGGCAATTCACTGTTCGTGGTCGAGCATGATCTGGAGATGATGCGCCGGGCGGACTGGCTGGTGGATGTGGGTCCGGCCGCGGGCGCGGCAGGCGGCCAGATCGTATATAGCGGGCCACCGGCGGGATTGGCGGACATCGAGGAATCACAAACGCGGCTGCATCTGTTTGGCGATTACCGGCCAACCCCGCGTTCGAAACGCACGCCGACCGCCTGGTTGCGGCTTGAGAAGGTGACGCGTAACAACTTGCACGACCTGGAGATCGCTTTTCCGCTCGGCTGCTTCACGACCGTCACGGGTATCTCGGGCTCGGGCAAATCAAGCCTTGTCAGTCAGGCGCTGCCGGAATTGGTCGCGGACCGGCTTGGCCGGCCGATCACAGCAGAAACGGATGAAGAGCGCGATCCGTTGCTGGATGTCGAGGACATTCCGACCGGTGGCGAAATAACGGCCGGCATGGAGCGAATCCGGCGACTGGTACGAGTCGACCAGAAGCCGATCGGGCGCACGCCGCGTTCGAACCTCGCGACCTACACCGGCCTCTTCGATCACGTGCGCAAATTGTTCGCGGAGACGCCTACAGCACGCCAACGCCGCTATGACGCGGGCCGGTTCTCGTTCAACGTTGCGAAGGGCCGCTGCCCGACGTGCGAGGGAGAGGGCTTCGTGAGTGTCGAATTGCTGTTCATGCCGAGCGTATATGCACCGTGTTCAACGTGCGGAGGAACGCGCTACAACCCGGAAACGCTGGAGATCGAATGGAAGGAAAAGAACATTGCGGACGTGCTGCAGATGACCGTGGACACTGCATGTGCGTTCTTTGTCGAAGAACCGCAGATCATGCGCGCGCTCACCGTGCTAAAGGACATTGGACTGGGTTATCTGCGCCTGGGCCAACCGGCCACTGAACTGTCCGGCGGCGAGGCGCAGCGGATCAAGCTGGCGACCGAACTTCAGCGAGCGCAGCGGGGCGAGACCCTTTACATCCTGGATGAACCCACGACCGGACTGCATTCCACGGACAGCGACCGCTTGTTGATTCAATTGCAGGGTCTGGTCGATGCGGGCAACACAGTGATCGTGGTAGAGCACGACATGCGCGTGGCGGCCCAAAGCGACTGGGTCATCGACATGGGACCGGGCGCAGGAGAGGAAGGCGGAAAGATGGTGGTCAGCGGCACGCCGGAAGACGTAGTGAAGCGGGGGAAAACCAGCAGCTATACGTCGAGGTATCTAAAGGCCTGCCTGCCCTGAGGTTTCGGCTGAGCAACTGAGCGAGGGCCTGGAAACAAAACAGCCGGTGACTCCCTATTGAGCCACCGGCTGCTGGACACCAAAACCGGAACGCTTAGTCCACTTAGTCCATCGTCTCGAGCGTCGGATAGTCCGTGTACCCTTCAGTGCCGCGAGCATAGAACGTCTCGGGGATGGGCGCATTCAACGCGGCGTCGCTTTCGAAGCGTTTCACGAGATCCGGGTTGGCGATGAACAACTGCCCCCACGCGACGGCGTCGGCGTCACCCCGGTCGAGCGCTGCCTGAGCGCTTTCCTTGGTGAACTTCTCGTTAGCGATATACACGCCGCCAAAGGCTCGCTTCAACTGCGGTCCGATCGAGTCTTCGCCCACGCGTTCACGTGCTGCGATGAAAGCGATCTTGCGCTTGCCCAACTCACGTGCCACGTAACCGAAGGTAGCGGCGCGATCGCTGTCGCCCATGGTGTGCGAATCGGCGCGCGGTGCGAGGTGCATGCCAACCCGGTCAGCGCCCCACACTTCAATACACGCGTCGACCACTTCGAGCATCAGGCGTGCGCGATTTTCAATCGGGCCACCGTAGATGTCCGTGCGTTTGTTCGTGCTGTCCTGCAGGAACTGGTCGAGCAGATAACCGTTCGCGCCGTGCACCTCAACGCCGTCGAAACCGGCAAGCTTCGCGTTCTCGGCACCCTTGCGGAACGCCGCGACCACCCCTTGGATCTCGTCGAGTTCGAGCGCGCGCGGCGTCACATATTCGCGCTGCGGACGCACCAGGCTCACATGGCCTTGCGCCGCAATCGCGCTAGGCGCCACGGGCAAGTCACCGTTGAGGAAGATCGGGTCCGAGATCCGGCCGACGTGCCACAGTTGCAGCAGGATCGTGCCGCCTGCGTCATGGACCGCCTTCGTCACGAGCTTCCAGCCTTCGACCTGCTCGTCGGACCAGATCCCCGGCGTTTCAGCGTAACCCACGCCTTGGGGCGTAACCGACGTCGCTTCGCTCAGGATCATGCCGGCTGCAGCACGATCGGCGTAGTACTGCGCCATCAACGCGTTGGGCACACGTTCAACACCCGCGCGCTGACGCGTGAGCGGCGCCATGATGATGCGGTTACGAAGATTAAAGGCACCGGCTTTGAGCGGGTCGAAAAGATTTGGCATTTTGAAAGTATTCCTAAATAGGGTGGAATGATATCCGGCAACCAGAACACGGGGACCAAGTTGAATGCGTCAAAGGCCGTTGCGAAGCTGATCGAGAAACGCCTGAATGACCGCTTCGTCGCGCTTGAAAAATATCCACTGCCCAACCCGCCTGGAGGTCACCAGGCCCGCTTTGTGAAGCGTGGCCAGGTGAGCCGACACCGTGGATTGGGACATATCGCAACGTGCGTCGATCTGCCCGGCGCACACGCCATTCGCGAGCGGAAACTCCTGCTCGGGGAAGTAGGCTTCGGGCTCCTTGAGCCACACGAGAATCTCGCGGCGGACCGGGTTAGCCAGGGCCTTGTGAATGGCGTCGATATCCATGGAAAAACGGCTTAAGTAGAATCGCGATGAAACGAAGTATATTTCGTAAAAATCCGATATACAAGCAATCCAGTATAGCCTGTAGGGGTAATCCCGAATCTCGCCGCTTGAGCGTTCCCCGTTAGGTCGTTTTGCGCGTATAGCGTAGCCAGACCGTGTCGTGAGCGACCTGCTCCACTGATGTAAGGGCCAGATATGCGGGACTTTTCCATGCGTCCATCGCAACCTCGAATGAGGACGGATGTTCGCTGCGGCCATCCACGAGTGGCAGGATCAGCACACTTACTTCATCGACCAGACCGGCATTCACAAACGCACCGCTCACGTGCGAGCCACCTTCCACGATCAGCTTCTTCACACCCAGTTCGCGTTCAAGCGTACTGACTACATCTGCCAGGTCGATGTCGGTCTTGCCACCGAAAACGTATGACACGCCAATCGACTGAAGATAGGCGAGGAAGTCGTCGGAGACCTGTTCCGTCACCACTTCAATCACGTGCGACTTCAACGCGGTATTCGACTTCCATTCAACGAGTCCCTTCGGGTCGATGGAAATGGCGTACTGGTCCGCGCCCCGTTCGGCGAAGTGATTCCTGCGAGCAACCGGCTGCTTCGCGAGGCCCTTCGGATAACCCTCTCCGTGGGCGATTTCCTGCATCGTAACGCGGCCGCAAATCCAGCCGTCGGCTTCAAAGGTGCCGGCCGTGTTCTCGTAGAGATCGGACGCAAAGTCGAGATGCCAGCCGTCGGTGAGACTGCGGCCATCGACGGAAGACATCATGTGGCAAACAATATAGGGCTTCATGGGCGTTGGTTTGGACGTTGGGGGAACCGAGCAATGCAGCAAGTAGCGTTCCGCGCCACCACCGAAAAAAGCAGGATGGAACCTTCCTGAAAGCCAGAACACGCTGGCGCCGGGAGGATGCTTGTGGTTTCATTCGTCCTTTGGATCGCACGGACAACGCGCCGCCATTCATGGACCTGAAGCAGATTCACTATTTCATCGCGCTGTTCGAAGACGGCTCGGTCACGCGCGCGGCGAAGCGGCTCAACATTGTGCAGCCGGCGCTCAGCATGCAGATATCGAAGCTTGAAGCAGAGCTTCACCAGCCGTTGTTCGAGCGCGGACCGCATGGCATGACGCCGACCGAAGCCGCGCGCCTGATGTATCGGCTATACGTACCGATCATTCGCGATATCGAACACGCCCGCGAGCAACTCAGCCGCAGCGACGTGATCGTCACCGGGCGCGTGGCGCTCGGCATGGTGTCGTCCGAAGCGGAGAGCGTGCTGCCCGAATCGCTCGCGACCTTCAACGCGCTGTTTCCGCAAATGGAAGTGTCGGTGGCGGACGGCTTCAGCGCGCAATTGATCGATGCGGTCGAGGCCGGGCGCCTGGATGCCGCGGTCATCAACAAGCCGCGCGGGCGCCTGTCACTCGACACGCGTTCCTTGCTCGACGAAGAGATGGTGCTGGTCACCAGCGCCACTCATGGACGGCCGATGCCCGAGGCCATCGACCTGGCTGAACTCGGTGATCTGGAACTCGTGCTGCCCACCCGCCGCAACGGCCTGCGCGGCGTGCTGGATGCTGCGCTTCTCAACGCGGATATAGTCATCCAGCCGAAGTTTGAAATCGATCTGCTGAATACAATCGTGCAGTTCGTCGAACAGAGCAACGTGGCGACCATCCTGCCGCGCGTCGTTGTCCAGCGGAAAGTGGACGACGGTCTGCTGCGCGCTTACCGCATTGCGTCGCCGGGGATCGTGCGGCATATCGTGTGCGTGAGTCATCCGAAGCGGCCAATTGGCGCCGCGACGAACGCGCTCATCGAAATCATCACCGACAACATTCGTCGCGTGACCACGACCGCTACGTCCGCTTGATTCGACGGTTCGGGCTCGAGAACGTCAGCTCACCTGCGCCGAACGATTCTCGAGCTTGCCCAGTGTCTCCGGCACGATGAACGCACCGCCAAGAAAGATCACGCTGATCACGCCGACGAAGATCGCCAGCGTCATCGGCAATTCGCCCGGGTCCTTCGCCACCAGCGAGACGGCGGTGGGCATCATGCCGCCAATCGCAAAGCCGATATTCCAGGACAGCCCCGTTCCGGTTGCACGGATGGCGGTCGGGAA
The DNA here is from genome assembly GCF_018449515.1 of Caballeronia sp. dw_19. GTDB lineage: Bacteria > Pseudomonadota > Gammaproteobacteria > Burkholderiales > Burkholderiaceae > Caballeronia. The sequence goes on along the minus strand of NZ_JAAVUQ010000002.1, from coordinate 13,530 downwards.
ACGCTCGTTCAGGAAGATCAGGATAGGCGCATACCCCGCGCTGCCGAGTGCGCTCAACACGACCGCATAGACACAGATCATCGTGATGCTTTGTGCGGTGGGCAACAGCAGGAACAGCGCGGGCAGCGCGACCAGGCGCACCAGTCCGAGCCAGATAAACGCCCCCTTGCGGCCTATGAACGTGCTCAGGTGCCCCGCCGCCACCGACGCGATGAGTACCCCCACGCTCGCAATCATCAGGATGCCAGCGGCCACGCCGTTAGGCACGTGGCTGACCACTTTGAGGAAGGTCGGCAGGTAACCCGAGGTCAGGTAATAACCGCTGCCGCCACCGATCGTGAGCAGCAGGTTGACGAACAGAATGCCGCGATAGTCCCGCGAAAATAGCGTCTTGATCGGCGACCGGATGATTTCCACCGGCGCGGAAACATCGCGTGCCGCGGCTTTTGCGGCCTTCTCATCCGCCAGCTTTTTCCACAACGGCGACTCTTCGAGGCTATTGAACACGAACAGCCCAAGCGCTGAACTGATAATGCCGGTGAAGAACATGCAACGCCAGCCCCAGACGTCGAAGAGCTCACCCGGAAAGATCGACGACATGGTCAGGTAGACGATAGAAGCGAGCAAGGCGCCCAGCCCCGCACCGCCGCCGCCGATCAGCCCGGAGACCGCGCCGCGATACTTCGGCGCAACGGATTCCGTGCCGATGGTATGCGTGGACGCTACCACGCCACCCACGAACACGCCCTGCACCAGGCGCAATGCGAGAAACAGGATTGGCGCTGCCAGGCCGACTTGCGCAACGGTAGGCAGGATACCGAAAAGAGCCGTCGATATCCCCACACCGACGACCGCGAGAATCATCGCGCCCTTGCGCCCGTGCCGGTCCGCGTAGGAACCGAACCACGCGGAGCCGAGCGGGCGCATCAGCAGGGTCACGGCGAATGACGCATAGACCGCAGCCAGCGAAAGCATCGCATGTTGGGACGGAAAAAACAGCCGGCCAACCACGGGAGCCACATATAACAGCACGAACAGATCGAATAGATCGAGTGCCCAGCCCAGGCATGAGGCCACGACTGCGCCCATCACCTGCCGCGTGTTTACTTCGGGCATGGCGGCGCTTTCCTGTGCTGCTACGGACATGTTATCTCCTTGAAGGTCGCGGTGCCCTCTCTCGAATGGCACCGTGTTTTTGGCACATCGAACTGTCGTGCTCTCGTTGGCGTTTAAGAAATCGTTGGGTGTATTGAATGCCGGTGCTGTACGCGCGCACCGGAACTGACTTGCATGCTCAGCATCGGGTGCCCGCGCTTTAGCGCCTTACTCTGGTCTCATGCAAGACGGTTGCTTATAGTGCAATGCAACCGTCGCCACCCTCAGCTACCGCGAAACATCGGCTTGCGTTTGCCATGAAACGCTTCCACACCTTCACGAAAATCGTCCGATGTGCGCAGCCGGCTATAGCTGTGCCCTTCGAGTTCGATAGCGATCGAGAGCGGTGCATCTTCCGTGTCGTTGAGCAGTTTCTTGGCTGTGCGTTGTGCGAGCGGTGAGAACGCGCGCAGTTCATCGACGAGTGAATCAGTCGTGGCTTCCAGCTGCGCATCCGCTACGCACTCCACCGCGATACCCCACTCATACGCCTGCTTGCCGGGAATCCGGCGCGAGCGCATCACAATGTCCTTGGTCCTGCCAATGCCCACCATTTGCTGCAGACGCGCCGATCCACCCGATCCGGGGATCTGGCCGAGCTTCTGTTCCGGCAGCGCGTAGAAGGTCGTGTCGGTCGCAATGCGGAAGTCGCAAGCGAGCGACAACTCGAAGCCCACGCCGAAGCAGAAGCCGCGATTCGCCGCGATCACCGGCTTCGAGCAGCGAGCGGGCGCCGCGATATTCCACGCCAGTTTCGACACATGTTCCGGCGATGCCTCAAGGAAACCCTTGATGTCGCCGCCGCTCGAAAAATGCTCGCCGTTGGCGCGAACCACGATCACACGCACGCGGTCATCCTCGTCGAGTGCTTCGAACGCCGCGCGTAACTGGTCGCGTGCATGCATCGAAATGACGTTGAACGGCGGACGATGCAAAATGATATCGGCGCGCTCGCGTTTTTCATCGATTTCGATCGAGAAGCCGTCCAGGTCCTGCAACAGCGTCTGGCCGCGATGGGTCAAGTCAGTCATCGGTTACTCCTTCGTTGTTTCGGTAGGGTTGTTCGTGGTGTCGATGTCATATTCACCGGCAGACAATTTGCGGCGCAGGATCTTGCCGACCGGCGACTTTGGAATGTCGTCGACGAAAACGTAGTCGCGCGGACGCTTGAAATTCACGAGATCCGACTCGCGGCACCAGGCATCGAGCGCACCGGAATCGACGTAATCACGGCGCTTGATGAACGCGACCACGCGCTGTCCCCAGCGTTCGTCCTTCACGCCCGCGACCGCCACTTCGTCCACGGCTGGATGCAGCGACAACACTGATTCAATATCCACTGGCGAGATGTTTTCTCCGCCGCTGATGATCATGTCGTCCACCCGGCCGCTCACGAAGAGGTCACCGTCCTGGTCGAAGAAACCCGTGTCGCCGGTGAAGTACCAGCCGTCGCGCAGGGACTTCGCATTCGCGTCCGGACGATTCCAGTAACCTTCAAATGCTTCGTCGCCAAGCAGGTCCGCAATGATCTGGCCTTCCTCGTGCACGGCCGCGAAATCGGCCGGCGAGGCGGCATCCAACTTCACCACGCGCAGCCGCGTGTTGATCCCCGCGCGTCCCGCGCTGCCCGGTTTGCGCGTGGCGTCCTGGTCGATGCTGAACGTGTACACCTCGGACGAGCCATAGTGGTTCACGAACAGTTCGGGCTTGAATGCGGCGGACAGGCGCTTCAGCAGGCCATCGCTCATGGGTGCGCCCGCGAAACCGAGCTTCGTCACCGAACCTATGCTTGCATTTGCAAAGCCGGGCGCGGCCAGCAGGTCGTGATAAAGCGTGGGCACGAGATACAGACACGTGAGCTCGAACGCGCCAATCGATTCCAGCGCCAGTGCGGCGTTCCAGCGCCGCACGCAAACGAACAGGCCGTCGACCAGCGCCATGGCGAGCAGCGAACGCACGCCCATGGTGTGATACAGCGGCATGACGCCGAGCGTGCGCTCGCCGTAGCGGTACAGGTTCTGTGCGACGTGCGCTAGCGCTGCAGCGCGCTCATGCCGGTGGCGGCGCGGCACGCCCTTTGCCTTGCCCGTTGTCCCGGAGGTATAGAGGATCAGCGAGATGTCGTCGGCCGTGGCTTCTGTCGTGACGCTCGCTGCCTGTCCGCTCAGCAACGCATCGAACGAAATTGTGCCGTGGGCATCGTCCAGTGCGATACGCGGCAGCTTCTGCGCCGCCTCGCTTGCATAGACGGCATCGGCGGAAACCGGTTCGAACACGACCGCTTTCGCGCCCGCATCGGTCACGCAATAGTCGAGTTCGTCGGGCTTCGCGCGCCAGTTCAACGGCGTCATGACAATGCCCGCGAACTGGCAGGCCCAATGCAAGGTCGCCATCTCCCAGCGGTTTTGCAGCACTACGAGCAAGCGGTCGCCGCGTGCGAGACCCAGCTCGCGCAAACCACCGGCCGCCTTGAGGATGGTGTCGTGCCACTGCGCGTAAGTCAGCCTGATGTCGCCATCCACGAGGGCAAGCGTGTTGGGGCTGCGTTCAACGCTTTGCAAAAAAGTCCGGCCGAGATCAAGCATGTTCCGGCTCCTTCTTGCTGTGCTCGTTCTTCTGGTTACGCAAAGCTGCAACATCAAGCACTGCCGCCACGATCGGCGTGTAGCCCGTACACCGGCACAGATGGCCCGACAGCATCTCGCGTACTTGCGTTTCCGTCGGGTCGGGTACACGCTTCAGATAGTCCGCGCACGACATGAGAATGCCCGCCGTGCAAAAGCCGCACTGCAATGCATGATGACGCTGGAACGCCCTTTGCAGATCGCCCAGCGTCTGGTCGGGCGCGAGACCTTCAACCGTGTCCACACGTCGGCCTTCCACCTGCACCGCCAGCATCAGGCACGACCGGGCCGCGACGCCGTCCACTTGCACAGTGCACGCACCGCATACGCCATGTTCACAACCCACATGTGTTCCGGTTGCGCCCAGTTCATGACGCACGAAATCGGACAACAGGTCGCGCGATTCGCAAAAGCCCGTACGCTCCCGTCCATTGAGCGTCAAGGTGATACGCCTGCGCTCGCCCCGCGCAAGCGTGGTCGATGATGTCTTGCTCACTTCGCCTCCTCTATCACGCGCCATCCAAGTTGCCGCACCAGATGGCGTCTATACGTTGCGCTGACATGGGTGTCGTCCTGCGCATTCAGCTTCCAGCTCAAGTCGTTCAGCGCGCCACGCAAGTCATCGCCGTGCAGCCTTGGCCATTGCTCGACCACCGGCCGGTCCGCTACGCCGCCCACGGCGATCCTGATCGATGTATCGGTGACCACGGCGGCGCACGCGACCATCGCGAAGTCGCCGTGGCGGGCAGAAAATTCGGTAAACGCGTATCGCTCGCCGGCTCGCTTCAGCGGGAACCGCACACCTTCAACCAGTTCGTCGGGCTCGCGCGCGGTCATCAACATGCCCTGGAAAAAGTCTTCCGCCTTGAGCACGCGCTTGCGTTTCTTCGATCGCAACATGACGTTGCCGCCGAGCACCGAGAGCACCAGCGGCAACTCCGCGCTGGGGTCGGCATGAGCGATCGAACCGCATACGGTGCCGCGATTGCGGATCTGAAAATGCGAGATGTGCGGGAACGCGAGCGCGAGCAAGGGGACTTCGTTCTGCAGCGACGGCCGCCATTCCACGCTGCCTTGCGTGGCGGCAGCGTTCACTACAAGAGAATCGTGGTCAATGCTCACGCGGTCGAGTTCCTCGGTGCGCGAGATATCGACCAGTACCCGCGGTTGTGCAAGCCGCATGTTCAGTACTGCCATCAGCGACTGACCGCCTGCGAGAATGCGGGCCTCTTCGCCGGTTTGCGCGAGGGCCTCGAGCGCGTCGTGCGTGGAAACGGCGCGCAGATAATCGAATGGCGCCGGCTTCATGACTTCCTCCTGAAGCGCGCAACGAGCCTGCCGAGCCACGAAGCGCCACTCTTCACGGGCTTGCCCGCCGCCTGACGTCCCAGCGATTCAAACAGTTGGCGCAACACGACCTTCGCCGCGCCTTCAAGCATCCGTCCGCCTACCGCTGCGACCTTGCCCGATACCTGTGCCTCGTAGTCGTAGGTGAGCCGCGTGCCGGTACCAACGGGCGTGAGTTCCACGAGACCATTGCCACGCGCGCTGCCAAGCGACGACATGCCGGCGCCAGCGAGACGCAACCGGTGCGGCGGATCGAGATCAGACAGCGTGATCTCCGCTTCGAAGCGCGCCTTGATCATCCCGACACCCACGGTCACATCGGCGCGATACGCGTTCTCGCCCTTCGCTTCGAGCGCATGACAACCGGGGATCACCTTGGCAAGCGCGTTCGGATCGAGCAGTACCGCGAAGATCGCTTCCGGCGATGCAGCAAGATCCACGCTGCCTTGCGCGGTCAGTGCCTTGCCGCCGGGCAAGACCGGCTTCTTCTGCTGCGTCTCCCGGAACTCGGGCCGCGATGGCTCCGGGTCATCGATACCGACCAGCGCCATCACCTTCGAAGGCGTGAGCGGCAAACGGATGTCATCTACACCGAGCGCGTCGGCCACTGCATTCGCCACGCACGGCGGCGTGCTCATGTTGTTGCCTTCGCCCAGTCCCTTGGCGCCAAGAGGCGTGAAAGGCGATGGCGTCTCCAGATGAATGATCATCGGATCGGGCACTTCGCAGGTGGTCGGCATCAGGTAATCGGCTAGCGTGCCGGACTGGAAACTGCCGTCGGCACCGTAACGAAACTCTTCCATCAGCGCCGCACCGAGCCCTTGCGCGAACGCGCCGCGAATCTGGCCGTCGGCGAGTGCGGGGTTCAGCAACGTGCCGGCATCGTGTGCGGTCACATAGCGGTCGATCCGCACGCGCCCCGTTGCACGGTCCACTTCCACGCCGCACATATCGAAGGCAAAACCATAGGCCGCCGATGTATTGATGCGGTCCTGCTCGTCGGGTGCGTCCATGTTTTCCGGCGTCCAGAACACCGTCTCGCGCAGACCCGGTTCTTCGCCTTCAGGCAGCAACGCAGGCGCCCAATGCGGGGCGTTGCTGGCCACGCGGCCGAAGGGCATTGCGCGGGTTTCGTCGCCTGCTTTGTAGATGCGTCCGCCTTCGAAACGGATATCGTCCGGCTTGCATTTAAGCTGCGCTGAAACAATCCGCGCCAGCTTGTCGCGAACGCGCATGGCCGCGAGATGTACCGTGCCGGCGACAGCTCCCGCAAAGCGGCTTGAATAATTTCCCGCCGCCACCGACCACGCGTCCTTGTAGGTATCGAACTCCACGTTCACCACGATCTCGTGCGGCGCGAGCCCGAGCACGTCCGCCACCACTTGCGCGCACACGGTCATGTGCCCCTGCCCCGCCGGCGTCGACGCCACTGTCACCACCACGCCGCCAAGCAGGTCGACGCTGACTGTCGCGCTCGCAATCGCACCGCTCTTAGGTCCTGCCTTCTTGCGTGCTTCGGCGGGCATCACCGTCGTGATGTAACCCATGTTCGATACCGACGGCTCAACGATCGCCGCGAAGCCGATGCCGTACAAACGGCCTTCCTTGCGTGCAGCTTCGCGGCGTGCCTTGAGCTCGTCGTAACCGCCCTCGGCGAGCGAGCGTTTCAACGCTTCCTGATAATTGCCCGAGTCCAGCAATGCACCGGCCGCTGCACGATAAGGGAAGGCGTCGGCGGGAACAAAATTGCGCCGGTACACGTCCAGCACATCCAGCTTCAACTCGATCGCGATGCGTTGCATCAGGCGCTCGAGCGCGAAATAAACCTGAGGGCCGCCGAAACCGCGTACGAGACCCGTAGGCGTCTTGTTGGTCAGCACGACCCTATTCCGCACCAGCAGCCCGGGAATGGCATAGGCGCCCGTTAAACAGCCGTGCATGCGATAAAACGTGGCAGGCTCAGGCGCACGCAGATAACCGCCGCAATCCTCGATCTGGTCGTAGTTGAGCGCGGTGATCCGGCCATCGTTTTCCACGGCCGCTTCGAGCGTGGTCAGCCGCGCCGTGGCCGAGGTCGCCGCGCTCAGGTGTTCAAGCCGGTCTTCCACGTATTTCACCGGCGCGTTCGCCTTGCGCGAGGCCAGGCACATCAGCACCACGTACGGGAACACGGCCTGCTTCACGCCGAAGCTGCCGCCCGAATCGCGCGGCGCCTTGTGACGCAAACGGTTAGCCGGCACGTTCAGCGCAAGCGCCATCACTGCGTGCAGCGAGAACGGCCCCATGAAGTTCGAGGTAACCTCGTAACCTTCGTCGCCGGAAAGGTACTCGGCCACGACCACGGCGCATTCGATCGGCGCACAGGTATTGCGCGGATAGTGCGCTTCCAGCTTCACGCGATGCGGCGCGTTGCTGAATGCCGCTTCGGGCTCGCCGTAGCGAAAACTGCGGTCACTGATCACGTTGGTCTGGACATTCGGATGCAGCACCGGCGCGTCGCTTTTAAGCGCGCCTTCTATCGATGTCACCGGGTCGAGCGTCTTGTACTCCACCTTGATCAGGTCGAGTGCGTCCTCGGCCAGCGCACGCGTTTCTGCCATCACGACCGCAACCGGTTCGCCGACATAGCGCACGCGATCGGTCGCAAGCGCCCACTGCTCCATCTTCGACTTCACGCCGACCACGAACGGGCGCGACCACGCAGCGAGGTCGTCACGCGTCAGTACCGCCCGCACGCCTTCGCATGCGAGCGCAGCGGTGGTATCGATAGAAATCAGTTCGGCATGAGCATGCGGTGAGCGCAGGACGGCCGCGTGCAGCGTCCCTGGCTTGATACCGAGGTCGTCGCCATATCGGCCGCGACCGGTCAGGATGGCGGGGTCCTCGAAACGTTCGTACGACTTCCCAACATGCTTTGTTTTTGGCTTCACCGGCTGCGCCAGCGCCTCTTGCACCACGGGTGCATCTTGCACCTCGTGCGCTATTTCGACCGCCTCAGACGCGCGCGCGTCGATACCGGCGAAACCGGTTGGTTCGCGCTGGTTCATTCGTCTGCTCCTTCGTCGCGTCGCGCGCCGAACTCATCGGCAAGACCACTCCATCGCCGGGCTATTTCACGGTGCTCGATGCTGAACAGATCGAGAATCCGGCCGACGGTATGGTCAACGACGTCTTCGATAGTCTTGGGATGCGCGTAGAACGCCGGGACCGGCGGCATGACGATCGCGCCCATCTCGGTCGCCATCGTCATATTGCGCAAGTGCGCGAGATTGAGCGGCGTTTCGCGCGCCACCAGCACAAGACGGCGGCGCTCTTTCAGCATGACGTCGGCTGCGCGCGTGAGCAGGTTATCGGCAAAACCATTCGCCACCGCGGCCAGCGTTTTCATCGAACAGGGCGCCACGACCATGCCGCTGGTCACGAACGAACCGCTCGCAATCGACGCGCCGACATCACGAACGTTATGCACGACATCGGCCAGCCCATCGAGATCATGGCGCGTAAGCCCGAGCTCCTGCGCCGCCGTCACCGCACCCGACGCCGACACGATCAGATGCGTCTCGTGCGTGCCGATCCGGCGCAACGCGGCAAGCAGCCGCACGCCGATCACAGCGCCGCTCGCCCCCGAGATGCCGACGACCAGACGCGGCTTTTGATCGGCGCTCATTACTTCGCGCTCAGGTAGGTGTCGAAGCCGTCGTTATCGGGAGCAACGAGCGCGTCGAGATCGACCGCGTCGTAGCCGGGAATCCGCACGCGGGTGAACACATGGCCCGAATAGACCACCGGGCGCGTGGCGTCGAGACCCATCTTCGCGCTGATGCCCTGCAGATGCGGGGGGGCATCGTCGGGATGACCGACGGTCGTCGACGGGTCCAGCGGCGACCCTTGCGCGCCTTCGATCAACACAAGATCGTGGTCCGCCTGGAAACGCGTGGCGATCGCCCATTCGATCTCGGCAGGATCATGAATGTCCACGTCGGTGTCCACCACCACGACCTGCTTGATGTCGTAATGCGCGCCGAATGCACACAGGATCACGTTCTTCGCTTCGCCCTCGCGCTTCTTCGCGAGCTGCACCCACAGGTGATATCGACATACGCCACCCACTGAAAGATGCACGTCGGTCACACCCGGATGACTGCGTTGAAGGTGCGATAAAAGCGTCGCCTCGCGCGGAATCCCGCCGAGCAACAAGTGCTCCATTTCGGCTGGCACGATGGTGTGATAGACCGGCTTCTGCCTATGCGTAACCGCCGTCACCTCGATCACTTCACGCGCTTCCCGCGCGCTGTAATACTTCGGAAACTCACCGAACGGACCTTCCGCTTCGCGCACGTCCGGCAGGATGCGGCCTTCGATCACGATCTCCGCGAACGCCGGTACGCGCACTTCGTTCGTCACGCATTTAACGACCGGCAAGGGCGTGCCGTGTAATGCGCCGGCAATCTCCAGCTCGTCGAAATCGATCGGAGAAATGGCCTGGGACGCGAGCATGGTCAGCGGATCAACGCCGATTGCGACGGCGATATCGAGCGCATCGCCAGCGGCCTCGGCTGCCTTCTGGAACGCATGAAGATGGCGCGGCAGCAGCAGGATCGCCATGCGGTCGCGGGCGTGCACCTGGATACGATTGATCGAAACGTTCTGTACGCCAGTGCGGGGGTTTCGTGCAATCACGAGACCTGCGGTGATGTACGGACCGTTGTCGTGTTCGCTATGGGTGGGGATCGGCAGCAGCGCGTGAAGGTCGATACCGCTGGTATGCACGACTTGCTGGCAAGCGGCTTGCGCGGCGGGCACTTCTTTCCATGGCAGCGGATGATCCGCTGCATCGCGGAAACGTTGCAACAGGTCTTTCTCCGCCACGCCCATAGCCTCGGCAATCCACGAGCGCCTGGACATAAAGCCGCTCACTACCGGCATGTCGTGGCCGCCGGGGGCTAGGAATACTGCCGCTTGCTTGCCGTCGAGCCGCTTCGCCACGGCCGCAAGCTCATGTTTCAGCGCGACCGGTTTGGCGATGGTCGCGACGCGTCCTGTGGCGGAGAGGTGGGCGAGCCAGCCACGCAGCGACAATACGTCGAAGGATTGGCGGGCAAGTGGGGTTGTTGCTGGGCCGTTCGTCGCGGCGTCACGTTGGTTCATCTGCGTCTCCATCATTTCTGAAATGAAGCGTAGCGACAACGCGATATAACTTCTAATACTGTTTTTTGATGTTCTCGATCAGTGGTCGTGATATCCGTGTTTGCCCTGATGTAAGTCTTTCGTTAGTGGAATATCAATACCATGGGACTTGGGCGCGGTACCCTCTGACCGCGCATCTGATAAATAGCGGCTGCTTCATTAGATCTATTGATAGCCTGGCCGCCGGGCCATTCTCTTTACGAGCCGACCTACATGGACCTGAAGCAGATTCAGTATTTCATCGCCCTGTTCGAGGACGGTTCCGTCACGCGCGCGGCCAAGCGGCTGAACATCGTGCAGCCAGCCTTGAGCATGCAGATCGCCAAGCTGGAGGACGAACTGCATCAACAACTCTTTGAACGCGGGGCACACGGTATGGCGCCCACCGCGGCGGGACGCCTGATGTACCGCCTCTTCCTGCCGATCGTGCGGGACCTTGCACACGCGCGCCAGCAACTGGTGCAGCGTGACGAAGTGGTGACGGGGCACGTATCGATCGGCTTGATTGCGTCGGTGACGGAGAGCGTGCTGGCGGATTCATTGTCGCGGTTTCACGCTCGTTATCCGCATGTGGAAGTCACCGTGTCCGACGGTTACAGCGCGACGTTTATCGACTGGGTATCGGGCGGACAACTCGATGCCGCGCTGATCAACAAACCGCGCGCACGCCTGTCACTCGACTCGCAGCCCTTGCTCGATGAAGAGATGGTGCTCGTCACCAGTGCCGTGCATGGTCCTGACCTGCCGCATGTCATCGAGCTTGCGCAGCTTCCTGAACTCGAACTGGTGTTGCCCACGAAGCGCCATGGCTTGCGCGGCGTACTCGATACCGCCGCCCAGCACGAAGACGTACTACTCGCACCACGTTTCGAGATCGATGTGCTGAGCACGATCGTCAGGCTGGTCGAAAGCACGCGCTTTGCGACGATCCTTCCGCGCATCGTGGTGGAGCGCGCGGTGCGGCTCGGCACGCTGCGCGCCTATCCCATTCTCGCGCCGAGAATCGTGCGCCATATTGTGCGGATCAGCCATCCACGGCGCCCATTGAGCGCGGCTGCCGAAGCGCTGATTGCAATCATCGCCGACGAATTGCGGCTCGTCTCCAGCGAGTCGACGATGGAGGCGCGAGCATGACCCCGGCCCTTCTTTACCGCTCTTCAAGCACCGAGAGAATATTGCCCGCCGGGTCCTTGAACCAGGCAATCACCGGGCCTTCGGGGCCACGGCAGATCCCTTTGGCATCGGTCTTGAGACTCGGCATGTCGTAGTGTTCGAACTTCACGCCGCGCGCGCTCAGTGTGTCGACTGCGTGGTCCACGCTATCGACCGGGAAGTTCAGTACGGTGTATGTCGCCGGCACATGATCGGGCTTGGGATAGACCAGTACGGTGTTGCCACCCGCCAGATGCAGCTTGAGAATGCCCATGGGATCGCTCGTCACTTCGATGCCCAATGTCTCGCTGTAAAACGCCTTCGCTTCAGCGAGATCCTTCACCGCGAAGCCGCTGAACGCCGGGCTGTCTTTCAATAGCGTTTGCATTGTTTGCTCCTTTCAGTTTGTGCAAGTCATGCGTCCGGCCACGACGCGCGCAACTCCCTGACCGGCCGCACTTCCACCCCGCCCAAGCGAACGACGGGGAATCCTGACGCGATGCGCATCGCTTCATTCATGTCACGTGCCTCAATCAGGACGAAACCACCTACCTGCTCCTTGGTCTCCGCGAACGGACCGTCCGTAATCGAAACATCCTCGCCACGGACCCTGAGCGTGACCGCTTCCTTGGCGGAGTGCAGCGCCTGCGCCGCAATGAGCTGGCGGGTTTCGCGCAGACGCTCATCGTATGCCAGGGATTCATCGACCAGCGCGTCGTACTGGCGTTTCGACAGATCGTCGAGCACGCGTTCGTCAAAGACAATGAGGCACAGGAATTTCATCGATGTCTCCGCTTAGGGGTGGCTTCACCCTGTAGACGCATGAGCAGGGTCGAAATCGACGAAAGCGGGTGCAAAAAAGTATCGAAATGTAACGGATGGGATTGGAGTGCATGACCCGCTTTGCGCCGGGGCGAACTCTCATGCGGCGATGTGCGGGATGCCCGGAGGTGGGCGTGTCTGTTAATCTGCGCCTTTCTTTCCGCCGACAAGACTTCGAACCATGCAACAGGATCTCCCTTTCAACGAACGAGGTATTACGTTTGCCCGCGCTGGCCTGAGTGCGTCGGGCCAGTTGTTTCCGTTGCGCGATTTACTCGGGGCAACGGTGGTGATGGTGCCGCGGCAGAAACCCTTGCCGATTACGCTGGGTGTGATCGGTTTGATCGTCGCGGTGACGGGTGGAATTCTCGGTTCAGGGCCGGCGTTGTTGCTGGGCGTGATGATTGCGGTAGTGGGATATTTGTCGTGGATTACGCAGGATGTGATTTACAGGATGTACGTCACGACGCCGGCAGGCGAACGTGAGGTGTTCACGACGAAGGACGAGGAGTTTGCGCAGCGCGTGGCGAAGCTGGTGCGCGAGGGCATTCCGGCAGTGGCCACGTCGGCGCCTATTTAACGTTTTCTTTACGCGGACTGTAGCGATCCATGCCCGTTGTTAATGCGTGGCTCGCTAAAGTGGTGTTGTTCCCACCACCGCCCGTCGCGAGACGGTGCAACATCCGATGCTTCAGGCAAGCGTTGTTTCCCCGGTCCGTTCCTCTTCTGTTCCTGCGGCCAAGCCGTTCGTGCGGGCCACGCGAAAGCTTCACACGGTAGTCGCGTTCGATCTCATCTTGCCGGGGCTTGACTCTAGCGGGCCGCGCCGCGTTTTACAGAAGGCGCTGGGGAGTGAGGCTCGCATGCAGGTGGTGGCGACCGATCGCCGGCATGATTGCGTCACGTTGCACGTTGAAGTGCCTTCGCGGACGTTGAATGATGTGATTGGGGTGGTGACTTCCCGGTTTGAACAGGCAACCTTGGGGCATGCGACGACGTTCACGCTGCGGCAATAAAGTGGTTGGTTTCGCTCGCGCCAGGGTTGGCTTTGCTCGCGCCGGTGGACGGGGTTTCGGGGATGCCGGAGCGCTGGTTCTTAGGGTTAGTGGTCAGGGTCGGCGCTGGATTTCCAGGTTCCAGGGTTAGTGGGTGGGGTCAGTGCCAGGTTGCTAGGTTCTGGGGTTAGCGGTCAGGGTCTATGCCGGGTTGCTAGGTTCTGGGGTTAGCGGTCGAGGTCAATGCC
>NZ_JAAVUQ010000019.1 GCF_018449515.1 Caballeronia sp. dw_19 | reverse complement strand
ACGTGCCGCCACGCACAGTGGCTAATAGTGATAAAGAGAAAATCCGACTCTCGCAGACCACTAAGGCCGAAGCACCAACCCGGCACTGACCCCGACCACTAACCCCAGAACCGACCACCCCAGCACTGACCCCAACCACTAACGCCGAAAGCACCAACCCCTGACCACCAAGCCCCCCTCGCACCATCCCCCCCAAAACCCGTCCACCGGCGCGAGCAAAAACTAAACGACCAAGGGCTCAACATGCCAAATATGCCTGGCATACTCCGCAATCGTCCGGTCTGACGAAAAAATCCCCATCCCCGCGACGTTTTCAATCGCACTGCGCGTCCACGCTTCCTTATCGAGGAATTTCGCATCGACGTCCGCCTGAGCTTTGTCGAAACTCTCAAAATCCGCCAACACCATGTAATGGTCGCCCCAATCCACCAGCGTATGGAAAATGTCATAGAACCGATGCGGCTGGTCCGGCGAAAAATGCCCAAGGCGAATCTGATCGAGCGCCAACTTCAGTTCAGGATTCTCCTCGTAAATATGCCGCGGCCGGTATCCCGTCGCCCGCAACGCATCAATCTCTTCAGTCGAGTGCCCAAAGATAAACATGTTCTCGCGCCCAACGGCGTCGCAAATCTCAATGTTCGCGCCATCCAGCGTGCCAATGGTCAATGCCCCGTTCAACGCGAGCTTCATATTGCCCGTACCCGACGCTTCAGTCCCCGCCATCGAAATCTGCTGCGATAAATCCGCTGCCGGAATGATCAGTTCCGCCACGCTCACACCATAGTTCGGAATGAAACCGACCTTCAACCGGTCACCAATCAACGGATCGTTGTTAACCTTCTCCGCCACGTCGTTAATCAACTTGATGATCGTCTTGGCCATCTTGTACGCCGACGCCGCCTTGCCGGCAAACATCACCACACGCGGCGTCCACGCCTTCTCCGGCTGCTCGCGAATCCGGTTGTACCGCACAATCACATGCAGGATGTTAAGCAACTGCCGCTTGTATTCGTGAATGCGCTTGACCTGCAAATCGAACAGCGCATTCGGGTCGATAATCGCCCCCGTCTCCAGCTTCGCACGCGCGGCGAGCCGTACCTTGCTCGCAAACTTCGCATCGTGAAAGGCTTTGGTGAATTCAGGGTCATCGCGCCATTCACGCAGCCGGGCCAGCTCGAACAAATCAGTCCGCCAGCGCGGTCCAAGCCGTTCATCGATCAATGACGACAGCTTTGGACTCGCCTGCGACAACCACCGCCGCGGCGTAATGCCGTTCGTCACGTTCGTGAAACGTTCAGGGTACATGCGCGCGAAATCGGCGAAAATATTTTGCGTCATCAACTGCGAATGCAGCTTCGACACACCATTTACCGTGTGGCTGGCAACAATGGCCAAGTGCGCCATGCGAACACGCCGCTGACCATATTCATCGACGAGGGAAATACGGCGGATCAGGTCCATGTCGCGCCCGAACTTCTCACCCACCTGCTTGAGAAAATCCGCGTTGATGTCGAAGATGATCTCAAGGTGGCGCGGCAACAGCCGCGACAGCATTTCCACGTCCCAGGTTTCCAGCGCCTCGGGCATCAAGGTGTGGTTCGTGTACGAGAACATTTGCTGAATCAGCTTCCACGCCTTGTCCCACGGCAAATGATGCGTATCGACCAGCAAACGCATCAGCTCGGGAATAGCCAGCACCGGATGGGTGTCGTTCAGATGCACCGCCACCTTCTCCGCCAGCCGCCCAAAATGCGTGTGCGTGCGTTGATATCGGCGGATCAGATCCTGCATCGTCGCGGAAACAAAGAAGTATTCCTGGCGCAAACGCAGTTCGCGGCCGGCCTGCGTGGAGTCGTCCGGATACAGCAGACGCGACACATGTTCGGAGGTGTTCTTCGCTTCCACCGAGCGGCGATAATCGCCTTGGTTGAACGCGGACAAGTCGAATTCATCGGTCGCCCGCGCCGACCAGAGGCGCAACGTATTGGTCGCGGTCGTGGCAAAACCGGGGATCACGGTGTCGTACGCCATGGCGTTCACGTGTTCCGTGTCTATCCATTCGGTCCGGTCGCCATGACGTATCGTGCGGCCGCCGAAATGGATCACATAGTTCACTTCCGGCCGCGGAAACTCCCACGGATTACCCGCGCGCAGCCAGTAATCGGGCGTTTCGACCTGATTGCCGTCAACAATGGTCTGCCGGAACATGCCGTATTCATAGCGGATGCCATAGCCAAAACCGGGAATGCCGACGGTCGCCATGGAGTCGAGAAAACACGCGGCAAGGCGGCCAAGGCCACCGTTGCCAAGCGCCGCATCCGGCTCCAGGTTTTCTAACGTATTGAGGTCGATCCCAAGGCCGGCGAGCGCGTCCCGGACTTCGTCGTGAATGCCGAGCGCAAGCAACGCGTTGGTAAAAGTCCTGCCAATCAGGAATTCCATCGACAGGTAGTAGACACGCTTTACATCCTGCTCGTACTGCTGGCGCGTGGTTTTCATCCAGCGCGCCACCAGCCGGTCGCGGACCGCCAGTTCGGCCGCATGGAGCCAGTCGCGCGGCTGCGCGGTGACGGCGTCCTTGCCGACTCCGTACATGAGACGGTTGGAAATGGAGCGCCTGAGCGCATCGACGGTGCTGTTCAGCTGTTCGAATTCCAGGTCGACGGATGTCATCGAACTCTCCAGAAATGCATCGCTGGACAACGCGCTAGGTACGAGCCGCGTTCTGTCAAGCGGGACGGGGCCGGGTGAACAGGCAGGTTACGCTATTTTTATTTTTTTGGGTATTGGCCCCGGCGGCCGTGGAATCGGCACGACATCCGCCGGCGGTCCGTCCTTTTGTCGCATTTCCGTCATCGGGAACAGCGTGGCTGATCCGGAAACAGAATTGTTAATTACTTTGGTTTCCTGATCATGGTCTTGTTCAAACGCGATTTGATGACACCGCGCTGTGGCTTTCCGCGAGCCTTTCGATTAGCTGAATATAGTGGTCGATCGGCGGCGTAACGCGCTCCGGGCGCTTGGCAAGATCATCCCAACGGCGCAATGAAAGCGCGTCCTGCGCGAAAGGTTTGCGCATGAAATCATCTGCCTCTTCCTTGCTGAAAATGCCGCCTTGCAGTTTCAGGCTACGGAGCGAATCCGCTGATAATGTCGAAAAATAATCGGTATCGATTGCACATAGACAGCGTTTCGCGTCCACGTGCAGGCGGATCGGTTCGAGCACGGCATCGCCGAACAGCGGCCGCAGGAAGGGCAGCGCGAAATACTGGTGCAGGTCGTCGATACCCCGCTCGGTCGGCGTCTCGCCCTGGAGATTGAGCAAGTGGCCCAGGTCGTGCAAAAACGCCGCGCCAACGAGTGTTTCGTCGGCGCCCGACTCCTCGGCCAGCGCCGCCGTCTGCAATGCGTGCTGGAGTTGAGTGACGGGTTCGCCGCTATAGGCAATGGCGCCGTAGGTATCGAAGAGATGACGAATATCAGTAAGCGTGAGCGCCATGATTTATGCCCAGGGTAGAGAAAAAGTCTTGAGGTTCGTGAAGCTTTTCATCGCTTCCTGCACGCCTTCCTTGTAACCCAGACCCGAGTCCTTGATGCCGCCGAACGGCGTCAGCTCGATCCGGTAACCTGGCACTTCCCACACGTTCACCGTGCCCACGCGCAGTTCGTTCACGAAGCGCGTGATCAGGTCCGCCCTGTCTGTACACACGCCGGACGACAAGCCAAACGCCGTACCGTTGCTGATACGAATGGCGTCGTCGATGGTATCGAATTCGATGATCGGAGACACTGGCCCGAAGGTTTCCTCACGCACCAGCGTCATGGACGGATCAACACGATCAAGCACCGTGGGCGAATACAGTGCGCCATTGCGGTGATTACCGCAGAGCAGTCGCGCACCCTTCGATACCGCTTCGTTCACGCGCGCTTCGAACAATTCGGCGGCGGCCGCGTCGATCACCGTGCCCATCTGGTTGGCGGGATCGAAGGGATCGCCGTGACTCCACGCAAGCGTTTTTTCCACCACGAGTTCCGTGAACCGGGCGGCGACGCCCTTCTGCACGAGCATGCGTTTGACCGCCGTGCAGCGTTGCCCGGAATTCTTGTACGAGCCCTGCACGGCCAGCGTTGCCGCGCGGTCCAGATCGGCGTCGTCGAGCACGATCAGCGGGTCGTTGCCGCCGAGTTCCAGCACCACGCGCCGATACCCCGCCCTCGCCGCAATCTCCTTGCCGATTGCCACGCCACCGGTAAAAGTGACGAGGTCGGCATGCTGGTTCGTCACGAGTTCTTCGGCGATCTCGCGCGGGTCGCCCGTTAAAACCTGCAGCATGGGCGCGGGCAAACCGGCTTCGTACAACACATCGGCCAGGTAATAAGCCGACAACGGCACCTTCTCCGACGGCTTCAGGATCACGCGATTGTTCGTTGCAATAGCCGGTGCAAGTTTATGCACGACCTGATTCATCGGATGATTGAACGGCGTGATCGCGACGATCACACCGGCCAGCGGCTCGCGTTGCGAGAACACGCGGCGGGCCTTGCCGTGCGGGGTAAGGTCGCAGGAAAAACTCTGGCCGTCGTCGCGCAACGCTTCCATCGCGGCGAATTTGAGCACGTCGGCTACGCGGCCAATTTCATAACGCGAATCCTGTTTCGACAAACCCGATTCAAGCGAAATAAGATCCGACGCTTCTTCCGTGCGCTCACGCAGTAACCCGGCAGCGCGTTCGAGAATCTGCGAGCGCTCATAACGCGTCAGCGTCGAGCGGTAGTTCACCGCGTACTCGAATGCGTCGCGCACGTCGTCAACGCTTGCCATCGGCACGGTGCCAACGCGGGTATTCGTGTAAGGATCGAAAACATCGATAGTGCGTGCACGCGCCACACGCTCGCCTTTGAGTCGCAGCTTTTCGACCCGCAGCGCATGCTGCTCAACCGCGAGAACGGCGCTCATGATGCAAGCTCCAGGTGGTTCAACGCGATGCTGAAGACGTCGAAGTTGCGCAAGCGTTTCCCGTCCTGCTTCGACTCGAAACCATCGGTCGGACGATTGAACAACAACGGCACTTCCTGCTCGGACACGCCGCCGTGCGAGCGCAACGGTACGGTCAATCCCGACAGGTCATGCTCCGCGCGCCGGGTGCCGAGCGCCGTGTTGCGTCCGCTCACGACCACGAGATCGCCCACGCGATCGTTGGGCAATTCAAAGCGTTCACATGCAGCCGCGTTATCGAGCACGATATCCACACCCGGCAACTCAGCAATGCGCGCCGCCAGCGCTTTTGCATCGACGGAAGCCGGCAGGTAGATGGTCGCGAACGAACCAAGCGCTCCGTGATGGACCACATAGGGATCGGTAATCGGCAGGATCACACGCGCATTCGGAGCGTCCAGCGTTTCATCCAGCCAGTCTTGCAGATACACCACGTTCGGCTCGCCCGTTGCGGCGTCGTGCTTCGCGTTCATGCCGTGGTCGGCAGTGAGGCCGATCACCGCGCCAAGTTCGTTCAGGCGCGCAAGGTAACCGTCCATCATCGCGTAGAACGCGTTCGCGCCGTCCGTGCCGGGCGCGCATTTATGCTGCACGTAGTCGGTCGTCGACAGGTACATGAGGTCAAGCTTGCGGGTCTCGGCAAGCCGCACGCCAGCCGCGAACACGAACTCGGAAAGGCCGGCGCTATACACGTCCGGCACGGGCTTGCCGACCAGTTCAAGCACGTTCTCGATGCCGTTCTCCGCGAACGTCACCGCGTCCGCTTTCTCCGCCGAGAAACAGATGCCGTCGAGTTGCCAGCCGAGCAGTCGGCGCAGCTTGTCCTTCGCCGTAACCACTGCCACCTTCTCGCCGCGCCGCGCAGCAGCCGCGAGGATCGTGCCGGCGCGAAGGTAGGCCGGGTCGTTCATCATGACTTCGGCACCCTTGCCGCCGTTCGCTTGCGGGTCGAAGAAATAGTTGCCGCAAATGCCGTGCACCGAAGGCGGCACGCCCGTCACGATCGACAAGTTGTTCGGGTTGGTGAACGATGGAATCACGCAGTCGGCTCGGAAAGCGGACCCGCCACGCAGCATCGTGCCGATAAACGGTGCGACACCCGCCGCAACGGCCGCTTCAAGGTAATCGTATTCGCAGCCGTCGACGCAGACGACAACAGTCAGCGCGCGCGCCGGACCATAAGCGCGGCCATTAACTTCCATGAGCATTTCGGTGGACGTGGACATGAGCTTCCTTTCCGTGATGAACCAGCGGTTTGCCAGCCCGTTTGTTACCGTCAGGGCTAAGCGTGTGATTCCATATTTTGATGCACAACGCCAATATTTGCCACATTTTTCGGCGCAAAAAAGTCCCGAAAAATGGGATTTCCGGGAGAACCAGGCTGGATCAGGCCATTCGCCGCCGTGGCACTTTTGCCGCGATCAGCAACAATGCAGCGAGCGAAACCGCCAGCAAGATCAGCGAAAGCGCCGACGCCGGCAAGTAATAACCGCGATTCACCTGCCCGACGACCACAATTGGCACGGTCGCAAAACCCGGCGGATAGACGGTCAATGTCGCGCCCAGTTCGCCCAGCGATAAGGCAAACCCCAGTGCGAGGCTCGCGCGGATCGCGGGGACAAGCTGCGGCAGGACAACACGCGAGAGGACCATCGAAGGCGGCGCGCCGAGACTCGCTGCCGCTTCACGCAAGATCGTGAGTTCGGGGCGCAGCGCGGCGGCTGCACATCGATAACAAAAGGGCAGCACGAGCGCGAGTTGAACCAGCACCACGATTGCCGCCGAGCCCGAGATATCCAGCGGTTTCTTGTGATACGCGATCAGCACGGACAGCCCGAGCACGACGCTCGGCACGCCGTTGGGCATCATCGCGATGGTGTCGACCCACGCGCCCACGCCGCGGCGGTCACGGCCTTCCAGCGCCAGTGCAAGCCACAGGCCAAGCACGGTACCCAGCACCGCGACGCCGAAGCCGACTTCCAAGCTTGTAGTCAACGCATCGAAGTCGCTGGAGCCCAAACGTTCGAACCAGCGCATGCTGAAACCATCGGGGAAAATAGTTCCGGACCAGTGTGACGCCACGCTGGACAACGCCACCACGATCACCGGCAACACGAACAGCCAGAAGCACAGCAGCGCGGCAAAAGCCGTGAATGCCCATGCGCCAATCCGCTTCAGCGAATGCGGCTTCGACGTCGTTACGGGCAGCGTGAACTCAGTTGCCATTGCGGCCTCCCGTGCGTCGATTGACTCGTCTATACAGCGCGTACAGCGAGAGCGACATCGCCAGCATCACGACGGCGCCGGCGGCTGCCGTCGGCAAGTCGAGATCGACCGTGGCCGAACTGTAGATCGCCATCGGCAACGTGATCAGATGCGCACTGCCGAGCACCAGCAAGATGCCGAATTCATTGAGCGTCAGCAGGAAACACAGGATCGTGCCCGCTGCAATGCCCGGCCACGCGAGCGGCAAAATGACCTTGAACGCGACCATCCAGCCGCTCGCGCCAAGACTCTTGGCGGCTTCGATCAGGCGCATGTCGAGCGTAGCGAACGACGCGAGCGTGGGCCGCACGACGAACGGCGCGTAGAACACGACCTCCGCCAAAATCACGCCGCCGATACCGAACAGGAAGTTGAGCGGCGGGTCTTGCAGGTTGAAAAGCCGCTGCAATCCAATGCTCACCGAGCCTTGCGAACCATATAAAAAAATCAGCGTGAACGCGACCAGAAACGATGGGAATGCGACGAACAATTCGAGGAACCGGGTGACAAGCTTCGCCCCGGGGAATGGCTTGAAAAACAGCATGGCCGCGAGCAGCACACCGAGCACTGAAGCGAGTGTCGCACTGCCGAACAAGATGCCGAGCGTCGTGCCGATCACGCCGCTCGTCTCGGGATTGGTGAAAAACGCTGTGTACGCGTGCAAGCTCAGACCGTGCGCGCCGGCCACGCTCAGCCGCAGGAGCTGCACCAGCGGATAGATGACCAATGGTCCCAGCACGACCACGAGAATGAACCACAAATGCCACTGCGCCAGCCGTTCGCGACGCCGCTTGGCGGCGGTATGCGCAACGTCGTCGACTACGTGGTCACTCACTGATAAGGACGACATCGTCAACCTCATGGCGTAGGGAAACGCGCGCACCCTTCACGGGCATCGGGCCGTGGGCACGCTGCATGGTGACCAGCACAGGTTGATCGGGCAGTGCGTCGATCATGACCGATATCGACAAGGCCGCGCCGTACCACTCCACCGAAGCGATGGTGCCATGCAGTTGGGCATCGCCCAGCGGTACGATCGAAAGGCACTCGGGACGCACGCATGCAACATGGTCGCGATCGTCGTGACGAGGATCACCGATGGGGAACATGATGGAAGGCGGCAACAGGTTCGCCGCGCCAAGATAGCGCGCGACGAATGCATCCTTCGGGTTGTCGTAGAGTTCGCGCGGCGTGCCGAGTTGCGCAATGCGGCCATCGCGCATCAGCAACGTGCGGTCGGAGAGCACGAGCGCGTCGTCCTGATCGTGCGTGACACACACGATGGTCAGGTTCGGCAAACGCTCATGCAACGCCTTGAGTTCGGTACGCACGGAGGCGCGCAGGTTAGCATCGAGTGCGGACAACGGCTCGTCCAGCAGCAGCACGTCCGGCTCGATCACCAGCGCCCGCGCCAACGCCACGCGCTGCTGCATGCCGCCCGACAACTGCGCGGGCATCACGTGCCCCGCATCGCCGAGTTGCACGAGCTTGAGCGCATCGGCTACGCGCCGTGCGATCTCCCCTGCTTTCAGACGCCGCGCCCTCAAACCGAACGCGACGTTGTCATACACCGACAGATGCGGAAACAGCGCATAACTTTGAAACAGCAAGCCGAGATTGCGCTTGAACGGCGGCACATGCGTGAGGTCACGCCCCGCCACCGTCAACGTCCCCGCCAGCCCGTCCGCCTCGATAAAGCCCGCGATAAACCGCAGCAACGTGGTCTTGCCGCAGCCGCTGCGGCCAAGCACGGTGAGCAGTTCCCCGCGCTCGATGGTCAGCGACAGGTCATCGAGCACAGTGCGTGTGCCAAAGCGCACGCTCAGGCGGTCAATACGCACGCCGCCGTGCGCGTGCTGATTTGAATCCACGGCGGCGGCGTCGCGAGTGGCCGGAGCCAGCGTCAAAGTGTTCACGGTTCGCATCCTTGAGAGCTTGGGGAAAACAGGACGAGCCCGAAGATCAAAGCAGACTAAAGCTCAGACGCTCAGGACTTCGGCTTGACGACCTCGAGCTGTTTGTCGGAGTTGCCGATCACGTCGTTTTTCCAGCGCGTGGTCCATGCGGCCTTCTTCTCCATCACCTGGTTCCAGTCCACCGGAATCAGCTTTACGCCTGCAATAGCCTGCTTGACCGTCTCGCCGTTCTTACCCGCGAGCGGTACGTCGGTACGGCCCGGAATGCCGTAGATATCCGGCACCTTCGACTGCACTTCCTTCGACATCAGGTAGTCCACCAGCTTCTTGCCTTCCGCCTGGTTCGGGCCGCCCTTGATCAGGCCGATTGCGTAGGGCAACTGGAACGTGGTCGGTGCGTCGCCGGGCTTGGCCGAGAGGAAGATCGGCTTGAGCGACAGGCCGCCGTTGGTTGAGTCGTCCAGGTCCATCTGCAGGTCGCCGTTGGCAAACGCGATCTCGTTGCGTGAGAGCAGGACATCGAGGTACCCCGTGCCCTTGGTGTGGAATTTCGCGCTCTTTTCCAGATCCTTCAGGTAGTCGAACGCCTTGTCTTCGCCCATCAGCGCGCTCGTCAGGATGATCACGGCCATGCCGTCGCCGGCGGTGGCGGGATTCGAATAGGCGATCTTGCCGCTGAAGTCGGGATGCAGCAGGTCACCAAACGTCTTCGGAGCGGTCTTCGTGATTTCCGGGTTGATCGCGAACGAGAAATAGTTGTTCACGAAGGTCGCCCAGGCGCCGTCCGAGGCTTTGGCGATTGCCGGTACGTTCTTGTAGTTGACGCTCTGGTACGGCTGCAGCAAGCCGCTTTGCGACGCCTGCTGAATGAATGGCGGTAGCGTGACGAGCACGTCCGCTTTCGGCGAATCCTTCTCCACCGTCGCGCGATTCACGACTTCCCCGCTACCCGCAATCACGATATTGACCTTCACGCCTTCCTTCTTTTCAAAGGCCGGCAATACATCCTTGTACAGGTTTTCCAGACCATCGGCGCTGTACAGCACGACTGCATCGGCGGCAAAAGCCGGCGCCGTCACGGCACCGGCAAACGCGGCCACGGCCAGCGCCGGCAGCACGCGCTGCGCGACGAAACGGGAAGCGGGAAAGCGATTTTTTGTCATGGTGCTTGTTTCTCCGGGAAGGCGGATACAACCAGGTGGCGTGAAGGTAGACACACATTTTTCCAGGCATCGGCTGGATTCTTTTGGGTCCGATGCGTCGGATGATTCATTGGCGCAGCGTCCTGAATTTCAGTGCGCGAGCAACCCGAACGAAGCATCACAGAACTTCGTGACAGCGACGTGACGATGCCACATTTTTCCAACAAAGAACACATTTCGCCAAAATTCCGCTTAGACTATTTCATGCCTGCCGAACGATGCCGAGTTGTCGGCTAAAGCCTCAACCCGACCGTCGAGCGGCGCCTGTTGCCATGAATGGAGGAAAACGTGATCAACGGAAGTGACCCGATTTTGCTGACCCCTGGCCCACTGACTACATCGCCTGCCACCCGCCAGGCGATGCTGCGCGACTGGGGTTCCTGGGATGCGGCTTTCAACAGCATGACAAGCGATATCTGCCGCGACCTGCTTGCGATCGTGTCCGGCCAAAAAGATTTTGTGTGCGTTCCGATGCAAGGCAGCGGCACGTTTTCCGTGGAGGCCGCGCTCGGTTCACTCGTGCCGCGCGACGCCGTGGTGCTCGTGCCGAACAACGGCGCGTATTGCACACGCTTGCTGAAAATACTGGAGCGGCTGGGCGTGACGTCGGTCGAACTGACGTTTCGCGATGATGAGCCGGCGAGCGTCGCGCGGATCGAGGACATGTTTCGCCGCGAGCCGCGTATCACGCACGTGGCGCAGGTGCATCTGGAGACGAGCGCGGGTTTGCTGAACCCGCTCGACGACATCGCTGCGCTGTGCAAGCAACACGGCAAGAGCCTGATCGTCGATGCAATGAGTTCGTTCGGCGCGTTGCCTATCGATGTATCGAAGGGCGGTATCGACGCGGTGATTTCCGCCAGCGGCAAGTGCCTTGAAGGCGTGCCGGGGATGAGTTTCGTGATCGTGCGACGCACGCTGCTGGAAGCGTCGGCGGGCAACTCGCGCTCGCTCGCGCTGGATCTCCACGATCAATACGCGTACATGATGAAGACCACGCAATGGCGCTTTACGCCGCCTACGCATGTGGTCGCCGCGTTGCGCGCGGCGCTTGATCAGTTCATCGCGGAAGGGGGGCAGCCGGCGCGTGGCGCGCGCTATCGCCGCCATTGCGCGGCATTGATCGAGGGCATGGCGGCGCTGGGTTTCAAGCCGTTCCTGGATGCCGCGGTGCAGGCGCCGGTGATCGTTACGTTCCACGCGCCGCATGATCCGGCCTACGATTTCAAGCGCTTTTATGAAGCCGTCCGCGATATGGGTTATGTGCTCTATCCGGGCAAGCTGACGGAAGTGGAGACGTTCCGCGTGGGCTGCATCGGCGCAATCGATACGAACGAAATGTTTAACGCGGTAGCGGCCATCGGGCGGGCGCTGGGCACGCTGCACGTGCTGCCGGCAGACTTGACGGCAGCGTGAGATCAGCGTGAAGCCCGGGCATTCAGGCGATCACCAGCTCCGGCCCTCGTGCGGCGATTGCGCGGCGCATGGCTTTGTCGGGCGCGACTTCGGTGATCAGGTAACGCGCCTTCTCGAAGTCGCGAATACGCACGGGCGTGACGTTGCCGAACTTCGAGTTGTCCGCGACGATAGCCGCCGCGCTCGCCGCCAGGATCATGCGGCTGCGCACTTCGGCGGCGAGGCGCGAGTAGTCGGTCAGGAAGCCTTCGGGCGTGATCGCGCCCGCGCCGACAAACGCGAAATCCACGTGATATTGCGAGAGTTGCTGCACGGTATCCAGCCCGAATACCGCGTCCTCGTGGTCCGAGAGTTCACCGCCGAACAGCGTGACCTTGTTGTCGTTGCGGCGCCCAAGCAGAAGCGCGATGCGCCAGTCGTTGGTATAGACCGCCAAGCGGTGCCGGTCGCCGAGTGCGCGGGCGACGGCCTGGGTCGTGCTGCCCGAGTCGATGATCACCGACGCGCCGTCGGGTACGAGCTGCGCGGCACGCTCGCCGATCGCGCGCTTGGCAGCGGCGTTCGCAGCTTCCCGCACGTCGAGGTCCGGCTCCCGGCGATCATTGGACAGCGCGCCGCCGTGGGTGGTCGCGATCAGGCCGCGTTCAGCGAGAGCATTGAGGTCGCGACGGATCGTCTCGCGCGACACGTCGAGTGCGCGCACGAGTTCGGCGACCGACAGCGCGCCGTTCTTCGACAACTCGGACAGGATGTATTGATGACGTTGTTCGGCGAGCATCGAGTGCGGCCGGGCATGCCGGCAATGAATGAACGAGCGAATGGATAGACAGGATAGCCCCGAAGATAAACCCGGGACCGCGCGTATTGTAGTACGCGAGGGCCACTACACGGATGACCATGACAACGACACTTACTCCCCATCGCACCGACGTTGCGATTATCGGCGCGGGTATTCTCGGCCTGGCGCATGCCTATGCGTTCGCTAAACGCGGCTTGCGCGTGACCGTATTCGAGCGCAGCGGCACGCCGGTCGGTGCGTCCATCAGAAATTTTGGCATGGTGCTGGTGACCGGCCAGCCGCCGGGCGCGATGCATGCGCTTGCGCAGGCATCGCGGAAAATATGGCTCGACTGGGCATCCGGCGCGGCGCTGCATGTCAGGCGCTCCGGCTCGCTGATGTTCGCCCGCAGCGCAGCCGAAGCTCAGGTAATGGAGGCGTTCGCGGCAACGCGCGCCGAGTCCGCGGGCTACGACGCCGCGTTGCTTTCGCGCGCCGCGCTCGATGATCTCTACGATGGCCGCTTCCGGAAACATCGCGCTGCACTGCATGGGCGTGCCGATTTGCAGGTGTTTTCGCGCGAGGCGGTGCCTGCGCTCATCGACTATTTGCGGTGTGTGTTCAACGTGGAATTCCGCTTCGGGACGCTCGTGCAGGATGTGGATGGCGGACGGGTCGAGACAACTGCAGGCCAGTGGCGGGCGGAGCATGTTGTGGTTTGCGCGGGACATGATTATCTTTCGCTGCTCGCGCCGCAACTCGCTGCATTGGAACCGCGGGTGTGCCGGTTGCAGATGTTGCGCGTGCGGCCAACCACGCCTTTCGCCCTCGATCATGCCGTGCTGACCGGGTTGAGCTGCCTGCATTACGGCGCGTTCTCGGACCTTCCCGAAGCCGCCGCGCTGCAAGCGGAAGTGGCTGCGCGGGAATCCGCGTTAATCGAGCACGGTATTCATCTGCTGGCGAGCCCGACGCCTGGGGGTGATCTGATCGTGGGTGACTCGCACGATTATGGTGACGATCCGTCACCGTTCAATTCGCAGGCTATCGATGAAATCCTGCTCGGTCTGGCTGAGGACACGCTCGGCGGTACGTTGCGGGTCATCGAACGGTGGCAGGGCGTGTATGGCGCGCGCACCGAGATGTCGGGCGCGCCGTTTTCTGTCCTGCGGGCCGCGCCGAATGTGACCGGTGTGTACATGCATAGCGGCGTGGGCATGAGCGTCGGACCGGCGCTGGGAGAACGCGTAGTCAGTCATCTGATTGACGGGGCGGCGCTACCCACAGCGTGACAACTTGTCGCAGACGCGGCACCTTGGCGACGCGGCCGCGTGTCATGAGCCCGCAGCACCAGTGGCCACATGAAGCAGCGTCATTAAGCCAGCGGCAAGAGTCTATTTCCTCGCTGCACGGCAATGAAAGCATCCCCGCCCGGTAAACTCGACGCCTGTTCTTTTCTGCGACCGCGCGGAGTGTTGATCGATGAGCTACAAGAAAGGCATTGTGCTGGAGATCCAGTTTCCGCCCGAGCGTCTGAATGACGGCGCGGGAGACCCGTACTGGATCGACCTGACGCTCGACGAAGCCCGCCGTCTCCACGACCAGCTTGCAAGGCGCTTTGCAAGCGAGGCGCAGGCGAACCAGCCGCTCGATACGTTCACAATGGAATAAGCCGTCGTTCGCACTCGACCGGGTTTTGGGGTGCGACTAGCTACCAACGGCCCGGGGAAAACGACCGTCCGCTCACTCTCCGTTGCAAGTGGGGCTCGACAGATTGCGGAAACGGTTCGGCCAATCCCCCGATATCGCCGCCTGTGCCGCTGCCAGCGGCACATCTCCCGTGCACACGCAGCGCTTCAGAAACACCACCAGCCGTTCCTTGCGGCGCTGCCCAGCACGCCCGTCCCAGCGGCGGATATCGAGGTTCGCCTCAGCGGTCGGGGAGCCGCCCAGCAGGATCGGCATGCGGTGATCGAGCGCGTAGTCGGAAGCATTCTGCGGGTTCACATGGCGTTGACTCAGCAGTTGCTCCTTCTGGCGCTGCAAGGTGTCGAAGGGAGGCAGGACATCGTCGGCATAACCGGGGCGGCAGATCGTGTCCACAATGCTCGACTGGGTCACGCGCGGATCAAGCAGTTCCGCTTTTTGCGCGTGAACCGGCACACCGCCGGCCGAAAGCGCAAGCAGGAACCACACGATGGCAACACGCCGGCGACCATGCCGGCGGTGACGGTGACGGTGACGCGAAAAAAACCTTCTATTCATTCGGCGATCGGGCCGCGCCGGAGACGCAACGGCCATGTGTCGGAGCGAGAGGAGGGGCTAATTAAAACACATGCGCGTTCCGGGAACGGAATCGGACATTAATCACGAACGTGAAACGACCCGCGCCGATCGGCGCCAATCGAGAGTAAATCGTGCTGGAGCGTTTAGACCGCGTGCTGCTCAAGCGCCGTATGGAGCGCTATTGCTTCGTCGTAAAAACGTGCATAGGCCGCGCGGATCGCCGCGGTGTCGTAGCCTTGTCCTGGCGCTATCGCGCATGCGTGCTGCAGGTCCAGGCAGGCGTCGGAGAAAGAGGTGGCGCCGACCACGAACGCCGCGCCCTTCATCCGATGCGCCAGTTCGAGCAGACGATGGAAGTCCGCCGATGCGAATGCCCGGCGCGCCTCATCGAGATCCTGCCGGTTCTCCGACTGCAATGCATCGACCAGGGCGGCGGCCTGGTCCCCGAAGCCGTTGAGCCGGTCCACGTTAAAACGCGGGACCGTGGATGGGAAAGCAACGGCGCCGGGTTCCGCAACGGCGTGATCGACAGGTTGAGCAGGTTCGTGCGTGATATCCGAGGGGCCGTCGAACGCGCTGTTCAATTGCCCCGGATAGGAAACGGACATACTGAGCGCAGCTGAAACGCCGCTGCCGACGGCCCTGTTCGCCGGGAAGTTTTGCGTGGGGCCATAGGTATCGGCGTGCGCACGGCCTGACGCGAAGGACCTGGCAGAACCAATCGATGCGGTCGACACATGCATGGGCGCAGCGGCGCCCAATACGCGATCGAAGAAGGATCTGGAATCCGATGGCGGCGTCGGATGCTCAGTGCTGCGGGCAGCAACCGGCAAGACGGCGCTCGGCGCGACGACCTTGGACGCCCGCTGATCCTGCATGGCAAGTACCAGCGCGCGGTGCAGCGCATCGAGCCCCAGCGGCTTGACGAGGCACAGCGTCATGCCTGCGTCGAGCGCTTGAGTCAGCGCCTCGGGTTGTGCGTTCGCGGTCACGCCTACGATGGGCGTCAGCTTCGGATCGGCGTTCGCACGCGTCAGCGCCAGTTCGCGCGCGCGAATTGCACGCGCAAGGTCCTCGCCGCTCATCGTGGGCATCGAACAATCGGTCAGGATCAGGTCGAACGGAGCGCCTTCTTGCCGCTGCTGTTCCCAACGCGCAAAAGCAGCCCCGCCGTCATTCGCGGTTTCAATCACGCAGCAGAGCGTAGTCAACTGGCTCGCCAGCAGGATGCGATTGGCCGGATGATCGTCGACAACGAGTACATGCAGGCCGAGCACGTCATGCGTATCGAGTTCCGGCGTGTGCGCGGCCGCAAGCGTTTTCAGCGGCGGCCGGGCTACAGGCAAGCGGACCCGCACGGTGAAGCGGCTTCCCTGCCCGGGTTTGCTGGACAACCGGATCGTGCCACCCATCATGTCCATCAAGCGCCGGCAGATGGTGAGGCCGAGACCGGTGCCGCCAAAGCGGCCGGGCCGCTCCTGTCGCGCCTGCACGAACGGCGCGAACAGCAACGCTTGCTGATCCGCCGGGATACCAATGCCGCTGTCGGAGACGGCCAGCAACAGTTCGCGACGCGCGATGCGTGCATCGTCACCTGAAGGGCTATGCGCGTGGCCCTTCCTCACCGCCCCGATCGCATACTCGAGCGTCACTTGTCCCGCATCCGTGAACTTGATTGCATTCGATAACAGGTTGCCCAGCACTTGCCTCAGGCGCAGCCCGTCCGCCATCACCCACATGCGCTCGTGCTCCTGATGGCCACGCACGCGCACAACCAGCGCGACGCCTTTGCTGCGCGCCGCCGGCTCATAGATCGCCACCACGCTTTTCACCCATTCGCCAAATTCCAGCGGCGCAGCGGTCAACACGAGCCGGCCGGCTTCGATCTTCGCCATGTCGAGGATATCGTCGATCATTCCAAGCAGATCATGCGCTGCCTGATGCGCCGTGCCCAACGCCCGCTCTGTCGATGCGCGGTCCCCCGGACTGCGCAATTCGAGTTCGAGAAGTCCGAGCACGGCGTTCATCGGCGTACGGATTTCGTGGCTCATGGTGGCGAGGAACGTCGACTTCGCGCGGTTCGCGGTTTCGGCTTCTTCCTTTGCCAAGCGCATCGCATGTTCGGCCGCCCGCCGGCGCGCGATCTGCGCTTTCAACGACACCGCCCAGCCGATCAACAGGGCCAGCAGCGCCGCACCCAGCAGCGCGCCGAAAATGACTTGCGGACGCCGCCGTTCCCACTGGCTTTCCGGATGTTCGATAAGCATCCAGCGGCGGCGGATGGCATCAAGTTCGCCGGGCTGCATGTGTTCGATCGCGCGGTTCATGATCGACAGCAGCATGGGCTGGTTACGCGCCACGAGAAAACCGTGCTGCACGGGCTGATCCGAGAACGCGCCCGTGATGACGAGCTTGTTGCGATACGGATTGCCGACAGCATAGTTGGCGAAGGTCATGTCAATGATGGTGGCGTCGGCTTGGCCGTTCACCACGGCATCGAACTGGCCATTGATCGGCGATGTCTCCACGATACGCACCGAAGGCATGCGCTCGCGCAACATGTTCATGAGCGCATGGTTGCGCCACAGCGCAACGCGTTTTCCAGCAAGCGCTTGCGCGTCGCGCAGCGGCTCCGCTCCCGCCCGCGTGAGGATGACAAGCACACCTTCGCCATACGGTTTGCTTGGCGCGAACTGCGGCGGGATCTGTCCCGCGCTCAGACCGTAGGCGATCAGGCTCGCGCGGCCGTCGCCCAGGTCATCGGTCACCCGCTCTGTCGAACCGCGCAGCCGGCCTTCGAAGCTAAGGCCCGTGAGCGCGCCGATAGCCGCAAGCATATCGATGGCCAGACCCGCGGGCTTGCCGCTTGAATCACGGAACGTCATGGGCGCGGCATCGGCATACATGGAGTAGTCGATCACGGGATGCGCGGTTATCCAGGCACGTTGCGCATCGCTTAACGTCAGCGGCCGGGTGAACGTCACCGCGGCGGCAGCGGCCCATCGCGCACGCACTTCGAGCAGAAAGCGGGGGGACAGCGCGGCAAGCGCCGCATCCACGCGTTGACGCTGGATGTCTCCTGCGGCGTCGCCAGCGAAGGCGAAGCTGTAGCCGGCTTCATCGAATGCCGCAAAGCCCGAGATAGTGAGGCTCACCAGGTCCAGGTGATCGATTGTGTAACCCGCCGTGGCCAGGTCACCCACAAATGCGTCCGCATCGCCTAGCGACACAGCCAGCAGCGCACTCAGCGTATCGCGATAGCCGACCGGTCGCAGCGCGGGATAAGCGTCGTGCAGCCGTTGCGCCGATGTTTGCTGCTCGACATAAGCAAGACGTCCCGTGCGACCGCCCGCAACCCGCCGTTCAACAAAGACCTGTTTGGTCGCGACATAAGGCCGGCTGTAACGCAGCGCCGGTCCTGCGTCATTGCCGGTCGCACTGGTCGCGGCATCGATGCGATGGTGGCGCAGCGCGTCCATCATGGCAGAACGATCAGAAAAGGTCCGCCATTCAAGCGGCCTTTGCAACGCGATAGCCACGCGTTGCGCGAAATCGGCAGAGACGCCGCTGACTCCCGGACCGGATTCATCCGGATCATTCATTTCCATGGGCGGCAACGCGCCCGGGACCGCGCCCACGATAAACGGCTTGGGCGTTGCGGCATTGACTGCAACGGAAAGTGCCAGCAGACAGGCGAACGCTATTGCCTGATGCAACGCCCTGATGCTTTGTATCGCCACGTGTGTCCTTAGCGAACTCATTGGGTGATTGCCTGCGCACAGCGCTAGACACGCGTTCCTGAAAAGAGCGCCAGTGTCGCAAATACGAGCGGCCGCGCCAATTGGGGAAATTGAAACGGTCAGTTAACCTAAATGACACAGTCACATTGAGCATGCAGGACGGGCGCTGCGTCCGGTTATTCCAGGGCCGGCATGCGCACCTCGACGGAACACGTTCGCTGTACATCGGGCACTAAGTTCGACATTAATGACCGGACTGCCATCGAGTAAAATTAACGCCTTAGTTAAATTGAGTCGATGAAGAGAGCCGCTAAGCCGCTATCTAGTTAGTGGCTTTCTTCGTTTCAACCTTACAAATATCTCGATCGCACTTTACGAATAGTCTTCTCTATCCCAGGCCGCCCCATTCTCTTAGCCCCCCCGCTAGCAGGTTTCTGACAGAAACTGATTTCACCGCTACCATTCAGCAAGGTTTTGTTGCCGTATCCAATCAGCTCGCTCGTGCCGATACATGACACATCGCTCAAACGAGCCATCCGGGCCACGCAACATTCAACCTGACCGGCCAGGCGCCAACGTTCATTGTCGGCGTGACCATGCTCGTTCGCTTTCCCCAATGCGTTTCGTGTTGCTCGTACCAAGCTGTCCGTTTGGCAATCGTCGCGTAGTCGTTCGTTAGTCGTTCGTATAACGCTCCACCCATGACCATCAGCTATCGACTCTCAGCCGATGGTTTTTCCGGCGGTCGGTGCAGGCGTGTCTCCGGTCTTCCAGCCCGTAGCCGTGCATGCGCACGCCGCCTGCCTGCTCATTCACTCGCGCAAGAGGACACACATGAAGACGAAACTCATCGCAGCGCTACTCGCAGCAGCGCTAGCCCAAGTCGCCCTTCCTTCGCAGGCGCAAGTTGCCGGCTCGCAGACAATCGGCATCAGCGTGGAAGAATCCACGGCCATCCTGGACGGGTGGAGCATCAAGAAATCCATCCTGAACAAGCCGGTTGTCAACGAGAACGGTGATCGGGTCGGCGTGATTCACGACATCATCGTGGCGCCGGACAAGGCGGTGTCGTTTGCGATCGTCGCAGCCAGCCAGTTCGCAGGCGTCTCGCATCACGACGTTGCCATTCCCATTGAGCAACTCGATATAGTCGGCGGCAAGATCGTATTGGCGGGCGCGACGAAGGCGGCGATCAAGGCGCTGCCGGAATTTGAATACGCGAAGATGCCCGCCACGCCGAAGACCCGCGCGGCCTTCACGAACGACCATCATTGAAATGATGTGAGGTTTGCTGCGGCTGGCGCTGAACGCCGCAGCAAATGACCCACGTATAGCGTGAATTCAGCCCGGCAGCTTTGCTGCCAGTACATCGATCTTCATGATCTGCGGGGGCGAGGCGAACAGTTCGCCCGCCTTCGCCATCAGCGCTTCGGCGACCTTGCCGGAAAGATGCGCGTCGCGACCGGCTTCGTCGGGGAAGGCATCGAAGATTCCGAACGTGCTTGCGTTCAACTGCAGCGCGAACCACGCGGTCGTGGCCGGCTCCTGTTCGACCAGCGCGAGGCCGCCCAGCAAGAACGCCTCGACATCTTTCTCCTTGCCGGGTTTTGCTTCCAACCGGACCCACAATGCTGTCTTGACCATGTCATCCTCCGTGGAATCGCGTCTGCCGTTTGGGAACGCGTTCATCGATCATAAGACGAGCGCCGCCTGCGTGCCGGTGCTTACCTGTAAAAGCGTGGCAGGCTCTGCAAGAACTGCATTGAAAAGGAACCCGCGACTGGGCGCCGCAGGTTCCTTTCACATACCCATGCGCTCAGCGCCCATCACGCCGGTACGCTTTCTGCCTTTTCCGCCCGCGCCCATACGCGATGTTTCGACAACGCCGCAATAAACGCCTTCATCACCTTGTTCGCGTCGCTGCCTACGCTGATGCCCTCGTCACCGGTCGGCAGATGGGCGGCGGCCAGCACGTCCTCGCCGTCACCCACCGCGCCGATCGCCTTGAGGTGCTTGAACGATTCGAGTACGAAGTGGCGGGCATCGCCGGATTCCGACAAGAGCTTCGCGCTCGCCGCGCCGCCGGCTACCACCACGCCGTCGAACATTATCGATGGCAAACCGAGAATGGTTGCATCGACTTCCACGCCGTCGCCTAACGTGCCCAACTGCGGCGCGACCACCTTCGCATGCGCACCCTCCGCCGTCAGCGCATCCTTGATCGCCTTGATGGTGGCAATATCCGCCCCCTTCGCGGCGAGAATGGCGACCTTGCGTGTCTTCACCGACGGCTTGGTCTTCGCAACAATGCTCAACGCCGGCGACTCAGCCAGCGACGACTTGCCCAATTCCTCCGCGCCGGCGCTCGCTTTCGGCGCCGGCAGACCGAGGTTATCGGCGACACGCGCACACAGTTCACTATCGATATTCGCCAGGATTCCAAGCTGCCGCTCGCGGATGAACTTGCGCTCGACCTTGCTCAGCTCAAAGGAATACGCGCCTACGATGTGATCCTTCTCCGGCTTCGTCATGCTGTTCCAGAACAGCGTGGCTTGCGAATAATGATCGGCGAAGGACTCGCTGCGCTGGCGGATCTTCACGGCATCCACGCGTTCCGGATAGGTCTCGAACCCGCCGCCAATAGCGGCCGCTTCGGTTTCCTTCGGCCAGCCACTATCGATGGAATTGGGTTCGTACGAAGCTTGCCCGCGATTCACCGTCATCCGGTGTTTCGCGTCACGCTGGTTGTTGTGCATCGGCGCGATGGTGCGGTTGATCGGGATCTCGTGAAAGTTCGGGCCACCGAGGCGGCTGATCTGCGTGTCCGTATACGAAAACAGACGGCCCTGAAGCAGCGGATCATTCGAAAAGTCGATGCCCGGCACAATGTGCCCGGGACAGAACGCCACCTGCTCCGTTTCCGCGAAAAAATTATCCGGATTGCGGTTCAGCGTGAGTTTGCCGAGCATCGTGATCGGCACGATTTCCTCTGGAATGATCTTGGTCGGATCGAGCAGATCAAAGTCGAACGAATGCTCGTCGTCCTCCTCCACAATCTGTACGCCCAGCTCCCATTCCGGGTAGTCGCCCATGTCGATCGCTTCCCACAGATCGCGCCGATGAAAATCCGCATCCTTGCCGGCCAGCTTCTGCGCTTCGTCCCATAAGAGCGAGGCCGAACCAATAGTCGGGCGCCAGTGGAATTTAACGAACCTGCCCTTGCCCTCGGCATTCACCAGACGAAACGTATGGATACCGAATCCTTCCATGGTCCGCAGGCTGCGCGGAATGGCGCGGTCCGACATGGTCCACAACACCATGTGCGCGGACTCCGGCACGAGCGAGACAAAGTCCCAGAACGTATCGTGTGCTGAGCCGCCCTGCGGCATTTCGTTATGCGGTTCCGGTTTGACTGCATGAACGAAGTCCGGGAACTTGATTGCGTCCTGGATGAAAAAGACGGGCATGTTGTTGCCGACCAGGTCGAAGTTGCCTTCTTCGGTGTAGAACTTGACGGCAAACCCCCGCACGTCGCGCACGGTGTCCGCCGAACCACGTGAGCCCTGCACCGTCGAGAATCGTACGTACACCGGCGTTTCCTTGTTCGGGTCCAGCAGGAATGCCGCTTTCGTCAGGTCCGTATGCGCCTTGTACGGCTTGAACACGCCATGCGCGGCTGACCCGCGTGCATGGACGATGCGCTCGGGAATCCGCTCGTGATCGAAGTGCGTGATTTTTTCACGCATGATGAAATCTTCGAGCAGCGAGGGTCCGCGAGGACCCGCTTTCAGGGTGTTCTGGTTATCGGAAACCTTGACGCCCTGGTTGGTCGTCAGGGCTTGATCCGTCGCGTCCGAGCGAAACGGCTCAAGACTGTCGAGCTTGGGATTGGTGTTGTTTTGTGAGGGGGTGCGCGCAACTGCGCTGGTGTTTTTTGAGGGCGCGGACGCGCCAGCATTCTTCTTCGAGGTTGGCATCGGGAGGACTCCAGTGTGCAGTTGAAGTGGCGCATTCGACATGCGCTCGTTCGTCCGTTCGCAACTTGTGTTCCCGCCGACGCCGATTCAAACCCTCGTCAAACCCTTGGCAATTGCCCGCTGATTGCCCGTTATTTCGCTTCAACCTTGCGTTGCTGCAGTGCGCGAATCCGGCCCATGGCTTCATGATCGGTCGTCGCAGCCTGATACATTTTGGCGAGATCCGCCTTCAGTTGCGTGCGCGAACCGCCGTCGAGATAAATCATGTGGCCCGACGGATAGAACTTTGCCGTTAAATTCTCCCGCACGGTTTTATCGATGAGCGGCATTTGCTGCAGATCGATCACCGTCTGGTAGAACGGCGTCACGAAGTCGTAGAACCCATTCGCCGACAACACCTTCAAGTCGATGTTGAGCGCCATTACCGCAGCCAGATCACCGGCCGTATAGAGAATGACGTTACCCTTCGCGTCCACGCCCTTCTGGGCGCCCGTCGGGTCCGTGTGATGGAAGTCCCAGTTGGCGAAAGCCTGGTCGTTGAGGTCCGTAAACGACGACGTGGACGTGAACTTCAACTGCTCGTTCAGGTACTCGTTCCACATCGCCGTGTAAGCCCCGGTCACGGCTGTCATGGTGGGATCGTTGCCGCCGGAGTTCGGATCGATCTTGCCCGCGATACCCGTCGAAATAGCGGTCACGCGGCCATCGTAGGAACCTAGCGCCACGCCTTTGGACTTCAGCAGCGTGGTGAGAAAGAGCGAGTTGCCGCGGCTGTCGTAGGAAGCTACGTCGAGACTCCACGCGATCAGCGTGGCTTTGTCGATGCCCGTGTATTCGGATAGTTTCTCCACGGTGTCGTTGTCCGTCTGCGGAAATTTACGCAGCGCCGCGAGGTAATCCGTGCGCGCGAATTGCGCGATTTCCTCGGCGAACGTCAGCAGATCCGTGGGCCGCGGATGCACCCCCAGCTTGCGATGAAACCAGGCATCGGCGGCGGCGGTCGGCAGCGCGCCGACCGGATTGCCGGATTGCGTGTAGTCGAGAATGGACGACTGCAACGTAATGCCGTTCAGGTCCACGCCGTCCTCGTGCAAGAGGTACGCGAGCACGCAACTGCGCGCCGTGCCGTACGACTCGCCATATAGAAATTTCGGCGAATTCCAGCGATTGTTTTTCGTCAGGAAGCGCTTGATGAATTGCTTGAGGGAATTCGCGTCCTGATCAACGCCCCAGAAATCGCGGTTCTTGTTCGGCGCGATGGCCGCCGAATAACCCGTGCCGACCGGATTGATAAACACGAGGTCGCTCTTGTCCAGCAAGCTGTCCGGGTTGTCCTCCATCTGGTAGGGCGCGGGCGGCGTGAACGCGGGCGTGGAGGTCTTGATCCGTTGCGGAGCGAAAGATCCGAGCAGCACGAATACTGACGACGATCCCGGTCCGCCGTTGTAGAAAAACGTGACCGGGCGCGATTCTTCAGTTTGATGATCCTGCGTGAACGCGACGTAGAACAGCTTCGCGTCGGGCTTGGAACTGCTTGGATCGACGATCACAAGATGCCCGGCCGTCGCCGTGTAGTCGATCGTCTTGCCGCCTATGACGGTCGAGTGATGCGTGATGGCAGCGTTTTCGTCGGTCTGGGTCGCGTCGATGGAATCGTCGGGACCGTTGCCGTAAGCGGTGGGATCGAAGTAAGGCTGATCCCCCGCGGTTGAAGACGGGGTTGAAGATTTTTTCGCCGCTGAACTGGAGTTCGTCATGATTGCTCCCTTGCCGGTGTTGTTGGAGTTCTTGCCTGGCCCATCGTCATAGCACTATCAAAACTGAACCAATCAACTAAAACTTTACTTCAGCGCAGCCGCGACTTTCACGCCGTCCGGGCTGCCCAGCCCCGTACAGGCATCCCATCCCGCCGTCGCCTCGAAGCTGCCGTTGTTGCCCTGCGTGATGTCGTGGCCCGCCGTCTTCGCAGCGTACAGCTTCGGGTTGAGGAAACCCACCGGCTTGCCGGCCGCCGCGTTGATCCGGGCGATCAGTCCCGCCCATAGCGGCGCGACCGCACTCGTGCCACCCACGACCGTCTGCGTCCCGCCGATAATCACATCGTAGCCCGTGACCGGCGACGCGTCGCCTGCGACATCAGGCACGCCGCGCCTGGTCAGTGCCGACTTGCCGCCGCTGACCCGCGTGACGCTCAAGCCTTCCTGCCAGACCGGCAACGCAAACACGGCGCTCACGCCGCCCCCGCCCGCGCCGCCCTGCTCGCCGTCGTTCCATACCACTTCGCTGCTGATCCCTTTCGCCGATGCCCGCAGTTGCGTTCCACCGCACGCGAGCACGTACGGGCTCGACGCCGGGAAATCGACGTGATCTTGCCCGTCCGTGGCGCCGTCGCTGGACCCGCTGTCGCCGGAGGCCACGCACACGGTCACGCCCAGTGCCGCGGCCGATTGCAGGACTTCGTCGAAGGCGTTTTGCGATTGCGACGTCCAGTTGGTTTCCGGTCCGCCCCAACTGATCGAGATGACCGATGGCTTGTTGGTATCGTCGTGGATCGCGCGGTTCACGGCATCGATAAAACCCGCGTCGCTGTTGGCCGTGAAATACACCGCGATGCGCGCGCCCGGAACAATCGCGCCGACAATTTCGATGTCCAGCGCCACCTCGCCGTCGGGCCCGTTCGGGTTGCCCGTCGGCGCGTTTTTGGCTTGATCGACGCCAACCGCAACCACGGTCGGCTGGGCCACGCCCAGTTGCGAAAAATAGGCGCTCAGGTCGCTTTCGCTATACCCCCCGCCCAGTTCGATAATGCCGACGCACTGGCCGCTGCCGTCGCCGCTGGGGAAGTCGTAGAGCCGCGCGAGATCGAGCGGCGTGTACGACGTGCTCGATTCGCTGCGCGCTGTCTTGAACGGCGGCCGGAAGCGGAAATGCGGGCGCGCCTGCGGACGGCTGTCCAGACCCAGCACCGCGGTCACCATGTCCTTCATGTCGTCCGGCACGTTCACCGGTCCCGTGCGCCCGCGATACTCGCCGATCGCGTGATGTTCGAAGCGCTCCAGCTTCACGCCGAAGGCCGCGCTGAACTGGGCGATGGTGCCCGACAGCACCACGCTGCGGGAGCCTGCATCGGAGCGGACCACGCCCAGGCCATGCGCCTTCGCGAAGGCTTCCGTCTTGGCCACATCGGTGGCCGATGCCCCGAAACGTTTGCCGAACTCCTCCCGGGAAACCGGCACGGCGTCGGCGGCGCCCGTATTGATCTTTTGCATCAACTGTCGGAACGCGTCCTCGTTTTGCCGCCGAAGCATCACTACTACTTCGATTTTTTCGTCCGGATTGCATGCGCCGATGCAACGTGCGCCTTCGGGTTGCGACTTGTCACTGCCGGTTATCGGATGCTTGCTCATGGCTTGTGGCTCCTTGCTGGTACGGAAAAATTCATGTCGCGCGGATTCGGAGTTCGAGATGACTTGCCAGCGATCACCCCGATTCCAGGTGATCTTTGCCTGCTTCAGCCTGTTATCCGACACGGCGCGACGGGCGCAGTTCCAGCATACGCAAACGATTGCCTTCTGCTTATGCATCGGTTGCAGGGAGACTGTCAATTCGGCGTCGCCCCCGGTTTTGCGCTTGATTCGGGGTAGATCACGGTGCCGTCGGGCTGGGGTAAAGCCTGCGGCGTAAGCGTCGCGGGCCTGACCTGATGAGGGCCCATGATGTGCAGCACGGTCTCACCTCGTGCCAGCAGATAATCCGCCACAATCCGCCGATGACACCGCCACCACACGGCTTCCGAGCACATGACCGCGCACCGCCGCGCGTGGCCGAGGTCTAGCAATTCTTCCAGCGCTTCGCGGAAAGGGTCGCCCAGTGCGTAGTCGGCGTAATTGCGGAACGCCGGATGGGTCCAGTAGGTGTTCGGCGACGGTTGGTCCGTGTCGCGCTTGCTGCGCCGGCCGCCCAGCGCTGCCATATGCACGTAGGCAACACCCTCTGCACGGAGCGAAGCCGGCAGCGTGTCCAGGTTGAATTGCGGATTGGTCCGCGATCTCGGAATGCTGCGGATATCGACCAGCATTTCAATCTCGCTTTCTTTCAGCAAGGCGGTAAATTCCGCCAGCGGACGCGTCGAATGACCAATGGTGAAAAAAGGCCCGTTCATCTGGCGGTCGATTGGTCCGGCCATCCAATGCACCCGTCAGGACCGGTCTTCCAGATATTCCCGCCGTCCACCGCCGGACAGCCACGGCTCGCGACGGATGCACCAGAGTTCATAGGATGGGTCGAGAAAACCGGTTTCGTCGAAGGCGCCAATCGGCAAGTCGATTTCGTCATTGTTGACATACGCCATGTAGGCGACCGACCCGCATACCGGACAGAAGTGACGGCGGGCATCGGCGGAGCTTTGCCAGGCTTTGGTCACACCCGACATGGTGACCTGCTCCTCCGCATACACCGCGTACGCGCCAAACGCCGAACCATGCACGCGTCGGCATGTCATGCAATGGCAAAGTCCGACGCGATCCGGCGCGGCCGTCGCCGTAAAACGCCACGCACCGCACGCGCAGCCCCCTTCATGTCGAACTTCCTGATCCGTGTCCTGAATCATGTCGTTCATCGCAGCCTCCCTATAATCTGGTATCTGTTATCTACTGGCATGCAGGACCCTGACACCGCTGGCAGCGGCGGCCATGGCAACAATCTTAGTAGCAATCCGCGTGGTAGCAACCTGCGCGCCGCATCGGCTTTGCGACGTGCAAAAAAGTGCGGTTTTGCTACGATGACACCCCACGAGACGGAGATGGCACTCATGAAGCACGTATCCCTGCTGGCTCTGCTCCCCTCCGGCGCAACGGTTACCGCAGCGAGCGGGCCGTACGCGACACCGGCCGCGTCCGATCTCGCGGCCTACGTGCTGTCGCACGAACGCTATGACGCGGCCGTTAACGCGCCGTCTGCGCGCAAGGATTACAAAAACGTGCACGTCGCGGATATCTTGACCGACGAATATGTGTTCCCGCTCGGAGAAACCGGCAAGTCGATCGTGCTGTCGGGTTACCAGCTTGCGGCAGGATTTCTCGCTGAACGGGCCGCCGACGAATGGCTCGAACTCGCGCGCGAACAGCACGCGGCCAATGGTGGCGCAGACAGCGACGGCACGCGGCACGTACCCGATCCCGCTGAAGCCGATCAGTTGATGGACCGTGCGCTCGAATCCGCGGAACGCATTCTTGCGCCGTTCGAAGCGGCGCCGGTTGCGTCGTTATTCGAAACGCACTATCGCGGCGCTCGCGAATTTCTCCGCCTGAGCTGGGAAGGTTTGCCGGAAGACCTGGTGCCCAAGTCGCGCCGGCCGGCCGTGGTGCTGAAAGCGGCTGCGGATCTGGCGCCGGCATCGGCCACGCAGGACTACGACCCCTACGGGCTGCAGGGCACAAGCGATTACGACGTCGACAAGCCATTGGCGTATCGTGAAAAAGCCGGTGAAAAAGCGGGTGAAAAGATCGGCCCGTTCCTGCTGACCATGACCTATCGCCATGAATATCCGCAGGTGGACGACGAACGGCTCGGCACCGCGTTCGCGGTGTTTCACGAGGCGGGCACGGATATCGTCGCGGCGGCGCTCGAGCTGAAACTCGTGAAAGTGCCGCCCATCCAGAGCAGCGCGGACCTCGTTTATGTCCTCGATACCTACTCCGGCGAGATGCTGTCTCTCGCGCTCGCCGCGACCGAAGCGCTCGGGGCCGAGCGCCTGTGCAGCGTGTTCAATACGCACCGGGTGGTATATATCAGCACGTGGGAAGTGAGGAAACCGTGGCGCGGTCAAGGCTTGGGGGTCGCGTTGCTGCGTGAGGCGTTGCAACGCCTGCCGGCAGACCCCGATGGCCGTCCCGATGCGTTATGCGTCGCGCCCGAGCCCTATCAGACCGAAGCGCGTTATCTCAGTCAGTTGCCGCCCGCATTGCGAGCCGAGGTCGACGCGCCCGCGCAAAGGCTCACCCGGCATCTGACCGAATGGCTGGATCATGCAAACCTGCCGAACGTGAAGACGCATTTTTTCATCCCGATGGCCAAGCACGAAGGCATTGGGTCGGCGGGGGAAAACGCGCGGCTGATCGACCGGATCATGGAAAGTGAAGCCTGATCCGGTGCTTGTTGTCATCGATATGCAGGCGAGATTGTTGCCGCATATCGATAACGGCGCGGCTGTGCTGAAGCGTTGCTTAACGCTGGTGAAAGCAGCCGGTTTGCTCGATATCCCGGTCCTTGTCACCGAGCAGAATCCGCTCCGCCTTGGCGCGTGCGTCGATGGCCTGATTGGCGAGCGGCAGCGCGCGATCGAGAAGGACACCTTCGACGCCACGCTGTGCCCGGACTTCGTGGCAGCGTTGCCGTCGAAGGAAACTGTGCTGTTCGTGGCCGGTTGCGAAGCGCATGTGTGCGTGTTGCTGACCGTGGCCGGCTTGCTGAAACTGGGCTATACGGTGGAACTGATCGCCGATGCGGTCGGTTCACGCGCCCCGGAGAATAAGGCAATCGCGCTGGCTCGAGCGCAGCGCGAGGGCGCGCTTCCTACCACCACGGAAACCGCGATCTTCGGCTGGTTGGGAAGCTGCCGGCATCCGCGTTTCAAGGACGCATTGGCGCTGATCAAATAGCATCGGGAAATGCGCCGCGAGCCATGCACGCCAGTCATGGCTGGCATGAGCAGATTTCGATTGTTGCGGGTTTTTGGCCTGCCTAGAGTGCTTGCACGCGTACGGTCACGTAGCGCTCCGGGATGTCGAGTGGATACCGCAAGTCAATACCGCGAGTAGATACCGATTTCCCGCTCTCCGACTTTTCTGCCCAAGGCCACCATCATGACGACTCGCCTTTCCCGCCTCGCCCGGCGCCTCTTCGTGGCTGCGGCTTTCGCCGTGCCCTTGGCGGTCACGGCCACCTTCGCCCACGCGGATGCCCTCGATACCGTCCAGAAAAACGGCGTGCTCCGGGTTGGCGTATTCATGGACTATCCGCCGTTCGGCTCTATCGGTCCGGACATGAAACCCCAGGGTTATGACATCGAGATGGCCGACTATCTGGCCAAGACGATGAAGGTTAAGGTCGACCTTGTACCCATCACCGGCGAAAACCGCATTGCCTATCTCGCCACCGGCAAGGCCGACGTGCTGTTGAGCGTGGGCCAGACGCCGGAGCGCGACAAGGTGCTCGATTTTTCGCGGCCGTATGCGCCGTACTATCTCGCGGTGTTCGGACCGAAGTCGTTGCCGGTGAAAAGCGAAAAGGATCTCGCAGGCAAGACGATCTCGGTGGCGCGCGGCACGCTGGAAGATTTGAGCGTGACGAAGGTCGCGCCGCCGGACGCGACCATCAAGCGTTTCGACGATCCCAATGGCGCCATTTCGGCGTTTCTGTCGGGGCAGGTTCAGTTGTTGGTGGTGG
Source organism: Caballeronia sp. dw_19 (assembly GCF_018449515.1). GTDB lineage: Bacteria > Pseudomonadota > Gammaproteobacteria > Burkholderiales > Burkholderiaceae > Caballeronia. Next base: position 131,818 of record NZ_JAAVUQ010000019.1, on the reverse strand, counting down.
GTAACGACGTCGGCGCAACGATCATCGCGCGTAATCCGCCGATCGCGCCCGAGCAGAAATTCCAGCTTTTTAGTTCACCCGACCATGTTGCCGTGAACAAAGGCGAGACACGCCTGCTGAAGGAAGTGGATGGGGCTGTGCTGAAAGCGAAGAACGACGGCACGCTGAACAAGCTCTCGACGAAGTGGCTCAAAGCGCCGTATCCGAGCGATTTGTAAGCAAGCTCAGTGTTGTCGATGTGAAACTGCCACCGCGAGGTGGCAGTTTGCATTTCTGGTTGTGGTGGTACCGAGATCAACTTTAAGCCGCCCTTACCTCGTCGAGCAAATCAGGGTGGTGATCCAGTATCTTCAATAGCTTGACCAAGGCCAACGGCGGTTTGGTCTTACCGTTCTCGTAGCGCGAAAACGCGTTGACGCCACCGCCGAATATTTCAGCAGCTTCGCGTTGATCCAGTGCAAGCTTCTTACGGACGCCTGCAATAAAAGCCGGATCGACAATCGATGCATTCACTTGTTTGTTGAATTCAAGCATTGCCGCGCTGACGCGCGTCGACTCGGATAAATCAAAAATAGCCTCGCTACATGCGGGGCAGAAATCACCGGTCACATCTGGAATGACGGTCGACTCGCCCTTGTATGTGTATGGCACGTCGCGCGTGTCATGCACCAGCTCTGCCGCCGCGCAAATTGGACACTTCATGTTCATAGCTCCTTGAAGGACACGACGAGCACGTCATCAATGACCGTCAATTTCAGATAGACCGGTCCTGCGGGCGTAGTCGGTTGATACACGTCCTGCCAGACACGGTGATCGGCGTGCGTGGTCATGCTTTTGTAAAAGTCGGTTGAGACCAGCGCTTTGACTACGCCGATGACTCCCTCGAAGTCAAAGCCCAGCGCAGCTCCGCCGGCGAGTGCCGACAAAGTTGAGCGGACTTTACCCGCTTCGATCAAGGCGATAATGAGAGACAGTTTGCAGTGCGGGACGCCTTTTTCCATGCAATCAAAATAACCTATTTGGTTATTTTTAGCAAGGGTGTGTTGGCCGATTTTCCGATATGACAAAGGCGCCACTTCTGCGGCACTTCCAGGTCACTTTCGCGCCATCAAATGAGTGATCGGATGGAACCGGGAAACGGACATCGAACCTGCCAACGCGTAGTAAGCGCAGAGAACCCCAACCTTTCCCGCTCCGCGATTTACCGATGAATGTAGCCCTTACCTGCAATCCTGAACGGCAAACACCGCAGGGGCGCGGCGCGCGTCGATGGCATTGGATTTGCTGACTCTCATCGTCTCCATTCGCCTCATTGGCTTGCACCCGGCAACGCCCAAGCGAGTGGTGCCAGCGCCCCTGTCAGCCAGACACGCCGCCACCCCAGACGCGTCCAGCCAACGCAGCGCCAACTCGACCGAGCGAGGAGCTTCATATCGCCATGCGCCACATCAACGTCCCCCGTAACAGCAACGCGGACCCCGAATCATCCGAAGCAATAAAACCGTCCCGGCGCAGGTTCCTGCAATCCGCAGCAGCCGCGGCAGCCGTCACCGCCGCGCCGCTCGCCCATGCGCAGCAACCGGCGGCGACTTCCGCACCACCGCCGCCAACGCCCACCACCGCCGCGCCGCTCATGCCCGTGAAGCTGACCATCAACGGCCATGCTTACGAAATGCAACTCGAAGCACGCACGACCCTGCTCGACGCATTGCGCGAATACGCGAGCCTCACCGGCACGAAGAAAGGCTGCGACCGGGGCCAGTGCGGCGCGTGCACGGTCATCGCGAACGGCCGCCGCATCAACTCGTGCCTGACGCTCGCCGTCATGCACGAGGGGGAATCGATCGTGACCGTGGAAGGACTCGCCAACGCGCAAACGCTCAGTCTCAGTCCGATACAAAAGGCTTTCATCGATCACGACGCCTTCCAGTGCGGTTTCTGTACGCCCGGCCAACTGTGTTCGGCCACCGCGCTGATCGATGAATTCCGGGCCGGCGACGCCAGCGCCGCGACCGCCGATGTCCGCTACCGTCCGCCCCAACTCTCCGACGATGAAATCCGCGAACGCATGAGCGGCAATATCTGTCGCTGTGGTGCGTATCCGAACATTGTCGCGGCGGTGAAAACCGTCGCGATCAATAAAGCTTAGGAGCGCAAAATGGATGCTATTTCCTACGAACGCGCCACTGACGTAAGCGCGGCGATCAAGGCAGCGCAGCAGCCGGGTGTCGCGTTTATCGGCGGCGGAACGAATCTGCTCGACCTGATGAAAGGCGGCGTCGCAAGGCCAATGAAGCTTGTCGACATCACCCATATAGCCGGCTTGAACACGGTGAGCGAACTGCCCGACGGCGGCCTGCGGATCGGTGCGCTGGTTCGCAACAGCGACGCCGCGAATCATGCATGGATTCGCGGGCGTTATCCGCTGCTGTCGCAGGCGTTCCTCGCGGGTGCATCGGCGCAGTTGCGCAACATGGCCACCGTCGGCGGCAACCTGATGCAACGCACACGCTGTTATTACTTCTACGACACCGGCTTTCCCCAATGCAACAAACGCACGCCCGGAAGCGGCTGTGCGGCGATAGAAGGCAACAGTCGCATCCACGCAATTTTGGGTGCGAGCGCGCAATGCATTGCGACGAACCCATCCGATATGAACGTGGCGCTCGCCGCACTCGATGCCCTGGTGCACGTGAACGGTCCCCAGGGTGAACGCACGATTGCGTTCGCAGAGTTTCATCGTTTGCCGGGCGATCATCCTGAAGTCGATACCACGCTGCAACCCGGCGAACTGATCACGTCCGTCGATCTGCCGCCGCCGCTCTTTGCACAGCACTCGCATTATCTGAAGGTACGTGACCGCGCGAGCTACGCGTTCGCGCTTGTGTCGGTGGCCGCCGCCTTGCAGATGGATGGCAACACGGTGAGGACAGCGCGTATCGCGCTGGGCGGCGTCGCGCACAAACCGTGGCGTGCCACGGCGACCGAGCAAGCGCTCACTGGCCAGCCGTTATCACGCGACACGTTGCGTAGCGCCGCGGCGCTTGCCGTTCGCGACGCGCGGAGTTATCGCGAGAATGGCTTCAAGATCGAACTGGCGCAGCGCGCGATTATCCGCGCGGTGTCGACTGCAGGAGGTGTGGCATGAGTGTTCTTGGACAACCGCTCGACCGCACCGACGGTCTTCTGAAAGTCACGGGCCAGGCAAAATATTCCGCCGATAACCCCGAAGCGAAGCTCGCGCATGCGGTGCTGGTGACAAGCACGATCGCGCATGGCAGGGTGGCTTCAATGGATACCGCGCGCATACAGGCCATGCCCGGCGTGCTGCTCGTGATGACGTACGAAACCGCCATGCGCCTGCCCAATGGCGGCAAACCGAATGCCGAGCCGCCGGCCGTGCGCAGGTTGTCGCTCCTGCAAACCGACGAAGTGCGCTACAGCAATGAGCCGGTGGCCGTAGTCGTTGCTGATACGCTGGAACGTGCAACCGATGGCGCCCGCAAACTCCAGGCATCGATTCGATACGAAGCCGCGACGCCCAACGCGGACTATCAGCGCGCGAAAGGCACCGCTTACCAGCCGGAAAAAATGATGGGGCGGCCGATCAACACCCAGCGCGGCGATGTCGCAGCCGGCCTGCGTCAGGGCACGACGAGCCTCGACGTGGTCTACACCACGCCGAACGAACACCATAATCCGATGGAGCCGCACGCCACGCTCGCCCGCTGGGACGGCCCAAACCTAACCCTCTACGATGCAACCCAAGGCGTCTCCGGCGCACGCGGCGCGGTGGCGAAAACGCTCGGCATCAAGGAAGAAAACGTGCGGGTGCTCTGCCCGTTCGTTGGTGGCGGTTTTGGATGCAAGGGCTCTGCGTGGTCGCATGTCGTGCTTGCGGCCATGGCCGCCAAGCAAACGGGCCGGCCGGTTCGGCTCGTGCTGGAGCGTCCGCAAATGTTCGGCATGGTCGGCAACCGGCCGTTCACGGATCAGCACATCCAGCTCTCGGCCCGCGACGACGGCACGCTCACCGGCATGCGCCATGATGTGATCTCGACCACATCGACGTTTGAAGACTGGAACGAAAGCTCGGCCATCCTCACGCGCATGCTGTATGCCGTGCCGAACCAGGCGACCACGCACAAACTGGTGAAACTCGATGTCGGCACACCGACGTTCATGCGCGCGCCCGGCGAAACGAGCGGCTCATTCGCGCTCGAATCCGCGATGGACGAAATGGCCTACCAGCTGAACATGGACCCGCTTGCGTTCCGGCTAAAGAACTATGCCGAGATGGAACCGCAGGAAAAGAAACCGTGGTCGGAGAAGTCACTGCGCGAGTGTTATCAAATCGGCGCCGATAAATTCGGCTGGTCGCGGCGTAATCCCAAGCCGCGTTCCATGCACGACGGCAACACGCTGATCGGTTTCGGCATGGCGACCGCAACGTATCCGGCGAACCGCAGCGAGGCATCCGCCATTGCGCGCATCTTGCCGGACGGCACGGCGATAGTCGCATCGGGTACGCAGGATCTCGGCACCGGCACCTATACCGTGATGACGCAAGTCGCCGCCGACGCGTTAGGTTTCCCGGTAGACAAGGTCGAGTTCGCGCTCGGCGACTCGTCGCTGCCGCACGCGCCGGTGTCGGGCGGTTCGCAGTCGGCGGCGAGCGTGTCGCCCGCAGTGCGTGAGGCGGCGTCGCAGGCACGCGCCAAGTTGATTGCCATGGCGATAGCGGACTCGGGATCGCCGCTAAGCGGGGGTTCCATCGACGACATCACCGTCAACAACGGCTGGGTCATCAGTCGCGCTGACCCATCGAAGCACGATCCGGCTGCCGCGGTGATCGCGCGCAACGGCGGCAAACCGATCGAAGCCTTGGCGACCACCAAGCCCGGCGATGAGAAACAGCAGTTCGCGTTTCACTCGTTCGGCGCGGTGTTCACGGAAGTTCACGTCGATGCAGACCTGGGCACGATCCGCGTGCCGCGCATTGTGGCGGTGTATGACGTCGGCAGCCTGCTCAACGAAAAAACCGCTCATAGCCAGTTGATGGGCGGTCTCGTGTGGGGCATCGGCTCGGCATTGACCGAGAAGAGCGAACTCGATACGCGCTATGGCCGCTACACCAATGCCAACCTTGCCGAGTATCACGTGCCGGTGAACGCTGATATCGGTTTGCTCGACATTACTTTGCTGGGCACACCCGATCCGCATATCAACCCGCTCGGCGCGCGCGGGATTGGCGAGATCGGCATTACGGGGGCGGCGGGATCGATAGCAAATGCCGTGTATCACGCGACCGGCGTGCGGGTGCGCGATTTGCCGATCACGCTCGACAAGGTGATGCCGAAAACAACGGTGTGACGTTTTTGCCGGGAAAACCGCGCGGCTGCGCTCCGGCGCTTGCCGCGCGGCTTTTTTTCGTGCTTGCGGTGTATCGTGGTGCTTGTCAAAATCGACGATTCTTACTATCAGGAAGCCGGCCATGAGTTATTCATCGAGTGCGACCGGCATTCTGCTTGCAGCCGGTTACGGTTCCCGCTTCGATCCAAGCGGTCTTCACAACAAACTTCTCGCCACGCTTCCGGACGGCACGCCGGTTGTATTTCAGTCCGCTCGACGGTTGCTGTCGGCGGTGTCGCGGGTGGTGGCCGTGGTGCGGCCGGGGTCGGAGAAGCTGGCGGAGGTGTTGAACGAAGCGGGCTGCGACGTGATGTTTTCCATCGATGCCGAGCGCGGCATGGGCGCGACGCTTGCCGCTGCAGTTCGCGCGACGCAGGACGCGGAAGGCTGGCTGGTCACGCTTGGCGATATGCCGTGGATCGAGCCCGGGACGGTCGAGGCGGTGGCGCGATCGCTGGACGCGGGGGCCTCGATTGTTGCGCCGTTTTACCGCGGGCAAAGGGGACATCCTGCGGGGTTTGGCGCCATGCATCTGGAGGCGCTCAGCGCGCTCGACGGCGACGCCGGCGCGAGGGCGTTGTTTATGTCGGAAGCGGTTCAGCGCATCGACGTTGAGGACGCGAACATTTTGCGCGATGTGGATTTACCGGAGGATTTGCAGTTGCATTGAGATGTTGAAGCGATCGAGCGCTATCCGTCCATATAGCATCCGGAACCGAACTTCATGGGAGATCTGATTGCTCCATTGCGATAAAAATGCCGCAACAGTCACGCTGTCGGCAAGACGCAAATCACATTGGCTCGCGCATCCGATCCCCAATCTCTCAAGCCGCCAACGCCCCATCCTCGTCTGTCTCCGCCAAAAAACATCGCCGACTCACATCCACCAGCGTCGCGCCAAACCCCTTCAGCGCGCGGAAATCCGTGCGCGCACTCGTGACCACTCTCGGTAAAGCGCTCCATGCGATCGATGCCCCGTCCGCAATCAACGCTTCCACCAGCGCCACGTCCTCGCTGTGTTCGAGCGGCGCGAAGCCGCCTACCCGCACATACGCTTCCGCCGATACCCCCATGTTCGCGCCATGAATGTGCCGATGACCGTCGGCATCGGTATAAGTGCGCGCGAAATGTTCCCGCACGGCCGCCAGATGCGGCGACCAGTCGTGGACGGCGATCACGCCGCACACCGCATCGGCGCGACAATCGAGCTGCCGGGCCAGCCAGTCATCGGCGACGACACTGTCTGCATCGGTGAACGCCAGCCAGCGCGCGCCCAGCGACAACGCGCGGTGCGCCCCCTCCGCCCGCGCCACGCCTACATTGCGCGCGCTCACACTGAGCACGTCGGCCCCCAGCGAGGCAGCGATAGCGGCGGTATCGTCGGTGCAATGATCGACGACCACGATCACGCGCACGTCCTCCCCCAGCAATTCATGATGATTCGCCGCGCGTTTTGCCGCGCTTACGCACGCCCCGATATGTGCCCCTTCGTTATGAGCGGGAATGACGATGCCAAGCATGTTGTTTTCTCCCTTCGCATTTTTGGCGTCCAGATTGCCCGGACACGGTTGCCGAAGGACACAGCAATGGCTATTCCCAGTGAATTGAAAGATCTGCCGGCACCCAGGCGAAATGTGGGCAAGCGAACATTGGAAGGGGTAGACGTTTGAACCGCGGACAATACTGAGATGGCGCAGGCGTGCCTGGAGTACACACGCACTCAGAAAACGAAGCAGCGAGTGGGCCGGCTTCGCCTGTTCCACGAGAAGGCCGTTTTCGCAGAAAACAGCATCGGGCGGCTCAATCGGCCATCTGATCGTGAAACTTGTTGGCAGCCCTTAGCTCGACCATAACCACCATGGAAGCATTCGACTTTGGACTTTTACCATGTTGCTACTGCCGCCGAGGTTTGCAGGCTTCAGCCTCAACCGAAGTGCTTGGCGGCGTTTCCATTGAACCGATCTTCCGGCGATCCTGAGCCATCCTTACCTTGACGGGATTTCATTAGCCCCTGTACGGATATGTCGATATTGTGATCTATCAGGGTGAGCGCCGTACCAGCAAAGGACAGCGCAATTGACGCGAGCGCGTCAGCCGGGACGTTATCCAGTTCCGATATCTGGTTCACCGGGATCACGACACTCTTTCCACGCGGGAAATGGATCATGATCACGGCCTGTTCCGGGAGATATTTCACACCGTCCGCAATACTAGGGAAAGCACCGGAACGAGCGCCATGCAAGGCGCTCTGGATGGTCTCGAAAGCAGCGTTGAGCTTGAACATTGCGCCGACCGGCCGACGCTCCAAAACGAAAAGCGTGTCGCTTCCCTCGTCGAGATCGACAGGTTTCTCGTCAGGCGCGTTGATGATTTTCATAACTTGATCCCTACTTGCGTGCGGTCTGCCAAGTGCAGCACAGTCAGACGCTCGGCGGGATCGTACGTTCCCGCCTGGATGTTGACCAGCGTCCTTCCCGCCAGATTCGGCTTCACAACGTACTGTTTTGCGTCGTCCCACGCCTGATTTTCCAGGCAGGTGTTTTTTATAGCTTCCATCCAACTTTCCCTGGCCACGGGCAAGCGATCCTTGACAATGGCAATGACGTCGCTTTTCACTTGAGAAGGCACCCTGGCGGTATCCGGAATGACATCCAACAGACTCACCCCGTTGTGCCAGAACGAAAATTCAAACCGTGCGGACCAGTCGCCGCCATCCAGATGCACATGCGGCGGACAATGCTCGTCTCTTGTGAGCACAGCGATTCGCCTCCCCTTATATTGACCCACTTTCATCGATTTTATTCTCCCTTGTTTGCGCGAAGGTTGCTAACAACTATCGGCGAAATAAGCATCCCGACGTGGTAAATATTACACACGAGCAATCGACCTCTGATAGCTGTCCGAATGGCTAACGAGTAAAACCGCCCGAAACATTTTGAGATCCAACTGAAACAACACGTAACCAGAGTCAACTTTCCTGAAAGCTTGGCGTTAACCCGTGGACAGCGCCAATCCTGGCGACGATTTTCAAGGCAACCGACTCCATGGCCGCCCTTCCGCTTTCAGCACTCCAGCACCGTCGGCAAAAACAAGGCCACGCGGCGCTCGTTCCGAGATCCGCCGGGCAACTCAAGGCGGAACACGACCGCATCGTCGGGCGCGCGCAATTTTTCCTCCATGCGACCATCGCGCTGGCTATCTTGGGTGTGATCGTCGTCGCCGTGCTGCCGTTCTCGTCCATCCCCGACGACTTCAGTTTCGGTGCCCAGGAAGTGGTCGGCGTGGCGGTGTTTGCGGCGTGCCTGTTCCTGCTGCATGAGCGCACGGAACTCACGCTGCGGCTCTACAACTACGAACCTGTCGAACAGACCACCCAGGGTGAGCTGCGCGCGCTGCTGCATCGTGTCCCCGAAGGCATCTCGTATCAAAACGCCCTCGCCGCCGACAACCGGACGTTCGTGACCGTGGAAGCGGAAGAAATTCGCCGTCGCGCCGATGCATTCAAACCGCAAGCCGAAGGTCTGGAACCGGCAGAAAGCTGATCGTCGTGCGTTTCGCCGGATAAACCGCGGCGAAAGACATCGCAAAAAAACACCGTTTACCGGGTGAAAATCCGGATGTGAACGAATTTGAAAGCCGCCGCCCCGCATTCGCGGGCCGGCGGCTTTCATTTTTATGCTCGCGCGGCGAGTCTGTTTTTTGCTGGATGAATTACGTCCGCGAACGCATTCCCGCCGTTCGCCCTGTTCACCCGCGGAGCGACACAGCCATGAGCAAGCAACCTCGCATCGAGCAATACGACCATCCGGCCGGCGGCTGGGGCTCGGTCAAAGCCGTTTCATCGATACTTATGCGAGAGCACGTCGCCGTGAACGGCACGCGGGTGCTATTCAAGCAGAACAAGCCGGACGGTTTTGCGTGCGTGAGTTGCTCGTGGGCTAAACCAGCCGATCCGCATCTGTTCGAGTTCTGCGAAAACGGCGCAAAAGCCACCGCCTGGGAAATCACGACCAAACGCGCGACGCCCGAGTTCTTCGACCACCACACCTTGGCCGCGCTGGAAGCCTGGAGCGATTTCGAGCTCGAGTCGCAAGGCCGGCTGACCCACCCCATGCGCTACGACGCCGCGACCGATCGCTATCTGCCCATCCCGTGGCAACAAGCCTTCGATGAGATCGGCGAAAAGCTTCGCAGCTTCGATCCGAAACGCGTGGTGTTCTACGCATCGGGCCGCGCGTCGCTGGAAACCTCCTACATGTACGCGCTGCTTGCCCGTTTATACGGTTGCAACAACCTGCCGGACAGTTCGAACATGTGCCACGAGAGCACGTCGGTGGCGTTGCCCGACACCATCGGCGTGCCGGTTGGAACAGTGACGCTCGAGGACTTCGAGCACGCTGACTGCCTGTTTTTCTTCGGCCACAACACCGGCACAAACGCGCCTCGCATGCTGCATCCGCTGCAAGAAGCGCGAAAACGCAATGCGCAGATCATCACGTTCAATCCATTGCGCGAGCGCGGGCTGGTGAGCTTCGCGAACCCGCAGTCGCCAAAGGAAATGCTTTCGACCGAGGAAACCTGCATCAGCACGCAATACCATCAGGTGAAGATCGGCGGCGACATAGCGGCGATCACGGGCATTTGCAAGTCGCTGATAGAAGCCGACGACAAAGCCCGTGCAGCCTACAAACCACGCGTGCTGGATGCGGATTTCATCGCGGAACATACGCACGGTTTCGACGCGTTCGCCGACGCCATGCGGGCCGCCGACTGGAAAGAGATCGAGTCGATGTCAGCGCTAACCCGCTCCGCACTCGAAGCGGCCGCGGCCGAATATGCGCGCGCGAAGGCCGTGATCATCTTGTACGGCATGGGCATCACGCAGCATCGGGAAGGCGTGCTTGCCGTGCAGATGCTCACGAACCTGATGCTGCTTGGCGGCAATATCGGCAAGAAGGGAGCCGGGATCTGCCCGATTCGCGGCCACTCGAACGTGCAGGGGCAGCGAACCGTTGGCATCACCGAAAAACCTGAGCTCGTCCCCATGGACAAGCTCAAGGATCTGTATCAATTCGAGCCGCCCCAGGAAACCGGCTTGACCACCGTGGATACCTGCGAGGCCGTCAGGGACGGCAATCTCGACGCGTTTATCGGGCTCGGTGGCAATTTCGCGCGCGCAACTCCCGATCAGGGCGTAATGGACCCGGCGTGGATGCAACTGCCGCTCACCGTGCAGATCGCGACCAAGCTGAACCGCAGCCATATCGTGCACGGGCGCGCGGCATATTTGCTGCCCTGTATTGGCCGGATCGAGATGGACCGGCAGGCGAGCGGCGAGCAGACGGTGACCGTGGAGGACAGCACGGCGTGCATTCACGCATCGAAGGGAATGGCTGAGCCGGCGAGTGAACACTTGCTGTCGGAGCCGGCTATTGTCGCCGGGCTGGCGAAGGCGATCCTGCCGCCGAATCCAAATGTCGACTGGGATGCGTGGGTAGGCAATTACGGGCTGGTTCGTGATGCCATCGAGCGCACCTACCCCGAGCAGTTCAAGGATTTCAACCGGCGCATGACGCAGCCTGGTGGTTTTCATCGGCCGTTGCCGGCTGCGAAACGCGAGTGGAAAACAAAAACCGGCAAGGCGAATTTCATCGTGCCGGATGGTTTCGGTGAAGACCCGGACATGGACTTCGACGGCGAACGCACGCTGCGTCTGATGACCACACGCGGCGACAGCCAGTTCAATACGACTGTGTATTCGCTCGATGACCGTTTCCGCGGCGTGTATGACACGCGTGACGTGCTGCTGATGAATCAAGCCGATATGACCCGGCTGGGCTTAGCCGAAAACGACGCGGTCACGGCAATCACAGTCGCGCAGGATGAGGTATTGCGCGAATTGGGCGGTCTGCGCGTGCATGCGTTCGACATCCCCGCCGGCTGTGTGATGGGCTATTACCCGGAGTGCAATCGTCTGATACCGGTGTCGCATCACGCGAAACGCAGCAAGGTGCCGGCGGCCAAGGCGATCCCTGTGCGCCTGCGGAAAATGGCGGCCTGAAGGTAGTCTGAAGGTAGTAGCTAGAGGGACGTCCCGGGGATGAAAGCGGCACTCCTTTAATTGCCATCGGGCTGCGGGACGCGAGCCATCAGGCGTGAACCGTTGCCCGCATGGCGCCCGGCCGTGTTTAACGTGCACGGCCAGAGTTTGCGGACCTGCCTTTCAGTCCGCATGCGTCTATGCTGGAGGACACGGCATTCACTATCGACGACAGAACAAACCGAGGCGCACTCATGAACCACGTGAACAACTTCCAGTACCCGAGATACGACATGCAGACCAACCCCATCCCCGACCCGCTCGCCGATCCAAACCGCGATCCCGAGGCAGACCCGCTGTCGCCGCCGTCGCCCGGACATCGGCCGGATGAGCCACAGCATCCCGACGCGCCACCGGATGGGCATCCTATCTAAATAGACTCGTTATCAACCATTGTTATGACACGGCTTCCGTTTTGCTCGCCAACGGCGACCACCGAGGTGACCGCGTTGCCTTCGGCGGCAGATTCCCGGGTGGGATCGAAGAAAATCTTCGCACCGCGTTGATAGTTAAAAATGAACAGCACAATCGACGCGGTAGATGCCAGCAACACGCAAAACATGAACACCGCGCGATAACCCCACGTTGCTGCCACGAATCCCGACGCAACGCCCGCCAGCACGGAGCCGGTGCGCATGGTGTTGAAAAACAGCGTGGTCGCCCGGGCCAGCGCGCCAGGCATCAGTTCCTGAAAGTACGACATGCCAAGACATGACGTCACCGCGACCACGACGGCGTTAAGAATCTGTAGCGGCACGAGCACCCACAGGTTGGGCGCGAGCGCGATGCCCGCGAAATACACGATATGCGACAGCGACGCGAACGCGATCATGTTCGCCTTGTTGATGCGCCGGGACGCACCGCCGAGAAAGAGCATCATCGGAATCTCGGCGAACGCGCCAAGGCCGACCATCTGCGCGACGTGCGCGGTCGTGCCGTGCAGCTGATCGACAATCAGCACCGGCAGCATGATGGTCGCGATCGCCGAGCCCATGCCGATCAGCGTAAAACTCACCAGCGCGGCATATACATGCGCGTTTTTGGCTTGCGGCGGAATTTCGCTGGTGGTTTTATCGGCGGCTTCAAAGGTGTCATAGGCCTTGGGTTCACGCATGCACAGCACGATGAAACCAGCCACCGCGAACGCGCCCGCCGCCGACAAGAACAGTCCATTAAATCCCGATACCCCCAGTACGATCGCGCCCACCGCCGGGCCGAACACCCACGCGCAGGACAGTGTGGTGCGCAAGGTGGCCATCGGCAGTTCGGTATGTTCGATGCCTTCCGCGTGCAGCCTCGCTTTGCCGAACGTGAAAAGTTGCGGGAACACCGCCGCGCCGATGCTCAGGAAGACACAGCCGAAGATCGTCAGCAACACGTAGTTGCGCGTGACGCACAGCAATGCGTAACCCAGCGCCGACCCCGCGATGGATAGCAACACAATGCGTTTTTTATCGGTCCGGCGATCGGCGATACGTCCGAGATAGGTACTCACGATCACACTGCTCACCGCGGTCAGCGTCATGAAGATGCCTAGCCGAACCGGCGTCATGTGCGCCTCGGTCGCGCCGAACAGCGACGTGTACGGCACCGCGAATGAGGACGCGATGCCTGACAGGAACATTGCGAGGGAAATGCCGGGATAACCGGGAAGACGGATCAGCGCGAGAAAAGTCTTGAATACGGCGTTCATTGAAATTCACGTTGGCGGCCAAGGTCCGTCGCGTGACGCTCGTGGCGAGCGAGAAAAACGACGTTCAGCGGGCACTTAAACACGCGCTCACGTTTTTTTCAATGACGTTTTCTTTTGGTTGCAGACTAACGAAACCTCTTCCGGGATAAACGAAACCGATCTGGCGATTAGCAACGAGAGCGGATCGTTCGCAAGCGCCTGCAATCGTGCAAGGCGTTGGCGTGTCTGTGCCAACGGGCCGATGGAGGCGAATGCGAGAGTCTGATCTCCTCTGCCTGGGCGTGTCGAAACGGTGAGAAAACCACCGGAAACGAAGAACTTGCTGCCAAGTACCAGAATCCCTATAAAGACCCTCATAAGGGCCACAAAATCCTTTAAAAGCCCATGTGGGGTTCTTTAAACGCAATATCACATGACGTTCACTTTAAATTGCTATAATGGCCCACATGGAGTCTACTAAATCCCTTAAAAGCCCTTCTGGAGTCCGTAAAGCCGGTAAGCCGCTTCCCATTCCAGTGCAGCGGTCACTCGCAAAGCTGGGCGAAGACCTCAATCGAGCGCGCCGCCGCAGAGGGCTGACGCAGCAAGCGCTCGCCGCGCGCATCGGTGCCGGACTCAATACCGTCAAGCGCATGGAGAACGGTGATCCGCACGTGCAGTTGCATTTCCTCGTGCGAGCGCTCCATTTTTTCGGTGAGTTGCAGCGGCTCAATGACCTCCTCGACAGCGGCCAGGACGATATCGGCCTTGCATTGATGGATGAAAAGCTACCGCAGCGGGTACGAACCGCCAAGAAAACCACCAAAGCGTTCTAACGGCATAAGCGAATGAAAACCAAACCTGCCAGGTCCGGCAAGCCCGGTATCAGTACCGCCCTGGAGGTTCACCTCGGGGCCACAGGTACGCTTGTCGGCCATCTGAACTACGTAAGCCAGGGACGGCGCGAAGTGTCGCAGTTTGCTTATGACGAGACGTGGCTGACCAACCCCGACCGGTTTGACGTTTCGCCCGACCTGCCTCTCGAACCTGGCTATCAGCCACGTCGAGCGCCCAACCCCGTGGACTCGGTGTTTCACTTCGCACTGGCCGACACGGCGCCTGACGCATGGGGGCGTCGTGTCATCAACCGGATCCACGCGCGGGCCCGCAAGGACAATCCTCGCCTGCTCCCTCTGAACGAACTCGACTACCTGTGTGCAGTGGACGACTTCAGCCGCATCGGCGCGCTTCGCCTTTGCAAGGAAGGGATCTATCTGAGGACAGTTGATGAAGGCCGGCGCACAACGCCGCCAATGATCGAGCTCGAACGCATGTACAAGGCCACGCGTGCGGTCGAGACGACCAGGGAAACCACTGAGGACCTGCGCTACTTGCAAGGCAAAGGCACCTCGCTCGGCGGGATGCGCCCCAAATGCACCGTACTGGATGAAAACGGCAAGCTCGCCATCGGCAAGTTTCCAAGCGTCAATGACACCATCAATGTCACCCGGGCCGAAGTGCTGGCGCTCAAGCTCGCGCGTCAGGCCGGCATTACGACGGCCAACGCCCGGTGCGTCACCCTCAATGACACGCCAGTCGCGATCATCGAACGGTTTGACCGGGAGGACGGCGACCTGCGCGTCCCTTATCTCTCGGCTGCGTCCATGCTTCAGGCCTCGCGGCAGAATGTCCACGCGTACACCGAGATCGTCGATGTCATGCAGCAAAAGTGCTCGCATCCGGACGACGACGCGCGAGAGTTATGGCGTCGCCTGATGTTCAACCTGCTCATCACCAACACCGACGACCATCTGCAGAACCTCGGTTTTCTATACGACGGCAACGGCCTGTGGCGCATCTCACCGGCGTTCGACGTGAACCCGATGCCCGGCAAGGTACGAGAGTCCAAGACGTGGCTCACTGAAGATGCGGGCCCCATTGAATCGGTCCAGATGCTTCTGGATACGTGCGCCTACTTTTCGCTGACCGACGCTCAGGCCAAGGGGATCCTTGGGGAAGTCCTGGACGCGGTAATGGACTGGCGGCAAGTGGCCGTTACGCCGGACGTCGGACTTGGCGCTCAGGAGCTCGATGACTTCGAGGATGCCTTTGAGCATGTCCAGACCGATCAGGCCCGCAAGCTACTGGGCCGCGCCATGCTGCGGCCTGAGCTCGCCGAGAATGCCGAGGATGCCGAGAACGCCGGATAACCAGCCCGGCAGCTTGTCCATTCACGAGCGGTGCATTCGTTCGACTCACCGGATATTTGCAAGGTTTTTTTAAGTATTTCCGTCTACTCTTGTCATACCAGCCGTACACAGACGTCGTCATGAACAATGAGATCGCTCAACGTTCTGAACGGCTATTTCTCTTGTATAGGTTGGAAGTGCGAGAGTGGCCGGGTCGTTATCTTCCTCGACGCGCGCAACGCTTTGCATGAAACGCGTGGTCCGGGAGCCCATCATGAAACAGCTTATGTCCGTGGTTATTGCCGCTTCGGTCGTGATCCTGCCCGCCGTATCGTTTGGCGCCCAAGCCGATGGACCAAGAGCGCTGGACCGCGTGGTTCAACAGAACGAGAAATATGAACGGGACCACCCGCAGCAATCGCCGGCCGCCAATGGCGAGCGCAAGGCTGCGGATCGATCGATTGTCGAACCCACCTCCAATGGAGACGTTCGCTGATCCGGCGTCGCGTGTTTTTGCGGTCGACCGGACCATGCCGAATCTCTTGCGTCGCTAACCCTGCGTGTTTCTGGCGACTCGCTGACTGTTTCGTAAGTCAATGCGCTGGCGGGGGTTGAAATGAAAACTTCGAACGTGGAACTTGGCCCGGTAAACCGGACGCCGCAACCGAACGCCGCAGCGAATGCGTTTCTTCCCGGTGGCTGAAACGGCTTTTGCAAGCATCGCTGCGACGTTTTAATACTCACTAGATGACGCTCCCGCAGACAAGCTTCACGCGAACAAACGTCTGATTCTTTGCCAGAACGCGAGCCGGTGCGGGGGCGGGACATCGATCAACAATGCTTCGTCAGGATGGTAGTGAACTTCCTGAACCTGCCGAACCTGCGAGACCAGCAGCCCGATGTACATGGTGACTCTCCCAACGTTGGACTTTTGAGTTCACGGAAAGTCGGCAGCTCGGGGTTCGAACGCGCATTCGCGCGGCGACATGGGCTTATTCGCTTCCGCTAATTAAGGGGTTGGCGTATATAGTTGTTGTCGTTTCTGCATAATCCTCCTTCTTTCCGCTTATCAGCCTTTCGCTTTGTTAGCCAGTTAGCCGGTTAGTTGCCACCGTCTGGTGGCCAACGATCTCTATACCAACGGTCTAACGAAATAAGCATCCCGAACTATTGGCGCCCCTCAATCTCTGCAACGCCGGTCAATGTTCTATGAAACGTCCCATACTCATATTAGGCCTATCCAACGCCGGTGGGAATACGCACCAGCAGCCATCGTCGTGTCGAAAGAAAAGCAGCGCGCGCGATCCAGGCGGCAATGCGGTTTCTACGCAGACATACCGCCTTCCACCCAAGCGCGTGCGGCTGAACTCAGTGACACGAACCGGTGTCGAAAGGCCGGGAGCCAGCCATTTGTCGACCTGAGTACGTAGCGAATATTCATGCGTGGATTTCATGTGCTGCTCCGGCAAACGATTCCTGCTTGACGCTGTCCGCTTTCCGCCCCATTTCTTCATCCGGGCTTTGAGCTATCGTCCTGCTGAGCGCCGCCGCTCTCAGTGCGCTGCACCGCGCGGAATACCTTAAATCTGCAAGTTGAGCAACAAGTTGTCTAGCTGTCCTGCGCTTCATGGCACACCTCCCGCACTGCAACCTGAACTTGATAAAACACTTTAACTGTATGCCTGGATCGCCCGTTTGGGCGGGTTGTCGGCAAAATCGCAACACTTTGTCGCAAAGGGAAAAGCGCCGGATTGATCGCCATGGCTTTGCAATGGTTGTTTAAATCAGCGGCGACTTGCCATGTTTGTTTATCGGCACAGGGGGATTCGGACTTGAGTCTCGGCGTCAATACCGTGGACGTTTTTCAGATCCAATGGCTCCCGCCGGATTACTCGGGAGCCGTGTCTTTGCCTTCGCGCATCCGAAGGATTCGGCCAGAGAAACAGTTGGCAGATGCCGCTCAAGGAGCACACTCGCGGCGGCGGGATTCACAGTTGGTGAACGCTACGGGCTCATGCCCGCTTGTTATCGTCCGGGCAGGCGCCGGCACTGCATCCAGCTCGCGAATGGTTTGATACAAAACGCGCGTGCCATCGACGACGCTGCTCGACGTCCAGCTCCACTCGTCAGACCATGCCCCCGCGTCGCCATAGGCGTCACGCTGCACTTCGGCACGTGCACAGGAATCGCGCAGTTATGTGAAGGTCAATGGCGTGACCAGCGCGGTGCTGCGCAGCGCGAATTTCGAGCCGTTGCCGTGGGTATTGTCGTTCGAAGAGACGGGCCTTGTCCTTGCTCATAACTCGTTGGCGTCGGCGCAACGTATCATCAAGCTGAACGATCCGCATATGACCGGCTTGTCGCGCTTCCTCGGCATCGATCAAACCCTGCACGCGTTCGGCGATGGAAAAATCGCCGGTCGCGCTGGCTATGGAAAACAAGGAACTGGCCATGCCGGTATCCGTGGACTATCTGCCGGTGGCGGGTGACATCGAGGACATGGTGGCCAATGCATCGCGTGTGGTGGAACGGGTGCGACAGCAGATCGGCAACCGCTTCACGCTGCTGGATATCGAGCGGATTCACGCGGACCAGGCCATCGATTTGCGCCGCCAGCAGCAACCGGGCTTCACGCTGTCGCCGGCCACCGCGGGCCTCTACATGCGCTGCCCGGAAAGCTTGCGCTCCTCGATCGCGACCGGCCGCTGACGCCGGATTTCCGGGCGGCGGCGACCTTGCTGCACAGTTATCCGGCCGATTCTTGTTAATTTTTGGAGCATGTCATGACGCCATGCGTTGAAGCATTCCCGGACCCGGTGACCTCAACCATCACCTACGTGGTGTATGAGGCAGCCGGTTCACCCTGCGCGATCATCGACGCGGTGCTCGACTATGAACCGCAATCCGGCCGCACTTCGACACATTCGGCGGATCGCGTGATCCGTTTCGTAAGCGAGCAGGACTTGCAGGTGCAATGGCTGCTCGAGACGCACGCCCATGCCGACCACATTTCGGCTGCGGCATATCTCCGGAAACAACTGGGTGGCGCTATTGCCATCGGCGAACATATCCGGTCGGTGCAGGTCGTGTTCGAACGGCTTTTTAACCTTGAGCCGCCGATGTCGTCAATATCGCCCGGCCCCGCGCCTTTCGACCGATGGTTTGCTGACGGCGACACGTTCCAGGTCGGTGCGCTGACCGGCCGTGTGATGCACGTTCCCGGTCACACGCCGGCCGATGTCGCCTACGTGTTCGACAACATGGCGTTCATGGGCGACACCTTGTTCATGCCGGACGTCGGCACGGCGCGCTGCGATTTTCCCGGTGGCGACGCCGGCACGTTATACGAATCAATCGGGAAACTGCTTGGCTTGCCGCCACAAACGCGTCTGTTTGCATGCCATGACTATCCGCCCGATGGCCGTGAAACGCGCTGGGAAACCACGGTCGCTGATCAGCGCGCAGCAAACATCCACGTCCGCGATGGCATCACTGTCAGCGAATTCGTCGCCATGCGCACGGCCCGCGACGCGACGCTTGGTCCACCGGCGCTGATCATCCCCTCGATTCAACTGAACATCCGCGCGGGTGCTTTTCCGCCGGCCGAATCCAACGGCGTAAGTTATCTGAAATTTCCGCTGAACACGTTTTAAGGCAGTCGGGCAGGGTAAGAAAATGAACTTGGAAGCAGGAATACCGCAATGAGCACGAATGCAGCATCTTCAGGCAACACAGAGACCTTCGACGTGGTGGTCATTGGCGGCGGCGCTGCGGGTATCGGCGTGACGGCGAGCTTGCTGCGCCGACGGCCCGATCTTCGCATCGCGGTCATCGAGCCGAGTGACCGGCATTTCTATCAGCCCGCGTGGACGCTGGTCGGCGGCGGTGCTTTCAACATAGACGACACCATGCGGCTGACGTCGTCGGTCATGCCGAAGAAAGCGCACTGGCTGCGGGCCAGTGCGAGCGCGATCGAGCCCGAGCAGCGTCTTGTCCGGCTCGACAATGGGCAAACCGCCAGTTATCGGCACCTGATCGTCTGTCCCGGCTTGCGGCTCGCATGGGAGAAAATTGAAGGTCTGGAAGACACACTGGGCAAGAACGGCGTGACGTCGAATTATCGATTCGATCTTGCGCCGTACACGTGGAAGCTGGTCAATGAACTCAAGCGTGGCAAGGCGCTCTTTACGCAGCCGGCCATGCCGATCAAATGCGCCGGTGCGCCACAAAAAGCGCTGTACCTGTCTTGCGATAACTGGCTCAAGCAAGGCGTGCTCGATCATATCGATGTCGAGTTCAACCTTGCCGGTGATATCCTTTTCGGAGTCGCTGCGTTCGTGCCGTCGTTGATGAAATATGTCGAGCGGTATCACGCGTCGCTTGCGTTCGGATCGAACCTGGTGAGCGTCGACGGCGCTCGCCGGGTCGCTTCGTTCAACGTCAAAGACAATGCCGGCAACGTAGTTCGTATCGACAAACCGTTCGACATGCTGCACGTCGTCCCGCCCCAGCTTCCGCCGGACGTAATCAGCAAGAGCGTGCTCGCCGACAAGGCCGGCTGGTGCGAAGTCGATCACGCCACGCTCATTCACCCCCGTTATCCGGACATCTTTGCGCTCGGCGACGCCTGTTCAGCGCCTAACGCAAAAACGGCCGCGGCCGTTCGCAAGCAGATTGTCGTGGTGGCGGAAAACCTGCTGGCCGCGCGGGAGCAAAAGCCTCTACCCGCCCACTACGACGGCTACGGCGCATGTCCGCTGACGGTTGAAAAAGGCAAGGTTGTACTGGCGGAATTCGGCTATGGCGGCAAGCTGCTGCCGACCTTCCCGCTCGACCCGACCGTGCCACGTGCCCTCGCGTGGTACCTGAAAACTGCCGTCTTTCCATGGCTCTACTGGAACGGCATGTTGAAGGGCCGGGAATGGCTCGCCAGGTCGATGAAACCGCAAGCGTGAGCTCCCAGCCATTCGCCACATTCGTAATACCCGTCACGTTGCGAGCACCACGCTCGGCGCCTGCGTTGGCGCGACGCTCGCGCTGACCGATGCAGGACTGCAACGGGGCATTGCCGGTGTTCGCGAGGTTTGCCGCGTCTAGCCTGGTGATGGAACACGTTTGAGCGCTCACAAAAGAACGTCGAGCGGAAACTCAGAGTTTTCTTATACCCCAGTACATAAGTTATCCGAAATAAAATTTCGCGATCTTAACACGCAACTCTTGAATTAACGAATGGACGAAATTTGACACGCCATTCGCTCGCTTTTTCAGATTTGTTGTACTAAGTGTATGCCCTCGAAATAAATCCATCGTCGAACTTTATAAACGGGCGTTCATATGATTAAAAAACTTGCCGCAATCATCCCGATCATGGCCACTGCCTCCGTGGCGCACGCACAGAGTTCGGTCACGTTATACGGGATCGTGGAGGACGGTATCGATATCGTCAGCAACGTGCAGGGTAGCCATCTCGTCCAGCTTGCATCCGGTGTGACCGCAGGCAGCCGCTGGGGCGTGCGCGGCACCGAGGATCTGGGCGGCGGCCTTTCAACCCTCTTCCGCCTTGAAAGCGGCTTCAACCTCAACTCGGGACGCCTTGGCAGCGGTCTCGCGTTCTCACGCAATGCTTATGTGGGTCTTCAGAGCGAACAGGCCGGTACGGTGACGCTCGGACGCCAATGGGACTCCGTTGTGGATTTCGTCGAGCCGTATACGCTCAACGGCAACGTCGGCGGTTATTATTTCGCCCACCCGAACGACATGGACAACACCGACAACGGTTTCCCTATCTCGAACGCGATCAAATATCGCAGCCCCACCTTTGCCGGGTTCACGTTCGGTGGACTGTATTCACTAGGCGGCATCGCTGGGCAGTTCTCGAACAACGCCACGTTCAGCGCGGGAGCGACCTATGCCGCTGGACCGGTCAGCGCGGGCGTGGGATATCTGCGCATCAACGATCCGGGTGTCTCCACACAGGGCTACCAGAACTATCCGGGCTTCACGAACGCGGTCTATGGCGACTTCCTCGCCGCAGCGCGGGCGCAGAAGGTACTGGGCGTAGGGGCTTCGTATCAGGTGCTGGCGTCGCTGCGCGTGCTTGCCGATTTTACGAACACGATTTTCCAGCAAGGCAGCGCCGGACATGATGCGACGTTCCAGAACTACGAGTTGTCGGGCCTGTTTAATCCAACCCCGGACGTGACGGTAGGCGCGGGTTACACCTACACCACCGGCCGCGACCACGCGACCGGCGCACAGCCCAAATACAACCAGTTCAACCTGACGGCCGAGTATGCGTTGTCGAAGCGGACGTCGGTGTATGCGCTGGGCGTATTCCAGAAAGCTGCCGGCGACGCACAGGCCGCTCAGATCGCAGGCTTCAATCCTTCAAGCAATCAGAAGCAGGCGGTTGGCCGAGTGGGGATTCGCAGCAGTTTTTGATTCGACGTCTGACCACTGAGCGTTAAGACGATACGTGTCCGGTTGCTTGATGAGGCCGTGCGACCGGACACGCGACTAAACGCGCCGCACGATGCTTATTGTCTGATGAATAACCTGACGCGCACACTTCCAGAACAGACCGATTATTTCTCTTGGTACGGGTTATCCCACCCCTACATTCCGCCACCGCTTTGCCGTAAAGAAGTCAGGCATAGCGTTCGGCAACGCCCGACGCCGCAAATTCAATCAGACGGCTCAACACTAGGCAACGGCGGAAACATGAAGAAGATGACATTGAATCAGAAGCTCGGATCGATGATCGCCGTGCTATGGCTCGGACTGGTCGCGATCGGATTTATAGGGGCATGGCAAAGCCGTTCATCGACTATGGACGATCGTCGTGATCAATTGAAAGCCCTGGTTGCCCAGGGCGCGAGCATGACGGCCCATTTCCAGAGCCTCGCCGCGGCTAAAACGATCACGGAAGAAGAAGCCAAAACGCGGGCGCT
This sequence comes from Caballeronia sp. dw_19, assembly GCF_018449515.1. GTDB lineage: Bacteria > Pseudomonadota > Gammaproteobacteria > Burkholderiales > Burkholderiaceae > Caballeronia. Next base: position 109,495 of record NZ_JAAVUQ010000019.1, on the reverse strand, counting down.
GGAAGTACTTGCCGCCATGCGCTACGGTACAGACGGATACATCTCGGTCAACGACTCGCGCCCGGTGATGATCATGCATCCGATCAAGAAGTCCATGAATGGCCAGAACATGGCGGGGTTTACCGACCCGGCGGGCAACAGACTTTTCGTCGATATTGTGAACGCCGGTAATTCGACGCCCGAGGGTGGCTTTGTCAGCTATCTGTGGTCGAAGCCCGGCAGCGACAAACCCGTGCCCAAGCTCAGCTTCTCCCAGCACTTTGTCCCGTGGGACTGGTACATCGTGACCGGCATGTACACCGACGACATCGAGGCCGCGTTCTACGCCAGCGCATTGCGCTGGTTCGCGATTACCGCCGTGCTCGGCGTGCTCGCTTCGCTGGCCATGCTGCTGGTGTTGCGCAGCATCAAGCGTGAACTCGGCGGTGATCCGTCGATTGCTGTCGGCGCGGCGCAGCGCATTGCGCGCGGCGACCTGACCACGCACGTGCCGCTTGCCATCGGCGATTCGCATAGCCTGATGTTCGCGCTGAGCGAGATGCAAAGCGGCCTGGTGGAAACCGTCACGCGGGTGCGCACCGGGACCGAGAATATCAACGTGGGGGCATCGGAGATTGCAGCGGGCAATACCGACCTGTCACAACGCACCGAGCAGCAAGCCGCCGCGCTGGTACAGACCGCGTCGAGCATGGACGAGATGACGGCGAACGTGAAGCAGAACGCCAACAGCGCGACGCAAGCCGCCAAGCTGGCCGGCGAAGCCGCCGACGTGGCCCAACGGGGCAGCGGAGTAGTCGAGCAAGTCATTCACACCATGACGCGCATTACGGAAAGCTCGAAGCAGATTGGCGACATCATCGGCGTGATTGATGGCATCGCGTTCCAGACCAACATCCTGGCGCTGAACGCCGCCGTGGAAGCTGCGCGTGCCGGCGAACAGGGACGCGGGTTTGCGGTGGTGGCAGCGGAAGTGCGCAGTCTCGCACAGCGATCGGCCACGGCGGCGAAGGAGATCAAGGCGCTGATAGGGACATCGACGGAGACGGTGAAGGAAGGTGCGTCGCTGGTGTCGAACGCGGGCGCGACGATGGGCGAGATCGTGAATTCGGTGCGCCGCGTGAACGAGATCCTCGATGAAATCAGCCACGCTTCGAATGAGCAAAGCGCGGGCATTGAACAGGTGAATCGCGCAGTGGGTGAAATGGATCAGGTGACGCAGCAGAACGCGGCGCTGGTGGAAGAAGCCGCAGCGGCGGCGCATTCGCTAAAGGATCAGGTCGATGTGCTGCGTGAAGCGATCGGGAGCTTTTCGCTGCCGGGTTGAATTTTGCAAATGAACGAAAGGGCCACTCGCATGGCCCTTTCGTCTTGCATCGACAAGACTTTTCTATTGCACGCGTTTCTGATTACACGTCATTCGCGCGTCCAGAATCCTTCGTGCACGACCGCCGCTTCATCTTCAATAAGCGGTCCAACCACACTCACCGTCCTCTGCCCTCGCGCAAAAACTTCGCGGCAAGGTAACGAGAACGTCGGGTTCTCGGGGTGATCGCCGGTGATCTCCAGCAAGCGCCGCTCGGACATGGCATACACCACGCGCCCGATGTTGCACCAATAGATCGCGCCCGAGCACATGCAACACGGCTCGGCATTCGTATAAAGCGTGCACGTCAGCAATTGCTCCGGCGTCAGATCTTTCGCTGCCTGAGCCGCGGCGCGCAGTTCGGCGTGCTGGGTCGGATCGCCGAGCGGGGGCATCGAATTGTTTCCTGCGCTTGCAACTACGTGGCCGTTTTCATCGGCTATCAGCGCGGCGAACGGATGCCGTCCATCGCGTTTTGACTTCTCCGATAACGCGATAACCTCGCGCAACAGCGCCATATCGCGTTCGCTTGCGTGTTCGTGCATGCTCTCGTTCCCCCTTTTTTAAAAGATGCTACGGTCAAATTTTAAATGGATGATCGAGGAAAAATCGCATCATGATCGTGCTCGCATCCGGACCCGTTGCATCGGTGTACGAACCATTTCCACTCCCACCTGCCCAGGCGTGCGGCGCGCCATGGATGAGCCACAACTCGGCATCAACTCCGTCCACTGATTTCAGCCGCTCCACCGTGCTCGTACGCTTGCCCGCTTCTACATGGGAAGTCTCGTCGAAGACAACAGCCTCAGCGCCGAAGCCGCGCAACAAATCAGCCGCGTTTGATGGATGCACGGTTGCGTCGGCATCGCCGTGAAACACGATCAGCGGTCGCTTCGGCGCCGCCGCGCGACGAGCGCCCGATGACTTCCCGCCTCGCATGGCCGCCAGCGCCGATTGCAAATCGTGGGCCGACCCCACTGCCAGCCCTGAATGCACGCACGCAGCGGCATAAAGATCCGGATACGCCTGGATCATGATGGCGGCCATCGCCCCACCCGCCGATAAACCCGCCACGAATACGCGCGACGAATCCACGGCGTGCTTTGACATCACTTCGCGCGTGATGCCTGCAATCAGTGCCGGCTCGCCGCTGTCGCGCCGTTGATCGGCGGGCTTGAACCAGTTCCAGCACTTCGATGCGTTCGCCCCCTGCGGCTGCACCGGATACACCACGATGCATCCGTCCCGCTCCGCCAGCGCGTTCATTTGCGTGCCGGCAGCGAAGTCGTCGGCGTCCTGCGTGCAGCCATGCAGCATCACCACCAGAGGCAGCGACTGGCCGCTGTGCTGCTTCGGCACATAGAGCTTGTAGTTCCGATGACCTGCGGCGTTCGCGAACGTATGAGTCGTGAACGTTCCCGGATACTTGACAGCCGGGACGTCTGTATTCGATTGAGGTGTTGGCTGAGCGTGCGCCCCAAGTGCACGCTGCAGCGCCGCCGTCGCTTCCTTCGGGCCGCGTGCGCGCAGCAGCTTCATTGCATCCTGCATCGAATGCAGGAATGCTTCGTTGATTTTCATTATCTTTCCCGTTGTTCCCTGCTATTGCTTGTCTACCCGCATCACTAGGCAATCCGGCCGGCCAGCGCAGTTTTCACCGCAGGCGAGGCATGAAAGGCGCCGAGCACAACGATCGATGCGATCGTGTCCAGCGCCAGTTCGGCGGACACGTCGGCAGCAATGCTCGCGAGTCCGAGCACCTGAATGTCGAACCGCTCACCCGCCGCGCGCGCCGCTTCAAGATCGCGCCTGGAAAAGTGCTGCACGCCCAGCACCAGCGCGCGCCGTGTCACCGTTTCGCTCACCACCTGAGAGTGCGTCGCCAGTTGATTCCGGATAGCCGTGCGAATCAGGTCCGTGCGGTTGGAATAGAAACCCTCTTCCACCAGCAGGTCGATCTGCCCCAGGTCCACAGGACCCAGGTTGATCGTGATCTTCTCCGTCTCACCGCCCTTCGGCCTGAGCACTTCAATTTTTTGAATCATCAAAAACATCCCATTACCATCCAATGAGATGGTTATAGGCTGGTTTTTGCAGTGCGTCAAGGTTTTTAGCCAACTCACCATGGTCTGGAGAAGCCGGAAATCGGGCCGCGGCGCCTCAGGAACGGGCCATGCTGAAGTTGTCATCGCAGTCCCTTTTCCCTCGCGGCGAAATTGCCGCTTGTACGCCAGAGCATTTCGCCGCTCTGAGACCCGGGCGCCCAGGGTTGGGTGTGACGAGGTTTTTGTATCGCGTTGCTGTCCGGAGCAATTCGCCACCTTCGTTCTGTTTTTATCGCGACGATTTCGCGTGCTTCTGCACGCCTTTCGCGCGCTTAAAAAAGCCGAACGATAAACTATTAAAGGAGTACTACCTATGTTTGTCCATAACAAACGCCTGCAATACACCGTCCGTGTCGCCGCGCCGAATCCGGGTCTCGCCAACCTGCTGCTCGAGCAGTTCGGCGGCCCGCAGGGCGAGCTCGCCGCAGCCTGTCGCTACTTCACCCAAGCCGTAGGGGAAGACGATCCGGGCCGCAAGGACATGCTGTTCGATATCGCCACGGAGGAGCTGAGCCATCTGGAAATCATCGGTTCAATCGTCGCGATGCTGAACAAAGGCGCAAAGGGTCAACTGGCCGAAGCGGTCGAGCAGGAGGCGGAGTTGTATCGGTCGATGACTTCTGGCGGCAACGACTCTCACACCACCGCCCTTCTCTACGGCGGCGGTCCTGCGCTCACGAATTCGGCAGGCGTGCCGTGGACGGCGGCCTATATTGACACCATTGGCGAGCCGACTGCCGATCTGCGCTCCAATATTGCGGCTGAAGCGCGCGCCAAGATCGTGTATGAGCGCCTGATCAATGTCACCGACGACCCTGGTATCCAGGAAGCGCTCGGGTTCCTCATGACGCGTGAAATTGCGCATCAGAAGTCGTTCGAGAAAGCGCTGCATTCCATCCAGCCGAATTTCCCGCAAGGCAAATTACCGGGGGTGCCGGAATTTACAAGCGTCTACTACAACATGTCGCAAGGCAACGAGCCGGCAGTGCGCGGACCGTGGAACGAAGGCGGCGACTGGAGGTTCGTGGAAGATCCGCAACCCGCCGTGGATGGCGGAGATGGACTCGCGACCGTGGGAGTGTCAGCGGAAGAGGTGGATGTTTTACAGGCAATGGCCGCGCGCACGGCATCGGACAAGAGTTCGGATCCGACGACCGGCGCCGATCTTGGATCGGGGAAAGCGACGGCGGTTTGAGGGTCTAACAGCGCGGCGCTCGTGATCGGGGAAAATCCGGTACGTTGCGGACCGCGTAGGCTCCCCTAAAAGCCGTTGCAGTGAGCGTGATCAAGTCTCTCTCCCTTGCAGCGCATGCCTTAGGCAAAGCAAGAGCGAAGGCAGTCTCAATCTGCGTTGAGACTGCCTTCTTGCGTGATCAATCGAGGGCAAAAACAGCTTGTCGGGCAATGCGTTTAGCGAAGACCGATCGACATGAGACTAAATTTAGTCTATATTTAGACTCATGCAAAAATCGTTGAGACCCAATATGAAGCTCTCGAATATCAAACCCATCAGTTACCTCAAGAGTGATGCGGCGAAGATTGTGACGGAACTTATGGAAACACATGAGCCTTTGATCATTACTCAAAATGGGGAAGCGAAACTGGTGGTGCAAGACATCCATACATTCGAGCGACAGCGGCAAACGAACGCCCTGCTTCGCATCCTGGCATTGGGCCAAAAAGAGATTGCTGAGGGTAAGTTTTCATCTGCAACTGATGTTTTTGCCGAGCTGGATTGCCTTGACGAAAAGGATAGGGAATGAATCTCACCATCCTCGACTCGGCCAAAAGAGACTTGGCTGATCTGCGGGATTACATCGCCAGACACAAACCGAAGGGAACCTGGAGCGAGATCAAGACCCAACTCCAAAGCAAAATTTTCCAGATTGAAGATTTCCCCTTGTCGGGCGCATGTCCTCCGGAACTGCTCGGCTATCCAGATCGATACAGACAAGTCTTGACCAATCAGCAACGCATCATTTACGAAATTGCAGGCGATCAGATATTTATCCATGTGATCTGCGGACAAACCCAGGATCTGGAGGAGACCCTCAACCTGAGATTACTCAGCATCTAAGCCAAGACATACCTCGGCCGCGATTCACAATTGCAGGCAATCAGAAGGCTCGTCCGCGTCGTTAAACAACCATTCCCCGCTCCGGCACCACCCGCCGCACCATGAACCAGTAAAACAGCGCCGAGCATCCCGCAATCAACCCGCCTGAAATCAACGCGCTCGAATACGAGCCGGTTTTATCGACGATAAACCCTGCCACCACCGGCGAGAACGCGCCGCCGAAATACCCGCCGAAATTCTGGATCGCGCTGACGGACGCGACCATCGACTTGGGCGCAACGTCCGACGCCAGCGCCCATGCAGCGCCAATAATCGCCGCGAGGAACGCAAGGCCCAGCGTCATCAGCGTGATGGTGACACCCAATGAGTCAACGAAAGGAATCGCCACCGCCGAAACCGCCGCGCCGATCGCGCAGATCACGATCCACATGCGTTTGGCATCAATGGGCGTCGCCATTCCGCGATCAACCATCTTCTTCGTCAGATACCCCACGATAATCTCGCCCACCGCGCCGCCGATCCACGGAATGCTCGCGTAGATACCCAGTTGTACGAACGATATGTGAAAGCGATCAAGCAAATACAGCGGCAGGAACACGAGGAACAGGTTCCACAGCCAGATCGCGCAGAAGTAGCCGAGGATCATGCCCCACACGCTGCGGTGCGTGAACAGTCCGCGCCACTCGTGGGTTGAATTGCTGATCGACCGCTCACGCCCGCCTCCGCCCGCTTCTATATAAGCGAACTCTTCCTTCGAAAGCCGCTTGCTCTGCTCGGGATTTCGATAAAGAAAGAGAAACACAATGGCGAACGCGATGCCGACAAACCCAGCCACATGAAATAGCGAGCGCCATCCAAACGCAACCATCAACGCAACGAGCACAGCGGGCGCAAGCGCGGGGCCCCATTTCGATGACGAATCCCAGATGCCCGTCGCGAACCCGCGCTCCTTGGTCGGGAACCACGCGGCTGTGATCTTCGCCGAGGTTGGCCAGCACGGCGCTTCGCCGACGGCGAGCAGCGCGCGCATCACGAGCAGCGCGCTGACCGATCCGACCACGCCGGTCATGTAGGTCGCGACACTCCACCAGATCATGGCAACGGCGTAGGCCTTCTTCGCGCCGAAGCGGTCGATCACCCATCCCGCCGGCAATTGCATCACGGCGTAGGTCCATGCGAACACGGTGCCGAGCAAACCAATCTCCGTTCGCGACAACCCGAGTTCGCGAATCATTTCCGGCGCCGCGATGGAGAGACTGGCGCGATCGATGTAATTGATGATGCCGCCCGCCACCAGCCATATCAGCACGGTCCAGCGAAAATTCATGCCGGTGCCGGTTGCAACTTCAGCGGGGGATACGAGCTTGTCAGCCACATCCGTCTCCTTGTCTATGCCAATGGGCGCCGTCGAATGGACGCCCTTTTAGGGGTTTTTAATAGTCACACTATATTTCGCAACGATTCGGGGAGGCAGCGGAGTAAACCCGGGCCGACCATCAAATAGTCTTACTATATTTCCCACTAAATGGAGACTGACGCAATGACTCAAGCGTGCCGTGTATCGCCCTCATCAAGCACGCTGTCCGCATCGACCCGCGCGCTTTCGAGTTGCACCAGACTCGCCTGACGCGCGCCCAGCGGATCGCGGCTTTGAATGGCCGTGAGAATCGCCTTGTGCCGCGGTAAGGAGAGCGCGTGAGTATCGGGATGACGGCTGGTCAGGCGAATGGATTCGGACAAGGCAAGCGACAACATATTGCCGATGTACGCCAGCATGTCGTTGTGCGTGGCGGCCATGATCGCGCGATGAAACTCCAGATCCGGTTCGAGCAATTCGGGCGCGGTGGCGGCCGCTTCCATGCGCGTGTAAGCGGCTTCGATCCGGGCGAGATCCTCGCCGCTGCCGCTTGTCGCCGCGAGCGCCGCAGCAGCCGGTTCGATGATCCGCCGCACGGTGAGCAGCGACCGGAAGAACTCACCTTCGGGCACGCTGCTGAGCGTCCAGTAGAGCACGTCGGGATCAAGCATGTGCCAGTCGGCCCGTGGCCTGACGACACTGCCTACCCGCGGCTTCGACACCACCAGTCCCTTTGCCACAAGCACACGCGTTGCTTCCCTCAAGACCGGGCGGCTCACGCCATAGGTTTCGCACAGCAGCACTTCGGCGGGCAGGCGTTCGCCGGGCGCAACCTTGCCGCCGACGATATCCATGCCGAGGTTCTGCACGATGCGCCCGTGCATGCTTTTGCCTTGCTGGAGATGTCGATAGTCCATGTTCAGTGAAAGATGCCTCGGTCTCGGCCGACGTACGCATAGCATAAGCACGACGGCAAAAAGCTCCAAATAGTATGACTAAATTGAGGGTAAACCTGCGAGGTTGTTATCGAAACAGGTCTGAACGGAATCAGGATCCAGCCAGCCGATTATTTCACTCGCGCTCACGGACATACTGGATTTCAGCAAGTCCGACCCCGCGCACGACCCAGTGTTCCAGTCCTGGCTGCCGCCCAAAACGCGGCCCGAATGCGATAATCCAAGGCTGTCACCCTGTTTCCGGAGAACCATCCCATGAGCCGCCTCGACAACCCGTTTCACGACCAGGAGGCCGGCCGTGCCGACTCGACGCAAGATACGACCCGCATCGACGACGTCCGCATCGGCGCCGTCCGTCCGCTGATTTCCCCTGCGCTCCTGCAAGACGACCTGCCTGTGCCACTTTCAGTGCAGACGCTGGTTGAAAAAAGCCGCGTTGAAATTGCCGACGTTATTCAAGGCCGCGACGACAGGCTGGTCGTTGTCGTAGGACCGTGCTCGATTCACGACCATGACCAGGCGCTTGAATACGCACATCTGCTGAAGGCCACCGCTGACGAACTCCGCGACGACCTGCTGATCGTAATGCGCGTGTACTTCGAAAAACCACGTACCACCGTGGGCTGGAAGGGTTACATCAACGACCCGCTTCTGGACGGCACGTTTCGTATCAACGAAGGCCTGCGCCGCGCACGCCAGTTGCTGCTCGACATCAGCGGCATCGGCTTGCCAACGGGCACCGAGTTTCTCGACTTGCTAAGCCCGCAGTACATTGCGGACCTGATTGCCTGGGGCGCTATCGGCGCACGAACGACGGAGAGCCAGAGCCATCGGCAACTAGCTTCGGGACTAAGCTGCCCGATCGGTTTCAAGAACGGCACCGACGGCGGCGTGCAGATCGCGGCAGACGCCATTGTTGCGGCCCATGCGAGCCATGCGTTCATGGGCATGACCAAGATGGGCATGGCTGCCATCTTCGAAACCCGCGGCAACGCGGACGCGCACGTGATCCTGCGCGGCGGCAAGACGGGACCGAACTACGATAGCGAAGGGGTCGCTGCCGCCTGTGCCGCACTCAAGGAAGTCGGACTTCGCGAGCAGGTGATGATCGATTGCTCGCATGCGAATTCGGGCAAGTCGCATCTTCGCCAGATCGAGGTAGGTCAGGACATCGCGCGGCAACTGAACGGCGGTGACAAGCGCATTATTGGCGTGATGATCGAAAGCCACCTGGAAGAAGGCCGGCAAGATCTGAAACCGGGTGTACCGCTGCGCCGCGGTGTCTCCATTACCGATGCGTGCCTCGCCTGGACGCAAACCGAACCGGTATTGCAAACGCTCGCTGCTGCAGTACGTGAGCGCCGCAAGCACTGATACGGACTCACCACGAAGCTCCCCTGGTTTCGTGGAACGCTGCGTTGCCGCAAACACATCGCGTGCTCACGCGATGATCAACTCTCCCCCGTAGCACTGCGCATGCCACACCTGTCTTGCACGCTGCCCCGCGCAAGATAGGGTTATTGCGTTGCTTCACATTAAATTTCATTAGGCATAGACTTAATCCGTCAGCGTCATTCACTCGTTGCAGTGAGGGTCGTGAGTCGTCTTGCATCAAGCGTTTTTCGTAGTGATCCGCAAGTTGATCCGGGCATTGCGTCCCGTTCAATTCGTGCCCACCAACGTACGACCGAGGCGACACATCATGGCTGACACGAGTTACATGGCGCGTAAATCCGTCGCAGATATCGTCAAGAGTGCTGACGGCGGCGAGCGCCCGCTAGCGAAGACACTGGGCGCACTCAGCATCACGGCAATGGGCATTGGCGCCATCATCGGCGCCGGCATCTTCGTGCTGACAGGCACGGCCGCTGCGCAGTTCGCGGGACCGGCCATCATCCTGTCGTTCATACTGGGCGGTATTGCGTGCGCGTTTGTCGGCCTGTGTTATTCCGAACTCGCGGCCATGCTGCCCGTCTGCGGCAGCAGCTACACTTACACGTATGCCACGCTGGGCGAAGTGTTTGCGTGGATCATCGGCTGGGACCTGATCCTCGAATATGCAATGGGCGCGGCCACCGTTGCGGTCGGATGGTCGGGTTATATTGTCAGCCTGCTGCGTAACGTGGGGATTGCCTTTCCACCCCAACTGGCAGCTGCTCCCGGCACCATGGTGAAGCTTGCCGACGGCACGTCGGTGGCGGGAATGGTTAATCTGCCGGCCGTCTTCATCGTCGCCGCCCTTACGCTCATGCTGGTGATGGGGACCAAGGAGTCGGCGCGGCTCAACAACATCATGGTCGCGATCAAGCTGGTTGTCGTGGTGGCGTTTCTCGCGCTGGGCGTGTTCTTCGTGCATCCCGGGAACTGGCATCCGTTCATTCCCGCGAACACGGGCGAGTTCGGCAACTTCGGCATGAGCGGAATCCTGCGCGGCTCCGCGGTCGTGTTCTTTGCGTTCATCGGATTCGATGCGGTGTCGACCTGCGCCCAGGAAGCCAAAAGACCGCAGCGCGACATGCCGGTCGGCATTCTCGGCTCACTGGTGATCTGCACGATCCTGTATATAGCGGTGGCGGGGGTGCTCACCGGACTTGTGCCTTATGGCGAATTGAACGTGCCCGATCCTATTGCGAAGGGCGTGGACGTGATTGGCCTAACCTGGTTCTCCATCCTCATCAAGATCGGCGCGCTGACCGGTTTGACGACCGTGATCCTCGTGCTGTTGTATGGGCAAAGCCGCATCTTCTTCACGATGTCGCAGGATGGCTTGCTGCCGGGATTGTTCGCGCGGGTTCATCCGCGTTTGAAGACGCCCCACCTCAGCCAGACCATGATTGGCGCTGTTGTTGCAATCGTCGCGGCGTTCACGCCAATCAGCGTGCTGGGTGAAATGGTGAGCATCGGCACGCTCTTCGCCTTTGTCCTGGTGTGCGGCGCGGTGATCTATCTGCGGCGCAGCGACTCCGGCGCGAACCGGCCGTTTCGCGTGCCAGGCGTGCCGGTCGTACCGATTCTCGGCATCCTCTTTTGCGTGCTGCTCATGACCGGCTTGCCACTCGTCACGTGGATGCGGCTAGTGGTCTGGCTGGTGATCGGGCTCGTGATCTACTTCTCATATGGACGCAATAACTCGCGGCTGCGGCATCCGGAGCGGCACGCGGGATAAGCGTGCGGCGTCGGTTGAGCTAGCAGCTCGGCACGACGCTGAACAGCCGCGCCGGCGGATTCAGCAGAGTTCCAAGGGGCTTCAAGAAGTTTCAGGCAGGCTGAATGTTCGACGCCTGCTTGCCCTTTGGGCCCTGGCCAATATCGAAACTTACTTTCTGGTTCTCGAGCAATGACTTGAAACCTTCAGTCTTGATCTCCGAGAAATGGGCGAACAACTCTTCGCTGCCGTCGTCCGGCGTGATGAAACCAAAACCCTTTGCATCGCTGAACCACTTTACTCGTCCGGTCGGCATGGCCGTCTCCTGGCTGGAAAAAGGGGAACGGTATCACGCGCGGTCGTTTTCGTTGGCGCCGCTTGTTGCCCGCATCGGCTGAACGCCCTATCCCGTCTGCCGGCCCAAGCGGAAAACCCCTCCTGCAATACCTCTCCGCGTTTACCTTCACTTATAAAAATTCTTTTCATATGTGAAAATTGGACACGAAACCCATGCGGGGAACCGCATCGACGGGACCAACTACCGAAAAAGGAGCATCAATGGTCAAGCGTGTCGAAGGCAAAAACATCGTAGTGACGGCTGCCGGCAAAGGCATCGGACGAGCTTCCGCGCTCATGCTCGCCGCCGAAGGCGCCCACGTCTGGGCAACCGATATCGACGAAAGCGCCCTCGCCGAGCTCGCCCACGACGCAGGCGCTGGCTCCACGTTGCGCACTGCGCGCCTGAATGTGCTGGATTCCGCCGATGTCGAGGCGTTCGCCGCGACAACCGGTCCGCTCGACGTACTGTTCAACTGCGCCGGCTACGTCCACGACGGCAACATCCTCAAGTGCGAGGACAAGGACTGGGATTTCAGCTTCGACCTGAACGTCAAAGCCATGTACCGGACTATTCGCGCGTTCCTCCCGGCCATGATCGACGCAGGCAAGGGGGCATCGATCATCAACATGGCCTCCGCGGCGTCGAGCGTGAAAGGCGTGCCGAATCGCTTCGTTTATGGCGCATCGAAAGCAGCCGTGATCGGTTTGACCAAGTCCGTGGCCGCCGATTTCATCGGCCAGGCCATTCGTTGCAACGCGATTTGCCCCGGCACCATCGAGTCGCCGTCGCTGCGAGGCCGGATCGCGAGTCAGGCGGCGGCGTCGCATCTGGACGAGGAGCAGGTCCGCGCTGCGTTCGTCGCACGTCAGCCTATTGGACGGGTTGGGCGGGCGGAAGAAGTCGCGGCGCTGGTGACCTATCTTGCCTCCGATGAATCCGCGTTCACCACCGGTACAATTCACATGATCGACGGCGGCTGGTCGAATTAAGCCTGATTGATTCGTATAGCTTATCAATATAAAAAGAGAATGCCTTCATGTCAGGATCTATTCCGCTGGCGGCGAGCCCGGAAACCGCCGCCGCGCTTGAAGAAAATGCGTATCGCAATGCGGTGTGGCGGATCGTGCCGTTGCTGATCGTCTGCTTCATCTTTGCCTACTTCGATCGCGTCAACATCAGCTTCGCCAAGCTGCAGATGCAGGGCGACCTGGGCCTCTCGAACGCGGCGTACGGTTTTGGCGCCAGCATCTTCTTCGTGGGCTATTTCATCTTCGAGATTCCCAGCAACCTGATCCTGAGCCGGGTAGGCGCACGCGTCTGGATCGCGCGCATCATGATCTCGTGGGGCATCGCCTCGGCCGCGATGATGTTCGTTACCTCGGAAACGTGGTTCTACGTGCTGCGCTTCGTGATTGGCGCGACCGAAGCAGGCTTTCTGCCGGGCATCATCCTGTACTTCACGTACTGGTTCCCCGCCAAGCGGCGAGCGCGTATCAATGCGCTTTTCATGACGTCGATCTCCATCTCGGGCGTGATCGGCGGCCCGTTGTCGGGCTTCATCATGACCCGTTTTGCCGGACTCGGCGGATTGGCGGGCTGGCAGTGGCTGTTCCTGCTCGAAGGTTTGCCGACCGCCCTGCTCGGCTTGCTGGTGCTGGCCATTCTCGATGACCGCATTGCCAGCGCGAAGTGGCTCAGCGCTGAAGAGAAGGCTGTACTGCAAGCCAATCTGGATCGCGAGGACCACGGCACGTCGCACAAATTCATCGACGCCATGCGCCAGCCCGGCACGCTGCTGCTCTCGCTGATCTATCTCTTCATGCTGATGGGACTCTATGGGCTGACGTTCTGGATGCCGCAACTGATCAAGAACACCGGCATCACCAGTCCGATGACCATCGGTTTGCTGACCGCGATTCCGTATGCGGCAGCGGGCATTGGCATGGTGGCGCTCGGCAGGAGTTCGGACCGGCATGGCGAGCGCCGCTGGCACCTCGGGCTGGCGGTCGGCGTGGGCGGCATCGGTTACATGCTGAGTGCGTATTTCGCCCATGACACCACGCTTGCCATGATCTCGCTCGTGATTGCCGCAGTGGGTGCGATCGGTTGCCTTCCGGTGTTCTGGACCTTGCCGCCTGCGTTCCTGAGCGGCACGGCAGCGGCCGGCGGGATTGCGCTGATCAATTCCATTGGCAATCTGGGCGGCATCATCAGCCCGTATCTGGTCGGCAAGGTGGTGGATATGACAGGCGTACCGTCAGGCGGCCTGTACGCTATCGCGGCGGTCCTGATCCTCGCGGCCCTGCTGATCCTGTTCGGCTTGCCCGCTCGTATTGCCAACCGCGATCAAGCGCTTTGATGATCTCACTCAGCTTGATGACGATGCGCTCCCTTTCGCTCAAGACATTGCCATGAATACAGTTCTAAAACCTTCCCGGAACGCGTCCGACGAGAGCACCGACGGCCCGCGCTACGCCGCGCCCGCCCTCGAAAAAGGACTCGATATTCTCGACGTGCTCGTAGACACCGCCGAGGGTTACACGCTCAACGAACTGTCCGTGAAACTCGGCCGCACCGTAAGCGAAATCTTTCGCATGGTCGTGACGCTCGAGCGCCGCGGTTATGTGCAGGGTGATCACAACGACCGCTATACGCTGACGCTCAAGCTGTTCGAGATGGCGCACCGGCAACAGCCCATTCGATCGCTGACCGCCATGGCGCTGCCACTGTTACGCGATCTGGCGAACGTGACGCGGCAGTCGTGTCATTTGTCGATCTATCACAGCGGCCGCGTAGCGGTCATCGCGCAAGTCGATAGTCCCGAGCGATGGTCCTTCGGGCTGAAAGTCGGCGCGGTGATGGGGCTAACCGATACCTCGTCAGGCCACGTGTTGCTCGCTTTCCGCGATCTCGCCGAGCGGGAGCGAATGCTCGCCGCGCATACACGCGTGGAAGGCGAAAACGACGTGGAACCGGCGGTCTTGCTGGCGTTGCTCGACGAGATTCGCGCGACCGGACATGAGATCGTGCCCAGCCGCCAAATGCGCGGCGTGACCAATGTGGCATTCCCGGTGATCGGAAGCGCCGGCGACGCCGTGGCGGCGGTCAACGTGCCGTATCTGGAACGTATCGATAAAAAGATCAATCCCGAGTTCGACGAGGTCTGCAGGATGGTCGGCGAGATGACCGGGCGCTTGTCCGCGCTCATGGGGTTCAGCGGTTACAACCTGGAAGGCGAATAAACGCAATCGCGCCGGCACGGACGCTCGAATGCTCCTCCGTTCGAGCGCTCATTCACCCGTGCAAAGATATGAAAGATTTTTAAGCGTTTGTTGGGTAAAAAAATAAAAATAAATCAGTCCGGATTTTATCGCCATTTAATCGCGTTGACGAAATAAATGCGCAACCGTATAAAACCATCAACGCCGCCCGTCCTTGCGCAGTCTTTCCATCATCCGACGCCGCTATTCCTGGTTTAGCTTAGCCCGAATGCGCCCGGTCGATCCAATCATTCAGCCCACGGTGAAGACATCATGCGACAGACCAAAATCTCGATTTGCCTGCCAACGTGCAACCGCCCCGAACTGCTGATGGAATCGCTGACCTCGTGTCTTGCGCAAACTCACGCGAGCATTGAAATAGTCATTGGTGATGATTCCAGCGATAACCGCACGCGTAACCTGATCGATACAACGTATTTGCACGAAACGCGTATCTCCTATGTCAAGAATGAACCGCCGCTCGGGCAGGCGGACAATATCGCCAGCCTTTTCGAGCGTGCCACAGGCGATAAAATCCTCCTGATTCACGATGACGATGCGCTCGCCCCGGACTGCATAGAACGTCTGCTGTCCGTCTGGAACCTCTATCCGGATCTGGAAATTGCATTCGGCGACCAATATCAAATGGACGATAACGGGCACGTCGACCTGGAAGCCAGCCGTAAGCTCAATACGGATTACCACCGCACGGAAGCCGTGGTTGGCCTGCAAGCCAATCCCGGACGCACTGGCCTGATCCAGATGATGCCGAACAATGGCTGGCTCGCCAATGCGGATCTGGTCAAGAAAATCAGCTATAGGAAACAATACGGCATCGGCTGTGAATTCGTGTTCGGCGCGCAGATTTGCATTGCAGCCCGGAAGGTGTATTACCTCAAGGAGTACGTGTCGTTTTATAGAAAGACCGACGTATCCATGTCCAAGACCACGGCGCGCTCGACCACCGCCGCAGCTGTATTGGCGTACGACTTTCTTAAGTCGCTGAAGCTTGACAGCAGTCTTGAGCCGGCGCGTGAACTGGCGCTCAAGCGGATAGTGCCAATTGTCGTGTCGGTGTATGCACGCAACCATCAACCCATGCAGGCCCTGAGCATCGCCCTTGCGCATCTGTACGCGTACAACCACGGGCTCAGCAAACGGCTCTACTTCCACCTGATGCTGATCCTCAAGGGATTCGCCAGCACGGGAAGCTACAAAAGCAGCACGCAGAACGGCTAGAACGGTACAGCTTCAACCAAGGTTCAAGCTCCGGCTCGCGGCGCGAGTCCGGGCTTGAACCAAGCCTCGCCATCACCCCTCGCTATTCGCTCAATATCGATCGACGCACTGCCGCGTCATCGTGAAACCTTCCCCACGTAAAACACTTTGCAGTACATTCGACAAGCGCCGCAATAACCGCAAACAGCCTGGTTATTGTTCAGACAATTGCGCGCCATGGCAACGGTTTACCTGTCTGCGCCGTACGAACACCGAATACACGTCAAAGCATTAGAGCGTCCGACTCACGAAAGTTTTTCGGGAAAATCCGCCATGCTGAAGCTCATCGCCTGTTTGTTCGGACGCCACCTGCTTGCAAAGCGCAGGGCCTTGCTTGCATCGGCCCCCTCTGCCGCTAACGCCGAAAACGATACGTCCTCCATGCTGCCACGGGACTTCATTGGCATCGAAATTGCGCAAGCGCGGCGTCATCGGCGAGCGGTCGGGCTCGACCCGTTGCCTCACGACCATCCCGACAACTCGCACGATGCCGCCGGCATACCCGGCCTCGCCATCTCGGGCGGCGGTATTCGCAGCGCGGTCTTCTCGCTCGGCCTCCTTCAAGCCATGGCGGATCAACAAGTGCTGAAGCACTTCGGCTATGTATCGACGGTATCGGGCGGCAGCTACATCGGCGCGTTCTATGGCAGCCTCTTTGTTCCCGATACGTTGCGCAGCGGCGAAGCGCAAACACCCGCTAGCGAGTTCGAAACGCGCGCACAGAGGGCAGCCGCTACGCTCGCCCCAAAGACAGGCCCGGCCACGCCCGCCTCGGTCACGCCGATTGCGTACCTGCGCGATAACTGCAACTACCTCGTGCCGAACGGTATGAGCGACCTGCTGCAATCCGTTGCGTTCTCGCTGCGCAACTGGTTCGCGTTGCAATACGTCATTGGTGTATCGCTGCTGACCGTCCTGCTGTCGATCAGTCTCGCGAATCAAACGATCTTTCATTTCGCACGCTTCGCCTACCATTGGCATCCGTTGCTCAAATCCGTTCCGGGCCTCCTCGCAATAGGCATTTCCATCTTGCTCATTTCACCTTTGAGCCGCGCATACTGGCTCACGCAAAATCTCGCCCAGGGAACCCGCTCGGCCTACAAAGTATTGCCGGCCGCCTCGCTGATCCTGGTGACCTTGATCGCGGTGATCAGCGTGGAAATCAATCGTCCGGGGACAATTTTTCCGGTGCATTCCACGACTGTCTCATCGTCCCCGATTAATTACTCGTTTGTTGGAATAGGCTCATGGTTCGTTATCCTGACCGAGATTCTTGCCGTCATCGCATTCGCTATTGCATGGGCCTTTGTGAACCGCAATGCCTCGCCGGGCACGTCGGGCATTGCGTGGCGCGCCGGTCCGAGAGCGAGCCCCGCATCCCGCCTCGATAGCCGCGCGTTCGCGGACCGCTTGCGCAACGCATTGACGAACGCGTACACCACGCCGCTTCGCATCGGCCGGCATCGATTCTTCTCCGGTCCCGTCCAGGTCATGATCTGGGCTGCCGCCATCGCGGCGATCGATGCTCTCGGTCAAATAGGCTATGCATGCGCACCGGTCCTCTCTGGCCACATGTGCATGCTCTTGGCGTCGAGCGATGCCGCGGCCACCGCCGCCACCTCTGCCGATACCTCGTCCGTGCCCGCTTCGCTCGGCGTGCTGGCGGGTTCCGGCGCGGCGATCTGGGCGGCGGCCAAGTTCCTTTTGTCGGAGGGCAGCACCGTCAAGGATCAGATCATGAAGGTGCCGAAGATCGTGCTCGCCTCGGTCGCCGCCATACTCGCCGCGTTGATTACGCTGACATTCTGGTCGATCGCCGCGCGCGCCGCCGACACCGCGTTAAGGCACTATGCGAGCAAGACCGCGCTCCTCGACGGCTTATCGGGCACTTGGCGGGATGCCAATCACGGCGGCCTGCTATTCCTTGGACTTACCTGCTTCGTCATCCTGATACTCGCAGTCGTCGATGGCCTTTGCATCCAATTTCTCAATCTCTCGACCTACCAGCGCTTCTATAGCACGCGCCTGACGCGCGCGTTTATTGGCGCCACGAACCGCGTCCGGCTCGATCATGCGAACCGCCGCGACGTCACGTCACTCGTCCCCGGCGACAACATTGCGATGGGCCACTATTACCACGGCGAGAGTTGCGCGCCGGTGCATCTGATCAACACGACGATCAACAAGACCATCGACTGGAATTCGTCGCTGGTGCAGCGCGGCGCGCGCGGCATGATCATGAGCATCGGGCCAGCCGGCATGACCGTGGGCGCCAAACTGGGCGTGCTGAAATGCGAATGGGACCGCGCGAACGACATCTCCACGCGCGCTACGCACATCCTGTCCGGCCACCCGACGCCGGACATCTGGCTCGAGTCGCTGACGCTGGGCGACTGGATCGCGATCTCGGGCGCGGCGGTGAGCACCGGACTTGGACAAATGACGCGTCCGGGTTATTCGCTGCTGCTGGGCATTGCCAACATTCGCCTTGGTTACTGGTGGGACACGTACTCTGCGCCGTTTCGCCACGGCACGAAAAGCAGCCCGCGCACACGTGTACCGCTTCCGGACGACAAGGACCCGAAGCGTATTTTTCGCGAGAAGGTATTCGGTACGCAGTTCTGCCTGACCAGCGAACTGCTCGGGCAATTCGACGGGCCGCGAGGCCGGCGCTGGTATCTGACGGACGGCGGCCATTTCGAGAACACCGGCGCGTACGAATTGCTGCGCCGCCAGTTGGCGTTCATTGTCATCTTCGACAACGGGTGCGATCCGGATTATGTATTCGACGACCTGGCCAACCTGATGCGGCGTGTTCGCGTCGACTTCGGCATCGAAATTTTCGAGTCATCATGCAAGATCTCTTCGCCCGATGGCCTGCGGCTGAACACCAGCCTGATTGCCAAATCGTTTGATGCTTTTGCAAAAGGTCCCGACTATCTCGCGATTCGCCTGATGGTTGCGTTTCCGGACGGGCGCACCGGTCAGATCCTCGCGATCAAACCCCGCCTGACCGCGACCGCCCCTCACGACGTACGTCAATATAAGAACACCAGTCCCGACTTCCCGCATGAAACAACCGCTGACCAGTTCTTCGACGATGTCCAGTGGGAGTCCCATCGCGCGCTCGGCTATTCGCAAGCGCGCGCGTTGTTCGGCTGATCTGGCGCGAGCATGGACACCCTGCTTGGACGGCGGCAGACTCCTGGCGCTTTTCAGCGCATGTTAGCTGCTTTAAGTCCTGTTAAGCCCTGAAAGGGTGTCGCGTTTGATCTTCTTGGCGATCGACCACTTGTGTACTTCCGTGGGGCCGTCGTAGATACGAAACGCGCGAATCTCACGGAACACTTGCTCGACTACCGTGTCGCGCGACACGCCGGTGCCGCCCATGACCTGCACGCAGCGGTCGGCCACGCGGAACAGCGCGTCGGCCACGGCGACCTTTGCCATCGAACTTTCGGATGTGCCTGGCGAGCCGCCATCGAGTACCGCCGCGCACCAGTCGATCATCAGTTCCGCCTGCTGCAAATCGATCACGTTCTCCGCGAGCATGAACCCCACGCCTTCGTGATCGATCAGCAACTTGCCGAATGCGCGGCGCGTGCAGGCGTAGTGTGTCGCGATCTCATGCGCGCGCGTGGTCGCGCCATGCCAGCGCATGCAATGCGACAGCCGCGCGGGCGACAGCCTGATCTGCGCATATTTAAAGCCTTCGTGCACTTCACCCAGCACCTGACTCTCGGGCACGCGCAACCCGTTGATACGGACCACCGCGTGGCCGCCGGGCATTGAACTGTCGATGGTGTCGAGAATTCGCTCAAGGTGAACGGCGGGATGCGGCAAGTCGATAAGAAACATGGTCGCCCTGACCTTGCCGTCCTTCTGGTCTCCGTCTTCGCCCGTGTTGCTGCGCGCCATCACAATGCCGACCGACGCCCCTTCGGCACCGGTGATAAAGGCCTTCGTGCCATCGATAACCCAGTGCTCGCCATCGTGTCTGGCCGTGGTCTGAAGCATGGAGGGATCGGAGCCCGCGCCGCCATCGGACGCGGGTTCCGTCATGAAGAAAGCGGAGCGTGCATCGCCCGCTACGAGCGGCGCCAGAAACCGTTCTTTCTGCGCTGCGGTGCCGATCTTGCCGATCAGGTACATGTTGCCTTCGTCCGGCGCGGCGGTATTTACAGCGACCGGGCCAAGCGGCGACAAGCCTGAGCGTTTCAGGACGGTTGCGGTTTCGAGTTGCGTGAGATGATCGCCTCCGGCAAGGATATGCGGCGTGAGAACGCCCGCAGCGCGCGCCTTGGCGCGCAGTTCGCGCACCAGTTCCTCGCTCGGGCCGTGACTGCCGCAACGCGGATCGCGTTCGTATGGAACCACTACCGTGCGCACGAACTCTTCCACACGCTTGGCTATTTCGCTCGCACGCTCTGTCTGTACAACATCCATGCTGCTCATTGCAGGGTCTCCTTTTTTGCGCCACACACGACCCGTGACGCCATATTCGGGTTGATCGGTCAAGCTGCGCCGACGCCGGGACGTTGCCTGTCGCCATCGTGATGGCGATGCGCCGGACCGGCGAGTAATGCAGCGGTCATGCTGCAATCGAATTATCCGAGGACAATCATAGCCCTGTTCGAGTGCTCGTTCGCCGGGCACCATGATGGCGTTGAATGCCGCCAAAGTTACGCAATGGTCCGCCAATTTCGCTGTGTGAGCGTTCCCGGACATTGATCCCGCCCGCACGGTGATAACCTGCCGAAGTGCTAAAACAGCGGGGAAACGGGAGAACACTTTGCATGCGCCGATAAACCAGTCTGGCGGTTCTCTACCTGCGCTGACCAGCGTCCGTTTTCTTGCGGCAATCACGGTAGTTGTTTCGCATTACTCAGAACTTGGTCTGCTCCCTCTCTCGTCGCAGATCTTCGATTTCGTCGATGGGGGTCGTCCCGCCGTTTCCCTGTTCTTCGTGCTGTCCGGATTTATCCTCACCTTTACCTACCGCGACCAGCTGCCGGTGAAGGGCCCGCGGCCCTTCTATCAGGCGCGGTTTGCACGTATCTATCCAGGCATATTGCTTGGCCTGGCGTTGTGCGTGCCGACCACGCTGTACCTGCTGAACGGCAACGATCCGACCTTGCTCACGCGGTGGTATGCGCTGAAGAATCACGTGTACCTGTCGCTCGGCGTGAGTCTCGCGTGCCAGTTGTTGTTGCTGAATGCGTGGTTCCCGTTTGCTGCGGTCAACCAGCCCTGGAACGGACCATCCGACAGCGTTTCATGCGAAGCGTTTTTCTATCTGATGTTTCCGCTCATGCTGCGAAAAATGATGTCCATGCGTTTGGCCTGGCTGACATTCGCTTGCATCGGCTTCTTCCTGATGCAGGGGCTCTGGATCGTGTTCCTGCAAACTTTCCTGCCGCTATCGCGCAGCGGCTTTCTTGTCGTTGGCCTGCCGCTGACGCGCCTGTTCGAATTCGTCGTTGGCATCTACGCCGCCATCCTGTTTCATCAATTGCGCCAACAAGACGTGAGTCGCCACGCACTGGGCATCAAGCTCGTCAGCATCGCGTTGATCGCGCTAACGGTTCTTGGGCTCTGGCGGCCGGTTTCTCCTGCGTTCTATCTCGCCTCGCCGTGGTTCGCCGCGTTGATCCTGGGGCTCGCGCTACTTGAGCGGCCGGTGATCAATGTCTTGAACCGGCGGGCATTTATCAAGCTGGGTGAGGCAAGTTATTCGCTGTATCTGATTCACGTGCCGATTGCCTATCTCGCGTACATAGCGGGGTTCAGGCAATCGAATGGCTGGATCGCGATGGTGTTCGCCGTCGTGGTGAGCCTGGTGATTTTCACGTTTTACGAAGAGCCCCTGCGCAAGCGCATCCGGGCGCGATTCTCGGCCATTTCGAGGCCGGTCGTTAACAAGGATCGCCTGAGTGCTGCGTTTGCCGCGCCGACTTCCAAAGAAAATTAAGCGCGGTTCCACGTCGGGCGGCTGGTCATTGAGCCGCTGCCACTTTTCCTTAGAGGTTGCTACGAAATTGGTTTTCGTTCGCACTCGGGGTGGATGAGGTCTGCTGGCGCTTGGTGGTCAGGGGTCGATGCTGGGTTGGTCGGTTTTGGGGTTAGTGGTCGGGGTCTATGCCGGGGTGGTCGGTTCCGGGGTTAGCGGTCTGAGTCTATGCCGGGTTGCTGCTTTCAGCGTTAGTGGTCTGCGAGAGTCGGATTTTCTCTTTATCACTATTAGCCACTGTGCGTGGCGGCACGTCATTTCTTTGTCCAAAGCGACAAAGAAACGAAGCAAAGAAAGCGCTTTAACCGCTCTACCCTAAGTGTCCACAGCGTGCAGTTTCCATTCATGGGTGCCCCAAAAGCACGGTGCTCGCCAGAGCGACGGATGTGTGAACCCCTCCTTCTCCGAACACCGATACCCACACGCTTCGCCACCAGTGATTGAACCTGCCCAAGGGACACCCCGCGCTATCCGCGGACAACCTCCCGCCGAATTTGTACACGACGGACCACGTCGCTAACCGCCAAGACACGGCCCACGCGGATGCATCGGGCCGTAGCTGGCGAAAAGAATCGTGCATGTCGCGCAATAGCCCACCAAACATGAAGCCGTAAGTATGCGTTCGGCCGTGTAGTCCACCAAAAAAGCAGCGCACGCTTGGCCAACGCTCCAAGAAACGCGGCAGCGATACGCGTGAGGCCGTGCAGGTTCCTGGGCGCCTCGTGCTTGCCCGAGAGCGTACGGGGCGAAGCGTGTTCGTGTCAGGATTCGCGAGAAGGAGGGGTTCAAACATCCTTCGCTCTGGCGAGCACCGTGCTTTTGGGGCACCTATGAATCAAAACTGCACGCTGTGGACACTTAGGGTAGCGTGGTTTGAAAGCGTTTTCTTTGCTTCGTTTCTTTGTCGCTTTGGACAAAGAAATGACGTGCCGCCACGCACAGTGGCTAATAGTGGTAAAGAGAAAATCCGACTCACGCAGACCACTAAGGCCGAAAGCACCAACCCGGCATTGAACCCGACCGACCGCTAACCCAGAACCGACCAACCCGACATCAACCCCGACCACTAACCCCAACCGCCAACCCCAAAACCTGGCATCGCCCTAAGCCACATCTGGCAAGTCCAAAACCAAACCCCGAGTGCGAACGAAACCCAATTCCGCGACGACTTCTTATGCAATTAATGACACGCTAGCGCGCTCGCCCACGCGCGGCGTATAGTTTCCTGCTCGTGCAATCGAGCCAACCTGGCGCGTCCACTCCCGCAGTCCGCGCCCCGGATTCCGCCTTCTCAGGAGAGT
This sequence comes from Caballeronia sp. dw_19, assembly GCF_018449515.1. GTDB lineage: Bacteria > Pseudomonadota > Gammaproteobacteria > Burkholderiales > Burkholderiaceae > Caballeronia. Next base: position 86,303 of record NZ_JAAVUQ010000019.1, on the reverse strand, counting down.
CGCGATGACGTCGGTGTTGTTTCGCAACGGCGCGCTGCTGGACCCGTTGCAGCCAGAACTAATCCCCGGCCACGAGGTATTGGTCGAAGAGGGCCGAATCAAGGAAGTCTCCGACCGCCCGATCAAAACCGCCAGTGCCCGCGTGATCGATTTGAAAGGCAAGACGTTGATGCCCGGCCTGATCGATCTCCACGTGCATGTCATCGCGGTCGAGTTCAACCTGCCACGCGTGGCAACCTTGCCCAACGTGCTTGTCACGCTACGCGCCGTGCCGTTGATGCGCGCAATGCTGCGTCGCGGCTTTACCAGCATCCGCGACGCCGGCGGCGCCGGCTACCCGTTCAAGCAGGCAGTGGAAGCCGGACTTGCCGAAGGCCCACGCATGTTCGTCTCCGGCCGCGCACTGAGCCAGACCGGCGGTCACGGCGACATGCGTACGCGCACCGACTACATGCCACCGGCCGCGCCTTGCGGCTGCTGCGTACGCGTCGGTGCGCTCACACGGGTAGCGGACGGCGTAGACGAGGTGCGACGCGCCGTTCGTGAAGAACTCCAGATGGGCGCGGACCAGATCAAGATCATGGCATCCGGCGGTGTTGCCTCGCCGACCGACCCCGTGGGTGCATGGGGATACTCCGAGGACGAGATCCGCGCGATCGTTGCCGAGGCGCGCGGCCGCCAGACCTACGTACTGGCTCACGCCTACACGCCCGACGCGATTGCACGCGCGGTGCGCTGCGGCGTGCGCACGATCGAGCACGGTAATCTCATCGACGACGCGACTGCACGTCTGGTTGCCGAGCACGATGCCTTCGTAGTTCCCACGCTGGTGACGTACGAAGCGCTCGCCAGCGAGGGCGGCAAATACGGCCTGCCCGAAGCGAGCTTGGCGAAGGTGGCCGACGTCCACGAGGCCGGCCTCAGGTCGCTCGAAATCATGAAACGCGCGGGCGTGCGCATGGGCTTCGGCACGGATCTGCTGGGTGAATCGCAACGTCTGCAAAGCGATGAATTCCGGCTGCGCGCCGAGGTTTTATCGCCGGCTGAAGCCATAGCAAGTGCAACGGTGGTAGGCGCCGACGTGCTTGGCATGACGGGCAAACTCGGCCGCCTCGTGCCGGGCGCGTTCGCCGATGTGCTGGTTGTGGACGGCAATCCACTTCGATCCATCGACTGCCTGCTCGGTCAGGGCGAACACATTCCGTTCGTGATGAAAGGCGGTCACATCCACTTCGATGAACTCGAGCACGCTTGACCCGAGCACGCTTGGATCCCCAGCCGAATCCGTTCATTCCTGACAGCGAGGCGCGTTACCCAATGTCGACGATTTCCGCCCGTATCGAACGCATGCCGTTTTCTTCGTTTCATCGACGGCTATTGCTGATGGGCGGTCTCGGCTACACCTTCGACGCCATGGACGCCGCCGTGCTCGCGTTCCTGCTACCGGTGCTGCGCACGCAGTGGTCGCTCAGCAGCGTGCAGACGGGCGTGCTCGGCAGCGGTACGTTCATCGGCTATTTCCTCGGGGCGATGCTCGCAGGCATGCTCGGCGATCTGATCGGACGGCGGCGCGTGATGATGGTTGCGCTGGTGATCTACTGCGTCGCATCGCTTGCCAGCGCAACCGCCCACGACTGGCCGTTCTTTCTCGCGACACGCATTGTCGCCGGACTCGGCACGGGCGCCGAAAGCGCGATCGTCGCACCGTTCCTGTCGGAGTTCGTGGCGCGACGATATCGCGGTGCGTTCACGGGCAGTCTCGCCGGCTTCTTCTCATTTGGCTTCGTGGCGGCTGCGCTGCTTGGTTATCTCGTGATTCCGCTTGCACCAAACGCGTGGCGCGTGGTGATGGTAATCACCGCCTTGCCTATCGTAATGTTGCTCTGGTGGCGACGCGCGTTGCCCGAATCGCCGCGCTGGCTGGTCGCGCGCGGGCGGCACGCGGAAGCCGAGGTAATCGTCGCGCGGGCGGAAGCCGAATTGATGGCTGCGGGCGTGAAACTGGAACCCCTGCCGGCAACCGATGCGGCCGCCGAAGCGGAGGTTCCCATCGCGGCGCAACGTGCTTCGGTGCTCGCGAACGTGAAGGCCCTCTGGTCGCGCAAGCTCGCGCGCATCACCACCATGACGTGGCTCATGTGGCTTTCGATCACCTTCAGCTACTACGCGTTCTTCACGTGGATTCCAAGCCTGCTCGTGCAGAACGGCATGACGATCACACGCAGCTTTTCTTACTCGCTCGTGATCTATATCGCGCAGATACCGGGTTATTTTTCAGGCGCGTGGCTGAACGAAAAGATCGGCCGGCAAGCGACCATTGCGTCGTACATGGTGCTGGGAGGCGTCTCGGCATTAGGACTTGCGCTCACGCGTAGCGACGGGGGCATCATGCTATCCGGCGTGCTGCTGTCGTTCTTCATGAATGGCACGTATGCGGGTGTCTACGCCTACACGCCCGAGGTTTTTCCAACCGATGTCCGCGCAACCGGCACAGGGCTGGCTTCATCGATTGGTCGGCTAGGCGCGATCGCCGCCCCTATCCTGGTTGGGTATGTGTATCCGTTGCTGGGCTTTCCAGGCGTGTTTGGGGCAACCACATTCGTACTGCTGATCGGTGCGGCGGCAGTGGTGCTGATGGGCGTGCCAACGCGCGGAAGATCGCTTGAAGACATCGCGGCGCAGCAGTTGCGCGATTAGCGAGATCACCGAACTCGCACGTGACTCAAGCGAAACTCAATACACGTCCCGCACATAACGCTTGTCCCTGACCATGCCACTAACATATTCCTGAGCCTTGTCGTCGCTCATGCCGGCATGCTGAGCCACGACAGACTTGAGCGCTGCGTCAACGTCCTTGGCCATGCGGCCCGCGTCACCGCAGACATAGAAATGCGCGCCGGCCTCAAGCCACGACCACAGCTCGGCCCCGTGTTCACGCATACGATCCTGCACATAGATCTTGTCGGCCTGATCCCGCGAGAACGCGAGATCGAGACGGTTCAGCAGACCCTTGCGGCGCATCTCATCGAGTTCATCGCCGTAGTAATAATCCGTGGCGGCATGCTGCTCGCCAAAGAACAACCAGTTGCGGCCGGTGTCGCCGCGCGCGAGGCGTTCATGCAGGAAGCCCCTGAACGGGGCCACGCCGGTGCCGGGGCCGACCATGATCATGGGTGCATCGCCACTATGGGGAAGACGGAAATGCGCCGATTTCTGCACGAATACCGGCACGCTGGCATCGCCCGCGCGATCGGCCAGAAAGGTCGAGGACACGCCCTTGCGCTGACGCCGGCCGTTGTTATACCGGACCGCCGATACGGTCAGGTGTATCTCGCCAGGGTGGGCCTTGGGACTCGATGCAATCGAGTAAAGGCGCGGCTGCATGCGCTTGAGCATGCCGATCAGTTCCGTGGCTGAAAGCTCCACCGGGAATTCATGCAGCACGTCAGCCAGTTGCTGGCCCCAGAGCCATTTCTTCAAGTCCGCCTTGTTGTCCTCGCGAAGCAGCCTGCCCAATGCATTATTCGCACCATTCGCACCCTCTGCACCGTTGCGCGTCCGGGCTGCGATGAACGCCAACGCGTCGTGATTCGGGCGCGCTATTTCATAGTGCTTGCCGAGTGCGTCGGCCAGCCGCATCTCACCCGCGCCCGCCACATTGACGGCGGCATCAGCGCTAAGGCCACTCAGTCCGATGAGTTCATCGACCAGTTCGGGACAGTTTCTCGGCCACACCCCGAGCGCATCGCCGACCTCATAATCAAGACCCGAGTCAGCGGTATCCAGCGAGAAATAACGCGTGTCCTTCGTCGCGCCCTGCTTGTTCAGCCGCAGATTCTTCACCAGCCGCGACGCTGCCGGATGGGTCTTCGAAGGCGCGGTGCCAGGCAGCACGGCCGGAATCATGCCGTCGGCCGGGACTGCATGCAGGGCCGCATCTTCTTCCTTGATACGCGCGACGATCCGCTCGAGCCAAGCGTCGGCTGCGGGCTGGTAATCGGCATCGCAGTCGACCCGCTCCAGCAAAGGTATCCCGCCGCGTTCGAGCAAACGGGCATCGAGCTTGCGGCCGTGACCGCAGAACGCATCGTAGTTGCGATCGCCAAAAGCCAGCACGGCGTAGCGCACGCCATCCAGGCGCGGGGCGTTATCGGCACTGATCCCGGTCCAGAAACTCGCGCCGTTATCGGGGGCATCGCCGTCGCCGAACGTACTCGTCATCAGCAAAACGTACTGCGCTTTCTCCAGGTCGGAAACCGCATAGTCGGCCATACACGTGGTGCGTATTTCGAAGCCGGACTCCATCAACTGGGTCGCATATCGCTCGGTCAACGATTCGATATTCCCCGTCTGAGAAGCCCACAGCAACACGACTTTTGGCCGCGCCCGCGCAATGCGTACAGAGGACTCGGCGATGGTTGCTGCAACCGGTGCGGTCAACGTAGGCATAGCCGTTTCAGCGCGGCTGAAGAGCCCCGCGAGGACACCATCGAGCCAAAGCCGCGTAGCAGGGGCGACGGGCGCACCAAGCGGCAACGTCGGCACGCCACCTGTTCCGCGGCCTTCCGTCGAGCGCAGGCCGCTCATGAAACCGTCGACGTAGATGCGTTCGGTCTCGCTAAGTTCGGGTGGCGGCGTTTTCGGAATACCGAGCAGCGTGGCAAGGGCATCAATACGGGACATGTCCAGTTCCTGGTTCGGACGGGCGTGATCGGCAACGACGGGCTCAACGCGTTCCGAGCTGGCGGCATCGTCACGCGTCTCAGGATTCGCCGTGTCAGCTTTAGGCGCTACGCGGCTGAGCGCAACAGCACAGAACTTGAATTCAGGCTGCTGCGATATCGGGTCGATCGCGTCGTTCGTCACGGCGTTGATGCAGAGTTCTTCGCCAAAGACGTCGTTCCAATGCATGGGAGCAAAGCAGTTGCCGGCACGAACCCGATCGGTGACCACTGCCGGCAAAACGGCGCGGCCGCGGCGCGAGCGAATCTCGACCGCGTCCTTCGCCTTGATACCCAGCGCCGCCGCATCTTCGGGATGAATTTCCACGAACGGGGCGGGATTCAGCTTGTTCAGCATGGGCACCTTGCCGGTCTTGGTCATGGTGTGCCACTGGTGCTGCAAGCGGCCCGTATTCAGCACGATAGGCCGTTCACTGTCAGGCATTTCCGCAGGAGCCACATGCGGGCGAGCGAAGAAAACGGCCTTGCCGGTTGAAGTGGGAAAGCTCAGGCGCGGGCGGCTGCCGTCAGGCATTTGCCTGAGCGTCTGGCTCACGCCGTCGTTGATATAACGCACCGGATTGCGATCGGCTGCAACGTCCGGTGCACAGGGCCATTGCAACGGCGTCTCGCGCAAGCGTTCATGGCTCGCGCCGCGCAGGTCGTAGCCCGTCTTGAGATTCGACGTCCGGGTGATCTCCGCGAACACCTCTTCTGCCGATGCATAACTGAATGCATCGGCGAAACCCATTTCACACGCGACGCGCGCGATGATCTGCCAGTCCGGCAACGCGGCGCCCGGCGGCTCGATGGCCTTCTGCGTGAGCGTCATGTTGCGCTCGGAGTTGATCATCACGCCTTCGGCCTCAGCCCACAGCGCGCCCGGCAGAAGGACATCGGCGTAGCGATTGGTTTCAGTATCGAGGAAGGCGTCCTGTGCAATGACCAGCTCCGCGGCCTGCAACCCCGCAATCACGGTCTGCCGGTTCGGCACGCTTGCAACAGGATTGGTGCAGATGATCCAGCAGGCCTTGATCTCGCCGGTCGACATGCGCGAGAACATGTCCACGGTGCCTTGGCCGAGCGAAGTCTTGAGTGTGCCCTTCGGAACGCCCCACAGGTCTTCCGTGAAATCTCTGTCCTCCGCTACCAGCACCGAACGTTGTCCGGGAAGCCCGGAGCCCATGTAACCCATCTCGCGCCCGCCCATGGCATTGGGCTGCCCCGTGAGCGAGAACGGCCCGCTACCCGGCCGGCATATCTTGCCCGTGGCGAGATGCAGGTTGCAGATGGCGTTCGTATTCCAGGTCCCGTGCGTGCTTTGGTTGAGGCCCATGGTCCAGCAGCTCATCCACTCGGGCGCCTCGCCCATCCATTGCGCCGCTCGGCGAATGTCCGCTTCGGGAATACCGGTGATCTCAGCCACCTTATCCGGCGCATAGTCCTCCAGAAAGGCAGGCATCGCGTCCCAGCCCTCAGTCGATTCGGCGATGAAATCAGCATCGGTATGACCGTTCCGATGCAGCAGATACAGCAGGCCGTTCAGCAACGCGAGATCGGTGCCCGGCTTGATCTGCATGAAGAGGCTGGCTTTGTCGGCAGTCGCGTTGCGGCGCGGGTCCACCACGATCAGCTTCGCGCCGGCCTTCACGCGATCCATCATGCGCAGGAACAGGATCGGGTGGCAGTCGGCCATATTCGCGCCGATCACAAAAAACAGGTTGGCCCGGTCGATGTCCTCGTACGAGCCCGGTGGCCCGTCAGCACCCAGCGACAGTTTGTAGCCGCTGCCGGCGCTCGCCATGCAGAGCCGAGAATTGGACTCTATGTTGTTGGTGCCGACAAACCCCTTCGCGAGCTTGTTGACGAGGTACTGCGCCTCGATCGACATCTGCCCCGACACATAGAACGAAAGCGCGTCCGGGCCGTGCTCGTCAAGCAGCCCACGCAGGCGCTGAGCGGTGTCGGAAATCGCTTGCGCCATGGGTAACGGGATCGGGTCGCGATCCCGTTCGCGGCGAATGAAAGCGCCCTCCAGACGGCCCGATTTGCGCAAGACCACATGCGCCGACGAACCCTTGGTACAGAGGCGTCCAAAGTTGGCCGGATGCTCCTTGTCACCGGACACCTTGACCACTTCTCCCTTCTCGACTTGCAAGACCATGCCGCAGCCAACGCCGCAGTATGGACACACGGTTTTTACGCTGCCGGAGATCATGACCGACGCTCGAACCCGCTCACCTTCATACCGCGACCCACACGTGGCCGTCCTCTACGCGCGCGGCAAAAGCGTTGACCGAGTTCGCCGGTATCTCGATGCATTCGCCCGTGCGAAGATCATAGTGATGCTTGAAGATCGGCGATGCCACCACAATGCGCTCGCCCAGATTGCCGATCAGTCCGCGCGACAATACAGACGCCTGTGAGCCCGGGTCGAAGTTATCGATCGCGTACACGCTTGGGGTTCCATCGAAGAGATGGAACACGGCGACCTGCTCGCCGTTGATGAGCGCACAGACGCCAGTGTTCGGCACGATGTCGTCAAGCGGGCACACAGGCACCCATGAGCTTGAGATTCGATCGTTGTTCATGATGATGTCCTCAGTGTGTTTCGCGGGCGCTTCAAACGGTCTCGACAACCACCGGAATGTCGATTCGCTTCAGTTGCCGCTCAGCCGGCGTCGCGGGGCGAATCTGGCCGCGCTCTTCGACGAAACTCACGTTCGCATCGGCTTCATCGCTGTTCACGAAATGACGGAAGCGCTTGCGCGTGTCCGGATCGTTGACTGCCTTTTTCCACTCGCATTCGTAGGTGTCGACCACGTACTGCATCTCCGCTTCGAGTTCCGCGGCAAGCTGAAGCTTGTCGCGCACCACGACATCGATCAGGTATTCGAGCCCGCCTTCCAGGTTGTCGCGCCAGACGCTCGTGCGCTGCAGGCGGTCCGCGGTACGGATGTAGAACATCAGGAAGCGGTCGATGTACTGGATCAGCGTGACACGGTCGAGATCGGAGGCGAGCAGCTCGGCGTGGCGCGGTTTCATGCCACCGTTGCCGCATACATAGAGGTTCCACCCCTTCTCGGTCGCAATCACGCCGATGTCCTTGCCTTGTGCCTCCGCACATTCGCGTGTGCATCCGGAGACGCCGAACTTGATCTTGTGGGGCGTGCGCAAACCCTTGTAGCGGTTCTCGATGTCGATCGCGAGACCGACCGAATCGCCCACGCCATAGCGGCACCAGGTCGAACCCACGCAGGACTTCACGGTCCGCACCGACTTGCCGTACGCATGACCGGACTCGAAGCCGGCCGCGATCAGTTCTTCCCAGATCAGCGGCAGCTGTTCAACCCGCGCGCCGAACAGGTCAACACGTGCCCCGCCCGTGACCTTGGTGTACAGGCCATACTTTTTTGCGACCTGGCCGACGGCGATCAAACCGTCCGGCGTGACCTCGCCACCGGGCATCCGGGGGACGACGGAATAGGTGCCGTCGCGCTGGATATTCGCGAGATAGTAGTCGTTCGAATCCTGCAGGCTTGCATGCTCTTTCTTCAGCACGAACTCGTTCCAGCACGATGCAAGAATCGCGGCGGCAGCCGGCTTGCAGATATCGCAGCCAAGACCGTGGCCATGCTTCGCGAGCAACGCGCCAAACGTCTCGATGCGCTCGACGCGCACCATGTGATAAAGCTCCTGACGCGAGTAAGGGAAGTGCTCGCATACGTGGTTATTAACTGCGAGCCCTTGCTTTTTCATCTCGGCCTTCATCACCTGCGTGACCAGCGCCACACAACCGCCGCACGAACTGCCGGCCTTGGTCGCGGACTTCAACGCACCAATGCTGGTTGCACCCGCGCAGACCGCCTCGCATATCTGCCCTTTCGACACGTTGTTGCACGAACAGATCTGCGCAGCTTCAGGCAGCGCCTCGACACCAAGACCAGGCTTTTGCTTGCCATCGGCGGAAGGGAGAATCAGGAATTCGGGTGCATCAGGCAACTCGATGCGGTTCAGCATCATCTGCAACAGCGTGCCGTATTCGCCTGCGTCGCCGACCATCACGCCACCGAGCAAATACTTGCCGCACTCGGACACCACCAGTTTCTTGTAGACCTGCTTGCGTTCATCGCTGAACTGGTATGCACGGCTGCCCGGCGTCTTGCCGTGCGCGTCGCCGATACTCGCCACGTCCACGCCCATCAGCTTGAGCTTCGTGCTCATATCGGCGCCGGTGAAACCAGCCTGTTCGCCAGCCAACTGTTTTGCAACAACACGGGCCATGTCATAACCCGGCGCGACCAGCCCGAATATCTGTCCGTTCCAGAGTGCGCATTCGCCGATCGCATAGATATCGGCGTCACTCGTGCGGCAGTTGTCGTCGATCACAATGCCGCCGCGCGCACCGACTTCAAGGCCGCTGATTCGCGCAATCTCATCGCGCGGGCGGATGCCGGCGGAGAACACGATCATGTCGGTGTCGAGATGGCTTGCGTCGGCGAACTCCATGCGGTGCGTGCCGTTCTCGCCATCGACTATGGCTACGGTGTTCTTCTGCGTATGAACCGTCACCCCCAGCTCTTCGATCTTGCTGCGCAATACGCGCGCGCCGCTGTCGTCAACCTGCACGGCCATCAAGCGCGGCGCGAACTCGACCACGTGCGTCTGCAAGCCCATGTCGCGCAACGCCTTGGCGCACTCAAGCCCCAGCAGTCCGCCGCCTACCACCGTGCCCGTTTTCGAGCGCGCGCCGCATTCCTTCATGGCTTCGAGATCTTCAATGGTGCGGTACACGAAGCAATCACGACGCTCATTGCCCGCCACCGGCGGCACGAACGGGTAAGAACCGGTAGCGAGCACCAGCTTGTCGTACGCCAGCACCTCGCCGGTCGACGCCGTCACGGTGCGCGCCGCGCGATCGATCGACACCGCCTTCGCATTGAGCTCAAGCCGCACGCGCGCGCGCTCGAAGAATCCCGGCTCGACCAGCGACAGGTCCTGCGCCGTCTTGCCCGAGAAGAACTCCGACAGATGCACGCGGTCGTAAGCCGGCCGCGGCTCTTCGCATAGCACGGTGATATCAAGCTCGTGCGCTGCGTTTTCAGCGAGGCATTCAAGGAGTTTATGGCCGACCATGCCATGACCGACGACGACGATTTTCATGATCCGGACGCTCTCAATTGGCAATGCTGTTATTGACACCCAACGCGTCTGCACGCAGCGCGGCTTCCTGTGCCTTGTGCTCGGAGCTAAAGCGCACGGCGAGTGCGCACAGCGCGGACAACGTGACCAGCACGCCGAGCATGGCGAGGGTCTGCTGGACGCTGCCGAAGCCCTTCATCAGGAAGCCGGCGGCCACCGCTCCCACGTTGCCGCCCGCACCGATAATCCCCGCCACGCCGCCCAGCGCCTTGCGGTCGATGAACGGCACAAGCGCATACGTCGCGCCGCATGCCATGTGCGTGAACAGGCCGAAGCTCAGCATGGCGACCACGGCGAGCGCCGCGCTATCCGCATGCGAAAACCATAACAGCCCAAGACCTTCGCCCGCTATGAGCGCGAACAACAAAGTCGAACGAATTTCCAGACCGCGACGTGCAGCGGCCTTGTCCGATATCCAGCCGCCGAGCGCACGGGCGAACAGGGCGAGCAGTCCAAAGCTGCCGGCAGCGGCACCGGCGGCTTTCAGCGAGAGATGAAAGTGATCGACGTAATAGATAGCGGCAATGTTGTGGATGAACACTTCGACGCCAAAGCAAGCCGCATAGGTGATGAAAAGCATCCATACGCGATAGTTCGCGCAGGCCGTGCGAAAGCTCGCCCAGCCGCCTTTCTTGCCACCGTCGATGGTGATGCCTTGCGCACGCAACTGCGTGAAGTTGCCTTGCGGGCAGTCCTGCGTGAAGCGCCAGTAGAACCAGGCCATCACCGGCATGGCCAGCCCGGGAACCACGAGCGCGAGGCGCCACGCGGATGCATCTGCGGCGCCGAGCGCGAGCATGCCCGCGAGCAGCAACGGCACCAGTATTTGCGCCGCGCCGGCCCCGGCATTACCCCAACCGGCGCTGGTCGCGTTGGCCGTGCCGACCACGTTCGGCGCGAACATCACAGATGTGTGGTACTGCGTAATAACGAAGCTCGCACCCACGGCGCCAATGCCCAGGCGGCACAGCAGGAAGCTTTCGTAACCGCCCGAGAGCGCCGCGCCGAACACGGGGAATGCACCGAGGAGCAGCAGCCCCGTATAGACCTTGCGCGGACCGTAGCGGTCGCACATTGGGCCAATGATGAGCCTTACCAGAATCGTCGCGGCAACCGCTGCGATGTTGATATTGGCGACCTGATCGATGGACAGGCCGAACTCGCGCTTGATCAACGGCATCAGCGGCGCACAGGCGAACCACGCGAAGAAGCAGACGAAGAACGCCATCCACGTGAGGTGGAAGGCACGCATGGGCACGGTGCGCAGGCTGAAGAGATCGATCCGGGTTGCTTTGTCTGCCATTGTCTTTCCACAAAACAAAAAGGCGTCCCGTGAACCCAGCCGATGACTGAGTTCAGGGGACGCCATTGTCCAAAAAGCCCGTCACGGGCCGCTGCTGAAGCCTTGCGATGAAACCGGACCGCCGTTGGTCCATGGACGCTCTCATTGCAAGGGCCATGCCATACGCGGCGTTTCTATATTTGGCGGGCGTTTGCGCTCGGCGGCGCGTTTGTCAGCCGATTACGGGCGATGCATTTTGATGCAACGCCGCACACTCGCGGTGCGACGCAGCACTGTCCGCGTGCGAGTGGAACGGCACCCTGCTTGGGGCGTTCCGGTCCGCTACGCAAGATCAAAGAGGGCCTTCTTCGTGCGGGCACGCTTAAGGAGCGCAGCTTCGTGCGGCGGACGCGTTATTGCCCGCATCGTTCGTTGCCGGGCGCGCCAGGGCAATACTCGTCTGGCCTGGATATTGCCTGTCACTGGCTGTGCGCGGCAACGATGTCGGGCGCTTGGATATACAGTTTTATCGATTGAATGCCGGTCACCATCGGCGACTCAGGACAACGGCGTCCCTTCGTGCAAGAGCACGAGCGGATGCCGTTTTTCGTTGGGGCGCCGTGTTGTCGCATTGCCCGAATGCAGGTCATCTGATCTGCGCGACGCGCGACCCATGCGGCTCATTCCGAACTTCGGTCTTTTAAGCAACGCGGCGGTGGCTGCGCTTTTCTCAAGCTTTCACGAGCCGCCAAAGGACATCACGATGACAACTGGCAAGGTCACCTTGCTTAGCGCCGGTCCCGGCGATCTGGACCTGCTCACGATCAAAGCCGCCAAAGCATTGGCGCTGGCGGATATCGTGTTGCTGGACGATCTCGCCAATCCCGACATCGTCTCGCTTGCGCCCCGCGCGCGCGTGATCCGCGTCGGCAAGCGCGGTGGCTGCAAGTCGACACCGCAAGCGTTCATTCAACGGCTGATGCAACGTTATGCCCTCAAAGGGTTGCACGTGGTTCGCGTGAAGGGCGGCGACGCGCTGCTGTTCGGACGCGCGGGCGAAGAACTCACAGCACTGCGCCACGCGCAGATTCCGGTAGAGATCATCAACGGCATTTCGTCGGGCTTTGCAGCGGCCGCGAGTCTCGGGATATCGCTGACGCATCGGGAACATTGCCAGGGAGTGACCTTCGTCACGGCACACAAGCAGGATCATGGCGAACCCAACTGGGCCGCACTCGCTGCGACCGGCACGACGCTCGCGATCTACATGGGCATGACGCGCATCGAAAGCCTCTGCCATGCGCTGCTCTCGGCGTTACCGGCATCCACCCCTGCCGCCGTGGTTCAATGGGCCGGTACCGCATCCGAGCGGCGCTGGCTTGGACCGCTGGACCGCCTGGCTATCGACGCCGTGAAGGAAGGGCTGGGAAGCCCCGCCGTGATCCTCGTTGGCAATGCGATCAGCGAAGCGGTAGATTGGGTGACTCACAACGGAAGCGGCGCTCTTGCCGTGGACAAGCATGCCGCCTTCAACGCATGGCAAGACATCACTGAAGCGGTTCAGCATGCAGCCTGACCGGCGCAAACGGCATCGAGCGGCGAAAGCGGTCTTTATGGCGCGCGCTGATCGTCCGCCAGAGAGCGTTGCGTCAAGCATTCCATGCATGAGCTATCCCGGCGCCTGACCCATGCTTCGCGTACTGCTCGTCACCGACACCGACAAACCCATTGGCGATCTTCGCCAGGCACTCGCACGCCTGGGCTACGACATGCTGGCCGAGGTCGCGACCCCCGCGGCATTGCCCAAGGTGGTGGAGGAACAGCGCCCGGATGTGGTCATCATCGATACTGAATCGCCTTCACGCGATACGCTCGAACAACTTGCCGTGATGAACGAGACCGCGCCGCGCCCGGTCCTGATGTTCAGCAACGACGGCGACCAGCAACTGATTCACGCCGCGGTCGGTGCAGGCGTGAGCGCTTACCTTGTCGAAGGCCTGGAGGCCGCGCGTCTCGCCCCCATTCTCGAAGTCGCGCTGGCGCGTTTCGCCCGCGAGGAGCAATTGCGCAAGCGGCTCGCCAAAGCCGAAAATGAACTCGCCGACCGCAAGCTGATCGACCGGGCCAAGCGCCTGTTGATGGACCGGCGCAAGATGTCGGAACCTGAGGCCTACGCCATGCTGCGCAAGCGCGCGATGGACGAGGGACTGAAGCTTGCCGAGGTTGCGCGCCAGTTGGTGTCGATGGTCGATTTACTAGGGTAGCCCTACTACATGAATACGCCCAAAGCCGTTTTGAACCGCGCGTCCGCGCAACCCGAGAAGACCCACATTCGTTTGGGTTTCGTGGCGCTGAGCGATGCCGCCCCGCTCGCCGTTGCCAAGATCCTCGAGTTTGGCCACAGCCACGGCCTGACGCTCGAGTTGTGCCGGCAGCCTTCCTGGGCGGCTGTGCGCGACAAGCTGTTGTCCGGCGAGATCGATGCGGCGCACGCGCTGTATGGGCTCGTGTACGGCGTGCAGCTCGGTATTGGCGGACCGCAGGGCGACATGGCTGTGTTGATGGTGCTGAACCGCAATGGCCAGGCCATCACTCTGTCGAACCCGCTTGCCGATGCGCTGAGCAGGAGCGGCAATTTGAAGGAGGCGCTTGCGACGCTCGGCCGTCCTCCTGTTTTCGCACAGACCTTTCCGACCGGCACGCACGCGATGTGGTTGTACTACTGGCTCGCAGCTCTTGGCGTGCATCCGCTGCGCGACATTCGCAGCATCGTGATCCCGCCGCCGCAAATGGTCGATGCGTTGGCCGAAGGCCAGCTCGACGGATTCTGTGCCGGTGAGCCGTGGAACGCGGTTGCCGAGGCGCGTCAAGCGGGCAGGACCGTCGCGATTTCGAGCCAGATCTGGCCGGACCACCCGGAAAAGGTGCTTGCCAGCCGGCGCGATTTTGTCGCGCTTTATCCGAACACGGCACGCGCGCTGGTCCAGACCATGCTCGAGGCGTGCCGGTGGCTTGACGACCCCGCGCATCGGGCCGAGATATCCAAGTGGCTCGCCGCGCCGGAACTGTTAGGTGTGCCTCAGGAATTGATCGCGCCGCGGCTGCTCGGCGAGTACGACGCAGCGCAATTCCCCGGGCAGCAGCGCCCCCTCGCCGTTAGCTTCTTCGATAAAGGCGCCGTCAACTATCCACGACCGTCCGATGGCCTGTGGTTCCTGACGCAATATCGCCGATGGGGTCTATTGAGCGGCGCTCACGACGACGCCGCCATTGCATCGGCGATCAGCCAGACGGCGCTGTATCGCGAGGCCGCTGCCTTGGCGGACGTTCGCGTGCCGGACGAGATTCGCGCGGACATGCTGATCGATGGGCGCATCTGGGACGGACAAGATCCCGCCGCCTATCTCGACGGGTTCGCCATGCGTGCCTGACGTTGTGGGCGCGTTTGTCCGTTTGTCCGTTTTGTCGCTGGCTGCAACGGCTCGGCGATGCATGTCACCTCGTGACGGCGTGGCGTTCATTCGTTCATTCGCCCATTCACATGCCCACATGTGCCCATTCCCGCGCCGATTGAAAACCCCACTGCCCCCAAACGTAGAACTACGTAAAACAAAGTTAACGATTGGTGACGAAAGTGCGCGCCAAAGGCATCCGAACGGCCTATGAGCCCGATTTGGGTTGCCAAGCTGCGACGGGATGACGGATGCTCCATGAGTCCCGGCGCGCAGTGGCGCGATCGCAGGCTTAACGGCCGTGGGAACGCATCGTGCTCCGACGCGTTACAAACCGTCAAGATCATCATTACCATCAGCGAAGTTGAGGTTTCCATGAGCACATTGTCCACCGAGAAAATTCAGGCTGCCGTGAAAAAGGACGCATCCTGGGTGATGGGCGCGCTCAGGAAATTTGGCGAGGATCGCTGTGCCGCCATGGCGGCGAGCATCGCGTTCTACTCCGCGTTTTCGCTGGCGCCGACGCTGGTCATGGTCATCGCCGTGGCCGGCTGGGTGTTCGGGGCCGACGCCGCGCGCGGTCAGTTGTTTCATCACGTCAATGGACTGCTCGGCGATCAGGCCGCGGCGAGCGTGCAGAGCATTGTCGAGAATGCCCACCGTAGCGGCGGCACGGGAGTCGCCGCCGTGATCTCGTTCGTGTTGCTGGCGCTGGGTGCATCGGCGACATTTTCATCGCTCAACACCGCGCTGAACCTCGTATGGCCACTTACCGGCGAGCAGAAATCCAGCGTTTTCGCGCTGGTGCGGGTGCGGCTGATCTCGTTCGGCCTGGTGCTGGGGGTGGCGTTCCTGCTGATCGTCTCGCTAGTCCTCGATACCGCCATCCAGGCCGTGGGCAAATGGCTTTGGGGTAATTCGCCGTTCGTGATCGTCGGCGACATTGTGCAGTTGCTGGTCGGACTGGTGATTCTCTCGCTTGCGTTCGGAGCGCTGCTGAAGTTCCTCCCCGACGGCCGGGTGCAATGGCGGGACGCACTGGTCGGCGGGTTTGTTGCCGCGATCCTGTTTTCGGTCGGCAAAAAACTGTTTGCGTTCTACCTGACTCACGCGGGCACGGCGAATTCATTCGGCGCGGCGGGCTCGCTTGCGGTGTTGCTGATGTGGCTGTACTTCTCGGCAGCAGTCCTGCTGCTTGGCGCGGAGTTTTCAGCCGCGCGAGCACGTTTGCACGATCCCCGCGGTGCGTGGGGCCAGCAAAGCACCCGGGTCCCCCTAGGCAGCCGCGCCAAGATCGGCTCGATGCTGGCGGGCTCGACAGTTCCCGGAGCCGGCCGTGTGGACACGGACAACCCCGGAAACACAAAAGCCTTTACGGTCGTGCCGGGACGTTCGCGAGCATCCAT
This sequence comes from Caballeronia sp. dw_19, assembly GCF_018449515.1. Taxonomy (GTDB): domain Bacteria; phylum Pseudomonadota; class Gammaproteobacteria; order Burkholderiales; family Burkholderiaceae; genus Caballeronia. The sequence goes on along the minus strand of NZ_JAAVUQ010000019.1, from coordinate 70,240 downwards.
CGAAAGAAGGGCTGAACACGCGCAGCATTTGACGCAGCAGGCGCGCAAACGGGTATCGGCGTTGAGCACCGCGTTGACCCTCAGCCGCAAGCTGGCCCGTGCGGAGACCGTGGCTACCCGGGTGACGGCGCAAGCCATGCGGGATTGCGGGCGCAAGGCGGTCCAGGCAAATGACCTGGTGAAGCGGTATCCGTGGCGCGCCGTGTTGCTGGCCGGCGGCGCAGGTTTGGCGCTCGCGCTGTTATCGGGACGTGAAACCGGACGCGAAGCCGGACGTGATCATCCTGCGGCAAACGACGAATAACGCCGTCAAGCCGAGCGGGATCAGGAGCGGAATCAAGTCGCAAACCAGAGTAATCCGCGACACGACAGTTTTCCGTGTCAAAAGCTTGACTGCCGAAACTTCGTCAAGTCGCATGGACTCGCCGCGACGAGTGAGCACAGCGCGTTTGTTGCGCTGGACGCAAAAATGGCGCTCTCAATGAGTAAAGGTGTTGGTAATACGCCACGCGCGAACTCATCTCGCGGTGTCGGACGCTACGCGGCTGCGTCGGGCCGCCTCCCGGCGTAAACCCTCGCCGAGCCATGCGCAGCGCTCCTCTCGCCTGTAAAAGCCTTCCTCGCAAGGGCCTCCCGGCATACCTCGCTTATAACGCCGAATTAGTAAAAAACTAATAAAAAGCGCCCATTCTCGCTGAACCAATTGCGTTAAAAGGAACTTTATGACGGCATCCATGCTAATGCGCTTTCGCTAGATGAATCAACGGCTAAAGCCTTGACAGGCTTGCCTTACAAGACATCACACGGTCGACCATAAAGTGTCTTTTTTTCGAGACATGTTTTAATTTTTCAGTTCTTAAGTTTTGTAACGCTGCGTTATTCTCTGCGCCGGCAACAACGAATTTAATCCTAGCGTGGAGAACCTGATGAAACGTTTCGCACTGACTTCCCTTTCGCTGGCACTGCTCGGCACGGCTGGCGTGGCTCACGCGCAAAGCAGCGTAACTCTGTATGGCTTGATCGATGAGGCTGTTGGTTATGTTGGCCACGCGTCCGGCAACGAGAAGCAGGTCGGCCTCTTTGCCGGCAACTTGTCCGGTGACCGTTGGGGCGTGAAGGGTACGGAAGACTTGGGCGGTGGTTTGAAGGCAATTTTCCAATTGGAAAACGGCTTCAACCTCAATACGGGCGGATTGGGTCAAGGTGGTCGCGAATTTGGCCGCCAGGCATTCGTCGGCTTGACGGCTGATAAGCTCGGTACCGTCACGATCGGTCGTCAATACGATCCGCTTGTTGACATGGTGCAAGGCATCACGGGTGACAACTACTGGGCGTCGATCGTCGGTACGCCGGGCGACGTTGACAACTACGACAACAGCTTGCGTGTTTCGAACACGGTGAAGTATGTTTCGCCGAACTACGCCGGCCTGCAATTCGAAGGCTTGTATGGCTTCAGCAACCTGGCTGGCACGACGGGTCAAGGCCAGACGTGGAGCGGTGCAGTTGCGTATAACAACGGCCCGTTGGGCTTGGCTGCTGGTTACTTCTACGCAAGCAACCCGAGCGCAGGCCGTACGGCTGCAGCAGGATCGGTCTGGAGCGCCAACCAGTCGTCGGACTCGATTTTCGACGGTCCGATCAACAGCGGCTACACCTCGGCTCACTCGCTCAGCATCGCTCGTGCAGCAGCTCAGTACGCTATCGGCCCGGTAACGCTCGGCGCTTCGTACAGCAATGCGCAATACGCTCCGGACGCCTTGTCGGCATTCACGTCGACGCAGAAGTACAACATCGGCAGCGTGTTCGCGAACTACCAGCTTACGCCGGCTTTGCTGGTCGGTGCAGGCTACACGTACGAGAAAGCTAGCGGCGACACGGCTGCCAAGTACCATCAAGTGGGTATCGGCGCGGACTACACGGTGTCCAAGCGTACGGACTTCTACGCAGTCGGCGCTTACCAGCACGCAAGCGGCACGCAAGCTGTGTACACCACGAACGCGGCAGGCCAGACGGTTCGCGTAGATCAAGCAGCGCAAGCATCGATCGGTTCGTTCGGCTTCGCCGGTACGAGTTCGCAAGAAATGGTGCTCGTCGGTATTCGTCACAAGTTCTAAAGCCGGACCCGGCGCGCAAGCGGTTCACTGCATAGCGCGCCGATTTCGACTGCGGTTCAAAAACAGCCATCGGCGAAACCGATGGCTGTTTTTTTATGCGCGCAGGGTATTGATCGCCGGTTCACGGCAATCAATACGCCAAAGCTAAAAACAACGCCAAAAACAAGAACGGCCCAATCTGCGTAAAGCCGATTGGGCCGTTCTTGTTCAGGCTACCTGTCTTGCAGAGTTTCCAGCACGCGCTCTCAAACCGCCTCTACTAATCTACTAATTGACCAATCCCAGTCCGGTTCAATGCTGCGACTGCCCGCTTTCCGGCTGCATCAAGGTCTGAAACGGCGGCGCTGACGTATCGGGTTCGGCCCGCAGATCGCTGCCTGTCACGCGCGGCACGTTCGATACCGTTTCGCGCGCCCGTAGCGGCACATTGGCAGGATCGGCCCAGGTCGGATTAGGAATCTCCCCGAAAATCTGCCGCAGCCGTTCACCCCAGGTGCGATGAATCATCTGGAAATAGTGGTTGTCGTTATCGATTGTGGAGAAGCGCGTGACCCGCAACGCGTCCTTCTCATACACGAGCAGATCGAGCGGTAATCCCACTGATAAATTGGACCGTAGCGTGGAGTCCATTGACACCAGCGCGCATTTCGCGACTTCGTCCAGCGGCGTGGACGGTGTGACAACGCGATCGATGATCGGCTTGCCGTACTTCGATTCACCGATCTGGAAATACGGGCTGACCTGCGACGACTCCACGAAGTTACCCGCCGAGTAAATCATGAACAGGCGCGTATTCGCCCCGCGGATCTGGCCGCCGAGAATGAAGCTGCAATTGAAGTCGACGCTGAATTCCGCAAGCGTAGCCGCATCTCGCCGATGTACCTCGCGCACCGCATCGCCCACCAGCCGCGCCGCTTCCGCCATGGTGGGTACGTTATACAGCGTGGGTTTATCTTCGGGCGCCGGTTCCGACAGCAGTTGCATGACTGCCTGCGTCAGGGCGAGATTACCCGCGGCGAGGAGCACGAGGACGCGGTCGCCGGGCTGCTCGAAGACTGCCATCTTGCGGGCGGCGCTCACATGGTCGACCCCGGCATTCGTGCGGGTGTCGGACAGGAACACCAGTCCTTCGTCGACGCGCATTGCCACGCAATAAGTCATGCGTCCAATTCCTGAAAGAAGCAAATACGTATTGTAATCGGGTAATCGGGTCATCGCCCGGATCGGGCTGATTGAGAGGACTCGTGCACAGGCATGAGTCCCCCGCCAAACGCGCCGCCTCCCGTCATCAGGTCAAGGTGCGGTCAACAAAGCCGCGCCACCTCACCTTCTAATAGTTATCGGCAGATGGGGGCGCGGCTTGAATGTTCCGGCGCCTGAGGAATACGAGCGCCGCGACGTGTCACTCACTGGTCGGCCGAGGCCTGCACGGAGACGTCAACGCTCATGCGCTCTTCCTTGCCGCCCACGCGCGAGCCGCGCACAGGTGCGGCCGCCTCATAGTCGCGCGCAACCGCGAGCCGGCAGTAGCGGCCGCTGGCGAACGCTGTGTGTGTAACGTCCACCGACACCCATCCGTCGTCGATCCACACATCGACCCAAGCGTGGCTTGCCGCGTGCGGGACATCGCCTGGATCGATGTAACCGCTCACATAGCGCGCCGGGAGGCCCCGGGCGCGGCAGCACGCCAACATGATGTGAGCGTGATCCTGGCACACGCCGTTACCGAGCTGCAGCGCCTGAGCAGCCGTGCTCGTGACCTCGGTTACGCCCGCCTTGAACTGCACCCTGGCTTCAATATTCTCCGCCAGCGCAATCAGCGCCGACGGTGAGTCGAGCTTGGGCACCGAGTTCGCGAGTTCGCGGATCACTGCGTCCGGCTCGGTCAGCGCGGTCGCACAGGTGTAGTGCTGGAGCGGAATCCGGCCGGGACCGTCGTTGAGGCGGCCGCCGTCGAGCAACGTGGTTTCCACCTGACCGGTCACGGAAAGATGGATCTCCATATGCGGTTTCGTCAGCACCAGCGTATGCAGCGTGTTGGCGTAGGCATCGCGGGTGACGTCGAGCTTGCCCACTGTGTCGATATTCCAGCGCCGCACCATCTGCGCCGACCCGTTGGCGGGCGTCATGCGCAGTTGCTGGATGGAGTACTGCACGGGCACGGCGTAACGGTAGCTTGTGTGATGACGAATGGTCAGAAGCATGATGGTTTCCAGGACGGATGCGTTCAGGCGAGAGGCAACATGAGGAAGGTGCGCATCACGCGAACACCGAGCTCATCGACCCGTTTCAGGAATTGCGTCAGATAGGCGTGCACTCCGGTTTCAAGGATCTGGCGGATATCCATGTACAGCACGTCCGCGCGCAGCTTGCCGGCGAAACGTTCACACTCGTTCGAGCCGCTGGTGCGCAACTTGTCGAGCGTCGCGCAGACCCCGTCCAGCGACGCCAGCAGCGAGCGCGGCATCTGCGAGTTGAGGATAAGCAGTTCCACTACTCGCGACGGCGTCACGACGTCGCGATACACCTTCCGGTAGATTTCCAGCGCGGACACTGAACTCAAGATGGAGGTCCAGTAGTAGAAGTCTTCCAGTTGACGGGCGGCTTCGCGCGAGTTCGGTTCGGCATCGGCGAAACGCACGTCCAGGATCCGCGCCGTGTTGTCCGCGCGTTCCAGGTACATGCCGAGCTGGATGAACCAGAAGGCGTCGTCCTGAAGCGCGGTGCCGACCATCACGCCGCGACACAGATTCGAGCGGTACTTGACCCATTCGAACAGCATGTCGGGGCTTTTTCCCAGCTCGCCCACGGCGAGTTTTTCGCCGAATTCGAGCCACGTGAAATTGATGGTCTCCCACGCTTCCGTGGTCAGGGTCCCGCGTACGGCACGCGCGTTTTCGCGAGCCGCGTGCAGGCACGAAATGATGCTCGACGGATTGCCGGTATCGGCGACCATGAAGTGCAGCATGTCTTCGCGCGAATCCGAGCCCGGGAAACGCTCCTCGAACCTGGATTCAAGTTCCGAAATACGGAGTACCGAGCGTTGTGCGCGGGCGGCCTGATCCGGCGTCTGCGGCAGCAGCATGCCCTTCAGGTTGATGTCGAGCATGCGGGCGGTATTTTCCGCTCGCTCCATGTAGCGAGCCATCCAGAAAAGGTGATCGGCTGTGCGGCTTAGCATCATGATGGCGTTCCGTTGTTGTGTGGCGCGCGCGGGCGCAGCGCTTGGAAGCACGCCCGTGCGAACAATCCCGGTGGGTGCTTAGTCCACCATCCAGGTGTCTTTCGTGCCGCCGCCCTGCGACGAATTCACGACGAGAGAACCCTCCTTCAACGCCACGCGAGTCAGGCCGCCGGCGGCCATCGTCACTTCTTTACCCGACAGCACGAACGGCCGCAAGTCGATATGGCGCGGCGCGATACCCGATTCCACGAAGGTCGGGCAGGCGGAGAGCGCCAAGGTAGGCTGGGCGATATACCCATCCGGCCGCGCGATCAGGCGTTCGCGGAATGCCTCGATTTCGGCTTTCGTCGATGCCGGCCCGACCAGCATGCCGTAACCGCCCGCTCCGTGAACCTCCTTCACGACCAGCTCGGGCAGATGCGCGAGCGTGTAGGCGAGATCGTCGGGCTTGCGGCACTGGAACGTCGGCACGTTGTTCAGGATCGGGGTTTCGCCGAGATAGAACTCGATCATGTCCGGGACGAACGGATAGATGGATTTATCGTCGGCGATACCCGTGCCCATCGCGTTGGCCAATGCCACGCGGCCCGCGCGATACGACGTCAGCAGGCCCGGCACGCCGAGCGCCGAGTCAGTGCGGAACGCGAGCGGGTCCATGAAGTCATCGTCGAGGCGCCGGTAGATCACGTCGACGCGTTTCGGCCCTTGCGTCGTGCGCATGAACACGTAGTTTTCATCGACGAAGAGGTCCTTGCCCTCCACCAGCTCCACGCCCATTTGCTGCGCGAGGAACGAGTGCTCGAAGTACGCCGAGTTGTACATGCCGGGCGTGAGCACCACCACGTTGGGGTCGTCCACGCCGGCGGGTGCGATCGAGCGCAACGTTTCGAGCAGCAGGTCCGGATAATGCGCGACCGGGGCAATGCGGTTCTGCACGAACAATTCGGGGAAGAGCCGCATCATCATCTTGCGGTTTTCGAGCATGTACGACACGCCCGACGGCACCCGGAGGTTATCTTCAAGTACGTAGAACTCGCCTGCGTCACCGGCGCGCACCACGTCCACGCCAGCGACGTGCGCGTAGACGTCGAGCGGCACATCCACGCCCTGCATCTCCGGGCGATATTGCGCGTTCGTGTACACCTGCTCGGCGGGAATCTTCCCCGCCCGAACGATGTCGTGATCGTGGTAGACGTCGCGGATAAACATGTTCAACGCGCGTACCCGCTGTCGGAGGCCAGCTTCCAGCTTGCGCCATTCATCGCCAGGGATGATGCGCGGGATCATGTCGAAGGGAATCAGGCGCTCAGTGCCCGACAGATCGCCGTTCACGGCAAACGTGATGCCGACACGCCTGAACAGCAGATCGGCTTCCGCGCGCTTGCGTGCGATGGTTTCGGGGCTTTGAGTGGAAAGCCACCGGGAGAAACGTGCGTAGTGCGCCCGCACGGTTTCCTCGTGACGCATTTCGTCGTAGATCTGCATCTTGCGTCCTTTTTTGATCGCGGCCTGGTGCCGCCTGTGCGTGGAAATGCCGCTCGATACCGCTCTTCAAGCTGGGCCACGCCTGTCCGACGCTTCGGTAGTTTCAGTATCTACAATTAAGCAACAGACGTGCCATTTTTTCTACTACTTGTTTTTACTCATTGTTTTGGCGGGTTAGGGGGGAGTTTGCTTCAAATGAGTGCGGTGGGGGCGGTGGGGGGGTGATGGGGTGGAAGGGGTGCCCTGTTTTGGTGCGGAGGGGATGTTCGTTCGCACTTGGGGTTTGGGGTGGTTTGGTTGGGCGGTTTTGGGGTTAGCGGTCGGGGTCTATGCCGGGGTGGTGCTTTCGGCCGTGGTGGTCTGCGTGAGTCGGATTTTCTCTTTATCACTGTTAGCCACTGTGCGTGGCGGCACGTCATTTCTTTGTCCAAAGCGACAAAGAAACGAAGCAAAGAAAGCGCTTTTAAAACCCGCTACCCTAAGTGTCCACAGCGTGCAGTTTTCATTCATAGGTGCCCCAAAAGCACGGTGCTCGCCAGAGCGAAGGATGTTTGAACCCCTCCTTCTCGCGAATCCTGACACGAACACGCTTCGCCCCCAACGCTCTCGGGCAAGCACCAGTTGCCAAGGAATCGGCACGGCCTTAACTGTGTTCGGCGAGTGTTTTCATCGTGCTGTCTGCCCCCTCACCGAACTCCCACCGCCTCCGGCGTGCCCTGCCATCCGCCTCCCAGCGACTTATATACAGCGATCAAATCCGTCGTCACACTTACCGTCGATTGCGCCAGTTGTTGCCGCGTCTCAGCCAACTGCCGCTCCGCATCCAGAACAGTAATGAAACTCACCAGCCCCTTCCGGTAACTGTCGGTCGCAAGCTGCAAACTGATCCGGTTAGCCTCCACCGTACGCGTCAGCGCCTCGCGACGGTCCTGGTCCGTCCGGTACGATACCAACGCGTTATCCACGTCCTGCAACGCCTTCAGCACCGTCGAGCGATATTGCAGCGCCGCCTGACCCGCCTGCACCTTCGCTATCCGCACGTTCGCCCGCAACGCGCCACCTTCGAAAATCGGCAGCGAAATGCTAGGCCCAACCGTCCAGAACAAACTCGACCAGTGCGCCAGATATTTCGCCTGAGTAGCACGCGTACCCACAGTCCCCGTCAACGATACATCCGGGTACATCTGCGCCACCGCCACTCCAATCTCAGCAGTCGCCGAATGCAAATCACTCTCCGCCCGGCGAACGTCAGGACGCCGCCGCGCCAACGTGGACGGCAAACCAATCGGTACGCTCGGCGGCACCGGCGGCACAGCCCCCGCCACCTCCAACTCCGCATCCAGTGCCCCCGGCGCACTGCCGGTCAATACGGCAAGGCCATTCATCGCCTGCGCAATCTGTGCATCGAACTGCGGTAACTGCGCCTGCAACGATCCCACCTGCGCTGTCGCGCTCTCCACGTCGCTCTGGCTCGTCAGCCCCACACGCGCCTGTTCACGGGTCAAATCAAGGATCTGCTGCTCCGAATCGATCTCGGCCAGCGTGATCCGCTTCAGTAGTTGCGCCCCGCGCAGCTGCGAATAGGTCTGCGCAACCTCCGCTTCGAGCGAGACAAGCGCGTCGTTACGGTTTTCTATCTCCGACTCCGTCTGCGCATTCGCAGACTCCACCGAGCGCCGCACTCGCCCGAACAGATCAAGTTCCCAGGAGGCATCGAAACCATCCTGGAACAGGTTCACCGGAGCCGTCAAGGAATTCAGGGCGCTGGTCGCGCTCGCGCTGTTCGACCCGAGCGCATTGACCTTGTCGTAGACACCCTGCGATTGCAGCAAGCCCTTCAAGCCCAGTTGCTCACGCTTATAGCTCGCGTTCGCACTGACTTGCGGCAACCCCTGCGCCCCCGATACCACCGCCTGTTCGCGCGCCGCCGCAATGCGCAGCACCGCGCCCTGCAAATCCAGATTGCCCGCCGCCGCACGGTCGATCAGCGAGTCCAGCGTGGCATCGTTGAATTGCCGCCACCAGCGAGGATCGGGGTCCGCATTGGTATCGACCAGCGACGGCACGCTGGCATGGGGGAAGCGCATGTCGTCGGGCGGGTTCTGCGCGCGCTGCAGATCGTGCCAGTTGTCCGGCGCTTTTGCGTCGGGCGGCGTGAAATTCGGACCGACCGAACACGCGCCGGCGAGCATGGAAAGCAGCAGCGGAATCAAGCGTTTGCTCATCTCAATGCCCTCCCCCGCCACCCGCGGCTTTCACCGGCGAAAAGAAAAAGGTGATCGGCACGAAACACAACGCAAAGATCGCCACCGCGCCGAACACGTCCAGATAGGCCAGGATCGTGGACTGCGAAATGTATTGCTTGTACATCAGCCCGGTCGCCGTGGTCATGGCCTGCTGCATGGTCTGCCCCATGTCCATCAACGTGTGCGTGAGACGTTGTATCGAATCGTTGTAGTTCGGGTTCAACGGCGTCATATGCACGGCCATGTGCGCCATGTTCGCCTGCGTGCGCTCGACAATCGCTGCGGTGGAGAGCGAAATCCCAATCGATCCCGCCACGTTGCGGAACATGGTGAACAACGCGGAAGCGTCCGCATTCTCCGATGCTTTCAGCGTCAGATAAGCCAGCGTGGTGATCGGCACGAACAGGAACGCGATGGCGATGGATTGCGAACTTCGCATCATGGTCAACGTCTTGAAGTCGATGTTCGGCACCAGGTGATGCGTATAAAACAACGCACACGCCATGAGGAAAAAACCGAAACCGACCAGGTAGCGGGTTTGTATGATCGGCATCAGCTTGCTCACCACAGGAATGATGGCCACGATCATCATCGCGCCCGGCGACAACACCAGCCCCGCGAGCGTCGCGGTATAACCCAGTTGCTGCTGGGCAAGCTGAGGCACAAGCACCGCACTTCCGTAAAGGATCGTTGCAAAACCCGCCATGCATACCGAACCCAGCGCAAAATTCCTGTCCTTGAATACTCGTAGATCGACCACCGGTTTCTTCGCGTAAAGCAACCAGAAGATCGCGCCGACTATGCCGATCGCCGACAGGATCGCGAAGGTCGTGATGAAACCCGACTTGAACCAGTCGTCGTCCTCGCCGCGATCGAGGAACACTTGCAGGCAGCCGAGACCCAGCGCAATCAATCCAATGCCGATGAAATCGAGCCCCAGTTCCTTGCGATCCTTTTTCCGCTCCCACGGCGGGTCTTCAACAAACTGCATCACGGCAATGGTCGTGATCACGCCGATCGGCACGTTGATCAAGAACACCCAGCGCCACGTGAGGTTGTCGGTGATCCAGCCGCCGAGCGTCGGCCCAATCACCGGCGCCACCACGATCGCCACGGCCGAGATCGAGAACGCCCGGCCGCGCTGCTCGGGCGGAAAGGTATCGAGGATGATGGACTGCTGGTTCGGTTGTAATCCACCACCGAAGAAGCCCTGCAAGACCCGGAATACGATCAGTTGCCACAGGTCGGTGGCCAGGCCGCACAGCAGCGAACAGACCGTGAACGCGCCGATGCAGATCAGGAAATATCGCTTACGTCCCAGCAGTTTCGAGAAAAAAGCGGAGATGGGAAGCACAATGCCGTTCGCGACAAGATACGCGGTCAGCGTCCAGGTGGCTTCGTCGTAACTCGCGGACATCGCGCCCGAAATGTGCGGCAACGCGACGTTCACAATGGTGGTGTCGAGCACTTCCATGAACGCCGCAAGCGTGACCACGACCGCAATCAGCCAGGGATTCGACTTCGGTTTCCAGCCGGAATGGTCGCTCATTTCAACATCACCTTCGGCACCACGGAAAGTCCGAGCGGCAGCGGCAGGTCAGGCTGCATCCCGCTATCGATCAGGATCTTCACCGGCACGCGCTGCACGATCTTCACGAAGTTTCCCGTCGCATTCTCAGCGGGGAAAGCCGAAAAACGCGAGCCACTGCCGAGCTGAATACTATCCACGTGACCGTGCAGTTTCAGATCAGGATATGCATCGACGGATACATCCACCGAATCACCCGGGCGCATGCGCTCGAGTTGCGACTCCTTGAAGTTGGCCGTGACCCAGACCGTGGTGGTCACGAGTGAAAAAATCGACGTGCCCGCCTGCAGGAAAGTACCGTACTGCACGTTGCGTTTGGTAACCCAGCCGTCCGCAGGCGCGCGCAGTTCCGTGTAAGACAGGTTCAACGCCGCCGCTTCCACCTGCGCCTCGGCCTGTTCAACCTGCTGCCGGCGTTCCTCTACCGTTGCCTGCGCCTGGCTGATTTGCTGGGGAACCAGGCTCGCGGTTTTCACCTGCGCCTGTGCCTGCGCGACGTTGGCCAGCGCGCTCTTTTGCTGAGCCGTCGCAGTGTCGATATTTTGCTGCGATGTCGCCCGGACATCGACGGCACGCTGCCGTTCGTAAGCCGCGCGGGTCTGCGCCAGGCTCGCTTGCGCGCTTTGTTCCTGAGCCTTCGCCTGAGTCAGTTGCGCTGGATATTGCACGCGGGCAATATCCAGTTGCACTTGAGCCGCGTTGAGTTGCGCCTTCGCCAGACCAAGTTGGGCATTCGCCTGGTCCAGTTGAGCCTGATAGTCGCGCGGATCGATCTTGATCAGCAGATCGCCCTTGTGAACGAACTTGTTGTCGCCGAGGTTCATGACCACGACGTAGCCCGAGACCTTCGGCGCGATTGTCACTGCGTCGCCGTCGGTGTACGCATCGTCGGTACTGACCTGATTCCGGGTCGCGAACCACCAGATCAAACCACCCAGGATCAGCAGCACCACAACGATCGCCAGGATGATCAGCGGCTTTTTGCCCGGGCCTTTCTTTTCCCCGTTGGACTTGTCGTTGGACTTGTCCTGGCCGCCGTTTTTATCGTTATCGCTTTTTTGCTCGCCGCGGTTTGAATCATCCCCGGCCTTGTCTTCGTTATGGTCAGGTCGTGCGTCTTGATCTGGCATCAGGCCCTCTCTCACTCATTGAAACGCGGAATGACACAAGTGTCTGGCCACTCCCCAGGTCGCAGGTCGACAGAATGGGAATCTCTTGCTGTTGAACTTTTTTCTTCTTTTCACGCGACGGTTCAGCGTAAGGGCAAGCCTTAAGCAAGCCACGTGCCGTCATTACTGAGTGACGGTTGAGCCGCTTTCAGTTTGTTTTCAGATGGTTATACCCGCGCCGGGGACATTCAATTCGGCCCAGGTTTCAAGGGTCTTTATTGTGTTGCCCCTGTTTTGGCGCGAAAGCCGTACGGCTTCCACGCCTTTTATGCTTGGCTGGACGCTCTGCCTCACTGCGCTTGTTTCAGGTAAATGGCCGCGTAAATGTGACATTGACAGCGCGTTCCTACCCGCGCTTTTTATCCGGCATCGGTGTTGCTTTCCTTCTCGAACTTCCAGCGCGGTGTTGCGTGTGGGCTCGAAAACTATCTCACCGCTTTTTCTTCGAAGGATTTCGTCATGCTGACCGACCAGGAAATCTCATCGCTTCAAGACGTCGCGCCGCGCCTTCTCAGTGAAGCTAAAACTGCTTCGCCCGATAACGCCAGCTTCATCTTCACCATGGAACTCGGAACGCATCTTCAACCCGGGCTGCGTATCCGCGCACCGAATTTTTCCATCGATTCCGCGCCGCCGTTTCCGCTGAATCTTTTCGTCGGCATCCCGATAGACGAACTGCGAACGCTCGCGCATGCAAGTCCCGCACAACGCGATCAACTCATCGCTCGCTTCGGCGCCACATTCTCGCCTCGCCTCCTGCGCGCGATCCAGCGCTTCGATGCGCATACCATCGACTATGACGCGGGCTGCCAAAGTGAGCCGGGACCGTCGACGGTGATCCTTGAAGAGCCGGTTTGAGCCGAGCCTTCGCGCCACGCTAAGCCACACTTTGTTACGCGAAACCCGGGCAGAGCTCGACAGGAATTGCTGTTTGGACATCAGTCGTCACGTTCGAACGTCGTTGTCATCCAGCCTCGCATCATCGGAAGAAGGCAAAAAAATGGCCGGTTTCCTCGCGGAAACCGGCCATTTTTTTTCGACTACGGTTCGCCTCTACTCCTGCGCTGCCATAGTCCTTCGATGCTGTTCCGTCAGCTTACGCTGCGGCGTCCTTCAACTTCTTCAACGCACGTGCCTTGATACGCACGCTCGCCGGCTTTGCATCGAACCAACGGTCTTCACCCGAGAACGGGTCCTTGCCGAAGCGCTTCTTCTTCGCCGGCACGACTTGCGCCGTAATCTTCAAGAGGCCCGACAGCGTGAACTCGCCTGCACCCTTCTTGTGAACCGCACCGAGGATGGTGTCCTCGAGTGCCGACAAGACGGCCTTCACTGCTTTCAGGTCGACAGTCGCACGGTCCGCCAGATGCGCGGCGAGCGATGCCTTCGTGAACGTGTCCTTGATCGGCGACAGCGTTGCCGTCGTCTTCACGGCCGCTTTCTTCGCCACAGTAGCCGGCGTCGATGCGGCCTTCTTGGCAGCTACCTTCTTGACGGGCGCTGCTGCAGTCTTCGTTGCAGCCTTGGGAGCAGCTTTGGTCGCAGCTTTCTTGGCGGCGGTTTTTGCGGAAGTCGGCATGTTTCTCCTACCTGTTGAGGTCAGTGTTTTTAGAATACGGTCGCGTGAATGCATCCGTATCAACGCCGGATTCTACAAGCGCCATTGAACTTCGTGCGAGTCTTTTTGTGTTTCTAAGCCTTTTTTTAAGGGGTTTTCGTTACAACCGTCTTTTTTAAGGCGACAAGGATAGCTGCGCGATCAACGGATAGTGATCCGATACCACCTGAGACAAGCGAACTTCGATGCACATCCACCCGTACAAGACGCTCGCCCGGATGCACCCAGATGCGGTCCAAAGCGAACAACGGATGGCAGGATCCGCAGGATCACGACGACGATCAAGCCGCGTTTTACCCCTCATTCGCTGAACTTGTTCACCTGCGCTCCCGCCACGCGCCGCACGATGTCGCGACCGGGACATTGGCCCATCAGATAGCTGACCGCAGCCGTAGCGAGCGTCCCGCGAGCGCATAAAAGCTGCCCCAGGCTGCGTCAAACACCAGACCCGTGGATGTAGTCAGCAGCGTGATCGCCACGGATATCACTGCGGTCAGCACGTAAGCTGGCATGATCGCGAGCGGCGCGAGCGCCAAGACATCAATACGTTGGGCCACTTGTGTGAGCGCTTTCGGATTGAGCGTATCGCCCAAGCTGCGTCCAATGCCAGGCCGCCGCAAAACCGACGATCGCCATCGCGAGCAATACAAACCCGCCAATCAAACGACGCGGCGTCTCGACCGGCACGAACTGTCCAACGCGTTCGTCCGGCTCGACCGGTTTCTCCGGATCGATCAACGCTTCGGGCGGCACAGGATCCCGCGCGACTTCACATACTCGAGCGCGTGAACCCTACCGTCTCCCCCGATATCGATCGGCTCGTCGTCGATCACCATCAATTTGCTGTGCACATTCACGCAACCCGTTTCAAGCCGCGGCACGCTCGGCAACATCAGGCGATACCGGTCGTGAGAAATCCGTGCAGCCGTGCGCGCTGCTTGCCTGCCGCGACAATGGCGAGATCGAGACCATCGGGCTTCTCAAGCGTCTCGCGCGCAAGCGGCCCGATGGCGCGCGCGGCGTCGCCCATCGAACATGGTATGGACATCGTGAAAGAGTTGATACGGTTGCCCGTTCACATCGCGGCGATGCGGATTCGCAACGGCATGCTCGGGCGTGTCCCGGTGCGAACACGTCAGATCGAGGCCGTGGACGAATGCAAGCTTGTCGTCGATCATCACCCTCTTCTGGTGATGCCCTCATTGGATGTTTGCCGTCCATCTGGAACGAGACCCGCCGGTGCGTCCGCCATCCCATCTTGCAGACCGGCAACCACTCGCGCCCGAACGCATGAAGCATCGCGCAATCCCACGCGAGCATGTCAATGCGCAGCCGTTTTTGGGTCGCCGCAACATCATGCAGGAAGTCGCCGAGCGCGTCGGCGTAACCATCGCCGGCACCTTTCGGCGTGAGTTGCATGCGGCTGTCGATACGATATCCCAGCCGAAGATGAACACCATGCATGATGGCCGCGTGATCGCCTTCGTAAGGATAGGAAAATAATCCGAGCCGTCGATCGGCGGGCTAAAACGATCAGCTTGCCGAACGCTGTCGCAATTGCAGCCCGGTTGAAAAACGCTTCAGTGCTCATGCGGCCACCGGGTTCGAACGGATCCTCGAAAGGATTTGTCGGCCGCAAAAAGCGCTGAACGTGAGATGGATCGTGTCGATCAAGTAAGAGTTCCTATGACAATTTTTTGCAAGCACAGTGCCCGATTGCGCGCTGTGCAAAACCTGCCGCACCGTACAGGAAATGATTCGATAATCTGTACCGGTACTGTACAGATCACATCTCATACACTGACGCCAGCGGACTACCGATTCCGACTCAGCTCTCGCCTTAGGGAAACATCAGGAAACATCAGGAAACACCATGCATCTCGACACTGCCGCCTTGCTTACAGCCCTCCCCGCCGCCGTGCTGTTCGCGCTCGTCACCACTATCACGCCCGGTCCGAACAACACCATGCTGCTTGCGTCGGGGGTGAACTTCGGATTGCGCCGCACGGTGCCGCATGTGCTTGGCATCAGCGTTGGCGTCGCCATTCTGATGGTGCTGGTCGGTCTCGGCGTGGGGCAGGCATTTGCGCGTTTCACCTGGGCTTACACGTTGCTTGAAACCTTAAGCGTGGCGTACCTGCTGTATCTCGCGTGGAAGATCGCAACCTCCGCGACCATGCAGGTTCGCGACGGCGAGCGTCGGCCCATGCGGTTTATCGAAGCAGCCGCGTTTCAATGGATCAACCCGAAGGCATGGATGATGGTGCTGACAGCCGCGACCACTATCCATTTGCATTCAAGCTTTTCGCTCAATGCCGTCTTCATGGCGGTGGTGTTCATCGTCGTCGGATTGCCGTGCATCACCCTGTGGGCCGCGTTCGGCACATCCATGCGGCGCCTGCTCACGCAACCGCGCTGGCTGCGCGCTTTCAACTGGACAATGGCTACGCTGCTCGTGTTGTCGTTGTATCCGATCGTCGAGCGTGCGTTGGCGTAATGGCATGGTTACGTGATAACGGACGTATTGAAGTAACCACGTAACCAGTGGTTCCGGCGTTGCACGCGCGGCGCGCCGATTTGGTGGTTCCGGGTTCAGATCCAGCCTATTTTTTCGTAGGCGGCGCATACTGGTTCATGCCTGCCGTCGCGCAAAATATGCAGCCTGATTGCAACTTTGGCCGTAAAAAGCGGCAAGAAATGCGCACACTCCGTTATCCCGGGGGATCGACAGGCATGTACGAAGCTTGCTGCCCGATCAACTCGCGCCGCTGTTGGCGCAGCTTTGAAATCTCCCAAGGAGTTACGCCATGTCTGGAGCAAACCGCCCGTCCGGTCCCGCAACACGCAAGTCCCTCGATCTCGCCGATCAAATTGAACGCGATGAACTCGAGAACCAACTGCCGGATGCGCTAAACCACGCCGACGATGACGACCTCGACGACGAACCCGACAACGGCAAGCCCCGCCGATAACATTTCTCCTCCATTCCCGCGCCGGTTGGCGCGTATTCCAAGGCCGCACTCGCGCAACGCAGTGCGGCTTTTTTGCGCGTGAGTCTTTTTGCGCCCTATTTTCCGGGGCAGAGGGTTCTGGGCACGGCGGTTGCTCTAAGTTCGGGCGTCGCGGGATACAGCGGCACACTGGCGGCACAGTTCAAGCAGTCAAGGCGGCGAAGGCGTCAAGCCAGCACGCAAACCAATCCGATAATCGACCCTTTGGAGGGCTTCATGCTTCGATACGCTGTCATCTTTTTCATCATCGCGATTATCGCGGCGTTTTTTGGCTTCGGCGGTATTGCGAGTGGTGCAACCGAAATTGCGAAGATCCTGTTCTTCATCTTCATCGTGATCTTCCTGGCAACGTTGTTGCTCGGCGTGTTCCGGAGATGAAGCAGCAGGCCGGCGTTTGATCGATTGATCCAATGCCCGAACGCTGGTTGCACAAGGCGAAAAAGCCTCGCTTGAATCTCGATTCTCGCGAGGCTTTTTCATTTGGCGGATCAGACGATCACAGGCAATCACGCTTTAGCGTTCGATCCACTTCTCGATAAACCCCCACAACGCGTCGTCGGTGGAATACGGCACGTTGAAGCGAAACCAGTTGCTCGCGGCATCACCCGGACGGAAGTACGAACCCGGCGCGAGCCAGATGCCGTCTTCCAGCGCCTGCGTAGCCAGGTCGCTCGCTTGTTCGGGTTCAACTGGTAACCGTGCCCACACGAACAAGCCTGCACGCGGCCGATGAAACAGCTCAAGCCCGAGCGCGTCCATCCGGTCCTCGACCTGCACGTGCGCGTCCTTGAGTTTTTCGGTGACGGATTCCACGTGACGCGCATAACGCCCTTCAGTCAGCACCTTCTCGACAATGCGTTCCGTCGCCGCCGATGAAGTCAGCCCCACCGCCATCTTTGTACGCGCCAGTTCACGCAGCACATCACGCTCGGCGACCACATACCCGCAGCGCAATCCCGGCGTGATCGTCTTCGAAAATCCGCCGACGTACAGCACGCGGTTCAAGCCTTCCATGGCGGCCAGAAGCGGCGCACCGGGCGGCGCGAGTTCGCGGTTCACATCGTCTTCCACCACCCACAGGCCATAGCGTTCCGCGATCTGCAACAGGCGAAACGCCGCCGCCATGCCGAAGGTCGCACCGGTCGGGTTCTGCAGCGTCGTGTTGAGAAAGATGGCCTTGGGACGATGCTCGATCACCAGTTGCTCAAGCACGTCGTTGTCGATTCCTGCCGGCGTGCGCGGCACGCCTCGCACGACGAGACCACCCAGTTGCAGGATCTGCAGCAGATTGCAGTAACCCGGATCTTCCACAATGACCGTATCGCCGGGACGTAGTAACGTGCGCACAATCAGGTCGAGTGCCTGCGTAGCCCCGGCGGTCAGCAACACGTTCGTAGCCGGGTCGGCGGGCAAACCATAGCGGTCCAGTTGCTCGGCAATCCGCTCGCGCAACGGCGCAAAACCGTACGGGTGCCCGTAGTCGGCCATGCGCGCCGCCGGCACGCGGCTGATCGAGCGCAACGCGTGATGCAGCCCGCTTTCATTGACCCATTCGTTGGGCAGCCAGCCGCAGCCGGCTTTGATCGGCACGGAATGATCGGCGAAGACATCGGACAGGAGCCAGGTCGCCGTGAGGCTCGGCGGTTGCCATGCCACGGCGCGCTTGTGAGCGGCCGGCGCTCGCGGCGCCACCCGATAACCCGAGCCGCGCCGCGCGATGACGAGGCCCATCGACACGAGACGTCCATACGCTTCCGTTACCGTGAAGGTGCTCAGCCGCTCGGCCTGCGCGAGCTGGCGCACCGAAGGCAGCAACGCGCCGGCGCGCAATGCCTGCTGCTCGATGGCGCCGGAAAACGCCCGCACCAGTTGTTCGACGAGCGTCGCCTGCGCGCGGTCACGGTCCAGCTGAAGTTCGATCATGAGTCGGCAGGAAGAGGATGATCAAGGGATGATCAAGGTTGACCGCCCAAAATGGATGACCAATACAGTTTGCACCATTTTGCCAGCACAGTTCTCTCCGCGACAGGACAACTGTCTATGCCGCGGGTTTTTATCGAGGACTACATTGCGTGTTCTAACAGGAGATTTCCCATGACTTCGCGCCCCGTCATCGACGACCTTTCGTCGTTCTGGATGCCTTTCACCTCCAACCGGCAGTTCAAAGCTGCACCGCGCCTGATCGAGGGCGCCAAGGGCATGTACTACCGCGCGACCGATGGCCGCGAGATTCTGGACGGCTGCGCCGGCCTGTGGTGCGTGAATGCAGGCCATTGCCGCGATGAAATCGTCGCCGCGATCCAGCAGCAAGCCGCCACGCTCGACTTCGCGCCGACCTTCCAGATGGGCCATCCGCTCGCGTTCGAAGCGGCCACGAAGGTGGCGGCGATCATGCCGGAAGGCCTCGACCGCATCTTCTTCACGAATTCCGGCTCCGAATCCGTCGATACCGCGCTGAAAATCGCCCTCGCCTATCACCGCGCACGCGGCGAAGGCCAGCGCACGAAGCTGATCGGCCGCGAGCGCGGGTATCACGGCGTGGGTTTCGGCGGCATCTCGGTCGGCGGCATTGGGCCGAACCGCAAGACGTTTTCAGGCGCGTTGCTGCCTGGCATCGACCATCTGCCGCACACGCACGCGCCTGAACACAACGCGTTCTCGAAGGGCCAGCCCGTGTGGGGCGCGCATCTCGCCGATGAACTCGAACGCATCGTCGCGCTGCACGATGCATCGACAATCGCTGCCGTGATCGTGGAACCGCTGGCGGGATCGACGGGGGTGCTCGTGCCGCCGCAGGGTTATCTGCAAAAGCTGCGTGAAATCTGCACGAAGCACGGCATCCTGCTGATTTTCGATGAGGTCATCACCGGCTTCGGCCGGCTTGGCAAAGCGACAGCGGCCGAATATTTCGGCGTGACGCCGGACCTGATGACGCTGGCAAAAGCTATCAACAACGCTGCCATTCCAATGGGCGCGGTGGCTGCGCATCGCAACGTGCATGACACCATCGTCAATGCGGGTGCGACGAACGGTATCGAGCTGTTCCACGGCTACACGTATTCGGCGCACCCCATGGCCGCCGCCGCCGCGATCGCCACGCTTGACCTGTACGCACGCGATCAATTGTTTGAACGGGCGGCATCGAAGGCACCGAAATTCGAAGCCGCCGCTCATGCGTTGCGCGACGCGCCTCACGTGAAGGACGTGCGCAATCTCGGCATGGTGGCCGGTATCGAACTGGAATCGCGCGATGGCGCGCCGGGCGCGCGGGCCTACGAAGCGTTCGTGAAATGCTTCGAGGCAGGCGTTCTGGTGCGCTACACAAGCGATATTCTTGCGTTCTCGCCACCGCTGATCATTGAAGATGACCAGATCGAGCAGATTTTCAGCACAGTTCGCAAGGTGCTCGAAACGGTGAAATAACGCGGTTTCGATAGCCGCATACGGTCATTGATCCATGCGACTGCCAGCAGGCATGCAAGCGTAAAGGCCGTTCTGGTTGATCCGGAACGGCCTTTCTTCGTGGAAGCGCCGCACGTGCGCGAACCACGCTCTAGCGCGCATGCCGCGCCGCGCCCGCCTTCGACGCCGCCTTGCGGCGCGTCTGCCAGCCCTTCTTGGCGGAAGCCGAGCGGTCAGTCGCGGAACGCCGACTTGCGCTCGCATGCGTCTGCTTCGACAGCGACTTGTGCGAAGCGGCCTTGGTGCCCTCACGTTGGAGAACGCGCGTGGACGTCGCGGAACGTTTCGACTTCGATTCCGTGCTCGCGCTGCGTTGGGTCTTGTGCTGACCGGCGTGGGTGTCCTTCGCGGCTTTCTTGCGAGTGGCAGCAGACGCGGCGCCCTTCTTCGGCGCTTTCACGCCCACCCCCGACCTGCGCGCCTCCGATAACCCGATCGCGATCGCCTGCTTCGCGGATTTCGCACCGTGCTTGCCTTCGCGCACGTGATCGATCTGTTCCTTCACGAACGCGCCAGCCTGCGTGCTGGACGATTTCCCCGCACGTTTGGCCGCGTGGGCACGTTCGATGGTTTTCTTCTCAGGCATGATCACACTCCTTTGAGAGAACGTCGTTGAATTACCAGTAACGAGCGCAGCAACGCGCGTGCCATATCGTGCGGTTGGGAGGTTGAAGCCTAAGCGGTTTTCTCAACACATCGCTCATCAATGCCCAGTTGTTCTTTGAGCCCGGCCCATCCTTTCGGCGTCATCTGCAAGGCCCGGGAATTTTTCAAGCGGCGTAGCCACCCCTTCGCGCAAAGCTGCGTCATGAACGCGCCGCCCAACGGCCCGGCCAAATGATGCCGCCGCTCGGTCCAGTCGAGGCATTGCCGCGCGAGCCCGCGCCGGGTGCCGGCAATCGGTTTTTTCGCCGGTCTCATTACCCCGATGGCCACGCGTTCGCTCATGGATACCGTCGATAAAAACCGCGCCGGGATTGCGGCCGGCGTGCTGAACTCGGCGCGGCAGACAGGCGCGGCGCCGGGTGTCGCGGTTTTCGGCGCGATGCTCACAACGCCGGATCAGTTTGAGCGGGGCATGCATGCGGCGATGGCAATGGCTGCGGCCGTGTCGCTGACAGCGGCGCTGGCCTGGTGGTTTGCATCGAAAGTGATGGCGCGGGAGCGGTTTAGCCGGGCTGTTTAGAGGTTGGTGGTGTTGGCGCTTGAGAGATTCGGCCGGCCGCTGGTGCCCTTGCCGCGCGGATTCACGCGCGCTAGTGGACGGAGAATGCCGTCGGCGGCAAAATCAAGGTGCCGGACCTTCGCTGCAAACGAAAAATCCTGGCCGCCATGGCGAACTCAGCACAGCACTCCGTCGGTGTGAACCCCTCCTTCAATCATGCCCAAATCATCCCGCACTGTGACACCCATCGACTTCAACGCGCCGTCCGAACAGGTCGCGCGCCGCCTGATCGGCGCGATCTTCACCGTCGATGGCGTCGGCGGCAGAATCGTCGAGACAGAAGCCTACGATCGCGAAGATCCGGCCTCGCATAGCTTCTCCGGGCCCACCCCGCGCAACGCTGTCATGTTCGGCCCGGCTGCCCATGCATATGTGTATCGCTCATATGGAATTCATTGGTGCCTGAACTTCGTTTGCCGCGAGGAAGGCCACGGCGCAGGGGTATTGATCCGCGCGATCGAACCACTCACCGGTCTCGATGCCATGCGTCAACGGCGCGGCCTCGAACCATCAAGGCTCTTGTGCTCGGGACCAGGACGCGTCGCGCAAGCATTGGGCATCACGCACGGCAATAACGGCATGTCGCTGCTCGAAGCGCCGTTTCTTATCGAAGCGCCGGAGGAGGAATATCCGCTCGCGACCGGACCGCGCATCGGCATCACCAAGGCAATGGACGTGCCCTGGCGTTTCGGGCTCGCCGGATCGAAATTTCTCAGCAAGCCGTTCCCGAAAGTCTGATCAAAAAAATTTGATCAGGGTTCCGAATTAGTTTCAACTCTCCATCAATTGAGCCAGCGCTTTGAGTTGCACACCATCGGGGTCGGCGAGATCGTAGAGAATGGAAAAGTGGTCTGCTCCAGGCACCGGCACGTAAGTCACACGCTCGCCCGCCTCAGCGGATGCGTGGGCATAGTCATGCGAATGGCGAATGAGTTCGGGCAGTTCCGCGTCGCCGACGGAGACGACCATCGGTGTTCCGTGAGCGATGTGCCGCATCGGGCTGAAGCGCGTGATTTCCTCCGCCGATAACCCGAGCTTGTCGTTCAGCCGGCCTGCGCTGATGGGTTCGAGATCGAAGAGGCCGCTAACGGGCAGTGCGTATTTGACCGCCGGATGATGACGATGCATTGCCGTGAGATGACCGCCCGCGGAATGGCCGCCGAGTATGAGTGTCGTGTGGCCTTGCTCGACGAGGAAGTCGAGTAATCGTCCGATCTCGCCGGCAATTTGCGTCATCGGAGCGGTGGGCGCCAGCGTGTATTCCGCTACGACCACGTTCATGCCACGGGCAAGCGGTCCCTGCGCGACGAAGGCGCAGAGCTCTTTATCGCAGCTTTGCCAGTAACCGCCGTGGACAAAAACGAAAGTCGGCACGGAGGATTGTTTGGCGCTCGACACCGGGAAAAAGTCGAAGCGCTCGCGACGGGCGGGTCCGTACCTGACGTCGAGTTCCCCGGGATGCGATGCGTAGAAGGCTGCGCTGCGGGTCTCAAAATCGGCGGGGGGATCGCCATTGCTGTAGGCAGCGTCGAGGGTCGCGCGGTCCATGGTGCGCCACGGGGATTGCATGTGGTTTATCTCCTGGAAAAGTGCTGGGCGTAAGGAGAGTTTACAGGTTGCGAGGGGTTCTCAGTTTCTATCGTTGCGCGCAAAGCAATGCGTCGGATGCAACTTGAAATTTTGCCGGGTCACAGCCCCAGACAAACTGCCCCTGCCGCGACGATCACGCACGCGATCCAGCGCTTTCCACTTACCTCTTCCCGCAGAAACACCCGCCCGATCAGCACCGCGAACACCACGCTGGTCTCGCGCAACGCCGATACCGCGCCCATCGCGCCCGACTGCAACGCCCAGATCACGATGCCATACGCCGCGATCGACACCAGGCCGCCGACAAGCGATGAGCCGATCGCCATTGGCGCCGCGCGTACCGGTGTCCACAGCGCCGCGAGCCCACGCATCGCGACGAACAGCAACGGCATCAGCCAATAGAACAGGAACATCCACGCGGTATAAGCGAGCGCCTGGCCGCCGGATAACCGCACGCCGATGCCGTCGATCACGGTATAGAGCGCGATCGTCGCGCCGGTCGTCAGCGCGGCCACCACACCCGCGCGCGACACGTGACGTCCCTGCAGCGCGAGCGCGATGATGCCGCCCGATATCATCGCGATGCCGAGCGCGTGCAAGGGGCCGATCGCCTCATGTGCGAAGAGCGCCGCGCCGATCGTGACAAGCAGCGGCGACGAACCGCGCGCGATCGGATACGCCTGCGCCAGATCGCCGCGTCGATACGACCGCACGAGGCTCACGTTGTAGACGATATGCACGAGCCCCGATGCGACGATATACGGCCAGGCTGCATCAGCCGGCCACGGCGTGAACAGGACCACAAGCGTTGCGACCGCCGCGATGGCGATGCTCATCCAAGTCATGGACAGGAACCGGTCGCGGTTACCGTGCAGCATCGCGTTCCAGCTCGCGTGAAGCAGGGCGGCAAAGAGGACGAGACCGCCGGTAAAACTGAGCATGCGGCTCCGGGCCGGAAAGAGTAAGAGAGATTGGGCTTCGGGGGCACAAGCACC
Organism: Caballeronia sp. dw_19; assembly: GCF_018449515.1. GTDB lineage: Bacteria > Pseudomonadota > Gammaproteobacteria > Burkholderiales > Burkholderiaceae > Caballeronia. The sequence continues at coordinate 46,553 of NZ_JAAVUQ010000019.1, read as the reverse complement.
GTCAAGCACCGCGAAGTGTCAGCGGACTCGAAGATGCCTTTCCGTGTCCGCTTGCTGGCTTATGGTTGCCAACGCCAGAATCGGCGCCGCTATGAGCAGGATATCTATCTTATGACGGGCTAACAAACCAGATAAATTGGCTGTTCGAGTTAGATAAACTATCTCGAATGAAATAGGGAGTGCCTTGGCTCATGCATTGCACGCCTTCGAGACGGCGGCCCAGCCCGGCCAAGAAATGCTTGGCGCAAGTCGTTCGAGCGCAACTGCGAACGCTTCGGGCGCGCAGCTATAATCGTGGTCGAACTTGGCTAGGGAAGTTTTATTCGTGAAAAAGATCGTTGTTTTTGCGCTCGTTGCGCTTGTGCTCACTGCTTGCTCGTCCCCCGAAAAACAGGCGGCGCAAGCCCAGCAATTCCTCCACAACGAAGCCGGCCTTACCGACGCTCAACGCAATGCGGCTGTCGATTGCGAACCGGCGAACTGCGACGCCGCCTGGGCGCTCACCAAACGCTACATCGAGCAGCATTCCGATACGCCTGTGACGCGCGCGGACGCGGTCGCAATCGACACCGATGTGCCTTCGGGTTCGGGCAAGGCCAGCTTTTCGGCAACTCGTGCTGCGAAAGGTGCGAGCACGACGCTAACCCTCTTTGCGCAGTGCCGCGGCATGTATGGCCCGGACAGCGCGAAAGGGTCGGACTATGACAAGTGCGCCGAAAAGATCCTCAAGACCCAGAATGGATACGCGGCGTTTCTCAGGGCACACGCGTCGGGTCAGTAATTGCCTTAAGTGCCTCGGGCCGCAACCACCTGGTGGCCCGCACTTGTCGACTGGCTAACACGCTCGGCTTGTTCATGAGTGAAGCGCGTCAATCAGACGCGCCGTTGTATGGCACGTTCTCGCCGAGTTGAGCATGGATCAAAAACAGTTCGTTGCTATTTTTTCGTGGATAGCCTTGATACGGTTCATGCTAGGTCTCGCCATCATTGCTTACGCCGTTAAAGCCTTAGTCGATGCGCTGGTATACGGACATGCCGAATTCTGCATTGGATCAAAATACCACTCGATCTGTAACACGGTGACGGCAGCACAATACCCAGAATTGCACTGGCAAATCCAGATGGATTGGTTAAATCTCGCGTTCGGATTCGCACTTCTACTGGTTGGTTGGTTCCTTCCGCGGACTGCTCACAAACGCTGACAGAAGCCAGCGGTTAAGGAACGGTCACGAACTCTACGAGATCGGACGTCTGTTTCGCGGAAAATTGGAAGTCCAATTCGGGTTCGGTGGTTGAGTGCCCGGCCACTCTATATAAGCCCGCGCACGACAACCAGCCTGAGCGTTTATCCCGCTATCGCTGATACCGCGCATCGGGCAACCATCGCCGATGGAACGGCTCTTGCGCCGCTTTGCATGTCACTCACTCAAGGAGGGCGACATGACGGACAAGCAGACAGACACCAACTACGCAGGCCGATCGCAAGAAGAACGCCGGGCGCAACGCAAGGGCGAAAAGCAGCGCGCGCAGGAACAACCCGGCGGTCATCTTGCGCAGGAAGGGACAGAACCGGATAAGCATCACAGTTCGGGCAAGCTGTCGGAGGAAGGGAAAAAGGTCTGGCAGACCGGCTCGGGAATCGATGGCGGCGGGAAAACTTGATTACCCGCCTGACTAACCCAGGCATACCCGACATCCCACCGGGGTCTTCCATGCGGTAAAACGTGGAACAATGAGGACTTCACGACTTTGCACCCTGCATCTGGAGCCCTCGATGAGCGCCACGCGAAACTCCCCTAACGCATCTTCGGACATCCACGATCAAACGGATCACGCCGATCGTCCGAGCCGCGAAGAAGCCGAAGCCGCCGTTCGCGTTCTGATCCGCTGGGCCGGGGACAACCCTGCCCGCGAAGGACTCGTTGATACTCCTTCGCGCGTCATCCGCTCTTACGAAGAGTTCTTCGCGGGTTATTCGCAGAATCCTCGCGAGATACTCGCCCGCACCTTTTCGGAGGTTCAGGGTTACGACGAGATGATCGTCCTCAAGGACATCCGCTTCGAAAGTTACTGCGAACATCACATGGTGCCGATCATTGGCCGGGCGCACGTGGCGTATTTGCCGCGTGAGCGAGTGGTCGGTATTTCGAAGCTGGCGCGGCTGGTCGATGCCTTCGCGAAGCGTCTGCAGATCCAGGAAAAGATGACGGCGCAGATTGCCGACACGCTGGAAGAAGTCCTGCAACCGCTAGGCGTTGGCGTCATCCTGGAAGCCACGCATCAATGCATGTCCACGCGCGGTGTGCATAAAGCGGGTGCGTCGATGGTGACATCGCGGATGCTGGGCACTTTCCGCGACGACCCTTCCACGCGCCGCGAATTCCTTTCCATCGTCGGACATCCGAGCGCGTTCAGCGTATCGAACAGCTAAAAAGCTCGCTGAGGCTCATGTAACGTTCACGCGCCGCGGCCATCGTCCGGCGCGTCGCCCGCACCGCCTTCGCGGACCTTGCCTTGCGAGACGTTGCTGCCCGGCGGCACGCTATGCGTAAGCCACACGTTCCCGCCGATCACCGAACCGCGGCCAATGGTCACACGTCCGAGAATGGTCGCCCCGGCATAGATCACCACGTCATCTTCCACTACCGGATGGCGCGCGTTGCCCTTCACCAGCACGCCGTCGTTGCCCGCCGGAAAACTCTTTGCGCCCAGCGTCACTGCCTGATACACCCGCACGTGCTGGCCGATCACCGCCGTCTCGCCGATCACCACGCCCGTCCCGTGATCGATGAAAAAACTTGGCCCGATGGTCGCGCCCGGATGGATGTCGATCCCCGTAGCTGAGTGCGCGATCTCGTTGATAAAGCGCGCGAGCAAGGGCACGCCGAGCTTATGCAAAGCATGCGCCAGACGATGATGCGTCATGGCCCAGATGCCGGGATAGCAAAGCAGGATCTCCGTGATGTGCTGCGCGGCGGGGTCGCCCGCGAACGCGGCCTGGATATCGCTTACCAGCAGCGCCCGGATGGCCGGCAACTGCGTGCCGAATTCACGCGCCAGTCCGAACGCGTGCGCGCCGAGTTCGGCATCGCTCAGGTCGTGGTTCTCCGGCAGGAAACGCAAGGCACGGCGGATCTGTTCGGAGAGCAGGCGCAAGGTGCTCTCAAGCGTGTGGCCGACGTAATAGTCCACGCTTTCGGCGGTCAGGTCGGCGGCGCCGTAATGGGTGGGAAACAGCGCCGAGCGCAGCCCGTTGACGATCTTCACGATCGCTTCACGCGACGGCAATTCGCGGATTCCAAGCGGATGGCGCGTGCGATGCAATTGCTCGCGCGATGCCCGCAAGTCGGCCACGATCTTGTCGAGGCCCCATTCGTGGGAGGGCAATTGATCTTCTACGGAAACAGTCTTGGGCATGTCGGGAGCTTGGGCGGATGACGCCGCGTTGAACGGCACGATCTGAACGATGCCCCGAGATTAACCGTTTTTCTGCAAGACTGCCGCCTGTTCGCGAAACCCGTTCGGGCGCGCGCTCAGGACTTGGGGTCGACCTTCACGTGGCTGGCATCGATCCATCGGACCGCCCAGTCGCGGGCATGTGCAATGGCTTCGTCGGCGTTGCCAAAGCGCAGGTCGGCGGGGAAAAAACGATTGGCCACGAGTTCACCGTCGCTCGATCGCGAGATGACCACGTAGGGTTGGAAACAACCGTCGCCCTGACGTGCCGGTGCACAATTGAGTAAGTAGCCGCGATGTGAAAATGCCGCGTCAAATTGCATGAGTCACCCTGATTTTAAGTGCCCCGCTGGATTCGCGATGGTCGTCTCCCGCTCGCTTGAAACGCGCGAATCCGGCAAGCGGCACGGGGCCGTCCGGTGGCGCACGCAGGCCTGGCGAACAACAAATCATACTCTTGAGAAAACTCTCGTTGGGTTGAAAAAAATCAATTTGGCTTAGAACATTTACTGCTGTTTTATCCCGTGGTTTATTCCAATGCGGGGTTGACCCGACTCCGTCATCCGGAATGCTTCTTGCGTGATGTCTCTTTGTTAACCTGAACCAGGCGGAGCGAACCATGAACAACGCACAGAACAACGAATCGCAGGACAAGCAAACGCAGCGCGCGGCGGACAGCCCGCTGAAGAAGCCTGAAACTGAAACCGCCAAGGCCAAACCCGGCGATGTGGCGGCAGCAGCGCAGGGACGCGAAGCCGGGCTCGGGCAAGCGGGTGGCGGCACATCTGATTTATCGCTGGAACATGCCGGGCCGGTCGGCAAGACCAACATCGAACATCAGGCAATGGATGTTCTCAACGACGGCACGCTGGACGATACCGTCGATGCCGACGGAAAAAATCGCGACGCCTCGCGCGACGAAGCCATGCTTGAGTACAACCCCAACGCATATGTCGGCGTGGATGCAACGCTAGTGAATTCGCGCTTTGAACAAGGTGACGGCCTTGGCGGTTTCGACAGCCGTCCGGCGCGCAACGGGCTGGCGCTCGCATTAGAGGAAGGCTTCAGTGTGGTGGATAAGGGCATGGTCGCGCCCGACGTGGAAGAGGTGGAGCGGCAGTATGAATTCGTTGAGCGCGATCCCCACGGTTACAACTTGCGAGGCCGCAAGCATTTCGCGATCAACCACGTCAGGCCATCGCGCCTGATCGAGATCCAGCGGCGCGAGGAATAACTCGGCGCGGTTTGTGAAAGGAAAGGACCGGAAGCAGCTAGTCAATGCGGCTTCCGGTCCTTTCCTGTCTTGGAGATTTTCCCTTATTTCTTTTCGCGCTTGCCCTTCTCGTCGTCGGATTCAATCCGTGTCACGCCGCCCGTCGAGGGTGGATCGCTGGCGGGAAAGGTATCTTCCACGGCGCGATCGACGTCCTCCTCCTCTCGATGCGAATGCGGGTGCTGTTCCTTCGGTTTCGTCGTGGTCATGCCGGACTCCTGGTCGGTGGACTGTGTAAAGCCTGCCATCGGATGCAGCATCGTTGCAATGTCGTGGCGTCGTGTCGCTGTTTTCTGCGTTGTTTTGCCCTGTAGTCCCGATAAACCCGCGAAAAGAGCGGCGGCCTTTCGTCAGGCAAATCGCCGCCGCGCGGACTCCAGGTAGTTGAAAGCAAGCGATGTTCCCAGCGTTCGTGCGATCTGGCACGACCCATGCATAAGACTTCCACGAATCAGACGAATGCAGCACGATGCATCGAAAAACCAGGCGGCGGGGGGCGGCATGAACACAACCAATACGTATTCCAACGAAGCGTTACAGCAGACGCAAAGCGTGCGCGCACCGTGGCGTGAGCGTGCGCTTTCCACTGCACTGGTGTGCCTCGGGCTGGCGTACGCCCTGTCATGGGCCGAGATGGGGCTGGCGCTGATGACCGGTCCGGGCGAGCCCGTTGCCGCGCTGATTGCATCGCGTGCGTTGATTGGCGGCCTATATGTTTGCGTGGCGTTTCGCCTGCAATGGGCACGCTGGATTACCGTTGTGCTCGGCTTCGCATCGGTCGTACTGGTTGGCCCCATGCTTGGCGCCGAATGGCGCGCCTTCCCTGTTGCCGCGCTCGTGACCGGCGTCGTGCTGGTGTTCAAGCTGGCGGCATCGATCTTCCTGCTCTCGCCGGACGCGTCGCACGCGACCCGTTGACGTTGAAGTCCGCTTGAGAAAGACCGACGGGATGCTTGTTCAAGCCGCCTGTAAAACGCACAATGAGAGCCCGTTTCTTCTTCGATGAGCCTCTCATGAAAATTGCCGTCATTGGTGCAACCGGCACAGTCGGCCGCGCCGTCTTCTCTGAATTCCAGCCGCGTCACGAAGTCATCGAGATCGGCGCCACGCGAGGTGCGCACCGCGTCGACCTGACGAAGATCGACAGTATCCATGCGCTGTTCAAATCGATCGGTCAGGTCGATGCCATTGTTGCCACTGCCGGGCATGTTCACTTCGGCGAACTCTCGCAGATGACTCCCGAGCAATTCCGCATTGGTCTCGACGACAAACTCATGGGCCAGGTCAACCTCGTGCTGGTCGCGCAACGTTATCTGAACGATGGCGGCTCGTTCACGCTGACCAGCGGAATCGTGGGCGACGAACCCATCAAATACGGCGCAAGCGCGGCGGCGGTCAATGGCGCCATTGAAGGTTTCGTGCGGGGAGCCGCGATCGAACTGCCGCGCGGCCTGCGCATCAATGTCGTGAATGCGACCATGCTCGAAGAAGCACGTGAAGCGTTCGGGCCGTATTTTCGCGGCTTCGAAGCGGCGTCCGGTGCGCGCGTTGCGCTGGCATACAGCCGCAGCGTGGAGGGTCTTGAAACCGGCCGTATCTACAAGGTGCGTTGAATGGCTGCCGAATGGTCGAGGGGCGATTATCGCGTCACTACGGACATCAGGACGTTCGATTTCGACGTTGTGCACCGCTACTTGAGCGAGGTCGCTTATTGGTCACCCGGCATCTCGCGCGAGCAGGTCGAGCGGGCTGCCGCGCATTCGCTGGCATTCGGCCTGTTCCATCGCGACACGCAGATTGGTTATGCGCGTGCGATCACGGATACCGTGAGCTTCGCGTATCTCGCCGATGTGTTTGTGCTTCCGGGCCGTCAACGCGACGGCCTGGGCACATGGCTGGTGGAATGCCTGCTGGCGCATCCGGACTTGCAGGGCTTGCGCAAGATGATGCTGACCACCACGAGCGCTCACACGCTATACGCCCGCTTCGGTTTTGTCGTGCCTGCGCAGCCGGAAAAGCTGATGGAAAAACACGCGCCTCAATGAAACCTCAACCGCCGATCACGCCCTGCGTGTTGACGTAAAGCGAGTACAGGCCGTGACTCGCCGCCATGAACAAGCGGTTGCGATAACGGCCTCCAAAACACACGTTGGCGCAGCGTTCGGGCAGCGCGATATGTCCAATCGCCTCACCTTGCGGCGTGAATATCCTGACGCCATCCAGCTCGTCGCTGCCCATGCCCCAGCCGCACCACAGGTTGCCGTGCACATCCACGCGAAAACCGTCGGGCGTGCCCTGCCCGGCATCGATTAACTCGCGCTCGTTTGTCAGCTTAAGGCCATCGTTAGAGACATCGAAGGCGAGGATCTTGCGCGGCGACGCACGCGAATCGACGATATAAACCACCGACTCGTCAGGCGAAAATGCGAGTCCATTCGGGCCAATGAGCGTGTCGGTCATCAGGGTGATCTCGCCGCTCTTGCCATCGACGCGATACACCGCCGGTTTCAACTCAGCGTCCTTGCGCTCGCCTTCATAAAAGCCGTCGATACCAAAGGTCGGGTCGCTGAACCAGATCGAGCCATCGGATTTCACGATCACGTCGTTCGGTGAATTGAGCGGCTTGCCGTTGTATTGATCGGCAAGCACGGTGATCGAACCGTCGTACTCCGTGCGTGTTACGCGACGCGTGAGATGCTCACACGTGACCAGCCGTCCTTCACGATCACGAGTGTTGCCGTTGGCATTGTTCGAGGGCTTGCGGAACGGGCGGACCTCGCCCGTTTCCTCGTCCCAGCGCAGCATGCGGTTGTTGGGAATGTCGCTCCATACCAGCGTGCGGCTGTCGCCGAACCAGACCGGGCCCTCCGACCAGCGAGCCCCCTGATACAAACATTCGACCGACGCCATGCCGACACGCAGCGCGTTAAAGCGCGAGTCGAGTACTCGGACGGCGGGATCGGGATAACGGCGCTCCATCTGTTTTCATCTCCTGGTTGTTTGAGTTTGATTCATTTGATTCGCGTGTTCAGTTGGGTCCGAGTTCGCCATCGCGCAGGCGCCACAGGTTTAGCGGATTGTCATCCTGAAGTGCAAGCGGCAGCAAAGCCTGCGGCAGGTCCTGGTAACACACCGGCCGCAAGAAGCGTTCGATCGCCATCGCGCCGACTGAGGTCGCGCGGCTATCGGAAGTTGCGGGATACGGTCCGCCATGCACCATGGCATACGATACTTCAACGCCGGTCGGAAAACCGTTCGCCAGGATCCGCCCGGCCTTGCGTTCTAGGATGGGCAGGAGGCGGCGAGCGAGCGGCACGTCGTCGCTTTCCATTTGCAGCGTCGCCGTCAACTGGCCTTCAATACGCCGTGCCAAGTCCAGTAGCTCGTCCTCGCTGCGGCAAATCACGATCAGCGACGTCGGTCCGAATATTTCATCCTCGAGTTGCGGCGTGGCGAGAAATTTCTCGGCGCTCACGGTATAAAGCGCGGGCAGCGCCGGACACGACGCGTCGGATTCGGCGCCGGTTGCAACGCGCTCCACGCCCGACTCATCGCGCCGCGCAATGCCTTCCTGATACGCGGCTGCGATGCCCGCCGTCAGCATCGTCTGAGCGCCCTTCTTTTCGAAAGCACTCACGGCACAATCGATAAACGCCTGCAAATGCGGTCCCTCCAGCGCCAGCACCAGACCCGGATTCGTGCAGAACTGACCGACCCCGAGCGTCACTGAATCAACGAAACCGTTCGCGAGCGATTCGGCCCGCGCCGCCAATGCACCCGGCAGCACGAAGAACGGATTGATGCTGCTCATCTCGGCAAACACGGGAATCGGTTCGCGCCTCCTGGATGCGATCTCGATCAACGCCAGGCCACCCCGCCGCGAGCCCGTGAACCCGACCGACTTGATAGCCGGATGCGCCACCAGCGCTTCGCCTATCGCGTTGCCCGCGCCAACTACGAGCGAGAACACGCCGTCGGGCAACCCTGAATCCGCCACCGCTTTCTGGATCGCGCGCCCGACCAGCTCCGATGTTCCGAGATGCGCCGGATGTGACTTCACGATCACGGGGCATCCCGCGGCAAGCGCGGCAGCTGTGTCGCCTCCCGCTACCGAAAACGCCAACGGAAAATTACTGGCGCCGAACACGGCAACCGGTCCAACGGGAATCTTCTGCAAACGCAAGTCGGGACGCGGCAACGGCTTGCGTTCGGGCTGCGGTGAATCGAGGGTGGCAGAAAGCCAGCGGCCTTCGCGCACGAGCGATGCGAACAGTTTCAATTGCCCGATCGTGCGGGCGCGCTCTCCTTCCAGGCGCGCTTTCGGCAACGCGGATTCGGCTTGAGCGCGTTCGATCAGCGTATCGCCGAGCCCAGCGATGTTGTCCGCAATCGCTTCCAGGAATTGCGCACGCGTTTCGAGCGGTGCGAGCCGGTAGGTATCGAATGCCCGCTCGGCAAGCTCGGCCGCGCGGGCGACTTCCAACGCTCCGCCGCCACTAAAAGCCGGCTTCAAGTCAACGCCGCGCGCCGGATCGAAGGCATGCAGCGTAGCGTCATTTCCGCGCACCGCCGTGGCACCGATCAGCATTTCTCCGGTGATCTGCATGTGAACTCTCCTGAAAGCAGCATCTATCGCGAATCGCGATGGGCGCCGCGGGTGAAAAAAAACAGGTGACGTGAAGCGTAAGCGAACTCGCTTTTTGCCGTGGACTATCACGCCGCACAGAAAGTTTCAGCGTCGTGCGGGTGGTTTCAACGCTTGATTCAGCGCTATCAAAGCGAACCACCGGCCCCGACATGGCGCATCGGAGCTTATCGGCATGGTCATGATGCGCGGCCCGCATGACGATACGGCGTGAGCCAGCCCAGGCCGTCGGACGTGCCTGCGCGCGGCCGATATTCGCAGCCGATCCACCCGCCATAGCCGAGTGAATCGATGAGATCAAAAAGGTACGGATAGTTGACTTCGCCCGTATCCGGCTCGTTGCGGTAGGGCACGCCGGCAATCTGAATATGGCCGATACCCGCGTTGCGCCGTTTCATGTCGCGGCGAAGCTTGACTGCCAGATCGCCTTCGACGATCTGGCAGTGATAGCAATCGAACTGGACTTGCAGATTCGGCAAGCCGATCTCTTCGCAGATCGCTTGCGCGTCATCTTGCCGGTTCAGGAAATAGCCGGGCATGTCACGCGTATTGATCGGCTCGATCACGATGGTGACACGAGCCGTTTGCGCCATGCTGGCGGCCAGCGTGAGGTTCTTGATATAGACATCGCGATGCTGTTCGCGCGAATGTTGCATTGCCTGTGGCGTTTCCATCAGCCCCGCCATTACATGGAGCCGGTCGTTGCCGAGCGCCGCGGCATAGTCCAGCGCGATCTCGATGCTCCGGCTGAACTCCTCCTCGCGTCCCGGCAACGATGCAAGGCCGCGTTCACCGCCCGTCCAGTCGCCGGGTGGCGCGTTGAACAGCACCTGCTTCAGGCCATTGTCCACGAGCTGGGCCTTGATCTCCGCCGGCGGAAATTCATAGGGAAACAGGAATTCCACCGCCTTGAAACCATCACGCGCCGCCGCGCCAAAACGGTCGAGGAACGCGTGTTCGTTGTACATCATGGTGAGGTTGGCGGCGAAACGCGGCATGGTGAACCTCCTGCTGGTCAGGGTAACGCCGGAGCGGACGGCGTCGCGCGCACGCATTGCCGAAGCGGCGCGCAAGACAGCGTGCGCAACTCCCGCGCCCGGTTTGCCCGTGGTCCGTTTTACCCTTCGAAGCGATGATATTCCCGGACACCACGCCCCGAATGATCGGTAAAAACCCTCGTCATGGCGAAACCGGATGGTCGATCAGCGCGAAAGCATCGCGGATTTCCGATGTACTTTTCGGCCGCACGACCCGCGCGACCTCCAGCCCGTTGTCGAGGAAGATCAGCGTTGGCCAGAGTTTGACCCGGAATGAGCGGCCGAGCGGGCGGCCGCTGCCATCCTCGATCTTCAAATGCCGGACACCGGCGTGGTCCTGGAAGGCCTCCGCAATCAGCGGCTGGGCCGCACGGCAATAGCCGCACCAGGCGGTGCCGAATTCGATCACCGTCGGCCCGGCGAGTGCGTCGATCTCATCGCGAGACGGCGCAGTAAGTGCGAATTCAGTGGTCATCGCCATCAGTTCTTTCTCCTCGAAACGAAACTCAGGCCATTCTATTCAGCAACGGCCTGACGCGCTCGATGCGGCTTTTCGCCCGATCACAGCGACGCGGCAAAGGTCCTGCTCCCCTTCTCAATACCGCCGCTTGCGCACGGCAAATTCACTTTCCGCGATGTTCATGCCATAGCTGAACTCGTCGATGCCGCGTGACCAACGCCTCCCTTGTTCCCAAGGCCCATATCCGCAACCGGCCCGGCTTTTCGCCTTCAAAGTCGACGCCGGTCTAGAACTGCCCGAAACCGGTCAGCCCGATCAGGCTGCCCAAGGCCAGCAACCACAGCGGATGCAGCTTGGTCTTGAACGACAGGAACGCGATGACCGCCGTGATGGCCGCGAGTATCCAGCGGGTGTCCGATGCTTCGGCAATCAACGACGCACTCGCCGCGACCAGGCCGGCTGTCATCGGTATGAGACCGAGTTGGACGTACCGACGCCATGGGTGATCCTTGAAGCGTTCCCAGGCGTGCATGGCCGCGACCGTCACGATTGACGACGGCCCGAACTTGGCAATCGATGTCACCAGCACGCCCGGCCAGCCGGCCACATGCCAGCCGATCAGCGTCACGATCATCATGTTCGGTCCGGGCGCCGCCTGCGCGAGCGCGAACAGCGCAGAAAAATCCGCCTTCGACATCCACTGATGTATGTCCACTACCTGCCGCTGCATCTCGGGCAGGATGGTATTGCCGCCGCCGAAAGCGAGCAGTGAAAGCTGGCTGAAAATGGCCGCAAGCGAAACGAGATCGTGATTCATTGGCCCTCCCCGCGCTTCGCTTCCCGATTCGCTTCGGGCTTCACTTCGCGATTCACCCGCGACGCGATGAAAATTGAAACCGGTGTGAGCACGAGCATGACCGGCAACAACGGCAAGCGCAGCAACGCGATCGCGATGAACGCTACGGCTGCGATCGCCGCCATGGAGAGTTTGTGCCGCAGCGGCCACGCTACCTTGATCGCCATCGACACCAGCAAGCCAGCGGCCGCCGCAGCGAGTCCCGCGAACAAATGACGAATATGAGGGTCTTGATGCGTGCGTTGATACAGCACGCCGAGTCCGATCACGATCAGCGAAGGCCCCACGATCAACCCGAGCAGCCCGGCCAGCGCCCCCGCCACGCCGCGAAATTTCATGCCGACCGCAACCGAGAAGTTGATCACGTTGCCGCCCGGCAAAAACTGGCACAGGCCCAGCAGATCGACGAATTCGTCGGGGGTGAGCCACTTGCGCCGCTCGACGATTTCGCGCCGTGCAAGCGGCAACGCGCCGCCGAACGCGATCAGCCCGAGCGTGAGGAAGCCGATAAAAATTTCCGCGACAGTCGGCGGGGCGAGCGGCTCTTGCAAGGCATGATCGTGCATGGTTCGGCGAGCGTTACTTTTGAGAAGCGCAAAGCGTAACGCGTTATGCCCGTTGCTTCAAAGTACGGAATGGCTGTTTAAAGCGCGATGCGGATTTTTTCAGGCAACGAGGCAACAAAGGCAACAAAGGCAACAGCACGGCATCCATCCCGTTCTCATCGCCCGATTCGGCTTACGAAGCCTTGACGTCGCCACGTTCGCGGCGGGATTCGTAAGCTTTCAAGTGCGTGTAGGCCGTCGAGAAAACCGGCGTGCTGATCGGTCCCTGGACATCTTTAGCCCCTTTGGCACGCGCAATCAGATCGCCCACCACGTGGTCCGCTTCGATCCGCGCGCCGTTCTCCAGATCGCGCAGCATCGAGGCGGTGATCGTGGAGCCGGGCTCCGTGAACATCCCTCGCGCACGCGCGACCACGGCTTCCCCCGGCGTAAAACCGTTCGCGGTTGCAATGGCGCGGGCTTCATCGAAGAGATCGAGCAGCAGCTTCTGGCCGCCCGGCGCCGCGATGATGTCGCCGACCGGTGCGCGCATCAGGCACGTACCGGCCGCGAGCGTTGCGAGGAACACCCACTTTTCCCACATCGATTGAATGATCTCGGGGCTGGCTACCGCGTCGAATTGCGCGCCTGACAACTGTGCCGAGATGGCTTCAATTCGCGGGGATAAACCCCCTGCGCGCTCGCCGAACGCCATGGAATGCAGCTTGTTCAAGTGAACGATGGTGCCGTCGGCATCAAGCGTCACGGCCGCGATGCACTGACCGCCAAGCACGCGCTCCGCACCGAATTGCGCTTCGAGCACATCGAGGTGATGCATGCCGTTGAGCATCGGCAGGATGGCGGTGTTCGGGCCGACCGAGGTTTTTATCGACTCGATGGCGCCGTCGAGGTCGTAAGCCTTGCAACTAAGCAGGATCAGGTCGAACGGCTCGCGTACGTCTTTCGCCAGCACGATGGGCGGATTGGGTATGGACAGATCGCCGTTCGGGCTGCGCACGTTGAGGCCGGTCTGCGCGAGTTGCGCGGCCCGCCGCTCGCGCACGAGGAATGTCACGTCGCGGCCCGCGTCGAGCAGCCGTCCACCAAAATAGCCGCCAATCGCGCCCGCACCCACCACCAGAATCCGCATGTCCCGCTCCTTGCATTTAGTCTGATCAGAACGCCGGCCGCGGATGCGACGGCGCCGCCTGGTTTCTACGCCTGCCAGACGCCGTATCCGGCTTCCCGCAAGCCAATTGCCAATTCCACTTCCATCTCCCGCGCACCTTCGTAAGGCATCGGGTTATACAGTTCGTAGAGCCGCGGCAACAGTCGCAGCCCGAATTCCCGCGCATACCGGTTCGACTGGATGCCGGCCTTGTGTTTGTCGAAACGAACGTCAGGATCAATACCCGTCATGCCTACGTAGACGAAGGGCATGCCGAGCACGTAACCCGGATTCGCGCGCCGGAAACGCGCTTCGTTCCAGACGGTGTCGGCCAGTTCGATCACGTAGACGTGGTAATGGTGAGTCCTTGGGTGAGTCTTTTCCTGAGTCTTTTTCCGAAGCGCCATGCGGTTGCCCTGTTTCGCCTGGGTTCAAGCGAGTCGCGCCGCGCCTGAAACGGGTCGCGGGTGCTCATTCTAGACCGGTGTCAGGCGTGTTGCCCGGTTGCGGCCAGCGTGCTGCCGACGTGCTGTCCAGCCGCTGTCCGGTCGTGCGGGCGCGTGCGATGTCTGCCAGCGCCGTGTCAAAGTGGTAATCTCGCTCCGTCTGCGCGTTCCGCGCGGCGTTCGCGCGAGAAAAGCCAGCCAGACTGGCCGATCGCGTAGTGTCCGTGCCGCTTTCGCCATTGTTTCCCGGCGCGAGAGCCTGTCCGGAACGCCGTCGCGGGCACCGCCCCAATTGACAAATCGCATCCGTCGCGTGTGTAGCCACGAGCCGCCCGCGCTTCGGTCATTCGGAGAGAAACATGAGCAAGCAAGCAATCGGCGTTGTAGGCCTCGCCGTCATGGGACGCAATCTGGCGTTGAACATCGAGAGCCGCGGACATGCGGTGTCCGTGTACAACCGCAGCCGCGAAAAAACCGACGAGCTGATAGCCGAGCATCCCGACAAGAAACTCGTGCCTTCGTACACGCTGGAAGAATTTGTCGAGTCGCTTGAAAAACCGCGCCGCATCCTGCTGATGGTCAAGGCCGGCCAGGGCACCGACGCCACCATCGACTCGCTACGGCCTCTCCTCGACAAGGGCGACATCCTGATCGACGGCGGCAACACCCATTTCACCGATACCATCCGCCGCAACACCGACCTTGCCAAGTCGGGGCTGCACTTCATTGGCACGGGTGTGTCCGGCGGTGAGGAAGGCGCGTTGAAAGGCCCGTCGATCATGCCGGGCGGCCAGAAGGAAGCGTATGACCTGGTAGCGCCGATCCTGACCGAGATCGCTGCCAAGGCGCCGGACGGCGAACCGTGCGTCGCGTACATGGGCCCGGACGGCGCGGGACATTACGTGAAGATGGTGCATAACGGGATCGAATACGGCGACATGCAGTTGATCGCCGAAAGCTACGACGTGCTCAAGCGCGTGGCAGGCTTGTCGAACGAAGAACTGGGCCGCGTGTATGTCGAGTGGAACAAGGGCGAACTGGATAGTTACCTGATCGAGATCACGTCGAAGATCTTCTCGAAGAAGGATGAGGAGACGGGCAAGGATCTGGTCGATGTCATTCTCGACCGCGCGGCGCAAAAGGGCACGGGCAAGTGGACCAGCCAGAATGCGCTTGACCTTGGCGCTCCGTTGCCGCTGATTACCGAAGCTGTGTTTGCGCGCGTGCTGTCTTCGCTGAAGGATCAGCGCGTTGAAGCAAGCAAGCAGTTGACGGGACCGTCGCCGAAGTTCGATGGCGATCGTGATGCGTTTGTCGAATCCGTGCGGCGCGCATTGTTCCTGAGCAAGATTGTCTCGTATGCGCAGGGGTTTGCGCAGTTGCGCGCGGCGTCGGAAGAGTACAAGTGGGACCTGCAATATGGCCAGATCGCGAAGATCTTCCGGGCAGGTTGCATTATCCGTGCGGGCTTTTTGCAGAAGATCACGGACGCTTACAAGACCAACCCGGACTTGCACAACTTGCTGCTCGATCCGTATTTCACCGACATCGCGACGAAGTATCAGGGTGCGTTGCGCGACGTGGTCGTGGCCGCGGTGAAGGCGGGTGTGCCGGTGCCGGCGTTCTCGTCGGCGGTGGCTTATTACGATAGTTACCGGTCGGAGACGTTGCCGGCGAATCTGGTTCAGGCACAGCGCGATTTCTTCGGTGCGCATACGTTCGAACGCGTGGATAAGAAGGGTAGTTTCCACGCCGACTGGTCGTAAGAAGCTGAGGCCGCTGAAAAGCGGCTGGTCTTTCCGGTAGTTCTGCGCCGACGCATTCGCGTCGGCGTTTTCTTTTGCCCTGAGCAAAGCGTCAAATTTTGTCGCAGCGAATTTTTCCACAAGTCGAAAAATCATGTTTCCCCTATGCTTTCCTGTCGATGGATAACAGAACTGCGGGAAGATCATGGCAACAGCGCTCACAGCAGTAAATCGGGAATCGGAGTTGAGTTACGCTTACCTCCACGCAATTGCATCCCACGCGGGCGTCAACTGCAAGACGAGCAACCGGCACGATGACAATGCCGGCATCGATGCCATGCTCACCGGTTGGGAGCCATTTCCGAATGGCGGAAGCCTGACCGAAGTCGACATCAAGGTCCAGCTGAAGGCAAGCATCAAGCCGCCATTCGACGACGGCGACTCGCTCTCCTATTTCCTGTCCGGCACGCAGCAATACGACGATCTGCGCCGCGAAACACACGCGTCGCCGCGGATACTTGCCGTGTTGTTCCTGCCGCCGAAAGCCGAAGACTGGCTGACACACTCCCACGAGCAACTCGTGCTGCGAAAATGCGCGTACTGGGTCAGTCTGCGCGGCGCGCCGCCCACAGACAACCACGCAGGCGTTACGGTAAAAATTCCGAAGAACCAAGTGTTCGACGGTACCGGTCTTATGAAACTCATGGCGAGCATCTCGCGCCGCGAAATTCCTGCTTATAAAGCGCCCGCTCATCGAGTTCCTCATGGCGATTAAAGATTTATCACCGTCAGGCCTGCGTGATTTCGTGAAATCGCTGGGATGGGAGTCGCTGCCCGATGGCATCGTGGACCGTCTTTACGTCATGCATCACGCCGCCGCGCCGCGTCGCCAGATCGTTATTCCGATGGATCAGGATGCGCCGGACTACGCCGAGGCATGCGAACTCGCCTTGTCCAAGCTCGCAGACCTGCAGGGTATGAAGCTGGCGGATCTGGTTCAGCTCGCTGCCATCTCGCGTGACGACTCCATTTACTACCGCGTGACGAGCGGCGGCTCGATTGATGACGGCCTGCCCTTGTCGTTCGCCGCTTCGTTGCTGCTGGGCGCTGAGCAGATTTTGCTCGCGTCGGCCTGTACCGTATTGCGTCCCCAGACTCATCACCCGCGTCTGCACAGGGCGGAAGCTACACAGCTTGCCGGTCATGCACGGTTCGGACATACCGAGCGAGGCAGCTTCGTGGTCCGCGTGTCGTGTCCTGTCGACGCTATGGAAACGCCTTCCATGCCCGACCTCGCGCAGGCGAACGACTCGTTTGTGCGCATGACCATGCTTACCGCCAGAAATGGCGTGCGCCAACTCGTCAGGGCCATCGAAGAGGACGGGCTGAGCCGTTTCGTGGATTCGCAAAAGGCAGCGGCCTCGCCAGTCGTTTCGTCGAATCTTTGCGAAGCGCTGACTCGTCTTCACAATGACGACGTGCGCAACAACATCGATATGTCGTTTCGTTGGGCGACAACTGTGGCCTTACCGCAGGACGCCACGCCCGGTGAGAACATCAGGATTCGAAGCGATTACTTCGGGCGTATTGACGACGTGCGCCGGGAACTGCGTGCGGTCGAGCGTGACCGCGACGACGTCTTCATCGGAACAGTCGAGCATCTGAACGGTGAATTCGATATTGAAGGAAATCGGGCCGGCGAGGTAGTCGTGGCGCTGCTCTTGCGTGAGGGCGAGATCGTCAAGGCCCGCGTCGTACTCGATCAGGAACAGTATGCGAGAGCAGTCACTGCTCACCTTGATGATCGCACCCTGGTTCGAATCGCGGGACGCCTGCGTCCCGGTCGTCAACCGCGTACGATGACCGACGTGACGAGCTTTATCCTGATTGGGCCGGGTCTTGGCTAAGAAAATTCGGGGCCGGCCTGGAGACAGGGTGATGGACTGGCGTTCGGTGCTTCAAGACCCGGGTCTTGAGGCCCGAGTCTTAAAGCCCGAGTTTTAAGGCCCGAACCCCAGCACCTCCCGTATTTGCTCACCGTTCGCGCCGCTTCCGGCGAAGTCATCGAACGCTCGATCCGCTACGCGAATAATATGCTTGCGGATATAGTCCGCCCCCTCCCGCGCGCCATCCTCCGGATGCTTCAACGCGCACTCCCATTCAAGCACAGCCCAGCCGGGAAAATCGTACTGCGCCATCTTCGAAAAGATCGCTCCAAAGTCGATCTGCCCGTCGCCCAGCGACCGGAATCGCCCTGCCCGATCCACCCACCCCGAATAACCGCCGTACACGCCCTGCCGGCCGTTAGGGCGGAACTCGGCGTCCTTCACATGGAAAGCCTTGATGCGTTCGTGATAGATATCGATGAACTGAAGGTAGTCCAGTTGCTGCAGCAAGAAGTGACTCGGATCGAACAAAATGTTCGCGCGCGGATGATGGTCGACAGCAGCAAGAAAACGATCGAAGGTCACGCCGTCATGCAAATCCTCACCCGGATGCAACTCGTAGCAAACATCCACGCCAGCCTGATCGAAGGCATCGAGCAACGGCCGCCAGCGCCGCGCCAGTTCCTCGAACGCGGCCTCCACCAGACCCTGTGGACGCTGCGGCCACGGATACAAATAAGGCCACGCCAACGCCCCGGAAAACGTCACATGGGCGCTCAACCCCAGGCGCTTCGATGCCGCCGCCGCGAACCCGACCTGTTCGATCGCCCAAGCCGTGCGAGCCTTGGGATCGCCGCGGACATGCGCGGCGGCAAAACCATCGAAGAGCGTGTCGTAGGCCGGGTGAACCGCGACGAGCTGCCCCTGCAAATGCGTCGATAACTCCGTGATGCTAACGCCCGCGTCGCCCACTACGCGAAGCAGATCGTCGCAATATGCATCGCTCTTTGCAGCCTGCTCAAGATCGATCAGCCGCGGATCGCACGGCACCTGGATACCTTCGTAACCCAGGCCCTTCGCCCAGCCCGCAAGATGCGCGAGGTTATCGAAGGGCAAGGTGTCGCCTAGAAACTGCGCCAGGAAAATGGCGGGGCCTTTGATGGTTTTCATGAGCATCGATCCGCTAACGTAGCTGTGTTCAAACCGCCCGGAATTCAGAACGGCGAATTCGGATAATAGAACTGTTTGGCGTTGTCTTTCGTGATCAGCACCGAAGGAATGATGGTCGTCGGCGGCAACTTTTCGCCCTTCAAACGGGCTTCAGCTGTGAGCTTGATCGCGTCATAGATGAACTTGGGCGAGTACGACACATCCGCCTGCACGAGCTTGTCGCCGTCCATGATCCGCTTGACCGCTTCCTTCGATCCCGCGCCGCCAAATACCTGCTTGATGTCCGTACGCTTCGCCTGATCGATGGCCTTCAGCACGCCGATCATCATGTCGTCATCGGCCGCCCAGACCGCGTCGATATGCTTGAAACGCGTCAGGTAATCCTGCATGACCTTGAACGCGTCGTCGCGATTCCAGTTGGCGTATTTGGCATCCAGGATCTTCATGTCGGGATGCTGCTTGATCACCGATTCAAACGCAGCCCAGCGTTCGTTATCGAGCGTGGTCGGGATGCCGCGCAACGCCACGATATCGCCCTTGCCGTCCATCGTCTTCGCGAGATATTCAGCCGGCAGCTTGCCGAATGCGGTGTTGTCGCCGGCTACGTACGCGTCCTGCGCGCTGGTATCGGTGAGCCCGCGATCCACCACGGTCACGTACACGCCCTTCTTCTTGACCTGCGCCACCGGCTGCGTCAAGGAAGCCGATTCGAACGGGAAAATCACCAGCGTGTTGATCTTGTTCACCGTCACCAGGTCCTGCAACTGATTCGCTTGTTCCGGCGCGCCGGCCGCGGTCTTGATGATGATCTTCAGGTCAGGATGCGCCTGTTCCAGTTCCTTTTTAGCCTCGTTGGCCCACCAGACAATACCGCCGGTGAAGCCGTGCGTCGCCGTCGGGATAGCGACGCCGAGCGTGACTTTATCGGCAGCGTTGGCCGAGACGGCGCCCGCCGCCAGCGCTAATGTAACGAGTGGGGCGCCGAGTGCGCGAAGAATGTTTTTCATGCTGTGTCTCCATTGTTTTGACAGGCGCCTGAGAGGATGTCAGGGCACGGTTCGAACACACTTCAACGACGTCCACGCTGTAAAAACGCTACGAAAATAATCACGGCGCCTTGCACTGCCGCGTTGAGATACACGCTGATGATGCTGGTGAGATTCAGGATGTTCGCAATCACCGACAACAGGATCGCGCCGATCACCGTCCCGATCACGCGCCCTTCGCCCCCCCTTAACGCGGTTCCGCCAACGACCACCGCCGCAATCGCTTCAAGCTCCCAGAGCAGGCCGGTCGTAGGGGTTGCGGACCCGAGGCGCGGCACATACAGCACGGTCGCCACGCCTACACACAGCCCAAGCAGCACATACGTGACTATCTTCACGGTATCGACGCGAATGGCCGCATAACGCGCGACCTGTTCGTTCGACCCGATAGCCTGCACATGCCGCCCGAACACGGTCCGGTTCAGCACGATCACGCCGCCCGCTGCGACGATCAGGAACACCCAGATCGGCACGGGAATGCCGAAGAGGCTGGCGTAATACACAGGGCCATAGAGATCGGACAAATTGTTGTCGAGCGTGAGCGCGCCGCCATCCGCGAGCCACGTCAGCACCGCACGAAAAATGCCGAGCGTCCCCAGTGTCACGATGAACGGTTCTATCCGCCCCTTGGTCACGAGCAGGCCATGTGCCAAACCGAAAAGACCCCCTAAAACAAGGGCTAAAACAACACCGACAGCGATAATGGCGAGTGGCGCAAGGGTGCGTCCGCCCACGCCGTGCGCGAGCGCGTTCATGATCCAGATCATGCTGCCCGCGATCAATGCGGCCATCGATCCGACAGACAGATCGATACCGCCCGAGATGATCACGAAGGTCATCCCCACGGCAATGATGCCGATGAACGAGGTTCGCGTGAGGACGTTCATCGCGTTGTCGAAGGTGGCGAAATCCGGGTTCAGCAGCGTGCCGCCTATGCATAGCGCGACCAGCCCGAGCAGTGGCCCGACGCCGTGCAGCCGCCGCGCGATGTTGCCCAGCCGGCTCGATCCTTCAACGCCTTCAGTGTGTGCCGGTCGCATGCGCGATCAACCTCTCTTCAGTCAGATGTCCGGGCCCAAGCGTGGCGACAAGCTGGCCGCCGCGCATCACCGCCACGCGATGGCATAAACCAATCAGCTCGATCAGTTCCGATGAGATGACGATCACCGCACGGCCTTCAGCGGCGAGCGCGTGGATCAGGAAATAGATATCGCGTTTCGCGCCGACATCGACACCGCGAGTGGGCTCGTCGAGAACAACCACGCGTGGATCGGGGTGCAGGAACTTCGCGAGCGCGAGCTTTTGCTGATTGCCGCCCGACAACATGCGCGCACGGCTCGCCAGGTTGCCCGTGCGGATACCGAAATCGCCGACCGCCTTTTTAAGCGCATCGCGTTCTGCTTGTGCGTCGAGCAGCGGATGCGCGTAGCGCTCCAGCGTCATCATGGTGAGGTTGTCTTTCAACTCCATGTCGACGTGCAGGCCACGTCCCTTGCGGTCCTCGCTCAGGTACGTGATGCCATGTTTCATCGCGGTGCGGGGATCGCGCGGATTGATGCTCTCGCCGTCGAGCGTGATGCGTCCCGCTGTGCGCGCCCGCAGGCCGACCAGTCCCTCGAAGAGTTCCGTGCGTCCCGCGCCTACAAGTCCCGCGAAACCGAACACTTCGCCTGCCCGCACCGAGAAGCTCACGTTCTCCGCCCATCCCGGCACATAGGCGTTATCCACCTTGAACGCAACGCGGGCATCGGTGGCGATGACGGGTTTATCGGGGAACATGTCGGACACTTCGCGCCCGACCATCAGGTTCGCCATCTGCTGGCGCGTGGTCTCGGCAGTCAACCCGCGCGTGACGAAACGGCCATCGCGCATCACGATGACCTCGTCAGTGACAAGCTCCACTTCATCGAGCTTGTGCGAGATATAAACGATGGTCACGCCGTCGTCCTTCAGCCGCGCCATCAACGCGAACAGGCGTTGCGTTTCAGCGGGCGTGAGCGTGGCGGTGGGCTCATCCATGATCAAGAGGCGGGCATCGCGCAGCATGGCCTTGGCGATTTCCACGAGTTGCTTCTCCGCGACGATCAGGTCGCGCACGCGTGTATCCGGGTGCTTGTGCAGGCCGACATCGGCGAGACGCGCGCGTGCGTCTTCGCGCATGGCGGGTTCATCGAGGAAGAAGCCGCGCCGTTTCTCATGACCGAGAAACATGTTCTGCACAATGCTCAAATGATCCGCGAGGTTCAGCTCCTGATGGATCAGCACGATGCCTGTGGCTTCGGCATCGCGCGAACTGTCGAAGGACTTGACGACGCCGTCGATGGAGAACGTGCCCGCGCTCGGGCGTTCATAGCCGGCGAGGATTTTCATCAACGTCGACTTGCCCGCGCCGTTCTCGCCAAGCAAGCCGTAGATGCGTCCAGGTGCGAGGTCGAAGCTCACGCCGTGCAGCACGCGAACCGGTCCGAACTGTTTTTCGATGTTGTCGAAGCTGACGGCCAGGCTCATGATCACGCGCTCCTTCTTATCATCAGCTTGTGCGGGAGCAGCACGCCGGGCACGTGTACGTTTGGTTCGCGCAGGCGTTTGAGCAGCAGGCGCGCGGCGGTTTCGCCGAGTTCGCGCATGGGTTGAGCGACCGTCGTCAGCGGCGGATCGATTTGCGCGGCGACGGCGATATCGTCGAAGCCCATTACGGCCATGTCGTCCGGCACGCGCAAGCCGACGCCCCGCAAGCCGTTGATTACGCCGATGGCGAGGGTATCGGAGACGGCGAACACAGCAGTCGGTCGGTTGCGCCGCAGGCGTGTCAGCTTGCGCGCGGCGCTTTCACCGGCTGCGTAATCGAGGGTATCGAGGTCGATCTGCCAGGCGGCATCAGCGTCGATCCCCGCAGCGCTCAGCGCATCGCGATAGCCCTCTGCGCGCTGGCGGCTATATAAATAGCCTCGGCCCGAATTAATCAGCGCGATTTTCCGGTGGCCTTGGCTGAGCAAGTAGCGTACTGCATCGCCGGCGGCTTGATAGTTGTCGATGCCTACATACGGCACGCCTGCCGCGGGATCAAACTCGCAACACGCTACCCAGGGCAGCGTGGCAGTTTCCTCGACTAGCGCCTGCTGAATGGCGGCAGGATCGAGACAGATGGCGCCGTCGGCGCGGCGGCCTCGCAGCAGGTCGAAGTAACTGCGCTCGCGGCCAGGATCGGCGCCTGTATCGCAGAGCAGCATGAAATAGCCGTTTTGACGGGCGACGCTGTCGATACCGCGAACGATGGCGGCGTAGAACGGGTTACCGAAGTCGGGAACCATGGTGAGCAGCATGCGGCTTTCGGCAGTGCGCAAATTGCGGGCGAGTTCATTGATTCGATACCCGCTGGCCGCAACCGCTGCGAGCACTTTGTCGCGGGTGGGTTCACGTACGTTGGTGTGGCCGTTGAGGACGCGGGAAACAGTCGCGACCGATACGCCCGCCTTCTGGGCGACATCGGAGATCGAGATTTCATCGGCGGTGCGAAATGAATCCGTCATTTGTTTCAACTCACAGCCCGCAGGATGTAATGGATTACATTATTGGAGTGGAGGCCGGCGGGCGCGATAGGGACAAACACGAAGGAAGGTCGTTCACACGAACACCCAAAACAGCACGCACGCGGGACATCCCGGCCCCCGACGCCCAAACTGGCGCATACTACGTCCCCGTCTCCCCGCGCGGCTTCACTTTGCGCCCCCCTGATGCCCGGTTACCTGACCAAGCAACAAAACATCGCCGTTGCTGGCGTTGAAGACCTCATCATTCGCTCGCTGCTGGATCTTCAGCAATTCTCCGACCCCACCGGCGACGCCGAACGAATCGGCATCTCTTCCGCCATGTGGCCGCTATTCGGCATGCTGTGGCCATCCGGCGCACATCTCGCCGCACGCCTCGCCCTGCGGCCAGTATTGTTGGACGAACGAATTCTCGAAATCGGCTGCGGACTGGCACTCGCCAGCCTCGTCGGACACCGTCGCGGCGCGGACGTAACCGCCAGCGATTGCCATCCACTGACCGCAGACTTCCTCGATAAAAACCTGCGCCTGAATCACCTGCCGCCCATGAAATACCGGCACGGCAACTGGTCCATCCCCGAGTTGGAAGACACGCTGGAAGATGAGGCAGGACGCCGTATTGTCGATGGCCGCTTCGACCTGATCATGGGCAGCGACCTGCTCTACGAACGCGATGCCAACGCAACGCTCGCCGCGTTCATCGGACTGCATGCGTCGGCGGCGGCGGAGGTCTGGATCGTGGACCCCGACCGGGGCAATCGAGCCGCGTTCAACCGGCAAATGGGCGACCGCGGCTTCCAGATGCGCGAGGAACGGCTGGATAAAATCGCCTTCGACGATACTGCCGCCTATAAAGGCCGCCTGCTGATTTATCGCTTCAACGACGCATAAGGCCGCGCCCTATGCGTTCGCTTCTCGCCACTCAACCGAACGTGAACGCATATGCCTCGACACCAGGATCCAGGAATTCAATGGTGAAGGTGCGATCTTTTACATCGCCCGGCTGGCGTACGAGTTGATATAAGCGCTGCTCCGTGACCGTGCCGGTGCCATCGGCCATGACATCCGACCCGTGTGCGTCGCCCGGCGCCGCGCCGTCGATGCTCACGCGAAACCTCACCGGCTTGTTGTCCTTTCCTGGTCCGAGCACGAGATGCAAGTCACGCGCGTGGAATCGATAAACGATAGTTCCCGTCGATGCCGCCAGC
Organism: Caballeronia sp. dw_19; assembly: GCF_018449515.1. Classification (GTDB taxonomy): domain Bacteria; phylum Pseudomonadota; class Gammaproteobacteria; order Burkholderiales; family Burkholderiaceae; genus Caballeronia. The sequence goes on along the minus strand of NZ_JAAVUQ010000019.1, from coordinate 22,064 downwards.
GTCGCTTGCTCGGCTTCTACCTTCCATGCACCCGCCAGACCCCAGTCGTTAAGCGCGAGTTGAGCAGGCGCCGCATACGTGTGAACGCGGTCATGCGACTCGCCGCCGTGGTCAGCAAAGTTCTCCGCACGCTCGTAGCCTACATAGGTTTCCGGCGACTGCATGTCGGCGTTATCGGCGGCCATTTGCACGCCCTTCGCTACGGTTTCGTCGCTGACCATCGCGCCCGCATTCGCGTGACCGGCTTCCGCCAGCAACTGCTGGATCACCTGTTCCGAATGCGCGTAGTCCCCTTCGCCAAAGTGATGAAAACGAATCTGCCCCTTGGCATCGATAAAATAATGCGCCGGCCAGTACTGGTTCCCAAATGCACGCCAGATTGCGTAGTTGTTATCGATGGCAACCGGATAGTCGACACCCAGATCGTGCGTCGCTCGCTTAACGTTGTCCACGTTGCGCTCGAATGCAAACTCGGGCGCATGCACGCCGATCACGACCAGCCCCTGATCACGATACTTCTGCGCCCACGCTTTCACGTAAGGCAACGAGCGCAAACAGTTGATGCACGAGTAAGTCCAGAAATCGACGAGCACGACCTTGCCGCGTAAATCCTGCGCCGTCAGCGGCGGCGAATTGAGCCATTGAACGGCGCCGGACAACGACGGTAATTCGCCTTCCACCGGCAGCGACAGCGGCGCGTCGGCGGGAGCGGCTGCACGCATCATCGCGGGTCCGGCGGCGGCATCGGTTGCCGTGGCGGTCTGGGCGGGTGTCGCCGTTTCGTTGTTGACAGCCTTGGCCTGCGCCGTACCGCCTGATAACAGGTCCACCAGTTTCTGTTCGATGCCGCCCGTGGCAACAGTCGACACGCGCGCGAGCACGCCGGTATCGAGTCCTAACGAGATGGCGACAACACCGAGCAACATCGCAGCGCCAATACCGCGACGAATCCACTCGCCCGCCCCCAGCGAGCGTTTCATTGCAGCAAACACCCGGCCGCCGATGAGCAACGCCACCGCCAGCGACGTCGCAGCCCCTGCCGCGTAAGCGACCAGCAGCAGCGTCGTGCCGACACTCGCGCCGCGCAATGCCGCACCGGTCAGTACAAGGCCCAAAATCGGGCCGGCGCATGGCGCCCACAGCAAGCCGGTCGCAATGCCCAGCAGGAACGACGAACTCGCGCGCACTTGTTGTCCATCGGCCTGGGCAAATTCGGTCAGCCGGTTGCCCGCGCTGACAAACGGACGCATGAGGCGTTCGGCGAAGCTTGGCAACAGCAACGTCAAGCCGAAGATACCCAGCAATGCGACAGCAAGCCAGCGGCCGTACTGGTTCGCCTGCGTCACCCAGCCGCCGCCCACTGCCGCGAGCGTCGCGACCGCTGCAAAGGTGATGGCCATGCCGGCAAGCAAGGGCAGGCCGCTACGCACGAACGGTTGATCCGCCCGCGAGAACACGAAGGGCAACACGGGCAGGATGCAGGGGCTCAGGATAGTGAGCGCGCCGCCAAGATAAGCCAGGACAATGAGTAACATGAGCGTGAAGGTTCTTAGGTCTTTTGGTGGTCGGGATTCAGCGCAAAGCAGTTTCGATAGCTTGTGCAGCGGATCAGGCGGCGTACTCGGGTAACGCTTAGATAACGCTCAGGCAGCGGCGGGTTTGAACGTCATTGCCAGGCCGTTCATGCAATAGCGCAAACCTGTGGGTTTTGGACCGTCATCGAAGACATGGCCCAGATGCCCACCGCAACGCCGGCAATGCACCTCAGTACGCGAGACGCCGAAAGACAAGTCCTCATGCGTTCCCACCGCGTGGTCGAGCGGAGCCCAAAAGCTCGGCCAGCCGGTGTGGCTGTCGAACTTCGTACGCGACGAAAAGACGTCGAGCTCGCATCCGGCGCACGCGAACGTGCCGCTGCGATGTTCGTCGTTCAAAGGGCTGCTGTAAGGACGTTCTGTGCCTTCGTGCCGAAGTACGTTGTATTGCGCAGGCGTCAGCAGACGGCGCCATTGGTCGTCAGGGTGAACGACCTCGAACGATTCATCGGCGGTGCTGCTGCCTTTTCCGGTTGCACCCAACACGCGACGTTGATTAAACGCGGCAAACGCCGCTGCCGCAAAAACGCTGCCTGCGAAAATAAATCGACGCCGGGTCTGCATGATGTGCTCCTGAACAAAACCAACTTTTCAAGGAAGGCCGTTCTTTGTGTGATCGGCTTTCGGGGTTCGCTACAGGGAACCGCGGTTGTGGTTCTAACAGGCAAACACTTCAATCACGGCTTTAATCCCTCGGAACGGGAAAATCGTGATGAATTTTGAAGGGCCTGTGGACTATTTCAACCGGTGTGTGGCGCGGTTTATCAACCCCACTATTCTCTGCGCGTCTGTTTGTTAGTTCGTCCAGGGGTGATGGCCGGTTACACGTGACCCATTAAATTCGTTTGACCGGTCTGTGGATACCGCCGCGGGTATTTCGCGTTTTTTTGCTGCGCTATATTTTTGTAAATATAGCGTAATACGGGTGGTATTGAGTTGACATGACATGCTTAGGGGCTCAGGGTTGATGCTTTCAGGGGCTGTGGGCGGGGTCAGTGCTGGGTTGGTCGGTTCCGGGGTTAGCGGTCGCGGTCTATGCCGGGTTGCTGCTTTCGGCGTTAGCGGTCTGCCTGAGTCGGATTTTCTCTTTATCACTATTAGCCACTGTGCGTGGCGGCACGTCATTTCTTTGTCCAAAGCGACAAAGAAACGAAGCAAAGAAAGCGCTTTTACAACCCGCTACCCTAAGTGTCCACAGCGTGCAGTTTCTATTCATAGGTGCCCCAAAAGCACGGTGCTCGCCAGAGCGAAGAATGTTTGAACCCCTCCTTCTCGCGAATCCTGACACGAACACGCTTCGCCCCGTACGCTCTCGGGCAAGCACGAATTGCCGAGGGACCCGCACGGCCTCACGCGTATTCGCTGCCGCGTTTTTTGGTGCGTTGGCCGACCGTGCGCTGCTTTTTGGTGGGCTACACGACCGAACGCATATTTACGGCTTCATGTTTGGTGGGTTGTTACGCGGCATGCACGATTCTTCTCGCCAGCTACGGCCCGATGCATCCGCGTGGGCCGTGTCTTGGTGGTTAGCGACGTGGTCCGTCGCGTACATATTTGGAGGGAGGTCGTCCGCGGATAGCGCGGGGTGTCCCTTGGGCAGGTTCAATCACTGGTGGCGAAGCGTGTGGGTATCGGTGTTCGGAGAAGGAGGGGTTCACACATCCTCCGCTCTGGCGAGCACCGTGCTTTTGGGGCACCTATGAATCAAAACTGCACGCTGTGGACACTTAGGGTAGCGTGGTTGAAAGCGCTTTCTTTGCTTCGTTTCTTTGTCGCTTTGGACAAAGAAATGACGTGCCGCCACGCACAGTGGCTAACAGTGATAAAGAGAAAATCCGACTCTTGCAGACCACCACGGCCGAAAGCAGCAACCCAGCATTGACTCCGACCGCTAACCCCGGAACCGACCACCCCGGCATAGACCCCGACCACCACCCCCAGAACCGACCACCCCAGCATAAACCCCAACCACTAACCCCAAAACCCCAAAACCCCAAAACCCATCCCCGTCCACCGGCGCGAGCGAAAAATCACCGCACCATATACCCACGGTCGGTCATACATTCGCCATATGATCGCCAGTACTGAACCATCGGCGGCTCGGGCGGTGGCAACGCGGGCATAGGTGCATCGGCGGAAGTCGAACTTGCGTGCGCGGCCGCGCGAGCATCCGCAGCAACCCCGGGCGTGGGCGTCGAGGATGCCTCCATCGCCGATGCAGCAACCGGCGCCGACCCAGGCGAAATCGCAATCGCCGACGATGGCAACGGCGCCGCCACCGCAACCGGATGCACCACACCAGGCTTCACGGTCTTCGGCTTTTCAGGCGCCTGGGACACGCGTGCCATCACCACGCCGGTATGTTGATTGGCGTAGCTGTAGCACATGGCGGTATCGATACTGGTTTGCGCCGGACTCTGGCTGCGCATCGGAAAAGCGATCGGTTGTTGCGCAAGCGCGCTGGTGCTCAGGAACAGCGCGGCAATGCCGGCGGACAGGGGGATTCTCATAGCTCGTGCACTCCGAAAAACAAGAATGACGACACCCGGCTCTAGCCGATTCCGAAGGGCCGCCAAACGAGCTTTCACCTTACTGTCCGCGTCCCGTCCCCATGCGAAAGACTATCGCTGTAATCCGCCAACTTCTCGCGTTATTCGTCCGCTTAGCGCGCTGGACCGCGTTTCTCCAACAATCCTGAGCGATCCCGGAGCTGTCAGTTGCCGTAAATGGTGAAAAAATACGCCTTGATTTAGTAGGATTTTTTAACGATCGCTATCACCGACCCGCGTCACGCGAAAGCGGAAAATGCCGTTGCTTGTGCCGCAGAACATGAAAATCGCGGAGGCAGGATAGTGCCGCCGACGACAGATAGGTTGTGCGCGTTACAGTTAGACCAGCGTAAGTTCCCCACCCTGAATTCCGTGTACACCGAACGACAATTCGTGCTTAACCGGGCGCGACGGTACGTCGCCACCGGTGGGAAGAGGAATTTATATATCAACCGTTCGCATGGCCACGCGCGTTGCGGCGGATAGCCTGGGGCGGTTGACCGAAGGCTCGCAAAAACGCGCGACGCATTCTGTCGGGATCAGCAAAACCGGTTTCTCGTGCAACGACGTCAATTGGCAACCTTCCCTGCTCAACCATGAGACGCGCAGCTTCCAGCCGCAAATTCTCGACAGCCTTCGCGGGTGACTGCCCCGTCTCCTCACGAAATGCGCGAGTGAACTGCCGCACACTCAAATTGGCAGCTTCAGCGAGTCTGTCGACCGTCAGTGGGGTGTGCAAATTGCTTTTCGCATAGACCAATGCGGTCTGGATTCTATCGGTCTTCGCATCGAGATCCAGCAACGTCGAGTGCTGTAACTGTCCGCCGGCACGTCGATGGAACATGACCATTCGCTTGGCAATAGTCCGCGCTATTTTTACACCAAGATCCCGTTCTACCATCGAAATCGCGAGATCAGTTCCCGCGGTCATGCCCGCAGATGTCCATACCGGACCATCCACGATAAATATACGATCTTCTTCGACGTTGATTCTCGGATACGTCGTTTGCAATTCGCGTGCGTGCGCCCAGTGGGTCGTGGCGCGCCGATCGTCAAGAACGCCGGCCTGAGCCAAAAAGAAGGCTCCCGTGCACATTGATGCAACGCGGCGAGTGTTTTTCACCGCTCCTCTTAAATAATCGACCAGTGCGGGGCTCGCCGTGTAAACGCCATCAATGACGCCGCCGATGATTACCGTGTCGAAACCGCCATCATCGAAACTGTCCGTCAAAACCGAATATCCAAGAGAACTTCGAACCGGTCCTCCGCCTTCAGATATCAGACGTATGTCGTAGTGCGGTTCTTTAGTCATCCGGTTCGCCATTTCAAACACCGTCAGGCCGCCGAAGATCATGACCTGGAAGTTTGGAACGACGATGTAGCCGATGCGCAACATGACAAATCCTGGAAGGTTGTACAGCCAACTTTAAGCCTTGCATGCCGGCGCAGTGCGCGAGCCGTGCCGACTGTCGAATCACATTGATCAGCGATATCACTGATGCGAACGCGCCACATCTGCCAGCTTCCACAATAATTCCACTGGTGCGGCTGGCAACCGGCGCTCAGGCATTGCTTTCGCGATCACGCCTGACGCGCGGCGATTCTACTGTCGATACTGACGTGATGCGCACGACTGCGCAAGTATGGCCAGAATTGTCGGATATACGGCCTTCCGACTGTATTGCCAGGTTCTACCATGAGCGGGTTCCCGAGTTCACGCATCTCTATTCGAGGCAACCCTATGGTTGGCAATATCACAGCATCCGCTTCAGTTTCCAGGTCAATTATTTCTCGCCGCACGTTCCTCGCGAGTGGGACTGCCGTTGCTGCAAGCCTGCTGCTGGGTCAACAGGCTGAAGCAGAGAGCCCTGGCGGCGACGAGGGCCTCAAGGAGTACGACATTGCTACCAATGGCGTCACCTTGCACGTAACTGAACAAGGGGAAGGGCCTGCCGTTCTCTTCTGCCACGGATTTCCAGATACCTCCTATACGTGGCGCCGACAGATGAAAGCAATCGCATCTGCCGGATATCGAGCAATTGCTCCTGATATGCGCGGCTACGGACGCAGCTCGGCTCCGGCGGACGCAGCCTTGTACACGCCACTGCAAACGGTCGGTGACCTGGTTGGTCTGCTCGATGCGCTGAAGATCCCGAGTGCCGTCCTCGTGGGTCACGACTGGGGTGCAACCCACGTATGGCAAGCGGCGCTGATGCGTCCCGATCGATTTAAGGCTGTGTTCTGCCTGAGCGTGCCTTTCGTTCCTCGTGGGGATGTCAGCGTCTTCGAGAAGATGCGGAAGTCCGGCCATCAAGATGATTTCTACATGTTCGAACAGATCCGACCGGACGCCGATCAGATCTGGGCCGACGCCACGGTGACCATTCCGGGAATTCTGTATTGGGCCTCGGGCTCCGCTCCGGCAGACACGCGGTGGAGTCCCATGGATTCCGCACGAAGCCTTCACCGTGCGGCCCCCGGACCGTTGCCGTCATGGGCGGAACCTGATTACGTCGCTCATAACGTCGCGGAATTCCAGCGCACCGGCTTTCACGGTGGTCTGAACTACTATCGAGCCGCCGAACCGTACTTCTATTTGTCCGCTCCGTGGAAGGGCGCCAGGATTACCCAACCTTCATTTTTCATTTGGGGGAAGGCGGATGGCTTGAAAGAGCTTTATCCGCTTACCGTGGACCAGATGCGCGCCGGCGTTCCCGGTCTCGTCGGGGGTCTCGAACTCGATGGTGTCGGCCACTGGGTACAGCACGAAGCCCCTGACGTGGTCAATGACCAACTCGTGAAGTTCCTGCGAACCGTCATCCCCACCTGACTCGCAACGGGATTGGTACCCGGAAAGGACATCTATCCGGCGTCATGGCATTAATCCCCAGTACTTTGTATCAGAGGAAGTTCGGGCAATCAGCGCGCGCGACACCGGCGAACGCGGCGGACCAGACCCGGAGCAGGTGAGTCCGCAGGCCTTTCCTATAATCAATCGTGACTAAATGGGACCTCCCTATGTCAGCTATGTCAGCTATGTCGCGCCGCGCTCTCCTCGAAAGTGGAACCGCCTTTGGTGCAAGCCTGCTGATGAGTAAAGCAGCTTTTGGGGCTGGATCTGTGGCTGCCGGCGGCACGGTAAACCCCGCCGCTAATTCAAGTAACGTCTCTAACCTGACCGTGCGTAGCTTCAGCACGCGCCGCCACACGACACGCTACCTGGAGGCCGGCCCGGCCGACGGGCCGTTGATAATCTTTCTCCACGGCTGGCCCGGGATCGGCCTCATGTGGCGCACGCAGATCGAGGCCTTCGCGTCCGAAGGCTGGCGCTGCGTTGCACCGGACATGCGTGGCTACGGCGGCTCATCGGCGCCGGCCGCCTCTGAGTCCTACGCCTTGAACGAGATCGTCGACGACATGGTCGAGCTTCACGATCATTTGGGCGCGCGCCCGGCAATCTGGGTTGGCCACGACTGGGGAAGCCCTGTGGCCGGAGCGCTAGCCGCGCACCACGGGAAGCGCAGTCGCGGCGTGGTGCTGATCTCAGTCCCTTACTTTCCGGAGGGCTTCGCGCTGCCTAATCTCGTGCCGCTGATCGACCGTCAGTTGTATCCCGCCGATCAATATCCGGACGGGCAGTGGGATTACTTCCGCTTTTACCTGACGCACTTCAGCCAGACAGTTAGCGATTTCGAGGCGGACATCCCGGCAACCCTCGCGTCGATCTATCGGCGCGGCAACCCCGCGTCCGTGGGCCAGGTCTCGCCGTCCGCCCTGATCACAAAAAACGGAGGTCGTTATGGCTCGGCTCATCGCGCCCCGGCAACACCGCCTGACCCAGCGCTCTGGACGCCCGCTGACTTTAACGCCTTGGTCGCGGCGTTCCAGGCCAGTGGTTTCCGTTCGGTCAATGCCTGGTACCTGAACGACACCGCCAACATCGCCTATGCCCATGCTGCACCCGACGGCGGCCGCATAAGCCAGCCTGTGTTGTTCGTCAACAGCGATTGGGACGCCATCTCCGACATCAACCGCAGTCGCCTCGGAGAACCCATGCGCGGCGCCTGCCAGGACCTTTCCGTAACGAACCTGCCCGCCGGCCACTGGCTCCCGCTCGAGCGCAAGACCGAACTTGTCCAGGCGATCCGTTCGTGGCTTGAGGCAAAAGGGCTATAGAAGGCGACGCGGCCTGTTGTTTCCCTCGTCTTGTCGAGTCGTTCCCAAGAGGCTCAGGTAAGTTACACCGAAAGGCATAAGCTGCGACGTCACTTCTCGTTCCCTTCATTGAGGATCGACTGGATGTCGCGGACCAACTAGAATTTTTTTGGAGATGCTCCATGACTAACCGGACAATTTTTGTAGCGGGCGCGACAGGCGATACCGGCGGGGCCGCGGCGGATGCGCTTCTGCTTGCGGGTGAACTGGTTCGGACATTGGTCCGGAAGGAGGACGACCGGTCTGAACGGCTGAAGGCGCGGGGTGTCGAGATCGTCGTTGGAGACCTCTCGGATATCGACGACGTCTGCGGCGCGCTCGACGGAATCTATTCTGCCTATTTTGTGTTCCCTATCGAATCAGGCGGCGTCTCGGCCAGCGCTTATTTTGCGCAGGCTGCGCGCGAGACGGGGATCAGCGCAATCGTGAACATGTCGCAGATTTCTGCGCGCCGCGAGGCGAAGAGCCATGCCGCGCGCGATCACTGGATTTCCGAAAGGATCTTTGACTGGTCCGATACGCCGGTTACGCACCTTCGCCCTACCTTTTTCGCGCAATGGCTGACCTATCCCGGGCAGGTGGCAAGCATCAGGAAGGATGGCGTGCTGCAACTTCCTTTCGGCGAGGGGCGGCATGCGCCTATTGCAGCGGAAGACCAGGGCCGCGTCATTGCAGCCATCCTCCGGGATCCTGCGCCGCACGCAGGAAAGATATATCCATTGCATGGCCCCGTAGAGATGAACCATTACGAGATTGCAGCGGAGATGAGCAAAGCCTTGAAGCGCGAAGTGGCATATCGGCCAATAGACCTGGAACTCTTCAAGAAACGGCTAGATAACGATGACAAGTTCAGCGACACGTTTGCCCAGCATTTAATGTCAGTCGCCGTCGATTACCAGAACGGTGTATTCGCAGGCACGAATACGGTCGTCGAGGATCTTACCGGCACGCCACCAATGACCGTCGAGGCGTTTATTCGAAAGCACGCCGCTATGTTCGACTGACTGAGAGGGCTCGAACCACCGAAATGCCCGGTACGATCGGCTGGAGTTCCGGCGTCGGCCAGTGATCGCCTTCCCGCAATCACCGGGTGGGGATCCAGGGTGCGCGCGCGGTCGAGCAAGTTGGAGCGACAGCGCGCTGAACTCGCCCTCACCCACCCGGATCAAACGCTTTCCAGCGCCAGCGCAATACCCTGGCCGCCGCCGATACACAACGTCACCATCGCTCGCTTGAGTCCCTCGCGTTTCATCGCGTGGACGAGACGCGTGACCAGCACCGCGCCGGTTGCGCCAATCGCGTGGCCATGGGCAATCGCGCCGCCTTCGGGGTTCACGACGTCATCAGGCAAACCAAGCTTGCGCGCAACCGCGATAGGCACGGCGGCGAACGCTTCGTTAATTTCGATACGTTCAAGATCTCCCAGCTTCCAGCCTGCACGATCCAGCGCCTGCTGCACGGCAGGCACCGGTCCCAGGCCGAACATGCCCGGTTCGACCGCCGCAATGCCATACGCGACCAGCCGCACCGATGGCTCGATCCCCTTGCGCTCGGCAAACGCGCGATCCGCCACGAGCATCGCCGCTGCACCGCTGTTCAGGCCCGGCGCGTTGCCTGCGGTGATCGTTCCGTCGGGGCGAAATGCCGGCCGCAGTTTGCTCAACGTCGCGAACGTGGTGTCCGGGCGCGGCTGTTCGTCGATATTGAAGATAACGTTTTGCTTGCCCGCCTTCACCTCAACGCCGACAATCTCCGCCGCGAACCAACCCTTCGCCTGCGCTGCAGCGAAACGTTGCTGCGAGCGCTCGGCGAAGCGGTCCTGCGCTTCGCGCGTAATGTCCATCTGCGTCACCAGGTCTTCCGTATGCCAGCCGGAATGTTTGCCGGAGAACGCGTCGTCGAGACCATCGCGCAACATGCTGTCGTGGATTTCCGCGTTGCCCATCCGATACCCGAAACGGCCGTTATCGAGCAGATACGGCGCGCGGTCCATGTTCTCCATGCCGCCCGCCACCGCGAGCTGCACGAAACCGGCGGTGATCTCGTTAGCCGCCGATACAATCGCCTGTGCGCCCGAGCCGCACACGCGGTTCACGGTCAGCGCAGGAACTGCCACAGGCAAACCACCGTTCACCGCCGCCTGACGCGCCGGATTCATGCGGTTGCCCGCCTGGATCACGTTGCCCAAGGTGACGGAGTCCACGTCCTGTCCCGCAACCCCGGCACGCCGCAGGGTTTCACGGACAACAGCCGCGCCAAGCTCCGTCGCGGGCGTGCCTTTCAGCGCGCCGTTGAATGCGCCGATCGCGGTCCTGACCGGCTCGCACAGCACGATTTCACGTTGTTGGCTCATGGTTCATCGCTCCTGGTTGATCTGCGTATCTCAATGCGCCGGCGTGAGATACGCAGGTGTTGCCGACGACAACGACGCCTTCACGCTGCGTCCGACTTCATCGACAAGAATCTCTTCCTTGCCCTGCTCGATGCCCTCAAGCACCTGACGCACGACTTCTTCCGGCGATGTCTTCGGCGCGTCGATTCCCGCGGTCATATCGGTATCGATAAACGCCGGATGCACGCCGACCACCAGCGTGTTCTGCCCGCGCAGTTCGGTGCGCAACCCGTTCGTGATCGCCCACGCGGCGGACTTGGACGCGCTGTACGAACCCGTGTTGTCGATGGTGAGCCAGCTCAGCACCGACAGAATGTTGACCACCGCGCCGCCGCCGTTGCGCTTCAGGATCGGTGCGAAGGCCTGGGTGATGGCAAGCGGACCGATCGCGTTGGTCTCGACCTGCGAGCGCACGGCGTCGATGGACGCGCTATCGAGCAACGAACCGCCAATGATTGCGCCGGCATTGTTGATGACGACCTGCACGTCGGTCAGACGGTCGGCCGCAGCCGCAATGCTCTGCGCATTCGTGACGTCGAGCTGCACCGCTTCCGCGCCGGGCACTTTGACCTGGCTTTTATCGCGCGCCGATGCATATACCTTCGATGCCCCCGCCGCGAGCAACGCTTTCGCAAACTGCTCGCCAAGGCCACGATTCGCGCCCGTCACTAATACGACTTTTCCTTTGATTTCCATGCCAATCTCCGTAGTGCATATGCACTTAATAAGGCAAAAAAACGCCAGCCATCACGGCCGGCGACTGTTTCATTCCATCGATGTCAGTTCAAGCAGCGACTTTCTCAGTTCCCCGGCGCGTTCCCGGCCGAACTTGTCCTCGAATTCCTGCTGTGCCTCGCGCCAGCGCAGCGATGCCTCGCCGAGCGTCTTTCTGCCGACGTCGGAGAGGGACAACGCAACGGCGCGCGTACTCGCGTCTTGCTGCGCGACCGTGACCAGGCGGTCACGCTGCAACGGTTTCAACGCCCGGACCAGCGTGGTGCGCTCCATCACCATGGCATCCGCGAGTTCCGCCATGGTCACGCCCGGCCGCCGATGGATTGCCGCAAGCAGCGTGAACTGCGCTGCCGTCACGCCTGCCTGGCTGACGTGGCGCTCATAAAGCTGCGACACAAACCGTGCCGCCTGACGGATGGCGAAGCAGTTGCAGTCGAGGTAGGACAAATCGGGGGTAGTCATACACGCAATAATAGTTGTGTATATGCACTTTGTCAAACCAGGAACACGGCCGGCGATTAGAATCGGCCCTCAATTACCCCTTGGGATACGCCACGACATCGCCTTCGACCGACAGCACGATGCGCTCGCCGACACGCGGATGCGAATGCCCCGCCACGCGAATCTGCACCCCGCGCTCGCCCGTGAGGGAACGCAGCATGACGCTGGCATCGTGGCCATAGAACACGACTTTCTCGACCACTGCGTGAACACCATCGCCGTTCAAACGATGATCGGAAACAATCCGGATCTGCTCCGGCCGGATCATCACATCGACATCGCTTGCGGCCATCGCGCGTGCGATCGGCAAGGTGCCGAACTCGCACACCACCTGCTTCGAATTCGCATGATCGATCGATCCCGGCACGATCACCGCGTCGCCGACAAAACTCGCCAGCTCACGCGACACCGGCCGCCGATACACCGCCTCCGGCGAATCCGTCTGCACGAGACGGCCGCGCCACAACACCGCGACCTCGTGCCCCAGCGACAACGCCTCGGCCTGATCGTGCGTGACCAGCACCGCGGTTGCGCCCGTGGCCGCAAGCGCGTTCGTCACGGCCTCGCGCGTTTCGATCCGCAAGGCGGCATCGAGGGAAGAAAACGGTTCGTCGAGCATCACGAGCGAGGGCGAAGGCGCAAGTGCGCGCGCAAGCGCAACGCGCTGCTGCTGGCCACCGGACAATGCCTGCGGCGGCCGGTCGCCGTACGCAGCGGGCAGGCCGACCAGCGCCAGCAATTCATCCACACGATACCGTGCTCTTCGCTGCTGCCGCGGCAAGCCAAAGACGATGTTATCGGCCACAGAAAGATGGGGAAAAAGCGCGCCTTCCTGCGGCACATAGCCTATCCGCCGCGCTTCCGACGGTACATGAATGCCCGGCCCGGCCACCCGCACGCCATCGATTTCAACCGTGCCGGCGTCCGCCCGTTCGAAGCCGCAGAGCACCCGCAACAGCGTGGTCTTGCCGCTGCCGGACGGCCCGAGCAGGGCAAGCAGGGTGCCGCGTTCCACCGATAAATCGACGCCATGAAGCACGGGTTGACCATCGAAGGATTTGGTCAGGCTGGTAACGCGAAGTTCGCTCATATCGATTTACTTGTCAGGCGGCGAACCGGCCTGTAGACCTTCTTTTATAACAGCCGCACGCCCCGCTACCGCCGATCGACCGAGCAACGTAAACAGCGCGATCGATGCCGCCAGCGAAATGCCCACGAGCAATGCGGCATACGGCGCGGCGGCGGCAAACGCGAGCGTGGACGTATCGATCCAGACTTGCGTGGCGAGCGTGCGTGTACCGCTGGGTGACAGCAATAACGTGGAATTGAGTTCGGTGACGACCGAGATGAAGACCATCGTCGCGCCCGCGCCCAGACCCGGACCTGCCAATGGCAAGAGCACGCGCCGCACGGTTTCGCGCCAGCTTAGCCCAAGCGACCGAGCGGTCTCTTCCAGACGCGGTTGCGCTTGCGTAAACGCCGCGCGCACGCTGACCAACGCGAGCGGCAAGAACAGAATGGCGTAGGCCACAACGAGCAGTTCAGCGCTTTGATACAGAGGCCTCAACGCGTGCACGGCCAGCGACACGATCGCCAGTGCGACCACGAGGCTTGGCAAACCCTGCGCGAGGAACACAATACGTTCGAATGTAGTCGCGATCCTGCTGGGAAAACGGACCAGGAGGAACGCCAGCGGTACGCACGCGAGCGTGGTAACGACCGCCGCGGCGCAACCATAACCAATCGATGACAACGTCGATTCGAGCAGCAGTTCCGGCGACACTTCCGCCGGCGTGATGGCCGCAGCGCCGCTTTGCGTCAGCCAGAAGCCGATCATGCCGATAGGCACGCCCAGCGTCACGATCGCCAGCGCGACAAACGCGGCGACCACCGCCCATCGCCATACGCCGAGTTCGTAGCGCAATGCGGCACGCCTCACGCCCCGATCGACGCGTTCATAGCGTGCGCCGCCGCGCACGCGCATTTCCAGCGCGAGGCAGAACAGGCACATTGCGATGAGGATGCAGGCGAATACCGACGCGCCGCTGCTGTCGAAGCTCGTCCTGTATTCGGCGTAGATCTGGGTAGTGAAGGTCCGAAAGCGCAGCAGCGTGAACGCGCCGAATTCCGACAGCACGCCCAGCGCCACCAGCAGCATTCCGCCGAGCAGCGCGGGCCGCAATTGCGGCAACACCACACGCATGAACACGCCAACACGGCCGCAACCTAGCGAGCGGGCGCTTTCTTCAAGCGCCGGGTCCATGCCGCGCAAGGCGGCGGCGACAGGCAGATAAACGAGGGGAAAATACGCGGTGGAAATCACGAGCAACGCGCCCGCGAAGTCCTGCAAATCGAGGCTCAGCGATACCCACGCGTAACTCGTGATGAACGCAGGCATGGCGAGCGGCGCGACCGTGAGCGCAGCCCAAAGACGCCGCCCCGGCAAACGCGTTCGTTCGATAAACCATGCGGCCGCCGTCCCCACCACCGCTGACACGAGCGTGGCGCTCACGGTAATGGACAGCGTGTTGATAAGCAGCTCGCCCACCAGCGGCCTGAAAATCAGCTCGATGGCGTCATCCCAGCCGAACGTCACGGCGCGATACACCGTGAAGGCGAGCGGCATCAGCACGAGCAGCGCGCACAATCCCGCCGCCACGAGCAAACCCCGCGGCGCGCGTTTGCGGCTGCGGGGTTCAGGCAGCGCGGATACGCCAACCGCCTTCACGACATCGCTCATACTTGCATACGCTTACAGTAATCCGGCCTGGCGCATCAGCTTCGCGGCCTTGCTGTCATCGCCGAGTTGTTCAACCGTCAACGACGGCGGGCTCAACTGGTCGAAAGGCTTGAGCAGCGGATCGGGAGAAACACCTGCATGCAGCGGATATTCGAACGCGATCTTGCCCTTGGCCATCAGGTCCTGCGCTCGCTCGCTGACGAGATACGCCAGGAATTGCTGCGCCTCCTTCTGGTTCTGGCTCGACTTCAATACCGCCGCGCCCGATACGTTCACAAGCGCGCCCACGTCACCGTTGCCGAAGTGATAGATCGCGCTGCGAGTCGCGCTGTCGCCGAGTTGCACGTGCAGGCGCGCCCAGTAGTAGTTGTTCACTACGCCCGTCGCCACGCCGCCGCGATTCACTGCTGCCACCACGCCTTCGTCGTCATCGAAGATCTGCGAATTTTTCTTCAGGCCCTTGAGCCAGTCCAGCGCTTGCGCTTCGCCCTTCATCGCGATCACTGCGCTGACCACCGGCAGGAAATCGCCATCGCTCGGAGCAATGCCGACCTTGCCTTTCCATTCCGGCTTGGCCAGATCCATCAGCGATGCCGGCAGTTGCGCCGCATCGATCTTCTTCGTGTTGTAGACCAGCACGTTTTCACGCGCGAGCACGCCGACCCAGTCGCCCTGCGGCGAGTTGTAGCGCGACGGGATGGTCGAGAGCGTGGAGGCATCGGTCTTGGCGAGCAAGCCTTTCTCGTCGAGCAACATCAGTTCGGGCGAATTCTCGGTGAAGTAGACATCGGCGGGAGAAGCCGATCCTTCCGCGACCAGTTGCGCCGCCATGGCAGGGCCTTCGCCGTTACGGACCTTCACCGAAATGCCGCTTTGCTTCTCGAAGTCCTTCGCCAGCGCGGCCACGACCTGCTCGTGTTGCGCGTTGTACAGGGTCAGCGTCGCCGCTTCTGCGTTCAGCGGCAATGCCGCTGCGGCAGCCAGCACCGCGATGCCGCAAAGCGTGCGCAGCACGGGCAGGGAGCGTGTGGAGTTCATTAAAGTCATTCCTTTTGTTGTGGTGCGCCGGCTTGCCGCCGGCGTGTGCTTTATTACTTCAACTTGCCTCAATTCAGGCTTCAAACAGCCCCGCGCCGATAAACGACCCCGGCCGCACGCCCGGCGGGCACGCGAACACCGCGCTGCCCACGTGCGTGGTGAACTGATTCATCATGTCGAACTTCGCCAGCCGGTCATTGATAGGAATGAAACCGGTGCGCGGATCGGCTTGATGCGCGACGAAGATCAGCCCCGCGTCGTACTCGGTTTCCTGGCGCCACGGCGGCCACCGCTCGATATAAAAATCGGTGCCGTCGTTGTAGGAATACGAACGGCGCAGGATCTGCGCACCGTTATTCGTCGCCTGGTTCGACAGACGCACATGCGAGTTTTCCGGGATCACCTGGTTGCCGTCTTTATCGGCGGCATCGAGGTCCAGCGCATCGAATTCATTCTTCTTGCCGATCGGCGCGCCGCTGTATTTCTCGCGGCCCATCACCTGTTCCTGGAACCCGCGCTCCATTGTGTCCCAATGTTCCAGCGTGATACGGATACGGCGCACGACGGTGTACGTGCCGCCGTTCATCCACGGCGCGTCGGGCGCGTTGGCCCACACGAACTGATTCATCAGCGCCGGTTGCGCGGTCGATGGATTGTTGGTGCCGTCCTTGAAGCCCATCAGGTTGCGCGGTGTCTGGCCACGCGGACCGGAGAGGAAACCCGCCTGACCCCAGCGCATGGCGACAATGCCGTAGCCCATGCGTGAGAGTTGGCGCACGGCATGGAATGCAACTTGAGCGTCGTTGGCGCAAGCCTGGATCAGGATGTCGCCGCCGGTTTTCTGCGGCAGCAACTGGTCGCCGTTAAAGCGCGGCAGGTCGACCAGCGCGGCAGGCCGGCGCTTCGCCAGGCCGTAGCGATCCTTGCCTTCGTGCGTGAAAAGCCCCGGGCCGAAACCGAACGTGATCGTGAGGCCCGCTGCACCGAGGCCGAGGATATCGCCGGAATCGGGTGCGGCTTTGTCATCGGTCGGCAAAGGCTTGGCCGTGTCGCCACGCGACATGCGCGCGGCCGCGTCCGTCCACGTTTTCAGAAGGCCGATCACTTCCTCACGTTTGTCGGTCGTCAGATCGAGTGACGCCACATAGGTGTGGCTCTGCTGCGGCGTCACGATACCCGCCTGGTGCTCGCCGAAAAACGGCTCGACCACGAGCATCGGGTCGACGGGTTGCTTGAACTGTGCCTTGGTCGCGGCGTGCGCGACGGAACCTGCGCCTAACGCCGCACCCGCAGCAACGCCGGCTTTCAGAAAGCGCCGGCGTGGTGAATCTTGATCGTTTGCCATGATGTCGCCCTGCTTTGCTAATTACTTCGCTTTGCTTGACTTTACTTGCTTTGCGTTACTTCGCCAGGACCAGCGTGTTTACATCGTCCTGTACGTAATAAAAACCATCGCCTTCAGGCGTCATCGCGATGCCGAACAGGTCACCATTGCCCGGCGGCGATTGCGCTTTGTCGGTATCGATCCAGCGTGCATACAGTTGCTTGCCCGTCGCCGGATCGATCTCCACCACCTGGCCGTTCAACGCATTCGTGACCAACAAGTGACCGTTGGGCGCCGTCACCATCGCGAGCGGCCGATGCAGGAAACCATCGGCGGTCAGTTCGCGGCCGACACCCGCGCTGGTATCGCGGGTCATGGGTTCATCGATTTCCGTCACGCGGTTGCCGATGGCATCGGACGCATACAGCAGCTTCTGATCCTGCGATAACGCCAAGCCCGTCGGACCAACCAGGAACACGCCCTTGTCAGCCTGCGCGCCGAAACCGCTGGCGATCACCGTTTCCTGCTTGACCACCGGCGCCTTGCCTTGCGGGATATCGAGGTCAAGACGCAGGATGGTCGCCTGCTTGAACACCGGCGGGTTGCCGTCCGCTCCGCCCACGCCGAAGCCCGCATTGCTCACGAACAGCGTCGCGTGATCGCCGTTATCGACGACCGCCATGTTGCCCCACGGGTCATTGATGTTCGCGCTCACAATAGTGGACGCCACCTTGCCCTGGTTGTCGAGCACGATCAGGCAGCCCGCGCCCTTGGTGCCGGTCGTTCCATCATTGCTTGGCGTGCTGCCGATGATCACCCAGCCCGACTTCAGCATGGTCATCGCGGTGGACAGGCCGATACCGCCCGGACAGTCCTTCAGGTCGCGCGGCACGGTGGCGAACACCGTCATCTGATTGGTGTCGGGATGATAGTTGATGATCGTGCTGCCGGTACCCTGCAGGTTCGCGGCGTTGTTGAAGTTGCCTACCAGCACGTCACCCTGCTTGACCGTGCCCGACGATACCGGCGCGACCACGATTGCATACGGGTTCTGGTCGCCGTTGGACGGCACGGTGTTGATGAGCGTGGTGTGCTTGTGCAGCGTCTCGAGAAAGCCGATCGGCGCTGCGTGCGCCACGCTGCTGACAAGACCGCCAGCCAGCAACGCCGCTGACGTAAGGGCCAAACGCGCGGTCGAAAGCGTGGCCGAAAGCGCTCTGGATTTGATAAGTTGTTTCATACAAAAGCCTCGGGTGCGTGCGTTCAAGATCACGCCGATCAGAAAGTGATAGTGGTGCGCACGCCGACGACGAGCGTGTTGCGCAACGGCTGCGTGGGATCGTTCGGATTCTGGCCGGCGCCCGCGTTGAAGGTGTATTGCAGATCGCCCTGCATGACCCACCACGGATTGACCTGGTACTGATAGGTCGCCTCGACCGCGGTTTCCTGCGTGCGGATACCGTACGGGCCGCCGCTTGCGGCTGCAGCCGCGATATCGAGGTCATGCACGTGGTTGCCGACCTTGATGTAGGCGAGGCCAAGGCCCACGCTGTCGTTGTCGCGGCCGGCGAACGGGGCTTTCATCACAATGCCCGCGTTGGCGCTGAAGCTCACCAGGTTGCGGTCGCCCGGCGCGCCCATCACGCGCGCAAACACGCCGATGCTACGCGGCTCGTCGGGGTCCGGACGCCAGATCATCTGATCCGCGACGGCGTAAAAGCTGTAGTTGCCGTTATGGTTTTGCGGCGTACCCGTGCTCAGCGGATTCGCGAGCGACAGGCCAGTGTTGTCAGTGCTCTGGTCAGCGAAGCGTTCGTTGTTGTACCAGAAGCCGATCTTGTACGTCCCGGGCAAACCGTTTTGCGGCACGCCGACCATCTCGCCATCGGACGGCTGATTGATCGAGTACTGCAATTCGCCGATATACATCGCGCCGTTATGCACGTTGAAGTTCGTGCCGCTGAGATTGTTCGGGTTGTTGCCGAGCGGATCTGCGTCGAACACGCCTGCGAGCGCCGTCAATGAAGGCGAGATCTGGCCGCGTACGCGCACGCCAAGTCCGGACAGCGGATACGCCGGACCGCCCGAAGGCATGTCATACGACGGCAGGCCCGGCCAGCCGAACATGGTGTTCACGAACGTGGCGGCATAGCTGCTGACCATGAATTCCTGGTCAATACTTTGCTGGCCGACCTTCACGTCCACGCGTTTGTTCAGGAACGACTGCTGGTACCAGAGCTCCCACAGGCGCGTGGTGTCCTGCGCTTCGATCCCGCTCGCGGTGTTCAGCGTACCGAGGTTGAACTCGCTCAGGTTACGGCCATGAATTTGCAGCGCGCTCGCGTTGAACGTGCCGCCCGGCAGGCCGAAGGCCTTTTGCGTATCGAGACCGAGGGTAACGGTGGTCAGCCCGTCATACGTGCCGCCGGTTTTCAGGCCACCGCGCGTGTTGTCCAGATATTCCGATACTTCCGTCGCTTGCAGCGTCACGCCATATTGGCCGAGGAATGAGCGGATGCCGCCCATGTCGCCGAGCAGGGTGGAGCGACCCCATGTGCCGGTCCACTGACCCGCCTGTTGCGCCTGGATGTTCAGGTCGGCTTCGGGGGCATCGGAAGGGGTTGCGTCCGGATTGGCCGGCGCGCCCGCGGCAAATGCCGCCGAGAATGCCGCCGATGAAGCCAGCGCGAACAACGCCAGGCTGGTACCGAGCACTGCCCGGCGAAAAGGCGCACCACGGCGCTGGTTGGCAGCGCGCAGGGTCGCGTCAGGGCGCGAATCGTGTCGCGATTTGCGCGGAGCGAGCTGGACGGGTTGCATCGAAATCCTCTTCTTGTTGCGACGGCACTAACGCGTCGTGTTGATTGTTCTAAAGACGTTACGACGACATGCGCGATAACCCCGCACATCAGCGCTGAAACGTCCTCCGGGCCACCATCCAGAAGGCACCGGCGAAGCGAATCGTACCCACGCAAAGTTTGAACGTCAATATAAATGAGAACGATTCTCATTATAATTACATAGAGGTGAAAAATCCCTTACAAAAGCAATTTATTACGGCTTACTAACATATTTATTTGAAATAATTTAGTAATGTATTCGATATATATGAATAACGAGGAGATCACACGTCTTTGTCGTTTAAGCGCGTTCGGTTTGTGCCGCAATCTTCAGGGTCGAACCGGGTAGGTGATCGGGTGCATCAGGGTATTGCCGGAGCACGTCAACCACGGCGGCGGCAGTGCCAGCTCCGCGAGCCTCGGCAATCCGCTTAAACCCGCTATGCCGAAATCCGCATTGCCGATGCGATGAACTGCCAAGACGCCGCTAATTTGGCTTCCTAAATTGCATCTGCTGCTGGTCGTCCGCGAGTTCGTTCAACAAGCTCAACCGGTTTTTTCGTCCACACGATAATGATGGCGCACGGGCAAACCCCGTCTTGCTTGCGGGAAGCTCGCCGTGGTGCAGTCGTGTATCGGGAAATGGAGTTGAAAACGTGTAGATAAGACCAAAACGCGAAAGCGAAACTTAACCGCCCTGCTCGCCGGACCTGTTCAACCCCGAAGGAGAATAAAAATGCATCTTCGAACCAATCTCAAACCGCTTGCCTGGATTCTTGCGTGTGCCGCCGCCACCTTGGGCGGGTTGCCGCTGTCCGCCGCTGCCGACACGTTCGACGTCAAGGTCGGCTTTGCCGCCCCGCTGACGGGCGCGAACGCCGGTTACGGGAAGGACCTGCAAAACGGCGTGCAACTGGCGCTGGATGAAGCGAATGCAAAGAAGATCCAGATTGGCGGCAAGACGGCCAACTTTGTCATTCAGGCGGAAGACGACCAGGCCGACCCGCGGATCGGCGTGCAGGCGGCGCAAAAACTGGTGGATGGCGGTGTAGCCGTTGTCGTCGGCCACTTCAATTCGGGCACGACGATTCCGGCGTCGCAGGTCTATCAGACCGCCGGCATTCCTGTGATCGATCCTGCGGCGACCAATCCGACCATTACGCAGCGCGGGTTCGACAACGTCTTTACTGTCATTTCCAGCGATGCCCAGAACGCCGGGACCGCCGGAACGTACGCGGTAACGGTGACGAAGGCGAAGAAGATTTCGATCATCGACGACCGGACGGCCTTCGGCCAGGGTGAAGCCGATGAGTTCGAGAAAGCGGTGAAGGCGGCGGGCGGCACGATCGTCGCGCGTCAGTACAGTGACAACCAGACCGTCGATTTCAGCGCTCAGCTCACCGCGCTCAAGGGTGTGGGCACCGACCTGATCTTCTTTGGCGGCCTCGACCGGCAAGCGGCGGCGGTGGCGAAGCGGATGAGACAGCTTGGCATTAATGCGCAGTTCGTGGGCGGCGGTGGCGTGATGGATGCGGATTTCCTGAAGCTTGCCGGCGAAGCCTCTGATGGTGCGATGGCATGGGAATACGGCAGTCCGCTTGAGAAGCTGCCGCAGGGCAAGGCGTTCGCCGAGAAATTCCAGAAGCATTTCGGTGTGGCGATTCTCTCGTATGCGCCGTTCGGTTATGACGCTGCGTGGGCCGCGATCAATGCCATGCAGAAGGCTAATTCCATCGATCCGAACGTGTATCGTCCGGTGCTGAAGGCTATTTCGTTCCCGGGCATTACGGGCACGATTGCCTTCGACAGTAATGGCGCGTTGAAGAATGCGTCGTCGACGATGTATCAGGTCAAGGGCGGCGCGTGGGTGCCGATCGTGACGAAGAGCGGGACGTAACCAGGGGGCGCGCGCAGCGCGAGAGGGGGGGGCGCTGCGCGAGGGGGTTTTCGTTCGCACTTTGGGGGGGTCTGGGTGTTAGTGGTCGGGGTCTATGCCGCGATGGTCGGTTTAGGGGTTAGTGGGCGGGGGCGGTGCTGGGGTGGTCGGTTCTGGGCTAGTGGTCGTGGTCAATGGCGGGTTGGTGCTTTCGGCCGTGGTGGTCTGCGAGAGTCGGATTTTCTCTTTATCACTATTA
>NZ_JAAVUQ010000018.1 GCF_018449515.1 Caballeronia sp. dw_19 | reverse complement strand
ACCCCGGAACCGACCAACCCGGCATCAACCCCGACCACTAACCCCAGAACCGCCCCCCGACACATCAAGCACCGCCCAGCCCCCTCCCCCCACTACGAGAAGTCTTTCACATTCCCTTCAGTCGCCACTCGATCACCTTGCGCAGCCTCAACAACGACTATGGGCGCAGGTTCATTGATCCATGCTTCAAGAAGCGTCGACGTAACCGCAAGAATCACCGGCCCGACGAACAGACCGACAATTCCAAACGCAAACATGCCGCCCAACACACCGGCCAAAATCAATAGCATCGAAAGGTTCACCCCACGCCTGATCAGAATCGGCCGCAGCAAACTATCGAGCATGGCGACCGCAACCGACCAGATCAGCAGCAAAATCGCGGCAACAGTCGAGTCATGCATAAAAAGCCACGCAACACCGCCAAGCAAAGGCAACAACGGCCCGATCTGTGCCAGACACAACATCAGCATGACCGCGGTCAATATCCCGGCAGCAGGGACGCCAGCGATCCACAGACCGATCCCGCCCAGTGCAGACTGCGCCACCGCCGTCACGACAATCCCAAGCGCAACCGCGCGAATCGCCAGCCCCGCCAGCTTGACAGCTTCCGCACCACGCTGGGCGGCAAGCCGGGTTGCGAAACGCGTAACGAAGCGGCCCGCTGCTTCACCCTGGCTATAGAGAATCCCCGCAATGATAATCGTGACGAACATGTGAATCACGAACACGCCCACGGCCGCCGCATGACCAAGCATCCAGCGCGCGACGATCGTCAAATAAGGTTCCAGCTTCGCCAGCAGGCCCCCCGGCCCGGCGTCCGACAAGGTCTGCCATTCACGCGCAACACGCTGCCCGGCCAGCGGAACCTCGCCGACCCAGCCGGGCGGCGGCGCCAGCGCATAGCTGGGCAGGCCCTTGATGGCTCCCATGATGTCGCCCGCGTGCAAGGCCAGTGTCGAAATGGCCTCATAGAGCGGCAGCGCGATCACGACCAGCAAGATGATCAGCATCACTGCAGTAGCTATCCATCGGCGATTACCGACTCGGCGCTGCACCGCCAGCATCACGGGCCAGGTGGCAACCACGATGGTGGTCGCCCAGATGAGGCCGGGAATGAAAGGCCGCAGAATATAGAGGCTGCCGATCGTCAACGCGGACAGGATGACAATAACGAACAGAATGCGGGCAATATCGACTGGTTGACGCGGGGTCATTTCGTGTTCCTGACAAGAATATCCTGGCCGTGCCTGAACGCGCGTTCCAGACACCCAACAGTGGATTCGGCCGCACGAGCCGCACGGCGAACCCGATGCTTGATTTAGTTTACCGGCTATTGGTTTCCGACAATGTGCCCGACTCGAACACATGATGCCGGAGGCTTCCGCAAGAGGTCACCCCAAATGCGCGGCGAAGCGACTTTGACAGGCTTCGCCCCGGATGTCGATATCTCTCAGGAGCTGAATGTGGTCATGTTGTCAAACTTCATTGCATGGGCCGCGACGTACGACACGTTCGCATCACCTTATACAGGAAATGAGCACGGCACTCAGCAGTATCGTGAACGCGTCGGTCGGGTCGATGCGCGGCGCGCTGGTCCGCCAGCCGCTGAGTTCACGCGATCGAAAAGGAAGCCGTGAAACGGGAAATTCCGCTATGGCCGGTGACATCACGAGTCACGTACTTGCCGGGCGCCAGCGGCAGACGCACCAGGAAATGATCGTCGGACGCACCGATGGACTTGTTCACGCCGTCGAACCTGAAGCTGAGGCGATTTGCGCGATCATCATCGGCGCCACGCTTGATCCTCACGCCGACAGGTCTACGTTGATAACCCGTGTGATAAGTTTTTTTTTGAGCGTGACGGTCATCAACGCGTGCGACAGCGAAGTGAAAATGTTCCAAAAACTTAAATAAATATCACCCGTTAACACAACCAGCGTAGACAGGTATCCACGACCATTAAAGCCTCATTGTTCCGGTCTCGGCGAACCGCATGTGCAGACCGAACGCGGTCGCCAGGTCGTGCGGCGTGTGCCCGCCGAATCTCAGCGCGTCGCGGTAATAGTCGCGCAGCAGGTCACGATACGACGGGTGCGCACAGTGCTCGATAATCTGCAGCGCCCGCTCGCGCGGCGCCAGGCCCGTCAGATCGGCCAGCCCCATTTCCGTCACGATCACATCGACGTCATGCTCGTTGTGATCGCAATGCGGCACCATCGGCACGATGCTGGAGATCGCACCGTTCTTCGCCATGGACTTGGTTGCGAAAATGGCATAGGCCGCATTACGCGCGAAGTCTCCCGAGCCGCCAATCCCGTTCATCATGTGCGTGCCGCCTGCATGGGTGGAATTCACGTTGCCATAGATATCGGCTTCGAGCGCCGTGTTGATCGCAATCAGCCCGAGCCGCCGGATCACCTCCGGATGGTTGCTGACCTCCTGAGGGCGCAACACCAGCTTGTCGCGGTAGCGCGAGAGGTTATCGAAGACCTGCCGTTGACGGTCTTGTGACAACGTGATCGACGCGCCGGAGGCGAACGCGACCTTGCCTGCATCCATCAGTTCGAAGGCCGAGTCCTGCAACACTTCGGAATAGATCGTCAGCGCGTCGAAAGGCGAGCTTGCGAAGCCGGACAGCACCGCGTTGGCGATCGTGCCAATGCCCGCCTGCAATGGCGGCAGCGTTCGAGGCAGGCGCCCGCGCGACACTTCGTGCTGAAAAAACTCAATCAAATGGCCCGCAATGCGCGCGGTGTCCTCGTCGGGTTTCTCGACCGTGGAGGGACTGTCCGGGCAGTGGGTCACAACGATCGCGGCAATCTTCCCGGGCGTTACATCGATCGACTGCGTGCCGATGCGCTGATCAGGACGCACAATGGGCAGAGGCTCGCGAAGCGGCCTGTCAGCCGGCAGCCAGATGTCGTGCAAGCCTTCAAGCGAGGCGGGCTGCGCCAGATTGATTTCGATGATCACCTTCTGCGCGCAAGCGGCGAACGTCGCTGAATTGCCAATGGACGTGGTCGGGACAATGCCGCCGGTCTCCGTGATGGCGGCAGCCTCGATGATCGCGATGTCCATCGACCCGAGGCGATTCGTGCGAAGCAGTTCCACCGTCTCGGACAGATGCTGGTCGACGTACATCACCCGGCCGTCGTTGATCGCGCGGCGCAGCGTACTGTCAACCTGAAACGGCAGTCTTCGCGCCAGCACACCTGCCTCGGTCAGGATCTTGTCTGTGTTGTGTCCGAGCGAAGCGCCCGTGATCAGCGTGATGCGCAACGGCTGGCTTTCGCGTTGCGCGCGCTCGGCAAGCGCTGCGGGCACCGCCTTGGCATCCCCGGCGCGCGTGAAACCGCTCATACCGACCACCATGCCGTCATGAATCAACTGCGCGGCGTCGGCACTCGACATGATTTTACTGAGCAGTGCTTTGCAATGAATGCGGTCTTCGACCATTTGAATGTTCCTCAGGACCGTCGATCGCAGGGTGCGTTCGTTCTGGTCAGATGAGCGGCGACGCGGGCGCTTGCCGGGACGTCGCGCAGATCAGCTTCCGCCGAAGAAAAGGCTGCAATAGCTGGCGGGTCCAACGCATTCGTCCGGCTTGCGCGCCACATGAGATACCTGGGGTACTTCGCGAACTGCCGCGCCGGCTGTATCGGTTGCAACCGTTCGCTGATCCTGTTGCGCCGCTTGCGTGTTTGCCGCGGCCGCCGCACTCACCGAGCCCGATTGCGCATAGGCAGCCGACAGGACAAACCACGAACAAACCACCAGCGCACTCTTCAATAATTTCATTTCATGTTCCCTGTTTCATTACTTGCATGCAGCAATCAATTCGCCGCCGAGGGAAATATATGACTGTGTGATGGGTTGATTAAGGGGCCGTGGTGTAACGCACCCTTCCTCATCTGCGGACAATAGGCACACGACTATTTGCCACGGCGCGGACCACGCCGGTCAGCGCCGATGGAACGGCGCATCGCGATCGAGCAACGCCGTGCGAATGGAATGTAGCGACGCCACCATGCGCCCCACTTCGCGCCCGTGGCCATGCGCAACACCCATCCCAAGGCTTTGTTGCGCCGCTTCGAGCGCCGACACCACTGCCCCAAGCGCCTGAAGCCGATGCTGATCGGTTGGCGCGGTGAAGAGCAGCGAAACTGCCTGCCGGAAGGACAGCATGGCCGCGCGCCAGTGCCCTTGTTCATCGATGGAGACGCCGGACGCCGCTTCACGCAGATCGATAACCGCCTGGCCCACTTCGAGTGTCGCCAGCATCCATCGCAACGCGCGCCGATGTTCCCGCGACCTGTCGGCAAGCAAGCCACGCAACTGGTACATCAAGTCGTGCGTGCTTGCGTGAAAACGATGATTCAATCCAACGAGCCTACCGTGGCATGCGCGCGCTACCTGAGCCCGCAGCTCGCGTTGAGTTCTTTCAACAAGCCATGCGGCATTGGGCGGACAGACCAGCGCGAAGCAGAGCGACGCGGCCAGCAACGCGAGGACCACTGCAACGCCGTTATTCATCAACGTCTCCGGGGCATAGCTCGTGACATTGTCCGGCCCCGCGAGCAAGCAAAAGAACACGAGAAACCCCGTCCCAAAGCCGCCACCATGCCGATGCGACGCCACATAAGCGCCCAGCACGACGACTGGCGCGAGGACCGCGCACAGCAACGCGAAGCCATCGATGGCGGGATATACATAACGTGTCAGCCCACAGCCAACGACCACGGCAAGCGCCGCACCGGCAGCCATTTGCAACGCGAGCCGGGACGGCCGTGCAGAGGTCGCGCACAAACCGCAAGCGAGCGTGGCCGCAATCACGGCCATGCCACCGCTGGGCCATGCTGTTGCAATCCAGAAGCTGCCGATCAGCGCGACCGTCGTTGCGGTCCGCACGAACGAGGCAAGCACGACACTGAGATGCGTGCGCGCCACGTGCGGATAGGTTACGCGATCAGGAAGCGCGAGCGGCTCGTCGTGTTTCCAGGCGGCATGCGTGCGGGTGTACCGGGCGAAGTCATCGACGAAACGAAACAGCAGTTCGATGGCGGTATCGAAATCGGGCAGCAGTGCGGGAACGTCCGACTCCATCCGTGCGCGTGCGGTGCGGATGGTCTCCTGCATACCGGCCCGGAAGCGCTGCAAGGCCCCGGTGAACTCCGCTTCGTGGTTAAGGCTGTCATGCGTTCGTAAGAGAATCGCAAGCGTGTCGAGATGCGCGGAGATAAGGGTGATCAGCGTGGCGCCATCGTTCGCCAACATACGCCTGAGCAACTGATGCAACCCATGCAGGCGCGCGCAGGCATCGAGGAATTCGCTGTTGAGCCGCGCAAGACGACGGCTTTGTGCACGCATGGCCGGCGTCTCATACGCGGCGTAACGAAGCTGGGCATCGAGGGCAATGGTTTCATCGACCCACGCGCCAAAGCGCTGCTCGAACGCGCCTCGCCCAACGCTGCGGCCGAGCACGTTTGCCGCGAAAGCTTTAAAATCCTCATCCCGCCGACGCAAACCCGCCGCGAATACGGCGCTCGCGCGCAAAGGCATCATGAGCGCGCTGATCGCGCCTGAACACAATATGCCGAGCGTGACTTCGGCTGTGCGGTTCAACGAGGCGAGCAACAAACCGTTCGGATCGTCCACGGCCGGTATGCCAATCAGCGCCGCCGTGTACCCTGCCAGCACGAAGCCGTACCACCTAAAGTGACGATACCTCACAGCCAGCGCCGTACAGACGGCAACCCATCCAGTCAGACCGGCCATGTAGGCCTCTGGCTGCTGCACAAACACCCCTCCGAGCACCAGAGCCGCGACCGCACCCAGCAGCGTGCCGAACAACCGGTAGACGCTTTTTGCGAGCACCATGCCCGCCAGCGGTTGCATGAGCACGACGGCCGTGGTCATCGCAACACGAGGCTGCGGCAACTGAAGCAGCATCGCGAGGCCCATCGCGCTCGCGACGGCCATGAATGTTTTCAGCAGATGCAGCCAGCTGGGCGCAGCGGTCGCGAGCCAGTCGCGGGCGGCATCTTTCACCCGATCCAACGCGCTCTCGGGCACCTCTTCGTCGTTCATGAACCAGCACGTTTCCTTGGGCCAGCGTTAGGCGCGGGCAGCTCGGGCGTGCTTCATGCAATCACGCGAGCCGCCATGCGAAGGTGCCGATTGTATGGAGCCGGCGTCGCCGGATTAAGCCGCCGCGCCACAACCCGCTTCTCCGGATTTCGCAACAATGTCTGCGTGCCGCAGGCAGACAATTCGGCCCTCTTCGCCAACACAAGGTTCTGATGGATACGCTACAAAACATGCGCGTCTTTGCGCGCGTGGTCGAATCGGGCAGCTTCACGGCAGCCGCGCTCAGCATGAATTCAAGCACCGGCGCAATGTCACGTGCCGTCTCCGAACTTGAAGAGCATCTGCGCACTCGCCTCATGACGCGCTCCACCCGCAAGCTCTCGCTCACGACAGCGGGCGAGCGTTATCTGAAACGATGCCTGCAGATCCTTGCAGACATAGACGGTGCTGAAGAAGAGGCAAGCTGCGCGCACGAACATCCGTCCGGGACGTTGCGCATGTTCAGCTTCGCGAGCATCGGACAGCATTACGTGCTGCCGGCGATTGCGCAGTATCGGCGGCAATATCCGGACGTCTCGGTCGACCTGACACTGTCGCAACGCATGCCTGATTTGTTCGAGGGAACCAGCGACGTGGCGATCATCTCGGCGGCGTCGCTGCCCGACTCCGAGATGGTTTCGCAGCCGCTCGGCGCCACCTTCAGCATCTTGTGCGCATCGCCTGAGTATGTACGTTTGCAGGGTATGCCCGAGCGGCCTGCTGATCTCGCGCAGCATCAGTGCCTGACGCTGCATACGCCTGCATTTCCGGCCAATGAGTGGACACTCGACGGTCCCGACGGCGTTCAGACGATGAACATAAGCGGCCCGGTGCAAGTGAATATTGCAGAGTCGCTCGCGGTGGCGATTCGCGAAGGCCTTGGCATCGGCATGCTGCCGCTGTATGCCGCCGTAGAGGGCTTGCGCAACGGCTCGCTGGTCCGCATCCTGGACCAGCACATTTTGCAGAAGACGAATATCTATGCGCTTTACGCGTCACGCCGCTTCGTCGATGCAAAGACGCGAACGTGGATTGATTTCCTGCGCACTTACCTGCCCGCCATGATCGCGCGCGATGAAGCGGTTCTCGCGCATGTCGCCAGCACCAAGTCAGTCAAGGCCGACGAAACTTTCCCACCCGATTTCATAACAATGCCTTCCGGACAGATATCTTAATCTTAAAGGTGCGCTTACCTAGACTTGAGTCACCGGTTGCGAACAAGACTGCTCGCACCGGACCAAGACCTAAACGAGAGGTAAGTCATCATGAAGTCCCTGATTCAAGCCGTTATTGCCGTAGCCGTGCTTTCCGCACCTGTTGCATCGTTCGCTCAGTCGAACGCGCCGGTCACCCGTGCGCAAGTTCGCGCGGAACTGAACCAGCTTGCACAAGCCGGGTATCACGCGGGTGATGGCGATAACACGCGTTATCCCGAGGACATCCAGGCTGCGGAAGCACGCATTGCCGTTCAACACAGCGCGGCGACCGGCGCAGCAACCAGCTATGGCGGCAGCGCCAACGGCACATCGGCTTCGGGTCGCCCCGGCGTATCGGCCGCTGACTGGAACGCGATGTACACCCGTTAAGATGGACACCCGTTAATCAAGTCAGCCGCTGGTTTCCGGCGAAAGCCCGAACTGATCGGGCGGTTCCCGCGCCCCGATGCGCGGGAACCGCCGTTGAATAAACTGCGGTCGTGATCGAACGCATCACGCCTCTGACTCAGCACTCGACACCTTGTTCCGGCCGGCCGCCTTCGCGTTGTATAAGGCCTCGTCCGCGGCTTTGATCACCGTCGTCAGATCGTCGTCCATTTGCGGTTCACGGCTCACCGCGCCAATACTGGCCGTCACGCATCCATACTCGCTGCCCGCGTGCTCGATATGGCATGCGCAAATAGCGGACCGGATCTTCTCCGCGATCAGCGAAGCGCCAAGCGCCGATGTATCGGGAAGCACGACAATAAACTCCTCTCCTCCATACCGTGCAGCGCTGTCGGACGGACGCCGGATATTGTCGGCAATACAGCGTGCGACCGCCGCCAGGGTATCGTCGCCGGCCTGATGGCCGTAGGTGTCGTTGTAAGCCTTGAATCGATCGATATCGACGAACAGCAGCGACAGCACGCTCCGCGAGCGTTTCGCGCGACGCCACTCAAGTTCAAGTATCTCGCCAAGACTGCGGCGGTTGTTCAGTCCGGTCAGGCCGTCCGTTCTCGCGAGCAATTCCAGCGCCGACTCAGCCCGCATGCGCCGCCGCAATTGCATCCCGAGCAAAATGGAGAGCGCAATGAACGCCGCGCCGAACACGGCCATCAGCGACCCGATCGTAAGAGCACGGCGCCGCCATGAAGCGTAGATATCCGTCTCGGACGCCGCCACCATGATGATGAGAGGCGCGTGCGGAAAGTTGGCAAACCAATACAGGCGGCGATCACCATCGATTGACGACTTTTCGATGAAGCTCCCCTCCGGCGCCAATAAAAACTGCTTGAACGTAGCGGCGTCCTTGATGTTTCGCCCGATAACACTGGGATCGTACGGCTGCCGCATCAGCATGGAGCCGTCGCTTCCGATCAGCGAAATCGATCCGCGCGGACCCAGCGACAAGCCGGCGAACAAGTCGTGAAAATACGCGATATTCACCGCGAGAAGCACGATCCCAGCAAACGATCCGTCCGGGTTGGAGAGCCGTCTGCTCAGGCCGATGCTTGGCGTGCCGTTGCGCAAGCGAGACAGGTACGGATCGCTTACATAGAGACCCGCATGGGGATTGTCGCGTTGAACCGTGAAATACGGCCGGTCGCTGAAATTACCCGCTCTTGGCGTGTCGCTGCCGGAGTCGATGACGACGTTGCCGAGCGTATCGATCACCAGCATGGAACCAAGATATTTCGCGCTGGCTGCGCGGTCGAAGAGTACTTCGCGGCGCATGTGCGGCGACAGGGCCATCACGTCCGCTTGTTGAAGCCCATCGACCACGGCTTGCAGCGACAGTTCGTAAAGTTCGAGATTGCGTTCTATATCGCGCTGTGCGATGACGGCGATATCACGCAACGTGTCGCGGGTATGCTCCAGCGCATCCTGGCGACTCTGATACAGGACCACGCCGCACAGGCCCACCATGACAACTGCAATAAAAACGCCACACGAAGCGACAGCAACGGATGTCGACAGACCACGCTTGATGCGGCTCACGATGCCGACGCAGCTGGATTGCTCTGCTTTTGTCATTATGGTTACGGTCTTTCCTGCTTGATAGAGGACACGGTTCCCGTCCCTGGTCCCGCCGGATCAGCTTCGATGCATCCGCGGATCTCACGCTCAACTAATGTCAGACCGACATCCCGCCGCCAAACCTCCATGCGAAGAACATCACTATCCGCTTCATACCTCGCGTCACTCTATCAGTACTACCGCTAACTACCGGCTCGGCGGTTCATTTGCCATGCCGTCATGCACACGCCATTATTGGCGGGCGGGTTTCCAACGGAGAACGCGCCACCCCACCGCTGTTTCCCGCGTTACGAATCATATTCCATCAACCCCGTACCCGGTGTTTCCGTGGAAAACCAGGCTCATAAGGAGGCGTCGATGTTCCAACCGCTATTTCAAGTCCATGAAGTGACGCAAGACACCAAAGAACTGGCAACGGCGCGCAAGATTGCGGCAATTGTCGCGGCGCTCACGCTTCCCGCCATTGCACATTCACAACTTGCTTACCACGCGCTGCCTGCTGATCTGGAAGCGAAGCTGGCTGGCTATCTTCAGGGGTTTTGCCTGCCGATCTGCGCGGCGTGGCAAATTGAAGACTCCGGTGTTCCGCTCGTGGCCGCCGGCCTTGTCATCGCATTGATTTTTCCCGATAACCCGGCATCGTTCACCCAATCGATCGACAGCGCGATCATGAGTTCGGAGGCTTTCGGCAAAGGCATGGAGGCAGGCCGCCGCGACGGCGAACTTTATCGTGCCACCGGACGTAAAGGCACCGGGCTATTGCAGATATTAGCGAGCGATTTCCGGGAGTTTTGCGACTATTCAAAAGTTGCCGCGGACGTGTCTGCGTAAGACTGCTTGACCCTTCGCGTTTATCGCGGATTGCATCGGCATCGGATTGGCGCCGGATTTGCAATCGGGGGAAATCGAAGCAGAAAACCGCTTCGAGGGGCGAGTGTTGTCCGCCGTTTCGACATTGGGCCGCTAATCGCCGGCCAACCGGTTTTGAGGTTCAACGCAGCGCGTTAGAAGATCCGGCGTACGGAGTACGAAACACCATCCGCTAACGTGCAAGATTGGGCGCGAAAGCGCATGACCCGCAACCGCTAACCCCGGAATCACGTGCAATCCGGCGTTGGTCACGGCGCGCTTATAATCTTGCGCGGCACCGGGCTGGGTGCAGCGTTCCGACTACGCCACGGTTTGCTCCGAAGCAAACCCAGGGCGGACAGGTCAAGCCGCATTGTCAGGCACGTGGCTAGCCGGTTCAATCGCCTGTCCAGGACTGTCCCGAGATTAAACAAGATAAAACAGGCCGGCGCGGCATCGTTCGCGCCGGCAACCCCTCATCGACTGAAAGAGTGACCATGACCATTTCCATGTACAGCACGTCCGTCCCGGTTTTCAAGCAGATGCTGACCGCCCTGTCCGACGTGCTCAAGAAAGCAGAAACACACGCCGCCGAAAAGAACATCGACCCGAACGCGCTGCTGCAAGCACGTCTGTTCCCGGACATGTTTCCGCTGGTGCGCCAGGTGCAGATCGCCGCTGACTTCACCAAAGGCGTGACCTCGCGCCTGGCCGGCGTGGAAGTGCCGTCGTGGCCCGATACCGAAGTCACGTTCGCCGATCTGCAAGCACTGGTGTCCAAGGCGCTGGCTTACATCGGCACGTTCAATGCCGAGCAATTCGAAGGTAGCGAAAACAAGGAAATCGTGCTGCGTCCGGGTACGCCGAAAGAGAAGAAGCTCGCCGGCAGCGCCTACCTGCAACACTACGGCCTGCCGCAGTTCTTCTTCCACGTGACGACGGCGTATGCAATCCTGCGCCACAACGGCGTGGATATCGGCAAGCGCGACTACATGGGCGCTTATTGATCGAGCTATTGATCGAGCGCATGGGCATCAGGCCGCAACGGGCTTTGACGCTGTCCGTTGCGGCCTGACTGACCGCCAATCGGCAATCGCCAATAGCGCTCGCGCAGACGCACGATCGTTCAGAGCTTGTCGATCTCCGGGGGCGCTTGGGCGAATAGTTGCGCGCATAACTCGCGGCCTGCTTCGCTCAACGCGGCCGTGGGCGTATTCGCGGCGGTTTCACGGGTGGTATCCGGATCGGCCGGATCCAGCAATGCCGCGTCGGACAGCGCGGTCAAGTGACGTCTCAGGCTGCTCATCGGCACGCCTGATTGCTTCGATAACTTCGCCAGCGACCACGCCCGTCCGGGGGTCTCCCGCGCCGCCCGCCATAGTTGCGCGAGAATCGCGATCAGCGCCGGGTCGATCTCATCGTCCATATTCTTAACCTCCAATTTTTTCGCGCGCCATGCCGGCGACCAGTTCGCCCAGCGTCTTCACCGCCGCTTCCGTCTGCGCGTTCCAGGGGTAACTGTAGTTGAGCCGGATGAAATGACGGAAGGCATCGCGCGATGAAAACATGGTGCCAGGTCCGATCGTGATCCCGAGCGCGAGCGCGGCTTCGTAAAGCAGCATCGAGTCGACATTACCGGGTAACTGAACCCACAACACATAGCCGCCCATCGGCGTTGACGTCTGCGTGCCGGCGGGAAAGAAGCGCGTGACCATTGCAATCATAAGGCGTGCCTGCTGCCGATACACCTTGCGCACATGCCGCAGATGACGGTCATAACCGCCCTGCCGAAGGTAGTCAGCCACCGCAACCTGCGGCACCGAAGGGGTAGTCAGCGTGTTCAGGAACTTGAGCTTTTCCACTTCGCGGCGGTAGCGCCCGGGCATCGCCCAGCCGATCCGGTAAGACGCCGTCAGGCTCTTCGAAAACGACGCGCAATGCAGCACCAGGCCCTTTTTATCGAAGTTCTTGAGCGCGGACGGACGGGCTTCACCGTAGTACAGCTCCTGGTACACATCGTTCTCGATCGCCGGTATTTCATGGGCGGCGAGCAGGCCGACAAGCCGCTCTTTGTTCGCATCCGACATCACGAAGCCCAGGGGATTCTGGAAGTTCGGCATGACCATGCACGCGGCGATCCGGTGTTCGCGGATGATGATCGCGAGTGCGTCGATGTCGATACCTTCGGCCGGATGCGTCGGCACTTCGATCGCCCGCATGCCGAGGCGCTCGATTGCGTGGAGCATCGCGTAATAAGTTGGCGATTCGACCGCGACGGTGTCGCCCGGTTTCGCCACGGCCTGCAAACTCAGGTTGATAGCCTCGGTGGCGCCGACGGTGATTACAATCTCGTCGGGGTCAACGGGCACGCCGTTCTCCGCGTAACGCCGCGCGATCTGGCGGATCAGTTCGGGGTTGCCGGGCGGCAGGTCGTCCATCAGGTTCCAGCTTGAATGTCGGCGCGCAATAGCGTTCGCCAACTGATTAATACGACGCCAGGGAAACAGAGATGGGTCCGGATAAGGCGACCCCAGCGGCGTGGCGTCCTGCGAGCGGATGGAGCGAAGCGTGGACAAGACCAGGCGGCTGACATCGACTTTCGATGCAACCGGCGGTGGCTGCGAGGCGGCCTGACTGACCGCTTGCGGCGCAGGCAGTTCGCGCACGAAGTAGCCCGACTGCGGCCGGGTTTCCAGCATGCCCCGGCTCTCCAGCAGCGCGTAGGCATGCAGGACCGTCTTTATGCTGACGCCATGCTGGGCGCTTGCCTGACGCACCGACGGCACACGCTCGCCCACGGCGAACACGCCGCGTCGTACGGCTTCCTCGATCTCGGCCGCCAGTTTTTCGTAGAGCGTCACGGTAGGTGAATGAGCAAAAGGGGTTGGCCGAGCCCGGCAAACCCCAAACTGTACTCCTCGTTTATCTATTTTTCTGTATACCGCGTTATTTTCGGAACACAGTAGTCTCGGATCATTGGTGAAAACCCTCATGGATCCGCGGCAGGCATTGTGAAAAAACCCGAACCTCGCATTGAACCGTACACGCACCCCGCAGCCGGCTGGGGCGCGCTCAAGTACGTCGCCCTCAATCTCCTCAAGGAGAAGGTCTCGGGCGGAAATTACCGCACGCTGTTCGGTCAGAACCAGCCAGACGGCTTCGATTGCCCCGGCTGCGCGTGGCCGGATCGCGAACATGCGTCCACGTTCGAATTCTGCGAAAACGGCGTGAAAGCCGTGGCGGCCGAGTCCACCAGCAAGCGCGTCACGCCCGCATTCTTCGAAGAACATACCGTCGAACAGTTGATGGCGCAGTCGGATTACGAGCTTGAACAGCATGGCCGCCTGACCGATCCGCTTGTCTACGACGCAGGACGTGACCGCTACGTGCCCATTGCGTGGGACGACGCGTTCGCGCTGATCGCGGACCACCTGAATCGCCTCGATAACCCCGATCGCGCCGCGTTCTATACCTCGGGCCGCGCGAGCAACGAAGCCGCGTTCCTGTATCAGCTATTCGTGCGTATGTACGGCACCAACAACTTCCCCGACTGCTCGAACATGTGCCACGAAGCGACGAGCCGGGGTCTGCCGGGAACCGTGGGCGTAGGCAAGGGAACCGTGACGCTCGAGGATTTCGAACACGCGGATACCCTGCTGCTCTTCGGCCAGAATCCGGCGACGAACCATCCGCGGATGCTGGGAGAACTGCGCGAGTGCGCAAAACGCGGCGCCACGATCGTCTCGATCAACCCGCTGCGTGAACGCGGTCTCGAACGCTTCGCGAGTCCGCAGCATCCGGTCGAGATGCTCACGGGCGGCAGCACGAAAATCAGTTCGGTGTTTATCCGGCCGAAAATTGGCGGGGATTTTGCGTTGATCAAAGGCGTGGCCAAACGCGTGATCGAACTCGACGATGCAGCGCTCGTGCAAGGCTTGCCGCGCGTGCTCGATATCGCGTTCATCGCCGAGCATACGGTCGGTTTCGACGCCTTCGCCGAAGACCTGCGCGCCGAAAGCTGGGATGCGATCGTGGCGGAATCGGGCGTGCCGAAAGATGAAGTCCTGCAACTCGCCGATATCTACGCACGCGGGCGTGCCGTCATCTCGACGTGGGGCATGGGTCTTACGCAGCACAAGAATTCGGTGCCAACCGTGCAGCTTCTCTCGAACCTGATGTTGATGCGCGGGAACATCGGCCGGCTGGGTGCGGGACTGTGCCCGGTGCGCGGGCATTCGAATGTGCAGGGCGACCGCACGGTTGGAATCGAAGAGCAGCCGACGCAAGCGTTCCTCGACCGGCTCGGCGCCGCGTACGACTTCGAGCCGCCGCGCGAACATGGCTACGACGTCGTGCGTTCAATCGAAGCAATGCTCGCCGGCAAGCTGAAGGTGTTCATCGGGCTGGGTGGCAATTTTTCGATTGCGACGCCTGATACGCCGCGCGTATGGGAAGCCATGCGCTCATGCGATCTGACCGTGCATATCACGACCAAGCTGAACCGCAGCCACCTGATTCATGGCCGCGATGCGCTGATCCTGCCGACGCTCGGCCGCACGGAAATCGACATGCAGAACGGCGTGGCGCAAGGCGTGAGCGTGGAAGACTCCATGAGCATGGTGCACATTTCGTACGGCATGAACCGCCCGGCTTCGCCGAACCTGTTGTCGGAGATTGCGATCGTCGCGCGCATGGCGCTGGCCACGCTCGGCAGCGCCAAGGTTGACTGGCTCGCGCACGCGAACGACTATGCGCTGATTCGCGACGGCATCGAGAAAGTGATCCCTGGCTTTGAGAATTACAACGAGCGGCTCAAGCATCCGGGAGGATTTCATCTGGGTGTGGCATCGCGCGAGCGCGTATGGAATACGCCGAGCGGCAAGGCACAATTCCTCGTGCACAGCATTGAATTCGATACCCCGATTCATCGTGCGCGGACAGTTCACGGTGAGCGGCTGATGACGCTCATGACCACCCGTTCACACGATCAGTACAACACGACAATCTATGGTCTCGATGACCGTTATCGCGGTGTGTACGGCCAGCGGCGCGTGTTGTTCGCCAATCAGTTGGACATTGAGATGTTGGGGTTCGAAGCAGGTCAACGGGTGGATATCACGAGCGTATGGGACGACGGCGTCGAGCGGCGCGCGGATAGTTTCCTGCTGGTCGCTTATGACATTCCGCGCGGTTGCCTCGGCGCGTATTACCCGGAAACGAATCCGCTCGTGCCGCTGTCGAGTGTTGCCGATGGCGCGGGGACGCCGACGTCGAAGTCCATTCCGGTGTTGTTGTGCGCCTCTTCCGAGAAGCAACTCGAAGCGGCTTGATGCCGGAGCGCGTTGCCCTTTCGCGGGTACCGCGCGCACCTTGATCATGTCGTAAAGGGCTTGCGTCGGATACGCGCCTTTTTGCACGGCGAGCCGCGGCACCGCCGCCGCGGCAATACGCTCGGCCACCAGCCCGACCGCCGTCGAACTCCACTAAACTTCTACAACGACTGCAAGCCGAGCCCATTCGCGCCTCGGTGACGACAACAAACGCCCTGAACGCCGAGGATGCCGATTTTCATAAGAAAAATGAACCCATTAGAATAATAAATTCCTTTTACGCAGGACATCTGCGGTGCGTAAACTAGCGGCCCATACCCCTTCCCGCAGAGAAACCCCCCCTATCTACGCAAGACGAATCCCCCTTGCAAATGCTGCGCACCTCTCCGACAGCGTGCGACGACGGACAGGACATCGGCTTGCAAACCTTACACGACCACTAATGGTTTTATAACCGGCAACGCATGTTCACCCGCGTTAGAACCTGCGACCGGTTGCACTCATGCTGTACCTTAGTCAAATCGAGTCGAAGCTTGAACATTGACGCCCGCGGTGTCCGGCTACTGAATGAAGCCCGTCGAAACCGCGCGGCACTGTCATCTATCTATCGAGGAATTACACAGTGAGCTGGTCTGCCAAGCAATATGTAACCTTTGAAAACGAGCGTAATCGTCCCATACGCGATCTGCTCGCTGCCGTTCCGGACATCGATGCGCGCACTGTCGTGGACATAGGATGTGGTCCCGGCAATTCGACCGAAGCGCTCATAGCGCGCTTTCCCAACGCTACGGCAAGCGGATTTGACAGCTCACCGGACATGATCGAAGCAGCCGCCAAGCGGCTGCCGCAAGTTCACTTCGAGATCGCCGATATCAAGACGTGGAATGCCCCCGGTCCGTTCGATGTGATCCTCGCGAACGCAGTGCTGCAGTGGTTGCCCGATCACGCCAGCTTGTTTCCCGCGCTCGTCGCGAAGCTTTCACCTGGCGGCAGTCTCGCGGTTCAGATGCCGGACAATCTCGAGGAGCCGGCACATCGGCTGATGCGTGAGGTTGCAGCCGACGGCCCCTGGGCCGGCAAGCTCTCGGAGGTTGCAAAGGCCCGGACGCCGATGGCCAGTCCGGCGTGGTATTTCGAACTGCTTCGTTCTTGCGGCGCGAAACCGGATGTCTGGCGGACTACTTATCATCACGCGCTGGCGGGTGGCGCGGACGCGGTCGTCGAGTGGTTCAAGGGAAGCGGTCTGCGGCCGTTTCTGGAACCGCTTGCTGAAGATGAACGGCTGGCGTTTCTGGAGCGTTACAAGACGGCGGTTGGGCTGGCTTATCCCGCGTTGGCGGACGGGACGGTGCTGCTGCCGTTCCCCCGATTGTTCGTGATCGCCGTCCGCTAGGCCTGGAACTGGAATTGACCGTTGTTCGCATCGGCGAACCCGGTAAATCGCTCATGGACACACGCCTAGAAACCCTCGCGCGAGCCATTTCGAAAAGCGTATATACTGTTTATACCTTTACTCAACTGGAGATTTCATGCCCGGACCCGCTACGAAGGCCCCAAGCAAGAAGGCTTTTCATTTTCCCAAGACGACGGAAACGGCTGCTGCCGAACCGGCAGCAAGCAAACGCAAGTCAACCGCCAAAGCAGCGGTCGAGGTAGCAAAGGAACCCCAGGGTAAGGCCGCGCAAGCGCCTGCTAAAACGAAAATCAAAGCGGCGCCTGTCGAGTCCGCTGCATCCGAAGAAAAAATCAAACGGCCGAAAAAAGAGAAGGTCGTGCGTGACAGCTTTACGATGCCCAAGTCCGATTACGACAAAATCGGCCTGTTGAAGCAAAAATGCCTCGCCAACGGCGTGCACGTCAAAAAAGGCGAGCTCTTGCGGGCGGGTTTGCTCATACTTGAGCGCGCTAACATCGAGCAACTCACTGCGGCTGTTGCCGCTGTCGAGACAGTCAAAACAGGAAGGCCAGGCAAGTCCTGAGCGTACCAGGCGTCCTGAGGCGGCCACTCTGTTTCCGGCCGCCTCAGGACGCATCGAAAAACAGGCCGTGGGCATGAGACCATTAAGCGTAGCCTCCACAAGCTTTGCGGAGTTCGATGACCTCAATGCCATCCTCGCGGCCGGCAGCGCACGCTTTGAATCGCGCACAGTGGGCGAAGTACGCGCCGGCGCACACTCCTTCCCAATCCTTACTGCCGCGATCGGATCGAACGATCCCGAAGCGCCCGCCATTGGCTTTTTTGGCGGCGTACACGGCCTGGAGCGCATCGGTACGCAGTTGATCCTCGACTACATGCGCGCGCTGCTACGGCGCCTCGAGTGGGACGAACTGCTGCACGAACAGTTACGCTCGGTGCGGCTCGTCTTCATGCCGATCGTGAATCCGGGGGGCATGTGGGCACAAACCCGCTCGAATCCGAACGGTGTCGACCTGATGCGCAATGCCCCTCAAAGCGCTGAAGGGCGCGTCCCCTTCCTTGCGGGCGGCCAGCGTATTGGTTCGTGGTTGCCGTGGTATCGCGGTCCGGTCCAGGGGTCTCTGGAACTCGAGAGCGCCGCGTTGCTCGACGTCGTGAAGCAGGAACTCATGAGCCGCCCGCTCAGCCTTGCGCTCGACTGTCATTCAGGTTACGGCTGGGACGACAGCATCTGGTTCCCTTACGCGCGAACGAAGCAGCAAATGCCCCATCTCCCCGAGATGTATCAGCTCAAGACCATGTTCGAACAAGCCTATCCGCATCACGGCTACGCGTTCGAACCGCAAAGCCACCAATACCTGCTTCACGGCGATTTGTGGGACTGTGCCTACGACCAGACGCCCGCGCCCAACGTATTCCTACCGATGACCCTGGAACTGGGTTCATGGCGCTGGATCCGGAAAAATCCCAGCCAGATCTTCTCGCGCCTCGGCATGTTCAACCCGGTCAAGGCGCATCGGGTCGAACGGGTCTTGCGCCGTCACGCCAACTTCCTGGACTTCCTGACCCGCGCGGCGTTTGCATCGAATAGATGGCTCCCCAAGGGCGACGCGAGAAAACAGATTCTTGAGCGCGCCATTGAACACTGGCAGCGAAAATCCTCACGATGAGCACATGGATCTTGCTGCGCGGACTTACGCGCGAGGGTCGTCACTGGGGATCGTTTCCCGAGCAACTGCGTGTTGAAGCGGATTTCAGCGGCGATGCACACAGCATCACGCTGCTTGACCTGCCCGGGAACGGCCGCGAAAACGCGCTGAGCGCTCCACTCGATGTGGCCGAGATGGTGAAGTTCGTCCGCTCGCGTGCGGCCGGTGCCGGGTTGCCGCCGCCGTATCGGCTGGTTGCCATGTCGCTGGGCGGGATGGTCGCGACCGGCTGGGCGCAGCGCCATCCGGAAGAGATCGAGCGGCTGGTGCTCATCAATACCAGCATGCGGCCGTTTAGCGCCATGACCGAGCGCCTTCGACCCGAGGTCTGGCCCGCGCTCATGCGCGTCGCCGCTTCATGGGCGAATCCCATGAAGTGCGAGACGATTGTCCATGACCTGACCTGCAATCGGGTGGACACCCAGTCCGCCGATATCGCCGCATGGGCCGCGATCAGGCAGAGCGCCGGAGTGAGCGCGGCGAACGGTCTGCGCCAGTTGTGGGCGGCGGCGCGCTTTCGTGCCGGCAATCATGCGCCCGCTTGCCCTACGCTGCTGCTTTCATCGAAGGCGGACCGGTTGGTCAATCCGGTCTGCTCCACGCGCATAGCGGCTCGTTGGGGAACAGCTCACGCCGTGCATGCGTGGGCTGGACATGACCTGCCCCACGACGATCCGCTCTGGACCAGCAAGGCGATCGCCGACTGGCTGCGCAACTTGGAAAGTCTGGCGGATAAACCTCCGGTTGTGTCCGCTAGGCGCCCCGATCCGTCGGAACCACCGGCTGCTCTCTCACGGAACCACGATTGCTCACGCTTTCGCTTTGCGATGGCGCTGTACCGTGCCTGCGAGATTCAGGTCATCAGGCATTCCATGCGTGGAAAGACGCGGCCCATCACCGATAAAATCGTGAAACGCACCACGCGAGATTCGCTACAGTGTTCGCCTGCGCATGGCGCTGGGGAGAATGTCCTTGCCGCGCTCATTCGACGCGTCGCTCATATCGACGCTTCATACAGGGGACAGATTTGAATTTGAATCAACAATCCATCAAAATCACCGTGGTTGGCGGTGGCGCTATCGGCGGTATCGTTGCGGCTCGTCTGGCGCGTGCCGGCGTCCCAGTGAACCTCCTTGCGCGCGGGTCGCATCTTGACGCCATACAAAGCAATGGCCTGACTGTCATGGAAGGCGACGACCGTTATGTGGTCGATGTCAACGCGACCGATCAACCCGGCTCGCTCGGGGCGCAGGACCTGCTGTTCATCTGCCTGAAAGGACCCGCGCTGATACAGGCCGCCAGTTCATTGGCGCCGCTCGTGAACGCGGGTACACACATTGTTTCAGCAATGAACGGGGTGCCCTGGTGGTTCCTGAACTCAT
This sequence comes from Caballeronia sp. dw_19, assembly GCF_018449515.1. GTDB lineage: Bacteria > Pseudomonadota > Gammaproteobacteria > Burkholderiales > Burkholderiaceae > Caballeronia. Next base: position 143,452 of record NZ_JAAVUQ010000018.1, on the reverse strand, counting down.
TCGGTGGCCATCTTGAAGGGCAGCGCCTCGAATCGGTCGATCCGGCAGGTGTGGTGTCCACGGCCCTGCCGCCGTCGCAGGTCTCGGGCTGTGTCGTGCATCTTTCCTCTTCAATAGCCGGTCCCGGCGTGATTAAAAAGGGCAATGGCAACCAGCTTATTGTCGGGCCTGCCGCTGCGGGCGTCACCGATCAGGCGGCCCGTGCTATCGAATTGCTCCGTCTCGCTCAATTCGACGTAACGGCGTCGACCCAGATTCGCAGCGATATCTGGGCCAAGCTGTGGGGCAACATGACCATGAACCCCATCAGCGCGATCACGCGCTCGACCGCCAACGTGATTCTCGACGACCCGTTGACGGCGCAGCTTGTCGTGTCGATCATGGAAGAGGCGCGGCGGATCGGCGAAGAGATCGGTATTGAACTGAACATGACAACACAGGCGCGTAATGCGCAAACACGCAAGCTCGGTGCGTTCAAGACGTCGATGCTGCAGGACGTGGAAGCGGGCCGTGAGCTGGAGGTCGAAGCGATCCTGGGTGCACCTCATGAGCTGGCCGCGAAGGCTGGAATCCCGGTGCCGTTTCTTAGCATGCTGTATGGGCTTGCCGGTCAGTTGAATGCCAATCTGGTCAGTAAGGTCAACTCACCGACGCGCTAGGCATCTGCTCGCTTCATATAACGTTCTCTCTGGTAAGCGCCAGAGCGTAAGGCGAATGCAGCGGCTATGTTCATGTCACTACCTCGTCAAGAATGCCGGGGCATAACGTTGCCGGGCGGGACGTTTTTTTATCGTATCAATGCGTTTGGCAGGCGCTCGCGATAACCAGCGAGCGCCCATGTTCTTGTCAGAAAATCTTGCCCGGATTCATGATGCCGTGAGGATCGAATACCTTTCGAATCTCGCGCATGAGCCGGATTTCCAGCGGGTCTTTATAGCGGCTGAAATACTCGCGCTTGAGTTGTCCGATGCCATGTTCCGCGCTGATGCTGCCGCCATAACGTGCCACTTCGTCCAGCACTTCTGCCGTCAATCCGTCGCCATGAAGCTTGAAGAAATCGCGCGGCGCGCCTACCGGACGCGAGAGATTGTAATGAAGATTGCCATCGCCGAAATGACCGAACACGATCAGGCGCACGCCGGCGTGATGCTTGTCGATGCGCTCGCCCGCCGAGGCAAGAAACGCCGGAATGGAAGCAATCGGCAGCGAGACGTCATGCTTCACATGCGGACCATCGGCGCGCTGCGCTTCGGAGATTTCCTCGCGAAGCCGCCACATGCTGTTCACCTGCGCAATTGATTCGGATACCGCAGCATCAATGCATAACTCGCGTTCGAGCGCCTCGCCAATGACCGTTTCCACAAGCTCGCGCAACGCGGCTTCATCGACGGTATCGGCGAGCTCGATCAGCACGTAAGCCGGATGACGCTCGGCGAACGGCGCGCGCATGCCATCGACTTGTTCAAGCACCATGTCCAGGCATTCGGCGGTGAAGAATTCGAACGCCTGCATGCGCGGGCCGCCACGTTCGAACAAGAGTTCGAAAAGATCCAGCGCCTGCTGCGACGAATTCACGGCCGCCAGCACAACCACGCGCACGTCGTTGCGCGGATAGAGCCGCAATGCCGCGGCGGTGATGACGCCGAGCGTCCCTTCCGCGCCGATCATCAACTGCTTCAGGTCGTAACCGGTGTTGTCCTTGCGCAGCGTGCGCAGGCCGTGAAAGATCTCGCCGTTCGGCAGGACAGCTTCGAGTCCGAGCACCAGTTCCCGCGTCATGCCATAGCGCACGACATTGACGCCGCCCGCGTTCGTCGACAAATTGCCGCCCAACTGGCACGAGTCCTCGGCGGCGAGACTGAGCGGCAGCAGGCGGTGTTCGTCGGCTGCGACTCGCCGCAGGTTGCCGAGAATACAGCCGGCTTCCGCGACCATCGTGTTGCCGATCGTATCGATACTGCGAACAGCATGCATCCGGTCCAGGCTCAGGATCACGTTCACAGGACTGGCATCGGGCGTGGCGCCACCGCACAGGCCCGTGTTGCCACCGCGCGGTACGACCGGGACGCGAGCGTCCGAGCAGAGCGCGAGGGCCGCGGCAACCTCTTCCGTGCTCGACGGGCGCACGACCGCTTGTGCGTGGCCGGTGTACATGCCGCGCCAGTCCGACAGCCACGGTGCGATGTCGTCGGCGGCCGTGATAACGGCGTCGGGTCCGAGCTTGTCGATCAGACGTTGGGGGAAAGAGGAGTCGGTCATTTATTCGTTCGTCAGTGGACTTGGGGTGGCGGCGCTGTTGAGTGCGTCACGTCCGCGGATCGTGAGGTTCAGGCGAGCGGCCGCGTTCTGCAAATGCGAGGTCGCCGCGATGCGCGCGGCCACAGGATCACCGGCGCGGATCGCGTCGAATACGCGCACGTGTTCGCGATGCACTTCATCGGGCAGACGCTGACGCGCGAGCGAATGCGTACGAGCCGTCTGCACCGCCTGGCGGATCTGCAAGTTGAGGTACTGGAGCAGATCGACGTAGTAGCGGTTGTGGGTGGCATCGGCAATCGCGACGTGGAACGCAATGTCCAGCTCCACCGCGTGGTCCGGGGTGTAGAGGTTGTCGGCGAGCGATTTGAGAATGGCCGCCAGCGCGTCAATGTCGGCGTCAGTCCGCCGCACGGCAGCCAGCGCCGCTGCTGCGCCTTCCAGATCGAGCCGCAGCTCATAGACGTCAGCGAGGTCCGCCCGGTCCGCGCCGACCGCGTGAGGGACGCGGAAACCGCCCGTTTCCGTGCGCGCCTTCACCGTACAACCCGCGCCCTGCCGGCTGTCGATCAGCCCATTCGAGCGCAAGCGCTCCGTCACTTCGCGGATGACGGACTGGCTGACGCCGAAGCGCACCGCCAGATCCTTGCCGGACGGGAGCTTGGTGCCTACCGGGTAAATCCCATCGCGAATGTCGCCAGTCATTTGCTGGGCGACTTGCTGAGTCAGGGTTAGGGCTTTTGTCACGGGGCTCCGGGCTTCAGCCGTTTGTTTCAGGTTATCCGGTTTGCATGTTATATGAAAACTTTTGGCGAGTGAATGGGAAAGATCCTGACGTCGCCGAGGTAAGCCGGCTTCCGTTCGCACCCTGCCGCCAGACCGATATTAATTCGGCCTCAGGTACTCTCCCTCGCGACCACCTGAAACTCCACTCGCCGTTTCTCCGAAAGCCCTTCCAACCCGTTCTTGCGAGCAGCCGCCCCAGCCAATAACATCTCGCCCGCGATGCGCCCGATCGCGTAGGGATCGACCGCCACCGTCGAAATGCTCGGATAGCAATATCGCGACACTTCGAAGTCTCCGAACCCGGCCACCGCCATCTGAATGGGAACCGAAATCCCGCGCCGGTGGCATTCCATCAGCGCGCCGAACGCCGACATATCGCTCACGCACATCACGGCGTCAGTATCCGGCCATGCATCCAGCAACCGCGAGAACGCCTCGCCGCCGTGGCTCATGGTCACGGGGGAAGCGCCATGCGCGATCACCCTCGCCTCACCGAGCCCGAACAAACGCAAGCCCTGCCGATACCCCGCTTGCCGGTCCAGGCCGCGACGGTCAAGCCCGGTCGCACCGCCGATAAACCCTATCCGACGATACCCCCGCCCATGAAGATGCCGCATCATTTCGCAAGCGGCATCGACGTTGGAAAATCCCACCGCCTGCTGGATCGGCGTGCGCGGCACATCCCATGTTTCGACGACCGGAACCTTCGAACGCTTGAGCATCGCGCGGGTGGCAACGGTGTGAAACGATCCGGTCAACATCACGCCTTCCGGCCGGTGCGCGAGCATCACGCGCAGCAGCTGTTCTTCCTGCTTCGGGTCGTAGTCGGTGTCGCCGAGAAGAAGTTGCAGGCCATGCGCGGTCACTGTCGCGTTCAGGCTGTGGACAGTATCCGCGAAGTTCGAACTCGACATGGACGGCACCAGCGCCACGATAAACGGCGAGCGCCCGGACGACAGCGTTCCCGCCGATGCATCGGGCACATAGCCCAGTTTCTTGATCACCGCGAGCACGCGCTCGCGCATGGCTACGGATACATCGCGGTCGGCCAGCACGCGCGACACCGTCATCTTCGACACACCGGCCTCGCGCGCGACATCCGCCATCGTCGGCATGAACTCTGACATTGACTCGCCTGATCTCGTTGAATAACGCCCGATATCATACCGCGCGAGCCGGCGCGGATTAACCCGCGGGGGCGCATGGATGCTCTAACTGCCCTTGCCCACGGCGTCGTTAAGCAAGGTCAGATCGCGCTCGCGCGTCTCGGTGGAAAGGAACGTACCGACAAGCGTCAACACGCACAGCACCGCCATATACACGCCCATCACCCAGAACGCGCCGCCCGACAAACCAATCAGATAGACACCGAGCAACGGTGCAATGCCGCCTGATAAAACCGCGCCCAGTTCGCGAGCCAAGGCGACGCCCGAATAGCGATAGCGGTTGCCGAAGAGCTCGGTAAAGTGGGCGCACTGCGCACCAAGCATGCTGTTGGCGCCAAACGCCAGACCACCCACCATCGAAACGGTGACCCAGACCGGATTGCCCGTGCTGATCATCCACCATGAAGGCACTGACCAGATCAGCAGGAAGATCGCGCCGCCACGATAAACCGTCAGGCGTCCGATCCGGTCTGACAGCGCGCCAAACAGCGGCGTGGTGACAATACTGACGATGCTCGCAATCAACGCCCCAGTCGTACCGATCGCAGCGAGTTCGCCTCGCGGCACGCCAATCTTCGTTGCGACAAAACCGCCGAGGAACGCAATCACGATCGTGTTGTAGATAGTCGAACCGCCCTGCTCCGCAAAACGCATCAGCGTCGCCGCAAGCAAAGGACGGCGCGCCGTGGCTATCACGGTTTTCATCGGCGAGCGGATCACTTCGCGCGATGCTTCCAGCTTCGCGAACACCGGACTTTCACGCAGGCGCAGGCGAATCCAGATTGCAACGCCGATCAATACGACACTTCCGAGAAACGGCACGCGCCATCCCCATGAAAGCATGGCTTCGTCGCCGAGCAGCTTTTGCATGGCGCTGAACGTGAACGTTGCAAGCGCCAGCCCGGCGAACACGCCGACGAACGGCAATGCCGCGAAGAAACCGCGCCGCTTGATAGGCGAAACTTCAGCCATTAGCGTCGAGGCGCCGGCCTGTTCCGCCCCCGCGCCGAAACCTTGCGCAAGCCGCAACAGCACCAGCAGTACCGCACCCCATGAACCGGCAGGCAAACAGCCGATCAGCGTAGTCGATGCACCCATGATGGCAATAGTCGCAAGCAGCACGAACTTGCGCCCTTTCCGGTCACCGATCGAACCAAAGAACAGGCCGCCGAACGGGCGCGCGAGGAAACCCGCGCCATAGGTCGCGAAGCTCGCCATCAAACCGGCGGTCGCGCCCAGCGATGGAAAAAAGATATGGCCGAACACAAGCGCGGACGCGAGGCCGTAAATCGCAAAGTCATAGTATTCAAGTGCACTTCCCACGGCACCTGTAAGCGTTGCCCGTTGTAACTGCCGGGCTGAAACGGGTGTGGACGCGATATCGGCATGCTCGTTGCCCGATGGCCTTGGATCGCCTGCGAGGGTTGACGGCTGAGAATTCACTTCTGTCTCCTGATTATTGGCTTACGCCTCTTTATGCATCTACGTTCTAAAGCCGCGCGGGTTCCGAACCGCCGCGCAGCAGATAAAAATTCGTAGTGTTCGCGCGGGCCTCGCGTTGGTTCGCGTTGGCCATGCCGCGTTTGTCATGACGTCGGCGGTACCCGCTCTGTCGTGTCTCTTTTATTCTGGACATCCCGGTATGCTTTTGATACTGTTACCGGTAACAAATGAAAACCAATTTAGCATGAGGAAACAACGTGCGCAAGCCGGATTTACGGGTGGTCGACCGGTATTCAGAAGATGACATGCGTCAATTGGAACGACATGACATCCGCCTGTTTTGTCAGGTTCACCCCAACCGAACCAAGCAAGCATCGGCGGGAAAATCTTCGGGTCCATCCGCGCATGCGGCATGCTGTTCAACATCGCTCGCTGCAGCGTCAGCGACGAACCTGCGCTCTTGCAACATCTGTGCGACCATCGCTTCGGCGGCGCGGCACGCAATGTATTCTGGAATGAACCATCGATTGATCCGTGCTTCGCCGAGCTCGACAACGTCATGCTGCAACCGCACAGATCCAGCGCGACAGTAGAAACCCGTACGGCAATGGCCAGCCTCGTTCGAGACAATCTACAAGCGCTCTTCAACGGCGAACCGCTGCTCACCGAATACACGCAATACACTCAATACACCCGCTAAGCCGCCCAGCCGCCCCCCTACAAAACAAACCTGAGACATTCACGCTTATGAACCCGTCCAACCCCACCCATACAAACGACACAAACGACACCGCCACACCGCGTCTGCGCAGCCGCCGCTGGTTCGACGATCCCGCCGACCCCGGCATGACCGCGCTCTATCTCGAGCGCTACATGAACTACGGGATCACGCGCGAAGAGCTGCAGTCGGGCAAGCCGATCATCGGCATCGCGCAGACGGGTTCGGATCTCGCCCCCTGCAACCGTCATCACATCGAGCTTGCGAGCCGCGTACGCGACGGCATCCGCGACGCAGGCGGCATTCCGCTCGAATTCCCTGTGCATCCGATCCAGGAAACAGGCAAGCGCCCCACCGCCGCGCTCGATCGCAACCTCGCTTATCTCGGTCTCGTTGAAATCCTGCACGGGTATCCGATCGACGGCGTGGTCCTCACCACCGGCTGCGACAAGACCACGCCCGCGTGCCTGATGGCCGCCGCTACGGTCAACATTCCCGCCATTGTGCTGTCGGGCGGACCGATGCTCGACGGCTGGTATCACGGCAAGCTTGCCGGCTCCGGGACGGTGATCTGGGACGCTCGCAAGCGCTTGTCCGCAGGCGAGATCGACTACCCCGGTTTCATGGACATGGTGGCTTCTTCCGCGCCCTCGGTCGGGCATTGCAACACGATGGGCACGGCGCTCTCCATGAACTCGCTTGCTGAAGCGCTCGGCATGTCGCTGCCCGGTTGCGCGGCGATTCCCGGGCCGCATCGCGAGCGTGGATGGATGGCGTATGCAACTGGTAAGCGTATCGTCGGCATGGTGGCGGAGAATCTGCGTCCGTCGGACGTCATGACCAAGGGCGCATTCGAGAACGCCGTGGTCGCGGCGGCCGCGCTCGGCGCTTCATCGAATTGTCCGATTCACATGATCGCCATCGCGCGTCACATGGGTGTCGATCACACGCTGGAAGACTGGCAGCGGCTCGGTCCCGAGGTGCCATTATTGGTGGACTGCCAGCCCGCCGGACGCTTCCTCGGCGAAGCGTTTCATCGGGCCGGCGGCGTGCCGGCCGTGATGAAGGAACTGCTGGATGCGGGCAGGCTCAACGGCGCCGTGCGCACGGTGACGGGGCGCACGCTGGCCGAAGATCTCGCCGCTGTGCCCGCGCCCGATCGCGAGGTGATTCGTGCGTACGCGAACCCGTTGAAGGAGTCAGCCGGGTACGTCGTGCTGTCAGGCAACCTCTTCGACAGCGCCGTCATGAAGGTCAGCGTGATCGACGAGGCGTTCCGCAAGCGCTTCCTCGCCGACCCGGATCATCCCGATGTCTTCGAGGGTAAAGTGGTCGTGTTCGAAGGCCCTGAGGATTATCACGCGCGCATTGAAGACCCGGAAACCGGCGTCGATGAACGTTCGATTCTCGTGATCCGTAACTGCGGTCCAGTCGGCTTTCCGGGTGGCGCGGAAGTGGTCAACATGCAGCCGCCGGCGGCTCTGCTCAAACGCGGTATCGACACCCTGCCTACGCTCGGCGACGGCCGTCAGAGCGGTACGTCGGCGAGTCCGTCCATTCTCAATGTATCGCCGGAAGCGGCCGTTGGCGGCGGCCTTGCGTTGCTGGTTTCGGGCGACAGGATTCGCATCGACCTGAAGACGCGCAAGGTCGACCTGATGATCCCCGAGGCTGAACTTGCCGAACGCCGCGCGGCCTGGAAGCCGCCTGTGCTGAAGAACATGACACCGTGGGAAGAAATCTACCGGAGCATGGTCGGGCAGCAAGGCAGCGGCGCTTGCCTCGAACCGGCCACGCTGTACCTGAACATCGTCGAGACGCGCGGCGAATCGCGCCACAACCACTAAGGCGCACCGACGCCTGGCCATCATCCTTCTGGAAACCTTCTGGAGACAGACAACATGCCTCACGCTTACCTCCCCTCCGACCTTGACGACGCGCTGCTGATCGGCCGCGTCTGGCGGCCCGCGCCCATAGACGGGCCGTCGGTGATCGTCGTGCGGCGCGGCGAAGTATTCGATATCACATCGACGGTCGCCACCACCGCCGATCTCTTCGATCGCGACGATGCCGTAGAGATCGCGCGCCATGCACCGGGTGAATCGCTAGGCTCGGTCGATGCACTGATCAGCGCGTCGCTCGATTCATCCACCCATGCAATGCATTTGCTCGCACCGTGCGACGTGCAAGCGGTCAAGGCGTGCGGCGTGACGTTCGCGGTGAGCCTGCTCGAACGCGTGATCGAGGAACACGCGGGCGGCGATGCCAGCAAGGCGCAGGAAACCCGCTCGATGATCAACGAGTTGATCGGTGCGGATTTATCGAAGATAAAACCCGGCTCTGAAGCGGCGGAAAAACTGAAGGCCGAACTCGAGCGGCGCGGAGCGTGGTCGCAATACATGGAAGTCGGAATTGGTCCGGATGCCGAAGTATTTTCCAAATCGCAACCCATGTCCTCGGTTGGATTCGGTGCGGACGTGGGTTTGTATCCGACTTCAAAGTGGAACAATCCCGAGCCGGAAATCGTGCTGGCTGTCAACAGCGCGGGCACAATCGTGGGTGCGACGCTCGGCAACGACGTGAACCTGCGCGACATTGAAGGCCGCTCCGCTTTGCTGCTCGGCAAGGCTAAGGACAACAACGGTTCCTGTTCGATCGGTCCGTTCGTGCGTCTGTTTGACGGCGCGTTTACGCTCGATACCGTGCGCGAGGCGAGCGTGTCGCTGCGCATTGAAGGCGCGGACGATGGTTTTGTGCTGGACGGCATCAGCCACATGCGCGAGATCAGCCGCGATCCGGCCGATCTGGTTGCGCAGACGCATGGCGCGCATCACCAGTATCCGGACGGCTTCATGTTGTTTCTCGGCACGATGTTCTCGCCGATCAAGGACCGCGACACGCCCGGTGGCGGCTTCACGCATCATCTGGGCGACGTGGTGACGATCTCTACGCCATCGCTGGGCGCGATCGTGAACACCGTGCGTTTATCGACGGAAATTACGCCCTGGACGTTCGGGGTACGTGCGCTTTATAGCAACCTGGCGGCGCGCGGTGTGCTTGGAAACACGCGCACTTCCTGACGCTGAATCAACGATTGGATCGATACGGCGCATTCGTCCGGCGGGGCCGGGCGCCGCTCGACCACGTCCTTGCCCGGAAACGCTGCAAGGACGCATCCGTCATTCTTACTGATTGACGAGATCTTTGAACGCTTTACCGGCCGTGAACTTGACCGTCTTTGCAGCAGCGATCTGGATGGTGTCGCCCGTCTTCGGATTACGGCCCGTGCGCGCGGCGCGTGCGCCGGTGCTGAAGGTGCCGAAACCGACGAACTGAACGCTGTCGCCGCTGACAACGGCTTGCGTGACAGTAGAGATAAATGCATCGATAGCTTCCGCGGCTGCGGCTTTGCTCGTGCCGGTGGCGGACGCCACGGCGTCAACGAGTTCTTGCTTGTTCATTTCTGTTTTCTCAAAGATGGGTACAACGCACTGCCCATGCGAGTTGCATGGCGGAAGCGTCACCTTACCGGACGCGCACGCTAGAGGCAAATCCGTTTTCTTGCGAATTTGTTGCAGGTTTGGTTCTGGTTTGGTTCCGGTCCGGTCCTCATGGCCTCTGCGATTTCGCTCGACGGGCCGCACTATAGCGCGATAAATCGCGCTGTCATGGAATGCAAATTCGAATTCAATAGTTTGCAACGCACTGAAGCTGTGTAAGCATTCTTGCTGCCTTTAGCGTTGAAACGCGGCTAAAACTGCTTTATGTAGGCGGTTTTTGTGGCCTTCGTTCGCTCCCCTTCCTCCGCCAGTCCTTCGCGCACCACTCCCATGAGCAAGAAAAAGATCCTCCTGAACGCGTTCAACATGAACTGTGTCGGCCATATCAATCATGGCTTGTGGACGCATCCGCGTGACCAGTCACAAGATTACCGAAAGCTTTCATACTGGACAAATCTTGCAAAGTTGCTTGAACGCGGGTTGTTCGACGGACTTTTTATTGCGGATATTGTGGGGACGTATGACGTTTATCAGGCGTCGGTCGACCTGACGCTGAAGGAATCCATACAGTTACCCGTCAACGATCCCCTGATGCTGGTTTCCGCCATGGCGGCCGTCACGCAACATCTTGGTTTCGGCGTCACGGTGAACCTGACTTACGAAGCGCCTTATCTTCTGGCACGACGTTTCTCCACGCTCGATCATCTTACCGAGGGGCGGATCGGCTGGAACATCGTGACCGGTTATCTCGACAGCGCCGCGCGCGCGATGGGCCTCACCGAGCAGATTGCCCACGACGAACGCTACGACCGCGCCGACGAATACCTCGACGTCACGTACAAGCTCTGGGAAGGCAGTTGGGAAGACGATGCCGTCGTGCGTGACCGCAGCGCACGCGTGTTCGCCGATCCGCAAAAGATACACAAGGTCAATCATCATGGCCGCTACTACGACGTCGAGGGTTATCACTTGTCCGAGCCCTCGCCGCAGCGCACGCCTGTGTTGTTTCAGGCGGGTTCGTCGGGTCGGGGCCAGGCGTTCGCGATCCGTCATGCCGAGTGCGTATTCGTATCGAGCCAGAGCAAGGAAGGCACGCGCAAACTCGTCGATGCACTACGCAAGCAAGCAGCCGAGGCGGGCCGGGACCCTGCTGGTCTCAAGGTGTTCATGGGTATCACCGTCGTGGTGGGACGCACGACGGCCGAAGCCGAGGAGAAGTTCGCCGAGTACGCGAGCCATGCGAGCGCCGAAGCGGGACTGGCGCACTTTGCGGCGGGCAGCGGTATCGATTATTCGAAGATCGGTCTCGACGACGAACTCGAACCACCGGGCGGTCACAAAAGCCGCGGCATAGAGTCGTCGGTGCAGCGCGTGACGGACGGACAATCCGGCTGGACCGTACGGCGCCTGCTCGATCAGCTGAAACTCGGCGGGCGGTATACGACTATCGTCGGCGACCCGGTGCAAGTGGCTGACGCGCTGGAATCGTGGATGGACGAAGCTGGCGTCGACGGCTTTAATCTGACGCGTACGGTAACGCCCGAAAGTTACGAGGATTTTATCGACCTCGTGATTCCCGAGTTGCAGGCGCGCGGTGTTTACAAGACTGCTTACGCCGACGGAACCCTGCGCGAGAAGTTGTTCAACCGCGGCGCGAAGTTGCCGGACGAGCATACGGGTGCGTCGTTTCGCCGGGACCACGCGAAGTGAGGGCGGCGGCGTTGTCACGACAGCACCGCCCCTGTAGCAAACTCGGCAAGATAACCGTCGGGCCGGCTATAGGTGGTGTCCAAGCTTCGATCCAATCCTTAGGTATCCAATACAAACTACCGGGCTTCGCTCAGCCCGACTTCTGCAGAGAAGACAGTGCCGCCAGGCTCGCAACCGATCAAGTTCCACCTCGGTTTCATCACACTAATCCTCAGAAGCTTAGCGAATTTCGTGCTTTACACAGCGGTCACCCGGAGTATTGACTGAGGTATCCTCGACGCTCCAGCATCATGAGCACTCTCTTGAACACTCCAGGACACATCCCGTTGAATATCGTCGTGATCGGTGGCGGCTTCACCGGCGTCGCCTTCGTCATTCATGCCATTCGTGCCTGCCCGGTTGACGTCGACCTCGACTTCACCATTGTGGAACCGTCGACGGAACTCGGCCGGGGTATCGCCTATGGAACGTCGGACCCGCTGCATCGGATCAATGTACCGAGCGACCGGATGAGCCTGTTCGCCGGCGACTCCACGCACGCCACGCGCTGGCTCAAGGCACACGACCTGATCGATGCCGGCAGCAGCGACGGCCAGGGCAGCTACTACGTATCGCGCGCTCGATACGGAGAATACGTCGCCGCGACCTTGAACGACGTCGTGGCCGAGGCCGCCTCGCATGTGCGCGTGAAGCATCGGCGAGCGACCGCGACTGGGGTGCGCAAAATCGATTCAGGTTATACCGTCACGCTCGACGACGGTTCGCATCTGGATGCACATCGCGTTGCGCTGTGTTTTGGCCATACGCCTTCGAAACCACCGGGCGTCATCGACGAACAAGCGCTTCACGATCCCCGGCTGATCACGCAGCCGTGGGCAACGGACGCGTTGCGCGCGATCCCGCGGGACGCGTCCGTGCTGCTGGTCGGCACCGGCCTGACGATGGCGGACGTGGCCGTCACGTTGATCGAGCGCAAGCACACCGGACGCATCACGGCAATTTCGCGACGAGGTTTGCGCGCCCAGCCGCACGGACTTTTCTCCGATGCCGCCGATTTCCTCGGCAACGCCGCCCCACCCGCCAGCGCCCGTGAACTCGTGCGCAAGCTCAGACAAAGGATCGCGCGCGACGGGGCTCGCATCGGCTGGCAACCCGCCGCCGACGCCCTGCGTTTCGATCTTCCCCGGATCTGGAACGCGTTGCCTTCACGCGAACAGGCTCGGGTGGTCAAAAGGCTGCTGGCGTTCTGGGACGTGCATCGCTTTCGCATCGCGCCGCAAATTCATGCTGCTATAGAGCGGGCCATCGAGAGCGGTCAGATGAGCGTGACCACGGCGGGTATCGTGGGGATCAGACGCGTGGCGGAGCACTTGCGCGCCAGCCTGCGACTTCCGGGCGGCACGCATGAAGAGCATGATTTCGATGCGGTGGTTTTCTGCACGGGACCGGCACGCGATATCGACCGGAATCCGCTTGTGAAATCGCTGTTGGAGGGTGGGCTCGCGCGGCTGGATGCGGTGCGGATCGGACTCGATACCGATCTTCGGAGTCAACTCCGGAATGTGGACGGCGAGGTGTCGCCCGGCCTGCTGGCCTTTGGCCCGATGACGCGTGGAAGCTTCGGTGAAATGACCGGCGCACCCGACATCGCGCGGCATCTTGAACGGGTGCTCAAGGATGGCAGCCTGCTCGCGTATACATCGCGTTGAGGCGTGCGCGTAGCTGCATACGTCAACCCAAGACCGACGAAGAGAACCAGACGTGCTGGTAAGCAGCAACCGCGGTCTTGTCCGGTACACGCTCTGACGTAAGCCATGCCGACCTGACGGACCGTGCCGCGTGGGCGTCTGGCGGCTTCACGAACAAATCCGCAGTCGATGCCCCGCCGACGCAGGCAATGAACCACGCGTTCATCAGCGGTTCCACGTCAAAACCCGCGTCCGTTCGTGTGATCAGCAGGGTTAGTCCGACTTCATCGGACGGGCGCCAGGGGAAGATCAAGCGGCCTTTCGGACGCAGCGCCTGAAGCCACGAACGCGGCGGCGCCAGGACGCCTGCGTTCACATAAATCAGATCGGACGCCGGCAAAGGCAGCTTGGTCGCGTCGCCTTGCGTCACCGTTACGCCCTCGAACGCCCGCAAGTTCTTGCGCGCGGCCTCAGCCAGGCCCGGTTCGATTTCGAACGCCTCTACGTGGCCGCCGGGCAGCGCGAGCACGGAAAGAATGGCAGTGTAATAACCGGAACCAGCGCCGATATGGCACACCACGTCGCCCCGTTGCGGCGCAGCCAAACCGAGCCAGGCAGCGTGAAGGAACGGTTCGCCGTTGTTGATTCCCTTGGCTGCATCGAGCGCAACCAGGGCGTTCTGGTACAGATAAACAGGGTCCGCGCTGGGGGTGTCGAAGTACTCGTTGTCCACCATGATCTTCCACGGGCCGGGTGGCAGGAACGCCTCACGGGGCACGAGTTCGAAAACGCGCTCAAGCCTCGGATCGCCGGTCTTGCTCGCGGCCGCCATGAGCCTGGCGTAGGACTTCCTGGCTTCCGCGATATTCCCCTTTTGCTTACGAATCACAACAACCCCTTACCCTCGGATGATTGGGAAGCAGGGTTTCGCGGCCCTTCGGCGTTGCCGGCTTCACTGACGCCATCTATCGTGGCAATGCCTTCGGCTGACGTCAAGATGCTTGATGATGCGGTGCATGGACCCGCCACCCTGCGGTTAAGGCCGAGCTTCCGAAACTAGCCAGGATCAGGCGCGTTTTCGTCAAAGTCAGTGCTCAATTGAACACCCGTGCAAAAAACGGTCATCATCCAGCGACTGAACTCGAGCGCCGCATCCCTCGAATGGACTTTCTATAGTACGTATAGTTATTTTGATATCCTAAATGTATGCTGGATTTTCCGTCGAACACCGGGCCGATCCGGCAACACATCGTTTCCAAACCGTGTTCTGACTTCGCGATCCGCTCTCCCCACCCCTACGCCCATTTCAAGCCCTCGGACCTATGCACCTAGTCGAAACAGCGGCCTTGTTCCATCATGACGCGCCACGCCATACTCGCGGCAAATATGTCACGCCCCTGTGCGTCTGGTCGACAGCCGTTGGAGATGCACCAATCGGGGAAAACATCCGGGTCGATATACGCCTGAACCACGAGGATTCCCTGGCTAACCAAGCGTTCGCGCAAACGTTCAACCTGCTCCTTCCACTCCTGGTATGAACGCGGCAACGTATCGCCGTCGATCAGCATAGCGCGGCTCCTGTCGTAGTCTTCCCGCATATACCACGCAACGCCGAACACGCCGACCTGCGAATCCATGGTTTCCTTTTTAGAGAACTAGCGGGTGTGCAAGACCTTAGCTGCGGCCGCTATTGGACTATGTACAGACATCCGCAGGCAACGCCGCAAAACCCCGGCAGCGAGTAACCCGTCGCGAACCACCAGCCCGAAACGTGGAACGCGCCAGCCATGTCGATATCGGTATCGATATCGCACGTTTATCGAACCAGGGTTATCGCGTAGTACAGACTTCGACCGAACCTCATGTGCATCCTTGTCCGCAAGCTCTGGACGAACGAATCTCGAAGCAATTCAACGCCGCGGCCTGCTCGCGCAGGCAGAAGACCCACCGCCTGAACGAAGTCGTCCACGGCGTCCGTATTCGCGTCCTCTTCGAGCACGACGATTCGATGTTCACGCACTGTCCCGACGGCCTCCGGTCCCCCGGCGTTCCCGCTGAAGCACAGCGAGTTCGAAATGCCTCGCTCGCCTCCTGGAACGAGTAACAGGTCGGCTGCGTAGATACCGCCCCTCTCATCAGGACACGTCCCGGCAAACCGGGTCCGCCCGGGAAACATCGACGACAAATCTGCGAGCCATGGCGCTACCGCCTTGTCTCGCCTGCCGGCGATCAACAAGCGCGAGTTTGGGGTTTGCATCAGGGCAAGAATGAGCGCGGTTTGCCGGGCAACCCGAGCGGTACCGGTCATCGAAGCTTCGTCGCTGACGACAGCCAGCGCGAAGTCGCCGTCCGACACGTTCATCGCCGTCCGGGCACGCTGCCTTGCTGCCATCGAGACGTGACCGAGTCGTGGATCGGCTAAGACTTTCATCGGCGTCTGACTGGCGGTCCTGACTTCGCCGCGCGCATCGAAGGTAAGCAATGTCGCACGGGAAGCCAGCGAACGCCGGTCGCTCCATTCACTATCGACCGGACACTCAGTCGGGTTTTCGCCGCGTGTGTCCAACGCAAAGACAGATCCAGCGCCGAATCTGCGTCTAAGCGTGAATGCACATTCGGCGAATGCATCTGCATAGGTCTCGACGCCGACGAACACATAAAAATTTCCTGGAGCGGCCGCGGAGATGTCCGTTCCGACGCGCTGCATCATTGAGAGGAGATGAGACGACGTAACAGCAATGGCAGTCGGCGTCCCGCCGCTCGGTTCCGCTTCAATAAAGTCAACGCCCACGAAGATCTCAGCCCCCAAGCGGCGCCATAGCGGTATGGACCTATTCAGCGGCGCAACTATCTTGATGGGAATGTTCGAAATGGAACGAATGCCATTGATCGAGTCGAAGATAATATTTACCGACGCGAAATGGGTTCCTGGTATTAGAAAGACAATTGAGGAATGCAATTCCAACCATCTAAGTAGGAAGACGTGTTTAGTCCGCTGAACGGCTCTTCAAGCCTTTGTAGACCGCGCTCCACGGCACTTTTTTATGGCAAATTCATAGCATATTTAGTACCAATTTTATATACATTTTTTTCAATTATAGATAGGTCTTCTTAACCATTTCGGACAATACGTATCCCTTTTGAGACAGCTGATAAAGCGACATTTCATTGTTGGCTAGAATGATTTTAGGACACACAAACGAGAAAAAGATGAACTTAGAGGGCGCAAGATCCTGGTCGAACGCGAGACAGCTAGTCTCGATCGAGCAAGGAACCCGACGGCATGGACACGCGACCAAAAAGCGGATCGCGATCCTGGTCTACGAGAACTGCTCTTTCGTCGAGATCGGTTTGATTGTCGAGTCCTTTGACCTAGCCAACTCGGTCGCGTTAACGCCGTCGGGTCAGATGCCTCATTATTCGGTATCCTTATTGTCAAGCAAGGGCGGCCGGATTCAATGTTCAAACTCCATCAGCATGGAGACCAGTCCGGTGGAGGGCGCCTCGTCGTCCGGATACGACGCACTGTTCATTGCGGGGGGAGAAGGCGCGTCGATTGCTGCTGGCGATATCCGGACAAGAGAATGGCTCAGGCGCGTGTTCCAGACGGTCCGCGTCGTGCAGGCGGCGGGGAACGGTACGCTCCTGCTCAAAGGTGCGAACCTGCCCAATGCTCGCGGCATGATCATTCCTATACGGCCGGCAGGCCAGCTGCCCAGTCCAGCGCTGGGCAACGACCTGGTGATCGACGTCAACGCAGGTTCACCGGTTATCACTGCTCTGTCGCTTATTAAATCTGATTTCGACTATGAAACCGCCGAAGGCATCGCAGAGCGCCTGATGCCCTTCTCCGGCCGCTGGCTCGAGCCGCTCCTCGGGGACCTGCCCAACGCCAACGTCGCGTCGACCATTAAGGAGGCGACGCGCTGGATAGAAGAGCATTGTGCCCGACCCATCACGGTAGACGACATTGCCCAAAGCGTGTCGATGGGCGAACGTACATTTCTTCGGCATTTCAAGGCCGAAACTGGCATGCCGCCGTCCGAGTATTTGTTGCGCACCCGTCTCGACATTGCTTGCAGGTTGTTGATAACAACAACCTTGCCTATCGACAAAGTCGCGCGCCGCTGTGGAATGCGTAGTGGCACTCGGCTTGCGAAGATATTCAAGCGCCGCCTGGGAATTTCCGCGAGCGACTACCGCAATTGCGCACGCAAGGATTTCGGTAGTGGCTGAGCTCGGAAGGATAGGCCACGAAGCGTCGTTGGGTGTCGGCGCTGCTCGGTCCAGCGGCACTCACTCTCTGAGCGCAGTGATAATGCCGGCGTGATTGGCCACGCACGACGACGTCCTCTTATACCGCTCCGGAAGTGTGAACGAGAGTTCCATTCCTTCCAATCCATACGAAAATTGAATACGCAACATGAACCGGCTTGCCGAGCTGCCAAAGGCATCCTGTTCATGACCAGCACCACCTTCGTCATTTGCCATACCTCCAACAGCCGGCAGTGCCCCGATGACCATTTCGTCCTGCACCTTTGGCAGAAGAAGATGCCTTCCGGGTGCCAATGACAGCACAGGCCGCTGAAAAATCCAATGTCCGATTGCCGCAGCATTTAGGCAATATGACGATGGCACGGGAGGTTAAGGTATATATCGAAGCCCAATTCGGTCACGCACCCTCGACACCCTGCAGACGAGGGGCAAAACTCATTCAAGGCGATGCTAAAAGTTACGAAAGCGGTTTTTCCCGTTGCGGGTCTCGGTACCCGATTCCTCCCCGCGACCAAGGCCAGCCCGAAGGAAATGCTGCCTGTTGTCGACAAACCGCTGATCCAGTACGCGGTCGAAGAGGCCATGGCGGCCGGCATCACGGAAATGATCTTTGTGACGGGCCGCAGCAAGCGCGCGATCGAGGATCACTTCGACAAGTCGTATGAGATCGAAGCCGAACTGGAAGCGCGCGGCAAGCAAAAGCTGCTCGATCTCGTGCGCAGCATCAAACCAAGCCACGTGGATTGTTTCTACGTGCGCCAGGCCGAAGCGCTCGGTCTGGGCCACGCCGTGCTGTGCGCGGAAAAGATGGTGGGCGACAACCCGTTTGCCGTGATTCTCGCGGACGACTTGTTGTACGGCACACCACCGGTGATGACGCAGATGATCGAAGTGTTCGATCACTATCACAGCTCGGTGATCGGCGTGGAGGAGATCCCCGCTCAGGATTCCAAGTCGTATGGTGTGATCGACGGGAAAGAGTGGGAAGACAATATCTTCAAGCTGTCGGGCATTGTGGAAAAGCCGGAACCTGAAGTTGCGCCTTCAAATCTGGGCGTGGTTGGGCGGTACGTGCTGAAACCGCGCATCTTCGACCACATCCGTGCATTGAAGCCGGGCGCCGGCGGCGAGCTGCAACTGACGGACGCTATTCAGTCGCTGCTCGCTGACGAACAAGTGCTCGCGCACAAGTATCACGGCACCCGTTTCGATTGTGGCAGCAAGCTGGGCTACCTAAAGGCGACGGTGGAATTCGCGCTGCGCCATCCGGAAGTGGCTAAGGATTTCAACGCCTATTTATCGGCGTTCATGTCGGCTTTGCATGTTTGATTAGTTGGCGGCTTCCTCGCAGAAAATGCCTTGTCAGGAGGGTCAGAAAATATGAATATGCCGCTGCCACGCCGCGGCCCAACAGCTTCAATGCCCGCGTCTCATCGTTCTCATCAGTTCGGCGAGGAACGTGGACGCTTCGATTTCCTCTTTCTGCGCCCGCCACAGTAGCGCGCCCGCAGATGCAATGGCTTCCCAGTCGCTATCGCCGACAATGCCGTGCGTGCGAGCAAGAACGCTCGCCAATGAAACAACCGTTTCCGACGGACGTTGGCCGTAGGCCGGGTTTTCGGCCATCTTCTTGAACAGCGTCAATATCAGCAAACTATCCATCTCGTTGCTCCAGGTCAGTTGCAGATTGGACACCGGATACTTGCGATCACGACGCAGCTCAGATCGGTTCGCTTCCGGGGCTACTTATCTTCGGTGTACTTCGCTTTTTCTCAGAATGCGTGCGCAAGGAAGCGTTCGGGGCAAGGATTTTCGTGCCTTCTCGGACCAGCGCCTCACCAAGCACCAGGCGTGGATTTACAAGCAGTGCACCAGGAGAATGCGTTTGGCGAGGGGTAGCATTTGGAGGTCGACAATGCTCCGCATCATCGCGCGCATCTACGTTCCGATGACCGCCGCCTGGCGCGAAGACTTTTAGATTTCTATTCCGACTCGAGCTGTCCGCGATGAGCTGCGCGGTACTCACTCGGCGTGAGCGACATGCGACGCCGGAAGATACGCGAAAGCCGTTCTCCACTCCCTAAGCCGCAGCGACGCGCGATTTTATCGACCGGTAGCGTCGTCTTTTTGAGGAGGTGACAAGTGATCTCGAAACGCGCATTCAACAAATACTCTGACGGCGTCACCCCTGTCTCGACCTTGAAACGGCGGAGAAAGTTGCGCTCGCTCATCCCCGCGACCTCCGCGGCCTGCGCAATCGAAATAGAACGCTTGCAGTTCTCGCGAAGCCATTGCCCGGCTTTCTGCACTCGGTGCGTCGCATCGATCTCGTCAGATGGGTCCGTTTCCAAGTGGGGGAAATCCAGATTCGGTGACGTCACATGACGAGTAATCCGCCGCGCAATTTCAATGCTCAGATTTTCCGGAATCAGCGACAGCGCTGCAGCGAGCGGACTGCTTATGTCGCGACGCGCAAACCGGTTACCCTCTTGCGCCGCGATGGAGTGGCGTTGATATTGGGTGCCGGAACTGCTTACGCCAAACGAAGAGTGACGGCGGTATCCCGTGGCCTCGACCAATCTGGATGCGTGATGGTTCCATTCCACGATGCTTGCATTCGACAGCAACTTGCGAAGCGGTCCCATCATTGAAGAATCGGTTAGTGCAATGTCGCGCTCGGTTCCCAGCATGATGAAGACACCATCGAAGCGGAGACCTAAATGCTCATCGATGGCATCGGTGCGTATGCCTACCGATGAAGAATCCTTTACATAACCGCCTCGGGCGGAAAGCAAAACAACTGACGACCCGATCCCTACCGGACGCTCGGCTTGCTTCGCCAGGTTGGCTTGCTGACATACCTCGGCTACGAGACCGACGTCTAGAAGAGAGAAACCGTCGGACAAGACAATGGCTATCTGGCCGTTCCGGCCGGGTGAGTCGTTCAGTCTGATTTGAGCCACCGTACCCCGGAAAAGGGATGGCTCCGTTTGAGTGTGCATGACTGCTCTCAATGGCGGTTGATAGGTTTTCTTATTTGTTGCAGCGCATGATACATTTCTGAAAAAGCAATAATTACGCGTGGCGCAAATGGACAACGTTTTGTCGGAGTCGGTTTTACTTATAGTTAAGTGAATTTCATACGAAATCTCATATATTTTCTTTTGTTCTCAACGCGTTATGACACTTTTTTATGTCATTTCAATTCATTTATCATATGAATACTCGACGTCATTATTACAACAATTACATTCACAAATTACTTTTAGGCGCATATGCTTGGCGGAATTAACCGGTAGATTCGCCGCGTGTTCACGCCATATGGCTTGCGCTTAGTCGACATGGTTCGAGGCGTCCAGCGGATCGCGTCGGGTTTGAGGTTGGGGGTCAAGCAGGCGCGGCATGCAGTCAGTTGTCCCGGCGCCGCGGCTGGGTTGTGACGTGGAGGCCAGGAAAATCCAGGACGCAACCGTATCAACGCGGCGCATGCACATGGGATTGCCCGAAGTAATTACTTTGATAAGCGACTCCTGAGCGGAGTTACGCCAAGCTGCGCACAGGCCCAGATCCCTGACGAAACTGACGCCCTTGGAGGTTGCAGATGGACGCTTCTCCGACTAACCAAGAGGATTTTTCAGAAAGAGTCGTCTGAACACTGAAGCGTTCGCCAGTAAATCAGACACCGAGCCAGTTTAAGGCCCCCTTCGTGGATATCGGCCCGACGCTCAAACCGAGTGTGAAGACGGCGCAAGCCATGAAGCCATGCATTGGTGCGCTCGACGATCCGGCGGACTTTGCCAAGACCGCTTCCGTGAGATTCGCCTCGTCGGGCAATCGATGTGGGGATGCCGTCAACGTGCAGAGGGCGGCGATATTTGTCGTGGTTGTAAGCGGGCTCGGCAAGGCTTCGAACCGGCTTACGAAGAGGTCGACCACGCAAACCGCGAATCGGCGGGATAGGGTCGATCAGCGGAAGAAGTCGAGTGGCATCGTCTCGGTTGGCGCCGGTCAGGATGACCGCGATCAGCCTGCCGTTGGTGTCGCTCGCAACGTGATGCTTGGAACCGGGTCGTTCACGATCGGTGGGATTCGGGCCAGTTTTTCGCCCCCCCTCGAGCAGAAGTGATCTGAATGAAATTTTCAAACGTTAGCGATACTGACAATTGTGCGCTGTGCCGCATCCATCATCGCCGAGAGGAAGTCGATGAACTGACCCAGATGCAACTGCGCGCGCTGATATTTTCTCGGCGGACTCGAACTCGTTAGCAATGCAGTTACATGTTCAACGCAAACGTCATCTGACGGGTGTATCTCCCGCGGACCCGGAAGGGCGTTGTCGGAAAGGAACTCGGCGCACTTCCTCTGGTAGCAAAATAGCAATGTGGGAATGTCGTAGACATAGCTGACAATCGCGCCGTGTAGTTTAGACGTCACAACGCACGATGCTGATGCGATCAGGTCGATAACTTCCGTTATCGAATCGCCATATTTGAAGCGATCGATGGAGACGTTCAACGGGGCGAAGATCCGTGCTATGTCCCCCGTGACTGCTATGCTTTCATCGTCGAGCGAAGCGAATATTATTTCATCCACGAGACTCCTACTGTCAACTTCGGCAAGGATTGCGAGCACTGTGTCTGTGTATTCACGCAGGTGAACGGAGACGACAAGGGTGCGCTTTCTGTCCGTCGTACGTTTTGGGGTGTAAATGGCAGGCAATGAAAACGCCAGATCTCCCAGGTTCGAAGGGGGGACGTTTTTCGTCTCCGCCACCGCACTGATTGATGCTTCGTCACGAACCGCTATATGAGGGATTCGTTGGATGATCTCCAAGAACGCCTGACGGCGTTCGGCGGTCCTGAACGGCCCGATAGAGACGCCCACTGCGGCGACTGGCTTGTTTAGCCGAGCGCCAGAAAAAACGATTAGCTTTGCGAAACCTACGGATGCGTCGGCACCGAACAACGAACCGCCCCCGAATACCACTGCATGTGAGCGCATCAATGCCGACAGGTATGTCAGCGTTCGAACCGCCGCTCCCAAAATGCTAGGACGGGTCCATAATCTGTGGGCGATGGGAAGATTGAACCGATTGGTCAACTCCTTCTGAGGGGACGCGCCAACGATTAGCGGACGTACGCCGGGTATTCGCGCACAGATCTCCTGAAGGAGATATCCGAAAAGATCGTCGCCAAAATTGTGGCGACCATAGAAGCCAAAAAATGCTATGCGCTTGCTGCGTCGATCAGGGATAGGAACCGCCCGTTCACCAGGCCCAACTGTCGGTGCACAAATAATGGGGTTGCTTACGATCGGCCGGTTGGCATCGAGTCTGCTCATTTCGTTACCTCGTGTTGGTAAGCCGCGGAAGCCGCCAGTAGATGACTCGAGTGCGCTGGCGTAAGTAGATGTCGATA
This sequence comes from Caballeronia sp. dw_19, assembly GCF_018449515.1. Taxonomy (GTDB): domain Bacteria; phylum Pseudomonadota; class Gammaproteobacteria; order Burkholderiales; family Burkholderiaceae; genus Caballeronia. Next base: position 120,493 of record NZ_JAAVUQ010000018.1, on the reverse strand, counting down.
TAGGCCGACATATGAACGGAATAGTCGTCGGTCGGAAAATTGTTTGAGGGCATGGGCTTTAGCGGCTGCCCCCATTCGGCACCGTAGTTCAGCGTCGTTGATCAGTTGGAGCGTGTAGTGCGCCAACTCCTCGTCGTCGTTCGCCAGAAATCCCGTCACACCATGAACGATCACGTCGCGGTTGCCGACAATCCGGCTGGCGACGGCAGGAAGGCCTGCAGCTTGAGCCTCAATAAGCGCTATTGGCATACCCTCCCAAAGAGAAGGGAGTACGAAGACATCGCACTGCGCCAATCGTCGCCGAAGGTCGGAAGCCGGAATCCAGCCCGTCACATTCACGGTTTCCCGGTCGATCCAGCGGTCAATCGCTTCCGCTGGGCCGTCCCCAAACCATACAAACGTCACGTTTGACGAAGCGGAAATATCTCGCGCCAGCGAAGTGAAGCGCCATGGAGCTTTCTGATATGTAACCCGGGCAGATGTGCAAATGGTTACGGATCCCGCTGTCCGCTGTTCCGACCCAAGATCAAAATTGGCGACGTCCACGGCGTTTTCGACAAGGCTCGTGCGCTCCGCACGCGCGAGTAACATTCGGGCATAACGCAGTTCGCTCTTTGAGCATGCGACGATATGTCCACCGATCGCGTGCAACATACGTTCGACCTGGAGGAAGAACTTCGCCTTTCTCGGCGATATATCTTCTTTCAGAAATGCGAAGCCATGCGGAGAATAGATGGTTCTCCGAGCCATACCGAGCATGCGTGCGGCGACGCGACCCAGAGCGGCGGCCTTCGACGAATGCAAATGGATAATGTCCGGACGCTCATAGATGAAAGCAAGCGCGATCCGAACCGCAGAGACAACGTCGTGCGATCCGATCGATGTCCGCATGCCGATCACTTTTCGGCGCACCCGCTTATCGAAAACCTCGTCGAGTTTCGCAGGGGATGGTGTGTCGTGCCGTATCGAATGCAGCAACACTACGTCGTCGCCCGCGGCGGCCTGTCTATTGGCTAACAGAGCAACGCAATGCAGCACCCCGCCTCCCAGTGCTTCCGTTACGTGTACGATTTTCTGTCGCATGATCACTCACCCTAAGCCTTGGATTGCTGGAGCCGCCTGATAAGGCAAGAACGGAGACTGCCCGAGCCCTTCTTCATCGCTCATGTTGTGGATTCGTCCCGCGAGCGCGATCAGTCCGATGATGAACAGCCACGTCGCCAGATTCGCTTTCATACGTCCAGTCGGTGGCGAGAACTGCCGCCAGAGCACGACCAGCATCAGGTTCACGAGGATCAGCTGAAAGCGGATGCCCGCATAGGTCACCTGCGTCATGCCATAAAGGACTGCCGCCAGCACCGCACAGATCAGCCAGCCGACGGGTGGGATCGCGAACTGCCTTCGGTACGCGATCATCACGCCCAGCATCAGCATCTGGATTCCCAGGAAGAGCAATCCGGACGAGGCATTTGGGGCCGATATTCCCGTGTAGAGACTGGTCTTGTCCGCAAAGTAGTCGGGCATCAACAGCGAGCCACCGATCACGGCAATCGTCACACCGACAAACATCAACGTGTGCCCGCGCCGGGTCGTTGCGATGAACAGCACGAACAGGAGCGCTGAGGAGAAATGCACGCAGGTGCCAATAACCGCGTAAGCGAGGTATCGAAGGGGCTTCTGCTGTGGCGACACCCGGGTCGCGAGTAGAAAAATCGACGATGCGAGACCGAATCGCATCACGTTCATGGTCAGCTCGTAGAACATGCCAGGCATGAGTACCAGTCCCCCGAACCAGATGCCGAAGCGGCTGCGGGAAATGGACAGTAGCAACAGCAGCGACGTGGTCATCGAAATGCTGTTGACGACAAACCGCGGGTCGGGATCGATAGCCCAGAGAAACTGGGCATAGGCATTGAACAGCGGTTCGCCGCCATAGCCGTTGCCCTGGCCAAGATCCGTGAATGCCTGGTAATAAGCAGCCGTATCGGTACCGGTATGGCCGCGCAAAACGGCCAGCGCGACCATCGGCAACGCGCACGTGAAAACGACGGCAGGGTTGGTTCCGCCATAGGCGATGCACAGGGCTACGCCGAGGTAAAAGATCAGGAGCGGCACGAGGTAGTAGGTCATAGCGCGTGCCTCGCTGTTTGGTGCCTTGCGGTAGTTGCGGATACTGCGGATACGTTTCTCACGTGAATCTCCGCGACAACACACAACGCCGAAGATATTTGACCGCGCTCAGCAGGGAAAAACTCAGCCATTCAACGTTACTGATCACTCCGCGCCTGCGAAAATGGAGGTAGTTGTTCTGTTCGCCTTTCTGGATTTTCCAGAGTTGCGCGCTAAGGCCGGTTTGCGCACCGAACTGCGCCTTGTAGACATACGAGAGCGACAACGGAAACAGATAGGCGTGCCCCCCATCCACCAGAACGACTTCTAGCAACATGAAGTAGTCTTCTGCATGTCGCTTCGTCTCATCGAAACGGCCGCAAACGTCCGCGCGCATCAGAATGCTGGACGGCGTGAAGCGGTTTGAGAACAGGATGCGTTGTCGCGACATGCGGCTCGGCTCGGTATTAGCCGGCCATGGTTGCGATGTGGGCTGCTTGCCGGGTTCGAGTTGCGCCACGGGGTGGCCGGTGATCGTTACGTCCGGACGGGCACACATCCATCCGTACTGGATCGCCATCTTCGCTGGATGCCAGCTGTCGTCCGAGTCGAGAAACGCGATGTAGCGCAGCGTCGTCGCCGCCCATCCAGCATTGCGCGCTGCGCCAGGTCCAGCATTGCGAGGCTGCAGGAGCACGCGGATCCAGTTGACCGGATACCTCTGCGCCAATTCGCCGAGACGCTCGCGTGTGTCGTCGGTGCTGCAATCGTCAACCAGGATCAACTCTTGTGGGCGGCATGTCTGATGAAATACCGACTGGACGGCACGTTCGATCGTATCGCGACAGTTGAAGCACGGAATGATCACACTCACCGGAATCTGTTCGGGTAGCGACGGCGACGCACCATGGGCGTTACACTGAACGTCAGCCACCGGCACCGCCTTGCGTCGTGTATCGCCCAGGAAGTGGCGGGCGCACAACACGGACAGCGCGGCCCACAGGGCCTCGCCAGCGACCGATGCGACCGCAGCGCCCACGATGCCCGCGGTTATCACGCCAATGACGCCGACAACCACGCTAAATAGCAGAGCAGCCGCGGCGCAACGGTTACGCACGCGAATCAAATCGCCGGTCGTCATCACAGAAGAGGCGCTGACCGTCAGAAATCTGAATGGCGTGCTCAGCGCCATAAGCACGACCACGTTCACCGATTGCTCATATTGCCTGCCAAACACCAGCGGGATCGCATACGGCGCGAGCAGTGCAGCTATCCCGGCCAATATGACGCCCGAGGCGAACATCCATTTGTTGCCCTTCCGGTACGCCCGTTCGAGGCGCTCGTCGCCCGATGCAGCCCAACGATGAAAACGTGGCATCAGGAGCTTTTGGAATAGAACCGTCGGCAACAGATAGAGCGCAGTCAGGATTGTCACAGCGACGCTGTAGGTACCGACGTCCCGCGACGTGCCAAGGTGCGAAACGATCACCAACCCACTTTGTCCGTACGCATAGAAAAGGAGACTGGACACGCCGAAGGGCATGGCGTTACGCCAAAGTTCGCTCATCGACGGCGTCGGCAAATGCGCGCTCGGACCTCGGGACGCGGATTTCGGCCCATGCCCGATCAATTCCGCCGCGCCACGCCGCAACACGGAGACCGACCGCCACGCGCCGAGCGTCACGATTGCGCCGATGCAGCCGAAGCCGAACGCAATGGCCTCGCTGCGTGCCCGGAACTGCCAGCATGCGACAACCAGCATAAGACGCCCGGCGTGCTGCAGTGCCTGCCACATCGCTACCCGACCGAACTTCTCTTCAAGCTGCAGTTTCGCCGATGCTATTTCGATTGCTCCCTGCGTCAGTACCACAGGGAGCATCGAGAGCAGCAGTTGCCGCGTACCCGTATTGGCCGTCCCGATCCATGCCCAGAGAGCGGCAACGACGAGGCACACGAGCGCGCTGCGCGTGATGAAGCGCACTGACACCTCCATCCAGCGCCTTGCCGACCAGCCTTCCGTCCCATATGCTTTCAGCCAGAAGGACGGCACGCCGAAACCCACCGCTGGCGCAATGATCGTCACGACAGCGAGCGCGGTGATGAACCGCCCGTACTCCGATGGCGACAGGGAGCGTGCAAGCAGTGCCTGAACAGCGAACGCCAGCACAGCCGATCCCAGAGCGCTGAGTGACAGCAAGGATGCTGCCCAAGCGTCGCGGTACCGCTGCGTCATTGCACCCCCTCGCCCAGCGCGGAGCGAGCATCTTCGCCGCGCAAGCGCGCGTAGCGATAGCTTCCGTACGACGAGCCATACCTGAAGCGTCCTGCGTGCCGATCGATTCCGTTGAGCACGACGCCTTTAACTTCGACGCCAACCTGCCGCAAGCGACGTGCGCATTCTTCGAGTTCCGCCGGTTTGGTAACGGAAGCGCGCGCGACCAGGAACACGTTGCCAGTCGCATACGGCGCGAGAATCGCCGCGTCTGGCACGGGAAGGAGCGGGGCGCTGTCGACGATTACTACGTCGTAGCACGCGGAGAGCGTCTTGAAGAGGTCGGCCACGCCCGGACTATTCAGATGGTCGGCCGCATTGGGCGGCATCGACCCGCTCGGCAGAAAGTCGAGCGTCGAACGCTCGATCTTCCTGATCGATGCTTCGAGCTCGCTACCGCCGGCGATCACATCAGACATCCCCATAGCCGAGTTGTAACCAAATGCACGGCTCAGTCCGCAGCGCCTCAGGTCACCATCGATCAGCAGGACACGCTTACCCGTCCGGGCGAGGACCGCGGCCACGTTCGACGCGATAAACGATTTCCCGATGTTAGGTGACGGCCCGGTGAACATCACGACATTGTTGCCAGAGTCAGACAGCGAAAACTGCAATGCCGTACGAAGACTGCGTAAACCCTCGATCGCGGGGTCGGCAGGATCGACGAAGGCCAGCGGGCGCCGCGAAGGCGCTTTGCGACGCAGGAGCCCAGACCAGCGGAACCCTCTCTGACGCCCCATCGGCACCACCGAGAACACGGGGAGATCGGTCTGTTCTTCAATCTCATGTGAATCGGAAATCCCACGGAACAGAAGGTCGCGAATGAATGCAACGCCAACTGCGGCAAACATGGCGAGCACTACCACGACAAGGCACAACACGGGCCGCCACAACCGGATCGGCTGGTCTGGCAACAAGGCCTGATCGAGAACGCGGACGTTCCCGATCCGTCCCACCTCCAGAATCTGCAACTGCTCGATGTTGTTCAGCAAACCGACGTATAGGTCGTTGCTGATCTTGACGTCACGCTGGGTCGTCACCACCTGCCGTTGGGTCTCCGGCAAATGATCGATGCGTTGGCTAAACGCAGCCGATTGGAACTGGAGCACCTTGATCTGGTGATCGAGCGCGACCACCGTCGGATTCGTCGGCTCAAAGAGAGTCAGCGCCTCCGCGCGTTTTTGCGTCAGCGTGCCGATCTGGGTCTCATTGTCGGCAGATTGCTGCAGGACTTCGCGGGCCTCACCGTCGAGATCCACCGATCCCAATCTGCTCCGGACCACGGCATAGGCACTCTCCGCCATATCGAGTTTCTGGCGCAAATCCGGTACCTGACTGCGCAGGAACATCAGCGATCGCGCAGCCTGTTCCGCCTTACGTTCCTCGTTCTGGCCGACATAGTGGTGTGCGATATCGTTCAGGATCGACGTGATCAACACCGGATCGCTACCACGCAGCTTGACCTGTAGAACATTGGAGTCCTTGCCTAGCTCACTAATGGAAAGATCACGTTGAAGCTTGTCGATCGTCTCCAGACGCGATTGCCGCGTAAGCCGGAAGCGAGCACCGACTGCCGCGCGAATCGAGCTCACCTGCAAGACGATGGAGCCGTCGTCGGTCATGTAGGTCTCGGTCTTGCCAATCCGGCCAACAACGTCCCGTTCGAGGCCGGCTCCCGAGAGTCTGTAGGTTTCCGCGTCCAGAACCGTCAAGCGGTACTGTTCTCCCTCGAGTCCGACGGGAACGTCGAAGCGCTGGACGCTTGCACGCTCCTCGCCCCACGTGTAGCCACCCATGCCCAAAAATCCCGGTTGCGACAGCCCCTTATTGGATCGCGCGATGGCACGGCCGATGAGTGGGAAACGGGCTGGCTCGGCCTCTATGTATAGGCGCAGGTCGTCGACTGACGAAGCCACGACGAGCCGTGACTGAAGCACCTGCATCTCCGTATCGGCGGACGACTTCACGTCGAGCATCGACGAAAGGTCCTGACCCAGCAGCGACGATGCGGTGGTCGCAGCAGAACCCTCGTCAACCTGGGTGATGATGTTGACCTGATACTGCGGATCCGACAGCAGTACCGCCACGATACCGAGAACGGACACGGTCCCGAAGATCCACACCATCATGCGGCGGTAAAGCATGAAGACATCGAGCATCGCCGCGAGGTTGAACTCTTTTTCGGCGGCTGGTTCGTGCGGAGCGTAAGGCAGCTTCACTGTCCACCTCCACCAATGCAGACCGCCTGGGAACACACGCGGTGAACGGATGGTTCGCCCAGTTTTTTCAACCTCATTACCCAGTAGTCGATGCCCCCTATCAAAGCGTCGCGACATGTACGGAACGCAGAGACAGGCAAGCCCATGGGGTCATCGATATCCACATCGTCGAAGCAGCGTATCGAGAAGATGCGGCCCCGCATCAGGGGATAAATGGATTGCAGGCTTCGTGTTTGTGCCGCCGTCATCGTCAATATGAGTTCCGCGTCGCTCGCGATCTGCCGCGTCAATCGCATGGAACGGTGCGCACGAATGTCGATGCCGATTTCGGAAAGTACCGCGACGGCCTCGGTCGTCGCAGGTTCGCCCGCCTCCGCCGCCAGACCAGCGGAACAGACGTGCAGACCTTCGACGCGCTGCTGAAGCAGTGCCGCAGCCATCGGACTGCGGCAAAGGTTTCCGTGGCAAACCGTTAGAACGTTGTAAATCATCTGGTTTTGCTTTCTTTGTGTTGAGACGTTGCTGACTCGAATGGGTGCTCGGGCACCCAGCGTCATGACGAGCGCCATACCGCCAATTCGTTGATCTCCAACTTCCCGGTCCAACCGATGAAGGTCGTATTGAGGACGGCCTGACTAGCACCGGCCGGAACCACCGCCCGTGCAGTCGGGAGTTCATTCGCTGTGCTTTGCGATTCACTCATTCCCAGCGAAATACCCCCGGCAGCGTAGAACTGGAACGCGAATTTCATCCGGCCCGTAGCGCCCGTCGCTGTCGCCGTACAGGCGGCCATGACGGTATCGCCCGGACTCACCGGGAAAGGTGTTCGCGTGCTTAGGGAGAAGGGCGCGTTGTATTGATCCGGCAAGGTCAACCGCACTGCTTGCCTCGTTTTGGCGATTGCGCTGGTTTTCGCAGCCGTGTCCATAACGACGATTTCGCCAGCAAGGCGCCCAAGTGCCGCTGACGATGTACTCCAATGCGTGAGCGCGCCCACCGGGGTGCCAGGACTGTCCAACGCAAAGAGACTGTCGGCATTGATGACGCTACCCCGCCACAACAGCGCCTGAACCTTCTGAAAGCTCATTGCGTTCAACGATTCGACGGGCACCTCGTCACCGACCAACGGAGTCAACGCACCCTGTTCTGCGGACTCGAAACGCCACTCGATGCCGGACGCGGAGAAATTCGCCGTGCCTGCGACCAATTGACGGGGCGCATTGAGTAGTTCCTTGCGCTTCCAGTGCCTCGGTAGCACGATCGAGTCGCGGAACACGGTTCGAAGATGTTTACCCGCCTCTGCCGCGTTGACCAGCAATCCGTCGATACCCTCTATGTGACAGTGGTTGAACGCCACCGTACCGAAACGCGCCTGTCGACCGAAATGCACTACATCGCCGTTGAAATCGAACGAGCACGCATCGAAGATGAAATCCATACTGTCTGAATCAATATGAAGCGCTCGAGACGATCCCGCAAACGTGCAATCGACGAACGTCATCCGTTCACCGCTGTTCACGCTTCTTCCGCCGGGCGAAGCGACGTAGATGCTGTCTTCACGATTCTGCTCGAACCTTGAAGAGAACCATGCTGCAAGGTATGTATTGATCGGATCGATTCGCAATGCACCGCGCCAACCGCTCACGACGACATTGCGTCCACCGGCATCCCGCACGGCACCCGGGAATCCCGCCTCGCGGTTACCCATGACGACACCCCAGCCTTCGGCCCGGCCGATGCCGGGGCCGAGGATCGAAATCGTGCCACCCGTCCCATCCAGGAAAGGTGACCGGTCACCGGGATATCGCAGATTGGTGGGGGCTAAAGTGGTCTCGTTCCGGCAGGTGATGCCATCCAATCCAACAGGCAATTCCGTGAAGTCCAGCAAGACGCCGCCCACGGAACACAGCTTGACCCATGGCGCAGTTTCAATCGGTTCCGTCAGTACATATCGGCCCGACGCTATGAGCAGAGCTGGAAGATGCGATGTGTCCTGCGTGCGCATGGCAATGCCGCGTATGTAATCAATCGCGCGTTGGAACATGCTCGTGTCGTTGCCCGCGCCTCCTCCTCTTGATGCGAACTCGTGGAGCCACCGGAAGCCTGTCGGAAACGGATCCAATGGCAACGGCTGCTGAGCGATAGCGCACGAGCCGCCTGCAGCGCCGACCAGGCTACCGGCAGCCGCTAGCATCATTGCGGAACGGCGGTTCACGGGGCGCTCCCGGCGGGACCAGTGTCCAGAACGAGTGGTAATTTCGCAATCATTTCGTCACCAATCCCGCAGTCAGACCCGCACTAATTCCGGGAAGCAACAGGCTCAGCACCCGGCTAAAGCGAACAAGGCCATTTCCGTCAACGTAGACAATGTCCTTCGGATGCAGATCGAACTGATTTGCTAAGATCATCGAGACCGGTGAACCCGCATCCAGATGAAAGATACGGGCGTCTTTCCCACGTCCGCGAATCACATAGACCTGCGCAGCGTCGGCGGTATTCGAATTGATGCTTCCCGCCTGCGAAAGCGCGTCGCTCAAGGTGATCTGCCCGGTACGCAACGGAAGCGCTGTTATAGGCTTTGTGACTTCGCCTAAAACAAACACCCCGCTGTCTTCGCGCGCGGGCACGCGAACAAGATCACCTGGTTGAAGCATGACCTTCGATGGATTTAGACCTAGTTGCAGCATCCGCGTGAAGTCGACGCCGTACGAGCGGCCATCGCGAATCAGATTGAGGCGACTCTGGTCAGCTGTTGGACTAAAGCCGCCAGCGTGGCTGATAGCATCGTAAAGAGTAGTCGGTACATCGTTGACTGCCTGAGCACCTGGTGTGCGCACTTCGCCATCGATATAGACCTGTTTCGCACGGAAGGACGCGATTCGCACGGTTAGCTGAGGATCGTGAAACGATTTGCTCAATGCAACCGTGAGCTTGCGCTGAATCTCCTCGGTCTTGAGTCCTTGGACAGATATGTTGCCGACGAAGGGAAAGCGTAGATCGCCGCGGTCGTCGACGACGAACCCGGGAGGCGGATCCGAAACGCGTGAGTTTGCGGGCGGTTGTGTGCCCATCGCGACAGCAAGTTCCGGATGATCCCAAACAGTGATCTGGAGAACGTCTCCGGCGCCCACAGTGTAAGGCGTCGGCGCCGCGAACAGCGCACGAGCCTCGGCATCGCTTGTTTGTGCTGCTTCATTGCTCATCTGCGTCAGGAGCGATATCGTCACTTCGGTGACGGGGACTGGCAGTTGCCCGACAGCGTCGTGCTCGGCGCCACTGGAGACGGGCAAAGCCGATGACTTCTCCATTTTCATCCCCGGTGCAACGACACAGGCAGACAGCACGACAGACGACACAACTACAACCGCGAAACATACCGTCCGAAACACCGTGTTGTTGCCGAATCCCGTAGCAATCACTTTCCCCCTTAACCGCATTACTTTCCCTTTCACATTAAGTTTCAAAGTGGCACCCGATCATCGTCCCGGTATTGCTATCCGGATTTGTTCGGATGCTTGCCTGCCGATGAACCCGCGTAAGATCACCGCGACTACGACCTGAAGATCGAGCGCAAAAGATCGATGACGTAGGTAGTACAGGTCATGTTTAACGCGGGATTCCATCTTTTCAAGTTGATCGGTTTCGGCCCAGTGACCATTGACTTGCACCCAGCCAGTGATTCCCGGATTAATCCGGTAGCGATCCATGCCGCCATCAATCAACATGCGCTATAACTCGTCGTGCTCGATGGCATGAGGACGAGGCCCTACGACAGACTCTCGCTCCTAAAACGTTGAGGAACTGCGCAAGTTCGTCATGGCTTATACGACCCATCAATAAGCCGTACTGTGAGTAAACCCCTTCAACACTGTTGCGGCCACAATTCGCATATCTAACGCGAACGACCAGTGTTGGAGGTAGTAAAGATCGTGCTCGACGCGAGCCACCATCTTCTCGATCTTGTCGGTCTCCCCTCTGAAACCATTGACCTGCGCCCAGCCGGTTATACCGGGCTTCGCGCGATATCGATCGAGGTATCCCTCAATCAACGGTCTATATAACTCGTCGTGCTCAAGGGCGTGCGGGCGCGGCCCCACCACCGACATCTCACCTCGCAGAACATTGAAAAACTGCGGTAGTTCGTCAAGACTCGTGCGGCGCAGAAAACGCCCGACCGCAGTGATGCGCGGGTCATTGCGCGTTGCTTGCTGTACTACGCCATGCGCTTGACCGTGAGGACGCATCGTACGAAACTTGTAGATAGTGAACACTCGCCCATCAAGTCCCTTTCGCTTCTGCCTGAATAGCACGGGGCCTCGCGAAGAAAGCTTGATGGCAATCGCGATAGCAACCAGAACGGGCGATATGACAAGCAGGACAACCGCAGCGAAGAGCCGATCGAATGTCTCTTTCTCTGTCATTGCATCTCGACTCATGGACTGCGCAGACAGGCTGATTGCCGGTGCGCCGAACAGATTCAAGACCCCACCGCGATTGACCGAAAGACCCTGAATGTCAGGGAGGAAGCGAATGTTCACGAGCGTATCGCGGAACAGCTCGATGCATCGAAGCACCAGCCGTTCTTCCGACAAAGGGAAAGCGAGCCACAACTCCCCTATAGCGGTCTCACGCACATGTGCCGCCAGCGCATCCAACTGGTGGAATATGGGCGAGGAAGATCGTGGCGGCTCACTAGTCTCACCTGCTTTCCAGTCTAATCTCGCCGCAATTCGGAACCCAGAGGTCGCATTCTCTTCAATGTCACTCACTATCCGGTGATAGTGAGCCCCACAGCCCACAACAGCGACGGGCCGAACGTCCAGTCCCGCCTGCCTGAAGCAACCCAGCGTGGCGTAAATCGACATCCGCACCGCGACAAAAGCAGCCCCCGTCAGACCTGTCCAATACAACAGCCATGTCATCGGCACAGTTTCCAGCCTGTCCAAACCCAGAATCACCAAAGTTCCCGCAGCCTGCACGACTCCCCATGCGAGCAACAAGCGCATTGCCAACTGGGGCATCGAGCGTGCTCTCCATGATCGATAGATTCCGAATGCGGGAAGCACGTTAGCCGCCAGAGCAAGCGCAATGGCGACGAATACAACGTGTGAAAGCCGATGTGGCATGACGGTCCCGAAGGTCAACCGATCAGCTGCAGCAGCTCCCGCCATGATCAACACGACATCGCATATACGCGCTAGAAATCCCTTCACCCCGTTTCTCCCCTCGAATCGTGCTCGCGTGTCTATGCTCGCTAAGCCGATAGCTGCCAACCAGTGTCAGAGAATCAAATTTCTGATTACGTGCTTTCTGAGCGCAACCAGATCACTGACTCCCGCTCACCCGTGCCTGGTCCTAATCGATGCCTTGATCTACGCCCGACTTTCAACGACGGGAAACGCCGCCCGCAACAGTGCGGATACCTAAGCGTGGGACGATGTGTATTCTTGGGATCCTGATGCTTATAGTGCGTCTTCGGTATAGTCTTGCGCCCGCGCCACCACCGGCAGCATGCGATCTGACAGGGCTTCCGGAAGGACCCGAATCGCCCATCGCCAAACCCAAGGACCTCAAGTACCGATTGATCACTGTTGGCATGCATCATCGCCGCGCACGTGTGACAAGGTCAGTCAAAAACTTGTCGCTGAACGCCATCTCGATGATTTCGGGCATTCAGTTGAGCCACTCGTTTGTGGACGAGCGGCGCACAGGACGACTTTACCGGCACGCCTGCGTCTGGCAAAAAAGACCATGCTTATGTCGGACCAACGCCCCAACCCTCGATTACCCTTTGGCATCGAAAATTGGCTAAAAATCATCTGGAGCGAGCGGTGCTTAAAGAGAATAGTGGCATGCTGCAGGCAATATCAGAATTCAACCGGTCCTATCTGCTGCTTGCGCAACGCGCGTTAAGACAGGGTGATATCAAGGGCGGCCAGTTGCTCGGCGTGTCTGACGAAACCGCCGTTCTGATCAGCCAGTTGACAGAAGCCCAAATCGAAAACCTGTCTAATCGTAGCAATCTCCTTTGCGAGATTCGTCTCTCCGATCCAGCACACCTGATGGCACGGATCTAGCGGAGAAATGATTCCCGAAAGTGACAGTTGGAACGACGGTTCTATAAGCAACCCGCTTGAAATTGGCGGACTGTTGCGTAGCCTTGCCCATCGGCTCGACAACCTGACAGCCGACTATGGAGAACAGCACACCATCACGCGCATCCTCGATGTGGACATTGCCGCGCGGACATTTATATTTGATTCGAATGCTGATCAAATAAAGTTCGAAGTGACACTCAGTGGAGTCCGTTGGATTTTCCACGCGGCACCGCGCGGCATCCGGATGGAATTTTCGGTCGACGGCGTGCAACCTGTCTCCTTCGAAGGGAAGGCGGCCTTCAAGGGAAGGTTTCCATCGGTCCTTCTTTGCAGGCAGAGACGTGAGTATTTCCGGGTCCGGACACCCGTACTGGATCCCTACCTCTGCAGCGGTTCGCTAGCAAACGGCGAGCGCTTCCGTGCAGAGATTGTCGACCTGTCGCTTAGTGGCGTTGCTCTACGCATGATAGATGACCATCTGGGCAACCTTGAGACAGGCAGTATCGTGCGCGGCGCCGAGCTTCATTTCAGCGGCCAAAGTCCTATCTCGCTCGACCTCCAGTTTGTGTCCTATCGCGACCTCGATGGTATTGCCAGAAGCTCACGCTTCATTCTTGGTTTCAAGTTTTTGTCGCTGCCAGGACACACCGAAAATGTGCTGCAACGTCTGATCGCCCGACTGGAGACGGAGCGCCGATTGATGCTGTGACGTGGAGGTATACCCTGCCGTACGTGTCTCGGCGACAATTGCCATGAAAATGGCCGAAGCGTAGTCAAGTGCCGCTCTAAGAGAGCATTCTCTGAAGTTTCGGCGATTCCCCGGACAACCGAAACGTTTAAGCTGACACATGCTGTCGGCTTTTTTCCTGCTTGCACGAAAAACACGTCGCGTGGTGAAGTCAACTCACTGCTAAAACAAATCGACTGCGGCGCGCTCCGATTAAATAATAATTTGCAAACCTAATTTTTTTGATCCTCTGCGGATGATGGTTTAGCAAAACTCGTTACTTGCGCATGTGTCGGTCTTGCACGCGATAAAACGTTGCTTGCCGAAAAAATCATCGCCCCGTCCCACACGAACTATTGGATGCCACCGGCAGTGCGCCTTCCCAAGGATATGCTCAAAAGCGTCAAAATCTTGCCTTCTTATGTAAGGACCTTTCGCCGCATTCATTGATCGCTTAAAGTTTCCTTGCTCGCCTCTCAGTCGAGCGATATAACCTCGGTTTCCTACTCGCCTGCTACCGGGCGAGTAGGTTTTTTTTGGACCTTCTTCGCATCCACCTCGCTGCGCTTTTAGGACCATCCGCATTGGCGAAAGACGTCAAGGTTATGTCGGATCGAATCAATTACCTTCTCTTACAGTTCTACATCGACGGTCGGCCATAGGCGGCGCGAAAACAAGCAGCGAAAATGCAAACTACTGCAAACGCTGTGCGCAGTCTCATAGGCCATGCGATCTTATCTAATCGTTACTTTCCGCGCGAGAGGTGCTTCCCTTCTGGCACATCTGATGACACTCCTTTGGCTGATGACGACTTCTGGAGGATGGTGAAGCCAAACTGCCTTGCAGCACCAACCAATTGAACGCTGCCTGTTTTTACCGTCAGTGAAAGCAGTGCATCGCTCGCTGGAATCGCGTGAACCAATCCGCTCACTCCCTCCCATAATTGTTCAATATAACTAAATAATGATCAAATCGATGCACGGCTTCGATGTTGGATTACATGCATAAAAAAAAACGATGCGATCAGCATAGCCTCGTTCGGGAGGCACATCTCCTTGGAGTCGTACTTGCATTTTCCACGTCGGCGTATGCGGCTGATCCGACGCTTTCGTCGCTGGGCCAGTCAGGGGGGTTGACGATCCCGTCGGCTTTCGTTCTGCCGCAAGGCACTTTCGAGGCACAGGGCAATGACTATATTGATCCCCGGTACGGGAAGGCCGCGACCGGCTCGCAGGTGTACTGGGCTGGCATCGGGCTTTTTCCGTATGTGGAAGTATCCGGCGGCCTGGCGAACTACCCAGCGGACACCCACGTCCAATTCGCCGACGAGGAGCATTTTGTTTTTCGTCACTTGATGGCGAACGCGAAAGTCCAAATACCGATTTTTTTCAGGTATCAACCAAGCATTGCATTTGGCATCACCGACATCGGGGGCCAAACCCATTACTTTCGTTCAAAGTATGGCGTGGTATCACAGACTTTCGGTCCGCTCGCACTGACTGCCGGCTACGGCCAGGGTGATCGGCTAAGCGGCGCCTTCGGGGGGGCAGAGGTATCGCTTTGGAACACCGGTTTGTCGGTACTAGCGGAAGACGATTCTAAAACGCCTTACGCCGGCCTGCGCTATCGCTCGCCCTCAATCCCCTGGCTGGCAAATGCAAGCGTGATCGGGACGCTGGTTCGTTCGTTGAAGGCCACAAATGGCGTTGCGCCAAGAACCTCCTTTGCAGTTGCGGTGCAAATCCCATTCGGTCAGCGATTCACGGCTACAAATTGTACCGGCGACCTATGCGAGAACGCGCCGCCCCCGATAGCTGAAGTGCCCACGCCCATCGACACTGCGCCGTCGGCGTTCAACAGTGTGTCGCTGTCGAATGCATGGGTAGACCACCCGCCTGATTTCAAGAGCGCATCGGTTGCATACGCGTCCACAACGCGCCCATCGATGGCGAGCCTTGACGACAACACCACGTCCACCACCTCGTTCGCGCGCACACTTTCCGTTGCGCCAGACCCCGCGGTGCTGGACGAAATTGTCCAGCGTCTTACATCGGCTGGACTCGAACGGGTGCGTGCCGGCATGGTGGGCGACGACCTGATCGTTGAATATGAAAATCATCGATATAACCAGAACGAAGCGGATGCGCTGGGCGTTGTATTCGGCGTGGCAACGGCCGAGGCTCCTGCGAGCGTTGGATATCTGCGCGTGGTGATCAAGAAAGCGAATCAACCGGTCGGCGAAGTTAGCGTCTCACGGGCCGCTTACGCAGAATTTTTAAAGAACGGCGCGCAAGCGGCGGTCAACACCTCCCTGACGATGCGCACGCGTCCGACCTATGATTCAGACCAGGTGGCCTGGCATGGCGACGAGCACAAGCATGGGCTCGTCCGCGTTCGTGTTCAGCCAATTACGAACTATCTGTTTGGTACGGAATACGGCAATTTCGATTATTCGGTGGGTGCGAGTTTTGAGACCTTCGTTCCGCTCTGGCGCGGGGCTGAGTTTTATACAAACACAATTGCGCCGCTATTCAACAGCCAAAACCTCAACAACGGCCGCGTCTTTAGTCAATACCGATTGCGCGGTGGCCTGACCACGGCAGCGCTTGCTCAAAGCTTCTGGATCGCGCCGCAGATATTCAACGTCACGGCAATAGGCAAGTTCGAACACGACTATCTCGGCGTCGAGAACGAGACGACAGCATTCGTGCCGGGCAGACCGGACCTGATCCGGTTACAGCTCGCTTACCTGCATGGCGAACCTGCGCACGATACGTTGTCGGATGTGAAGAACGCCGTGCTGACTTATCGATGGGTTCAACCATCGTGGAACCTGTGGATCGAAGCAGGCGCCGCGCGATATGTCGGCGGCGACAAGGGACCGTTGCTCACCGTGACCCGCTGGTTCGACGATGTGTCGGTAAGCATCCACGGCGAGCATAGCGGCCACGGCAGCTTTGTCGGTGCAGGAATCAGCTTCCCACTTACGCCACGTGAGGGCATGAAGCCGGGCCTCGTGCAGCTCTCCGGCGCGACGCAGTTCGCGCAAGATTTCCGCACACGGGTCGGTTCAACCAACTACATAGCGGGCAACGCGGATCAAACCCTCGCATTCGACTACAGCACGCAGCTGGATCTGCTGAACAGCGGGAGATTCAGCGCCGGATATTTCGCGACACAGCTATATCGGATGCGCGACGCGTACTTCCGATATGTGGTCCCGGGCTCCACTCCCCCATCGGCACAGACAAGCCCATGAAAATCGCGTATCGACCGTCCCTGCGCGGCGGGCAATTGCCGGGTAAGTGCAAGTACAGGACAGGCCGTGAAGCCTGGTGATTGAGACTAATTTTTTGGGGAAAACCATGAATCGCTTTAACACGCCGGTATTGCGTTGCTTGCAGTTTGGATCGATCGCTCTCGCCACCAGTACGCTATTTGCTTGCGGTGGCGGCGGCAGCGGCAGCTCCCCCAACGGCACAATCAACGGCACCGTTGCTATTGGCGCGCCCATGCAA
The DNA here is from genome assembly GCF_018449515.1 of Caballeronia sp. dw_19. Taxonomy (GTDB): domain Bacteria; phylum Pseudomonadota; class Gammaproteobacteria; order Burkholderiales; family Burkholderiaceae; genus Caballeronia. The sequence continues at coordinate 103,550 of NZ_JAAVUQ010000018.1, read as the reverse complement.
AACGGCGCAATAACATTCGTTTGCAAGAATGGTTCGGCCAATACCACCACTGATGCAAACGGCGCATTTTCTGTGACGTTCAAATTCGATGGTCCTTGCACGATCACCGCGAGCGGCGGTGCGACGACGCTGCACTCCTTCGCCCCGGGCGCCGGGACGGTAAATATCACGTCGCTGACCGAGTTGCTGTTGAGTTATCTGGCCGGCCAGCTGGGCACGACTGTTGATAACTTGCTTGCCGTTCTTCCGACTAATTCGACCTATCAAAGCGCTCTCTCAAATAGTTCGACGATCGCCAACGCGGAAACGGCAGTTGCGAAGATTGTTAAGGATACCTATGGCATCACGTTGTCGTCGTCGGCATTCCTGACAACGGCATTCACGGTCGGCCAAGGCCAGGATAAGGATCTTGATCAGTTGACGGCGGCTGGTGCGATCAACGTCACTGGCGAGCCAGTAGCAACATTGACTGCGGCGGTGACGGCAGCAGGTACCGCTGCGGGTGGCGGGTCTTCAGGTGGCACACCGGGCGGAGGTGCCACGGGTGGTACCGGCGGCACGGGTACCACCACGCAGTAAGGTCGGAATGCGGAACGTCCGGGTCTGCGCCGTATTGTGGCTGGGTACCAAACCGGTACTATGGCGCTGACCCGATCTGCCAGGATGTGCGTCGCGCCGAAACTACACATCTACGATATCGATCCTGGATACGTCGTTACATCATTGTGCGGAAGGAACCGGCTTGCGGATTTTCTTGCGAATGTCGTTGCTGCGTGATGAGTCGCCCCCGAACTCCCACGGCGGTTCGAGCACGTAACGAACCCCGGAACGAAACGCTTGACCGGGCATACCATCGCCGCATGTCAGCTCAGTCCACGCGTGGGCATGATCTTGACCAGGCGCGCAAGCCTCGCTTGCGGCATAAATACCAACCTATGCATAGGCGACCATGCCCCGGTCGAAGTGTTTCCATTGACTCATCGCGGGCTCGCTTTCGTCGAAACCAAAGCGGAATCGCGTCAACTAACTTGCTAACTGCTAGTGCACACGAGATAACACATCGGGCATCTAAGAGAGAAGCCGCGCGCCAACCCCTTCCCGATACCCGCCATTAGAACCGTGTCGCAGCCTGGACAAACAGGGACACCGACATTGCTGGCGGCACTCCGACTGACCGGCGCGACATCTGCTGGTTCGGTCATTGTTTTTTGTCGATTGGCGGTCCAGGCGATCTTGGATTTGATTCGGTTCATCGGAACTCAGTCACATGAAAAGAGGAAGTCGAAAGCCCGGCAGCAGTTGCTAATCCTGACAGATACGGGATGTCCTCAAAAAACGAAACCTTGCCGAAATCCGACCTTTTCATGCTCATAGGGCGCGCCGGCGAAACCGAACACGCGTTGCCAGCCGAGCTGACAGAGAGAATCGAAACGTTGATTGCGGCCCGCACCCCGCAAACACGCGCATGCGGGGTGATCACCGCTTGGGGGATCGCTTGTCATTGAGCGGTGCCGAGCGCTGCTTTGGAATTTTGTGCACGTCGAGACCAGCGTTATTCATTACCGTGCAGTCACGAACAGCCGTGGCACGACGCCGCGCGTATTGGACTGTCCGAAGGCGAATAACGCACCAAGGTTCGGTACTGGGGGACGGGAAATTACCGTCGACTCGAAATACTTGAGCTAGCCGCCCGGGGTTTGTAAAAATTGCATGGACGATTCCGACAAACGGCAAAAAAGTTGTTATGCACACATCCGTGTCGAATTAGCGGATTACGAGAGATGAGGAAAAATTGGGAAACTCCGGAATATTGGCGGCAGAAAATTCCGTGTTTTGGGCATTGGCGCCATCAATCTGGATAATCCCTTTGTCCAGACGAACTACTGAAGAACGACTGAAGTCTGTGAAAGGCCCATTATTTGGGCTCGGCGCCGGCTCTCTGGCCGACTGAATTTCGCATTCCGCAGCCATTTCGGCTTTTCCGGTTTGGAAAGCTTCAATAATTATTGGCGCGGCGTACAATTGATTCGCCATAATTCCAAAAGCGCATAGCGCCGCAGCGACTGTTTGTTACGGACGCGCTCATGGACTTAGAGAAGTCTTGTCACAACAATGCAATGCGACGCGGCTCGGCGCTCTGGTTTTATTCTCACTCGTTAGCTCTAAATTTTGGATACGCTCATGGCAACCGGTACGGTCAAATGGTTCAACGATGCAAAAGGCTTCGGCTTCATCACACCCGATGACGGCGGCGAAGATCTGTTCGCACACTTTTCGGAAATCAAGGCAGAAGGCTTCAAAAGCCTTCAAGAAAACCAGAAGGTAACGTTTGAAGTAAAGCAGGGTCCCAAGGGCAAGCAGGCATCGAACATCGTGCCAGCCTGAGCTTGATCCGGCCGTCACGACGGCTGGTTTTCAACCGTTACGCGGATGAAAACGGGGTGCGGCCATCTTTGGCCGCACCCCGTAGTAACTTTTTTGCGCGCCAGCACGCGGTAGCGTGTCAGCCGCGATCGAGGCCCGAAGACCCCGGTCTCCCTTCTGTTCGTTCTATCGGCCTATCTGCCAGTCCTGGCAAATGCGTCGTCCTGCACCACCGGTTTCTCTCCATGCACCGCGCCTTGTTTGAAGGCGGGCACGGCTGCATCCGCGGTGGAATGCGACAGACTGAATCGCTCCTCGGGCGCGGTCCCGTTCAAATGGTAATTACCAACCGCAGCCTCACGCTGGATCGCCGGATTGTGCGAAGCAATCACGCGCGCATTGCGCCAGTGGCGATCTAGCCGGCGTGCCTCGCTCGTCGCTGACGCCCCGCCCACTTCGAATAACAGCGTGGCTGCCTCGAGCACTTGCTCAAGCACGATCTGCTGGGCCTGGTAAGCCTGGATATCGACGGCAATGTAGTCCGCTGTCGTTGCCACCCCCGCGTTGCGCGCCCGATGCACCCGGTCGAGCGCCGCAGCTACCGACTCAACCAGCGCTTCAGCCGAATACGCGAGACTCGCGAGGCGTCCCACTACGCGATGCACCAGCGGATTGTCGCGCGGGCTCGACTGCCCCGCTACACCAAACGTGCGGGTACGGCCCTGAACGAAGGCCACGCCATCGCGCAATACCGCGCGTGCAATACCCGCGAGCGTCGCCAGGTGCACGGTCTGGTAGAAAGCGGTCAGCAAGGAATTACGGCGGGGCTCTGACGCCTTGTAGCGCGACAGGATCTGATCGACCGGAACGCGTACGTTATCGAAACGTGTTGTACCGCTGGCGGTCAGACGCTGGCCGAAACCGTCCCAGTCATCGGTGCGCGCAACACCTGGTGCATCGCTTCGAACCAGCACGTGGAGATCGGTCTGCGCATCGTGCGCGGCTACGTTGATCCATTCCGAATAGAGCGTACCCGTGCTGTAGTACTTCTCGCCGTTTAGCAGAACAAAGCCCGCATCCGCGTCGGATGTGACGGTCACGCTGTTGTGCGTGGAGCCGGTGCGCTCCGACGTAGCCGCTCCGATAGTCTCGCCTTTCGCGATACGACCTAGCCAGCGCTCGCGTGTTGCGTCATCGCCGGTTTCCAGTTGCTGCTCGATGAAACCCGAGTGCGCGCGAATGATCTGCGGCAGGTTCGAATCGGCTTCGCCCAAACGCGTCAGAAGACGAAAATACTGCGGTAGAGAAACGCCGCTGCCACCATATTCGCGTGGTACCCGCAAGGCGGTAAAGCCGCTGTCTTTCAAACTCTGGACGGCATCGCGAGCGAGTTCACGGCCTTGCTCGCGTTCTATGGTGCCTTTACCGATCTGCTCGAATATCTCCGCGAAACGCGCGTAAAACGCAGCGTCCGCCGGTGCTGACGTCGTCATTCACTTCTCCACAATTTGAACAGGTGCGAACTGATGAGGATAAGTGTCACGCCAAGCTGCCGGCAACGAACGATAGGTGCTAACCATATGTAGATGTCGGGTTTTGTGGGCGTCGCCCGGGGGGGTTAGGGTTTGTGGGTGGGTCGATGTCGGGGTGCTGGGTTTCCGGGGTTGGCGGTCGGGGTTAGTGCCGGGGGGGGGTTCTGGGGTTAGTGGTCGGGGTCTATGCCGGGGTGGTGCTTTCGGGGTTAGTGGTCGGGGTCTATGCCGGGTTGGTGCTTTCGGCGTTAGCGGTCTGCGAGAGTCGGATATTCTCTTTATCACTATTAGCCACTGTGCGTGGCGGCACGTCATTTCTTTGTCCAAAGCGACAAAGAAACGAAGCAAAGAAAACGCTTTCAACCACGCTACCCTAACAGGCTGCGGAAATACAGGCCGACTTTACTGAGCCATGAGCGTGATCAGAATTTTCAGCGGGGGATTTCTCATAGTTTGGAATATGGACCGGTTAATTTCGGTTTTCGGACTTGTTTATGACGTTCTCTTGCGCATTTTTGGTTCACTGCGGCTGCAACGCACGGAGTTGTCCCAAGGTGCGCATGCGCACGAGGTTGTACGCGGCCATCGTCAGCACGAACATCTGATCGACCTTCTTCAAGCCGCGCACCATCACCTGGCGCATACCGCCGATGCTCTTGGCCCAGCCAAAACCCTGTTCGATGAGCTTGCGCTTTTGCTGTGACACCGCATAGCCCGCACTCCCGGCGATTGACTCGGGCACTGCCGACTGGCGGCCTGACTTGTTTTGCGCCACGTGAGGCGTGATGTTCATTTCCTGGCAAGCCTTGATGAACTCTGCGGCGTCATAGCCTTTGTCTGCCCCCAGCGTGATCTCGCGCGTTGGATCGCCAAGCGCCTGGCGGGCATCGTTGATCAGTACTTTGGCCGCTTCGCGCTCGGCATAGCCATCGGCCAGCGTCACCACGGCACTGGCGATCAGCCCATGGCGGTTGTCGCTCAACGTGTGGCCCATGTAGCGTAGCTCGCTTGCCGTTTTGCCCTTGCGATACAGCCGCGAATCCGGGTCGCTCTTCGATTCATGCGTCTCGTTGCTACGCGTCTCGCCCTTGAAGTTCCCACCGTCTTCGCTATCCTGATCATCGTCTTTACGCACAAAGCTTTTATGGCCGGCCCATGCTTGAATTAACGTGCCATCGACGCTGAAGTGCTCACCGGAAAGCCAGCACTTCTTCTCGGCAATGCCCACAACCTCGTTGAAGAACTCAATGACCGCGTCATGCTTGATCAGGCGCTCGCGGTTCTTGGTGAAGACGGTGGGCACCCACACGGCATCGTCCATCGACAGCCCGATAAACCAGCGAAACAGCAGGTTATATTGAACCTGCTCCATCAACTGGCGCTCCGAGCGAACGCTATAGAGCACTTGCAACAGCATCGCGCGCAGCAGCTTCTCCGGGGCAATGCTGGGCCGCCCACCTTTGATATCAGCCTCGTACATGCCGGCAAACAAGCGATCCATCTTGGCCAACGCTGCGTTGACCATCTTGCGAATCGAGCGCAGCGGATGATCTGCTGGAACAAAGTCCTCCAGCTTACGCAAGGTGAATAGATTCTCGGTAAAGGTATCGGCGCCGCGCATCGCGTCTCTCAGTTGGGGGGCTTTACTAACAACGTTTGAACTGACCTTTTGGGTGACTTCGGAGTGAGGTATTTCCGCAGCCTGCTAAGTGTCCACAGCGTGCAGTTTTCATTCATAGGTGCCCCAAAAGCACGGTGCTCGCCAGAGCGAAGGATGTGTGAACCCCTCCTTCTCCGAACACCGATACCCACACGCTTCGCCACCAGTGACTGAATCTGCCCAAGGAGCACCCCGCGCTATCCGCGGACGACCACCCTCCAAATATGTATGCGCCTCGAACCACGTCGCCAACCCTGCTGAAAACGAGGTCGCGAAAATAAGCGCGTGGTCCACGCAGTTAACCCGCCAAGAAATGAAGTACCAATACGGAAATACAAACACCGAAGTACCAATACGCGAAATGCCATTGCGGGCGGAAACAACTGTTCAGACCACGTAGCCAACGCACCAAAAAACGAAACCGAAAAGACGCGTGAGGCCGTGCTGGTTCCCGGGCAATTCGTGCTTGCCCGAGAGCGTACGGGGCGAAGCGTGTTCGTGTCAGGATTCGCGAGAAGGAGGGGTTCAAACATCCGTGGTTCTGGCGAGCACCGTGCTTTTGGGGCACCTATGAATCAAAACTGCACGCTGTGGACACTTAGGGTAGCGTGGTTTAAAAGCGCTTTCTTTGCTTCGTTTCTTTGTCGCTTTGGACAAAGAAATGACGTGCCGCCACGCACAGTGGCTAATAGTGATAAAGAGAATATCCGACTCTCGCAGACCGCTAACGCCGAAAGCACCAACCCGGCATAGACCCCGACCACCAACCCCAAAACCCACCCCCCCGTCCACCGGCGCGAGCGAAATCTCCTTATCGTATATCGATCGGCGGATTTATTCGTCGCTTTACACGGCTGTCCGATCAAGAATTCAAAGTCAGCTAATAAGCGCTAGAGCAAGATGACCCAACTTCCCAACACTCCCCCCCGACAACTTCACCTCAACGTCAATATCCTGCATTCGGGTTTCGTTCCGTCCGCATGGCGCCTGGCCGACGCCGATCCTCAAGCGTTCATCGACGTCCGTCACTACGTGCGGGTCGCGCAAATCGCAGAAGCAGCCGGCTTCGACGCCGTGTTTCTCGCCGACAACGCCTCCATCGCCGACCAGATCGACTTTCGCCCGATCACCGCGCTCGAGCCGACCATCCTGCTCGCCAGCATCGCGGCAGCAACCTCGCATATCGGCGTGATCGGCACCGCGTCCACCAGTTACAACGAACCGTACAACATCGCGCGCCGCTTCGCCACGCTCGACCATGTCAGCGGCGGTCGCGCCGGCTGGAACGTCGTGACGACCGCGGACCTGGGCTCGGCACGCAATTTCGGCCGCGACGCAGTGCCCGATCACGCCGAGCGCTACGCACGCGCCGCGGAATTCACCAGCGTCGTCAAGGCGCTCTGGGACAGTTGGGAAGACGGCGCGATCATCGGCGATAAAACGAGCGGACTATTCGTCGATACCGCCAAGGTTCATCCCGTCTCGCATCGAGGCACGCATTTCTCGGTGCAAGGTCCGTTGAATGTGCCGCGTTCGCCGCAAGGACATCCGGTGCTGGTGCAAGCCGGCGCTTCCGGCGACGGCCGCGAGCTTGCGGCGCGCCATGCCGAGGCGGTGTTCTCGGCCTCGCAATCGTTCGATGAATCATTAGCCTATGGACGCGATCTGAAAGCGCGCGCAGCAGCCTTTGGACGAGGTCCCGACGCCGTGAAGGTACTGGCGGGACTGACCACGATCATCGGCGCAACGGAGGCCGAAGCGTTGCGTCGCCGCGATGAACTGGTCGACCTGATTCCATGGAGTTATAGCCTCACCCGGCTGGCCGGTGTCCTGGGCGTGACGCCAGACCGTCTCAAGCTGGATGAGCAACTACCGGACAACCTGTCCCTGCCCGGCCAGGGCAACGGCAACCATACGTTCTTTCACGCCACGCTGGCGCAAGCCCGGCAGCACGGCTACACCGTGCGCCAACTCATTCGGGCGCTTGCCGGAGGCGGGGGTCATCGCGTTATCGTGGGCACGCCCGAGCAGATCGCCGATGACATCGAACGCTGGTTCAGGGCCGGCGCCGCCGACGGCTTCAACCTCATGCCCGATACATTGCCGGGTGGATTGCAGGACTTCGTCGATGGCGTCGTTCCAATCCTTCGCCAGCGCGGCATCTTTCGCACCGCCTACGAAGGCACGACGCTGCGCGAGCATCTCGGTCTGGCGCGTCCGGAGAACCAGCACTTATGGCGCAAAAGCGCCTGAGCATGCAGCCGCACCAAGCTAATTCACGCACGACGGCGTCCCCTTTCACGAAGCATCCCGATCCCACACTCCATGGCCAAGCGAACCGGACAACTGCGCCTAGGCGCTTTTCTTTATCCCGCAGGACATCACATTGCCGCGTGGCGGCACCCGGATGCCCAGGCGGACGCCGGCGTTAATTTCCGGCACTACGTGCAGCTTGCCCAAGCGGCGCAAGCAGCGAAATTCGATCTTCTGTTTCTCGCCGATGGCGTCGGCACCCGAGGCGATAACCTGGACTTCCTGAGCCGCACCGCTCACAGCTACATCGCGCAGTTCGAGCCCATCACGTTGCTGTCGGCACTGGCTGCCGTGACAGAGAACATCGGTCTGGTCGGCACGGCGTCGACCAGCTTCAACGAGCCGTATCACATCGCCCGAAAATTTGCATCGCTCGACCATATCAGCGGCGGCCGCGCGGGATGGAACCTCGTTACTTCGTCGAATGAGCATGAAGCGAAGAACTTCAATCGCGACAAGCATTTCGATCATGGCGAGCGCTATGATCGGGCGACCGAGTTTGCAGAAGTCGTCGACCGGCTTTGGGATAGTTGGGAGGACGATGCATTCTTGCGCGACAAGGAGCAAGGCCGTTTCTTTAATCCCGCCAAGCGTCACGTCCTCGATCACAAGGGACGATTTTTCCAGGTCAAGGGGCCGTTGAACGTTGCTCGCTCGCCGCAAGGTCAGCCGGTGGTCGTGCAGGCAGGATCATCGGAAGCTGGCCGGGCGCTGGCCGCCCGTACGGCCGAGGTTATCTTCACGGCGCAGCAAACCCTTCAGGACGCGATCGATTTTTATGCCGATGTCAAAGGCCGCCTCGAACAACATGGGCGTCATCCGGATGAGCTGAAGATCATGCCGGGAGTGATGCCCATTGTAGGGCGCACCGAAAGCGAGGCGCGCGAAAAGTTCGAGCATCTGCAATCGCTGATCGACCCGGCGGTAGGTCTCGCATTGGTCTCGGGCCTTACCGGTGGTTTCGACTTGTCGCCTTACCCGCTCGATGGCCCGATTCCCGAGCTGCCGGAAACGAACGCGAGCAAGAGTCGTCAACTGCTTACGCTTGAATTGGCACGGCGCGAAAACCTGACAATTCGCCAGCTTTATCTGCGCGTGGCGGGCGCACGCGGACATTGGCAAGTGGTCGGAACGCCTGAGCAAATCGCGGATCAATTGGAAGAACGCTTCGTCCAATATGGGGCCGACGGCTACAACGTCATGCCCGCGGTTCTGCCGGGCAGCCTGACTGATTTCATCGAACTGGTGCTGCCGGAGTTGCGCCGCCGTGGGCTGTTTCGGACGGAGTATGAAGGCCGGACGCTGCGCGCTAATCTTGGCCTTGCGCGGCCTGCTAACCAGTACTCTGCCGAGAAGGCCGGCGCGGTGGCGGCCTGAGGGGACAGGGTCGGGCGGAGTTCAACATGAACACAGGCCGACCGCAGCCGCCAGCTCTTTAAAGCGCGGAGCTGTCAGTACATCTCGTGCTCCGGCAACTGGCCTTCGGTCCTGATCTTGTCATCAAGGTATGAACGCCGAAACGCCGGCGTCGACGACATCAAGAGCTTCGTGTACGCATGCTCAGGTGCCGCGAACACGCGTTCTGCCTCGCCTTCTTCGACAATGCGGCCATCCTTGAAGACCAGCACCCGATCACTGATATGACGCACGACGTCGAGATCGTGCGAGATGAACAGCAACGACGTATGCAGCCGTCCCTGCAACTCCGCCAACAAGTCGAGCACCTGTGCCTGGACATAAACATCGAGGGCGGACACGGGCTCGTCGCAGACAATCAGTGCAGGCTCCGGAGCAAGCGCACGCGCGATTGCCACGCGCTGCCTCTGTCCACCTGAGAGCGACGTTGGGCGACGGTCGAGAAACTCTGCACTGAGTCCAACCTGTTCAAGCAGCTCGACGCTTTTCGCAAGCAGCGCCGGCTTCAACAAGCGCTTCGACCACAACGCTTCTTCAAGCAACTGGCCCACTGTATGACGCGGGTCGAACGAACTGAGCGGATCTTGCGGAATGTACTGAAGGCGTGGCCGCAAGTCACGGCGCGCGCGCTCGGAGACTCCGTTGCCGTTCCAGCGCGTATCGAGAAATTCAACGTTGCCGGCATCCGGCTCGACCAGTCCCAGAACAATGTTCGCACAGGTGCTTTTTCCGGAACCGGACTCGCCGACAATACCTAGCACCTCCCCTTCATGCACGGTGAACGAGACGTCCTGCAGCGCAGTAAAAGTCTCACCGCGATTTGCGCCACGCCGCGAATAATGCTTGCCGATACCTTCAACGCGCAGCACGACCTTTTGCGAGCGAGCACGTCGCGGCGGCAAGGGCTCGCGCACGACCAGCGGCGCGTTAGCGGCGGTGTCCCCTTTGGCTTCGCCATGAGCCGTCACTGTCGTCACGAACCGCGCGGAACTTAGCCGATACCCTCGCGACTGCGCCGACGGTTGCGCGGCCAGCAACTGCCGCGTATACGGATGCGAAGGGTTGTTCAGCACGCTCTCGGTAGTTCCGCTGTCGACCACTTCACCGTTGTGCATCACGAGCACACGATCAGCCACACCGGCGACCACCGCCAGATCGTGGCTGATCAGCAGCACACCCACGCCTTGTTCAAGACGCGCCGCAAGAACCGCGAGAACCTGCGCCTGCACGGTCACATCCAGCGCCGTAGTCGGTTCATCGGCGATCACGAGCGCGGGTCCTGCTGCTATGGCCGAGGCAATCAGCGCACGCTGCCGCAAACCGCCCGACAACTCGTGCGCATACTGATTCGCGCGATGTTCCGGCTCGGCAATACCAACGTCCTGCATCACTGCGTGAACCCGCTCGCGGCGTTCGCGGCGCGACCGCGCGAGCCGATGATGCACCAGCACCTCGCCTATCTCCGCACCCACCGTGCGCAGCGGATCGAGCGAAACGAGCGCGTCCTGCATCACCAGTCCCGCGAAGGTGCCACGCAGCGAGCGCCAATCGTGCTCGCTGAAGCGCAGCGCCTGGCGTCCATCGATGTCGAACTGGCTGGCATCGATCAATGCATGCGGTCCCGCCAGACCAAGCAGCGAACGCGCCGTCAGACTCTTGCCCGAACCCGACTCGCCCACCAGCGCCACACACTCGCCAGCATGGATGGAGAGATCGGCACCACGCACAAGCGGTTCGCCCCCGTTAGCGCCTGGAAAGCGAATGGTCAGGCCGCGGATATCGACTAGTTTTTTCGGCTGATGCACGGTGGCTGTCATCGCGTTCGTCCCTCGACCTTGCGTTGCAAAAACTTGCCGATCACAGAGAACGCGATAACGGTCAGCGTAATCGCGAGCCCGGGGAATACGCTCGGCCACCACGCGACCCGCAACACGTCGCGGCCCTCGGCGAGCATGACGCCCCATTCGGGCGTCGGCGGCTGCGGCCCAAGCCCCAGGAAACTCAAACCGGATACCGCGATGATCGCGCTGCCAATGTCGATGGTCGCGATCACCGGCACGACAACCAGCACGTTGGGCAGCACATGACGCAGGAACACGCGGCTGCGCGAGAGCCCATAGCTCACGGCGTGCGTGACATAGTCGGCACGCCGTACCACGAGTGTCTGGCTGCGCAGCACCCGCCCGAATTTCGGAATGCCCGCGATGCCTACCGCAATCGCGATATTGACAATGCCCTGTCCGAGGAACGTGACGACGAACAGCGACAACAGGATGGGCGGAAAGGCCGAAAGCACGTCGAACACGCGCGAAGCGGATTCATCGGTCAGACGTTTTCCGAGGCCAGCCGTCATGCCAATTACAAGTCCGATTGCCAGGCTCACGAGCATGCTTGCAAGTCCGATCAGCAGCGAATAACGCGCCCCGTAGATCACCCGCGAGAAAACATCGCGGCCAATGCGGTCGGTGCCGAACCAGTGCTGCACGCTGGGTGGCTGCAGTGTCTGCGCGATGTCGCTTGTGAGCGGATCGAAGTGCGTGACAAGCGGTGGATAAGCAATGGCAACGGCTAGCGCCAGCAAGAAGATGCCCGCAAGCAATACGCTTGGGGGAATGGTCTGTATCAACCACTCCGAAGGCCGCTTGGCGGGCGGGGCCGGATAAATGATCTCGCTCATTGGCTGCGCAACCTTGGGTCGATGAACAGATAGGCGACATCGAGCAGCGTCGAGATCACCACGTGGACGAAGGCCGCGAGCAGCACCACGGCGAGTACGACCGGCACGTCCTGCGCGGTGACCGCATTGAGCGTCACGCTGCCAATGCCGGGCCGCCCGAACATTTTTTCGGTGATCACCGCGCCGCCGAGCAGGCTGCCAATGAGCCAGCCGCCCAGCGTCACGACCGGCAGTAACGCATGCCGGAGAACGTGCCGAAAGCGCAGTGCAAGCTCGCCCACGCCCCGCGCACGGATCGTGGTGACGAAGGGTTTTTCCAGCGCCGCCTCAAGCGCCTCGCGCATCACTTGCGACAGGATCCCCGCCGTCGGCAACGCCAGCGTAACCGCAGGCAGCACGAGCGAACGCCAGCCGCTTGCACCCGACACGGGGAAGAGGCGCAACTGGAATGAGAAGACGATCAGCAACAACATGCCGAGCCAGAATACCGGCGTGGACGTGAACGTAAGCTCGAGCACCGACGCGATACGAGTACCCCATGCACCCTGTCTCGATGCCGACCCGGCGGTCAGCGTGGCAATCAGGATCGCCAGCACGATGGCCAGCAGCCCGGCCGATCCCGCCAGCTCCGCTGTCGGCAAAAGCTGGCTACGCAGCACGGCAGAAACAGGCTGTTGCATCACGAACGACGTGCCCAGATCCGCATGACCCAGCCGCAACAGGAATTGCCCGTACTGCCAGGGAAGACTGCGATCGAGTCCCCATTGCGCCGCGATCGCTTCGCGCAAGCCGGGATACGCCAGATCCCCGGCAAGCACATCTTCGATACGTCCGGGCAACGCGTGAATAGCCACGAACGCGGCCGTGGCCGCAAGCCACAGCACGAGCACGCCGGTCAGCAAGCGCGTAACGATCTTTTGAAGCATCTTCAGCCTCCCTGCTTGGCCTGCCCGGTCTGCGTCTCGACCCACAGATCGTAAGAACTCGCCGGGCCGTCCAGTTCCGGTTCAAAGCCGATACCATGTACGTTCGACTTCGCGGCCAGGTGATAAGCCGGCGCGAACAGCGGCACAATGAACGCCTGATCCACCGCACGCGTCTGGATCTTGGCGAGCAGCTTTCGGCGCTCCTCGCCCACGGGCAAGAGACGGGCACGGTTGATATCGTCGACGAGGGTTGTGTCGGGATTCTTGATGGCGTTGTAGAGGAAACCCTGGTCACCCAGCATGTCCCATAGCTCCATGGCGACATCCGACGGGTTGTCGGTGTTCGGATAGATGGTCCAGTTGCCGGTCGCCTTCTGGTTGGCAAAGTCACCTGCCGTGGTGATGCGCAAGCCGAGATCAAGCCCAATGTTCTGACGCAACTCGGACTGCACCGCGCGAATCAACACGTCGCGGCTGTCGCGTACGTAGGGCTGCGGATAGCCGACCTCAATGGAGAGCCGCTTACCCTCGCGCGTACGAAAACCGTCGCTGTCGCGCTGCGTCCAGCCGGCATCGTCGAGCAGCTTGTTAGCCTCGGCGACCTTGTTGCCCCACGATCCTTTGAGACTCGCGTCATAGTCCGCGTTGTCCGGTCCGATGTTCGAATAAGCGCGCCGCACGGTACCCAGATACACGCTCTTGACGATCCCGTCGAGATCGAAACCGTCGCGCAACGCACGGCGCACGCGTACATCGTTCGCTGGCGCAACGGTGTAATTGATGTTGAGCGTGAACGAGGTCGTCGCCGACGGGCCGGTCAGGTACTGGAATCCATCGACCTTGTCGAATACGGCGATATCGGTGGGCTGCACGCCTTCTATCAAATCGACTTGTCCCGAACTGAGTGCGCCAGTGCGCACTGCAGCTTCCGGCAGGAAGCGATACGTGACGCGATCAAGATAGGCCGGTCCTTGATGCTGCGCATTCCCGGGTCCCCACTGGTAGTCCGGATTGCGTTCGAAAATCGCTGACTGGCCGCGCTGATATGACTTGAATACGAACGGTCCGGTCCCGACGATGCCGGGTCCGCCCCCGCACAGGTCCTTGTTCTCGGCGAGCGCCTTAGGCGAAATAAAACCGAGCTTCACGCTCGACAGCGATTCGAGTGTCGTCGAATCGGCCTGCTTCATGACGAGCTTGATCACCGTCGGCGACACCACCTCCGCATGGTCGAAATGCACCAGTAGCGAAGCCGATGCCGAGGTCGTGCTGACATTGTTCAGGATGTAGTCGAAGTTGGCCTTGACCGCTGCCGCGTTGAACGGAGTGCCATCGGTGAACTTGACGTCGTCGCGCAGCGTGAACGTGTAGCTTTTGCCGTCGTCCGCGACCGTCCATGACTTGGCCAGCCACGGCGCGTAGGTACCGTCGGTTTTCTTGCTGATCAATGAATCGATGAAATTGCGGATCACCCAGAACGCGTTTTGTTGCGATGAACGATGGGGATCGAAGCACGCGGGTTCCGTCGTGACACCCCACGTGAGCGCACCGCCCGAAACCGGTTTGGCTGACGTTTGTTGCTGAGGCAAAGCGGATTCGGATTTGCTGCAGCCACTCAGTACTAAACCGGCACTGAGGGTCGTCACGCCCACGAGCGCGAGAAGTCTTGCGTTCATCTAACCGGATTCCTGTCGAAGGTCGAGCGGCCCGTGGAAGGGTCCGCTGCGGTCATGCGGTCGCTTGAGGCGATCACGCGAAAATTGACCTTGCATCGTAGGCGGCGAGACAGGCGTGGCAAACGTAGCAATTATTCTATGTATAGAGGATGCGATTTCATATCGATCGGAAGGATTGGCTTACGCTCGGGTGTTCAGACCGAGCGTAGGGAAGCGGCAAACCGGACAGGAAAGTCGCGCACCCACTAAAATCCATACCGAAGACACGTTTTTCCAAGGTGAGCATCTGAGCTGGCATCAACAAGGTTTTATTCTGACGCGTCATTGGCGGGACACCGCCGATGGAACGGAGGTCGAATTCTGGCTGGCGACGGACGAGGGTCCCCGCCACCTGCGCTTGCGCCCGCAGGATTCGGTCGCGTTCATTCCGGCTGAACAACGCGAGCGCGCCGAAACAGTCTTGCAGCGAGAGAAGCAGGTGAAGCTCCGCCCGCTGGATCTCGTCGACTTTAATCATCGGCCGGTGCTGGGCCTGTATAGCAAGCAATATCGGCAATTAACGGGGTTGGAGAGGCGCTTGAAGCAAGGTGGCGTCGATGTGTACGAGGCCGATGTCTTTCCACCCGACCGCTACATGATGGAGCGCTTTATTACGGCGCCGGTCGTGTTCACCGGCGAATCTCACGGAGACGGTCCGCTTCTGAACAGCGAGTTGAGGCCCGTGCCTGGCTATAGGCCGAACTTGAAACTGGTTTCGCTCGACATAGAAACCAGCGCCAAAACGGAGCTCTATTCGATCGCGCTCGAAGGTTGCGGCGAACGCCAGGTTTATATGCTGGGACCGCCTAACGGCGACAGCAGCGGCATCGACTTCAAGCTTGAATACTGCGAAAGCCGCCCTCTCCTGCTGGAAAAACTCAACGAGTGGCTTGAGAAGCACGATCCCGATGCAATCATCGGCTGGAACCTGGTTCAATTCGATCTGCGCGTATTGCAGGAACACTCGCAGCTTTACCAGGTTCCGCTGCGGCTGGGTCGCGGCGGGAGCGTGATGGAATGGCGGCAGCATGGTCTCACTCAAAACCATTTCTTCGCAGGCGCGGCGGGACGATTGCTGATCGATGGCATTGAAGCGCTCCGGTCGGCAACATGGAGCTTCCCTTCGTTCAGTCTCGAGTATGTCGCGCAGAGCGTGCTGGGTGAAGGCAAGGCCATCGACAACCCGTACCAGCGGATGGATGAAATCCAGCGTCGTTTCGATGAAGACAAGCCTGCTCTCGCACGCTACAACCTGAAGGATTGCGAGCTCGTCACGCGGGTCTTTGCGAAGACTGAACTGCTCCACTTCCTGCTCGAGCGTGCAACGGTCACCGGCCTGCCGGCTGATCGCAGCGGTGGATCTGTGGCGGCTTTTACGCACTTGTATATGCCGCGGATGCATCGGCAAGGCTTCGTCGCGCCCAATCTTGGCGATGTTGCCGGTGCGGCAAGTCCAGGTGGATTCGTGATGAATTCGCGTCCGGGCCTTTACGACTCCGTTCTGGTTCTCGACTATAAAAGCCTTTACCCCTCGATCATTCGCACGTTCCTTATCGACCCCGTCGGGCTGGTGGACGGTTTGCGCCATCCCGACGATCTGCACTCGGTGCCCGGTTTTCTTGGCGCACGATTCTCGCGCACGCGTCATAGTCTGCCGGCCATTGTCGATCAGGTCTGGAAAGGTCGAGAGGAAGCCAAGCGCGAGCACAACCAGCCGCTGTCGCAAGCGTTGAAGATCATCATGAACGCGTTCTACGGCGTGCTGGGTTCCACCGGATGCCGCTTCTTCGACCCTCGGCTCGCCTCGTCGATCACCATGCGCGGTCATGAAATCATGCGTAAAACGCGTGAGTTGATTGAAGCCGAAGGATACGAAGTGATCTACGGTGATACGGATTCAACGTTCGTCTGGCTAAAGCACGCTCGAAGCGAGGAAGAAGCGGCGCGCATTGGCGGGCTGCTCGTCCAACGCGTGAATGCGTGGTGGCAGGATCATGTGCGAGAGCGCTTCGGCCTGGAGAGCGCGCTGGAGTTGCAATTCGAACGACATTACCGCCGGTTTTTCATGCCCACGATTCGTGGCGCGGAAGAAGGCAGCAAGAAGCGTTACGCCGGTCTTAGCCTTCTGCCCGATGGTAGCGAAGAGGTCGTCTATAAGGGACTTGAAACCGTTCGCAGCGACTGGACCCCGCTCGCGCAGCGATTCCAGCGAGAACTCTATTTGCGAATCTTCAAGGGCGAGCCGTATCAGGACTATGTTCGCGACTACGTGCGGCGCACGCTGAGCGGCGAATTCGACGAGCTGCTCGTATATAGAAAGCGCCTGCGCCGGCCATTGGATGCGTACGAGCGCAACGTGCCGCCGCATGTCCGCGCGGCTCGCCTGGCTGATGAGTTCAACCGAGAGCGCGGCCGGCCGTTGCAGTATCAACGCGGCGGCTGGATCAGCTATGTGATGACCAGCGCGGGACCGGAACCGCTTGAAACCTTGCAAGCTGCCATTGACTACGATCACTACATGACACGGCAGTTGCAGCCCATCGCCGACGCTATCTTGCCGCTTCTGCAAAGCGACTTCCAGACGCTGGTCTCCGGTCAGCACGAGTTGTTTTAGCCGCGACGATATCCACAGAAATTGTTGGCAAGGCTGTGGACAAGTCTTGGGGAGGTCAGGCAAGGTGTTGATTTGGTTGGGGCTTGGGCTCTTGCTTCGTTATGAGCGGGGCAAGAGCCGTATGCGTCGTCGCCACGGTGCCCTCACCCGCTTCCTGAACCCCAAGCGTCATTGGCTTCGAGCGCGGCAATCGCAGGTGGAGCGATAGGGACGGCCGGCATGACGGACGCATCGAAACCGGCAAAGAACTGCCGAGCCGCCGCGATGGTCGTAACTGCCGGGCAGATCTCGTCGGATATGGGGCTTCGAGACCCGGAACGGGTCGGGGTGTTTGTATCTGCGTTGTCGGTGGATATACTCGCCGCACAAAAAATTGAAATACCGAAACGAATTGCGATATTAATTCCATTATTTATTGAGTCCCTGATGCTTTGCCAAATGACAATGCTTGATATAACCTCCTACCCTATTAAACCCTCGATTTAATCTAAGCGAGAATCGCCGGGTCTGATCCCTGAGTCTTCACAGTTTGAATTTGTCGCTCATGCAGGCTGGTTATGCGTGGTGCGACGCGGTCCTGGCTGATCCAGGCAATGAACACGCCTATTGTTATTAAGCGTGTCGCCATTCACCAACATTCGCAATGTTTTCTTGAATACTCCAAATAATGTCATTAAATATTCAATCATTTCAATAACAGCAACGGCAGTTGGTCAGTTTATTGATTCAAGTTATTCGCCCGCGCGCGCGGACACGTTCCAAATTAAAAACGCTAACCGTCACTACCATTGATAAAGCGCATCTGCATCGAACACCCAGCGAACCACCCCAGGCCGTATTCAACCGGATACGGCCGATCTGCAAGCGGAGTTGACCTCATGGCCCAATGCATCAGACTGATCCTCGTTAACCTGCTGTTGCTGCTTGCGACCTCCTGCTCGACTTCACAAATACCCCCGACCAACGGGGTCGACCCCGATCTGGAGGCAAAAGCGCGCGCAGCACTGCAGCAGTTGTATAGCACTACGCCCAATGCGAAGTTGCTCCAGTCCCGAGCGAAAGCGGTGCTCGTATTTCCGGAGATACTCAAGGCCGGTTTGATCGTCGGAGCCGAGGAAGGAAACGGCGTGATGTTCGGCGCGGATGGGAAAGTGATGGGCTACTACAACGCAACGTCGGTTTCGTATGGCCTGCAAGCCGGCGCACAATCGTTTCAGGAAGCCATGTTCCTCACGACCGATTCGGCCATCAAGTATCTGCAAACCAGCGGCGGCTGGTCGATTGGCGCAGGTCCAAGCGTTGTTGTCGTGGATTCCGGCACGGCCCGATCGTTGACATCGACTACGCTGCAATCAGACGTCTATGCGTTCATTTATGGCCAGCAAGGGTTGATGGCCG
This sequence comes from Caballeronia sp. dw_19, assembly GCF_018449515.1. Taxonomy (GTDB): domain Bacteria; phylum Pseudomonadota; class Gammaproteobacteria; order Burkholderiales; family Burkholderiaceae; genus Caballeronia. Next base: position 84,935 of record NZ_JAAVUQ010000018.1, on the reverse strand, counting down.
GGGTAGGCATTCAGGGCCAGAAAATTTCCAAGCTCAGTCCGTGAGGGATTGGTCGTGCAGATGATTGGCGAGTAATCCTTATGGTTCATCGGGCGCGTTCCCGGCACCCCACCGGTACGCGGCCGTATACATCTGAAAATCGAAGGTGCCGAACCTCAGCGCCTTCTTGTCGGTGGTCGAGTGCACGCACACCGTGTTGGAAAAGTCCTTCGTAATCTTCAGATCGAAATCCTGGCAGCCAAAGCTCGTACCGGGATGACCTTGTCTTCCTATGCTGCTTGCAGCATGAAATCGACGTGGACGGCCTCGTAAGGGAACACTATCGCGCCCTCTGCGTTACGTTCGATGACTCCGGCATCAAGCAACGCATGCACGTCTCGATGCACGGCCTTTACGTCTCGCCCCACGCGACGAGCAATCTCACGAATAGATAGCGGCCCGGTCCCCGTAGTGGCTTTGATGATGTTCCAACGCATTTGTGTAAGCGTCTGGAACAGCAGTTCCGGCGATTCGAATGTGATGTATGCGCCTTGCGCCTTGCCTTCGAACGCTGCCAAAAACCGCTTGTTGACGGTTTCGCGCGAGGCGACGCCTAGAGTTACGGTTTTCATGATGGGCTCCAGTTGTCTACGTCAGCCCAAAAATCCACGAGGAGCTGCGCAGGTGTCGAAAAAGAGTAGAGGGTTTCAACGTCGCCAATGTGACGGTGATCCCCCTTGCCGCGCTCGTTGTCGTATCGCAAAACGCACTCGCCCACGACGATATAGGCAAGGCTGTATTTGAACAGGTGAGCGCTCCCACGCAACGGCTCAGGCACCTTCCAAACAAGCAATTCGGCAAAAGCCTGCTCGTTGACTGCATGACGCTCTTTTAGTAACAAGGTGGCTTTCATGTTGGACATGATAACAACACTTTCAAGTGTTGTCAATTACTCCAACACGCTTTGTTACGAATCACAGCGTCGCATACAAGCTCACTCGCCTTGAACGTAGCCTTGTCCATATTGATGGTGTAGCTTCCTGCTGCAGCTAATCCGGCAAGGGTTGCTTGTTCCGACTCATACCGGCACCGCCTCAGCGACCACGGCTTCACGAAATTTGTCCGGTAGTGCGTTCGGAGTCAGCACGTCTACCGACACGCCAAGCAACCGTGCCAGTTGGCGCCGGATCGAACCGATATTGAACAGGGTCATCCCCGGTTCCGGGTCGACCAAGATATCCAGATCACTGTCTTCGGTATCTTCCCCGCGCAAGACAGAACCAAATACGCGCGCATTGACGGCGCGATTTGCCTCGACAATAAGGCGAATTTCCGCGCGGTGCGCATCGAGTGCAACGGACGGTTTCATCGAACGAACTCCTTAGCTGGTTAACATCGGTCGGGCGCCAAGGCCAAGATCATGTGCGAAACCGCGAACCAACACATTCAGCCCGCTTCCGCGGGCCGTTTTCACACGCAGCGCAACAACTCAATCCGCTGCGCGCAGCTTCGCCACTTCCGCGTCGGAAGGCTGGACGCTCGCACCATCGATATACCGATAGTTTGTCATGATGCCCTTGCCGTCCTTCAACGCCGAGGTGCCCACATACGCGCCCATCGTCGACTGGTTGTCCTGTGTGCGGTACGTGATGGGACCAAACGGTGTATCGACCTTCAAGCCCTTGAACGCCGCCGCAAGCTTGTCCGGATCGGTCGACTTGGCCTTCTTCAAACCATCCGCAATCGACATCAACGCCGAATAACCCACCACCGATCCCACGCGCGGATAGTCGTGATACTTCGTCTCGTAGGCCGCGACGAACTTGCGATTAGCAGGGGTATCGATCGAGTACCACGGATACCCCGTCACGATCCAGCCAACCGGCGCCTCGGACCCGAGCGGATCGAGGTATTCAGGCTCGCCCGTCAGCAACGACACCACGGATACATCCTTGAACAAGCCACGCGTATTGCCCTCGCGCACGAACTTGCCAAGATCGGCGCCGAACTCGACGTTGAAGATTGCATCGGGCTTCGCGTCCGCAATCGCTTGCGTGACCGCGCCGGCGTCCAGCTTGCCAAGCGGGGCCGCCTGGTCCGCAACGAACTCAACGTCAGGCTGCGCCGCTTTCAACAGACGCTTGAACGTCGCCACGGCGGACTGGCCGTATTCATAGTTCGGATAGACAACCGCCCAACGCTTCTTATGCAGCTTGACGGCTTCGGGCACGAGCATCGCGACCTGCATGTAGGTCGACGGACGCAGCCGGTACGTGTACTTGTTGCCGTCCTGCCAGACGATCTTGTCGGTCAGCGGTTCGGCAGCCAGGAAGAAAACCTTGCGTTGCTTGGCATAGTCGGCAAGCGCCAGGCCCGTGTTCGACAGGAACCCGCCGAACAACAACGAGACCTGCTCACCCGTGACCAGTTCCTGCGCCACGCGCACGGTGTCACCCGGATTGCCGTTGTCGTCGCGCGAGATGACTTCGAGCTTCTTGCCGTCGATACCCCCCGCCGCGTTGACCTCATCGAGCGCCATGTTCCAGCCGTTCTTATACGGGCCGAGGAACGCAGGCTGCGATTTATAACTGTTGATTTCGCCAATCTTGATGGTCTGAGCGGCAGCGCCAACTGACACTAAAGCGGTGGCCAGGGGCGCAACCATGAAGGCGGTTAAGCGCAGCAACGATCCAACACGCGTGGTCATAGTTTTTCTCTCCGGATAAAGCGGCTAGGTTGAATGCTAAATGACATGGCTAAGGCTGATTGAAGGATACCCTTGGTCGATCTTTGCTTGGGCTGCGCGCTTAAACACTCAGGTAGGCTCGCCGCACTCCTTCATCGCGGGCGAGCTCGTCTATCGTGCCGCTAAAGCGTATCTGCCCTTTTTCGAGCACATACGCGCGATCGCTGACGAGTTCGGCGAAATGCATGTTCTGCTCGGATAGCAAGATAGACAGCCCTTCGCGCTTCAACTCGAGAATCATGTTCGCCATCTGTTCGACAATGATTGGCGCCACGCCTTCCGACGGTTCATCGAGCAGGACCAGCGTGGGATTGCCCATCAGCGTACGCGACACGGTCAGCATCTGCTGCTCGCCGCCGCTCATCTGGCTGCCCGGGCGATTCGGCATCTCGCCAAGATTCGGGAACAGGCGGAACAGTTTTTCAGGCGTCCAGCGGGGTGCGTCGTCGCGCGGCGGCTGGCGGCCGGTATCGAGATTCTCCATGACTGTCAGATCGCCGAACACGCGCCGGTCTTCGGGCACGAAGCCCATGCCGAGTCGTGCAATACGGTACGGCGGCAACTTCGCGATGTCGTGCCCGCAGAAATGGATCGCACCCTGCCGTGACGGCAGCATGCCCATCAGCGCTTTCATCGTGGTCGATTTGCCTGCGCCGTTGCGGCCCATCAGTGCGACCACTTCGCCGCGGCCGACTTCGAGTTCAACGTCGTACAGGATCTGCGCGCGGCCATAGAACGCGTTCAGGCCGGAGACTTTCAACATGCTCTTGTCTTGCGTGGATGTGCTCATCAGGCGACCCCGTCTGCTGCAAGCGATGCACGCGGCGTGAACGATTTTCCCGTGCCGAAATACACTTCGCGCACACGCGGATCGTTGCGGACGGTCTCCGCATCGCCCTCGCCAATCAGCTTGCCGCGAGCAAGCACGATCAGCTTGTCGGCGTAAGCGAACACCACGTCCATGCTGTGCTCGGTGAAAAGCACACCGAGCTTGTGGTCGATCACCAGTTGTTTGGTCAGCGCCATCAGGTCGTTGCGTTCCTTGGGCGCCATGCCCGCCGTCGGTTCGTCCATCAGCAGGAGTTTCGGTTTATTGGCAAGTGCAATGGCCAGTTCGACGCGCTTCACATCGCCATAAGCCAGCACGCCGCACGCACGCTTCGCATGCGCCGCCATGCCGACTTGTTCGAGCAGGGCGAGCGCTTCATCGGCGTGAATGGACGATGCCGGTTTCCACAAGTTGAATAGCTGGTGGTCCCGCGAAACGAGCGCCATCTGCACGTTTTCAATCACAGTCATCGAATTGAAGGTCGCGGCAATCTGGAAGGTGCGGCCAACGCCGAGACGCCAGATATCGCGCGGACGTTTGCCTGCGATCTCGTGGCCGTCAAACAGGATCGAGCCTGAACTCGGTCTCAACTGCCCGTTGAGCATGTTGAAGCAAGTCGACTTGCCGGCGCCGTTCGGACCAATCAGCGCGAGCAACTGGCCGGCGTGCAAGTCGAAGGAAACGTCGTCGACCGCTTTGACGCCGCCGAATGACCTCGCGAGATGAGAGACGCGCAGAAGGGTCACAGGGCCTCCTTGGCGGGTTGCGAGGCCACGCCGCCATCGGCATTTTTGTGCGACCCCAGCTTGTCCCGCACGAACCCCACGATCCCCTGCGGGAACGCGATCACCAGCACCAGAATCGCTGCGCCCAGCAGGGCTTCCCAGTAGTCCGTCTGACGCGCTACCGTATCTTGAAGCCAGGTGAACACCGCCGCGCCGACAATCGGCCCGGTGAGTGTCTGCAAGCCTCCCAGCAGCACCATGACGAGGCCATCGACCGAACGCCCGACGCTGATTACTTCCGGCGAGATCGACCCCTTGGAGAATGCATACAGCGATCCCGCGAGGCCGCAGAACAATGACGAGATAATGAAAGCGACCCACTGCACGCGCTTCACATCGATACCGATCGCTTCTGCCCGCAAAGTTGAATCGCGAGAGGCACGCATGGCATAACCGAGGGGCGAGAACAACATTCGCCGCAAAAGCCATACGCCCAGCACCGCGAACACCAGGGTCACGTAGTAATACGCCACCGTCGAGCTGAGCCAGCTCGACGGCCACAGGTTGAGAATGCCGTTGCTGCCGCCGGTCACCGCGTCCCACTGGAACACGATCGACCAGACGATCTGCGCGAAGGCCAGCGTCAGCATCGCGAGATAGACACCCGACAAACGCACGCAGAACCATCCGAACACGATCGCCCCGACGCCAGCAAGCAAAGGGCCGAGCACGAGCGCGGCCTCCATCGGCAGGTTCAAGACCTTCAGGAATAACGCTGCGCCATACGCGCCCAGGCCGAAATACGCGGCATGACCGAACGAATGCATGCCGCCCGGACCCATGATGAAATGCAGGCTCGTCGCAAACAAAACTGCGATCAGTATCTCGACAAGCAGCACGGGCATGTAGGGGAACACGCCTGAAAGCAGCGGTGCGAGCACAAGTACGGCGAGCACGAGACCAGCGAAAATTTTCAGACGCGTATCGGCGGGACGCAGCGGTGTTTCGGCGGCAGCCATGGTACGAACCGCGGCCTGTGCGCGACCGAGCAGACCCCACGGCCGCACGACGAGCACGATAGCCATCACCACGAACTCAGCCACCAGCGTGAACTTGCTCAACGAAAACACCACGCCGCCAATGGTGACGTCGCCTATGCCAATGCATAGCGCCTTGATCTCCGCGATCAGCAACGCGGCCACGAACGCGCCGGGAATCGAGCCCATTCCGCCGACCACCACCACGACGAACGCATTGCCGATCGTATCGATATCAAGCGACAGATTCGCCGACATGCGCGGCACCTGAAGCGCGCCGCCAAGACCCGCGAGAAATGCGCCGATAAAAAACACGCCCGTAAATAGCCAGGCCTGGTTGATACCGAGTGCACCGAGCATTTCCCGGTCACCGGTCGCCGCGCGCACAAGCGTGCCCCAGCGCGTTTTAGTCAGACCGAACCAGAGGATAGCCAGCACCACGGGACCGATCACGATCAATGCAATGTCGTAGGTGGGCAATGCGTGGCCAAGCAGATTGACTGCGCCGCCGAGCAGCGGAGCGCGCGGCCCGAACAGGTCTTCCGGGCCCCAGATGTACAGCGCGGCGTCGCGAAAGATCAGCACCAGCGCAAAGGTCGCCAGAAGGTGGAATAACTCGGGTGCCTGATAAATGCGACGGAGCACGATCACTTCGACCAGCGCACCCAGCACGGCAACGACGATCGCGGCTGCAAGCATCGAAAGCCAGAAACCGGCGACGGTCGAACCAAAACGGCTGGCGATGCTATAGGCCACGTACACGCCAAGCATGTAGAACGAGCCGTGCGCGAAGTTGACGATTCGCGTCACACCGAAGATCAACGACAAACCGGACGCGACAAGAAACATGGCGCAGGCGTCCGCTAGTCCGTTGATGAGTTGTATAGCCAGATTCGAAAGCATCGACGCCTCTATCGCTCGAGATTCATCAAGGTGTACGTGTCCGCAAGCTTGCTTTTTACAGCGATGTCTTCGCCTGCTGATACAAATGTACACACTCTAATTCTAGTCTTCTATGCAATGACCATGCCCACTTTATAGCTAGTGACTTGTACTAGGTATCGTGGCGTTTATCCCTTGTTTTATCGGGGTTTATAGCTAACGCGAAGCTGACAGCCATACAAGGATGCTGGTTGTGCTGCACCTTATAAAATCAGCGTACACGCCATAATCGCTTTTCCGGTGCGACGGTCCCGCTATTGGTGCAATGCGAGGAAGCGGCGAATGGCATTGCACCAGATGAAGCGGCTAAATAATAAGCGCGGCCATAACCGCGCAAACGCACTGCACACAATCGCGCTTACTCGACATCGGGCGCACTTAGCTTGCGCAGCAAATAGAGCACGGCCACTCGCTCCGCTTCGTTCAGCTCGCCCATGGTCAGTTCGCTGATACGCAAGGCGGTTGGCGTGATCTGCTCAACCAGGCTTTCACCCGCCCGCGTCAGTTGCACCGTCACCTTTCTGCGGTCGTCGGGATTTGTCTGCAACTCGATCAGCTCTCGCGTCCTCAGACGTTCAATTATGCCGCGCACCGTGGCTGCATCGATCGCGGTCGCCTTGCCCAGGTCGCTCATTGAAGATGGTCCTAGCCTTCGGCTGGCACTCAATACCGCAAACTGCACGGCGGTCAGTTGAGGGTCGTCGATGGTCTGGCTGAAGATGGCGAGATGGCGCTGATAGGCCTTGCGAAGCAGATGCCCGATCTGCTCCGACACCTCATAGCGGGACACGGCGTCCTGTGCAGCTTGCGATGAACCGGAAGGAAGCTTCGAAGGCGCCATGATAGTTCGAATGTCGGTGAGGTGGAATGGTGGGATGGGGATAACCGCTCGCGCGGACCGGGCGGCGCAATTCGTCAAGGTAGCCGCAGCAACATTCCCCCTAACGCTAATGCACGTGTTTCCGGATTCGCGCCGACGCCTGAGCCACGTCTTTCCACGACGCTTCATTCGGTGCGAATGAAGCCCGGATATAAGACACGAGATCGGCGATCTGATGGTCGTCGAATGAATCCTTGAAGCCCGGCATGTAACCAAGCGCATCGGTTGCGGGGGCATCAATGCCATTCTGGATGACGTTCAGCAGATTGTCCGGCGTCGCTTCGCTCACGCTGGTGTTCAGCGAGAGCAGCGGACGCACCCCGAAGTTGCCGACGCCACCCGTCGCAGCATGACAGACCGCGCATGCGCCTTCAAAGATCCGCCGGCCGCTATCGAGTCCCTGCAGGGTCACGGCGTCCGTGGCGGGATCGTACGTGGGTTTTGAAACAGGAACAGCGGCCGGCTGCGGCGAGAGCGACGCCACGTAATGCGCCATCGCGCGCACGTCCTCTTCCGGCAGCGTCGACAAACTCGCGACGACCGGCGCCATCGGGCCAGCCGCGACGCCATGCTCATGCGAGAAGCCCGTCTTCAGATAGTCGTACAACGCCTGCTCGGTCCAGCGCACCGGCGCCTTCGAATTGGCGACAAGCGACGGCGCCACCCAGCCTTCGGCGCTCCCGCCTGTCAGGTACAAACGCCCGCCCTTCTCCGCCCCGAATGCATTGCGCGGCGAATGGCACGCGCTGCAATGTCCGGCGCCATCCACGAGATACGCGCCGCGATTCCACAACGCCGAGCGCGCCGGGTCGGGCTTGAACTCGCCCTGTTTCAGATAGAGCGCATTCCATCCAGCGACCAGTGCGCGCTGATTCAGCGGAAACGGCAAGCGTGTGGCAGGCGGCGTATTTTCGACCGCCGGCTGCGACATCAAATACGCGTACAGCGCGGTCATGTCGGCCTCGCTCATCTTCGTGAACGCGGTATAGGGGAATGCCGGATATAGATGATGGCCGTCGCGTGAAATGCCCTGGCGCATCGCCCGGTCGAACGCGGCGAACGACCAGTTGCCGATACCCGTCTTCGGATCGGGCGTCAGGTTGGTCGTGTAGACCATGCCGAAAGGCGTTTCCAGGCCCAGGCCACCGGCATTGACCACGCCGCCGGGCGCCGTATGACAGACCGCGCAATCTCCGAACTCGGCAATCTGGCGGCCGCGGGCGATGGTGGCATCGGACCAGGTCGATGCAGCCGGGCGGGCGATCGCTTCAATCGGGGCACGCAGGGGCCACGCGGCGCAGGCCAACCCGATCAGGCTGCCCACCCCACCGGCCGCGAGCGCGGTCCACAGCGAGCGTTTTACGCGCCTCAGTCCGCTGCCGATCGCCCCTTCCGGCTCGCGGGTACGCCCAAGCGCCGCAAGCACGCATTCCGGCGTGAAGGGCGGCGCCCGAAAACGCACACCGGTTGCATCGTAAAGCGCATTGGCGATAGCCGCTGCCGCTGGCGAGACATCGATTTCCAGACGATCATTGGCCGTCACCTGCGTAGCGACCTCGCTGCTCGCCGCCGATGCGGGAGCAAGTTCATGCGATACGGCTTGCGCACCCGGCGTCTCGTCGTGCGAGGGTCGCGCGGTGAGTTGCAGACCCAGGGCACGCGAAGCCGCAGCAGCGATCTGCCGGGCCGGAATTCCATTCAACCGGCCAATCCTGCGCCGGCCGCTCGCCCGCCCCGCTACCACCCGCTTAAGCGCAACGTCACCGGTCAGGCGGTTTACATCGAGATCGACGATCCACGCCGAATAGTCGGGCGTCGGGTTATCGCCGGATGCGGCATCGTGTTTGTCGAACGCGAAACCGCGGCCATGTGCGACTTCATTGTTCGCGCGGCGGGTCTTGCGATCCGGCTTACCGGCGTTCCACGCTGCCCGCTGCGCCACCGTGTCGATCAGTTCCCTCGCGCCGCCATACTCCACCGGATCGAGGTGATCGAGACGAAACGAAACCGGATCGCGATGATGATCGCGCGCGATTTCATCGACGAAAGACTCGCGTGCAAAGGTATGCGCCGAGCCGGGAATCAGCGCGGCGGGGTCGTCGACAAGCGACGTGGCACGGGATGAAGAATAAGGACCCGGATCTTGCGCAACTGCTTCTCCGCCTGTTAAGCCCGGCGTTCGCGCCATGTAGCGCCAGTCGAGCAGCGCGCCTTCTGTGTCCAGCGACGCCGCGACGCAAACTTCCGCCTCCCTGACCTGAGACATCGACATATAACCGCCAACGCATATCGCCCGGCCAGTCTCCGCCATCAAAACAACCGCAGCGAGCGCGGCATGCGTGGCGATTAGCGGATCAGCGTGCTCATCGAGGGAATGCAGCGCAAAGCGGTCGGGCAACAGGCCCGTGATAGCGGCAAGCTTCGCCCGTAGATCCGCGGTCTCGGGAGCACTGCTCCAGACCGCGATACTCCCGGCCTCGTTGCGCGCAATGGCCTCGCACGGCACCAACCTGTCCGCCGGAATCGGCCATATGTAATGCGCTTCCTGCTGCAAGCCGGAATGTTGCACGGGTAACGAGGCGGTGTCGCCGGCATGCTGCGCACGAGTCGATAACACCAGCCGGCAAGCAGCGTCGTGTGCCAGCTCGAAACGCTCGGCCACGAACGCGGCCACGTTGCCCACAACGACCCAGCGCACACCAGCTTGCACCGCCAGCTTGTGCCCAAACGCGAGCAGCGCAGCGTCGGCATTTCCCAGCACGCACGCGTGAAGCATCGACTCGGGCATCAGCACGGGTCCGCCAGAACTTCCTTCGTGCACGGCGTCCATTACATCGGGTCCATTACAGGGCGTCCATTACAGGGGATCCAATGAATCAGCGTTTTTGTTCGCGTTTCAGGTATTCAGCCGCGCGATGCACGGCCTTCATGATTTCAATGTGCGTGCCGCAACGGCACAGGTTGAAGCGCAGCGCGTCGCGGATGTCGTCGTCATCGGGCGTGGGGTTGCGATCGAGCAGCGCCTTCGTGCTCATGATCATGCCGTTAAGGCAGTAGCCGCATTGCGCTGCTTGTTCATCGATGAAAGCCCGCTGGATCGGATGCAGCACGTCCAGCGTTCCGAGCCCTTCCAGCGTAAGCGTTTCACGTCCAATAGCCGCCGCAACCGGCACGACGCACGAACGTGCAGGGCCGCCGTCCAGCAGCACCGTGCATACACCGCACTGGCCGAGACCACAACCGTACTTCGGCCCGTTCAGTTCGAAGTCGTTGCGCAGCACATACAACAAGGGCGTGTCGCGGGTCACATCGACCGTGCGCGTGCTGCCGTTGACGGTCAGCGTCAACGGTCCGGAAACCTGTGTTGCGGAAGCAGACACGCTCATTTTCAAGTCATCGAATCAAGACCGCGCGCGGCAATGTCTCTAGACAGGCAGCTTATCCAGACACTGCCGCGCGCAGCCGGGTCGAAATATCAGGCGGCGGCAGTTGTTGCCTGCTTGGCCGACGGCGACTTCAAGGGCTCGTTGAACACGTCATAAGCGAACACCCATGCCGGATCTTCGTTAGTGCGCAGCCACGTGTTGTTATGCGAGACCAGTTGCACCTTCGATGCACGCTCCGCACGATTCGCTTCATACAACGCGAACACTCCGGCGTAATCGGTTGCCCCAACCTCGTCCAGGCAGCGAGTCAGCATTGCCGCATCCTCGATCGCCATGGCCGCGCCCTGCGCCATATGCGGTTTCATCGGATGGCATGCGTCGCCGAGCAGCACCAGCCGGCCGCGGCTCCACAACGGCAGCGGATCACGTTCCAGCAGCGGCCACTTCGTGACTTCGGGCGTGGCGTCGATCAGCTTCTGCACCGACGGATGATAGCCCGCGAACGCCTCGCGCATTTCGTCACGGCTGCTGGGCGCAACCGACTGCCCTGCCGGCCACTCAGCCTGTGGAACGCCAGTCACGTAGTAGATTTCATCGCGCCTGGACGTCACGTAATACACCATCATGTGCCGATCTTCCGACCACCACTTTACACACAGATCGAAAGGATCGGAGCCGAGCAGCGACGCGGGAAATACCGCGCGATGCGCAACATAACCCGTATAACGCGGCGGTTCCGCGCCGAGCAGATGGTCGCGGATCTTCGAGTTCACGCCGTCCGCACCAATCACAATGTCCGCGGTCTCAACACTGCCGTCGGCGAACGTCAGCCGCACTTCGTTGTCCACCTCTTCAATTCCGCTCAGGCACTTGTTGAACTCGATCGTGCCAGGCGCAACCGCTTCGGTCATCAGCGCATGGAAGTCACCGCGATGCACAGTCAGGTACGACGCGCCATATTCTTTCAACGCGAAATCGCCCAGCGGAATCTGCGCGATGGCTTCGCCCGTTTTCCAGTCGCGGCTGTACCAGAAGTCCGGGTGCGAACCCATGACGTTCAGCGCATCTTCGCAATCCATGCGGCGCATGATCTTCATCACGTTGGGGCCGAGGTGAATGCCCGCGCCGAGACGCGAAAATGAGGGAGCCTGCTCGTAAAGGCGAACCGAATACCCGGCGCGCTGCATCAACGCCGCTGCTGCTGTCCCGCCAAGGCCCGCGCCAATGATCGCGATACGGGGTTTGCTCATGATGATCTCTCCATGTCTGGCGCTCGCCGAAAGTCGTTCAGCCGAGCCTGTTGAATAAACCTATATAGAGTGTACACATTGAATTTTTTTGAGTAAAGAAAATTTGCATTGAGTCTACACAGGTGCGCTTTATCCCTTTATATGTGCATTTAATGAGGGTTTTCACCAATCTAAAGCATGCTTGCACCATTAAAAAATGTTTTCGGAATCTTGTTAAATTCCAATGTGTACACTAGACTTTATCGAATCAAATTGTTGCATCGCTTGCCAGACCAACAACGCCGCCGCGGGCGGCCCAAGACATACGGAGTCGACTAGATGACGAAGACCTTGCGCATCGGCCAGATCGTGCCGAGTTCGAACACGACGATGGAAACGGAAATCCCGGCCATGCTGCTCGCCCGCCAAACCATCCGCCCGGAGCGTTTCACGTTCCATTCCAGCCGCATGCGCATGAAGAAGGTGGTCAAGGAAGAGCTTGCGGCCATGGACGCGGAATCGGACCGCTGCGCGCTGGAACTCAGCGACGCGCGCGTGGACGTGCTCGGTTATGCGTGCCTGGTAGCAATCATGGCGATGGGACACGGCTACCACCGCGTGTCGCAAAAGCGGCTGCATGAGCGCACCGTCGAGAACGGCGGCGCCGCGCCGGTCATCACCAGTGCGGGCGCCCTGGTCGATGCATTGAAGGTCATCAAGGCCAAGCGCATCGTGGTGGTCGCGCCTTATATGAAACCGCTGACCGAACTGGTCGTGGACTACATCCGCAATGAGGGTTTTGAAGTCGTCGCCTACCGGGCGCTCGAGATTCCCGACAATCTGGATGTCGGCCGCCACGATCCCCGGCTGTTGCCGGACATCGTGAAAACCCTGCCCTATCAAGATGTGGATGCGATCGTCTTGTCGGCCTGCGTGCAGATGCCATCGCTTGCCGCAGTGCCGCAAGTCGAAGCAATGACGGGCAAGCCGGTCATCACCGCTGCCATTGCCACGACCTACGCCATGCTGCGCGAGCTGGATCTCGAGCGTGTGGTGCCAGGCGCGGGCGCGCTGCTCTCCGGCGCTTATTGAGCGGCTTAACGATCGGCCGAACGATCGGCTTATTGATCGGCTGAATGATCGATTACCAATCGCTTTCGACACCATAGCTTTCGATCCATCCACGGACTCCGCGATGAACTCAACTCTTCTCTACGGCGCGAACGTCAACGCCAACGGCATTCGCCAGCATTACCTGCGCTACGGAGGCACAGAGGGCGTGCGTGCCGGCCGTCCCGCCGTGATCCTGATTCCGGGCATTACCAGCCCGGCGGTCACGTGGGGCTTTGTCGGCGAAACGCTTGGCCGCCAGTTCGATACCTACGTGCTCGATGTACGCGGCCGCGGTTTATCCGAAGCATCGTCAACGCTCGACTACAGCCTCGATGCGCAAGCCGCCGATGTCATCGCGCTCGCTGAAGCGCTTGGCCTTGAACACTATGCGCTTGTCGGACATTCAATGGGCGCACGCATCGCGATCCGCGCCGCCCGCAGCGCGCCAAAGGGCCTGACGCACACGGTGCTCGTCGATCCGCCGGTGTCGGGTCCGGGCCGCCGCGCGTATCCGGCGAAGCTGTCGTGGTACGTTGATTCAATCCGCCTGGCTTTGAAAGGCATCGACGCCGACGGCATGCGCGCTTTCTGCCCGACCTGGACCGAAGACCAGTTGCGTACACGCGCGCAATGGCTGCATACCTGCGATGAACGCGGCATGCTGACGTCGTTCGAAGGTTTCCATACTGACGACATCCACGCCGACCTGCCCCTGCTTCGCGTACCTTCGCTGCTGATCACCGCCGCGCGCGGCGACGTGGTGCTCGACGAAGACGTGCAGGAAATGCAGACACTTAGCCCCGGACTGCTGCATACGCGCGTACCGAATGCAGGCCACATGATTCCGTGGGACAACGAAGCCGGCTTCTATGAAGCCTTCGGCGATTTCCTCGGCGCAAAGCTCGTCTAAGTGCAACGCAAGACAAGCCGACACTGACACTCATTCTTCAGGAGTCAACATGCCAATCAGCGATTACGAAATGATCGCCGCATGGAAGCAGGTACTGACGTTGTCGAAGCTGCAAGCGGGCCAGACCGTCACCATCCTCACCAGCGCGTCCACGCATCCGCAAACGCTTTCAAGCGCGCTGATCGCCACGCAGTCCATGGGCGCGATCGTCAACCGGCTGGACCTCCTGCCAGTGAACGGCGAAAAGGCCCTGAGCCGCGACTCGCTCGCGTATCTCGGCACCACGCCTCTCACCGGCAACCTGGCCGCTATCGCTGCGTTGAAGGCGAGCGATCTCGTACTCGACCTGATGACCTTGTTGTTCTCGCCCGAGCAGCACGAAATCCTCGCGACCGGCACGAAGATCCTGCTCGCAGTCGAGCCACCCGAAGTGCTCGCGCGCCTCGTGCCGACCGAAGCCGATCGCACCCGCGTGCGGGCAGCGGCCGAGCGGATCAAGGCGTCGCGTGAAATGCGCGTCAAGTCAAAAGCGGGCACGGAACTCGTGTGTCCGCTGGGCGAGTTCCCCGCTATCTCCGAGTACGGTTTCGTCGATGAACCCGGCCGCTGGGATCATTGGCCAAGCGGTTTTGTGCTGACGTTCCCGAACGACGGACAAGCGAGCGGGCAAATCGTGATCGATCGCGGTGACATCTTGCTGCCGCAGAAAAAGTACGTGACGGATCCAATCACGCTGACGGTTGAGAACGGTTATGCCACGCGCATCGATGGCGGTGTGGACGCGGCCTTGCTGAGCGACTACATGGCTTCGTTCAACGATCCGGAAGGCTACGCAATCTCGCATATCGGATGGGGTTTGCAGCCTCGTGCACGTTGGTCGACGCTCGGGCTGTATGACCGCGAGGCGACCATCGGCATGGATGCGCGCGCGTTCGAAGGCAACTTCCTGTTTTCGCTCGGCCCCAACAATGAAGCAGGCGGCAAGCGTACGACCACGTGTCACATCGACATCCCCCTGCGCCATTGCGACGTGATGCTCGATGGCGAAGCCGTGGTCCGCGATGGCGTGGTAATGGACCGATAGAACAATCACCATGCGGAGAGTTTGAATGAGCGACATCCAGAGCCACGCCGAATCGGGCGTGTACAAACAGCAGGGATTCGGCACGCCCTTGCCTGTGAAAGGCAATATCGGCTTGCTGATTGTCGACTTCGTGGTCGGCTTCGCGGACCCCAAGACCTTCGGCGGCGGCAACATCGGACCGGCTATCGAACGCACGGTACACCTGCTGGCCGCCGCGCGCCGGCATGGCTGGCCGGTTGCGCACAGCCGCATTGTGTACGCAGCGGACGGTAGCGACGACAACGTGTTTTCGCTGAAAGTGCCAGGCATGGCGACGCTCACCGAAGACCATCCGAACAGCGCGATCGTGCCTGAGCTGACGCCAGCAGCGGGCGAACTCGTCGTGCGCAAGACCGTGCCTTCCGCGTTCTTCGGCACGCAACTCGCGCCGTGGTTATCGCAGCGTGCGGTGCAAACGTTGATCGTGGCGGGTGCAGTCACGAGCGGATGCGTACGCGCAAGCGTGGTCGATGCGATGTCGCATGGTTTCCGTCCGCTGGTTGTGTCGGACTGCGTCGGCGACCGGGCGATCGGCCCGCACGATGCGAATCTCTTCGACATGCAACAAAAATATGCCGCTGTCATGACGCTCGACGAAGCCCTTTCCACGATAGAGCAACGGCACGCCTGAGCGCAGGATTTGCAGAGATAACGCTAGCGGGTACGATGCGAAAGCGTATCGTTGATCTTGAAGCCCCACGCGTTGAAGCGGTTTAGTCGAATGAAGCGGCATTTTCAGGGACCATCATGCCCACTGCAGCAGCGCTCACCCGAGGTGAACTGCTCGCGCGCAGCGGCTGCCTGACCATCGTCAGGCAGCCGATCGCGCCGGTCAAGCCCGCGCCCGGTCAACCGGGCAGCGGGTCTTCCTACGTTCAGGACTCGCCGGAAATTTTCGTCGCGATCCTGGACGATGGCAGCATCCTGGCGTTCAACGGTCACGTCGATCTCGGCACCGGCATCCGCACGTCGCTCGCGCAGATCGTGGCGGAGGAACTCGACGTGCCGGCCCCGCGCGTCAAGATGATCCTCGGCGACTCCGCTCAAGTGCCCAACCAGGGCCCGACCATCGCCAGCGCGACCATCCAGATATCCGCCGTGCCGCTCAGGTTTGCCGCGGCGCAAGCACGGCTCGTGTTGATCGGGCTGGCAGCAGAGCGCTGGGGGCTCGATGCCGCCCGCCTTGCCACCGACGACGGTTATGTCATTGCTCCGGACAAGACCCGCATCGGCTTCGGCGAGCTGCTACAGGGGCAGCGAATCTCGCTCCCCATCGACTCATCCATCGCGGTTAAGGACCCGTCAACCTACCGGATTGTCGGGCGGGCGACACCGCGCGTCGACCTGCCCGCCAAGGCCACCGGCACCCTGACCTTCGTTCACGACATGCGCGTGCCCGGCATGCTGCACGGGCGCGTCGTGAGGCCACCCTATGCAGGACATGACTGCGGCGCGTTCGTCGGCAAGACGCTGATCGACGTGGACCGTTCATCGGTCGATACGCTGCCGGGCGTGCGCGGCGTGGTCGTGATCGGTGACTTCGTCGGGGTGGTGGCCGAGCGCGAGGAACAGGCGATTCGCGCGGCCCGTGCGCTGCGTGTCCGCTGGCGCCCGCTGCCGCCGCTGCCCTCCCTCGATAACCCTGCAGAGGCCATCGCTCAGGCTCCGGCCCAGCGGCGCCTGCTGCTCGAAGAGGGCGACGTGGAGAGCGTGCAGGACCAAGCCGGCACGACGACGCTTACACGCAGTTATGTCTGGCCGTACCAGATGCATGGCTCGATCGGGCCGTCCTGCGCCCTCGCGGACTATCAGGACGGGCGCATCACGGTATGGTCGGGCACGCAGAACCCGCAGACCTTGCGCTACGACTTGTCGCGTCTGGTCGAGCGGGACGAAGCCGATATCGATATCGTCCGCATGGAGGCCTCTGGGTGCTATGGCCGCAATTGCGCCGACGACGTTGCCGGCGACGCGCTCCTGCTCTCGCGTGCCATGGACCAGCCGGTGCGGGTCCAGCTATCGCGCGCTGACGAACATCAGTGGGAGCCCAAGGGCACGGCACAAGTTGTGGATGTGACCGGCACGGTGTCACGCAGCGGCGACACGCTGGGTTATACGTTCGCCTCGCGCTATCCATCGAACGATGCGCCCATGCTCGCCCTGCTGCTCACCGGCGCGACACCGGCCGAGCCGCGCATCTTTGAAATGGGCGACCGGACCGCGGTGACGCCCTACACCTTCGCGCATCGCCGTTTCGTCTGCCACGACCTGGCGCCGCTCGTCAGGGCATCGTGGTTCAGGGGTGTTTCCGCACTGCCGAACTCCTTCGCCCATGATGTATTCATCGATGAACTCGCGTTCGAGACCGGCGCCGATCCTCTGGCATTCCGGTTGCGTCATCTGAAGGACGATCGGGCCGTGGCGTTGCTTGAAGCGGTTGCCGAACGCGCAGGCTGGCAAGCCCGTGCCGGACGCCTTCCAGCTCGCGATACCGGCGAACGCGTGCTTCAAGGGCGCGGCGTGGCGTATGCACGATATGTGCATAGCCGCTTTCCCGGTTTCGGTGCGGCCTGGTCAGCGTGGATCGTCGATCTGGAAGTCGATACTGTCAGCGGAGAAATCCGCATCAAGCGGGTGACGGTCGGTCAGGACACGGGCACCGTGATCAATCCGGACGGCGTGCGCCATCAGATCCACGGCAATGTGATCCAGACGCTGAGCCGCACGATGAAAGAGCGTGTGCGCTTTACCGACGGTCTGGTCGCAAGCAAGGAATGGGGCAGCTATCCGATCCTGACATTCCCCGAACTGCCCCCCGTGGACGTGGTGCTGGTCGACCGGCAAGGCGAGCCGCCGCTCGGCGCCGGCGAGTCTGCTTCGCTCCCCGGTGCGCCCGCTATCTCCAATGCGTTATTCGATGCAACCGGCGTGCGCTTCCGCGAACCGCCATTCACGCCAGACGCGGTCAGGGCCACGCTGCAGGCCGCCGCAGCGCGGGTGCCTGTCGAGCATCGATAAGCGCGTAGCAGCGGCTTGTCTATCGATACGCACAAGCTCAGCTATCTTCCGCCCGCGTCATGGCGCGCAGCAGATACACAATGGCAACCCGCTCCGCCGGGTTCAAACCCCCATACGTTTGCTCGCTTACTTGCCGGGCAAAAGGCACGGTCTGGTCGATCAGCGCGAGGCCTTCCGGTGTGGTACGCACCAGCAGCTTGCGGCCATCGAGTGGGTCGGGCGAAACCACGATCAGTGAACGCGCTTTCAACCGCTCGACCACGCCACGAATGGTGGCCTGGTCGATCGCTGTCGCCTTGACGATGTCGTTAAGCGAGCAGGATTGCTGTTCCTTGACCGCGCACAGAGTGACGAACTGCGCCGCGGTCAGGTCGGAATCTGGAATGGCCGCCTGGAAGATGGCGACGTGGCGCTGGTACGCGCGTCGCAGCAAGTGGCCGATCTGCTCGGAGAAGTGATACTCCTCGCTCGCGGAAACATCCGCAGGGGTGGGCGGTTTTTTGGACATGGGAAGAATTGTAGGGTACACGTTCTATTATGCTTCGATTACGGCGGCGCACCGTTTTCTTCAGCCCTACCGTGCGTCCCTTTTTATCATAGTCTGCGGCGGACTTTCGGCGGCGTTGTAACGCCCTGCCCTGGGTGTTCCGACCCGAGTCAGAACGCCACGATGACAAACCCTTGAGTTCCGGCGAAAATGGTATAAAATTTTATACATAAGGACGCCATGACGCCGGAGAAATAAATCCGTTGGGTAGGGTCCGCCTACGACGACCTACTGGAGTTTCCAGAGGAGCCACGTAGGGATGCCGGCTTCCAGTTGAGCAAGGTTCAGTCTGGGTTGGACCCCGAGGACTGGAAGCCGTTTGGGGAGGTGGGTGCTGGAGCTCGGGAAATCCGTATCAGGGACAGCAGCGGCATTTTCCGGGTGATGTACGTAGCCAAGTTCGAGGAAGCGGTATATGTCCTGCACTGCTTCCAGAAGAAAACCCAGGCAACCAGCAAGCGGGATAAAGAAATCGCCGAGGCGCGCTATCGCGCCGTGGCCAACGCAAGGAAGATCAATCAATGACGATCGATACTGAAATCCGCCATGTGACAAAACCGGGCGCAAATCTGTTCCGTGAACTCGGGTTTTCGGTCGAGGAAGCCAAGCTGCTTCAGGCCGCTTCGCGCAAGCAAATCAACGACACGCAGCAGCTCAAGGAACAATTGATGTCGGAGCTTGCTGAATGGATCGAGCAGCATCATCTCAAGCAGGCGGAGGCAGCAAAGATCCTGATGGTGTCGCGGCCTCGTGTATCCGACGTGGTGAACAAGAAGACGGCCAAGTTCACTATCGATACGTTGGTCGAGATGCTAAGCAGAGTGGGAAAGCCGGTCCGGCTGGCAATCGGTTAATCGCCGAATATTGGGAATGGGAAAGTCGGGACCGTGTTACCCGCTAATGCCCAACGCCGGGTCAAGCACCGTCGCCAGCTTTTCAAACGCCGGCTCGATTTCCTCTTCGGCCACGCAGCCGTACCCAATCAACAAGCCCGACATCCCCTCGCCCGGCCTCAAGAAATAACCCGATAGCGGCCGCACCACAATATTGACCGCGAGCGCCGCTTTCGCCACTTCGCGATCATCCACACCATCAGGCAAACGCAGCACGAGATGCAGCCCTGCATCGCCACCGACAATCTGCAACGCGTCGCCATACCGCTTCCTGATCGTGTCCAGCAGGATCTGGCGACGCTGCCCGTAGATTCCGCGCATTCGCCGGATATGCGACGTGAAATGCCCCTCCGCGATGAACTCGGCCAGCACCGCCTGCTGCAACAACTGCCCCTCGCGATACAACTCGGCGGACGCTGTTGCAAAGCTCGTCGACAATCCCTCGGGCACCACGATATAGCCAATCCGCAGACCCGGGAAAAGCGTCTTGCCGAAGCTGCCCACGTAGATCACCTGACCCGATGTATCGAGTCCTTGCAGCGACGCGAGCGGCCGGCTGCCGTATCGAAACTCGCTGTCGTAATCGTCCTCGATGATCCAGCAGCCGTTTTGCCGCGCGAACTCCAGCAGCATCCGCCGCCGCGCGAGGCTCATCACCATGCCGAGCGGGTATTGATGCGATGGCGTGACCAGCATCAGCTTGGGCGGGTCTGCAAGATCGTCCACAGAAGGATTGATGCCCTCTGCATCCACCGGAATGGCCTTGAGCGATAGCCCGGACACTTGCAACACGCTACGCACGCCCCAGTAGCACGGGTCTTCGGTCCAGATGACATCGCCGGAATCGGACAGCAGGCGCACGGCGAGATCGATGGACTGATGAATCCCCGTCGTCACGATGATTTGCTCCGGCGTGCAACGCACCGACCGCGAGGTCCGCAAATAATCGGCGAGCACCTGACGCAGCTTGGGCAAACCACCACCAGGCGCGTAGGTCAGCAGATCGGGCGGCAAGCGACGCCAGTATTTCGATTGCAAGCGGCTCCAGACGGCCGCTGGAAACTTCGATACATCGGGCACGCCGGGCATGAACGCGCCGCCTTGCCGCTGAGACACACCCGCCCCTTGCAACAACCGTGCGCCACGCGCGGACAGCACACGCGGTTCCGCTAGGACCGCATCGGGCGCCATGGATTCCGCGCCTACGATATCGTCCGGCGCGCTGTCCGAGACAAACGTGCCCTGCCCGGTCGCCGACCACACGTAGCCTTCCAGCGCGAGTTGCTCATACACCTGCGTGACCGTATTGCGGCCGAGACCCAGCTCGCTCGCGAGCAATCGGGACGACGGCACTTTGGTTCCGGCCGGCAATTCCCGCGACAGAATGGCCTGCTGCAACAAACCATATAACTGCCGATAAATCGGCAGCCCGCCCGTTCGTTCAATCCGCTGAGCCAGCCAGTCGGACAACATGCTTGCACGCATCGCGGCCATCGAATAATTGGCTCCTATAAAAACGCGGAAATGGCTCTGATTGAAAGAGCCAAATCTTACTATAGTCGAGGCAACGCCTAAAAACCCGCCAAGGAGCGATGCCGTGAGCCAGACCCTGAAGAATGCCGACCTTAAAGCCCGCAAAGATGCCGCCACGCCGCGCGGTGTCGGCGTGATGTGCGATTTCTACGCCGAACGTGCGGAAAACGCCGAGCTGTGGGATGTGGAAGGCCGCCGTTTCATCGACTTCGCGGCGGGCATCGCGGTATGCAACACCGGGCATCGTCACCCGAAAATTGTCGCGGCAATGCGCGCGCAACTCGAACGCTTCACGCATACGGCGTATCAGATCGTCCCTTACGAATCGTATGTTTCGCTCGCCGAGAAGATCATCGCGCGCGCACCCGGCGACTATGCAAAAAAGGCCGCGTTCTTCACGACCGGCGCGGAAGCAGTCGAAAACGCCATCAAGATCGCGCGCGCCGCGACGGGCCGGCCGGGCGTGATCGCGTTCACGGGCGGGTTCCACGGCCGCACGTTCATGGGCATGGCGCTCACGGGCAAGGTAGCACCCTATAAGATCGGCTTCGGGCCGTTCCCGTCCGACGTATTCCACGCCCCGTTTCCGAACCCGCTGCGCGGCATCACGACGGAAGATTCGTTGCGGGCCATCGAGCATCTCTTCGCGGCGGATATCGAGGCCAAGCGCGTTGCCGCGATCATCTTCGAACCGGTTCAGGGTGAAGGCGGTTTCTATCAGGCACCCGTGGAATTCGTCCGCGCGTTACGCAAGCTCTGCGACACCCACGGCATCCTGCTGATCGCCGATGAAGTGCAAACCGGCTTCGCGCGCACGGGCAAGTTGTTCGCGATGCAACATTACGACGTCGTGCCGGACCTGATGACCATCGCCAAAAGCCTGGCGGGCGGTATGCCGCTGTCGGGCGTGGTCGGTCGTGCCGATGTGATGGACGCGGTCGCGCCCGGCGGTCTTGGCGGCACGTATGCCGGCAATCCGCTGGCGGTGGCGTCGGCGCATGCGGTGCTTGAGATCATCGATGAAGAGAAGCTTTGCGAGCGTGCCGTGCGACTGGGCGATAAGCTGAAGTCGCGGCTGTCATCGATTAAGGCAGACGTGCCGCAGATCGCCGATGTGCGCGGCCCCGGCGGCATGATCGCCGTTGAATTCTGCAAGCCCGGCACCACCGAAGCCGATGCCGCTTTCGCCAAGCGCGTGCAAACCCTGGCGCTTGAGCGCGGCCTGCTTTTGCTGATTTGCGGCGTGCATAGCAACGTGATCCGGTTCCTGTTTCCGCTGACCATTCAGGACGCCGTGTTCGATGAAGCACTCGCTATTCTCGAACGTGTCCTGACAGAAGAAGTGGGGGTCGCAGCATGAGCGCGCAACGTTCACCCATGCTGTTAAAAGACCCGGCGCTGCTGCGTCACGACGCGTTCATCGACGGCGAGTGGCAAGGCGCCGACGACGCCTCCACCTTCGAAGTCATCGACCCGGCGAACGGTCAGTCGCTCGGTCATGTGCCCAGGATGGGCCCGGCGGAAACGCGTCGCGCGATCGATGCGGCGAACACCGCGTGGCCGCTCTGGCGCAAGAAGACCGCGAAGGAACGTGCGGCTGTCCTGCGCCGCTGGTACGAACTGATGCTGGAACACGCCGACGATCTCGCCATGATCCTCACCCGCGAGCAAGGCAAGCCGCTCGCCGAAGCCCGGGGTGAGATCGTCTACGCGGCATCGTTTATCGAGTGGTTCGCGGAGGAAGGCAAACGCGTCGCGGGTGACACGCTGGCATCGCCCGCCGCCGATAAACGCATCGTGGTGACCAAGGAGCCGATCGGCGTCTGCGCGGCTATTACCCCGTGGAATTTTCCGAGCGCGATGATCACGCGCAAGGTAGGTCCGGCACTCGCAGCCGGTTGTTCGATCGTCGTCAAGCCCGCGGAGGCAACGCCGTTTTCCGCCTTCGCCATGGCCGTGCTGGCCGAGCGCGCGGGGTTGCCCAAGGGGGTGCTGAATATCGTGACGGGTGACCCGAAGTCGATCGGCGCCGAGCTGACTGGCAATCCTATCGTCAGGAAGCTGTCGTTCACAGGATCAACGCAGGTCGGCCGTCTGTTGATGGCGCAAAGCGCGCCGACGGTCAAGAAAGTATCGCTGGAACTGGGCGGCAATGCGCCGTTTATCGTTTTCGATGACGCCGATATTGATGCCGCCGTCGAGGGCGCCATTGCGTCGAAGTATCGCAACAGTGGGCAAACTTGCGTGTGTACGAACCGGTTTTATATTCATGACCGGGTGTATGACGAATTTGCCGCCAAGCTGGGCGCGGCCGTTGCGAAGCTCACGGTGGGCAATGGGTTGGATAGCGGGGTTTTGCTCGGACCGCTTATTAACGACGCCGCCGTGCAGAAGGTCGAATCGCATATTCATGACGCGCTGGACAAAGGCGCCAAGGTCGTAGTTGGCGGCAAGCGGCACGCGCTTGGGTTCGGCTTCTTTGAACCGACCGTGTTGGCTGGGGTGACTTCAGAGATGAAGATCGCGAAGGAAGAAACGTTTGGGCCGCTTGCTCCGTTGTTCCGGTTTTCTTCCGATGACGAAGTGATTCGCATGGCTAACGATACCGAGTTTGGATTAGCCGCGTATTTTTATAGCCGCGATATCGGTAGAGTTTGGCGTGTCGCCGAAGCGCTGGAATATGGCATGGTCGGGATTAATACCGGACTCATTTCTAACGAAGTCGCGCCGTTTGGCGGGGTTAAGCAGTCCGGGCTCGGAAGGGAAGGGTCGCGGTATGGGATCGATGATTATCTGGTGATCAAGTATTTGTGTATGGCCGTTTGAGGGACGTTCGCACTTGAGGGGGTGGTTTGGGCTGGGGTTCTTCGGGGCGGACGGTCGGGGTTGATGCCGGGTTGGTGCTTTCGGCGTTAGTGGTCTGCGAGAGTCGGATTTTCTCTTTATCACTGTTAGCCACTGTGCGTGGCGGCACGTCATTTCTTTGTCCAAAGCGACAAAGAAACGAAGCAAAGAAAACGCTTTAACCGCTCTACCCTAAGTGTCCACAGCGTGCAGTTTTCATTCATAGGTGCCCCAAAAGCACGGTGCTCGCCAGAGCCACGGATGTGTGAACCCCTCCTTCTCCGAACACCGATACCCACACGCTTCGCCACCAGTGATTGAACCTGCCCAAGGAGCACCCCGCGCTATCCGCGGAGAACCTCCCTCCGATACGCTTACCCGGAGCAGCGCGCAGCCAACCATCAGCGGTACTTGCGGTGGTATGCCGCAAGTACCGCTCTGTTCAAACCTCAACCGTAACCCGCTCCGTGCTCTCTACCGGGAACGTCGTATTGAGCGCCGCATGCAGCAACGCTGCATGCGCAGCCCCCGCGTCCAGCACGATCAGGTTGTCCGCAAAGGCCTTCTCCAGCGAAAGCCTACCCTCGATCACCGCCTCCATCGCAATTTCCGTTGCAATAAAGACGACGTCCCGGTCCTCCTGGTTTTCCGCAGTCACATCAGGCGGCTCCGGACTGCAGTCAGGATCAAACCCGGTCTCCGTCGCATGGAAAAATCCCCACGTCCCTATTTCAATCAGCAAAACATAGAAATCCGGCAGCGCCATCAACTCGCTCACCGGCATGGACGACTCAAGCCGGTGCTGCAACGCTTTCAACGTATCAATGGCCGCCACGCGCAACTTCACATTGGCTAGCGGACCATCGAAAACTTTTTCCGGCAGCACCCCCACATCAATCGCTTCGCGAGTGGCGACCGCCACCGTCAGCGATCCGGGATGATCCACATTAAATTCAATCTTGAGGTCACAGATAGAGCACATTGTCTCAATTCCTTTGCAAGCGCCGCATGAACCTAAATGGGCCTCATGGCGTCACGATGTTGAACCAGAAGTCGAAGTTATCCAGCCACGATACGAATTCCCCCAGCTTCTGCGTGTTGCCGGTAATCTTCGCCTTGCCCGCAATAATCTGCTTCTGCATCGTCGTGACGCCCATCATCACGTCGTTAAGATCGGTCCGGGACATGGTCACGGAAGCGTCGGCGGTGTCCGAAGTCTTGCCCTTCGAGTAGTGCAGCGCCGAATTCTCCACACCGACCAGATAACTCTCCTGCGTGTCGGTCATGATGAAGTTGAATGAAATCGACTTGCCCGCCGCCCGTTCCGCATTCAAGCGAACACCCTGGTAATCCAGGAACATTTCCAGCGGCATCGCCCGGATCGTGTCAGGACTTTGTGAACTGCCAAACGGCACCTTATGCACCCCATTACGCAGTTCCATGGCGCCGGTCAGATAGAAATTGCGCCAGCTCGATGCCTCCGAC
This sequence comes from Caballeronia sp. dw_19, assembly GCF_018449515.1. GTDB lineage: Bacteria > Pseudomonadota > Gammaproteobacteria > Burkholderiales > Burkholderiaceae > Caballeronia. The sequence continues at coordinate 59,716 of NZ_JAAVUQ010000018.1, read as the reverse complement.
TGGTAACCAAGTTGCTCATACGCGTCAGCGAGCATGTGCTTGGCAGCGACGTTTTGTGGATCGGCAAACACAACGTGGTTCACCACTTCAGCAACCCAGCGGTACTCGCCCTTGTCGTAGTATTTCTGCGCCTTCTGCAAGACGGCATCTGCGCCACCCATAAATTCCACGTAACGCTTGCCGTTCTCAACAGGCGGCAATCTATGAAGATTTGCGGGCACACCATCGAAAAAGCCCAGGCGCAAGTTGTATTGCGCAACCACATCATGGAAAACAGTGCCGTAATAACTACGGCAGTACCATTGTTTTGCCAGAGTGTCAGGCAACCGCAGCATCTCCCCTATCTCAAGAGGCGTGTAGCCGGTATTGGCCAGGCGCATGGTCTGGTCATGCAAATACCGGTACATGTCACGCTGCGCTTTCAGGAAGGCAATGATCCGGTCATTACCCCACGTCGGCCAGTAATGCGAAGCAAACAACACCTGCATGTCGCTGCCGAACATATCAATAGCAGCCTGAAGGTACTTCGACCACAACAAGGCATCGCGTACTTTTGCACCGCGCAATGTATACAGGTTATGCAGCGTGTGAGTGGCGTCTTCAGCGGCGCAGAATGCCTTGTATTTCGGAATGTAGAACATGAATTCCGACGGCGCCTCGGATTCCGGCGCCATGATGACCGTCATTTCAACGCCATCCAACGTCAGCTTCTGGCCAGTCTCGGTGGCAAAGTCGGTCGGCACCAGCAACGTAATCGCGCCAATGGACGTCGTTTTGCCCAGTCCCGCGTCGACCACACCGTCCACGCCTCGCGGCAACAAATTGCCGTACATGTACGCGGCCCGCCGGCTCATCGCGTTACCCGCGATGACGTTTTCGCCCACTGCAGCCTCGGTGAACCCAGCCGGAGCGTATATCTTTACCTTGCCCGCTTTCAGATCGGCTTCGTCGACAATACCGCGGATGCCACCATAATGGTCCGCATGGCTGTGCGTATAAATAACGTGCGTAATCGGCCGGTCGCCAAGATGCGGTATTACCAGTTGCTTCCATACTACAACCGATACATCCGCGGTCATCAAAGGATCAATGACAATCCAGCCGGTATCCCCGCGGATAATACTCATCACCGAAAGGTCATAACCCCGGACCTGCCAGATACCGTCAACCACTTCGAACAGACCGTGATTCATGTTCAGCTTGGCATTTCGCCAAAGACTGGGATTGACTGAATCCGGTGCGTTATTTTCCGGACCACCCGTAATAAACGCGAACTGCCCCAGGTCCCAGGCCGCGCCGCCCTTGGAACTCGGAATAATGCCGGGGCTCGGCAACGTGGCGATCAAACCACGGCTCGCATCCTTGAAATCCTGGGTGTCATTGAAAGCTAATTGATTGGCATAAACCGAATTTGCTTCCAGCGTTGCCTTGGTCGGTGGCTTTGAACCAATCCCGGTTGGCATGGCGGGCGAGGCGCCTTGCGCCAGCGCCTCGCCGCCTACCGCGCTTAAACCTGATGCAACGCCCACCGTGACAACACCCCGAAGAAACTCTCTACGCTTGCTCACGGAAGCCGGCATTTTTTCGTCGGACATATGAATTACCTCCTGGGTTTCCGATTGTCCTACTGGCAGATCGCCTGATAGGCACTTGTAATTAACGTCCTGCAATCAATGCTTTATCAATTGTTGCAAACTTGTATCAGTACACCGAACAAACTGATTCAATCCCTGATCAAGCGTTTGATAAGGTGCATTGGGATGCCTTGAAATCTGCCTCGACCAATATCGTTTTTTCGCAGCGTTTGGGTGAGATTGGCGAAAAATTTTTCTCTTGATATTTACGCTCGTTTCGCCTAGCGCTTGCAATGGATCGCTGAAACGTTAAAAAAATTTAATAGAGCCGTAGTGATAAACCATTCGCGCCGGCGTTTTCCTTTTTGCAGCATTCGAGGTCGGTCGCGCCAAGCGGTTCTGATGAGCACCCGCAGCCCTTTGCAGCAGCTTCCCAGATCGAGCACTATGTAAAGCATTTTTGATCATTTGCATTTTACATGCTAGGCGCGCAAGAATGCGTTTTATGCATTCATCGATCTAACCGGTCGACCGTCGCGCACCCATGGAAATCCGTCAACTGGAAGCGTTTGCCGCTGTCATGTCCGCCGGAAGCGTCACTGCCGCCGGGCGTTTGCTCGGGCGCTCGCAACCCGCGGTATCGCGCTCGATCCAGGAGCTGGAAGCCGAAATCGGCTATCCGCTATTCCAGCGTTTCGGGCCGCGTGTCGCGCCCACGCGCGAGGCATCCGAGCTTTACCAGGACGTCGAACGCACGCTGGCAAGCTTGCGTCAGGTGAAATTGCGCGCCGAACAGATCGCACGGCAAGCACCACCTCCGCTCACCATTGCCGCCACAGCGGCGCTTGCCGCCGGGCTTGTACCTCGCGCGCTAGCCTTGCTCAACGAGGACCATCCGCTCGAGTCCGTGCATCTGCGTAGCGCCGCCCCCGAACAGGTAGTCGATGCCGTGCTGCGCGGCATCGTCGATATAGGTGTCTCAAGCCTGCCGCTCGAACATCGCGGCGTGCTCGTGCACTGGATTGGCGAAGCCGCGTGTGTTGCCGCCGTGCGCGCCGACGATCCGCTCGCGCGCGCGCCGCACATCACGTTGAGCGATTTTGCGAATCGCCGGCTCGTCACAATGCAGAACCCTTACCGCCTGCGGCCAAGGCTCGACTCGGCATTCGCGCACGCGGGCGTGCGCACGGCCGGCGTGATCGAAACCAACTCGTCGCTGAACGCGCTCGGCGCGGTGCGCGCAGGACTCGGCCTCGCCGTGCTGGAGCCGGTGACCGCACTTGGATTGCCTGTCGATGGCGTAGTGATCCGTCCGCTGGATATCCGCATCGCGTTCCTGTTCGGCGTCATCACTCCCGAGTTCCGGCCGCCGAGTGCAGCGGCCCTCGCCGCTACGCAAGCACTGGCGCAAGCTGCCGCCGAGATCCTGCCCGACTTCGTCCTCCACGAGGCAAACCAGCACAGCGCCATTCTTCAAGCGCTTTACGGCGAGCCCGAAGACATCCTTAATCCGACCGAAGAGCCCGCGACGTGAGCCTCGACAAAAACGTATCATCGACACATCCGACCGGCCTCGCGGCGCTCGAAGCGCGCCTCGCGGAAGACCTGTCCCTGCTCGAATTGCCCGCGCGCGAATGGGTGCCGGGCAAGACGCACAACGGTAACGAAGTGCTGGACGTCGCGGTGATCGGCGGCGGCATGGCGGGGTTGGCCGCGTCCGCCGCGCTCAAGTTGCTGGGCGTGCGGGCGATTATCTTTGACCGCTCGCCGCAGGGACTGGAGGGCCCCTGGGCCACGACCGCCCGCATGGAAACGCTACGCTCACCGAAGCAATTGACAGGCCCCGCTTTAGGGCTGCCTGCGTTGACGTTTCGCGCGTGGTTCGAGTCTCAATTCGGCACGCCGGCATGGCAAGCGCTCGACAAGATCGACCGCCTGCAATGGATGCAATATCTGATCTGGTATCGCCGCGTGCTCGCACTCGATGTCCGCAACGGACACACTATTGAAGCCGTGACGCCGCGTGCCGATGGTCTCGTCGTATTAAGTATACGAACGTCCGATCGCCGCTTCGAGGTCTATGCGCGACGCGTCGTGCTCGCTACCGGACGCGACGGATTGGGCGGGCCTGCGTTGCCGGAGTTTGTCGAAGGATTGCCGCGCAATCGCTGGGCGCATTCATCGGACACCACTGACTACACCACGCTGGCCGGCAAGCGCGTGGCCGTGGTCGGCGGCGGATCTTCCGCCATGGACAGCGCCGCCACGGCGCTCGAAGCGGGCGCGGCCAGCGTCGATTTGCTGATTAGGCGGGAGGATCTTCCACGCATAAACAAGGGTAAGGGGGCAGGTAATCCGGGCCTCACGCATGGCCACCAGACCCTGCCCGATGCGTGGAAATGGAAGATCCGCCACTACATCAACACCCTGCAGGTACCGCCGCCGCGCGGGAGCACGTTGCGGGTATCGCGTCATCCGAATGCACGTTTTAACCTTGGATGCCCGGTGTTGTCGGTTGAAAGCACGGAGAGCGGTCTCTCGATCCACACGCCCAAAGGCACTTTCGCGGCCGACTTCCTCGTGGTCTCTACGGGCTTCAAGGTTGACTGGTCCGCGCGCCCGGAATTCGCCGCGTTTAGCGCCTATATCCGCACCTGGGCCGATCGCTACACACCGCCCCCTGGCGATGAAGACGCCGAGCTGTCCGACTCGCCCGATATCGGACCCGCGTTTGAATTCATCGAGAAATCGCCCGGCGATTGCCCCGGCTTGTCGCGCATCCACTGCTTCTGCTATCCCGCGTCGCTCTCGCAAGGCGCCGTCTCCGGCGATATCCCCGCGATCAGCACAGGTGCAAAACGGCTTGCCCAGGGTATAGCAAGCCTCCTGTATCGCGAGGACGTCGAGCAGCATTACGCAGCGCTGGAAGCGTATGCCGAACCCGAACTCTACGGCGATGAATGGCAACCGGCCGAAGCACCGCCCCAGTATGCGGAGGACCAATGAGCGGCTGGCTCATTCGCCGAATCGCGCAGGCGGCGTTCGTCGTGCTGCTGATGACGCTGATCGTGTTCATCGGTCTGCATGCGATCGGGAATCCTATCGATATCCTTATCGGGCAGGACGTCGATCAGGTCGACCGGGCACGCATCATCGCCCAACTGGGCCTCGACCAGCCGCTCTGGAAACAGTATCTGGCCTTCCTCGCCAGTGCGATGCATGGCGACCTTGGCAACAGTTTCGTCTATAACGAACCCGCCATCCGCCTGATCCTGCAACGCCTTCCCGCGACTCTGGAGCTCGCTGTTTCGGCGCTGCTGCTGGCGCTCGTGATTGGTATTCCGCTGGGGTTATTCGCTGGGCTGCATCCGCGCAATCCGCTCTCGAAGATGCTGATGACCGGCAGTATTGTCGGCTTCTCCCTGCCTACGTTCTGGGTCGGCCTGATGCTCATCATGCTGTTCAGCGTGAAGCTCGGCTGGCTGCCCGCCAGCGGACGCGGCGCGACTGCGAGCCTGTTCGGCGTCCAGTGGTCGTGGCTCACGCTCGACGGCCTGCGCCACCTGATCCTGCCCGCGCTGAATCTCTCGCTCTTCAAGATCTCGCTGGTCTTGCGTCTGACGAGTGCCGGCGTGCGTGAAGTCACGCCGATGGAACACGTGCGTTTTGCCCGCGCCAAGGGTTTGTCGCCTATGCGCATCGTGCTCGTTCACATCCTGCGCAATACGCTGATTCCGCTCATCACGGTGATCGGCCTGGAGTTCGGTTCGACCATCGCATTCGCGGTCGTCACCGAGACCGTGTTCTCGTGGCCGGGCGCGGGCAAGCTGATACTCGACAGCATCAACGCGCTCGATCGTCCGGTGATCCTGTCGTACATGATCGTAGTCGTCTGCATGTTCGTCTCGCTGAATCTGTTCGTCGATATCCTCTACAAGTTCCTTGATCCGCGCGTACGGCTGGAGGGTGCGCGATGAGCACGGCTCCACTGGTTCCCAAAACGGGAGAGCCCGTGCGCGGCGCGCTCAAACGCCGTCAGTCGCCGTGGCGTCAGCTCGTCGCGGATTTTGGCCGTTCGCCCGCGGCGATGGCCGCGTTGATCGTCGCCATACTGCTAGTGCTCGCGGCCATTTTCGCGCCGCTGATCACGCCGCAAAATCCGTACGACCTGCTGCAGCTCGATGTACTCGATGCCCGCCTCCCCCCCGGTTCGATGAACGGCGCCGGCACGCATGCGTACTGGCTCGGCACCGACGGGCAGGGCCGCGACCTGTATTCAGCGATGCTCTACGGCCTGCGCCTGAGCTTGTCCGTAGGCCTCGGATCGGCTGTGATCGCGGGCGTGGTCGGCACCGTGTTCGGCCTGATCGCGGCTTACGCCGGCGGCAAGGTCGACAGCCTCATCATGCGGCTCGTGGACCTGCTGCTCGCCTTCCCGTCCATCCTCGTCGCCATGATGCTGCTCGCGTTCCTGGGGAAGAGCGTGACCAACGTCGTGCTCACGCTGGTGCTGATCGAATGGGCGTATTACGCACGCACTGCGCGAGCGCAAGCGCTTGTCGAAGCACGGCGCGAATATGTTGAAGCCGCGCGCAGTCTTGCGATCCCCAACTGGCGCATCGTGCTCGTTCACATCCTGCCGAACTGCCTGCCGCCGCTGATCGTGGTCGGCACGCTGCAAGTCGCGCGCGCAATCACGCTTGAAGCAACGCTGTCGTTCCTGGGCCTCGGCGTGCCGATCACGGAACCCTCGCTCGGACTGCTGATTGCCAATGGTTACCAGACCATGCTCTCGGGTGAATACTGGACCAGCGTCTATCCGGGTCTTGCGTTGCTCGCCATGCTGGTATCGATCAACATGGTCGGCGACCGTCTGCGCGAGTTGCTCAATCCGAGGTTCGTGAAATGAGCGCCGCTGCTTTCCATGATTTCCATACCGCGGACAACACGCTCGAAGTCCGCCACCTGCGAACGCGCTTCTTCACGCGCGAAGGCGAACTGCCCGCTGTCGAAGACGTCTCGCTCACGCTCGCGCGCGGTCGCGTGCTGGGTCTGGTCGGCGAATCGGGATCGGGGAAATCGGTGACCGGTTTCTCGATCATGGGACTGATCGATGCCCCTGGCCGCGTGGTCGGCGGCGAGATCCTGTTCAAGGGCAAAAACCTCGTCGGCTTGCCCGAAGCGGAGATGCGGCGCCTGCGCGGCAGCCGTATCGCGATGGTGTTTCAGGACCCCATGTCCACGCTCAATCCGGTGCAGCGCGTGGACGCGCAGATGATTGAAGCGGTGCGCGCGCATCGCGACGTGAGCCGGCGCGCCGCGCGCGAGCAGGCAAGCGAAGCGCTGGCGGCCATGGGTATTGCCAGTCCCGACGAACGGCTGCGCGCGTATCCGCACCAGTTGTCGGGCGGTATGCGCCAGCGTGTCGCGATAGCGATAGCGATGCTGCACAAGCCGGACCTGATCATCGCCGATGAACCCACTACCGCGCTCGATGTCACCATCCAGGCGCAGATTCTGTCCGAAGTGCAAACGCTCGTGCGCACGCAAGGCACGTCGCTGATCTGGATCACGCACGATCTGTCCGTGGTGGCTGGTCTCGCCGATGACATCGCGGTGATGTATGCGGGCCGGATCGTTGAACAGGGCACCGTGGATGCGGTGCTCGACCGTCCGCAGCATCCGTACACAGCAGGTTTGATCGACAGCTTGCCGAGCCTCAACACGCGCGGCAAAAGGCTCACGCAGATTGCAGGCATCACGCCGGACCTACGCTCTTTGCCGCCGGGCTGTGCGTTCGCTGCGCGCTGTACGCGGGCCACAGCGGTCTGCTCGACGCCTCCAGTGCTTGGACCTTCGCCGGCCGCGCAAGCGTCCGAGCATGGCTCGCATCTCGTGCGCTGTTTTCATCCCGGGCGGCAAACCGATGTCCGCACGGAGACAACCGCATGAGCCAGGTCCATACACGCGCGCTCATTGAACTGCGCGGGGTCAGCCAGCGCTTCGGCGAACGCGACGAGAACGCCGCGACACGCTGGCTGCGCGAGCGTAACGTGCTTGCGGCACAAGCGGTCACACGAGCAGTCGAACATGTCGATCTCGCGATCGCGCCGGGCGAAGTGGTCGGACTGGTCGGCGAATCTGGCTGCGGAAAGTCCACGCTCGGTCGCATTGTTTCGGGGCTCATCGCGCCGACCGAAGGCGACGTGCTGGTCGATGGACAGGACCGCGCAACGATGTCACCGGCGGCACTCCGTGCCGCGCGGCTCGCGATCCAGATGATCTTCCAGGACCCGTATTCCAGCCTGAATCCGAGAAGGCGTATCCGCGATATCGTCGGCGAAGCACCGCTTGTTCACGGCATGATCGAGCGCAGCGATCTCGACGCCTACGTGGCGGCGCAGTTAAAACGCGCGGGCCTCGACCCGTCGCTCGCCGACCGTTATCCGCACGAGTTCAGCGGTGGTCAGCGGCAGCGCATCGGCATTGCGAGAGCGCTCGCGGTCAACCCGTCCATGCTCGTCTGCGACGAAGCGGTGGCCGCCCTCGATGTATCGATACAAGCGCAGATCCTGAATCTCTTCATGGACCTGCGCGAGCAACTTAATCTCACGTACCTGTTCATCAGCCACGACCTGGGCGTGGTCGAACAATTGTCGGATCGCGTGGTGATCATGTATCTGGGACGGGTGGTGGAAAGCGCTCCCGTGGAAGAGATATTCCGGCATCCGAATCATCCTTACACGCAGACCTTGCTGGCCGAAATTCCGCGTATAGATGCTCGCAAGAAGCACTTCACCGCTATTCGCGGCGAAATGCCGAGCCCGCTTTCACCGCCGTCGGGTTGCCATTTTCATCCGCGCTGTCCGCATGCCATGCCGCGTTGCATGACCGAAGTGCCGCGCTTGCGTGGCATCGCCATCGAGCATGTCAGCGCATGTCACCTGAACGACGCTCACTAAACGACGCTCACCAAGTTTCAATCCAGAACCACTCAATAAAAAGGAATTGCATCGTGAAACGCCTGGTCCTTTCCACGCTGACCGCCACGCTCGCCACTGCGGCGTTGTTCAGTTCAGGTGCATCAGCGCAAACGCTCAATATTGCGTTCGCCGATCCGCTCTCGTCGCTCGATCCGCAACTGAACAACTACGCGGGCGACCGTTCCGTCGACCTGCACTTCTGGGATCTGCTGGTCGAGAATCACAACAACGTCCTTGCGCCCGGCCTCGCGACAAGCTGGAAGTCAACCGGCAACGACACGTGGGAATTCAAGCTGCGACACGACGTCAAGTGGCAAGACGGCACGCCGTTCACCGCGGACGACGTGATCTATTCGTATCAGCGCGCCCGCAACGTGCCGGGGACCATCGCGACCTTCGCGGGGTATCTGCGCACTATCGCGTCCGTCACGGCGCCTGATCCGTACACGTTGATCATCAAGACCAGCTCGCCCACGCCGGACCTGCCGCTGAATTTGACATCGGTACATATTGTGAGCAAGCACGTGGGCGAGAAGGCGACGACGGAAGACTACAACTCCGGTCGCTCGATGATCGGCTCAGGGCCGTACAAATTCGTTTCGTACACGCCGGGCGACCGCGTGGTGATGACGCGTAACGACGCGTACTGGGGCACGAAGCCGATCTGGGACAAGGTCAATTATCGCTACGTGAGCAACGCGGCGGCACGTACGGCGGCGTTGTTGTCGGGCGACGTAGACGTGATCGATAAAGTCTCGGTCTCCGATCTCCCGCGTCTCAAGCAATCGCCGAAGGTATCGGTGTTCGCGTATCCGGGCCTGCGCGTGCTGATACTTCAGCCAAGTTTCCGTGAAGGCCCGAGCCCGTACATTGCTGACAATGCCGGGAAGCCGTTGGCCAGGAACCCGCTACTCGATGTGCGCGTGCGTCGCGCGTTGTCGCTCGCGATCAATCGTCCCGCCATCACCGACCGCATCCTGCAGGGCGCCGCAACGGTCGCCAACCAGTGGATGCCGGCCAAGACCTTCGGTTATAACCCGGACGTCAAGGACATCCCGAACGACCCGGTCCAGGCAAAGAAACTCCTGGCCGAAGCAGGCTTCCCGGACGGCTTCCAGTTGACGCTCAGCGTACCTAACGATCGTTATCCACAAGCGCCCGAAACGGCGCAGGCCGTGGCGCAATTCTGGACGCGCATTGGTGTGAAGACGAAGGTCGAGGTCATGCCGTGGGCCAGTTACGCCAGCCGCGCGAACAAGAATGAGTTTGCGGTGAGCATGATTGCGTGGGGTAACGGCACGGGCGAAGCAAGCTATGCGCTCGTCAATATTCTCGGCACCGTTGATCCAAAGAAGGGCATTGGTTCGTCGAACTGGGGCCGTTATAGCAGCCCGGCCGTTGACCACGCGCTCGACGCCGCCACGGCCGAGTTCGATTCAGCGAAACGTGAGGCCATCTTGCAGCAGTCAGTGAAGGTGGTAAGCGACGACGTTGGCATCATTCCGCTCTTTCACTACGAAAACATCTGGGCTGCAAAGAAAGGCCTGAAAGTGACGCCGATAGTGAGCGACCGCACGACCGCGATGATGGTTACGCGCAGCGGAAGTTGAGGCCATCATGATCAACATCACGGCTACGCCGGACGACGATCTGATCGACGTTGCTCGGCGCATTGCAGTAACCGGCGCGCGCGCGGGTACATTGCTGACCCTTCGCACGCAGACCGTGCGCGGAGCGGGCACGGTCTGGACAAGTCGTGCGGTCTTTCGTGCCGATGATCACGGCGTCATCGACGTTGCCCGGGATGCGCCGGTCGAAGGTGACTACAGCGGTGTATCGGCGATGGGACTCATCTGGTCGCAAGTCCCCGTCGAAGCGGGCAAACGCGAGGTATTTCCCGCCGATGTCTCCAAGGCGTTGTCTACCTGCATCGAAGTCATTGGTGAAGACGGACAAGTGCTGAGCGCCACGCTGCTGAATCAGCGGCTGATGGCGGCCGGCGTGCAACGGCGCGACATGCGCGTTGACGGCTGCGTTGGCACGTTGTTCCTGCCCGCAACGCCCGGACCCCATCCCGTGGTGCTCGTGCTGAACGGGTCGGGCGGCGGCATCAATGAACCGCGCGGGGCGCTTTACGCATCGCGCGGATATGCTGCCCTCGCGCTGGGTTACTTCAAGACACCGGGGCTGTCTGACTACATCTCCAATACGCCGCTCGAATACTTTCGCCGCGCGCTCGACTGGATCACGCGCGAGTTGCAACCGGCGTCCGGCTTTATCGCCGTGAGCGGGCAGTCGCGCGGCGGCGAACTCGCGTTGCTGCTTGGCGCAACATATCCGGATCGCATCAAGGCGGTGATCGGTTATGTGCCCGGCGCGGTCGTTCACAGCGCACAGAACGCCGCCGATCCCGCAACGGGTCGTGAAGGTCCAATCTGGCTGCTCGACGGCAAACCCCTGCCGCACTTGTGGGAAAACAACGGCACGGCTAGCTGGAAGCCCTTCGACGATGGCCCGCCTCCGCATCGTCACGAACGCGCAATTCGAACCGCGTTACTCGATAAAGAAGCGGTGGAGCGGGCGCGGATTCACGTCGAGAATACGGATGGGCCGGTGCTGTTGCTCTCCGCTACCGACGACGGTTCATGGCCCTCCTCCGAATACTCACGCATGGTCGTAGAGCGGCTTGAACGGGAAAAACATGCATATCCGGTGCGCCATCTCGACTTCGATAACGCCGGCCACGCGATCGTTTTCCCGTATGTGCCGACCACGCAACTCGTGTATGCGCATCCCGTTTCCGGACGCATCAGCACCGGCGGCGGCGAACCCGCAGCGAACGCACACGCCGATGAATCATCGTGGCGCGAAGTGCTGGCCTTTCTCGACGCAGCCGTCCATTCCCGCGCGTCGAAAATTACTGGCGACACGGCTGGCAACTCTTTCAGGCAGGAGCAACCATGACAGACACCTACGATCTCAGCACCGATATTGTCGACCGGATTGCGGGCCTTACGCCCGGTTCGCCGGCCTACGCCACGCGACATAAACGCGACAAGGTCGCCGCCGCGACCCAGCGTAGCTACGACGCGTTATTCGATCCGGCGCTGCCCGATTTGTCGCTAAGCGATCGCTTGCTTGTTGCGTTATACGCGTGCACGTTGTCGAATGCCCCTGCATTAGCGACTCATTATGCGGAACGGCTCGCTTCGATCAATGCGGACCGTGCCGTGATCGACCAGATCGCACAGGGTTCGATCGACGCTCAGGAACCTCGCTTGCGCGCAATGCTGGCCTTCACGCGCACACTGATCAAAACACCCATAGACGGCGATAAAACCGCGCTGGAACGTCTGCCCGCCGCGGGCATTCCGACGCCCGCTGTAGTCGCCCTTACACAATTGATCGCCTTTCTTTCCTATCAGATTCGCCTGACGGCCGGTTTGCGCGCGCTGCAGGTCTTGAATGCAACGGAGGCAGCATGAGCCGGATCATTGAAGCGCATGGCTTCACGAATCGCGTGCTGGGATGGGACGCGTGGCTGGATGTGGTGGAACTCGCCGATGCCTCGCCCGAGCAGATCACCGTGCTCGAAGAGAGCCATCCGAAAGCGAAGGAGTCCGACTATTACCTGTTCCTCGTGCATCAGCCGGAAATCCTGCGGCAGCGCTCGGCGGCCTTCAACGCAATCATGTATGCACCGGGCGGCTTGCCGCGCGCCGAGCGGGAGTTGGCATCGACGGTCGTTTCGCGGGTCAATGGCTGCGTGTATTGCGCGTCCGTGCATGCGCAGCGTTTCGAACAACTGGCGAAACGCGACGATGTTATCGAACAGGTTTTCAACGATCCGGCTACCGCTGGCACTTCGCCGCGCGAGAAGGCGATCGTGCTGGCGTCGATCGACCTGACGCTCACGCCGGGTCAGGTTGAACCGGCACAGTTGCGGGCGCTGCGCGATGTGGGATTGAGCGACGACGAGATCCTCGACCTGATTCACTCCATTGCGATCTTCGCGTGGGCCAACCGGCTGATGCTCAATCTCGGCGAACCGGTTGGATGAGCGGACCAGGGCCGGCCGCTGTCGCTCGACCTGAACACGCCGAAAACGGAATAAGGTTCCAACAACAAGTTCTTTGCATTGTTGCGGCAGGACGGGTAGGTATAGCGATTCACCGCTGAACTATGCCGATCCCGTCATGCCCCTTCACGCCGAAAAAATTGCCGACTGGCTGCTTGCCGGTCTCGAACTCAAGAGCACGCTGTTCCATGTCGGCCAGTATTGTGGAAGCTGGCAGGCATCGACGGCGGGCCATCAGCAGGCGAGTTTCCATGTCGTGCTGCATGGAGAATGCTGGCTGCATCTGCCCGCCAAGCCGGGGCGCATTGCGACGAGCGTGCGCCTGACGCAAGGCGACGCCGTGTTCCTGCTGCACGACATGCCGCATTGCCTCTCGCCGTTGCCCGTTGCGCCGCCAGCCGGTCAGGAGAGTCAGCGGGCGGGTTCTATGCAGCCCTTATCGTCCGACGAAAGTCCGGCGCAACAGAGTCTCGGACTAGCATGTGGGTTCTTCGAATTCCGCTCGGGCCTGGACGACCAGTTGCTCGCGCTGATCCCTGATCACATCGTCGCCCGCCACGACACTGCGGCGCCCGACGGTCCCCGTGCCGTGTTCGACCTGATTCGCGCTGAGGCGCAGCGGCATCCTGACGCACCTTCGCCGCTGATCGCGCGCCTGACCGAGCTTTTGTTTTTCTACGCGCTTCGTTCTGTCGCTGCACGCGACGACATTGCGCCGGGTCTTTGGTCACTGATGCGTCGCGCGGAGTTTGCGCCGTTGATTACTGCCATTATCGATACCCCTGCAGAGCGCTGGACGACCGACAGAATGGCGGATTTCGTGCATATGTCGCGGGCGCGTTTCTGCAAGCAGTTCGTAGAAGCATGTGGCCAGCCGCCCGCGCAGTTCGTCACGCTGGTTCGTATGAAAGTGGCTGCGGCGATGCTTCGGAACGGCACTACGACGCCGGACGCCGCGGAACAGGTTGGGTATCAATCCGAGTCCGCGTTCGCGCAGGCGTTCAAGCGCGTGACCGGGGAGCAGCCGGGTGCCTACCGGCGGACTCGTACGCAGGATCCTGTCGCTTTGGGTTTTGCTATTGATGATGCGCAGGTGGCGCTGCACTGAGAAAGCAATTTTCGCTCGCGCCGGTGGACGGGGTTTTGGTGGTGGTCGGTTCTGGGGTTAGTGGTCGGGGTTTATGCCGGGTTGCTGCTTTCAGCGTTAGTGGTCTGCCTGAGTCGGATTTTCTCTTTATCACTATTAGCCACTGTGCGTGGCGGCACGTCATTTCTTTGTCCAAAGCGACAAAGAAACGAAGCAAAGAAAACGCTTTAACCGCTCTACCCTAAGTGTCCACAGCGTGCAGTTTTCATTCATAGGTGCCCCAAAAGCACGGTGCTCGCCAGAACCACCGATGTGTGAAACCCTCCTTCTCCGAACACCGATACCCACACGCTTCGCCACCAGTGATTGAATCTGCCCAAGGTTCACCCCGCGCTATCCGCGGATAACCTCCCTCCAATGTGGACGCGCCTCGGACCTCGTCGCCAACCTACCAAGTAATATAGCCCCAAAATATGTAAGACCGAACCGACGAAAATAGCCGTGTAAGCACGCGGTCAGTTCACCAAAAACTGAAGCACTAAACACGCATCGAGCTGCTAGGCATCAAGTTGTGATCCACGAAGACAACCGCGTAGACCAAGCCGCTAACCCCAGCAAGAAACGAAGCATGCAGAACGCGTGAGGCCGTGCTGGTCCCTTGGCAACTTGTGCTTGCCCGAGAGCGTACGGGGCGAAGCGTGTTCGTGTCAGGATTCGCGAGAAGGAGGGGTTCACACATCCGTGGCTCTGGCGAGCACCGTGCTTTTGGGGCACCTATGAATAAAAACTGCACGCTGTGGACACTTAGGGTAGCGTGGTTTAAAAGCGTTTTCTTTGCTTCGTTTCTTTGTCGCTTTGGACAAAGAAATGACGTGCCGCCACGCACAGTGGCTAATAGTGATAAAGAGAAAATCCGACTCTCGCAGACCACCACGGCCGAAAGCACCAACCCGGCATTGACCCCGACCACTAACGCCAAAAGTACCACCCCAGCATAGACCCCGACCACCAACCCCAGAACCTGACAACCCCGTCCACCGGCGCGAGCAAAAAAACCTGAGACGAATAAGCATCAATCCCAGACGCACGCGCATTGCCGAAAGCGCTCGGCCCAGTGACAATAGACAATACCCCTTCGACTACGAGGAACCGTCATGAGCCGTCTGCCGTTGCAAACCATTGAAAGCGCACCTGAAGCGAGCCGCCCTTACCTTGAGAAGGCGTTGGCGAACAACGGCTTCTTACCCAATCTGGTGGCATCGCTTGCGAACGCGCCCACCGCTCTCGAAACCTACCTGACTGTGGCAGGTATCAACGCCCGTAGCGGGCTGACGCTCGCCGAGCGCGAAACCGTTCAAATCACGGCCGCCGCTATCCATGGCTGTGGTTTTTGCGTTGCCGGACACACGGCGGTCGCATTGAAGAAGGCACAATTGGACGCGCCCGTGGTCGACTCAATCCGCGACCAGCAACCGATTGCCGATGCCCGCCTCAACGCGGTTGCCGTCTTCACGCGTGCCGTGATCGCAGCGCGCGGCGGGGTATCGGATGAAGAACTGAACACCTTCCGCGTAGCCGGCTTCACCGACGCCAACGCGCTCGAAGTCGTGCTCGGCGTCAGCCTCGCTACCTTGTGCAACTTCGCCAACAATCTCTCGCAAAACGAACTCAATCCGGAACTGGCTGCTTACCGGTGGGAACCCAAAGCCAAGGCACATGCCGCATGACAACCTCTGCGATGCGACCAGTCACGAACGAACTTGAAGCGTGGCTCGACACGCATGCTGAAGCTATCGACACAGAGCAAGACCTTGCCTCCGAGATCCTGCCGCGGCTCGGTCGCGCAGGTCTGTTCCGTACCGGTGTGCCGGCGCATCTTGGCGGCACGGGCGGCGTGATTGGAGACGCAATCGAGGCGGTCGCGAAGGTGGCCGAACAATCGCTCGCGGCGGCATTCGTGTTCTGGGGACAACGCACTTTCATCGAATACCTGCTGCAAAGTCCGAACGAGACGTTGATCACGCGCTGGCTCGACCGGCTGCTGAGCGGCGAACTGGCGGGCGCAACGGGGCTGTCGAATGCAATGAAGTATCTGTCGAACATCGAACCATTGCAGATGAAAGCGCACTTGCTCGATCACGCCGGCGAGCATGATCGGTGGACACTCGACGGCAGCTTGCCGTGGATCACCAACCTGCGTCCGGAAGGTTTCATCGCCGCAGCGGCATTCGATCACGCAACAGAAGACGACAACACGCCGCCCTCCATCTTCGCTATCCCGCACGATGCCCCAGGCGTTACGCGTAGCGTTGACCTTGACCTGATCGCGTTGCGTTCGAGCAATACGGCGGCTCTACGCGTGGAAGGCGCGGTACTGGACGACACGTTCCGCATCACGGCCGACGCACCCGCCTGGCTCGCACGCGTGCGCCCGGGTTTCCTCGGCCTTCAGTGCGGCATGTCGATCGGTCTCGCGCGTCGCTGCCTTGCCGCAGTTGGCGAAACGAGCGCGATATCGCGCGCCGCCGTAGAGGACGAAGCCGCGCAGTTGGCGCGCGAACTCGACGACCTCACGCATCGGCTGAAAGAAGGCGTGCGCAACGGCACGTTTGTCTCCACGCCTGCCGCGTTATTCGAGATCCGCATCGCATTGGCGGCAGTGGTAGAGGCCGCCGTCGGGCTCGAAGTTCAAGTGACCGGAGGCCGCGGTTATTTGCGCGGCCAGACCGGCACCGCGCGCCGCATGCGCGAGGCGGCCTTCGTGCCTATCGTCACGCCGAGTCTCGTGCAGCTTAAAAACCAGCTTGCATTGCATCGCAAGGCGCACACCGCATGAACCAGTCAATGGTGACGCATCGGCCGCTCGTTGAAGCGCGCGGCGTTGGTCTGACCTATCCCGGACGCGCCGTGCTGCAAGGGGTGAACCTGAGCGTTCAGTCCTGCGAACTGGTGTCGGTGCTGGGACCCAGCGGGTCGGGCAAATCGACCTTGCTGCGCATTCTTGCCGGACTGCTGAAGCCGACGTCGGGGCAGATTCTCGTCGATGGCGCGCCGCTCGACGGGCCTCGTCCCGACGTCGCGCTGGCGTTCCAGGACCCATGCCTGCTGCCGTGGTTATCGGTTGAACGCAACGTGGGGTTCGGCCTGGGTTTCTCGCGGCAACCGGCACTCTCGCGGGCGCAACGGCGCCAGCGCGTAAGCGCGGCGCTCGATGAAGTGGGCCTGGCTCATGCGCGTACCTACATGCCACGCCAGTTATCCGGCGGCATGGCGCAGCGCACGGCCCTCGCCCGTTGCCTGACGCGCCAGCCTCGTACGCTACTACTCGATGAACCCTTCGGCGCGCTCGATGAAGTCACGCGCGCCGACATGCAGCGCCTGCTCGTCAAGGTCGTGCAGGACACGCACGCGGGCACGGTCCTCGTGACTCACGATATAGACGAGGCGTTGCTTGTGTCCGACCGGATCGTGCTGCTGGGCGCCCAGGGTTCATTGATCGCGCAATGGCACGTGAGCGTGCCCGCGCCGCGCGCCGCCGAAGTGCAGGCGCTGGGCGCGTTGCGCATCGAGATTCTTCAGGCGCTGCAAGATGCGATGTCACGCGAGAGGACGATCGCTTAAAGCGCCCTGAAAGCAGGGTCGGCACGCCGCTTCACTTTCCAACAATGCAGCAAACGCAGGATCACAAATGTGCCAGCTTCCGATGTCCCGCCGCGAGTGGTTGAAACTCGCCTCCCTGTTCACCGTCGCGGGCGCTGCGCCCTTGCTCGGCTCGCTGAACGCGCGTGCGGCGAACGAACCCGATGCGCCGGTGCGAATCGGTTACCTGCCCATCACCGACGCCACCCCGCTGCTCGTCGCGCACAATAACGGCTACTTCGAAGCAGCCGGCGTCGCCGCCGAGAAACCCACACTTCTGCGTAGCTGGGCACAACTGGTCGAAGCATTCCTCTCGGGTCAGGTCAACGTCGTCCACCTTCTTTCGCCGATGACCGTCTGGGCGCGCTACGGCAGTCAGGCACCGGCGAAGGTCGTCGCGTGGAATCACGTGAACGGGTCCGGTATTACGGTGGCGCCGGGTATCGGCAAACTCGGGGACCTCGGCGGCAAGACGGTAGCGGTGCCCTTCTGGTATTCCATCCACAACGTCGTGCTGCAGGACATGTTGCGCTCGCAAGGGCTCGTTCCGGTGCTCAAGAAAACCTCCGCACCGAAGCCGAACGAAGTGAACCTGATCGTGATGTCGCCGGCCGATATGCCGCCCGCGCTGGCAGCCGGGCAGATTGCCGGGTTTATCGTCGCCGAGCCGTTTAACGCGGCCGCCGAAGGGTTCAATATTGGCAAGGTACTGCGCTTTACCGGCGACGTCTGGAAGAACCACGCATGCTGCGTGGTGTTCATGCACGAGCAGGACCTGACCGGGCGCGCGGCGTGGTCGCAGAAGGTCGTGGACGCCATTGTCAAGGCGCAGGTCTGGACCCGCGAGCATCCGGCGCAAGCGGCGCAGCTTCTTTCGAAGGAAGGCAAGAACCACTACACGCCGCATACGTCCCAAGTGCTGACACGCGTGCTCGCGCCGCCGCCCGGCGACGAGGGCCGTTACCTCGCCGATCGGGCCATCGTCCATGCGGACTGGCATGAGAAACGCATCGACTTCCAGCCGTATCCGTACCCGAGCTATACCGAAGAACTCGTGCGCCGCATGAAGACCACGCAGGTGGAAGGCAACGCGCAGTTTCTCGCCAAACTCGATCCGGCGTTCGTGGCGCGCGATCTCGTCGACGACCGGTTCGTCCGGAACAGTATTGCCGCAGTTGGCGGCATGAAGACCTTCGGCCTGCCCGACGGATTCACCCGTTCGGAGAGCATCGTTGTCTAGCCTGCCCTCTTCGCCCGAACAGGCCACCGCCGGGACCAGCAGCCCGCCACGCGGCCGGTCATGGCTCGGGCGCACCTGGCCGGGGCTCGCGGGTATCGTGGCCGTGGTGGCGCTCTGGTGGCTCGTGCTGACGCTCGTGGCCGGGCCGAATAGCCTCGCCGCCCAGTTCCTGCCCACACGCGCCCTTGCCGCGCTGCCGTCGCTTGTGACGGACGACCGGTTGTTCGAGCACATTGTCACGAGCTTGCGGCGGATTGCCGTTGGTCTGGCGTGGGCGCTGCTGATCGGTGTACCGCTGGGATTCCTGATCGGCCGCCTGCGATGGCTCGATGCGGCGTTGTCGCCCACGCTTCAGTTCCTGCGCATGATTTCGCCGCTTTCATGGATGCCAATTGCGGTGATGTCGCTCGGCGTAGGCGATCGGGCCGTGTACTTCCTGTTGACCTTCGCCGCGCTCTGGCCGCTAGTGATGAGCACCGCCGCCGGTGTTGCGCAGATCGACCGGCGCTGGCTGCAACTGGGTGAAAGCCTCGCGGCAACACGCTTTGAAATGCTATGGCACGTGTACGTGCCGGGCATCGCCGTCCATGTGCTGACCGGCGTGCGCTTGTCCATCGGCATCTTGTGGATCGTGCTCGTGCCGGCGGAAATGCTGGGCGTGAGCGCGGGGCTGGGCTACCTCGTTCTCGATACCCGCGACCGGCTGGCCTACTCAGAATTGACAGCGGTGATCCTGGTGATCGGCGCGCTGGGATTCCTGCTGGACTATGCCGCGCGGCTCGCCTACCGGCGCTTCGGCGCGGGACGGCTTGACGGCGAAGATTAATCGTCGTCCGCGCGCCGGCTCAGTCCGGCGCTCCTCTCATTCGTTCGAACACCCAACGCCTGACAGCGCCAGGCGTTTCCCCCTCGACGCCCGGGTTCCCCTATAAACTCTGCAACGGGTCAGGTTTGCCCCGGCGAGCGTGTCCTGCGGGTATGCTGCGGGTATTCTTTGAGGCACAGACTTTGCTCCAGTTGAGCGCTGCCTGACTACGGCTTGATGTCATTCCTAAAAGTGTGAGGCTTTTCCCACGGGGTCTCATGAAACAACATCGCCCGCATTCGCCGCGTTTTCCGCACGACCACTCTCATGTGGCCTGGCGCGATCTTTCGCTGACGTCGGCACCCTTCGCCCTGTTTTTTATCATCATGATCGGACTGATCGTGTGGCTGGCGGACCCTGCTCCGCCAAGAACCATCACGATCAGCGCAGGTCCCGTGGACAGTGCGCTCCTGCATACCGCCGACGAATACAAAAAAATCCTGGCGCGCAATGGCGTCACCCTCAAGGTGCTCCAATCCGACGGTTCGGTGCAGAACCTGCAACGACTGATGGACCCCAAGAGCCATGTCGATCTTGCGCTAGTCCAAGGGGGCGTGTCAGATACGGCGGCCAGGTCGTCACTCATGTCGCTCGGGAGCGTGTTTTACGTTCCGCTCGTGGTGTTTTATCGCGGCAAGGGGCTAACGCAGTTGTCGGACCTGGAGGGCAAGAAGATTGCGATAGGCCGCGAGGGCAGCGGCACCCGCCGGCTGTCGCTCGCCCTGCTCGAGGCCAACGGCATCGCGCCGGGCGGCGACACTCAACTCGTGCCGCTCGACGGCATGGACGCGGCAAAGCAACTGGTCGCAGGCACCGTTGATGCGGCGATGCTCAACGGCGACTCGACCACGCGCGGACTGATGCTGAGGTTGCTTGGCATACCGGGCATTTCAGTGATGGATTTCGCGGAAGCAAGCGCCTATACGCGGCTCTTTCCGTATCTGGACGAAATCGACCTGCCGCCAGGCGTGCTCGATCTCCGCCGAAAAATACCCCCGCAGACTTTGCATCTGATCGGCCCGACCGTCGAGATTCTCGCGCGGCAGAACTTGCATCCGGCCATATCGGATCTGGTCATTGAAGCGGCCCAGGAGGTCCACGGAATGCCGGGGCTGCTGCAAAACGCCGGGCAATTTCCCAGTCCGATCGCCCGCGAATACCCGATCAGCGAAGAGGCCACGCGCTACTACAAGTCGGGGAAGAGTTTCCTCTACCGCATCTTGCCCTTCTGGCTCGCGAGCATTGCGGACCGGATACTTGTACTGCTGCTGCCCGTCGCTGTGCTGCTGATCCCGGCCTTGCGGCTGATCCCGGCGTTGTATGCGTGGCGCGTGAGGTCGCGGATCTATCGATATTACGGCGCGCTGATCGCGATAGAACGCAGTGCGTTGACCAGCTCGACGGAAGAAGAGCGAAAGGCGCTCGTAGCGGAACTCGATCAGATCGAGGAATCACTGAATACCTTGCGTATGCCGCTCGCGCATGCGGATGCTTTTTATGTGCTTCGCGAACACGTCGGATTCGTCCGTGCGCACCTGAGCGAAGCATCGCGGCAAAAAGTCCACGGGTAGGGTTCGGGTCTCGTTCCCGCCGGGGATGGCCGGCGGCTTCTGTCGGAGAAGGGTCGGAGAACGAAGCACCCTCCCTAATACACAATTTCGGCTTTAGAAATAGCGAATCGATATTGGCGCGAGTGACCCGCGCCTGCCAATAATCCAATTGTGGAATTCCCTGCATTGCAGCGCGCAACGGAACGGAGCGAAACCGCTATCGCAGCGCAGCAATCCGGCGAACCTCCACGGAACGCGCAAATACCTTCAGTCTCCATGCCGGTGGACGTAGCGAGTACCGTCCGGACTCGCACGCACCGGCTTTATAACAATTTCGGGGCGATGATGAGCGACACAAACACAACCACACCAGCTTACGAAGCCGAACACCGGCCCGACCGGTCCAGCAGCGGCCCCTTTAAAACCGAAGATTGGTGGGCGGTCTGGATCGGCCTGGCAATCATCGTGATCGCGTACCTGCTGTTTGCGTCAGGCACGAGCATCAAATGGCTGGCAGTCGCGCCCGCCAAGTGGTCGAGCGGTGCCCAGGCAGCAACTGACCTGGGACGTCACCTCCCGAACTACATCGCACTCTTTATCGTCTTCGCCATCCTGTTCGGCGTCGCGGTCGCGGCGCTCGGGCAGCGGGTTGCGCAGTTCGTGCCGGGCTTTCTTGTCGTGTTCGTGGTTTCAACGCTGATTTTCGTCGCCGGGGCCTGGACCAGTTCATCGACGTACAACCTCGAACCGCCGCTGATCGCACTCGCGCTCGGCCTGATTGTCTCGAACCTGACGCGGCTTCCGGCATGGCTCGTGCCTGCGTTGCGCGTCGAGTTCTATATCAAGGTCGGTATCGTGTTGCTCGGCGCTACGCTGCCCTTCACGCTGCTCGTGTGGGCCGGACCCGTTGCAGTCGGACAGGCGACCGTGGTGTCGCTGATCACCTTTTTCGTCATCTTCCTGGTCGGCCGCGCACTCGGACTGGACAAGCGTTTTGCGGCTGTGCTCGGCGTCGGCGGCGCTGTGTGCGGCGTGTCGGCGGCTATCGCCATTGCAGGGGCGGTGCGCGCAAAGCGCGAACAAGCATCGGTGGCCATCACGCTCGTGGTGGTCTGGGCAATTGTGATGGTGTTTGCGCTGCCATTCGTGTCGCGTGCGCTCGGCTTGCCGACCGGGGTGGCTGGTGCGTGGATCGGGACATCGGAATTCGCGGATGCCGCCGGTATTGCCGCCGCGCAGGCATACGGCGATCTGGCGAAGCATGCCGGAAGCGCGATTGCCGGCGCGCCTGAAGCGTCGCTGCAAGCCTTCACGCTGATGAAGGTGGTAGGGCGCGACATCTGGATCGGCATCTGGGCATTCGTGCTCGCAATTGTCGCTACCACGCGCTGGGATCGCGACGAACCCGGCGCCGTCAAGACGCAAACGACCGCGCGGGAAATCTGGACGCGCTTTCCCAAGTTTGTGATCGGCTTCCTGATCGCGTCGGCACTGGTTACGTGGATCGGCAGCCATTACACCCTGACTGAATACCGGAGCGTCGTGACGCCCGCCTTCGTCGCGCCGATCACCGCACTGCGCACCTGGGCGTTCACCTTCTGTTTCCTGAGCATCGGCCTGACTACAAGGCTCGGCAGCCTGTCCGCGACAGGTGCGAAGCCTTTCATCGCTTTCACGGCGGGCGTTGCCGTGAACGTGGTGATTGGCTACCTGCTCTCGGTGCATGTGTTTGGGGCGTATTGGGCCTCGCTCGGACAATGAAGATGAACGGTGCCGCCAGGCTTTTTGGCACGGGGGCTCCCCGCTCGGTCTGCGCCGCTTGCCGGCATTGCGAACAAGACCGGCACGTACTCGAATCGATGATTCCCGGGCTGACTTCGTTCAGTTCGGGATTCGGAGCGAGTGTGGGAGAGACACGGCTTTGCCGGCTCCACGATCAGTTGATATCACCGGGTGATTCGTGCAGCGAATTCGAGGCCGTGCGCGAGGGCCATGACGCCGTCACGGCCCGTTGAAACTCGTCCTTGCTGTACACAAGGCGGTTCTGTCGCAGAAAGGTTACTGAGTCGATTAATCAATATATGCTAAGCATTACCTATTCGCGTCGGCACTGGTTACGTGGATCGGCAGCCATTACACCCTGACTGAATACCGGAGCGTCGTGACGCCCGCCTTCAAATAATCGAGTAGAACCGCTTGTTCAGTGAAGACCGGGAGTTGGCTACTTTCCTACGATGGCCGGACAGAGCAGCAACGTAACTCAATGCTAAAACAGTGGTATCGCCGCAATGCTGTTGAGCGGCGGCCGCGATGCGCGCGGAGCCGATAAACATTGCGCAAAACGATCTAACACGGGTGGGGTTGATGGGCTAGATTGAGAAACCTGCACGCTCAAGCCAGCATTACCTTCGACTCAGTATCAACATCACCCGGGGATCTTACGCATGACACAACTTCCGCCCGTCGCGCTATCGGTTGGAGCGGATTACGAAAGTGTCGCCAGCCGCTTCAGGCCGATTTTCGAACGCATTGCCGCAGGCGCGGTCGAGCGCGACCAACTCAGGACCCTGCCCTACGATCAGATTGCCGAGCTCAAGCAAGCAGGCTTCGGTGCACTGCGCGTGCCGGTATCGCATGGCGGTGCGGGCGTCTCCGTCAAACAACTGTTCCGCTTGCTGATCGAACTCGGTGCCGCCGATTCGAATCTTCCCCAGGCATTGCGTGGTCACTTTGCTTTCGTCGAGGATGTGGTCAATGCCCCGCCAAGCGCCGAACGCGACCAGTGGTTTGCACGTTTCGTACGCGGCGACCTGTTTGGCAATGCGTGGACAGAAGTTGGCGACGTCGCGTTGGGCAGCGTCATCACCAAGGTAGCGCAGCAAGGCGACCGCTGGGTCTTGAACGGCGAGAAGTACTACAGCACGGGCAGCATTTTCGCGGACTGGATCGATGTCTATGCGCGGCGCGCTGAAGACGACAGCGACGTGATTGTCGCGGTGGCCGCGAAGCAGCCGGGCGTGACGTTAAGCGACGACTGGGACGGTTTCGGTCAGCGCACCACGGGCAGCGGCACCACGGCGTTCAAGGACGCGGTGGTCGAGCCGGGTCATATCGTCGACTTCTCGCGGCGCTTTAAATATCAGACCGCGTTCTATCAACTGTTCCATCTGGCGACGCTGGCCGGCATCGCGCGAGCGGCTGAACTCGATGCAGCCGCCGAAGTGCGTGCGCGCAAGCGCATCTATAGCCACGGCAATGCGCCGCATGTCAGCCAGGACGTTCAGATTCAGCAAGTGGTCGGGGAAATCGCGGCGTGGGCGTATGCCGCGGAGGCGATCGCGTTGCGTGCGACGGAGCCGGCGCAGCGGGCCTATGAAGCACATTTTGCCGATGACATCGACGCGGAAAAACGCTTCAATATCGAGGCTGAAATAGAGTCGGCGAAAGGACAGATCGTTGTGACGGAACTTGCGTTGCGCGCCTCGACCCATCTTTTCGATGCGCTGGGTGCATCGGCCATTGGCGGCGACAAGGCGCTTGATCGACATTGGCGCAATGCCCGCGCGGTATCGTCGCATAACCCGATTGTGTACAAGGCCAAACTCGTTGGCGACTGGTCGATCAACCAGAAAGAACCCATCTACGCCTGGAAGATCGGGACAGGACCGGGAGCGGTTTAAGCGCTAGAACGCTTACGAAAATGTGCTGTCCCTCTCGCAACAGATTAATACTCGGGCGCGAGAGCGCGCTTTCTGGTTCGACGCGTAGTGAACGCAACCGGCACACGGCATATCGGCCTACCCGCCATTCATCTCGAGATGAGCCTTGAGCGCATCAATAAAAACACGCACCTTCGGCACCGGATAACGTGCCGACGGAAAAATGGCGTGAATGCCTGCGGGCGGCGATGACCACGCCGGCAGCAAGCGCACCAGCCGTCCCGCTGCAACGTCCTCTCCGATCGAGAAATTCGTCAAATAAGCCACGCCCCCACCGGCCAATGTTGCTGCGCGACAGATCGGCGCGGTGTCGGCGAGAAACCCTGAACTGAAGCGCACGGTCCGCTTCCCGCCGCGCGTGCTTTCGAGCGGTGCAACCAGCGGCTTCGGTAAAGCGGACATGCCGACGAACGGCAATTTGGCAACCGCTTCGAGCGTGGTCGGCTTGCCCCAGCGGGCGACAAACGCGGGACTTGCGACAAGCCATTTGACGAAGCCGCCGATCTTCACCGCGCGATGACTCGAGTCTGCCAGCCGCCCGAGCCGGATCGCGACATCGACTGCTTCTGCGACCAGATCCACCTGACGGTCAGCCGACACGAGTTCAACCTTGAGTTCCGGATGGCGTTGCTGCAGCGCGACGAGCATGGGCGCCACCACGCTCGCTCCATAGTCGATAGGCGTCGCAACGCGCAGCGTTCCCCGCAACACCCCCGAGTCCTGCGCCAGTGCGGAAATGGCCTCTTCGGTCGCGCTCAGGATCTGCCGGCTCGCATCATAGAACGTCCTGCCCGCCTCGGTCACGCTGACCCGGCGCGTGGTGCGCATGAGCAGGGTCGCCCCGACCTCGGCCTCGAGACGCTGCATGTGCGTACTGACCATGGTCTTCGCGATTCCAAGACGGTCGGCCGCGGCCGTCAGCGAACCTGCCTCGACTACTGCCGCAAAAACCACCAGCCGGTTGAGGTTAACAGCGCTCAGGCTCGTCATGGGATTGTCCACTTTAAGAGGATTTTCTAACCATCATTATCCGTCTTCTCATGCCCTGTGCGGCGCACTATGCTCGCTCTATCGAAACATTGGTTCAAACCCTTTCAGAGTCCATCATGCCCAAGCCGCTCCAACCGATACGCCTCCATACCACCCTGCTGTCCGGACACGGGCATCGGGCGAAGCTTTTCCTGACGCTGCTCGATCTGCCTTTCACAACGATCGAACTCAACATGAAAGCCGGCGATAACCGCAAGCCGGCGCACCTGGCACTCAATCCGTTCGGTGAAGTACCGGTGATCGAAGATGGCGATATTGTCGTGACCGATTCCAACGCGATCCTTGTCTATCTCGCGCGCAAATACGGCGACCCGTCGTGGCTGCCGGAAGATCCCGTAGGCGCCGCGGCGGTACAACGGTGGTTGTCGCTGGCGGCGGGAAAGATTGCGTATGGCCCCTGTGCCGCGCGTCTGGTCACGGTATTCGGTGCGCCGAAGGATTACGCGACAGCCAAGCAGATGGCAGAAGATCTCTTCGCAATCATCGATCCCGAGTTTCGCGACAAGCCGTTCGCGGTCGGGCAGACGCCGACCATCGCGGACATCGCCGCCTATTCGTACATTGCGCATGCACCCGAAGGCGGCATCTCGCTCGAACCGTTCCCGCATTTGCGCGCGTGGTTGAAGCGCATCGAGGCGCTGCCGCGTTTCCTGCCAATGCCCGTGACCAAGGCCGGCCTGCTTGCCGAGACCACGTAACACTCCATGCTGCACACGCTTCTCTCCGATACCGAGAACATCATGTCCTCTCTCGCACCCGCTGCTGTTGCCGCGCCGCCTTCGGGCTGGCGGGCCATGGAATCGCCGTTCCATGCCAGTGAACTCGCCGCGCAGGAACGGGCGGGCGTGCGCGAGCGGATGGACGTCGACGCGCGTCGCGGGATTCGCGACTACATGCCTGAGCAACATCGCCTGTTCTTTGCGGAACAGCCGTTCATGGTGCTCGGTGGAGTCGATGAAACGGGCCAACCATGGGCCACGCTGCGGGTCGGTGCGCCGGGTTTTATCTCGACGCCGGATGAACGCACTTTGCGTATAGCCGGGCGAACTCTGGCAGGCGATCCGCTTGGCCGTACGTGGCAGGTCGGATCGGTCGTGGGCGGACTCGGCATTCAGCCCGCTACTCGGCGGCGCAATCGTGTGAACGGCGTCATTACCGCTATCGACGACCAAGCCATCACCATTGCGGTAAGCCAGAGCTTCGGGAATTGTGCGAAGTACATCCAGAGTCGTACGCCTGTCGAATTTAATGTGGCAGAAGAGTCGTCTGAGCAGCCGCTTGTTTCGAATCGTCTGAACGATGCTGACCGGGCGCTACTTGCGCGGGCCGATACGTTCTTCGTCGCCAGCGCGAACACATCGAGCGAAGCAGGGATGGGACGTGGCGCCGACGCGTCGCATCGCGGCGGCAAGCCGGGGTTTATTCGCATCGACGATGACAACACGCTGACCACGCCCGATTTCAGCGGCAATCTGTTTTTCAATACCATCGGCAACCTGATGCACGATCCGCGCGCGGGGTTGCTGGTGATCGACTTCGACACCGGCGATCTGCTGTATCTGGCCGTGGATGCCGAGATCATTTGGGAGGGCCCGGAACTCGATTCCTTCGATGGCGCCGAGCGCTTGATCCGCTGGCACGTGCGTGAGGTGCGTCGCACTTCGCGTGCGTTGCCCATGCGCTGGTCGGGCGTGCAATACGCGCCGCAGCTTGTGAAAACCGGTAGCTGGAAAGAGGTGGAGATTACGCCGGCAGCCGTGGGGGCGTGGCGCAAGTTAAAGGTCTACAAGGTTAGCGACGAGGCCCCCGGCATGCGGTCGTTCTATTTTCAAGCCGCTGATGGATCGACGCTTGCGGCATACGAGCCCGGGCAGTTCCTGCCGATCCGGTTGCATATTCCAGGATTCGCAGCACCGTTGATCAGAACCTATACCCTCTCCAATGCCCACGATGGCCGGTACTATCGGATCACGGTAAAACGCGAGGGTGCGGCGTCGACGTGGCTGCATGAGAACGTCGAGGCGGGAATGGAGATCGAGGCCAAGGCACCGGGTGGGGCTTTCGTACTTGACCGGACGAGTGGCCGCGCGGTGGTGCTGCTGTCTGCCGGCATTGGCATTACACCAATGGTCGCGATGCTGAACAGCTTGCTCGCAGACACGAGCGGGCGCGCACAGCCCGAGCACATTCATTTTATCCATGGCGCTCGCCGGCCGGAGGAACGCCCGTTTGCTGAAGAACTCAAGGCTGCTGAGCAAGCGCACGCGCATCTCTCGGTGCATCTTCGCGAGAGCCAGGCTGATGTCGTTCCCGGAGCGAACTCATCCGCCGGACGGGTTGATATTGCATATCTCAAGAGCGTGTTGCCGTTTGGTGATTACGACTTTTACCTCTGCGGCCCCGCCGCGTTCATGCAGGATATGTACAGCGGCTTACGCTCGCTCAACATTGCCGACGACCGGATTCGCTTTGAGGCGTTCGGACCGGCGAGTGTCAAACGGACAGGAAGCGCTGCACCGGCATTGACGGTAGCGAAGGCTGTTGCGCCTCGTGACCCTGAGCGGTCATCGAAGGTAGTTTTCATGCATACGCATCGCGACGCACAATGGTCGCAAGAAGACGGAAGCCTGCTGGATTTTGCAGAGGCCAACGGAGTAACGGTTGCGTCGAATTGCCGGTCCGGAGTATGTGGCACGTGCGCGACGCGCGTGTTGTCTGGGGACGTGACATATCCCGTGGCGTGCGAGGGGGAAATCCCGGCGGGACATGCGTTGATTTGCAGCGCCATACCCGCGAGGATGGGTTCGGGTGAAGAGTCAGCCGTCGTACTGGACCTGTGAGGACAGCGTACTGGTCTCGGACAATCAGAAGAAAATAAAATCGTCGTTGCTGTCGGGTAGAGCGCTTAATATGCGTTGAAACTGATAGCCGCCAACCACCCCGGCAAGCCCGATGATGATCGCAAGCCACGTGCGCTTAGTACGGCGTGCGCGACTTGCGGATACCGTTGGCGAATGCGCGGAGTGCGTCGCTTGCTGCTGTGTCGGGCGGCGCATTCAGCTAGCCACCGCTGCGGCGTCAGGCAGCATCGAAGCCAGCACCTCGGTAAATTCGGTCGTCCCGAAACGCTGCTCGCCTATTCCCTCTTCCACATCGATGCGGCCCGCGTTGTGCGTTTCGTAGAGATCGATAATGAGCTGAGCATGATCCGCGCCAAGGCCGGCGCGCTGCAGCATGGACGGCCATTCGTTGCGCGGCACTTCATAGGCGCTGATTTCACGCCTGCTTGCATCGGTCAGTGCGCGGGCGACATCGAGGGCACAGACTCGCCGCGGACCTTCAATGCTGACCACACGCGACCCACTCCCGCGCGACTCGTCCAGCAGCAGTTCTGCCGCTAACAGGCCCACGTCCTGTGCCGCCACCGTTGGAAAGCGCTTGCTCAACGGATGATGCAGGCTCGGCAACTTGCGCGTCGCCAGCGCGACAGGTATCACGCGTGCCCAGTTCTGCATATGTTCCGCCGCGCGCAACAATGTCAGGTTTTGAACCGCTGTTTGCAACTGCTTTTCAAGGGCGTGAAAGAGCAAGGTAATGCCCGTGCCGTGGTCCAGTTCCGCGCCATAGTCGGACAGCGCGAGTACATGAGGTGGCGGATTGGCGCGCAAGGCATCGGCTGCGACGTCAATCATGCGACGCATCGTGCTGCCGGGATGTGCGTCACCCACCGGGACCGGACACAGGATCTGTACTGCGTCCGCGCCCTCTATTGCTCTTGCGACCGATGCCGGGTTCATCAGATCGGCAAGCACGATCTCGCAGCCCATCCGCGCAAGATGCTCGCCCTGAGATTCGTTTCGTACCACGGCCCTGACCGCATGACCCGCATTGCGAAGCGATGCAGCGCTCACGCGCCCTACTTTTCCCGATGCTCCGAATATCACGAACACATTCGACTCCTTGTTGGCCTGGATGTCGTCATCGTAGAGAGGTTGAACATTCCGGGCGCGCAGGGAAGGATCGACATGCGCAGATACGGATGATTGTTTTGCGGCACTGCTGCAAGACGGCCGGGTCAGGCCATAACACCCATAACGCTCGCGACGGCATCGAGCAAATTGGCGCAAAACCCAGCACAATGCTCGCTTGCCGAGCTCTGCGAGGACCTGCCATGAATGCCGTGACACCATTGCCCATGCCGCTTTCAGGCTCCCGCGTTAATTTGCGCTCCAGCAGCGGTCGGGGCTGGAACGGGTTCGGTGCGGCGCTGCTCGGAATTTCGGCGGGCATGCACAGGATTCCGGCCATGCCACATCACCGGGTCGGGGTGCATGTCGGGCCGCCGGTGATGGCGCGTTGCATGTGCGAACAACGTCGCTACGCACGCGTTCAGGCGCATGGTGACGCCGACGTGATCCCCGCAGGACTCGAAGGCCAATGGGCCGACGAGTCGGACTGTACGATCCTCAGCATCTGGATCAGCGAGTCGTTCACGCGCAAGACGCTCGAGCAGCTCGAACTGAAATCAGGCATTGCCGGGATTCGGCCGCAACTCCAGATGCGCGATCCGCGTTTTCAGCATCTGGCGTGGGCGCTGCAGGCCGAACTCGAAGCCGGTGACGCGTCCGATCCGCTCTTTGCAGAAAGCCTTTGCACAGCGATGGTAGTCCGGCTGGCCGGCAATGGCGCCGGCATCGCCACGCTTGAGGGCCGTCGGCGAACGTTGGCGCCGCGAACGGCCACAAGCGTGATCGACTTCATCGAAAGCAATCTGGATCAGCGCCTGACGCTCGACGAACTCGCCGCGCTGGCTCAGCTTAGCGTGCCGCATTTCAAGGTGCTGTTTCGCGAGACGCTCGGCATGCCGGTGCATCGATACGTCGTGCAGCGACGCGTCGAACGCGCGAAGGCGTTGCTGTTGCAAGGCAAGCTTAGTACCAGCCAGGTGGCGCTGGAAACGGGTTTTTCTCATCAGAGCCACATGGCGCACTGGATGAACCGGCTGCTTGGCCTTACGCCGCGCGAGATCGCCAAAGACGCTAGGCAGACGCTCCAACTCGCTGGTCCAACTCCGGCGAGTACAGCGAATGCAACGCATAAGGAACCGCTTTCACGCTGAATCGATGACCAGCATTTCAGGAACTTCGCTGGGCCTCCACGTCCGGGCGATCAACCGATTACGGTTTGTGGGCGCTGACGTTCAGCTATGTATGTACCAAGCCAGTTTTTCCGTAGCTATGTGGCATGGGGATGCTTAATCACGTTCCATGCCATGGTCT
Source organism: Caballeronia sp. dw_19 (assembly GCF_018449515.1). Lineage (GTDB taxonomy): Bacteria > Pseudomonadota > Gammaproteobacteria > Burkholderiales > Burkholderiaceae > Caballeronia. Next base: position 28,652 of record NZ_JAAVUQ010000018.1, on the reverse strand, counting down.
TCATCCGCCAACCATCCGCCGTCCCCTTCCCCACCCGCTGGCAACAACGGTCATCCCCGCCAGCGCCACTAGCGTCATGCCGTACACATCGGTGGTCAGACGCAACCCGACGACATGGGCCATCGTCCCTGCAACAATCGCCGGCACGCTGAACGCCAGATAACTCAGCACGTAGAACGCTGCCATCAGTCCCGCGCGTTCGTGCGGTTCAGCCAGCGGCAAGACCGAGCGCAATGCGCCTTGAAACGCCGAGCCAAAGCCCATGCCGGCCATGACAGTGCCGGCAAAAAAGATCCATGCATTGTCTGCATGCACTCCCGCCAGCGTCACCAGCAATCCGGCTGCAAGCACCACCGCGCCCGTCATCAGCAACCGGGGCGTGTTCAACGCGCGCAACAGCAGCACGGCGGCCAGACCGCCACCTGTTAAAGCGAACACAACCCAACCGCCCGTCATGACGTCGTCGTTGCCTGTCACAGCGCGGGCAAGCGTTGGCCCTAGCGACAGATAGAACCCACCCAACGCCCATAGCGCGACGTTGACCGGCGCGATGCGCAACATCGCCGCCCGCGCCGCCCGAGGCACGCGCACGCGCGGCAGCAGCGAAGCCAGCGTACCCGGGCTGCGGCTCACCGTCTCCGGCAGCATCCACACGGCCACCGCCTGAAGCGCGAACGCCGCGATCAGCAAGAGGTAGACACTCTGCATGGGCGCGGGCGCATAGTCGATCAGCAAGCTCGTGCCAAGCGCGCCCACCCCCATGCCAAGCATCGGCGAAAGCGTGTTGACCAGCGAACCGCGCGTACGGCTTGCGTCGAGAATCGCGGCACCCAGCGCGCTCGTGGACGTACCGGTTGCAAAACCCTGAAGGACACGCGCCAGGATCAGCATCTGGACGCTGTGGGCGCCGGCGAAAATCAGCATCGCCACGACCTCAAGCACTACCCCGCCGATAATCGCCGGACGCCGGCCGATGTGATCGGATAGCGACCCGGTCGTCAGCAGCGCAACCAGCAGGCTGAATGCGTAGACGCCGAACACCAGTGTCAGCGTCGCCGAAGAGAACCCCCATGCCTCCTGATACAGCCGATAAAGCGGCGTCGGCGCACTCGACGCGGCAAAGAACATTGCCGCGATGAACCCGTAAAGCGGCAATGCGTAACGTGACCTGTCACGAGTAAAACGCGGGTCATTATCGATGGCCATTGCACACTCCGGAAAATAAACGCAAAATAATTGCTTTAGCGGATTGTGCGCGTTATTTTTCGTTAATGCAATTTTTTAGCTTTAACGGGTTTCATCGATACAAGCGAACACGGTGGAGAGGGACAGGCAATGGCAGCAAGAGAAGGGTTGCGACCCGGTGGGCGTAGCGCACGGGTGCAGGAGTCCGTGCACCACGCAGTCAAGACGCTGCTGGACGAAATGCCGCGCGAGGAACTGACGGTGCCGCAGGTCGCGGCGCGCGCCGGGGTGACGCCGTCCACGATCTACCGTCGCTGGGGCGACCTGCCGACCCTTCTCGCCGATGTCGCCCTGCAGCGTTTTCATCCGGATAACGGCCCGGCCGACATGGGCTCGCTGCGCAGTGATCTGGAAACGTGGGCGCAGGGATATCAGGAGGAGATGTCGTCGGCGCCCGGCCGCGCCATGACGCGCGATGTACTGGCAAGCAACGATGCCCGCAGCCCCGCCTGCCAGTGCGCGGCCATCACGCGCTCGCAGATCCGGATGATTCTGGACAGAGCAGTGGAACGAGGCGAAACACCGCCCGATATCAATAACGTAATGGATAACGTCGTTGCTCCGCTCATCTATCGTCTACTCTTCGACGATGCCCCGATCGACCCGGCATTCGCCCGAACCCGTATGGCAATGTTGCTGGCCCCGAAACGCAAAGCGCCTTGAATCACAAGCTATGAAGCAAGCCGGCATGTGCATTTTCAGGAGCCCTTTGCATTTCGATGCATGACGCGTCAGACCTGTGGTCGAAGCGGCTGGCAAGTCGATAAGGGTCTCAGCGAATCACGGTACAAGGCCGGTATCGGCGTTATGCAAATTAGCAACACCATCGCCCGTGGGCATCACACGGTGGCATCATTATTCCCTCGCTTCTTCCACGAGCCTCTTGCGAACATGTCGAATCTGATCGTCCATGGCGGCGTCCCCCTACGCGGGGAAATCACGCCGTCCGCCAATAAAAACGCTGTCCTCCCTATCCTTTGCGCCACGCTGCTGACCGATCAGCCGCTGCGTCTCATCGGCGTACCTGAAATCACCGACGTCAAGAAGATCCTCGATATTTTCCGTACGCTCGGCAGCAACGTATCGATGGACTTCGCAACAGGCGTCCTCGACCTGCATCATCACGCAACGACCTTCGACCCCGTCGCGCATCATTTGCCCGAGGAGATGCGCTCGTCCATCATGCTGGTGCCCCCTTTGCTCGCGCGTTTCGGTGTGGCGCGACTGGAAAACGACGTCAAGGGCTGCACGCTGGGGGTTCGCGAAATCGATCCACATGTCGAGGTATTCGAACGCTTTGGCGCACAGATCGAACGCACGACCGACTCGCTGATTGTGCGGACCGCTTCAGCCGCCAAGCAGATGACCGCGAATCATCACTGGCTGGACTATGCCTCGGTCACCACCACCGAAAACTTCGCGCTCTGCGCGGCAGCAGCGGACGGTACGTCGACGCTGGTCAACGCCGCATCGGAACCGCACGTGCAGGAGTTTTGCCGTTTCCTCGCGCTGCTCGGTGTGCCAATCGATGGCATCGGCACGTCACGTTTGAGCGTCACGGGCGGCCGTAAGTTGAGCGGTGGCGAGTTCCGTTTCAGCGAGGACTTCCACGAAATAGCGACCTTCCTCGCGCTCGGTGCGATCACCGGCGGCGACATCGCGGTGAGGAATACGGCACCCGACCAGTTTCCGCTGATCGATCGGACCTTCGCGAAGTTCGGTGTGACCGTGGAGCATCGGGACGGCTGGTCGCGCGCTTTCCAGGACGGTCCATTGCGTGTGCGCCGGCCGTTCACGCAGAACATTCTCACCAAGGTGGAAGCCGCGCCCTGGCCGTACCTGCCGGTTGACCTGCTGCCCATCTTCATCGCGCTCGGCGTGAAAGCCGAAGGCAGCGCCATGTTCTGGAACAAGGTCTACGACGGCGCAATGGGATGGTCGGTTGAACTATCGAAGTTCGGCGCGCATGTGTTCCTGTCCGACCCGCATCGGCTGATCACGTTCGGCGGCCTGCCCTTGAGTCCTGCGAAGGTGGAAAGCCCGTACATCATTCGCGTGGCGATTGCGTTGCTGATGGTCGCGGCGAGCATCAAGGGGCGTTCGGAAATCATCAATGCATTGCCGATCCGCCGTGCGCATCCGCGCTTCGTGGAAAACCTGCGCTCGGTCGGCGCGGACGTGGAGTGGACCAGCAGCGAATGAAGTCAGAGGTGAATACGCGTCGCGGGCGGTAGCCGCGGCGCGAGAAAGCGCAAGAAAACCCGAACCGTGCCGGCAGCAATCAAACATCCGTCGGCACGGCTTTGCGTGCATCATGCGTGCTTCAATAACCGAGCAATAAAAGAGCGCGCTTGGGCAGTGCCCAGATCATCCGGGAGGCCAGCACCGCGCTCAATACCCACAAAGATTACAAACGGAAACTCGCAAAAGCCGCAGTAGAAAAACTTGGCTTAGGCTGCCTTGGATAGCTGAGCGCGCAGGTCCGCCAGCGACTTGCGCTGCTGCCCTTCTGCATCGAAGTTCTCCGGCGCGAGCCATTGTTCGAATGCGGCACGCACCGTGGGCCATTCGCTGTCGACGATTGAGAACCACGCAGTATCCCGTGTCCGTCCCTTGTAGAGCACGGCCTGCCGGAAGATGCCCTCGAACTGGAAACCCAGCCGCGCAGCCGCTTGCCGCGATGGCGCGTTCAACGCGTCGCACTTCCATTCGTAGCGGCGGTAGCCGAGTTCATCGAACGCATGTTTCATCAACAGGTACTGGGCTTCCGTCGAGATCGGCGTGCGTTTGAGCAGCGGCGAGAACGCCACGTTGCCGACTTCGATAACCCCATTGGCCCGGTCAATCCGCATCAGCGACAGCGTGCCGATCGCGGCGCCTCTCTTCAGGTCGATGACCGCATAGTGCTGGGGATCGGGACTGACTGCGGCCCGTTCGACATACTCGCGATAGCTCGCTGCATCGTCGAACGGGCCTACCGGCATGTAGGTCCAGTCACGGCCGTCCGGGGCCTGGCTAAAGGCAGTGAAGAGGTCGGTCGCGTGGTGCGGTTCGAGCGGCTCCAGCCGGCAATACTGTCCTTCGATAGGATCGCGCGGCGGATGCACACGCGCAGTCCAGTGGGGCACGGACTCGCCAACGGGTTGCTGATACTGATTCAAGGTGCTGGGCATAACGGTTCCTTGCGGCTTGGGACGGTCGTAGAGCAGGAGCTTACGCAAAACGTGCGTGAAGCCATGTGCTAACGTACGCGCATCATGGAACCTTAGAAAGTGCCACATTCTGTATTTTTCATGGCTCCACGCTCATGGCTCCGCCTGCTGCCATGCACTTCTCCATTGCGCTTATGACAACCGCTGCTTCGTCGCCTGTACCGCAAACCCTGCTTGAGGCTCCGCTCGCCAAAGGTCCCGGCGCGGCGCCCATGCAGCGGCAGTTGCACCATCGATTCAAGGAAGCCATCCTCGGCGGCCACATTGCGCCAGGAAGCCGCCTGCCGGGCTCGCGCTCGCTGGCTGAGGCGCTGGCGATCTCCCGCAACACGGTGACTGCCGCGTACGACCTGCTGGCGGCAGAAGGGTATGTGCAGCCTGACCGGCAGGGCACGCGGGTAGCGGCGTTGTCGCGTCCGGCGCCGCCGCAAGGCAGGCGCAATGCACCGGCTGCGCCGGCCACCTCGCAGCGGCTGACGCGCATTCAGGCCACCGCGCCGCCGGCCGAGGGGAACGCTGCATTGCGTCCGGGTGTTCCCGCCTTGTCTCATTTCCCGCTGGCTGCGTGGCGCCGTGCAATCGACCGTGCCATTCGAAACGCGGGGTCATCGGCTCTTGGTTACGGGGACCCTCCGGGCGAGCCGGCATTGCGTGCGTCGATTGCGCGGCATCTGGGTATCGCCCGGGGTGTGCGATGCGAACCCGCTCAGGTCGTCATTACCGAGGGGGCGCAAGAAGCGCTTTCGCTATGCGTGCGCTTGCTGACCAATGCCGGCGATACGGCATGGATTGAAGACCCGGGTTATCGGGGAGCGAAGGCGGCGATGCGCGCGGGCGACCTGCGCATGGTGCCGATGCGCGTTGACGCCGATGGTCTCATCGCCGATGAAAGCGACTGGAAGTCGCGGCCGCCACGGCTGATCTACACGACGCCTTCGCATCAATATCCCGCAGGCGCGGTGCTGACCGTCGCGCGCCGGCTTGAGCTGATTGCGCAGGCTCAGCGTCATGGTGCGTGGATCATCGAGGACGACTACGACAGTGAATTCCGGCACGCGGGTGAGCCTATTGGTGCCATGCAGGGATTGGTGACGCAGGCGCCCGTGCTGTACGTGGGCACGTTCAGCAAGACGATGTTTCCGTCGTTGCGCCTGGGGTTTCTGGTCTTGCCCGAGACCCTGGTGGCGCAGATGCGTGCGCCGCTGGACGACATGCTGCGAGGCGGTCACCGTTATGAACAGCTTGCGTTGGCCGAGTTCATCGAAAGCGGTCAGTTCAGCCGGCATTTGGGCCGCATGCGGCGGTTGTATCGCGACCGGCAGCATGCGTTGAGAGAAGCGTTGACCCGGCACTTGCCTATGACGCATGTCATTGAGGGTGGGTATTGTGGCTTGCACTTAACGGTACGATTGCCGGCGTGCTATCCCGACCGCGAGATTGCCGATGCGGCACGGCGGCACGGCATGGCGCCCGGGCCGTTATCCGGTTTTGCGCTGCAGCCCATGCCCGAGGATAATGGGCTCGTGCTGGGGTATGGGAATACATCGGCGGAGTTGTTTGAGCCTTTGGTCAGGCTTCTGGCTAGGCTGGTTCTTGAGGTGAAGGTCTAGGGTTTTTCGCTCGCGCCGGTGGACGGTTTTTGGGGGTTTGGGCGGCGGTTGGGGTTGGTCCGGGTTCCATGGTTAGTGGTCGGGGTTGATGTTGGGGTGGTGGTTTCGGCGGTAGTGGTCGGGGTTGATGCCGGGTTGCTGCTTTCAGCGTTAGTGGTCTGCGAGAGTCGGATTTTCTCTTTATCACTATTAGCCACTGTGCGTGGCGGCACGTCATTTCTTTGTCCAAAGCGACAAAGAAACGAAGCAAAGAAAGCGCTTTTAAACCACGCTACCCTAAGTGTCCACAGCGTGCAGTTTTGATTCATAGGTGCCCCAAAAGCACGGTGCTCGCCAGAGCGAAGGATGTTTGAAACCCTCCTTCTCCGAACACGGATACCCACACGCTTCGCCACCAGTGATTGAACCTGCCCAAGGGACACCCCGCGCTATCCGCGGACAACCACCACCAAATGTGTATGTGCCTCGAACCACGTAGTCAACCCTGCTGGAAACGAGGTCGCGAAGACGCGGGCGGGCGTAACCGACGAAAATAGCTGTACAGAACGCGCGGCCAATTCAAAAAAACTGAAGCAGTAAACACAAACACGCAAGAAGCTGTGGCCTATGAATACGGTCGCACAGACCAGGTAGCTAACCCGCGAAGAACCGCAGCCGTAAATACCTGTAAGGCCGTGCGGGTTCCTTGGCAATTGTGCTTGCCCGAGAGCGTACGGGGCGAAGCGTGTTCGTGTCAGGATTCGCGAGAAGGAGGGGTTCAAACATCCGTCGCTCTGGCGAGCACCGTGCTTTTGGGGCACCTATGAATCAAAACTGCACGCTGTGGACACTTAGGGTAGCGTGGTTGAAAGCGTTTTCTTTGCTTCGTTTCTTTGTCGCTTTGGACAAAGAAATGACGTGCCGCCACGCACAGTGGCTAATAGTGATAAAGAGAAAATCCGACTCTCGCAGACCACTAACGCTGAAAGCAGCAACCCGGCATTGACTCAGACCACTACCGCCGAAACCACCACCCCAACATCAACCCCGACCACTAACCATGGAACCCGGACCAACCCCAACCGCCCCCCAAAAAACCGTCCACCGGCGCGAGCGAAAAATCAATCTCTAAACCAACACATCCGAGAACACCCGATTAGCAAAGTGGCTCGAATCCGTGCTGCCGTTCAACACGCCCACGGTCTTCAAGTCGTCCGCGTACAGCGCAATCTCCTTCTTGAACGCATCCCCCGTCGGATGATGATGATCCGTGTGACTCTTGAGCATGGCGGTCAGTTGCGCCACGTCCGCTTGCGGCGCGTACTGCGCAAAGATAGTCGCCGCTTCCGCAGGATGGTTCGCCGTCCATTCAGTTGCGTCGAGCAAAGCCTGCGTCAATGCCTGCGCCGTCGCACGATCTTTCCTTACCAGCGTCCCACGCACGCCGAGCACGCAGCACACGCGCGTCTGATACTCACCGCACAGGTTGTTCGACACCTCGTAGAGATGGTCCGATTCCCGCAGCATCCAGATGGTCGGATCGCCGTCCGCTATCGCATGGATCTCGCCCTTCTTCAACGCCTCGCCCAGCAAGTTGGCCGGATACTGACGCCACTGAACATCGTTATCCGGATCAATGCCGATCTTCTTCAGCGTGATAGCAAAGAAGTTCTTGGCTGGACTCGCCATGTCGCTCACGCCCACTATCTTGCCGCGCAAGCCGGGCAGATCGACAATTCCCGAACTGCGCGTCGCGAGCAAGCGCATGCAGCCGCCGTGAATGCCGGCAGTAAGCTTGACATCGAAGCCCTGTTCCAGCGGCTTGATCCAGCGCAGCGCCATGCCGACCCCGGCATCCGACTTGCCGGTTGCAATGGCTTCGAGCAACTGGTCCGTGGACCCAGCGAAGTTGATCAGCTCAACGTCCAGGCCACGCTTGGCAAAGAAGCCCTGCTTGACCGCCACCGGTACCGGCGCCGTACAAATCGCACCGGCATTCCACGATAACTTCAACTGTTTCAACCGGCTGTTGTCGGCACGGGCAGGCAATCCTGCAAGACCAAACGATGCCCCGCCAAGTGCCGCCGCACCAGCGGTCCATGCGGTCTTGCGCAGCCACGCGCGGCGCGAAATATTCTCCGGCACGACGGCTTTTTCGCCATCATCGGCATCAGGACGATTCATCAAACATTCTCCACGGGTCGTTCGTTATTGATATTTTGTCTGTGTGATTTTGATCAGGAAACTCACTTGCCACCTCAAGCAACCAGACCAAGTAACGCAAGCACTTCGCGCCTGAGTTCAACCAGCTTGGGATCGTCTCGATGCCGCGGATACGGCGCGTCATTGCGCACTTCCGCAGTCACCCTTGCCGGTCGCTCACTGAAAACAATCACCCGGTTTGCAAGGAACAACGCCTCTTCCACATCGTGTGTCACAAGCAGCACGGAGAAGCGCGCGTCCAGCCACAACTTCACCAGCTCGCCTTGCATCCGCAGCCGGGTGAGAGAGTCCAGCTTGCCGAACGGCTCATCGAGTACAAGCAACTCGGGATCGTTGACAAGCGCGCGCGCCAGCGCAACACGCTGCGCCATGCCTCCGGACAACTGATGCGGGTAGGCGGCCGCGAAGTCGGTCAGACCGACCAGTTGCAACGCGGCGTCTATACGCTGTTCCGCCGAACGCTCGCCATCGGGAAGAGACTCGACCGAGCGAGCCCGGCTCCACGGAAACCGCCGCCGTCTGCGCTGCGCCTCGGGTCCAAGGCCAACATTGGCGCGTACCGTGCGCCACGGATACAACGTCGGATCCTGAAACACCACGACCCGCGACGGGTCCGGACCGCGTATAGCCACCCCGTTCGACGACACCGTGCCAACCGCAGGGGCATCGAGTCCGGCCACGAGCCTGAGCAAGGTCGACTTGCCACAACCGCTGGGCCCGAGCAATGCGACGAACTCACCCGGTGCAACCGAGAAGCTGACATCGTCGAGAACCGGCAGCGCCGCGCCGTGCAGCGAGAACCGATGACTCACGTCGCTGACGTCGATACGCGCGCCGGTTGCCGCGGCCTTGAATGCCGGCTGCGCGGCTTGCGCCGATTGCGCAACACCTTGCGTGCTTACCATTTCAACAACCCCTTCTGCCAGGCAAGTAACCGGTCTCTAAAGCGGAACAGCAACGTGATCAGGCCCGAGCACATGAGCGCCATGACCAGCAACGCCGCGTACATGTTCGAGTAAGCCGCCCATCCCTGCGCCCATTGCAAATACCAGCCGAGCCCTGCTTTCACACCCATCATCTCCGCCACGATCAGCACGGAAAACGACGCCCCCAACCCCATGAAAAGTCCGACGAATACAGACGGCAACGCCGCCGGTATCGCAACCTTCAGGATCAGAAAACCGGGCCGTGCGCCAAGCGTACGGGCGATGTCGTAGAACGCGCTGTTGACGCCGGCCACGCCCGACCATGTAAGCACCGCCACGGGAAAGCCGGTGGCGAGCGCAATCAGGAACACGCTGGCGCTAAAGCTCGACGGAAAGAAAAAGAACGCCAGCGGTAACCAGGCGGTAGCCGGCAACGGACCGATCAGCCGCAATACCGGATGCAGCCAGTACCCCACTGCTCGCGACCAGCCGATCCCGACTCCTGTCACAAAGCCCACTATCGCTCCGATCACATAACCATAAGCAAGCAATCCGAAAGAATGGGCGACGCTTGATCCGAGGCGGGGGAAGTCATCGAAATAAACGGCGATCAGTGCTTGAGGGGGAGCGAAAAATGGCCGAGGCAGCCATTCGAGTTTCGCGGTGAGTACTTCCCACGCCGTCACCGCCACCGCGAGCGCAACGAACCAGGGCATGGCCGCAAGCCAGCGTTCAGCGCGTGATTGAGGCGCATCGGCCTGGCGCGCCAGGAGGCTTCTGCGCGCTGCCACGCCTATCAGCAACGCCGTCACCGCGAGCACCAGCTTGAGGACCAGCAGATGACCGGTGTAGGGCCACTCGTCCGCGTCAGGCCACCAGCGCGTCAAGCCGGCGCTGGCGAGCCATGCCAGTGCTGCCAGCCATGCGGGCAACAGGCTCTTGCCCGCCTCGCTCGAAGACGCCGCGCTCACGCGGGCCGGTTGCGTCCGGGTGCTCGCCGCATGCGGCTGGAACCCGACGCTGGGGTGTCCGGAGGCTGGATCGAAATGAGGAGTGCCGGACATGATGGGGAAGGCCCTCGTTACGTTGAAAAACCTGTGCGCACGCACTGGAGCCGAATTGTCGAAAACGCGTTATCTCGCTACAAACGCTAAGACTAGCGACGTGCCGGACTCTTAACAATTATTCGTTTGCGATAAGTTTATGAGGCCACGTGCTTTATCGATTGCATGAACGTTCAGACGATATCGGCCCTCTCTCCTTGCCACACACTATGCGCATAGAGCGTCTCGTTGAAGTCGGGAGGCACCTCGCCATTCAGGCGTTCCTCGTGGCGATCGAGATCGGCGAGAAACAGATCGCGGCTGATCCGGCTCACCACCGCCGGGATATCGCGCTTCATGCTCGGCACGTCGCCTACCGGCACACCGGAGCTGACGAGGCCCGCAGGGTTGTAGACGTGAAGGTTCGCGAGATACGGCGCCGTTCCGGGGATTTTCTCCAGATACTCGAGCGCTGCACCAAGGTAGGGATGAGCACCGAGATAGTCATCGCGCTCGCTATCCGCGGGGACATATCGGTCACGCCACAGCAGGATGTCTTTCGATACCGCTGAAAGCTCAGGACGCACAGCCGGGTCGACAAGATAGCCGGTACCCGCGATCGCAAAGTCGAACCGGAAGTGCTCGTTGCCTACCTGGGCCGCAATATGCCCGCCCTCCGCGCTTGCGTGATTCCAAGCCGCGCCAAGATGCAGATGAAAGTTCGGATGCTTCGTCACGCGTTCCACGGCGTCGACCGGAGGCGTTGAACCTGCCTGGCGGAAGCGCAATGCCTGACGCCAGCGCAAGGCGTCCGGTAACTGCGGGTAGTTGTCGTACGCACCGGGGTACGCTCGGGTACGCGTGATAGGCACGGCGGGAATCGCGGGGCGGCGCACAAAGAGATGCACCTGCCCGGCGCCCGCTTCGAGTGCCGTAGCAGCGGCGTCGAAAGCGGACGCCGCACCGCCGATCACCGCCACCGCTTTGCCACGCAGTGCAGTGAAATCGATAGGCTCGGAGGTATGTGCGTAGAGCGAGCGCGGCAGGTTCTCGTATAGCACAGCCGGTATCTGTGCAGCGCCATTACCCGCTACGCCGTTGCACAGGATGACCTTGCGTGCCGTCTCGACATGCTCGTCACCCTCCGCGTTCAGCAGGCGCAACCGGAAGTGCGAGTCCACCGGTTCAATCCGCGTGAGACGCGTGGCATAACGAATCGGAATCTTCAGGAAGTGTCGATACCACCCAAGATATTCGGCCCAGCGCACGCGAGGAATCCGGTCGATATCCGCATAGGCCGCCGCGCCCCAACGCGCTTCGAACCATGCCTGGAAGCTCAATCCCGCCACGCTGAGTTCCGGCCCTGTCAGCGTCTTCGGCGTACGCAATTTGTTCATGCGCGCCCGGTTGAGCCAGACGCCCGCACTCGCTTCGTCGGCTGCCGCATCGATCACCGACACCTTGCCGATACCCGCGTGCCGCAGCGCGAACGCAAACGCGACGCCGGTCTGTCCGCCGCCAACGATCACGACGTTGTGGTCGATACCCGCGCGGTCCGGCACCCAGTTATCAGGTCGGGGCCTAGCAGGCGCAGCGCATCGAGCGCGTTTGCATCGGGATTGGCGGCTGTGGTTGTCATTGCGCGGGTTGATCAGGAAATGGAGGGATGGTCGAGATATTGAAAAGGGACGCGCGCGCTGGCAACCAAGCAATTCAACTTTGCTTAGACGCTTTTTGCGGAAGGGCCGGGAAGGTGTGCTTGCCGTTGGGCCCGGACTATGCGTTCTCCAAGCGGACCGGGTTATATCTGTCAGGCGCATGCACGTTTGTGCCTGGTGCTGCCTGACCGGTTCTTTATTTCACTTGGACGAATATTCCCGATGCCAGGCGAGCAATTGCTTTGAGGGAGGCATGTGCCACTTATTGCCTTCATCGATGAGAAAACCGCTTCGGTGCCACTCCTTCACGATCTTGTCCAGCGCCGCCACGGTGTCCGTCTCACCCTTGCGCACCCAGATCACCGACGGTGAAGGAATCAGTTGGTCAGGCATCGGTGACTCATAATCCTGCCACTCGCCAGAGGTGCTGGCGAGCCGGGCCTGGATACCGGGCGTCACATGGACCGACGCCACGCAAGTCCCGCCGCGCAACGCCAGCAATGCTTCGGGCATGCCCTTGAAACCCTTGACCTGTGCCCCGTATTGTTCAATCAGCGGACGCGTGTAGTTGCTGCCTTGCGAAACACAGACAGGCTTCCCACGCAGATCGTTCCAGTCGTGAATACCCGCCCCCTTGTGAACCATGGCCGAGCCGCCGATCTCCTCGAACGGCGTAGGCACATAACTCAGTATCTCGTCGCGCTCTCTCGTGTACTGCATGCTCGCGATCAGCGCATCGACCTTGCCCTGCTGAAGGAATTGCACGCGGTTCGGAGGCGTGACTTCCACCACTTCAAATTTCACGCCGAGTCGTCTGGCAAGATCCTGCGCGAGCTCGACGTTGTAGCCGACGGGCTCGCGAGTCTGCGGGTCGAGTGAACCGTAGGTGCCGTCGAGCACGACTCCGACGGTGAGCGTGCCGCGTGACTTGATCCGGTCGAGGGTGGCATCGGCGTGAACGGCTTGCGAGAGTGCAAGCGCGGTCAAGGTAAAGCTTAAGAAGGCGGCGAAGCGAAATCTCATTGGCTGGGACTTTCCGTGGCGGGTGCATCGATACGAAAAACAGCGAGTTCATCAGGTGCGCATTGCGCGATCAGACCGGTCTCCCAGTCGAGATACTGGCGAGCGGCGTCGAGGTTGCCATCGTGACGATCGTGGACAAAGAACAGATAGTCGATACGCGCGGCATCGGCGGGAACATCGGGCGTCGATGCCAGCGGCAAGCCCGCTTTCTTCCAGGTATGGATTCCATTGGCGGCGAGATAAAGCGACGTGAAACCCAACTCGCGCAAGTCGGTTGCTGCAATGTCCGCTATCGCAGGTTCATGCGCGAATAGCAGCAGCGTGTCGCCCGGTGCCGCCTTGAGCGCGGCGAGCGTTTTCGCGAGTTGCGGACGAATCGACCAGTGCGCACCAGCAGCATGTTCCCGCCGGTAGGCGGCGCTCGATCGCAAATCCAGCAGCAACACATGGCCCGTTGCGGCTTCGCGCAACGCGGCCGTGTCGAGCAGCGGCAAGGACGATTGTGCCGATGCAATCTGCCTGGCGAGGTGCAGTGTAGTTGCATTGGGGGCATCGATCAACGCGGCCTCGAAGCCTAACTGCACGAGCCATGTAGCAATCACAGGAGCGCGGACGCCGTCGTAATCGACCAGCAGCACGCGGGCACGCCGCACGCCAATGGTCTGGTCAGTTGCCTGTACTAATTGCCCTCCCGGCGCGTGGACGGCACTCGGCAAGCCGTCGTGCGCGAACTCTTCCGGCGTACGGACATCGATCAGGAAGGTCGTCCGGTTCGGATCAGCAAGCCATTCTTGCGCGGCGGAAGCATCGAGCGTTGCAACGTGGAAGCGGGCAGCAAGCTTGGCCGCGCGCGTTTGCGCGTCAGCAACCGCCGCTTCGTTCAAACCCTCCGGGTAGCGGCGCTCACTGCCATGTTCGAGCTTGAGTCCCGCGAGCGCCCAGCCTTGCGTGCCATTCTCCAGCGCGATCACCGGATTCGGCACGCCAAGGTTGCGCAAGGTCTGAGCACCGATAATGCTGCGCGTGCGCCCTGCACAATGAATCACGATCGGTGTGGCGGGGTTGGCTACCAGCGTTCCGATCCGATACGCCAGCTCGCCGTTCGGCACGGGAATAGCGCCTGGGATCGTCATCTTTCGATGTTCATCGAGCGTCCGTCCGTCGAACAACACATGAGCTCGTCCTTCTTCGATCAGAACCGCAAGCTCTTCGGGCGATAGATGCGGTGTGCCATACGCGTGTTCAACGAGTTCTCCAAAGGTCTTCGATGGCAGATTTACGCCCTTAAACAGCGTATAACCCGCCGCCTGCCAACCGCGCGCGCCATCACGCAGGATGGATACCTTCGTGTAGCCGAGTGCTCGCAACCGACGTGCTGCGAGTACCGCGATACCTTCGTTATCGGCGTGCTCGCCGTCATCAAGCAAGACGATCCGCGTGCCGGGTTTCGGCACCAGTCGAGGCGCATCGATCTCCAGCCGGCTATAGGGCAACGGGATCGCGAAGAACGGATGCCCTTCACCGAACTGCCCGGCTTCGCGGACATCGAGCAAGGCGATTTCGGCTTTATCGTTGAGCCATGTGCGGACAATGGATGCATCGACGAAAGCCACATCGTTTCGGGTTGAGGTCATTGGAGAAGGGCCGGAAGAAGAGATGGACAGCGTTCAGGACAGCACGCTGCGAAACGCTTGTGCAAGGTCGAGGATTAGATCGTCCGCATCCTCCAGCCCAATATGCAACCGGATCACGGCTTCCTGTCCCTGCCAATAACTATGGGAACGCAAACGCCGTGGCGGTGCGATCAGCGCAAGGCTTTCATAGCCGCCCCATGACGCGCCAATGCTGAATAGGTGCAACTGGTCGATGAAAGCAGCAGCGTGGCCGGTATCGGCGTCACGCAAGGCGAACGAGACAAGCCCGTTCGCGCCGTGGAAATCGCGCGACCACAATGCGTGTCCGGGATCGGTAGCCAGCGCCGGATGGAAGATGCGCGTGACCTGGCGCACGCGTTGCAGATACGACGCGACGGCAAACGCGCCGCGTGCATGTTGTGCAAGGCGTACGGGGAGCGTACGGATGCCGCGCAATGCGAGATAGGCGTCGTCGGCGCTGACGCTTAAGCCCAACGCGTCGTGGGCCTCTCTTAAGCGCTGCCCGATGCCTGCATCCGCGGTTGATACCGCGCCTTGCATCAAGTCCGAGTGTCCGCCGAGATACTTGGTGACAGCCTGGATGGAGACATCCGCGCCCAGCGCCAGCGGTTGATAGAGCAAGCCCGCGCCCCACGTGTTGTCCGCGGCGAGCAGGACCCCTTGCTCGTGAGCAAAATCCGCAAGCGCGGGGAGATCGATGATCTCGTATAGAAACGAACTCGGCGACTCTGCGTAAATCAGTCGCGTATTGGCTTGAAGCAACTTATGCGGCAAGCCGTCGGCTGCGCTGAAATAGCTGAATGCAACACCCAGCCGCGTAAGCAGCGGTTCGATCCGTTCGCGCAAGGGGCCATAGACACCGTCGTGAACCAGCACGTGATCGCCCGGCGACAACAAGCCGATAAACACCAGTGAGATTGCCGACAAACCTGAAGGGGCAAGCAGCACATCACACGCCCCTTCCAGTTCCCCGATAGCCGCTTCCAGCGCCCGGTGTGTCTGCGTGCCATGCCGTCCATACGTGCTGATGGCCTCACCTGCCTCGCGCCGTTTATGGAGCGCCGCGTGGCTCAACGTGTTCTCGAAACGAACCGTGCTCGTGCGTTCGACCGGTACATTGACCGGCGCGGCGCCATCGATGAACGCAGGCGCACCGGCACGCATCAGGCGCGTCGCTTTACGCAGCAGGGGCGGACTCATCAGCCAACCGCCTGCGTGTCACTGTGCAGATGGGTCGTGTTGTAGCGCACTACACGCCCGGTATCGAGTTCATATCCGAGGCGGCCAGAGAGCGTTTCCAGCGGCCGCCCATAGAGATGAAAATGCAAGGTGGGGGTTGCACCCGTCACGTGGATGCTATGAATGTCTTCAGGCAGGAACGCGATCGATGTACCCGGACGCACCACGACTTCCCGCTCGAGATCGAGCGTGGCGCGTTCGGGGTCCGTACCGTCGTCGGTACGCTTATAGACACGATTCAGTTCCTCGCCATCGAGCGCCGCGATGACTGCCCACGTGTCGTGGTTATGCGGAATAGTGGTCTTGCCGGGCAGCAGCGAGTTGAGATAAAGCGCGAACCCGTCCTCGCCGGGATTCAGCCTGTATCGCGTCGACGTATCGCCGCTGCCTGCTTGCGGCGGCGGGAAATCCCCGGCAGTGAACAACTCGGCGTGGTGCACGGCGAGCGCCTGCAAGCGCTCGCTGATGGCATCGAGCGCAGCGCGGGTCACGCCCTGCTTCGCCACCATATGACGTACATGGTCCAGCAATGCGGCAACAGCGGCCTGGCGTTCGCCAATCTGATCGGGTGCGGAGGTTGCGGTCATGTCGGGATAGGGTCGTAAAAGTTTTGCAGGAGTCAGGTGCCGGCCAAAGCGAGAGCGGCACCGCTTCGCGAGCGTTTGCGCAGTGCGCGCCGGTCCTCGCCGCGTGCGCGTTGAAGAAACAGGCGTGTGCGTTCGTTCTCCGGTGCGGCGAAGATTTGCGAGGGCGCGCCGTGCTCGACAATCAAGCCACCCTCCGTGAAAAACACTTCATCGCTGACATCTTCGGCGAAACGCATTTCATGCGTGACCAGCACGCAGGTCTGGCCGTCGTCGACGAGTTCGCCAATCACCGTGAGGACTTCGCCCACTGTTTCCGGATCGAGCGCAGACGTCACTTCGTCGAAGAGGATCAGGTCGGGGCGCATGGCAAGCGTCCGAGCAATAGCGACACGCTGCTGCTGGCCTCCGGACAGCTCGCCCGGATATGCATTGGCCTTGTCAGCCAGGCGCACCTTCGCCAGCAGGGCGTGTGCGTCGTGCTCGGCTTCGGCGCGACTGCGTCCGAGCACGCTCATGGGCGCGATGGTCAGGTTGGCGAGCACGTTCAAGTGCGGGAACAGGTTGTATTGCTGGAACACAAACCCAATGCGCTTGCGCAACGCTATTTTCTGCGCGTCGGTGCGCTGCGCGCGGACATCGATTCCGTCGACATGCACATCGCCCTGCTGCGGCGAGATAAGGCCGTTGATCACACGCAAGAGCGTCGACTTGCCGGAACCGGACGGCCCGATGATGGAGACGGCCTCGCCTCGTCGCACGCGCAGATCGATGCCCTTGAGCACCGGTACCGTGCCGTAAGAGAGGTGGACATCGCGCAATGAAACCAGCACTGGATCAGCGCTCCGGTCAACGCCCGATCGTGCCGGCGCAAGGCCAAGCGGTGAAGCGTCCTGAAGCGGATCGAGCGCGAGCGCCAGCAGACTCATGCGACCTCCACGGAAGTTTTTACAAGGGTCCTGACGGCGCGTTTCGAAAGAATCAACTGAGTCATCGCGGGGTTCCTTCTCAAGCGCACGAAAGCATGCTGGAGCGAAGATTCTAAGAACCATGCCGCTTTTCGATAACCAAGCATTCGTCGAATCGATAGCAGCCTCCTTGCTAAAGATGCCAAAGATGCCCCCGAATGCAACCGCTCCCTGCGTACTTTTCTAAGTCCTTAATCCACCAGTCTTATGATTTGCTTAGCAGATTCGCTTCCTTGGCGACGCGCGGGCGCTTACCTATTCTATTGGGCTCTTCTGCCGCTATTCACCGCTATGATCCTGACGAACTTCCGCTGCCTGCTTAGATCCGTCGTGCTGGCATCGGCCATGGCCTTTTCCTTGACTGCACACGCGGACGCGACCCTGGACAAAATCAACTCCCGCCATGAACTCGCCGTGGGTGTGTTGATCGGCGGCAGTCCGTTCGGTTCACTCGATCCCGCGACGCAACAGCCGCGTGGTTTTAATGTTGACCTGGCTAACGAACTCGGTAAAAGGTTGGGCGTGAAGGTGCAGTTGGTGTCCGTGTTGCCCTCCACACGGGTTCAGTTTCTTCAGCAGGGCAAGGTCGATATCCTGATCGCAAACATGGAGTACAACACCCAGCGCGGCGAAATGCTGGACCATGTACCCACGCCCTACTATCGCGTTGGCGGAACGGCAATCACGCTTAAAACAAGCGGTATTACGCGCTGGGAAGATCTGCGCGGCAAGCCGGTTTGCATTTCGCAGGGCAGCAGTTACATCCGCCCGATAGTGGAACGCTACGGTGCGATCCCGCGGGCCTTTCCGGGCGCCTCCCAGTCGCTGCTGGCGCTGCGCGGCGGCAGTTGCATCGCAGCCGTTCATGACGCTGCGCCACTGCTTTATCCGCTGCTGCAGAGTGACCCCGAGTGGCATGACTATCGCGTCCTGCAGCCTGAGCTGGAACCCGCACCGTCGGTGATCTGGGTGCGTCAGGGCGAACACGATACCGCCGCCAAACTCGATACATTCGTGCGCGACCTGCATCGCAACGGCTGGCTTATTGCGACCGAGGCGAAGAACGGGCTCAACCCGCCGTCGCCCGCGCTGGCTGAATGGCATCGGCAATTGCCCGTGGAGAACTAGCATGGACACGCTGCTGCACGGCTTCGTCACGGCAACAGCGCGTCTTGGGCTCGACTACCGCTTCCTGCTCGACGACTACGAGCGCGTGCCGTTCGTGCAGGGTCTGGGCGTGAGCATCGAGATCATTGTTTCGACCATGACGGCCAGCGCCGTTGCAGGGCTCGTGTTGCTGCTCGCACTGCGCGGCCGCAACCGGCTGGTTTCCGGACTGGCGCGCGGTTTCATCGAAATCACCCGCAATGCACCCACGCTCGTACAGCTCTACTGCGCGTTTCTCGTGCTGAACATGCTGATCACGCAATGGCTGCATGCACGCGGTATCGATAACCCGTTCAAGCCGTTCTTCTGGGTCGTACTTGTACTGTCGCTGCATAAAGCCGCATTTCACGCCGAAGCGTTGCGCGCCGGCTTCGACGCACTGCCCTCTCAAACGCTTGAAGGTGCAGCCTCGCTCGGTTTCAGCCGTGCCGCGCGTTTCTGGCGCATCGAGCTGCCGCTCGCGTTGCGCTCGGCGCTGCCTGCTCTCGTCAACAACATGGTGGAACTGGTGAAAGCGTCGGCGGTGGCATCGGCTATCGCCGTGGGCGATGTCACCTACCAGTCCATCATGATCTGGACCCAGCGCGACAATGTGCTCGCTTTGATGCTGCTGATTCTCGCGTTCTTCGGCGTGCTCACCTGGCTGGTCACGCTGGCCGGCCGCTGGCTCGAACGTCGTTACAGGATTCCGGGTTATGGCTACTGATTCTGCGTCAGCCACGGGCAAGCTCGCTGGCACGCGCTTGCCGCCCGGCATCTACGCCGTGCTTGGCATTGTCGCGGTGGGCGCCACTTTGTGGTCACTCGCGCCCGAAGCAGGCTCGCGCGGCGAGACCCTGGCACGTCTCGTAGAATGGGCTCCGGCGCTGGCCCACGGCTTTGCGATGAACGTGCTTATCAGTATCGGCGCGATTTTTATAGGGACATTGATCGGCCTGCTTGCGGGTGCCCTGGCGATGTCTAAATCCTTCGCCGGGCGGTTGGCAAGACTGTGGATTGTCGCGTTTCGCAACGCCCCATGGCTCGTGCTGATCTACTTCACGACCTACGTGTTCCCCTTCGAGATCCACGTTTTCGGCACTACCGTACCGTTCCCGGACTGGCTAAAGGTGATGCTCGGGCTTGCTCTGCCAGCCAGCGCGAACATAGCGGAAGTATTTCGCGGCGCGGTTGCTTCCATTCCTTCAGCGCAGTGGGAAGCGGCGGCCTCGCTTGCGTTTTCCCGTTCGCAAATCCTGCTGAAAATAGTCGTGCCGCAATGCGTTCGCCGCATGTTGCCACCATGGATGAACGTGTACGCCATCATCACCATGGGCACCGCGTTGTCGTCGCTGGTGGGCATTCATGACCTGCTCGACACCGCGCAGATCGCCAGCAGCACGGTCGCACGCAGCAGCTTTACGGTGCTGACCTACGTCGCGACGCTCGTGATCTTCTTCGCCTACTGCTATCCAATTTCGTGGCTCACGCGCACGTTCGAAAAACGGCTGAGGACCGTGTAAAGCGCGGGCCCGATACTTCCAGCACAACGTGCAAAGCAACGCTTGAACGACGTCATTTGCAACGCACGAATGCTTCTAACCGCTTGCGCGCGGATTGCTTATAGTCGAAAGCCTTTCACGAGACACACTTGAACCGGGGCTTCCGATGAAACGCTTTCTCTCCTCCTTGCGCGCGTGCGCCGGTGTTGCACTCTTCGCCGTGGCCGCGAGTGCCGCTCACGCGCAGTCGCGTGAAGTCGTGATTGGTTACCAGGACATGGTCGTACCGTGGCGTTACGCTCAAGTGAGCGGCGCAGTGGAAAAAGCGACCGGCTATAAGGTGACGTATCGCAAGCTTGGCAGCGGCGCCGATGTGATCCGCGCGCTGGCATCCGGTTCCATTCAACTGGGTGAAGCCGGTTCCAGCCCGATCGCGGCCGGCCTCTCGCAAGGGGTGGACATCTCCCTGTTCTGGATCCTCGACAACATCAACGACGCCGAAGCGCTCGTTGCCCGTGACGGCTCCGGCGTGACCAGGATAAGCGATCTCAAGGGCAAGAAAATCGGTCTGCCGTTCGTCTCCACCTCTCACTTCCACGCACTTGTCGCGTTGCAAAATGCCGGCGTCGATCCGTCTACGGTGAAGATCCTGAACCTGCGGCCACCTGAAGTGGCTGCGGCGTGGGAACGCGGTGACATTGACGCCACCTATATCTGGGACCCGGTGCTGGCGAAGGTCAAGAAGAACGGCAAGGTGCTGATTACATCGGGTGAAGTCGCGAAGGAAACCGGCAAGGCAACCTTCGACGGTTTCGCTGTCAGCCGCAAGTTTGCGCAGGATAACGATGCATTCGTGACGGGTCTGGTCAAGGTGCTCGCCGCCACCGACGCCCAGTATCGCGATCACAAATCTGCCTGGACAGCCGGGTCGAAGGAAGTCGAGGATGTGGCGAAGGAATCGGGCGCGACCGCTGCCGACGTGCCTGCCAGTCTCGCGCTTTACGCCTTCCCGACACTCACCGAACAGGCTTCACCGGCCTGGCTTGGCGGTGGTGCTCAGTCGGGCGCCGCGAAGTCGTTGGCGGCCACTGCGGCCTTCCTGAAGGCGCAGGGCACGATCCAGAACCTGCTGCCTGACTATTCGGTCGGCGTCGACCCACGTTTCGTACAGCAAGCATCGCGATGAGCACGCTGGACATTCGCGGCCTCGGCGTGACCTATGAGGGCGCGGCGACGGCCGCTCTGGAGGGCGTCGATCTGCAGATCGACAGTGGCGAGTTCGTGGTTGCGCTTGGCGCCTCCGGATGCGGCAAGACAACGCTGCTGAACTGCCTCGCCGGTTTCATCGATCCGACTGCTGGCGAGGCGCGGCTGAACGGTGAACCGATCGTCGGGCCCGGTGCCGAACGCGGTGTCGTGTTTCAGAAATATGCGTTGATGCCGTGGCTCGATGTGATTGATAACGTCGCGCTCGGACTTCGTTTTCAGGGTGTGGGCCGCACGCGGCGTCGTGAGATAGCGCGTGAAACGCTGGCCCTCGTCGGTCTGGAAAAACATGCGGATGCGCGAGTCTACGCGCTTTCGGGCGGCATGCAGCAACGTGTTGGAATCGCACGCGCGCTTGCGAGCGATCCGCAGGTCCTGCTGATGGATGAACCGATGGGCGCGCTTGACGCACTTACGCGCGAGACCATGCAGGAGCTCGTGCTCGATGTATGGGGCCGCACCCGCAAGACTATTTTCTTCATCACGCATAGCGTGGAAGAAGCGTTGTTCCTGGCGACGCGGCTGGTTCTGATGACACCGGGTCCTGGCCGGATCGCCGAGAGCCACGCGTTGCCGTTCGCGCGGCAGTTTCTCGAATCGCGCGATGCACGCGCGGTGAAGTCATCGCCTGCGTTCATCGAATGGCGCGAGCGGCTGGTTCGGCGACTGCATGGCGGATCGCACGCCGCGCTGCAGGAGGTGATTTGATGAGTTCGATCGACTCGCTACCGCCTGCCGCCGCCATGTCGCAAGCCAAGCGCAGACGCAAGCCACGGCGTGGTCTTCCCGGCGAGGGCCCGACCGCGGTCCTGAGTGCGGTGTCGGTCGCTGCTATTGCCGTGCTGTGGTGGGCGGCCACGGCTTTTCATTGGGTGCCGCCGCTTTTCCTGCCCTCGCCGCAGGCGGTGTGGAGTGCGTTCATTGACGCGTGGAATGGCCGTATTCAAGGCGGCCTGCCACTGTCCGAGCATTTGCTGTGGAGCGCTATTCGTGTGTTCGGCGCGTTCGCGCTGGCGAGCGTGACGGCCGTGCCTGTCGGCATCCTCATGGGGGTGAGCCGCATCGCGCGGGGCCTGCTCGATCCGCCGCTGGAGTTTTATCGGCCGCTGCCGCCGCTCGCGTATTTACCGTTGGTCGTGATCTGGTTTGGTATCGATGAAACCGCGAAGCTGATCGTGATCTATCTTGCCTGCTTCGCGCCGATCGCGATGGCTGCGCGGGCAGGTGCGCGGAGCGCTACCGCTGAGCAGGTGAACGCAGCGTATTCCCTTGGCGGGAGCTTTGGGCAGGTCGTGCGGTTTGTTGTGCTGCCGGCCGCGTTGCCCGAGATTTTGACGGGATTACGGATCGCGATTGGGTTTGGCTGGACAACGCTGGTTGCGGCCGAGATGGTGGCGGCAACGGCTGGGCTTGGGCAGATGGTGCTCAACGCATCGAGCTTTCTCAGAACCGATGTGGTGGTGATGGGGATTGTGTTGATCGGATTGATTGCATGGACCTTCGATCTCGGTATGCGGGCGCTGGAGCGGCGGTTAGTTCCCTGGAGGGGGAAGGCTTGACGGGTGGTTTGCTCGCGCCGGTGGACCGGGGTTTTGGCGGGTTTGGGGGCGGCGGTCGGGGTGGTCGGTTCTGGGGTTAGCGGTCGGGGTTGGTGCCGGGTTGCTGCTTTCAGTGTTAGTGGTCTGCGAGAGTCGGATTTTCTCTTTATCACTATTAGCCACTGTGCGTGGCGGCACGTCATTTCTTTGTCCAAAGCGACAAAGAAACGAAGCAAAGAAAACGCTTTTAAAACACGCTACCCTAAGTGTCCACAGCGTGCAGTTTCTATTCATAGGTGCCCCAAAAGCACGGTGCTCGCCAGAGCGAAGGATATGTGAAACCCTCCTTCTCGCGAATCCTGACACGAACACGCTTCGCCCCGTACGCTCTCGGGCAAGCACAATTGCCAAGGAACCCGCACGGCCTCACGCGTATCTGCGTATCTGCTTCTGCAGTTCTTCGTATGTCGGCTGCTTATTCTGCGCCGTTCTCTTGGTGGGCTACACGACCGGGCGCATATTTGAAGCGTCGTTTTTCGTAGGTTGATTGAGTGGCCTGCGCATTATTTTGTCGGTTATGGCCGCTCGCATTTTCGCGACCTGGTTTCTCGGTGGGTTAGCGACGTGGTTCGAGTTGCGCACATAGTTGGTGGTTGGCGTCCGCGGATAGCGCGGGGTGCCCCTTGGGCAGATTCAATCACTGGTGGCGAAGCGTGTGGGTATCGGTGTTCGGAGAAGGAGGGGTTCAAACATCCGTGGCTCTGGCGAGCACCGTGCTTTTGGGGCACCCATGAATGAAAACTGCACGCTGTGGACACTTAGGGTAGAGCGGTTAAAGCGCTTTCTTTGCTTCGTTTCTTTGTCGCTTTGGACAAAGAAATGACGTGCCGCCACGCACAGTGGCTAATAGTGATAAAGAGAAAATCCGACTCTCGCAGACCACTAACGCCGAAAGCACCAACCCGGCATTGACCCCCGACCACTAACCCTGAAACCTGGCACCGCCCCCCCGAACCCCCACCCCCCGTCCACCGGCGCGAGCAAAACCCAATCGTGTATTCGGCACATTTTTAAAAATCATGATAATTTACGTTCCGTTCACTAAGAACAAGTTCTCGGGGCGGGGTGAAACTCCCCACCGGCGGTAATCGCGTACAACATGTGCGCGTAGCCCGCGAGCGCTTTGTGTGTTGCCCCGAAAAACATGGCAACACACAAAGGTCAGCAGACCCGGTTTGATCCCGGGGCCGACGGTCATAGTCCGGATGAAAGAGAACGGGACGGCGTGCGTCCCTCTGCGCGAAAGCATGTGCGTTGAGGAACCATGCCGTCCTTCGCCCTGTTCACACAAACAGGCTTAAATTTATGACGCTCTCCACTACTCTCGAAAGTAATCCCGCCGTTAGCACGGCAGCAAAACCCCGTGCCCGCATCGCATTCATTCAAGCGTGCTGGCATCGCGACATTGTCGACCAATGCAAAGCGTCCTTCCTCGACGCCATCCAGGCACAAGGATTCAGCCGCGACGACATCGATCTCTATGAAGTCGCCGGTGCCTTCGAAATCCCCCTGCACGCGAAGCTGCTCGCTCAACGCGGCGACTACGCGGCTATCGTTGCAGCCGGGCTCGTGGTAGACGGCGGCATCTATCGGCATGAATTCGTGGCGCAGGCCGTCATCACCGGCTTGATGCAAGTGCAACTGGAAACCGGCACGCCGGTCTTGTCCGCTGTGTTGACACCACATCACTTCCACTCGGGCGAAGAACACACGAAGTTCTTTCGCGAGCACTTCGTCGTGAAGGGCGTTGAAGCAGCAACTGCTTGCGCCGATACGATCCGCAAGATCACAGCGCTAGCGAACACCCGATAACGTTGGGCAATGCAAAAGGCAAAAGCGTCACGTGGTCATTTCAACCCATGTGGCGCTTTTTGCAACGACAGCACACTCAGGATGTGAAAGCCGCTTGATCAAGCACGACCATTGACTGGATTCCCTTGCGTTCAATCCAGTAAAACACGATGATGCATCGCAATTGCGATGCATGGAGCGTGAATCATGAAAACAGCGACATTCCCGTCGGTACGGGTCGAACCAGAATTGCGCGAGGCTGCCGAAAGCGTCCTGCAGGAAGGCGAAAGTCTCTCCGGTTTTGTCGAACAGGCGATTCGCGAGAATATCCTGCGTCGACAGCATCATAGCGAGTTCGTTGCTCGCGGACTTGCGTCTCGTGACGATGCGAAGCGTAGCGGCGACTATATTTCGGCCGAGGAAGTACTTTCTCGCTTGAGTCAGCGGCTAGATGCAGCGAAAACGCGGAGCAAGACGCGCCGATGACGTTCGAAATACGCTTTACCGGTAGTGCCGCAGAAGATCTCGAACGACTTTACGACTTCATCCTCACACGCGATGCGCTGGACGTATCGCTCGCCGAGCGTGCTCTTCTCGCAGTCTACGAGGGTATCGCCACACTTCGTGCTTCACCCTTTACCTGCCGAAAGGCGCAGCCGAATGTTCCCTTTCTGCGGGAGCTGATTATCCCTTTCGGGCGATCCGGCTATGTAGCGTTATTCGAAATAGACGACAGCGATACAGTGACAATCCTGGCGGTACGAGATCAGTTGGAAGACGACTACCACTAACTGTCCATGACGAAATTATTGGCGTAGCTGAACGTAAGCGCAAGATCCGGGGCGTATCGAACGCCTTCGCACACCATGATGATCGGGCCACCTCCCAAGGAGCCTCACGTCATGCACCCGCCGTCAAACCAGCGCACCACCCTGCCGTCGGCGTTCCATCGTTTAGCATGGTCGAATCTGCTGGCACAGTCCGCCGAACAGATCAGTCTTGCCGCCGCGCCGCTCGTTGCAGTGTTCCTGCTGGGTGCAAGCGCCGCGCAAACGGGCCTGCTGCAAACCGCCCAGACGCTGCCCTTCCTGCTGCTCTCGTTGCCGATGGGTGTCTATGCCGACCGTCACTCGCGACGCGCACTGATGGCAAGTGCCGAAGCCGTTCGCGTACTGGCAATGCTCACGATCCTTGTGCTGATCGGAATCCATCTGCTCACACTGCCGCTGCTTGCTGTTTGCGGTTTTATCGGCGCGGCGGGTACGGTCGCTTACAGTGTCGCAGCACCATCGCTCGTTCCGTCTCTCGTGCCTCGCGCTGCGCTGCCGGCTGCAAACGGCCGTATCGAGTTGGCCAGAAGCGTTGCGTATTCGGCGGGGCCGGCGCTAGGCGGGGTGATCGTGGGCTCCGTGGGTGCGGGTTGGGCCTACGCGGTGGCGAGCTTGCTATCGGCCTGCGCCGTTGCGCTGCTGCGCGCGTTACCCGTCTCAGCGCATCTGCCCAGGACCGGTAGGCATTTCCTCGCCGAGGTCCGCGAGGGCGCCGCTTTCGTATTCCGCGACTCGCTGCTTCGCCCCATTCTTCTTACCGCGGTTTTCTTCAACCTGGGCTATTTCGTGTTGCAGGCGGTCTACGTGGCTTATGCGGCCCACCATCTGCATATGTCCTCATGGGTGATCGGCGTGAGCCTGGCGGCCTATGGCGCGGGTATGGTGGCCGGTGCGCTGGCGGGACCCGAAGTGTCCAGGCGAATTTCGTTCGGCCGGACCCTCGTGATCGGCCCTGTGTGCGGCTTCCTGGCATCGGTGCTGATGAGCGCGACCTTGTTTTTTCCGCATGTATGGATGGCTTGCGTGAGCTTCTTTTTGCTGGGTGCCGGGCCAGTGCTGTGGACAATTGGATCAACAACATTGCGCCAGGCAATCACACCCCACGCTATGCTCGGCAGAGTGTCGGCCATCATGAGCACTGCAACCTATGGAGCGCGTCCCGTGGGCGCGTTACTCGGTGCAGCGCTCGCGACGCAGACCGGCGTGAGCGCATGCCTGCTGATGTCGACGGCGGCTTTCGCAATCCAGTTAGGGGTAATCGTTCTGTCTCGGGTCACGCAACTGGCGGCACTTCCTGGAGGCGCGGCGTCTTGATCGGGAACCAGGCCAGGTCGATCGCTGAATGAAGCGTGAAGCAGCCGTTCAGGTTTGTTATCCATTGGCATCTGGTTTCCATTGTCCACTTCGTCCCTATAGCTTTCGGGAGCTTTCGGGACCGCCTCGCCTGCGCTAAAGCATGATGGTGCTAACGTGTCTTATACCAGCGCGATATCGTCAAACTTCTCTGAGCCGCCTATCCGGAATGATTTTTGCTCTTGGTCCGATGACACAAAGCCAAGCATAGCCAGGAGAAAGCGATGCGAAAGGAAACGCCGCACCCATTGCAGCCGTCGCACCCGTTGTCGTCAACGGACTCGTTGGACACAGTCCCTGACACCTTGAGTCCCGCTTACGCGACCCATCACCCTGTTACCCGCGCCTTCGATATCTTCGCGAGTGCCGTGACCCGATGGACCGGTTCCCCCGTAGCGTTCGGCCTTGCGGTAATCAGTATTGTGGTCTGGGCTGTGACCGGGCCGGTTTTCCACTACTCGGAAAACTGGCAACTGGTGATCAATACCGGAACGACCATTGTCACGTTCATCATGGTGTTCCTGATCCAGCAAAGCCAGAACAAGGACAGCGTGGCGCTTCACCTGAAACTCAATGAGTTACTAGCGTCTCACCGGTCTGCGGACAATCACCTGATCGGGATCGAGGATGCCTCTGAAGAGGAGCTACGACGACTGGCAGCCGCTTATCTCCGGAAAGCGGCCGGCGAAGATGAGGCACCCGTCGCGCATGCCTCCTCTTAGTCGCCGTGCGTTTATTTGGCAGCAGTCCTGCTGCCTTTCTCGAACAGCCATGAGTTGGCGGGATTATCGGTCGTATCCAACTGGCACGGGGGTCATGTGAACGAGAAAGTGCGGCAACTGATGGCGCAGATAAAGGTGCTGGAGGATGAGCTGAGGGCCGTTGTGCATCAGGCGGAAGTGCCCCTGTTCTATCGCGTGGACGGCAAGCGGATCAGATTCGACAAGTCGGTCAGGGCGGCACACCAGCAATCGAAGACGGGACTGCTGCAATGGCTCTTCAAGAGTCGTCCGCCTACTGTCGTGGTCGCGCCCGTCATCTATGGGCTGATCGTGCCGCTGCTGTTCCTCGACCTCGGCTTGAGTTTGTATCAGGCCATCTGCTTTCCTGTGTACAGGATCAGCAAGGTCAGGCGTTCGGACTATATCGTGATGGACCGGTGGCACCTGAGCTATCTGAACTTCATGGAGAAGTTTAATTGCGCGTACTGTGCGTATGCGAACGGCTTGCTTGCTTATGGAACGGAGATCGCCGCGCGTACCGAACAGTACTGGTGCCCCATCAAGCACGCTCGAAAAATACTCGGCGCCCCGGCAAGGACTCAAGCATTCCTTCCCTACGGCGATGCCGAAAATTACCAGCAGCGGCTGTCCATGTTCCGTGATGCGCTGGCAGCCGACTCCGGCAAGCCGGATGTCCCGAGCGACCCTCCTGCGTCTTGAGCCGTTTGAGCCAACGCGCAACATGGCATTCCGGCAACACGTTCAATGGCTTGTCGGAACGCGGGGGTGTGGCCGTTGCATCTGCCGCAAGACCGTAGTCATGCTCACGGTATCGGAGGGCTTTCCCCGATACCTTTGAAACAGGGTAGTCGCCCGGTTGCAAATATGGCAGTCAGGTCGTGGCGCAAAACACGTGCTCGTCGTCGAACGCGGAGCGCTGGCCGAACGAACGCCGGCCGGAAAGTCGAATGCAGATCAATGCACCCACCTTGATCGCGCGAGCCGCCGTTTGTAGTGAATCGAGGTCTTTGCCCCCGTTGAGCACTGCGATGAGGGCGTTCATGTGCGTCCCTTTTTGT